>NZ_CABPSB010000019.1 GCF_902459655.1 Pandoraea anhela
GGCGCTAAAGATGAAGACCCCGGCCGAGGCATTCGCTTTAGCCGCTTAACCTGTGCAGGTTTTGCTAGGTCAATACAGATGCGTCAAATTGTCGCGTCTTCCCTACATGCGAACGCAAAGCATTTACGCCGTGAGACGACAGCACCTACAATGCCTGGTTCCCTGAGGTTCGCCGTTATCCGATGACGTCGTGACGTCATCTCGAGACCTCGAATATCCTTATCCCCGGCCAAGGCATGCGCAAGCTCCGTCAGCATCGCGTCGCAATCGGGATCGCCTTGCTGGCGATCCTGCTGGCAGCGCTCATGCCTGCGATTGCGCAATGGCGAGCCGCGACGCTGCAGGACCCGTTCGCGGTCTATTGCACTGTGCGGGGCACGCAGGCTTCACTCGGATCGAAGACAACGCCGCGCGCCGACGCGCAGCGCGCACCAGTGCACGACGGCCATGCCGGTTACGACGACGCCCAGGCGCCGCCCGCTCAGGCCCAACCGTCGGCACTGCACGGCAGCCACGGTGGCGACAACCATGCCCTCGCCTCTGCCGACCACTGGGAAAAGTGTGGGTATTGCGCACTTTGGGCGCATCAGCCGCTCGTCGCCACGACTTTTCATACCCCTGCACCTGCCACGCACGCTGGCATCGATGCCGCCCCCGGCGCATTGGCGCCGCACCACCTGCGCGCCCGCTTCTCCGACGCGTTAGCGCGCGCGCCGCCGTCTCTGTCCGCCTGATCGCTCCGACCTCCGGGCATTGCCTGTCAATGCCGGCGGCGACTGCCGAACGCACTACGCACTCCGATCGCCCATGCCGTCGTCCACGTTTATCGCGTGGAGGCGTCGCGTGTCGCGTCTATAAGAATCGCGTCAGTGACGATCGTCACCCCACGTTCATCAGGCGACCGTCGTACGGTCGCGAGAGAGACATTCATGTCACGTTTCATGACGCAGAAGCCGTTGCAAACGGCCATCGCGCTCGCCCTCGCCTCACTGGGCGGCACCGCACACGCACTCACTAACGATCCCGCCGCCACCGGTCTGAGCGTCGCCGTCGAGGCGACTCATGCCGCGACACATAAGGGCAACGCCACGGGCAAACCCACGGACGCTCACACGAGCGCGGTCGCACCCGGCGCAATCACGGTCTCCTCGACGTCCGCATCCGCATTCATGCTGGCGCAAGCGACGACCCCATCGGTCAACGCAATCGCCGCAGTCCCCACCGTCTCCGACCAGGCCGCTGCGCCGGTGGCGACACTGCCGGCGACAAACGTCACCGCAGCGGCCGAATCGCTCACCTCACCGAGTGTCGATGAGCAGAAGGCGAACCTCTTTCAGACAGCGGGCTCGGTCGGCTTCGTCGATGCGAACACCTATCAGAACACCTACGCCTTCAACCTGCGCGACGTGCTCAAGGACAGCCCCGGCGTGTTCGTGCAAAACCGATACGGTCAGGAATTGCGGGTATCGATCCGTGGCTCGGGCATCGCACGCGGCTACCACGTTCGCGGCCTTGAAATTCTGCAGGACGGCATTCCGACGAACTCGGCAGACGGCAGCGGCGACTACTATCAGATCGATCCGATGGGCCTGCGATCGACCGAGATTTTCAAGGGGGGCAACGGCCTCACTTACGGTTCGACAACGCTCGGTGGCGCGCTGAACTTTGTAACGCCCACCGCCTATACAGCAGATGCCCCGAACCAGTTCAGGGTCGAAGGCGGCAGTTTCGGCACCGTGCGTGCCAGCGGCCAGATGTCGCGCATCTTTGGCCCTGTCGATGCGCTCGCAACCGTCACGCTCAATCGCTCCGACGGCTATCGGGACCATGCCAGGGGCAATTACGCTCAGATCAACGCGAACATCGGCTACAAGTTCTCGCCACGCGTGGAAACGCGATTCTTCTTCGGCGCGTACATCGTCGATCAGAAGCTGCCCGGCACGCTGTCCCTGTTCGACGCGCTCAACAATCCCACGAAAGCCGCCGCTTCGGCCGTCTCCGGCGATCAGGCGCGCAACACCCGTACCGAACGACTCGGCAACCTGACGACGCTGCGATTCGACGTCGGCCAACTCGACATCGCTTCGTGGGTCATCCACAAGAGTCTGTATCACCCGATCTTTCAGGTCATCGATCAGGACGGCTGGACTTACGGTGTCGCACCGCGCTACACGGCCAACCTGACGCTCGCCGGCATGCGCAACGACCTGATCGTGGGCGCGCGCTTCTTCGGCGGCAATACGAAAGCGGATCAGTATGTGAACGTGAACGGCAACCGCGGTGCACAAACGCTCGATGCCCGTCAGAGCGCGTACAACTATGAGGCGTATTTCGAGAACCGCCTGTTCTTCCTGCCAACGCTCGGCCTGATGGTCGGCGCAAAGGCATACCGGGATGTTCGCCAGTACATCGATTACGGCGGTGTGCCGGGCGACGTCAACTATCGCTCGACAAGCGCCGCCTACTCGGGCGTCAATCCGAAAATCGGTTTGATCTGGGAGCCACGCAAGGACGTTCAGGCATTCATCGACGTGACCCGTAGCGCCGACGTGCCCGACTTCACCGACCTGTCGCAGACGTTTGGCGCCACATCGCGCTTCGTTCCGCTGGCGTCACAACATGCGTGGACCATTGAAGCCGGCACGCGCGGCAAGCTCGATCGCGTGGCGTGGGACGTCACCGCGTATCGCTCGCTCGTGCGCGATCAATTGCTTCAGTACACGACGAATCCCGACATTCCCGCGTCCACGTTCAACGCGAACAAGACAGTCTTGCAAGGCCTCGAAGTCGGCGCGTCCATCGATTTGTTAAAGAACGTTGTGGCCACGGGGGATCGTGTCACGCTGTCGCAGATCTGGAACTACAGCGACTTCCGGTTCCAGGACGATCCGCAGTACGGCAATAACCGGATCGCCGGCGTGCCGACGCATGTGCTGCGCACCACACTCGGCTACGCGCTCACGAATCGCTTCCAGATCTCGGCATCGCTCGACTGGGTGCCGACCGGCGCCTGGGTCGACTATGCCAACACGATGCGTGTGCCCGGTTACACGCTGATCGGCTTGCAGGCGTCGTATCTGGTGCAGCGCGGCGTGACGTTCTACGTCGACGCTCGCAATCTGACCGACAAGCGTTACGTTTCGGACTTCAGCACGGTCACGAGTGCCCGCACGGCAAATACGGCCGTTTTCTATCCGGGCGATGGCCGCAGTGTGTTCGCTGGCGTACGGTTCGCATTCTGACCATACGCACCGCTCACCGTCGCGAACGCCAGTCGACGCGTCACCCATGCGCAACGCCTGTTAAGGCGTTGCGCACTCCGTGCATTTTCGCTACGGCGACAAGCGCTCAGAGCATGCGACGCAGCGTATCGTCGCGACGGAAATAGTGATGCCATAGCGCCGCCAGGGCGTGCAGCCCGATCACCCAATAAAACGCGCTTCCCAGCGTCTCGTGAATTTCCTTGATCGACCGGCGCAGTGCATCGTCCTTGTCGACGAACTGCGGCAACGCGACATCGAGCCCCGGAATCGTCAATACGTGTCCACCTGCATTCAGCGTGAGATAGCCCAGCACGGGCTGCGCGAACAGGAAGACATAGAGCAGCAGATGGACGACGGACGATCCCACGCGCACCAGCCATCCTTGCCCCGGCAACGCCGCCGGCGCCCCTTTGACGAGCCGCCAAAGCAGCCTGGGCACTGCCAGCACCAGTACGGCGATCCCCGCCCACTCGTGAATCGTCATCGACAGCGCGCGCGGCGCACTGCCCTTGGGCAGGTATCCCTTGGTGATCACCGCCGCATAAGCGATCACGATCAGCAACGCGACCGCCCAGTGAAAGAAGATTGCAGGCGGTGCATACCGCTCGATAGACATGAGCGGCGCGCCGAGGGAGGGGTACTTGATCGCTTTGGCCATCTCGGGGGGACTCCTCTGCTGTTTAGGGGGCGCCCCCATTATCGCGTTCGTCCCATGTCACGAAAAGGTCGCAAATCGTCACATTTTGTTACTCGAACTCTCTCCCGACATTCGGATTCCTCCTTCCCATGGGTCGACGCGCAATGCCGACAATATGCCCTCGGCGCTTACCGTCACGTGCGGGGCGCCTCATCGATGAACCTCCTTGGCCGGCGCACCTCCGGCCGGCCTTTAAAGCCCCGCCTGCGGGGCTTTCTTTTTTTGTCGCAACCACCCGAGGCGCAAACCGGCACATCGAGAGCCGATGCACATCGCTGGAGCCATCACCGAGCCGTCTCGCTGCGGAGCAACATTCGCAATGTGCATCGGTGAGGCCAGCTTATCCTGGCAAGCCGGCTAAAGGTCTGTGAACTATCCGAGAGATTGAGGGTACGAATGCGAAAGCGGAGATGTCTGTACTGCGTCTAGGACGAATCCGAGGCAAAAGATAGGACGGCACCTCGAAGTGTTGCGCACAGCCCTCAAGACACTGGTCATCGCTCGACTTGCAGGCTGATAATGGTCACCAAAATCCAGGAGGACAGATCATGCGAAACATTACTTTCCCTCAAGGCAGCACCGTACCGGTTCTCGGTCAGGGCACTTGGATGATGGGCGAAAAACCTGAGCGGCGACGTGAAGAAATCGCGGCGTTGCGACTGGGAGTGTCGCTGGGTATGACGCTCGTGGACACAGCGGAAATGTACGGCGAAGGCGCAACGGAGCGTCTGGTTGGCGAAGCGCTCGACGGTCTGCGCGACGAAGTGTTTCTCGTCAGCAAGGTGTATCCGCACAACGCGTCGCGGCGCGGCGTGATCGCCGCTTGCGAGCGAAGCCTCTCGCGCTTGCGCACCGATCGCATCGATCTCTACCTGCTTCACTGGCGTGGCGACGTACCGCTCGAAGAAACGATTGCCGGCTTCGAAGCGTTGATCGGCGCGGGCAAGATCCGCCAATGGGGCGTGAGCAACTTCGATACGGACGACATGGAGGAACTGTTCGAGGCACCGGGGGGCGATGCGTGCGCCACCGATCAAGTGCTGTTCAACCTCTCGCGACGTGGTCCCGAGTACGATCTCGCGCCATGGCTCGCAGCCAGAAAACGCCCGATGATGGCTTACTCGCCGATCGAACAGGGACGACTGCCGACGAGCGGCGTGCTCGGCGAGATTGCCCGCAAACGCCACGTCGAGCCGCTACAGATTGCGCTGGCGTGGGTCCTGAGCCGGCCGGGTGTCATCGCCATTCCGAAGGCCGGGTCCGAAGCGCATGTGCGCGCCAACCGCGCGGCCCACGACATCGAACTGACGGCCGAGGAATTCGCATTGCTCGATCACCACTTCGAAGCGCCGTCTCGCAAACGTCCGCTGGAAATGATCTGAGCGCTTGCAAATTTTGAGGGCGCTCGGCCGTACGCGCCCAACGCAGTACACTAAGCGCTTCCGAATTTTTGCAGGACGGCTTCATGAGCGATTCACGTCCCGTCGTCGTTATCGGGGGCGGTTTGGTCGGCGTGTGTACCGCCGCCTATCTTCAACGTGCCGGTCATCGTGTCACGATCGTCGATCGGCAATCGGCACGTCAGGCCGCCTCGCTTGGCAACGCCGGTTGCATCAACGGTTCGTCGGTCGTCCCGATCGCCATGCCCGGTGTGCTTTGGCAAGTTCCCGGCTGGCTGATGCAACCGGACGGGCCGCTCGTGCTGCGCTGGCGCTATCTGCCGCGTATGGTGCCGTGGCTCACGCGCTTCGTCGTCGCCAGTCAGCCGGCACAAGTTGCAGCACAGGCACGTGCGTTGCGCGCCCTGCTCGGCCCCGCGCTAGATGCCTATCAGCCGTTGCTGGACGATGCCGATGCAAACGATCTGGTCACGCGTCGCGGCTACCTGATCGCATACTCCAGTGAGCGCGGCATGACGGGAGACGAGGGCGGAATGGCGCTGCGCCGAGACAACGGTGTGCAGATAGAAACGCTGGATGCGGGTGCCCTCCGCGAATTCGAGCCGACGCTGTCGAACGACTTCATCGGTGCGCGTTATATCAGCGAGACGGGGCATACCTCGGATCCGGGTGCGCTGCTTGCGCGTTTGACGGCGCAAGTGGTGACGCGGGGCGGTCGTATCGTCGATGCCGCCGCCACGGCTATCGAGACCAACGGCGCGCGAGCCGTCGCGGTACACACCGATAAGGGCCGGGAGCCGGCAAGTGCGGTCGTCGTCGCGGCGGGGGCGTGGTCGGCACCATTCGTGCGTCAATTGGGCGACAGCATCGTCTTCGACACCGAGCGCGGCTATCACGTGGAGATACCCACGCCGCAGGAAATGCCGTCGCGCCCGGTGATGTGGGCGGAAGGCAAGTTGTTTGCAACGCCGATGGCGGGCCGTCTGCGCGGCGCGGGCACGGTTGAGCTGGCCGGGTTGAAAGCCCCGCCGAACTGGCGGCGTGCCGATCTCCTGTTAAGTCAGTTGCACAAGATGTTCCCCGGTGCGGTGCAGGGCGTGAAATCAACGCAATCGGTTGACGGTGCACGCTGGCAGGGATTTCGTCCGAGCACGCCCGACTCTTTGCCGGTGCTCGGTGCGGCGTCGAAGGTGCCGAATGCGTTTTATGCGTTCGGCCACGGGCACGTCGGACTGACGGCAGCCGCATCCACCGGTCGCGCGATCGCCACGCTGGTGAACGGAGAGCGACCCGCCATCGATCTCTCGCCGTTCTCTATCGGACGATTCCGCTGAGGGACCACTGACCTGGCGGCAGCACGCCGATGTCAGACGGTGTTGGCTTTGCGGACATCGGCGCCGCCGGCGGCTCGTTAGCGGTGGCGCTCAGCAGCCCTCACCCCGCTTTGGCCAACCGGGATGCGCCAGCACACCGAGGGCGCATCTCGCGACGATCAATTGACGGTCACGCGCTTGCCGCTCAGCCCTGGCACACGGACGCGACGATGTCGCACGAACGCAGGCGGAGCGCCGGGTCATAAATGTCGCTGACGAGCATCAGCTCATCAGCCTGCGTACGCTCGACGAGATCGGAGAGCCCGGCCTTCACGCGCTCGGGCCCGCCCACGACCGCCACGCCGAGGAATGCTTCGACCGAATGCTGCTCAGCCGGATCCCAACGCTCGTCCATATCGCTCACCGGCGGCTGCAACTTCAGGCTCTGTCCGCGCATGAGCGCCAGAATCTTCTGTTGTGACGATGTCGCCAGGAACGCCGCCTCTTCATCGGTCGGGGCGGCAATGACCGGTGCGCCGACCATCACGTACGGCTTGTCCAGCACGGCCGATGGGCGGAACAGTTCGCGGTAGATACGAATCGCGTCGAACAGGAAACGCGGCGCGAAATGCGATGCAAACGCATACGGCAGGCCCAAATGCGCCGCGAGTTGCGCCGAGTAAAGCGACGAACCTAGCAGCCAGACAGGAATGTCGCTCCCCGCCCCGGGCGTGGCCACGAGACGTTGCCCCGGCTGTGCAGGCGCGAGCAGTGCTCGCAACTCGGCCACTTGCTCGGGGAAGTCGTCGCCGTTGCCCAAACGGTCGCGGCGCAGCGCGCGCATCGTCGCCTGATCGGCGCCGGGCGCGCGTCCCAACCCCAAGTCGATGCGCCCGGGATACAGCGCCGCCAGCGTGCCGAATTGCTCCGCGATGACCAGCGGGGGATGGTTCGGCAGCATGACGCCGCCCGAACCCACACGAATGCGCGACGTTTTGTCCGCCACATGACCGATCAGCAGCGAGGTCGCGGAACTGGCGATGCCGTCCATGTTGTGGTGCTCGGCCAGCCAGAAACGCGTAAATCCCAGCCGCTCGACATGCTGGGCGAGTTCCGTGGACTGTTTCAGGGCTTCGGCCACCGTGCCGCCGGCGCGCACCGGCACCAGGTCCAGCATCGAGAGGGCTGTCTTCGACAAACTGCTCATGGGGTTCTCCGTTAGCTCGTGCGCGCTCGCACCACCGGTCCGATGACTTCAGGTTCACTCACACGGGGTGACGCGCACTATCGCCACAAAGTATAGTGACGAAGGGTCGAAATCCCCAGTAGGCACCTTTTAGTTGAATAGTCACCATTTAGTTACCATGAACACTCGCGAACCCTTCGTCTTCGAGGAAACCTGCGTGCCGCGTCGCGTGCTAGAACTCTTCAGCGTGAAGTGGACGAGCATGGTGCTGTACGCATTGCAGTGCGGCACCACGCGCACCGGCGAGTTGCAGCGTCGTCTGCCCGGCATTTCGAAGAAGATGCTCACGCAGACGTTGCGCGAACTGGAGCGCGACGGGCTCATCCACCGCGAGGTGTACGCCGTCGTGCCGCCTAAGGTCGAGTACTCGCTCACCCCATTGGGCGAATTGTTCATCGAGCCGATCGAGATGCTTTACCGCTGGGGCAACCAGCACGCCGATGTCCTCGCACAACTGAGCCTTCGCCGTGGAAAGCCCACGCAAAAGGGGACTGTCGGCGCAAACGACAACATCGACAATATCGACGAGAGCGAAGACAGCGACGACGACATTCCCCCCGGGAACGCCTAGGACACCGAAGCCAGTCCCTAGCAGCAACACCGCCACATCGCCCTACAGCCCTATTGCCCTATTGCTCTATTGCCCTCACGGCCCACGCTGCGCGATAGCGTCACCTCACCATGAGGTTGCCCAATTCATGTTTATCTGAGACAGTGGTTATGTTGCAGCGCAAACTGCGTACCTACTGCAACCGTACTCTCGTAACGAACCCCGCGGCCAGCGCCTACCGGTGCGGTGCCGCATCGCCGAGGGATCATGCCACGCTCCCCATCTACCCAACGGGCGCAACACACGCCGCCGTCCGCACGCACGGCTAGCGCTTCCCGTACGTCCGCCCGCGCACGCGCGACCGGCCTCACCACGCTGCCCATCGACCTCGCCCTGCAAGGCGGCGGCGCACATGGGGCATTCACATGGGGCGTGCTCGACCGCCTGCTTGAAGCGATCTCGCACGACACGCCCCACGCACCGTTCCATATCGAGGGCATTTCCGGGACGTCCGCCGGCGCCATGAACGCCGCCGTGCTGGCCACCGGCTACGCTCGCGGCGGCCCCGAGGCCGCACGCGGCGCCCTCGAACAGTTCTGGCGGGACGTCGCTCATGCGGGCCGCTTCAGCCCGCTGCGCCGCTCGCCGCTCGACATCGTGCTCGGACGCTGGTCGCTGGATAACTCGCCGTTCTTCATGTTCTTCGATCTGGCGGCGCGCGTCGTCTCCCCATACGATCTGTCCCCGCTCGAATTCAATCCGCTGCGCCGTCTGTTGGCCGACCACATCGATTTCGACGGCATCTCCCAAGCGGCCGACGCCAACCCGATTCAGCTTTTCATCACCGCGACCAACGTTCGCACCGGGCGCGGCCGCGTCTTCCGCAACACGGAAATCACGCCTGACGTCATGCTCGCCACTGCCTGTCTGCCGATGCTATACCGGGCCATCGACATCGATGGCGAACCCTATTGGGACGGCGGCTATGCAGGCAATCCGTCGATCACGCCCCTGGTGCGCGAAACAGCGTCGTGCGACACCATCCTCGTGCAGGTCAATCCGGTCGAGCGGCACGACGTGCCTCGCTCGGCGCGCGAGATTCTGAACCGCGTCAACGAAGTTTCGTTCAACGCCACGCTGCTCAAGGAATTGCGGATGATCTCGGTGCTGCGTCAGGTCGTGGACGCGGGCAGCGACGAAGGCAAGCGCTGGGCGCAAATGCGCATGCACCGCATCGCCAGCAGCCTAATGACGACGCTCGGTTACTCGTCAAAGCTCTCGGCGGAATGGGACTTTCTCGTGATGCTGCGCGATGAGGGGCGCCGCTGTGCCGACGCCTTCCTTCGCGAGCACGGCGCCGATCTCGGCCACCGTTCGTCATTGGATCTCGATCCGCTTCAGGAGGCCATCTGAATGGAGCTTGCCGGCATTCTGATCGGCCTGGCGCTACTCGTCTGGCTGGCTTATCGCGGATGGAGCGTGCTGCTGCTCGCACCTGCGGCGGCCATGCTCGCCGCCGCGCTCTCCGGTGAACCGATTCTCGCCCACTGGACGCAAACGTTCATGCAGAACGCCGCGCGATTCGTCGCGCAATTCTTCCCGCTGTTTCTGCTCGGCGCGCTTTTCGGCAAGTTGATGGAGGACAGCGGCGCGGTGCGCGCCATCGCCGCGTTCCTCACGGACAAACTCGGCGCACGGCGCGCGATGTTCGCCGTGGTGCTCGGCGGCGCGCTGGTCACTTATGGCGGCGTAAGCCTCTTCGTGGCGTTCTTCGTGCTCGCGCCGATGGCCCACGCGCTGTTCCGCGAAGCGAACATTCCCGTGAGGTTGATGCCCGCGGCGATTGCGCTGGGCACGTCGACCTTCACCATGTCGGCAATGCCGGGCACACCGGCCATCCAGAACGCGATCCCGATGCCCTTCTTCGGCACCACACCGTTCGCCGCGCCGGGGCTGGGATTGATGGCCTCCGCGATCATGCTCGGCGTCGGGCTCTGGTGGCTTGCGTGGCGCGAAGCGCAGGCGCGCCGCGCCGGGCACGGTTATGCGGAGAAAGAAGTCTGGGACAAAGCGGCCGACCCGACGGTCGTGCGCGAACGCGCCAGCGTGGCGCGCGAGTTCGATCCGGCGGAAATCGAGCAGGGCCATCGCAGCGACGCCTTGCCGGGCATCGTCACCGCAGCGCTGCCGTTGCTCGTCGTGATCGGCGGCAACTTCGTGATGAACGTCATCGTGTTCCCGCGACTCGACGCGCGCTTTCTCGCGGAGCCGCGATGGGGCGGCATCACGTTGCAAAGCGTGGCGGGTGTGTGGGGGGTCTGCGTGGCGCTCGCCAGCGCCATCCTCGTGCTGATCATCCTGCAATGGCGACGTCTGCCCGCCCTGCGCAAGACGATGGACGCAGGCGCCAACGCCTGCGTGCTGCCGATCATGTGTACGGCGAGCCTTGTCGGCTATGGCGGCGTCATTGCGGCGCTGCCGGGCTTCGAACTCGTACGCGACTGGGTGCTCTCGATCGACGGTGGGCCGCTCGTCTCGGTGGCCCTCTCCGCGAACCTGCTCGCCGCAATCACGGGTTCGGCATCGGGCGGGTTGACGATTGCCCTCGACGCGCTCGGCCCGGCCTACGTCAGTCTGGCCGCGCAGCACGGCATCGACCCCGCGCTGATGCACCGCGTGGCCGTGATCGCCTCCGGCACACTCGACAGCCTGCCTCACAACGGTGCGGTCGTGACACTGCTCGCCGTGTGCGGCAGCACGCACCGCGAGAGCTATCTCGATATCGTCATGACGAGCATCGTGAGTGCGCTGATCGCGCTGGTCGCGGTGATCGTCGTCGGTTCGCTGGTGGGGACGTTCTGAGATCGACATGTGAGGCATCGTCGCGAGCTTCGCATCAGTCCCGTGCAACCGTCCCGCGCACGAACCCGGCGCGCTGATGCCTCACGCTCGACGATCGCAGACGCAAGAAATCGGGCCGGGGCGATACCGGCCCGCCTTCCCTCCCGGCGCTTGAAAGTGTTGCCCGCAAACCTCAGCGATCGAGCAGTCGCCCCAGACGCATCATCGTCACGTTCACGCCGAGGTGACGCATCGACGGCTGCACGATCACGCAGTTGTCGTACGGCGTGACGATCACGTCATCGCCATCGCGAGCGATCTCCGTGCCGGCCTTCTCGATCACTTCGAGTCCCGTGAATGGCTGAGAGAAGCGAAAGTCCATCGAGCGCGCCACAACCGGCTGCGTGATCTCCACGAACTTTTGCGATGCCGGTGTTTGCGTCAGGAACGGTGCGACGTCCGACTCGGCAACGACCCCGGCGTGACGCAGGAAGCGTGCAGCGCTGTCGAGCGCCACGTCGCGCGCGCTCCTGGCGAAGTGCTGCCCCGTCTCGATGAGCAGCGCATTCTTCGCGCTGGCCGGATCCCCGAAGCCACCGTAATCGCGCATACGCGTGCCGTTGGCGTGGCCCTTGTCGATGATGACGTGCTCGGGCGTGCCGAGTTCGGCCGCCAGCGCAATCGCCTTCTCCAGGGGGCCGGTCATCATGAGCGGTGCGGACGCCTCGTGCATCGAGTGGATATCGAGCAGCAGATCGACCGTATCGATGAACGGGCGCATCGCCCGTGCGCGTGCCAGTTCACGGCTGTGACGCTCGCCGTCGAGCGTTGACGGCGTCCACACGCGATTCATGTCCTCGTCGAGAAAACGTGTGGCGTCCGCATTCTCCGCGCTGAATTGTTCGTAGGCGCCGACATTCCCGAAGCCCAGCGACAGACGTCCGGCCGTGGGGCGCAGTCCGGAGGCGAGCAGCGCATCGACGGCAATCGCGCCGCTGACTTCGTTGCCATGCGTGAGCGCGAGAATCATCACATGCTTACCGGGCTTGCCGCTATCGAACGTATGCAGATAGTCGATACCGGTGTTGCCTTCGCGCCAACGCGTAATGTCGGGGAACGAGACTTCGATGGGGTACGCCGGCAGTGCGGCGCGGATCGCTTCGAGCGTGGTCATGGAGAGTGCTCCGCAGGGGAATGCCACAGAAAAAGTGACGACGTCGCGCAAGGGATGACAAGGGGAGATGCGGACGTCGTCGATGCGGCGGAAATCAGTGCATCGGGTGTGGGTGAGAACGCCTGTCAGGCAAACTTCAGACGTTCATCGGACATGTCGCGAACGGTGTCCCGACCTCAGGCCTGCGTGGCGCGCGGCGAACCGTGCGTCACACCGACGATCTTGCCGGCCCGCACCCGACGGGCGAGCGCCGTGACGGCCGCGATACTGAGAACGGCCGTCGCCATCACGTAGAAGCTCGGGGCGAGCTTGTTCTGCGTGGCGTCGATGAGCCAGGTCACGATAAGCGGGGCGAAGCCGCCGAAGAGCGTGACCGAGAAGTTGTACGACAGCGCCAGTCCGGTGCCTCGCGTACTCGTCGGGAAGATATCGGCGAGCAGCGCAGGCAGCGGCGCGAGACTCACGGCGATGAGCAGGCCGACCAGCGCCTGCACCAGCAGCAACGTCTGGAACGTCGGGTAGCGGTTGAGCAGGACAAACAGCGGATAGGTTGTGACACCCACGGCGATGAGCGCCCAGAGCATCACCCGGATACGGCCGAAACGATCCGACATGTGGCCGACGACGGGCGCCGCGATCATCAGCATGACACCGGTCGCGACCGCGCCGACGAACGACGACGTCGCCGGAATGTGCAGTTGCTTGACCGCATACGTCGGCATGTACAGCTTGTGGACGTAGTTGAACGCGGTGGCTGCGGCAACGACGCCTGCGCCGAGCAGCATGTTGGCGCGGTCGCGACCGAAGACTTCGCGCAGCGGCGACGTCTCCCGCTGCGTCTCGCCGAGCTTCTTGAAGTCGGCGGTCTCGTCGATGTTACGGCGGATGTAGAGACCGACCGGCCCGATGAGCAGCCCCACGGCGAAGGCGATGCGCCAGCCCCATGCGCTCAGTTGATCGGCCGTGAGCAGCAGGCTCAGCAGTGCCGAGACGCCGGCGGCGAGCACCGTTGCGAGGCCTTGCGTGGACATCTGCCAACTCGCGAAGAAGCCGCGCCGCTTCGCATCGGCGTGTTCGACCATGAAGGCCGTGGCCGCGCCGAATTCGCCGCCCGTCGAGAAGCCTTGCAGCATGCGCGCGACGATGATCATGAGCGGCGACAGAATACCGATCTGCGCGTACGTCGGTGCGAACGCGATCATCGCGGTGCCGATCATCATCAGTCCGATCGACACCGTGAGCGACGCCTTGCGGCCGGCGCGGTCGGCGTAGCTGCCGAGGATGATCGAGCCGAGCGGACGCGTGACGAACGAGATGCCGAACGTGCCCACGGCGAGCAGCAGCGAGGTCGTCGCGTCGTGGGCGGGGAAGAACAGCTGACCGATGGTGATGGCGAAGTAGCCGTAAATCAGCAGGTCGTAGAACTCAAGTGCGTTGCCGATACTCGCCGCGCAGATTTCGCGCCACGGGTTGTGGGGTTGGGTGTTGCCGGTCATTCCGTGCTCCTCTATATCCCTTTAATCGCGCTATACCGCTGGCGTTGGCATCGATATGTCGACGCCCGTGAGCGCGAGGATGCGCGTCGAGCCGTCTGCCAGTCTCAGGAGGCGCAGTGTAGGGGGCGAAAAAAGCCCCTCCGTGCCGTTTCGGCACGCAAAGGTGCTGATTGGGGCGACGGCTGCTGCGGGTATCCGACGACCGGACGAATGACGTTCGACGCCCCGAAATCGCCGGACGTCAGGGCAGCACAGCGGCATGGCAGCCATGCGTCATTTGCTTTGTTGCATTTTTATAAAAAAATATGCAAACTGCGAAACATGAAAAATGCCCTCCTCCTTCCCGACACGCTGCTTGCGCTGGGCGGCGCGACTTATCGATTCGTGGATTTGCCGACGATGTTCGGCGACGTGCTGCCGCGCCTGCCGGTCGTGCTGCGATTGATGCTCGAGAACGTCGTGCGCAATCTCGACGGCGCGGAGCGCGACGCGGCCGTCGCCGGCGTGCTGGGCTGGCTGGAACATGGCACCAGCGAAGCAGAAATCGCGTTTCAGCCGACGCGCGTCCTGATGCACGACACGACCAGCACGCCGGCGCTCGTCGACATTGCCGCCATGCGCGATGCACTGGCTGAGGCTGGCGTCGATCCCTCCGTGCTCAATCCGACCCTGCGCGTCGATGTGTGCGTCGACCACTCGCTCGCCGTCGAGCACACGCGGCGCGCCGACGCCGCCGAGCGCAATCTCGAGATCGAGATGCGTCGCAATGCGGAGCGTTATCGCTTTCTGCGCTGGGCGTCGAAAACCCTCGATGGCGTGCACATCAATCCGCCGGGCACCGGCATCATGCACACCATCAATCTCGAACAACTCGCCACCGTGGTCACGCAGCAGACAATCGACGGCCAGACATGGCTGACGCCGGACACGCTCATCGGCACCGACAGTCACACGCCGATGATCAACGGCATCGGCGTGCTCGGCTGGGGGGTGGGCGGACTGGAAGCGCAAACGGTCATGTTCGGCATGCCGGTGATGCAACGGATTCCCGACGTCATCGGCGTGAGGCTCACGGGACGCCTGCCCGCCGGCACGTCCGCGACCGACCTCGCCCTGCGCGCGACGAACGCCTTGCGCGATATCGGCGTGTCCGGCGAGTTCGTGGAGTACTTCGGCCCCGGGGTCTCGACGCTCACGGCCGGCGAGCGCGCCGTCGTCGCCAACATGGCCCCCGAGTACGGCGCGACCACCGGTTACTTCCCGGTCGACCACACCACGCTCGATTACCTGCGCGCGACCGGCCGCGCCGAGGCGCTGATCGCGTCTGTGGAGGCCCTTTATCGACGCGCCGGTCTGTGGTTCGACGCCCACAACACGCCGCGTTACACCCGCGTGATCGAGATCGATCTCGGCACCGTCGAACTGCACGTCGCCGGGCCGCGCCGCCCGCAGGACCTGTTGCCTTACGCCAAGACGCGAAACGCCCTGCGCAACGTCGCCGGACAACCGGCGCATACGTCGGCCTCGCTCCCCGTCTGGCCCGTCGCCATCGCGGCGATCACCAGTTGCACGAACACCTCCGACCCGGCGCAACTGATCGCGGCGGGACTCGTCGCGCGGCGTGCAAGGGCGTTGGGGTTACGCGTCGCCGACTGGGTGAAGACGTCGCTCGCGCCCGGCTCGCCCGCCGCCGTCGATTACCTGCAACGCGCCGGACTCACGGACGACCTCGCCGCCGTCGGCTTCGATATCGTCGGCTTCGGCTGTACGACCTGCATCGGCAACGCCGGGCCGCTGTCGAGACCGATCGCGCAGGCCATCGCAGACAAATCGGCATCGCCGGTGGCCGTGCTCTCGGGCAATCGCAACTTCCCGGGACGCGTGCATCCCGATCTGAACCTCGGCTTCATCATGTCGCCGCCACTGGTCATCGCATACGCGCTCGCCGGGTCGGCCGCAATCGATCTCAGCACGGCCCCGGTGCAGACGACACCCGACGGGACGCCCGTCTACCTGAAGGACCTGTGGCCCACGCGTGAGGAAGTCGATGCGCTCGTCGCGTCCGGCACGCGTGCCACGGACTTCAGATCGGCATTCGCCATCGCGTCGTGCAACCCGATGTGGTCGGGGCTCGATGCGCCGCAGTCCGCCCGCTTCCCATGGCGTCCCGAGTCCACGGCGTTACGGCGCCCGCCCTTCGCTTCCCTCGATGCCGGCACACAGTTGGGCGACTACAAGGCCTACCCGTTGCTCGCCCTGGGCGATGACGTCACGACCGATCACATCTCGCCGGCCAGCGCGATCCCGAAGCAAAGCGATGTCGCCGATTTCCTCGTGGAAAAAGGCGACGACCGCAACGATCTGAACGTTTTCGCATCGCGTCGCGGCAACTGGGAAGTGATGGTGCGCGCCGCGTTCTACAACAAAACCCTGGTGAACCTGCTGGCCGACGATCTGCCCGTCGCGCACACGGTTCATGGACCGAGTGGCGATGTCATGTCGATCTTCGAGGCCGCACAACGCTATCGTGCGGCCGGCGATTCGGTCGTGCTGCTCGCAGGGGCGCGCTACGGCACGGGATCGTCTCGCGACTGGGCCGCCAAGGGCCAGCGTCTTCTGGGGATTCGGGCGGTAATTGCGGTAAGCTTCGAGCGTATTCACCGTTCCAATCTGATTGGCATGGGCATTCTGCCGCTGCGGTTTCCCGCAGGCATCGACCCGGTCACGCTGGCGATCCGGCCGAACGACACGATTCACATTGCCGCCAACGCCGAGGCGATCTCGCCGCGCGGGTCCGTCGAAGTGCGCATCGAACGCGCGCACGGCGGCAGCGAGACGTTCATCGCCACCGCCGCTGTCGAGACCCGCCTCGAGGTCTCGCTGTTGCGGCAAGGCGGCGTGATTCCGTCGATTCTGCACCGGACGCTGGCGCAACACGCCAGGGCCGCGTGATGGCGAATTGCCCAATGCCGGTCGCGATGTCTCCGCGATGAAATCCGAGCGCTCTATTGCCACACAAATCCTCGATCTGATTCGGGCCGAAGCCATGCCGGTCGGGCAGCATTTGCCCGCGCAGATGCTCGCGGACAAACTGCGCATCTCCCGCTCTCCGATCAACGAAGCCCTCGCCTTGCTTCACGAGAAAGGCATTCTGGTGCGCGAGCGTAATCGCGGGTATTTCCTGGCGCAAGCGGTGCCGACGTCGGACACCGACACGGCGCAATCGCTGGGGCTCGACGAGACGGATGTCGTCACCAGCACCTACTTCCGGATCGCCGACGATTTACTGCGCGGCCAGTTGCCCGGCGAGTTTTCCGAGCAACTGATGCGTACGCGCTACGGACTGACGACGACGCAGCTGGCCGCCGTGCTCGGACGCATTCGCGACGAAGGCTGGGCCGAGCGCAAACCCGGCTATGGCTGGCAGTTCTCGTCGATGCTGACCACGCCCGACAGCCTCATCCAGACGTATCGCCTGCGGCTTGCGATCGAACCTGCGGCGCTGCTGGAGCCGGGCTACCGGCTCGACCCGAAGGTGCTCGAACGGCTTCGCGCGGCGGAACGGCATCTGCTGGACGGCGGGATCGAGACCGACACGCCCGACCAGTTGCACGGGCGGGGCGTGCGGTTTCACGAGTCGCTCGTCGAAGCGTCGGGCAATCCCTTCTTCGTCGACACGATGCGACGCGTCACCCGCGTGCGGCGACTGCTGTCTTACCGTTCGATGCAGGACCGTGCCCGCTACCGTCCCCATGCGCAACAACATCTGGACATTCTCGAGTTGCTCGCGCGCGAGCGCAATGAGGAGGCGTCAGCACGGCTGCACGACCATCTGAAGCATACGATCGACGCCATCGGCAAGATCGCCGGCCTCCTCAAACCTTAAGCCTTAAACGTTAAACCTGAAATCTCGAACCTTGAACCCCGACCGCTAACCTTTCGCACCCTGCGCACCCTACGCACCTACGCACGACTCCCGACCATGACGACCGACTCGACCCTTCTTGCCGCGTTTGCGCCGACCGGCGTACTGCGCGCGTGCATCAACCTCGGCAATCCGATTCTGGCGGGCACCGACGCCCAGTCCAGACCCGTCGGCATTTCCGTCGATCTGGCCGGAGCGCTGGCGAAACGGCTCGGCGTCGAACTCGACCTGATCGTGGTCGATGCCGCCGGCAAGTCCGTGGAGACGGTCACGAACGAGCAGGCGGACGTCGGCTTCTTCGCCATCGATCCGCGTCGCGCGGCCACCATCGGCTTCACGTCGCCCTACCTCCTCATCGAAGGCTATTACCTCGTGCGCGACGCGTCGCCCGTCCAGACCAACGCAGATGTCGATCGGGCCGGCACGCGGGTCGTCGTCGGCCAGGGCAGCGCTTACGATCTGTTCCTCACGCGCGAACTGCAACACGCCGACATCGTGCGCGCCCCGACGTCGCCCGCTGTCGTCAAGACGTTCATCGACACCGGCTATGAGGTGGCCGCCGGCGTGAAGCAGCAACTGGCGCAGGATGTCGCGAACCTGAGCGGTTATCGTCTGCTGAACGAGCGGTTCATGGTGATTCGTCAGGCAATGGGCCTGCCGATCGCACGCGGCGAAGCGGCCTTGACCTACCTGAAGACGTTCGTGGAAGACATGAAACGCGAAGGCTTCGTGGCAGAGGCCATGCAACGTCACGGCATCTCCGGTGTGAGCGTCGCGCCCGCCGAATGAGCTGATTTCGTTGGTTTTGCCGTTGGTTTTGCCGCTCGTTTTGCCACAGGCCGCAGGCTTCGCCTGCGTCGCCATGACTGCGCCCCCGTCACCGCCGTCGACCCATGCCGGTTGCATGCTTCAAGGGTGCGCGGCGTGAAGCCGCACGTCAGCCCTTCGAGCGAATATGGAAAAGATTCCGAGCCGTGGATTGCCGCTCCCGCCCCTCCAGATCACGCCGCCCTCGCAGGCCCGGTCCGGGGCAACGCATGTCCCGCAGGGACTTCCCACGGCGAATGCCACCAACCCGCTGCTGAGTGGCTTGCCGGTCAGAGCCCGGCGCTCGCCGAGCCCCCCGCCGGATACCGCCGACCACTCGGATAGCGATTGCAGCATCGAAATCGTCATCGAGGAAGTCGAGCCGGAATCGCCGCTCCCATCGGAGTCGCCCGGCGCACGGCGTCCGAACCGGCTCGCCCCCGGTCTCGATCACAACAACCTGACGATCTTCGGCGCAGCGCGCGTGGAAATGGAAGTCAGCGATCGTCCCACGCTTTTCAAGCATCTTCAGCCCCTGGACGGTCGGCATGCCGGTGAAGACCGCGGAGTCTCGTTCGAATCGAAAGTGACGTACCTGAAACCCGCCGAACGGGCTCAGTACAAAGTCTCCGTGCAAAACGGCCTGATGGTCGGTGCCGACGGCCGCCCCATCGACACGCGAGATGCGTCGCGTCGCCCCGGAAAAAACCCGGAGCGCGCCATCTTCGTGATGGACAGGCACGGCGACATCTACCTGTCGAAGCAGTTCCAGAAGGGGCGGTTTCATCATTCGAGCTTTCTCGCGGGGCAGCCCGTCGCCGCGGCGGGCGATATCCGTATCGAGAACGGCAGGGTCACGGACGTATCGCGCACCAGCGGCCATTACCAACCGACGAGCCGGCACTTGCAGCAGTTCGTCGATCATCTGACGAACCTCGGCGTGCCCGCCACGTACCACGTGCACGACAGCAACTCGACACCCGCCGATTCGGTTTAGGCGCGGGGCCTTCCGATGCCCACGTATTTACCCGGCGTCACACCGAACGCCATGCGGAACATGGCAATGAAATTGCTCGGACTCGCGTAGCCCAATGCATCGGCGATAGTCGACACCGATTCGCCTTCCGAGAGCATCTCGACGGCGCGCATCAACCGCGCCTGCTGACGCCATTCGGACAGCGTCATGCCGACCGACGCGGCAAACAGCCGTCGCGCGGTGCGCGTCGAGAGTCCCGCCATCGAGGAGAGCGTCTCCAGAGAAAGCTCCCGGCCCGGCGCCTTCAGCACGAGTTCGGTCATCTTCAGCAGCCGCTTGTCGCTGGGCATCGGCAAGTGCAGCGGCTCATGCCGCGCCGCCCGGATTTCATCGATCAGCACGGCAACGACACGCTCGTCCTCCTGCGACGCCGCCGTTTCCGTGCGCCACGCCGCCACCCGCTCGATCAACGCTTCGAACAACGCGCCGACGGATAACACTTGCGGGCGATCGGGCAGCGTCGCGCAGTACGCCGGTGCGAGCAGGATGTTCGAGCCGGTTCTCACCCCCGTGAGTTCGCCCCAATGCATCAGATCCGGGGGAATCCACACCGCCCGTTTGGGCGGCAGCAACCACGCCCCGAACTCGGTACGGATGTGGAAGTGTCCTGCGGCGATATAGATCAGTTGCCCCTGCGGATGCTGGTGCCACCGGTTCAGACGACTGGCGCCTGCGGTCCGCGCGCCGTCCATCCCGAAACCGTTCAGAACGTGGCGTTGAGGCTTGGTTTTGGCGGTCGGGGCAGACATGCGCGTGTCGTGGGGAAGATGGCCGATTTTCAGCATATTTTGACCTTGTGCGGATAACGCATCAATCCCGACGGCCGATAGAGTCGTGCTGAAACGCTACGGATGTGGCTCGCATGAGAGGAAAATCGCAATGTCGCAGAAACCCGCCATCGTCATCGCCGGCGCAGAGCCCGCCGGGCTGGTCGCCGCCAACATGCTTTACCGTGACGGATTCGACGTCACGGTCTTCGAATCGGACACCAGTGCAACGTCGCGCGATCAGGGCGGCATGCTCGACCTCCACGTGCCGGACGGCCAACTCGCGCTGAAAAAGGCGGGCTTGCTCGACGCCTTCATGGCCGTCGCCCGTCACGACGACCAGGAGATGCGCGACATCGACTGGGCAACGGGTCGGGTGCTGCGCGAAGACATCCCGGCGCCGAGCACCGGGGAGCGCCCCGAGATCGACCGTCTCGCGTTGCGCGAACTGTTGCTCAAACCGTTGCCGGCCGGAAGGGTCGTATGGGGCGCCCGTATCGCGACAGTCAGCCGGACACCTCGCGGGCGCCGTGTCGTGCACCTTCAGGACGGTCGCACTCACGAATGCGATCTCGTCATCGGGGCCGACGGCGCAGGCTCCGCCGTCAGAGCCGCGCTCACCGACGTTCGCCCGGTCTATACGGGCGTAACGTTCGTCGAGTTGTGGATTTCGGATGTGGACCGACGACACCCCGCCATTGCCAGGCAGGTCGGGCGCGGAACGCTCATGTCGCTGGGCACCGGGCAGGCGAAGGGAACGGCACTCTTTGCACAACGTAACGGTCACGCTCTGGTGCGGAGTTACGCCGCATTCAGCACCGATGCCGACGACACCGATCGCCCCGAGAAGACGCTCGCCGGCCTCACGAAACAGGACCTTCTCGCCCGCTTTTCCGGCTGGTCGCCGACGCTGCTCGCGTTGATCGAGAACGCCGAGCGCATCGCCGCCGTGCGCCCCATCGTCGCGCTGCCTGCCGGCACGCGATGGCCTGCAACGCCCGGCCTCACACTCGTGGGCGACGCGGCGCACGTCATGCCGCCGATGGGCATCGGCGTCAATCTCGCCATGCTCGACGCCGCCGAACTCGCCGAAGCCGTCGCGAGCCGAGCCGACTGGCAGGCCGCAGTGCAGGCGCAAGAGCGCGCCATGCTCGATCGCGCCGCCGACACGAGCGAGCCATGCATGAGCGCCTTCAGAGCGTGGTTCGGCCTGATGTGATGGCTGGACGAGCCGCCCGTGACGCACGCGCAACGCGCACCGTCACGACGCTTCGGACGCCGTTGCCGACTCGATGAGGTATTGGCAAATGAGACGGTCTTCGCGAATGCAATGTTCGCTCGCCGGGCGGCCCGTCGCTTCGGAGAAGAACGCCGCCAGCGCACGGCAAACGCACGGCTTGTCGCGCGTCACCCCACCCAGCGGGCAACGGTAGTTACGCACCATGACGCCGCCATCCACGGGCAGGGCCTCCGTGCTGGCGCCCAATGCGTCGGCCGCCGCCATCGCCGCCGCCAGACGGCGCTCGAAGTCCGTGCCGCCATTCGTTGACGTCGGCAGCTTCGTGAGCCCCGCTTCCTGCGCCAGCCGTCGCCCCGTCGTCTCAAGAATGCGGTTGAGCGTTGCCGGGTCGAGATCGGCGTCCAGCACCGAGAGCAGTCCCGCGAGAAACACCGGGTAAGCGCTCGACCCCAGATCCTCGCTCCCCGGCGCCGCTTCGTAGACGATGGCCGGTTTGCCCGGCCCACCGCTTTGCACCGATTTCGCACGACGCACCACCCCCTCGGCTTCCAGCACTTTGAGCTGGACGTTGATCGCATTGCGCGTCACGCCCAGCCGCTCACACAACTGAAGCACCGTCAGCGGCTCACGCTGGAGCAGTCCGAGGATGTCGTTTTTGGTCGTCACTGCACCGTCGCTAAATGAAGAAGATGTGACGGATTATAGCTTCTGACCATAACCACAATAAAAACCATAAAGACAATTGTTATTGTCATTAATGCAGCAGAACCCTACACTGTGCGTCCCCACACCTACATTGGACGGACATCATGAACGTTTCCGGGATCTTCAAATGGCTGGCGGCCTGCTCGCTCGCCCCGGTACTGGCCGGCACTGCCGCCGCGCAAACCCCTTCTGCGCCGGCCGTGCCGGCATCAGCAGCCTCTGCCGCCGATCTGGTCGACGCGCTCAACGGCGTGTTTGGCAAGCATGCCGACGCGCGTGCCGTGCACGCCAAAGGCGTCGTGCTCACGGGAACGTTTACGCCGGACGCGGCCGCAGCGTCGGTCTCCAGGGCACCGCATCTGCAAAAGACGGCCGTGCCCGTGACGGTGCGCTTCTCGGACTTCGCGGGCATTCCCGACATTCCGGACAACCACGGACTGGCAAGCCCGCGGGGATTCGCCATCAAGTTCGCGCTGCCGGACGGCTCGACCACCGACATCGTGGCGCACTCGTTCAACGGCTTCCCGTCGCCCACGGCGGACGACTTCCGCAATCTGCTGATCGCGCTCGGCACCAGCGGCCCCAACGCCCCGAAGCCGACGCCGCTGGACAACTACCTGGCGGGTCATCCCGTCGCGAAGGCATTCCTGAGCGCGCCGAAGCCGGCACCGGTGAGTTACGCCACACTGCCGTACTACGGCGTGAACACGTTCAAGTTCACGAACGCGTCGGGCAAGGTGACGTATGGCCGTTATCAGTTCCTCCCGCGCGCCGGCGCGAAGTATCTGAGTGACGACGAGGCATCGCATGCCGCGCCGAATTACCTGCGTGACGAAATCGTCAAGCGGGTGTCGACGCAACCCGCCGAGTTCGATCTCGTCCTGCAGATCGCGGATCGCGGCGACAAGCTCGACGATCCCTCCGTCGCGTGGCCGAAGTCCCGGCGCATCGTGAAGCTCGGCACGATAGCCGTGACGACCCCCGTTGCGGAAAGCGACGCCGCACAACGCGCCCTGCTGTTCCTGCCGGCTGCGCTGCCGCCCGGCATCGACGTGCAGGACCCGATGGTCGCCGCCCGCTCCGCTGCGTATCCGATCTCGTATCAGCGCCGCCATCAATAAGGCGTGGCGATCCCCGCAGGTACGCCCTCGTCACTTGACGTTCGGGCGGCCTGCGGACTTTAAACATGAGTTCGAGTGTCGGGATATACCCGAAGCCATGACGGCCACGCGTGCGTGGAATGCCGGTCCGGCGGGCTTGAGCGACGACCGGAGGCCGACCGCCCGACCACCCCGGTGGAAATTGGGCTGGCGGTATGCAAATGACTGACTACACTTCCTAAATGCATACGGCGCAAAGAAACCGCTCAAGACGGTTCGCAATACGAAACGCTGAAGTTCCGAAGCTGGGTCGACGTCTGGCCATTTCGGACATTGCGTCGTACGAAGGTAAAAATGGGGCCAGTGGAATCGCGTTTCCATTCCTTCACGGGAGGCATGTCCATGACGTGCCTGAGCAAATGGATGATAGGCGCCTGTGTCGTCACGCTCAGCGGCGTGGCGATTGCTGATGCCGCCGACACGGGTTCATCCGAACAGATGATGATGGCCAACCTCGGGCCGTCACCGCTACCCGTTTATGTCCCGCCACCGCCTGCCCCGGTATCCGTCGCAGCGGTCCCGGCCGTTCCCGTTACGCTCTATCCCTTCGGCCGAGAGGGCCAGGAAATGGCGCAGCGCGTCGACCGAATGTCGCCGACCGATACCAACGCGTTTCTGTATACGCGTATCGAAGCGATCAACAGCGCGGTGCATCCGAACGACAACCGGTCCGCCGACTGGATCGACTCGACGCCGGCCGCCGACGCCGCTGCGGCGAAATCCTCGCGAAGTTATCTGAGCATCGGCCCCAACCGCTCGCCACAGTTGTCGCTCGTGCAATGGAACAACACGGACGACAAGCTCGGCTCCGACCCCAAGCGCGGTCTGTCGCTGAAGACCGAAGACTGGACGGTCTCCGCGAGCGCGAAGATTCCGATACTCCGCCAGAAGGACCTCGGCGCGACGGTGTACGTCAAACGTCGCTTCTGATTCACGGCTTCCGATTCACAGCTTCTGATGACTCGCCGCTGCTGACCCGCCGCGCGAATCTCGCCACGCCGCGCCGCGCCGCGCCAATGGCCGACAGTTGTTCGTCGGCCGTGCACGTTGGCTTCGTTTCGATATCGCAACACAACGGCTCACGCGGTCGGCTTCACCGCCGTCACGTCGATCTCCACCAACCACTCCGGACGCGCCAGCGCCTGCACCACGATACCCGTCGACACCGGGAACACGCCCTTGAGCCAGCGCCCCATGACGTTGTAGACGGCTTCACGATAGCGCGGATCGACGATGTACACCGTCACTTTGCAGATGTCCGCGAGTTGGCTGCCGCACTCGTCGAGCAGCATCTTCACGTTGGCCATCGCCCGTTCGGTTTGTGCGGTGACATCGCCGATACCGACGGACTCGCGCGTGTCGAGGTCCTGACCGATCTGTCCACGCAAATAGATGGTGTTGCCCGCGATCACGGCCTGACACAGATCGTTGTCGAGCTTCTGCTCGGGGTAGGTCTCGCGCGTGTTGAACTTACGGATTCGGGTGTGCGTCATGATGTCTCGTGTCTGTAGGCTGAGAGCCGCGCGCTCAGTGCGCGAGGATCTTGGAGAGGAAGCGCTTCGCGGCAGGGCTGGCGGCCTCGTTGAAGAACACGTCGGTCGGACTGTCTTCGATGATCGCCCCGTCCTCCATGAACACCACACGATGCGCCACGCGCCGCGCGAAGCCCATTTCATGGGTGACGACCATCATCGTCATGCCTTCGCGGGCGAGTTCGACCATCACGTCGAGCACTTCGTTGACCATCTCCGGATCGAGGGCCGACGTCGGCTCGTCGAACAGCATCGCCATGGGGTCCATCGACAGCGCGCGTGCGATCGCGACACGTTGCTGCTGACCGCCGGACAGCTGCCCGGGATACTTGTGCGCGTGCGCCGACAGCCCCACGCGATCGAGTAACGCCCGCGCCTTGGTGCGAGCCGAATCGGCGTCGCGACCGAGCACGATCTGCTGCGCGAGCGTGAGATTGCGCGTGAGGTCCAGGTGCGGGAACAGCTCGAAGTGCTGGAAGACCATGCCGACCTTGCTGCGCAGCTTCGGCAGGTCCGTCGATCTGGCCGTGAGCGACGTGCCCGCCACCACGACATCGCCCTTCTGAAACGGCTCCAGCGCATTGACGGTCTTGATCAGCGTTGACTTGCCGGAGCCCGACGGCCCGCACACCACCACGATTTCGCCCTTGCCGACATGTGTCGAGCACTGCTTGAGCACATGGTGCGCGCCGTACCACTTGTCGACGCCGCGGATGTCGATGATCGGTTGTGCGGCGCTCATTTGTCGAAGTGTCCCGCGCGAATCGATGCGCCGATCAGATTGAGGATCAGACGACCTGCCGTCACGCACGAGATCAGGTTCGCATCGTCCTTCTCCGGCTGGATCTCGACGATGTCCATGCCGACGACACGCCCCTTGCGCACCAGCCCATGGATCAGCTTGCGCGCCTGCACGAAGGTCACGCCCCCCGGCGCAGGCCCCGCCACTGCGGGCATCGTCGACGGATCGAGACCGTCGGCGTCGATGGTGAGGTAATAATTGCCACCGTCGGGAATGCGATCGAGCACGGCGTCCATGCCGATATCGTGCAGTTCATACGCCGTAACGAGTTCCGCGCCGTATTCGCGCGCCGCCGCGAGGTCCTGCGGGCGGCCGCTGCCTTGCGCACGCAGGCCGATCTGAATGATGCGATCGACGTGCGCCATTTCCGACGCACGACGGATCGGGCTCGACAATCCCTCGCGCACCCCGTTCACTTCGTCTCGCCAGTCCAGATGGGCGTCGATATGCACGAGCGTGATCGGTCCCTTCTGATCGAGGCCGCGTAGCACCGGCGTGGTGATGCCGTGGTCGCCGCCCAGCACGATCGGCATCGCACCGCCTGCCGCAATGCGGCGCACGGCCGCTTCGGCGCGAGCGTAGTGCTCGCCCGGCTTCGACAGATCGGGAATGATGTCGCCGCAATCGACGAAGCGAATATCCTTGCGGCCTTGCAGCAAGGGGCCGTCGATATCGAAGTCGTAGTGTTCGGGACGACGCACCACCCGGTCCGTCGCTTGACGAATCGCGGACGGCGCGTTCGTCTGATCGTTGCTGAAGTCCGAGGCGGCGTAAGGCGCACCGTACGGCATCCCCAGCACGGCGATATCGGCCTTCAGGTTGTCGATGTCGAGATCGAGTTCCGAATACAGCAGCGTCGGATGACCTGTGCGCGGAGCAACGGTGTATGTCGTCATGAGAGTTGTCCTTTTCCTTTGGCGGGGAGTGTCGAAAGCGCGGGGGCGTCCGGTGTGCGGGTACGTCGCCCGACAACGGTTTCCAGACGCCGCCCGACACCGGCCAGCAAGACGCTGCTGAGCCAGTAGATCAACGCCGTCGTGCCGAGCACTTCGACGTAAGCGAATGTGTTTGCCGTGAGCAGATTGCTCTGGTAGGTCATCTCGGGCAGGCTCATCACGGAGAAGATGGCCGAGTCCTTGAACATCATGATCACGAGGCTCGTCGTCGGCGGAATCAGAAAGCCGAACAACTGCGGCGCGATGATGTGACGCTGCGTCTGCCAGTACGTCATGCCGAGCGAGAGCGCCGCGTGCGTCTGTCCGCGGGCCACGCTGCGCAGCGCCGCGCGCAGAATTTCGCAGAAGTATCCGCCCGTGTAGAACGCGGTGCAGCCGATGGCGACCGTCATGGCCGATGCACTCACGCCCAGTTTCGGCAACCCGAAGAACGACAGATAGACGAGGATCAGATACGGGATGTTGCGCACCAGTTCGACGTAGCCGAGCGCGACGGGGCGCAAAAGCGTGCGCGACTGTGCGGCGTAGGCAGCGACGATCCCGACCACCACGCCGACGGGAATGCCGACGGCGCTGACCAGTGCGGTCGTTCGCAGGCCTTCGAGCAGAACGGGGACCGCTTCCCGGACGATAGAGAAATCAATGGCCATGGGGCAGCATCCTGGAGACCCGGCGCTCGCAAACGCGCGATGCGGCCGAAATGCAGAACAGAAGCACGAAGTACACGGCTGCCGTGATCGCGAAGACTTGTAGCGGCAGATCCGTCTGCAGCGTGGCGTTGCGCGCGACGGTCGCCAGTTCGGGCACGGCGATGATCGACATCAGCGACGACGCCTTGAGCAGAATCGTGAACTCGCTGGTGAGCGGCGGGATGGCGCGATAGATGACTTGCGGCAGCAGCACATAGCGCCAGACCTGCGAGGCGCGCATGCCCATCGCGTAGGCCGCCGAGCGTTGTCCGTACGAGATCGTGCCGAGCGCCCCGCGCAGAATTTCGACGATGTAGGCGCTGGTATTGCAGGCCAGCGCGGCCACGCCGGCGGTGATCGGCGAAATCGAAATATCGAGCAACGCGGGCACCATGTAGTACGCGATCAGCATATGAATCAGCGCTGGCGTGCCGCGAATCAGGCTCACCCACAGCACGACGAGCGAGCGCAGCGGCGCGATCGGCGAGATGCGCGCGAGCAGCAACGCGATCCCGAGGCCCAGACCGATCACGAAGGCGGCGGCCGAGGCGGCCAGCGTGATGGCCGTTCCCGACACGACACCTTCGAGGAACGGTTGGATCACGCCGCCCCAATCCGGCATGGCGGGCATGTTGAGCATGGCCGCGGACGTCAAATCGCACCTTGCGGCAGATAGTTCTCGCGCGGCGTATCCATCGGGCCGCCGAACCACTTCTGCTGCAACGCGGCGAGCTTGCCGTTCGCGCGGAACTCGTCGAGCGAATCGTTGATGAACTTGCGGATTTCGAGGTCGTTCGGGTTCGCCACCCACGCAAGCAGCTTCGGCTGACCGATGGTCCCGGCGATGCGGAACGTGTTGGGTTGCTTGCGCATCTGGACTGCGGCGATGTTCGACGGCATCAACGCCACATCGATGGTCTTGTTGGCGAGGGCGTTGGACACGTCGGGATACGCCTGGAACAGGCGCGTGTCCGCAAAGCCCTTGCCGGTCTTCGCTTTGAGTTCCTTTTCGAACTCGTCTGCCACCGGTTGCGACGACGACCCCATCTGTGTGCCGATGGTCTTGCCGGCGATGTCCATGTCGCTCTTGATCGCGGTCTCATCGATTCGAACCATCAGTACCGAGCGCACCACGCCGACGGGCTGGCTGAAGGCGAAGCGTTTGGCGCGCTCCGGCGTAATGCCCACGCTCGTCGCCACGAAATCGAACTTGTGCGACATGAGGCCGGGCAGCAGGCCCTGAAACGGCAGGTTCATCTGTTCGAGCTTGACGCCGAGCTTCGCGGCCATCAGTTCGAGCACGTCATGCCCATAACCGACCACCTGACCGTTTTCGACGAACTCGAACGGCTCATAAGCGGCTTCGGTGCCGACCGTCAGCTTGCCGCGCTTCTTGATGTCGGCAAGCGTGCCCCCCTCGGCGAAGGCCAGCGTCGGGAGTACCGGGAGCGCGAGTGCGGCGCTCGATGCAAGCGTCGCCTTCACAAAGGATCGTCTGGACCAGGTCTTCATAGCTTGCCTCGCGTCATGTGGGTTGGGTAGCTGACGGGCGTCCCCCCGGCAGTCCGGTTCGATGCGCCTCTGAAATCCAATGTATGCGGGCAAAAAGATCATGAAAAATGATTTTTTTATTGGTATGGTTTCAGAAAATGAAACCTTTTGAGACAAGTGCGGCAGGGGAGTGAGGCAGTGGCAAATCGAGACTTCAGTGAGCGTGATCTGCGCTCGTTGCGCATTTTCTGCGCGGTGGCGCAGGCCAGCGGTTTTGCTGCGGCGGAGAAGCAGTTGAACATGTCGAAGGCGTCGATCAGCCGGCATATCCGCGAGGTCGAGGAGACGCTGGGCACACGGCTGTGCGAGCGCGGTCCGTCCGGTTTCGTGCTCACGCACGCGGGCAAGGTCGCGTTGGAGTTGGCGCGCGACGCGCTGAAGTCGCTGGAGCGGATCCGTCCCGAAATCGATGCGGTGCGTGGCGTGTTGTCGGGCACGTTGTCGATAGGGATGGTGGAGCACATTCTGTCGGACGTCGGCTGTCACATTCCCGAAGCGCTGGATGCGCTCAAAGCGCAAGCGCCCGATGTGAAAGTCGAATTGACGGTGATGACGTTCAACGAGCTCGATCTTGCGTTACGCGAGCGCCGGGTGCAGATCGCGATACGCGGGATGTATCGTCGCGAGGCCGGTTTTCATTACCAACCGCTGTTTATCGAACGTCACCAGTTGTATGTGGCGAAGCATCGGCGCAAAGACGCGGCGACGCTGCCTCTGGTCTATCGGACACAGCCATTCGTGCATGAAGCGCTCAACACACTGGGATTGACGAGGGGACCGACGGCTTCGGGATTGGAAGCGGTGGCGATGCTGGTGCTGTCCGGCCATTACGTGGGACTGCTGCCGCAGTACTACGCGGGATCGTTCGCGAAACGCCATGCTCTGGTGCGCGTGCCGTCAGGCCCGGAATATGAGAACGCCATCAGCGCGATCACCGAAGCGTCGCGACCCCGCACGAGAGCGCTGGATTTGTTTTTGGCATTGCTCGCACAGGTGCATTCAGGGGAGTAACGGCTCGCACGAGGCAGCGTGCTAGCCGGACAAGGCGTAAGACGTCACCGCAGCCGTCTGCGTGATCTGTGCGATGAGCTTCGTCACCGCGAGCGACGGTTCGAAACTGCGGAAAACGGCAGAGATTTCGGAATGGATGGGCGGTCCCGCCAGGGGCTTGAAGACGACGCCCGGGATCGCCGTCGCGCCGACGAGCACGTCCGGCACGATGGCGACGCCCTCGCCCAGCGCTACCGCCGTCAGGACCGCGATCAGCGATCCGGGCGCCGAGCCGATGATCGGCGTGAACCCGCCGCGACGCGCCACCTCGAACGTGCCCAGGGTCTGCTCCGGGTTGATGAAGCGTTCGCCGTCCAGCGACCCGGCGTCGACCGCCCCCGCCCCCGACGCATGCGCGAGCGAATGCCCCGCAGGCAGCGCAATGCAGAAGCTGTCGCGGAACAAGACATGCGCACGGTGCCGGTTGTGCAGATGGATCGGCATGCGCACCAGCGCCACGTCCAGACGGTTATCCACGAGCATCGCGGGCGACTCGTGTTGCGACACTTCCTTCGCCGTCACGATCACACCCGGCCATGCCTGCCGAAAGGTCGCCAGCAGCGTCTGCAATACGCCCGAGTACACCGCCGAGCCGATATAGCCGATCTCGATGCGCCCCGTCTCGCCGCGTCCCGCGCGCTGGCCCGCCTGCACGGCACGCTCGGCCTGCGCAAGCACCTGCTTCGCTTCGAGCAGAAACATCTCGCCGGCAGGCGTCAGACGGACATCGCGACGGCTTCGTGCGAACAACTGCACCCCGAGCCTGCGTTCGATGTCCTGAATCTGCACGGTCAGCGTCGGCGCGGCAATGTCCAGCGCCTGCGCCGCACGCCCGAAATGCAGTGTGTGCGCAAGCGTCACGAAATAGCGAAAGTGGCGGAGTTCCACGAGACGCCTCACGGTTTGTTATGCACGGTGTGCCATGCTACCGCGTGGCCAGGCGGGCGTCATCGATCATTTCATTAGGTTGGACCTAACAACTTTGCCGAGGCCCGGCAATGACGTGCGGCCGCTCGCGTGATCGAATACTTTCACTTTCACGCACGCGATACCCAAACATGGCAACGCAACCTCAAACCGGCGCATCCGACACCTCGTCTTCGTCGACGGGCGGCAACCTTGCGCTGCTGCTCACCGCCTCGACCGGCTGCGCGATGACGGTGCTCGATACCAACGTGGTCGGCGTCGTATTGCCGACGATCTCGGCGCAACTGCATGCGAGCTTCGCCGAGGTGCAGTGGGTCATCGGCGCCTACGTGCTGTGCTTCGCCGCACTGCTCCTGCCCGCCGGTTCCATCGCAGACCGCTTCGGCCGCCGTCGCGTGTTTCTCTGCGGCATTACCGGCTTCGCACTGGCGTCGCTCGCCTGCGGTCTCGCGCCCACGGCGCAGTGGCTTTATCTCGCGCGCGCCGCACAAGGCGTGGGAGCTGCGTTTTTGCTCGCGCCCGCGCTCGCCATCATCGGCCACGGCTTCCATGCACAAGACGCCCGAGCCCGCGCATGGGGTCTGTGGGGCATGGTGATGGGGCTGACGATGGTGCTCTCGCCGCTCATCGGCGGCGTGATCGGCGACACGCTCGGCTGGCGCTGGGCATTCCATGTCAACGCGCCGATCTGCGCCTTGCTCGCGCTGGCGGTCGTGCGCATCGTTCCCGAATCGAAAGCCGAAGGGCAGCGCACCATCGACGTGCCCGGCATCGCGCTGTTCGCCTGCGCAATGTTCTGCGTCACGTGGGCATTGATCGCCGCCCCCGCCGCCGGCTGGGGCAGCCCGGGCATTCTGACGCGCTTCGCCGCAGGCGCTGCCCTCTTCGCGATCTTCGCCGTCGTTGAGCGCTCGCGCGCGCACCCGATGCTCGATCTGTCGCTGTTCCGCTCGTGGCCGTTCGCAGGCGCGACGCTCGCCATGTTTGCCTACGCCGCATGCGCGCAAGTGATGGCCTCGTTGCTCCCGCAATTCCTCCAGAACGCGCGGGGCGAGACGGTGCTGGGGGCTGGCGTCGCCATGTTGCCGTTCGCGCTGGCGATGCTGCTGCTGCCGCAGGTCGGCAAACGGCTCGCGTCGCATCTGCCGTCGCATCGGATTCTCGTGCTCGGACTCACGCTCACGGGGCTGGGCAATGCGGCCATGGCCTACGTCTCGTCGCAAGGACCGACGCATTCGGCATTGGCGCTGATGGGGGCGATGTTCGTGCTCGGCAGCGGTGGAGGTCTGCTCAATGGCGAGACCCAGAAGGCCATCATGGGGACGATTGCGCGCGACCGGGCGGGCATGGCGTCGGGCATCAGCACGACATTCCGCTTCTCCGGCATCCTGCTCGGCTACACCGCGCTTGGCGCCGTGCTGAGCGCTGGCGTGCATCGCAGCGTCGCTGTGCACGTCCCGGCGCTGGTCGGCGCCACGCAGGGCGACGTTGCAATCCGCCTAAACTTCGCCGATGCCATCTCCGCCGGCGACTTCACGCAAGCGCTGCATCTCTATCCGCAGACGCTAAGCCATGCGTTGCTCGACGCGGGCCGCAACGCCTACGCCAGCGGCTTTAGCGGCGCATTCCTCGGCGCCGGCATCTTCGCCGTGCTGGGCGCGTTGGCGGTTCACCTGAGCATGGGGCGCACGCAAGCCCACGAGGCACGCATTGCCCGGCTGTCACGCCCGTCCTGACTGAGCGTGCCGATGACCGTCGGGACGGTGTCGGTCGGCTGTCCCGCCTTCACGGCTGACCTCGCGCCTAACTTCACGCTTCATTGGGCGGCTAACGTCCCGCCAACCGTCACCGCGAGAAAATCCGCCAACGCACGGCGCGATGCCGACGCCGGCCCGCCGCCGTCCACCAGCGCGATTTCCGAGGGGGGCGGCGACGGCAAGGCATCGCAGACCCGGTGATCGGGCAGCAACACGGCCTCGGGCAACACCGACACACCGAGACCGGACGACACCGCCGCCTGAATCCCCGTGAGGCTGTGGCTGCCGAATGCCATGCGCCACGGACGCTGCGCCGCATCCAGACTCCGGATCGCCCGCTGCCGGTAGATGCAGCCCTGCGGGAACAGCGCGAGCGGCACGGGCGCATGCGCCATCGCGGCTGTATCGGCGCCGGCGGCCATCGCCCAGACCAGCGGCTCGGGCCACGCCATCAGGCAGTCCCCCTGCCCCGGTTCGCGCTTCACGAGCGCGAGTTCCAGATCCCCCGTGCTCAGCCGCTCGCGCAGATCGGTGCTCATGCCCGCGACGATCTCCAGACGAATATCGCCGTTCGTCCGCACGAAGCGCGACAGCATGTCCGCCATTCGGCGGGCGTCGATGTCCTCCGGCAGACCGACACGCACCGTCGAGACCCGGCTGTCGTTCTCCATGGCGTCTACGGCCTCCATCGACAGGGCGAGCAGCTTGCGCGCGTATTGGGCGAGCAGTTCGCCATGAAGCGTCGGGGTGACGTTCACCCCGGAGCGGTCACGCATGAGCAATTGCCGTCCCACGTCGTCTTCCAGACGCCGGATCTGCTGACTCACCGTCGACTGCGTGCGATGCACCCGGTCCGCCGCACGCGTAAAGCTGCCTTCGTCGACGACGGCAACGAGGGTCCTGAGCAAACCGAGATCCAGCATGGCGGCACCATATTTACATATCCGATAAGTGTCGAATTTTAATTTAATTTCAGAATATGCGATGCACCGACTACGCTGACGGCATTCCATTGATGTCCGCTTCGGGGAGACCGACCATGACACATCCATCCGATTCGCTAAAACATAGCCCCCGCCCGCAATGGCTCACCTTCGACTGCTACGGCACCCTGATCCAGTGGGACGAAGGCCTGCGCGACGCCGTTACCCGCATTTTGCAAAGCAAGCCGGGGCACAACATCGGCACGGCCGATCTTCTCTCGACCTTCGATCACCACGAACACGCGCTTGAGCAAATGCCCCCGCATCGCGCGTTCCGTGAAGTCGCGGGCGAAGGGCTTCGCCTTGCGTTGCAGGATCTGGGGCTGCAAACCTCCCCGCAGGACATCGAAGTGCTGACGGGCAACATCGGCGCGATGCCGCCGTTCCCGGAGGTCGTGCCGACACTCGCCGCGCTCAAAGCGCGTGGCTACCGCTTGTGCATCGTCTCCAACACGGACGACGACATCATTGCGGGCAACGTCGCGCAGTTGGGCGGACACATCGATCGCGTCATCACCGCGCAGCAGGCCGGGGCGTACAAGCCGAACCGGCGTCTTTTCGATTATGCGCACGCGCAACTCGGCGTGACGAAGGATGACGTTGTCCATATCTGCGCGAGTCCGCACCTCGACCATGCGGCAGCGCGCGACATCGGTTTTCGTTGTGTGTGGGTGGATCGCGGCACGGGGCGTCGTCCGCTGCCCGACTACACGCCGCACGCGACCCTCGCCACGCTCGATGCCGTGGTGCCGATGTTCGACTCGTTCGGCTGGTAATCACCGCATGCGACGGGCGATGAAAGCGCGCCGTCGCGCATGAGGAGACCGACATGGCGCATACACACTCACGGAACGCGAGCGACAGCTCGTTTCGCATCGACACCTCCATCGATCTCGACTCGCCCGCCGTGCGCATCACTCGCGAAGCCCTCGCGGCGTGCTTTCGACTCGCCGCCATGTACGGCTTCGAGGAAGGCATCTGCAACCACTTCTCGGCAATGTTGCCGGGCAGCGACCGCTGGTTCCTCGTCAACCCGTTCGGGCTGGCGTTCGAAGAAGTCACCGCATCGAGTTTGCTCGTGTGCGACGTCGACGGTCACGTCGTGTGCGGCGACGGCGTGCCCGAGGCCACCGCGTTCTACATCCACGCCCGAGTGCACAGGGCGAACCCGCGCGTGCGTGCGGCGTTCCACACGCACATGCCCTGGGCGACCGCCCTTGCAATGAGCGAAGGCTCCCCCCTTGTCTGGGCCGGTCAGACGGCGCTCAAGTTCTACGGGCGCACTGTCGTGGATACCGATTACAACGGCCTTGCGCTGGGCAACGAGGAAGGCGACCGCATTGCGTCGGCCATGGGCGACGCGGATATCGTCTTCATGAAGCATCACGGCGTGATGGTGGCCGGCCCCACCATCGCCGAGGCTTGGGACGACCTCTACTATCTGGAGCGTGCCTGCGAGGTGCAGTGCAAGGCGATGAGCACGGGGCGCGCGCTTCGTCCGGTGCCGGAGGCCATCGCACGGCGCACCGCCGCCGAAATGCGCGCAGGCGACCCGCTTAGCGCCCGCGCCCATCTCGACAGCGCCATACGGCGTCTGCGTGCCGCCGGGGTGCCGTTCGATCGCTGATGTTCCCGAGTTGTCGATGATCGGAACGCCGGCCAGGGAGCAAAGGGCAACAAGCCGATCAGTGGGAAGCGCGCGCCGCCTCCGTTGCCAAATCAGCGAAAAAAACGGCACGAAAAACACCGTCTCATCGAGTGAGAAAGCCCGCCACATCGGGCTTGGCGAGCGATATCCCGCTGCGTAACGCCTGAGGGCCTCACGACTGCACGCGTGGCGCTAAATGGACGCGTCGTCCTTTTCCTGTCGGGAGCCGTCGTGTCCAGTCGTTTTGCCTTGGGCGTGCCTTTCGCCGCCGCCGTCTCGCGTGTACCGCCCTTTGTGCACCTTGCCGCCATCGTTTCGTTTCAACGTCGACGTCTCGGAGGTCGGGCATGAGTCAGCTTCCCGCACCGGTTCTCGATCACGTCGTCATCAACGTCAAAGGCGAACTCGAAGCGTCGGTGGACACCTACCGCCGCCTGGGCTTCGCCCTGACCGAGCGCGGTCATCACTCGCTCGGCACCAGCAACCATCTGGCGATCTTCGGGGAGAATTACCTTGAACTGCTCGGCTACGAAGCCGGCAAGTCGACCGCACGCCCCGACGTCACGCAAGCGCCGCTCGGCCTGACAGGGCTCGTCTTCAAGACGCAGGACTCGCACGGCCTTTACGCCGCGTTGCAGGCGCGCGGCATCGGGGTGGAGACGCCCGCCGAGTTCTTCCGTCCGGTGCGCCTGCCCGACGGCACCACGCAAGACGCCCGCTTTCGCACCGTGCGACTGGCCAGCGAACTCGTGCGCAACGGTCGCACGTTCTTCTGCCATCACTTCACCCCCGAGCATGTCTGGCGCGACGAATGGCGCGAGCATCCGAACGGCGTGACGGACATCGTCGGTTACGTGATCGCGTCGCCGAATCCGGCCGTCACGGCAGCGCTCTACGAGCGTGTCTTCGGACCGGGCCTCCTCACCGCCACCGGCGACAAACCGGGCGACGAAAGTTACGCCTTCACCGCCGGGCGCGCCCGCGTGCACTTCGTCACCCCCATCGAAGCCGCCCAGCGCTTCGGCGACGTCGAGACGACGCAGGACGGCAGCGAACGCAGCGTCGCGCTCATTCTGCGCACCCGCTCCCTCGCGCAGACGAAAGCCACGCTGCGCGAGAACGGCGTGCCCTGGACGACGCGCGAAGACGGCGCTGTGCTCGTGGCCGCCGCCGACGGCTTTCACGTGGCACTCCAGTTCGTCGAAGGAGACCCCGCATGAGCGCGCAACCGACATGGTGGCAAGCATTCGGTGTCGATTACGCAGACGCCCGTCAACGCTTTCGCACCGCCGCCGGCCGGGCGGGCGCAGCACTGAGCACGTATGTGCATCCGGGCGCGCAAGCCCCTGACGGCAGCGAGCTGACGGTCGACGTCGCGCGGCTCGGCGCGGCCCACGCCCCGCATCAACTGCTAGCCATCAGCGGCACACACGGCCTCGAAGGCGGCGCAGGCTCCGCCGTGCAAACCGCGTGGCTCACGCACGCGGCCGACACGCTGCCGCCGGATGTCGCCGTCACGTTCGTGCACGCGATCAATCCGTACGGCTTTGCACACACCACGCGCACTACGGAAAACAACGTCGACCTGAACCGCAATTTCATCGACCATGAGCGGCCGCATCCGGTCAATCCGCACTACGCGTCGCTGCACGACCATCTGATTCCCGCCGAGTGGACCACCGAAGGACTGGCGCAGAGCGCGCGCGCCGTCGATGCGTTCCGCGCCGAACACGGCCCGGACGCCCTCTTCAACACGCTCGCCAGCGGGCAATACACCCACGCCGACGGCCTCATCTACGGCGGACGTTCGCGCGAATGGTCGAACCTCACATTGCAGACGATCGTCGAGCGCGAGCTCTCGCAAGCCCAGCGCATCGGTCTGATCGACTGGCACACCGGCATTGGCGAATACGCGGAACCGTTCTTCCTGTGCTTCAACGCCGAAGGCAGCGAGGCGCAACGCGAGGCCGCCCGCTGGTGGGGCGCCGAGCGTGTGCTCGATCAGCGGCCGCACGGACTGCAACGTCCCGACTATCAGGGGCTGGTGTTCCGTGGCGTCGAACAGTTTGCGAAGGGACGTCCGGTCATCGGCGCCGTCGTCGAATTCGGTACGCGCGGCGCGAACGCGAGCCAGGCCAACCGGCTCGATCAGTGGCTGCGCTCGCGTGCCGCGACAAATCCCGACGCTGTGCGTGATCGTCAACTACGCGCCGACGTGCTGGACGCCTTCGTACCGGTGTCGTCCGTATGGCGCAACAGCGTGCTCACGCACGGGTTGCAGATCACGGCGCAGGCGCTGCAAGGACTCGCCACGCACGCCTAGGCCATCGGGCGCCCGACGCCCTCCCCCGTTTCCGCTCTTCAACAAGGATCGGCGTCTGCCCGAGGGGCTCGCGCATCCTGAAATCGACTCTCGAACCGACATGAAAGCCATCGTATTACGTGAACACGGCGACAACAGCGCGCTGAAACTCGAAACCGACTTCCCGGATCCCGTCGCGGGCGAAGGGGAAGTCGTGCTGCGTGTGCGCGCGTCGTCGCTGAACTATCACGACGTCTTCACGCGCCGCGGCATGCCCGGCATCAAACTGCCGTTCCCGGTGATCATCGGTCTCGACGTCGCCGGTGAGATCGCCAGCATCGGGCCCGGCGTGCAAGGCTGGTCGGTCGGCGACCGAGTGCTGGTCGATCCGATCAATCGCGTGACCGGCGGCCTCGTCGGCGAGACGACCCACGGCGGCCTGGCCGAACTGTGCCGCGTGCCCGAGCATCAACTGGTCCGTCTGCCCGACGGTGTTTCGTTCGACGACGCCGCCGCGCTGCCCGTTGCCTACGGCACGGCGCTGCGCATGATGCACCGCATCGGTCAGATCAAGGCCGGCGAGCGCGTGCTGATCCTCGGTGCGAGCGGCGGCGTAGGCGTGTGCGCCGTTCAACTCGCCAAGCTCGCGGGCGCGGAAGTCATCGCCTGCGCAGGCTCCCGAGAAAAAGGCGAGCGCCTGCGCGAGCTGGGCGCGGACGACATCATCTATTACACCGAAGAGGACTTCGTCGACGTAGTGCGCACCCGCTACGGCAAGGCCGCGCGCCGTCGCGGCGCGGCCAACAACGGGGGCGTCGACGTCGTGGTGAACTTCACCGGCGGCGATACCTGGACACGCTCGCTGCGCACCCTGCGCCAAGGCGGCCGCGTGCTCACCTGCGGCGCCACCGCCGGCTTCGATCCGAAGGAAGACCTGCGTTTCATCTGGACCTTCGAATTGCAGATTCGCGGCTCGAACGGCTGGGAGCGCGAAGACCTGCACGAACTGCTCGATCTCGTCGCCGGCGGCAAGCTGCGCGTGCTGATCGACAGAAAGTGGCCGCTCGAACACGGCGCACAGGCGCTCGCCTCGCTGGAAAACCGCCAGATAGTCGGCAAGGTGCTGGTGGGCGCATGAGCACGACGATCCCCACCCTGTCCGTCGCGCAGGTTCAGCAAGCCTTCGACAACTCGACCTTCATCGCCTGGCTGGGCATGCGTGTCGTCTCGCTCGATCACGACGCCCAGACCATCGAAGTCGAGATTCCCTTCAAGGCATCGTTCGAGCGTGGCAAAGGCACCCGCCAGTGGCACGGCGGCCCGCTCGCCGCCGTGATCGATACGGTCGGCGACTTCGCGGTCGGCATGCTCGTTGGCCGGGGTCTGCCGACGGTCAACTTTCGCGTCGATTACCTGCGCCCGGCCATCGACACCGATCTGCGCGCCGTCGCACGGGTCCGGCGGCTCGGCAAGAGTATCGGCGTCGCGGACGTCGATCTGTTCAACGCACAGGGCGCACTCGTGGCCATCGGCCGGGCGAGCTACGCCACGTTGCCGCCCGCCTGATTCGATTGGCCGCTCAGGCGCTCTAGCCGCCCTAGCCGACCTAGCCGTTTGGAGGCGCCAGCGAGATCGCACGGGCGCCGCGTTTTTTCGGAGTTCATCATGCGCAAGTCCCGGGGTCTGTCCCACCGTCAGTTTCTGCGTCGTCAATTTCTATTCCGCCGTGCGCCCGGTGCACTGGCCGCCACTTCCGCCGCGCTCACCGGCACGGCAGGGTGGCTGGTGTCGCCGACACGCGCCGTTGCGGCGGACGCCACAGCGCGCCAAGGCGGCACCCTCGTCGCCAGTTGGGGCGGTCTGGAGCCGCAGGCGCTCTTCGTGCCGGGCGGCGGCGGTTCCAGCCCGTTCATGACGTCGACGAAAATTCTCGAACGCCTGCTCAAGATCGACGAGAAGCTCGCGTTCCAGCCAGTGCTCGCGACGGACGTTCGCGCCTCCGCCGACTTCAGGACATACACCGTCTCGCTGCGCAAAAACGTGTTGTGGCACGACGGCAAGCCGTTCACGGCAGACGACGTCGTCTACAACGTGCAGGAGCACTGGAAGCCCATCGCCGCAGGCGTCGCCCTGAAGTCGCTCAAGCGCGTGAGCGCGACCGATACGCACACGGTCAAGCTCGAATTCTCTACGCCGGTGCCGGAGTTCTTCTTCAAATCGATCCTCGCCGGGCAGTATCAGGTAGTCGTGCCGAAACATCTGTACGCGGGCAAGGACATCATCACCCACCCGCTGAACAATGCACCGGTCGGCACCGGGCCGTGGAAGTACGGTCAGTGGGTGCGCGGCAGCTACGTCTCCTACACGCGCAACGAGCAATACTGGAATCCGGCGCAGCCGTATCCGGAGAAACTCATCATCCGCTGGTGGGGCGATCCGGCATCGCGCGCCGCCGCGCTGGAGACCGGCGAGTTGCAGGTGGCGTTCTCCAACCCGGTCCCCGCGCGCGATATCGACCGTCTCGTGAAGACCGGCAAAATCGCCGTCGACACGAAGGGCTACGAGAACGCCGCATGGACGGTCACGGTCGAATTCAATCAGCGACGCGAGATTGTGAAGCGCCGCGAGGTGCGTCAGGCCATCCTCCACGCCATCGACCGCAAGTTCATCATCGACACGATTTACTTCGGACGCGGCAAACCCGCCGTCTCGCCGATCTTCCGCACCAATCCGCTGTTCTTCACGGAAGACGTGCCGAAGTACCCGTTCGACCCCGCCAAGGCCAACGCACTGCTCGACGCCGCCGGACTGCCGCGCAAGAACGGTTCGCGCTTCACGATCCATCTGGTCGCCGCCGCGTGGTTCGAGGAGAACGCCAAGCTCGGTCAGTACCTCAAGCAGGCGTTACAGGATATCGGCATTACCGTGAAGCTCGACTCGCTCGACCGGGCCACCGCGCTCAAGCGGATCTACAGCGATTACGACTACGACATCGCCGTGTCCAACTTCACCGCGCCGCTGGAACTCGTTCCGGTCGTGACGCAGTTCTTCACCTCGGACGGCATCGTCAAAGGCGCCGCCTTCCGCAACGCCACGGGCTACTCGAATCCGGCGATGGACGCACTCGTCGACAAGCTCACCGTCGAGACCGACAACGCGAAGCGGCAGAAGCTCGCGCACGACTTCGCCCGCCTGGCCGCCACCGACGTGCCGCTCGTGCCGCTCGTCGAGATGGAGTCGTTCACGCTCTCACGCACCAACGTGCGCAACGCGACGACCAGCGCCAACGTGCAGGGCGATGCGCTGGCGGACGTCTGGCTCGCCTCCTGACGGGACGGCCGCCATGGTGACGCGTCTGCTATTGCGCCGTATCGTTCAGGCCGTGCCGCTGCTGCTCGGTGTGATCGTCATGAACTTTTGTCTGATCCAGTCGGTGCCCGGCACCCTGCTCGACGTGATGACTGCCGAGCAGCAAGTGACCGATCCTGCGCTGATCGAGCGATTGCGCGTGACGTACGGCATGGACAAACCGCTATGGCAGCAACTGCTGCACTACATCAACTCGGTGCTGCATCTCGATCTCGGCTACTCGTACCGTCATAACCTGCCGGTGTTCGACGTCATCATGGCGCACCTGCCCGCCACGCTGGTGCTGATGCTCGCGAGCCTGCTGATCGCCGTGGTCGTGGGCGTGGCCGCCGGGGTCGTCGCCGCCGTGAACGTGAACACCTGGCGCGACACGCTCGTCTCGGTCGCGGCCGTCGTGTGCTTCGCCGCGCCCAGCTTCTGGCTCGGGATCATGCTCATCATTCTGTTCTCGGTGAAACTCGGCTGGTTTCCCGTAGGCGGCATGACCACGATCGGCATGGACTACGGCACAGGTCTCGCCGGGGCGTGGCGCGCCTCGCTCGACGTGCTGCATCACCTCGCGCTGCCCGCGCTCACGCTCGGCCTCTTCTACGCGGCGACCTATGCACGTGTCATGCGCGCCTCGATGCTCGAAGTGGCGCGTCAGGATCACGTGCGCACCGCCCAGGCCAAAGGACTCACGCGACGCGCCGTCATCACGCGACATATGGTGCGTAACGCCATGCTGCCGGTCGTCACGCTGCTGGGCTTGCAACTCGGCACGGTGCTCGGCGGCAGCATCGTCGTCGAAGCGGTGTTCAGCTGGCCCGGCATCGGCGGCGTGCTGTTCGATAGCGTGATGAGCCGCAACTACCCGGTCGTGCTGGGACTGCTCGTCCTCAGCTCGGCGCTCGTTATCGTCGCGAACATCGCCGTCGATCTGATGTACACGCGGCTCGATCCCCGCATTCGCACGCATGGCGCGTGACGAACCCGCGCGTGTCGCGCTTTACTGCAATGAACCGGTCTGCGCTATGACGTCTTCCGCTGAACCCACTCTCGACGCGCTCGCCTCCCGCGACGCTTCCGATCTGCCGCATGCGGTGCGGCGCGGCTCGCCTGTGTGGCGTCAGTTCACCCGACACGGCGGGGCCGTTGCCGGGGCGCTACTGCTCGCGAGCATCGCGCTCGTGGCGCTGTGTGCGGGCTGGTGGTTCCCCGCCGATCCGCTACGTATCGTCGCCGCGCCGGAGATCTGGCCGTTCGCGCAATGGCAATACCCGCTCGGCACCGACGCGCTGGGTCGCGACATCGCCGCGATGCTCGCTCACGGCGCACGCGCCACGCTCGCCATCGGCCTCGTTTCGAGCGTGGTCGCCACCGTGATCGGCGTGTCGATCGGCGCGATGGCCGCATGGTGGGGCGGGTGGATCGACGAGGGGCTCATGCGCTTCACCGAGCTGTTCCAGATCGTGCCGAACGTGGTCTTCGTGTTGACGGTCGTCGCCATTCTCGGTCCACGCATCGAAAACACCGTGATCGCGGTGGCGCTCGTGTCATGGCCCGCCATTGCGCGACTTACCCGCGCCGAGTGCCTCTCGTTCAAATCCCGCGAGTTCGTGCAGGCTTGCCGCACCGTCGGACTCTCGCCGTGGCGCATCGCACTGCGCGAGGTGCTGCCGAACGCGCTGCCGCCTGTGCTCGTGATGGGCACGCTGGTCGTGGCGGGCGCGATTCTCTACGAATCGGTCGTGTCGTTCCTGGGACTGGGCGATCCGAACATCGCGAGTTGGGGACGCCAGATCGGTGAGGGGCGCACGCTGATCCGCTCGTCCTTGTATCTGTGCGCCGAACCCGGCCTCGCCATCATGCTCGCCGTACTCGCACTGAACCTCGTGGGCGACGGGCTGAACGACGCCCTGAACCCCGCGCTGCGCAAAAAGCGCTGAGCGCTGAGCACCGCGCGCGCCCAAGCCCATCGCACATCACTGCTTCACGCAAACTTCAAACCTATGACTCACCGCTGGCACAACCTCGGCGACCTCGTCGACCGATCCCTCAGTCTCGACACGACAGCCATCGTCGACCTGCGCGACGAAGCGCACCCGCGCGCCTACACACACGCCGACATCGACCGGCTGGCGAACGGCGTGGCCACCGCGTTGCGCGCGCGCGGGCTGCCGGACGGCGCACACGTCGCCATCGCCTCGCTCAACCGCGCCGAATACCTGATCGCCTATTTCGGCATCATGCGCGCAGGCTTCGTGGCCGTGCCCATCAACATCAAACAGTCGCGCGAGGTGCTCGATTACGTGATTGACGATGCCGGCATCTCGCTGGCATTCGTCGACGCGGCGCGCCGCGATGCCCTGGCCGCGCGTGTACCGGTCATCGATTTCGACGACGCCGGTCCCGACGGCTTCGTCGCGCAAAGCCGGCCGGCCGACTTCGCCGCGGTCCGTGCCGACGGGAAACGCGTTGCACAAATGCTCTACACGTCAGGTTCCACCGGCAAGCCGAAGGGTGTGCCGCTCACGCATGCCGGACAATTGTGGGCATTAGGCGCGACTTACGTGCAGCCGGCGCATCCGTCGACGGAGCGTTATCTGCTCGCGCAACCGCTGTTTCACATGAACGGTCTGTTCATGGCCAAGCGCGCCTTCTCGGTGAACGGGACCCTGGTGATCCTGCCGTCGTTCGATGTGTCGTCTTATGTCGACGCCCTGGAGCGCTATCGCATTACCGTGCTGACCGCCGTGCCGACGATGTTCGCGCGTCTCGTGAAAGATCCGCAAACGCTCGCGGGCCGCGACGTCTCGTCGCTCAAGCGCGTGATGCTCGGCTCCGCCCCCATGAGCGCCGCGCTGCTCGCACGCATTCAGGCGGCGTTCCCCGAGACGCACATCCACCACGGATACGGCACGACGGAGGCGGGACCTAGCATCTTCGGGCCACACCCGCGCGGCATTGCCCTGCCCCCGCTCGCCCTCGGCTACCCGCTCTCGCCCGAGGCGGTGAAACTCGTGGACGGCCCCGACGCGAATCAGGGCGTGCTTTGCATGCGCAATCCCGCAGTGATGCACGGCTACCACCGGCTACCGGAGAAATCGGCCCAAGTGCTCGACGACGGCTGGTACTACAGCGGCGACGTCATGCGCCGCGACGCCGACGGCTTCTACTACTTCGTGGGGCGCGCGGACGACATGTTCGTCTGCGCCGGCGAGAACATCTATCCGGTCGAGGTGGAGAAACTGCTGGAGGCGCATCCGGAGGTGCGTCAGGCGAGCGTCGTGCCCTTGCCGGACGAGGAACGCGCCGCTGTGCCGGTCGCCTTCGTGGTACGGCAGCCCGGCAGCACGCTGAGCGCCGACGCGCTCAGGCAGCACGCACTTGCCCATGGCCCCGCCTACCAACATCCGCGACGTGTGGCCTTCGTCGCGGAACTGCCCTGGGCGGGGACCAACAAGGTCGACCGTCACGCCCTGCTGCAACAGGCGCGCGCGCTCGAAGCCGCCAGCGGATGGAGCGATGGCCGCGCCGACAACCTTTCGCTCACCGGAGCCAGCGCATCATGAGTCTTCTGCCGTCTACGCCAGATCCGATCCGTCTCGACGGGAAAATCGCCCTCGTCACCGGCGCCAGTCGCGGCATCGGGCGGGCGATCGCCATCGCACTCGCCGCACGCGGCGCGACGCTCGGCGTGCACTACAACACGGCGTCCGGCGACGCCGGGACACTCGTCGACCAGCTCCTCGCGAGCGGCGCGCGCGCTTTCGCGGTGCAGGCGGATCTGTCCTCGGCCAACGGGGCAGTGCAACTGATCGAGCGCTTCAACGGCGCACTGGCCGCACACGATCTGCCGCCGCGCTTCGACATTCTCGTGAACAATGCCGGCGTCGGGTTGCGCGCGCGCATCGACGCGGTAACGCCCGACGACTTCGACCGCGTGCTGCAAGTCAATCTCAAATCGCCGTTTTTCCTCGTTCAGCATGCGCTGAAACATCTGAGAGACGGCGGGCGCATCGTCAACGTCTCGTCAATCGGCACGCGCGCCGCTTACCCCGAGATGAGCGTCTACGCGCCGGCGAAGGCAGGCCTGCAAGCGCTGACGCTCTCGCTCGCCGCCGAACTCGGCGCGCGCGGCATCACCGTCAACGCCGTGCTGCCCGGCGCCACGGCGACCGATCTGAACAAACGTGCGAGCGATCCCGTCGCCAGTCAGGCCATCGCGCAGACGATTGCCCTCGGGCGCGTGGGCGAGCCACGCGACATTGCCGACATCGTGGCCTTTCTCGCGAGCGACGCAGGCCGCTGGATCACCGGCCAATCCATCGATGCGAGCGGCGGGCAACGTCTCTGAACGCCGTCTCGCCCGCCCTTTCACGCAACTCCCGGACAGCCACCATGACGACTCTGCTCGACGTCGAACACCTCACGCTCGACCTGCCCCCGAACGCGGATCGCCCGCATGCACTTCACGACGTCTCGTTCTCGCTCGCGCGCGGCGAGATTCTGTGTATGGTCGGGGAAAGCGGCTCGGGCAAGTCGATGACCGCCAGTACCTTGCTCGGCCTGTTGCCGCCCGGTGTGCAAGTCAGTGGCGGACGCGTCGCCTGGGAGGGCGCCGGCAACCTGCTGGCCTTGCCCGAAGCCGAGCGCCGCCGTTGGCGCGGTTCGCGCATCGGCATGATCTTTCAGGAGCCGATGACTGCGCTCAACCCGCTGCGCACCATCGGCGATCAGATCGCCGAGGTCTACCGCACGCATACGCGACTGCCGGGCAGCACCATTCGCGCCCGCACGCTCGATTGGCTCGAAGCCGTGCAGATCCCGTCGCCCAACGACGCCGCCAAGCGATATCCTCACGAACTGTCCGGCGGACAGCGTCAGCGCGCCATGATCGCGATGGCGCTCGCGCTCGAACCCGAACTGCTGATCGCCGACGAGCCGACGACCGCGCTCGACGTCACCACCCAGGCGCAGATTCTCACGCTCATCCGCGAGCTACAGCAACGCAAGGGGACTGGCGTGCTGTTCATCACGCACGATTTCGGCGTGGTGGCGGAGATTGCGGACCGCGTTGCCGTCATGCGGCACGGGGAAATCGTCGAGCAAGGGGCGGCACCAACGATCCTGACGCGGCCGTCGCACGATTACACGCGCACGCTGATCGCGGCGGTGCCTGCGTTGCCGTCATCGTCATCGTCTTCGTCGTCTGCGGCGACCGGCGCGCCCGTGCGGCGCGACGAAGCGACGCCGCCGGTGCTACGCATCGAGCAGGTGCGCAAGACCTACGCCAGGCGCGGCTGGCTCGGCAAGAAGGCGCCGGCGCACACCGCTGCGCTGCGCGACGTCAGCCTCGATGTGGGCAGCGGCAAAACGCTGGGCATCGTGGGGGAAAGCGGCTCGGGCAAATCGACACTTGCACGTTCGATTCTTCGGCTCATGACGCCCGATGCCGGACGCATCCTCTATCGGGACATCGACCTGGCGTCCGGCGCGCTCGACGCCGACGCGCGGCGCACCGCGCTCGAGATTCAGATGGTGTTTCAGGACCCGTTCAGCTCGCTCAACCCGCGACGCCGCGTGGGCGATATCGTCACGCAAGGGCCGATTGCCCGCGGCGAGCCGCCGCGCGAGGCGCATGCCCACGCTCTGGCACTGTTCGAACTCGTTGGCCTGAGCGCCGACGCGCTCGATCGTTTTCCCCATGAGTTCTCAGGTGGACAACGTCAGCGCATCGGTCTTGCGCGGGCGCTGGCGATGCGCCCGAAAGTGCTGGTCGCCGACGAACCGGTGTCCGCGCTCGACGTCTCGGTCCAGGCGCAGGTGCTGCGTCTGCTCGCCCGGCTGAAGGCGGAGTTAGGGCTGTCGATGATTTTCATCACGCACGACTTGCGCATCGCGGCGCAGTTGTGCGACTCGCTCGCCGTCATGAAGTCGGGCAGTGTGGTCGAGTACGGCGATACCGGCGCGATCTTTCGCGCGCCGTCGCACCCGTACACGCGCGCGCTGCTCGACGCGATCCCGGGGCGTGGCCGGGAAGTTCGCGCCGAGGCGCCGGCGCTCACCGCGGCCTGATCATTTGCGCAGATCGGCGATCGACAGGTAAGGAAGCCACGTGCCGGATGCCGACAGGCTTGCGAAGACGTGCGCTTTCGTTTGCTGGAGAAAGGTTTCGATGTGTTGCCGCGCGAGCGCTTCGGCGCGCGGCGCGTTGCCCGTCACCAGCGCACCGATGATGCTCTCGTGATCGTGCTCGATACGCGGGCGTACGCCCTGCACGCCGAAACCGAGCGATACGAGACGCGCCATGTCGTCCATCAACCCGGCGAGCGTCCGGTACAGGCGCGCGTTACCGCTGGCCGCCGCGATCGTCAGATGAAATTTGCGGTTCGTGTGCAGGAACCACTCGATCTGGTGGTCGATCGACTTATGGGCGAACGGCGCTTCGCACGCTTCGTCCAGACGCTGAAGCAGTTCGGTATCGACGTTGCCGCATGCGAGCCGCGCCGCCATCGGTTCGAGTTGCGCGCGCAGCGTGAAGATCTCTTCGACGTCCGCCAATGTCACCGGCGAGATGCGGTACCCCTGGCGCGGAATCGCGCGCGCGAAGCCCTCGTGCACCAGCCTCACCAGCGCCACGCGGCAACTCGTGCGCGCAATGCCGTAGCGGCGCATCAACTCCGCCTCGCTCACCACCGCCCCCGGCATGATCACGCAGGTCAGCACGTCGTGACGGATGCGCTCGTAGGCATCGTCGCCGCGCGCAAGCGCAACGGCTTCCTCGGTTTCGCAGGAGGCCGGAGCGGACGCGGAGACCGACGCAGACACTGCGCCGGAAGCGGACGATGAGACGGAAGACATGGCTCAGTACCCTCTTGCTGCGTCGTAGACGAACGGCAACGGTGCGCCGCGTCGATGCGCCCCCAATACTTCTGCGACCTGCCGCGCCCGCGCCGCGTACGACACTGTCGACGCGATGTGCGGGGTGACGAGCACTTTCGGGTGACGTCGCAGGGCGTCTTCCGGCGGCAGCGGTTCGATGTCGAACACGTCGACGACCGCCGAGCGCAAGCGCCCGCTGTCGAGCGCGTCGAGCAACGCCTGCCGGTCGAGGTGCGCACCGCGCCCGACCTGAATCAGGCTCGCGCCCGCCGGCAGTTGCGCGAACAGCTTGCGCCCGAGAATGCCGCGCGTGGCGAGCGTGTCGGGCAATAGGTTGACGAGAACGTCGGTCTCGGCGAGCAGGGTATCGAGTTGCGCATCGCCCGCGAAGACATTCACGCCGTTGAGCCGCTTCGGCGTACGCGACCAGCCGTTGACGCGAAAGCCGTTGGCGTACAGCCGGGTCGCGACGGCGCCGCCCAACTCGCCCAGGCCCAGCACGCTCACCCGCGTGTCGCGCGCGAGGCGGCCGGTCAGCTCGCTGGCCCAGCGACCGTCGCGCTGCGCGGCGACGAGCGCCGGCATGTCGCGCACCATGGCCAGCGCGGCGAACGTCACGAAGTCGCTCATACGCTCGCGCGTCTCGTCCGTCACCATGCGCACGATGGGCACATCGCTCGGCAGCGTCGGGTCGGCAAGGATATGGTCGACGCCAGCCGCCGCGCTCAGGATCAGGCGCAAACGCGGGTAATGTGCGAGACGTCCGTGATCGGGCTGATAGACCAGCGCGTACTTGACGTTGCGGGCGTCCACGAACGGATCGTCCCAGCCATAGACGCGCAGGCCCGGCATCAGCCGTGCGAAATGGTGCTGCCATTCGGTCAGCGCGGCAGCGCCGCCCGACTTGATCAATAACGTATCGCCTTGCATGACTTCGGGGGATCGCACCTCGCGCATCGGGGCGAGGGCTTCAGGATGGAGCGGCCTCCCATCGTACCGGCCGCCCGTCGCCCGGCTAAGCATTTGTTATCGAAAAGCTTATGAATGCATGGCAGAAATGCACGTCGCGTCTCGGCATAAGCATGCAGGAAGCGCGCAAACCCGTCGGGGCAACGTCCCGCTTGCAAGAAAATTTCTCGAATTGCCTGCAATGGGTCGCACCAGCCGAAACACTCACCGCCGCGCGCAAACGTCCGCCCCGTGGGCTTCATCACCATGCTGCGGCGCAACAATTCACGTGATTGTTTCGATATTCACAATAATCGATCCGTCACGCAGGCATTGTCTGCTGCGCCCGACACCCGCTATAGTTGGCCCGCCCCCGCGACGCGATAAGCTGATTCGTTCGCATATGAAGGACTGGCGAGGCGAGCAAGCACATCAGCGTCATGTTGCAAACGTAGTTATTAATGCGATGCCCCCATCGCGAGTAGAAATGAGAGACACAGCGACAGTCAACGCCGGAATCGGCAACCCGCCCCCCTCCCCGGAAGAAGTCCGCAAGCGCGTTTTCGCGATCGTTGCGGCGTCGTCAGGAAATCTGGTCGAGTGGTTCGACTTTTATATCTATGCGTTTTGCGCGATCTACTTCGCGCCGGCGTTCTTCCCGAGTTCGGAGCCTACCGCCCAGTTGCTCAACACGGCGGGCGTGTTTGCCGCCGGCTTTCTGATGCGCCCCATCGGCGGCTGGATCTTCGGTCGTATCGCGGACCGCAACGGCCGCAAGAACTCGATGGTCATCTCCGTGATGATGATGTGCTTCGGTTCGCTGCTGATCGCGGCGCTGCCGACGTATGCCAGCATCGGCACCTGGGCGCCGGCGTTACTGTTGTTCGCCCGTCTGCTGCAAGGCCTGTCGGTCGGCGGCGAGTACGGCACGACCGCGACCTACATGAGCGAAGTGGCGCTCAAGGGCCGTCGCGGCTTTTTCTCGTCGTTCCAGTACGTGACGCTCATCGGCGGCCAGTTGCTGGCCGTGCTCGTGGTCGTGATTCTCCAGCAGTTCCTGAGCGAAGCGGAACTCAAGGCATGGGGCTGGCGTATTCCGTTCGTGGTCGGGGCGGTCACGGCGGTGGTTGCGCTGTTGCTGCGTCGTACGCTGCACGAAACGTCGACGAGCGAGAGCCGCAGCAATCGCGACGCCGGCTCGATCGCGGGTCTGTTCCGCCATCACAAGGCCGCCTTCTTCACGGTGCTCGGCTATACCGCCGGCGGTTCGCTGATCTTCTACACGTTCACCACCTACATGCAAAAGTATCTGGTGAACACGGCCGGGATGCCGATCAAGACGGCGAGCTACATCATGACGGGCTGCCTGTTCGTCTACATGTGCATGCAGCCGATCTTCGGCATGCTCTCGGACAAGATCGGCCGTCGCAACAACATGCTGCTGTTCGCCGGCCTCGGCGCGCTCAGCACGGTGCCCATCCTGACGGCGCTCAAGACGGTGCAAAGCCCGACCGTGGCCTTCTTGCTGATCTGTGTCGCGCTCGCCATCGTGAGCTTCTACACGTCGATCAGCGGCATCGTGAAAGCGGAGATGTTCCCGACGGAAGTGCGTGCCCTGGGTGTGGGTCTTGCGTATGCCGTGGCCAACGCTATCTTCGGCGGCTCGGCAGAATACGTGGCGCTCGGGCTGAAGAAGGTCGGCATGGAGCCGACGTTCTACTGGTACGTCACCGGCATGATGGTGCTCGCGTTCCTCGTGAGTTTGCGTCTGCCGCGTCAGGCGAAGTATCTGCATCACGAGCATTGATCGCAACGGGAGAGGCGCGGGCTTTCATGCGGCGCCTCGCACCGTTCGTCGGCATCGACGCTGACCTCACGCGGTGCGCTTCGGCGCGCGCGTGACAGCCTGCGAAGGCCCTCCCGTCTCTGCGCGGCACGTGCCGCGTCCCTGCGCTCAGGTGTCGTCGCCAGCGGCCAGCCTGGCGCCTTGCCAGATGGCGTCGAGCACGGGGTGCGGCTGATGCCGCCGCCGGTAGAGCGCGATGTCGAAGCCGATCTGCCAGTCCTTTCCCCCGACGATAGCCAGCGTGCCACGCGCGACGTCGTCCGCCACCAGACGCTGCGGCAGCCAGGCAATGCCCGCACCGCGTCGGGCCATCGCGAGAATCGCCTCGTAAGAATCCGCCTGATAGACCGGCTTGAGTGCCGGGCGATTCGGCATCTCTGCCAGATGACGGGCGAGCATCGCACGCAACGTCAGATTGCGCGTAAACGCCAGCCACGGAATCGGTGCCGGACCGGCGGCGAGTCGATATCTCGCGCGGCCTTTGGCGTCGAGCGCGCTCACCGGCACCAGCACCTCGCGCGCCACGCTCAACCAGTCGAAACGCTCCTGATCGATGAGCAGACGGGTGTGTGCGCTGGAGTAGACGATGAGCAGGTCGGCTTCACCGGCCGCGAGCCGCAGGATCGCTTGTTCTGCGCTGCCCGTGGACAGGGTGGCGGTGAAGAAGCCGATGCGCGAGACGGTTTCGTCGTACCAATCGGGAAAAAATGTCGCGGCGAGCGTGCGGCCCGTGGCGATCTTCAGGTTGTTTTCGAGGGTAGGCGCGGTGTCCTGCAACTGCGTGCGGGCGCTGTGAAGAATGTCGAGCGCGTTGGTCGCGGCGTCGAGAAACACGGTGCCTGCGGCGGTGAGTTCGAGCGGCTTGCTGCGCTCGACCAACTGCGTGCCGACCCACGCCTCCAGCGCACGAATCCGACGGCCGAACGCCGGATGCGTGACGAAACGGTTCTCCGCCGCCCGCGTGAAACTGCGCGTGCGGGCCAGTTCGACGAAGTCTTCGAGCCATCGAAGTTGCATACCGTCTCCTCGCTACCGTCCCACGTTTGTCGCCGATGCCGGCTTCGCGGGTCGTCGACGCGCGAAATGCCGGCGTCGGCTCAGGCTTTCGAGAGCGACTTGAGGGCGTGCTTGATACCGTCGGACACCGTGGTGCCTTCGGGCACCGTCTTGACGGCGGCAAGCGCCTCCTTGTCGGAGTAGCCCAGCGCCAGCAACGCGTTGACGACATCGCTCTTGTGATCGTGCGGCACGGCAGCGCCGGCCACAGTGCCGAGTTGCGCCCCGAGTTTGCCCTTGAGTTCGAGCAGCAGGCGCTCCGCCGTCTTCTTGCCGATACCGGGAATCTTGGTCAGCCGGCCCGACTCTTGCAGGGTGACGGCCTGCGCGATGTCCGCCACGCTCATGCCCGACAGGATCGCCAGCGCGGTCCGTGCACCGACGCCCGAAATCTTGAGCAGTTCGCGAAAGGTGTTGCGTTCGTCCGGCGAGCCGAAACCGAAGAGCAGTTGCGCATCTTCGCGCACGATGAACTGCGTGAGCAGCGTCACGCGCTCGCCAACGTTCGGCAGGTTGAAGAAGGTGCTCATGGGCACCGAGATTTCGTAACCCACACCCTGGCAATCGACCAGGATGTGCGGCGGATTCTTTTCCAGCAGCGTGCCGGAGATGCGGCCAATCATTGATGCCCCGAGAGAGTGACGTCGACAGGCGGCAAGTGTAGCAAACCGCCCGATGTGCAGCGCTCGAAGTGACCGAGCGGTTCGCGCTTCGTGTTTCGACACTCACAACCGCCGCGACGGCCCGCGGGCATCGCTCACATCGCGCGACGACGCCCGCTCCCTTGTGTGGCGCGGCCATTTACGGCGAGGGCCACATCGCACAGCGTGTCGCGCCGCGCAAAGCGGCGCGGATCGGGATAGAGTGTCGTCTGACGGCGAATGCGAGCGGCACGCGCGGCCCCCGGCGCCGTCGATCCAAATTCCCTGACGGAGATTGAAGGTGTCGCTGCCCCCCTTGCTGGTCATCATTCCGATGCATCCCGAGCAGTTGTCCGAACTGCAAACCCGATTCGACGTGATTTACCGCCCGAGCCACCATCCCACGCCGCAGGGCTGGGGACCGGAAGGCGAGCGCGTGCGCTTCGTGCTCACTAACGGTTCTCGCGGCATGAGCGCCGCCGAGCTGGCGCATTTGCCGAACGTGGAGCTGGTCAGCGCACTCGGCGCAGGCTATGAAAATCTGGACATCCCAGCCATGCGTGCGCGCAACATCGTCGCCGTCAACGGGGCCGGAGCCAACGCACCGACCGTCGCCGATCAGGGCTTCGCCTTGCTGCTCGCCGCCATGCGCCGTATTCCCGAGTACGACGCCGCCTGTCGCAAAGGCGTCTGGCGCGACGCGTTGCCGATGCAACCGGGCGTCGCAGGCAAGAAGCTCGGCATCGTCGGCCTGGGCGCGGTGGGGCGTCAATTCGCCAGGCGCGGTGAAGGCTTCGATATGCCGATCGGCTACCGCAACCGTCAGCGTCGCGACGATCTGCCGGCCCATTACACCTACTTCGACAGCGTGCTGGCGCTGGCTGAGTGGGCCGACATTCTCGTTGTGACCGCGCCGGGCGGCGCAGAATCGCATCACATGGTGAACGCGGAGGTCTTGCGGGCACTCGGCAAGGATGGCTTCCTCGTGAACATGGGGCGCGGCAGCGTGGTCGATACGGCAGCGCTGGCCGATGCGTTGCGCAGCGGCGTCATCGCCGGTGCCGGCCTCGACGTCTACGAAGGCGAGCCGTCGCCGCCCGCAGCACTCATCGATTTGCAGAACGTCGTCCTCAGCCCACATGTGGCCGGGCGTTCTCCGGAAGCCGAGGCCGCAACGATCGCGATGTTCATGGAGAACACCCGCCGTTATCTGGCGGGCGAGGCGGTGATGACGCCGCTGTGAGCGTCTGACACGCCTCAGTGATTATCGAGCCCGTCGAGACTTCTCTCAGGCGACGGCGACAGTGTCACGCCGTCGTTGACGGGCTCGAACTCGATGCTGCTTTGCGCGCTGCCCGTGGTGAAAACTGCTTCACAGGTCGGGCACTTCACTTCGGCGTCCGAATGGAGATAGTCGTGGAGCGACTGGACGCTCGGCTCGCTCGCCACCACGGCGAAACGCGCCTTGCACGTGGGGCATACGACGAAACCCGTATGGATCGACAACATGGTCAGCCTCCTGAATATTCATCGAGCGACACACCGCATGTTACAGCCAGTCGGTGCGGCGGGGGCTTTTGCGCATGGCGTCCTCCGCCTCTCGGCGCGATGGCGTGCGGCGGTCGTTCGCCGCGACGCCGACCGTCGGCTCGGCAGGCGTGACATCGACTGCCTCGCCTTGCACGCCTGGCGCACGCTGAACGGGATCGAAGTCGCGCCACTCGCCGCCCTCCCACACCCCGTTCGCCCGCTCGATCTCTGCGGCGCCCGCCTCGCGTAACACCGCGATGGCGGTATCGGCTGTCGTCTCGCTCACGTGCGTGGCCAGCATCACTCCCGCATCCCGCATGCCGGCCGCTCGGGCCGACACGCGCTCGCGGCCTCGCATGCGCCCAAGTGCACCGAGAAACGCCCCCAGATAGGCGCCCGCCATCATGCCGACGACCGGCACCAGCCAGAAGCGCCAGACGGTGAAGAACAACAGCGCCCCCAGCGCCAGCCCGAAAGCGCCGCCAGCGATCACCCCCTGCGCAGCGCCACGGCCAGCGGGACGCGCTGCGGCGTCAGCGTCGACATCGCCACCGATCGGAAATGTCGCGTGCTGCCCGGTAGGGTTCAAAAAGAAGACCGACACGTCAGACGGTCGAAACGACCGGTCATAGAGACGGTTCGCGACCCGAGTCGCCTGATCGAACGTCGTAAAGCGTCCTGCCACGATCATCGCCATGGCAACCTCCCTGCATCGATGAGTGAGTATGCGTTCGTAAGTGCAGATACCGATCCTTATAGGAGGGCGACGCCGCCGCTTCGTTTCATCAAGGAATGCTTATGCGTCTCTCACAGGCATTGAGAAAATCAATGTCGGGGAACCGTCGCAGCACATCGCAATCGCAAAGAGGTGTACGGTGAGATGGCATGACACGAGGGTGTGTCGGCGATGGGAGCATCTATGGCTCGCGCGATATGGAAGGGTGCTATCAGCTTCGGTCTGGTCAACGTTCCCGTGACGCTGTTTCCGGCGTCGACGACGCACAAGCTCGATCTGGACTGGCTCGACAAACGCACGATGTCGCCCGTCGGTTACAAGCGGGTGAATAAGGAAAACGGCAAGGAAGTGCCGCGCGATCAGATCGTGCACGGATACGAGTACGAGAAGGGAAACTACGTCGTGCTTAGCGACGACGAGATCCGCGCGGCGAATCCGGCGGCCACGCAGACCGTGGACATTCTGGCGTTCGTCGATGCGACCGAGGTGTCGTTCATGTACCTCGATACGCCCTATTACCTTGTGCCGGAACGCGGCGGTGCGAAGGCTTACGCGCTGTTGCATGCCGCCCTGATCCGAGCCGGCAAGCTCGGCATCGCGCGCGTGGTCATGCACACGCGCGCGCATCTGGCAGTGCTCGCACCGGCGGGCGACGCGCTCGTGCTCGATACCCTGCGATGGCAGGACGAAATGCGCGATCCGGCCGAGGTCGGGCTCACCAGGGAGAAGCTAGGCAAGCTCGCCGCACCGGGAGATCGCGAACTGGATATGGCGATCCGGCTCATCGACGAGATGTCGGGGCCGTGGCGTCCCGACGACTATCACGACACGTTTCAGGACGACCTCAAGGCGCTCATCGACCGCAAGATCGCCTCCGGTCAGACCCGCGAGATCGTACAGATCGACGCAGGTGCGCCGAAGCTCGAGCACAGCGGCAACGTGACCGACCTCATGGCGTTGCTCAGGCAGAGTCTGGGGACCCGGGGCAAGCGCGAGGCCGTCACCGTCGAGGCGGAAGCTGTCGCGGGCAAGGCCGCCAGGCCCGGGGCGAAAGCAAGCGACAAGGGCAAGGGCGAGGGCAAGACGGCGACGGTGAGGAAGACAAAGAAGGCGTCTGAGGTGTCAAAGGCATCTAAGGGATCTAAGGCGACCGTCGGAAAGACGGCGAAGACGCCCCCCAAGCGCGCCACGTCTACCAAATCTTCCAAAGCCCGGTGAGCGCGACCATGCCCAGACGTGCCACTCCCGCCGCGGCGTCAGCGAAGACAACGACACAGGCGAAGACACAGGCGAAGACGAAATGCGGCAAAGCCGCCGATCCTCTGGCCGCCTACGACGCGAAACGCAACTTCTCCGCCACCCCGGAGCCTCGCGGCAAACGCACAGCGCACGCAAAAAGGTTGCCGAAAGCGTCGCCGAAGGGGTCGCCGAAAGCGTTGCGTTACGTCATTCAGCGCCACGACGCGAGTCATTTGCACTACGACTTGCGCCTCGAACTCGATGGCGCGTTGCGGTCGTGGGCGCTGCCGAAGCAGCCGAGCCCGGACGTCAGTCGCCCGCGTCTGGCCGTGCAGGTCGAAGATCATCCGCTCGCTTACGCCGACTTCGAAGGCGACATCCCGGCGGGCAATTACGGTGCCGGTCACGTCGATATCTGGGACACCGGCACATGGACGCCGGACGGCAACGCAACACGCGATTATGCGAACGGCAAACTGTCCTTCACATTGCATGGGGAACGTCTGAACGGCCACTGGACGCTCGTGCGCACCGACAAGCCGGCGCGCCAACCGCAGTGGCTGCTGATGCATCGGCGTAGCGGGCAGGCGGTGCGTGAGCCTGCCAAACCCGCAAAGCACCCGACGGCGGCTCGCCGGTCGTCGATGACACCGCCTGACGAGATGCGTCCGATGCTCGCAACGCTCATTGACGTCGCGCCGTCATCCGAGGGATGGCACGCAGAGATGAAACTGGACGGCTACCGCGTACTCATTCGCATTGCCGGCGACGACGTACGAGTCTTCACGCGCTCGGGACAAGACTGGACGCATCGCTTTGCACCGACGGTCAACGCATTGCACGCCCTCAGAAAACGCGGCTTGCCCAATGCCTGGCTCGACGGCGAGGCCGTTGTCATGAACGAACACGGCTTGCCGGACTTTCAGGCGCTGCAACGGGCGTTCGACGAAAACGCGCAAAGCGATATCGTCACTTACGTCTTCGATCTGCCGTGGTGCAACGCACAGGACTTGCGCGACACGCCGTTGCGCGAGCGTCAGGCGATGCTGAGCGCCATTTTCGACGCGAGCGGCATGCATGCTCAAGCCGACGCGCAAACGTCCGCCGTGCGAATCCTGCACCCTGTAACGGGCGATCTTGCATCGCTCTGGCGCAGCGCGTGTGAGGCGGGTCTCGAGGGCATCATCGTCAAGCGCGACGATTCGACCTATGTCGGCGGGCGAAGCGACGCGTGGCGCAAGCTCAAATGTTCACAACGTCAGGAGTTCGTGGTGCTGGGGTTCACCGAGCCTGCGGGTGCAAGACAGGGCTTCGGCGCACTGCTGCTCGGCTATTACGACGACGACGGCAAGACGTTGCGATACGCGGGAAAGGTCGGCACCGGCTTCGATACCGGTGCATTGCTACGCATACGCAAGCAACTCAACGCCATCGAGACGAGCGATCCGCCGCTGTCGCCCGCACCGCGCCCTGGCGGCGCGGCCCGTGTGCACTGGCTGCGTCCCACGCAGGTCGCCGAAGTCCGCTTCGCCGAGTGGACGCGCGACGCCCACGTGCGGCACGCAGCGTTCATCGCCATGCGAGCCGATAAGCCGGCGAAGGACGTTCGCCGGGAAACCCGCCGCGACGGATCCGTCGACACGACTAAGGAGATATGTGCCATGCCGAAAACCGCGCAACGGACCGCCCCGGGTTTGCCCGCAACACCCACCACGCCCACCATGCCCATAAAAATTACCCACGGCGAGCGAGTGACGGACACGCATTCGGGCGTGACCAAGCGCGAGCTTGCCGAGTACTACAACGCCGTGAGCCCTTGGATGCTGCCGCATCTCGCCGATCGCCCGGTGGCGGTCTTGCGCGCACCGGAAGGCATTGGCGGTGAGATGTTCTTCCAGAAGCATGCGGCGAAGACGATCACCGGTGTGCGTATCCTGCCCCCGTCGCTCGATCCGGATCATGCGCCGTTGATGCAGATCGACGACGCCAAGGCACTCGTCGGCGCGACACAAATGGGGACGGTGGAATTCCATACGTGGAATGCGCGCAGCGATCTGATCGAGCGGCCGGACCGCGTGATCTTCGATCTGGACCCGGGCAATGGCGTGACGTTCGCGCAGGTCGTGGAAGGCGCATTGCTGATTCGTGAATTGCTCGATGCGCTCGGCCTGGCGGCGTTCGTGAAGACCAGCGGCGGTAAGGGATTGCACGTGGTGACGCCGTTGGCACGACGCCACGCATGGGAGATGGCGAAGGGTTTCGCGCAAGCCGTGGCGACCCACATGGCGCGCGTGTTCCCGGACCGATTCACCGCGACCATGGGGCCAAAGCACCGCGTGGGCAAATGCTTCATCGACTATCTGCGCAATTACCGGGGCGCAACGACTGTTTGCGCCTATTCCGCCCGCGCGCGCGAAGGCATGGCCGTTTCGATGCCATTGCGATGGGAGGAATTGTCCGATTTGCCGGGCGCCGACGCATGGAACGTGCGCAACGCCATCGATCGCCTCAAAGGGCTCGGAGCGCTCGGAGCGCTTGAACAAGACCCGTGGGCAGACTATGAAAAGGCCTCCCAACAGCGGGTGACAAAGGCGATGCTGGAACGATTGGGCGACGCCGCGCGCCATTCATAAGCCCGGTGCGGCCCGGGAACCCGCACATCGATACCACGCGCTACGCCCTCGTCACCCCCGCGTCTCCCTCCTGTCGCCACCGCCGTTTATCCCGCAAAGGCGCCTCGCCGAAGACACGGGCGTATTCCCTGCTGAATTGCGATGCGCTCTCGTAACCCACCGCCTGCGCCGCTGCTGCGACCGCGATATCCGCGACGAAAATCAGGCGGCGTGCTTCCTGCAATCGCAACTGCTTCTGATACTGCAACGGGCTCATCGCCGTCACCAGTTTGAAGTGGTGATGCAGCGACGACACGCTCATATGCACTTCCTGCGCCAACGATTCCACCCGTAACGGCTGGGCATAGTGATCGCGCAGCCAACGCACCGCATGCGCGATACGGTTCATCTGGCTGTCCTGCAACGCCATCTGGCGTAACAACACGCCTTGCCCGTTCATCAGCAGTCGATAAATGATCTCGCGCTTGATCATCGGCGCGAGAATCGGAATGTCACGTGGCGTCTCCAGCAATCGCAACAGGCGCAGCACCGCGTCGAGCAACGCCGCATCCAGTCGGTTGACGTACAGCCCCCGGCCACATGGCGCCGGGGCAGGTGGCGGCAGATGCTCGTCGCCAATCAGCGAGGTTATGTCGTCCGCCACCAGATTGAGTCGCATGCCGAGATACGGCGAGTGTTCGCTCGCGCCCGACACCTGCGCCACCACCGGCAAATGCACCGACGACACGAGATAGTGCATCGGATCGTAGGCGTAATGCGCCTCGCCGATCTGCAAGCGCTTGCCGCCCTGCGCAATCACCGCGAACGCGGGCTGCTGCAACGCCGGATGCGGGCCGCCAGGATGCAACACGCGATGCACGAGCAAGCCCTCGACCGCCGTGGGCGATGTGCCCTCCAGACCGTGCGTGGCCCGTTCGAGCAGTTGCACCAGTTCGGCGCGCGCCGCAGGCGACGGGTCATCCGAGAACACATGGGGTGGCGGCGCCTCACGCGGCGATGTTTTGACGAGATGCATGACGGTATCCTCGATCCGAACCGGGTTCCGACGCCGCGTCGCGGCATCCCCGGTCTCCGTGTACGACAGCATACGCCCGCCACAAAGCATTGCCTGATTCTCCGACATCGGATTGACAGGATCAGGCAGGAAATGTGCAGGAACAGGTACTGCTTGCCTGATGCTGCGCGACGCATAATGCCTCCCATCCCGTGCATGCCGTCGCCTCCCCCTGACGGCCCCATGCGACGGGCGGCAATTTCTACGGAGCAACGCCATGCGACAACGCAAACTTGGCAATACCGGCCTCTTCGTCTCGGAACTGTGTCTCGGCACGATGACCTTCGGCGGACAGGGCGACATGTGGAGCAAGATCGGCCAATTGCAGCAGAACGATGTCGACACACTCGTCGGCCGCGCGCTCGACGCGGGGATCAACTTCATCGACACCGCAGACGTCTATTCGGAAGGTCAGTCGGAGATGCTCACCGGTCAGGCGCTGCGCAACCTCAAGGTGCCGCGCGACAGCGTGGTGGTCGCAACGAAGGTCTTCGGCGTCACCGGCGCGCAGTCCAGCAACTCGCGCGGCCTGTCGCGCTATCACATCATGGACGGCGTCAAAGCCAGCCTCAAACGCCTGCAACTCGATCACATCGATCTGTATCAGGTGCACGGCTTCGACCCGGTCACGCCGATCGAAGAGACGCTCGGCGCACTCGACACGCTGGTGCGCCAGGGCCATGTGCGATATGTCGGCGTCTCGAACTGGGCGGCGTGGCAAATCGCCAAGGCACAGGGCATTGCGGCGCGCCTGAATCTCGCCGGCTTCGCCTCGCTTCAGGCGTACTACACCGTTGCGGGACGCGATCTCGAACGCGAGATCGTGCCGATGCTGCGCAGCGAGAACATCGGTCTGATGGTGTGGAGCCCGCTCGCGGGCGGCCTGCTCTCCGGCAAGTATACGCGTGAAGGTCAGGCCGAAGCGGGCGCGCGCCGTCAGCGCTTCGACTTCCCGCCGGTCAATGTGGAGCGCGCCTATGACGTGATCGACGTGATGCGCGGCATCGCGGCAGAAAAGGGCGTGTCCGTGGCGCAGATCGCGCTCGCCTGGTTGCTGGCGCAGCCGGTCGTCTCGACGGTCATCATCGGGGCCAAGCGCGCCGACCAGCTCGACGACAACATCGCGGCAACGCGTGTCACGCTGAGCGAGCGGGAATTGACGACGATCGATGCCGTCAGCGCGCTGCCGAGCGAGTATCCGGGCTGGATGCTCTCGCGTCAGGGCGACCCGCGTCGCGCACAACTCGCCGAAGCGGGTCTGCTGTAACCCACGTCATCGATTCAACGCAAGACGGCGCACCGACACCAAGGTGCGCTGTCTTCGTTGGCGCGGGTCGATGCGCGCCATGACGTAAGACGCCGCCAGTACGCGATACGGACTCGTGCGGTCCATCGCGAAGCCGATCGGCCGCCGACTGCGTGAGATTCAGTTCCTCTGCCGTGACGGTCGTGCTGCACGTGCGCAGCGGCGATTCGAACACGAGCAACAGATTCAGATCGAGCGAGCGTAAGTTCATCCCCAGCCGTGCAGTTCTGCCAAATGCGTCCCGCATTTTAGGCAACGACCTGCGGCGCGCGCGGTGCGGGAAACCCCGCCCATGCGCTGCGCCGCGTTCATGCTATGTGCGTGCGCACGTCCGGGCGCGCCGCCGCATGCAGACACGCGATCACTTCCAGAACCTCGGGCCGCTTCTCGCGCCTGGCCGTCACGACGTGGTATTGCAGCGGGCACGGGACTTCGACGTCCGACAATCGCACCAGACGACTGCGCGCGATCCAGTCGCGCGCGAGCGGCGACCGGGCCAGCGCAATGCCCAGCCCTGCCTCGGCGGCCCCGAGCACCACCGTGTAATCTTCGAAGCGCCGATCGCGCGCTCGCGGTCGCAGCGACACGCCCTGCGCGCCGCACCATGCACGCCAGCCCGTCAGATCGGAGTCGTGCAACAAGGGCATCGCCAGCATCTCCGACACGCTTGCGCCCGAGTCCTTGCCCTTGCTCGCGTGCCTGAGTTGCTGCGCGATCTCCGGCGACGCGACGGGGTAGAGCGTCTCGCCCAGCAGCGGCTCCGAATCGACGCTTGCCCAGCCACCGCGACCGTAGCGCAGCGCAATGTCGACCTCGCCCGCACTCACGTCGGCGTTGCGATGCTCGGTCGTCACCTGAATGTCGATGAACGGCTGCCCCGCCTCCAGCGATTGCAGCCGCTCCAGCAACCACAGTTTGGCGAAGGACGGCACGACGCTCAGCCGCACCGCCGGCGCTTTGCGCGCCTGATGCCACTGGTCGGCTGCGGCGTCGATCACGTCGAAGGCATGCTCGATGCGTCCGAGAAATCGCTGACCGTCGCAGGTCAGCCTGACGCCTCGTCCGTGGCGCTCGAAAAGCGCGCAACCGAGCCAGTTCTCGACCGCACCGACCCGCCGGCTGATGGCGCCGTGCGTGAGACCGGTGGCTTCGGCCGCGGCGGTAAACGAGCCGTGACGCGCCACGACACAGACGGTTTCCAGATTCGCCAGCGGGGGGCGGGCGCGGGGTTCTGACGTCATAGGGCGAGGGACATCGATGAAAAAAGATGGAAAAAGACAGGAAAAATAGGGGCGGAAGGCGGTAACGCGACGGCGCGTGAGGTGTGAGCAAAGATCACATCTTGCCATCGATTTGTGCAGTAGCTTATCACCGCGCGTGTGCGGCAAGATAGCCATCTGCGCGTGATTTCGCACCCGCATTTTCCCTACAGGAGTCCATCGTGTCAGCCGCCGCCCCCGCATCGTTCACGCTCTACGTCGACGCACAGTTCACCAGCCCTTACGCACTGTCGGTCTTCGTCACGCTGCGTGAGAAAGGTATTCCGTTCGCGCTGCGCACCGTCGATCTCGATCAGGGCGCCCATCACGAAAGCGGCTTCGCCGAGATGTCGATCACGCGCCGCGTGCCCACGCTCGTGCACGGCGATTTCACGTTATCCGAATCGTCGGCCATCGATGAGTATCTGGAGGCGATTTCGCCTGACGTTCCGGTGTATCCGTCGGAGGTTCGCGACCGGGCGCGCGCCCGTCAGGTGCAGGCATGGCTGCGCAGCGATCTGGGGGCTTTGCGCGAGGATCGTTCGACGCAGGTGATCTTCTACGGTCCGTCAGACCGGCCGCTGAGCGACGCCGGTTACGCTGCCGCGAGCAAGCTGATCGCCATCGCCCAAAGTCTGCTGCCGGATGGCCGCCTGTCGCTCTTCGACACCTGGTGCATTGCCGACGTCGACCTCGCCGTCATGATCAATCGTCTGGTGTACAACGACGATGTGGTGCCGCAAGCGCTCGCCGAATATGCCCGCCGTCAGTTTCTGCGCCCGGCGGTGCAGGAATGGATGGCGATGCCGCGTCCGCCCTTTGCCACGCAAGCGCTACCGCCGCAGCATGACGGCGCGCAGGCGGCGCAGGGCAACGTCGCCTGAGCGGCGCGCCGCCGCTTGCGCCCGCTGCCCTCAGACCGCGACCATCGTCAATTGCTGGCGATGGATGCGGATGTGGAGCAGGACCAGCAGCCGGTTGGGGCAATCGTCGCGCACGGCGACTTTGCCCCGTCGGCGGGAATCGCGTGAGCCGCGTGTATCGTTTGCGTCGTTCGTATCACTTGCGTCGGGCGTGGCGTGGAGCGTCGCATGCCGGCTGGCGAGCGCCGCCTCATAGGCGGCCGACGCCACCGAGCGCGCCGCGAGCACCAGCAACAGCAATGACCCCGCCATGGCGATCCGGAAGTCCCCGGAGGTGAAGATACGCTCCGGCACGTCGAACACGAGCATGGCGATCACCACGCACGCATCGATGCACACCGCGCCCAGCGAGGCCACAAGCAGGTAGGCGCGCAACATCCGAATCGTCGTCGATTTCATCCGTCTCCTCTCCCTTTGCTCCGAACGGTCGGCACGCGGCGCAAGCGTGAGCACCGGCGTCTTTCGGTCCGCCATGGCGGCGTCGCCGGCCGCGTTCCCGGCATCATCCGCTCCCGATGTTAAATGTCGAGTGCCGCAGTTCTGTGACCGGAAATGTTTTTTTACACTCTTTTTCGTCTCGTCCGCCGCCCGCCGGGACAGGGTCTCGACAGACGCCCGGCGCCGCAAATCCCGTCCAACCGCGCACATTTCTTGCGAAGATCGGCCAAATTCCAACAATTTTCGGCGTGATTAGGGGGAAAAGGCTGCCGTGACGGGAGACGCGGTGAATTCAGTCGACAGGCAGGCCCCGAAAGGAGGAAAATATCGCCACCTTGCCGTTTACGTTAACGGCACTGACGACTGAAGCCACCTCTGCCGAGACACTGAAGAAACATGAGCGCTGACAACCAATTGCGTTTTGTCGTGGAGCCGCACGCCAACCCGACCCCTGCCGACCAGATCACCGCCGCGCTGGCGAATCCGGTATTCGGCCGCGTATTCACGGATCACATGGTCACGATCCGCTGGACCGAAGGCAAGGGCTGGCACGACGCGAAGGTCGAAGCCCGGCGTCCGTTCCAGATCGACCCGGCATGTGCCGTGCTGCACTACGCGCAGGAAATCTTCGAAGGCATGAAGGCCTATCGCAGCGAAGATGGCAAGATCTCGTTGTTCCGCCCGCAAGCCAATGCCAGGCGTTTCCGTGAATCGGCACAGCGCATGTCGATGGCCGACCTGCCGGAGGCCGTGTTCCTCGAAGCCGTGGAAAAGCTGGTCGACATCGACCGCGCCTGGATCCCCGGCTCGGAAGGCAGCAGCCTCTACATCCGCCCGTTCATGTTCGCCTCGGAGAGCTTCCTTGGCGTGCGTGCCGCGCATGAATACATCTTCTGCGTGATCGCCTGCCCGGTCGGTCCGTACTTCAAGGCCGGCAAGTCGGCCGTGACGGTGTGGGTCTCGGATCAGTACACGCGCGCGGCGCCCGGCGGCACGGGTGCGGCCAAGTGCGGCGGCAATTACGCCGCCAGCCTGATCGCGCAAACGGAAGCGAGCGCCAAGGGCTGCGATCAGGTCGTGTTCCTCGACGCGGCGCAGCACCGCTGGATCGAAGAACTCGGCGGCATGAACGTTTTCTTCGTGATGGACGACGGCTCGCTCCAGACGCCGCCGCTCTCGGGCACGATCCTGCCGGGCATCACCCGCGCCTCGATCATCGAACTGGCCCGTCGCGAAGGCCTCACGGTCAATGAAACGCCGTACGAATTCGCCCAGTGGCAGGCCGATGCAGCCAGCGGCCGCGTGAAGGAAACGTTCGCATGCGGCACCGCGGCGGTCGTCACGGCCATCGGTCAGGTGCGCCATGCGAACGGCGAATTCAATATCGCCGATGGCGGCGAAGGCCCCGTCACCAAGCGCATTCGCGATCAACTCACGGGCATTCAGCGTGGCAAGGTCGCCGATCCGTTCGGCTGGGTGCACCATGTCGCGTAATGCGGGGTAGTGCAGCGCAATTGCACGTGATGGATGTAGTACCGACATAACAAGCTGTGAAGCTGCGCGTCGCCCGAGACAGCGACGCGGGAAATCACCGGCGGCGCGTCGCGACATGAGGAGAGTCGGGCGCGCCGTCTTGTCGTTCCTGACTGACAGATCATGAAACACGAAACGGGTACCGTATCCGGTGCCATCGCGGCAACCGACACAATCGGGGTTCCGCATTCCGTGCCCGAAGACATCTATGCGATGGTCATCGGCATGGCATTCGTGGTGGTCGGCCTGGTGCTGCTCAAGGCGGCCGGGCTGGTCACCGGCGGCGTGGCAGGCATCGCACTGCTCGCCTCGTACATCTTTCCGCTACCGGTAGGCACCATCTTCACGCTGGTGAACATACCGTTCTTCCTGTTCGCGTATTTCACGATGGGGGCGCGTTTCGCGCTCAAGTCGACGATCGCGAGCTTCGGCATCACCTTCGCGCTCGCGGCCATGCCGCAGACGTTCGACATCGCCTTCATCAACCCGCTGTTCGCGGCGTTCGTGGGCGGTACGCTGTGCGGCATGGGCATTCTGGCGCTCGCACGTCATGGCGCGGGTGTCGGCGGTACGGGCATCTTCACGCTGTGGCTGCAACGCCGGCGCGGCATCAACGCCGGTATCACGCAGGTGTGCATCGACACGATGCTTCTGCTCGCATCGCTCAGCACGATCCCGGTGGGACGCGTCGCGTGGTCCGCCGTGTCCGCCATCGCCATGAGCGCGATGGTCGTGGCCTGGCACAAGCCGGGACGCTACACGGGCCGGTAGGCGCGCCGGGCAACGGTATCGACGGGTGGACCGCGCCGATCTACCGTTTCACTGCCCCGCCTCGCCACGTCAGGCGTTCGGGCCTTCGGCCGGTCGAAAGTCTGGCCGGTCGTCTGGCCGGTCGTCTGGCCGGTCGTCTGGCCGGTCGTCTGGCCGATGGTCAGGGCGATAGTCGGGTCGATAGGCTTTCGCCTGATCCAGCAGCCACTCGCGAAACACACTGAGGGGCCGACCGTGGGTCAACTCCGTCGGGTAGACGAGGTAATAAGCCGACTCGGCCACGCTTTTCACGTCGAACGGGATCGTGAGGCCCAGCGTCGCCAACTGGCCTTCGACGAAGAACTTCGGCACCAGCGCAATGCCCAGCCCCGCCGCCGCGCCGGCGATCAGCATCGTGTGCAGTTCGTAGCGCACCCCCTGCAACGACCGGTGGTCTTCGATGTGCTGCTCGGCAAACCATTGCGTCCAGGCGCTCGGACGCGTCGTCGAGTGCAGCAACGGATACGTCAGCAAATCGGCCGCCGCGCGCACCGGCCCTTTCAGGATCGACGGCCGGCACACCGGCACCACCTCTTCCCCGAACAGATAATCCGACGATGTGCCCGGCCAAGTGGGCTGGCCGAAGTGGATGGCGGCCTCGAAGTGCGTCTCCTCGAACGTGAAGAGGTCGGTATGCACGCCCATGTTGACCCGAACGTCCGGATGCCGGTCGTCGAAGTCTTTCATTCTGGGAATCAACCATTCCGACGCGAAAGTCGGCAACACCGCCAATTCCAGTGAGCCGCCCCCGCTGCCGTGCGCCATGATGGCGAGCGTGTCGCGATCCAGTTGTTCGAGCGTGCGCCGCACCTGCGTGCCGTAGAGACGCCCGGCGCGCGTGAGGACCACCCGCTGCTTGGCCCGCACGAACAGACGCACGCCCAGTTGTGTCTCCAACGTAGCGATCTGGCGCGACACCGCGCTCTCGGTCAGAAACAGCTCGCGTGCCGCATGCGTGAAGCTTTCATGCCGGGCAGCGGCTTCGAAGGCCAGAAGCGCCGACGTGCCGGGGGTCTTGAACTTTCGCATGTTGATTCCGAAAACGCATCAAGTGGCAATATTATCTCGCTTTACGCGCGACGCATCCGTTTCAATAATGCAGTCATTGCAAGACGGCATGGCGCAAGGTGCTCCGTGCCACGCCCTGACACCCTGCGGCGCCGCCCCAGATGCCGCTCCCTCTGCGAGAGATATGATGCGCAATGCCAATGTAGAGTCGCTGCTGGTTTCCCTGATCGGGAAGACACGAACCGACGCACTTTTCGCCACCCTCAACACGCCGTCCATTCTGGCCGACTTCGAGCCCGGCCGTGTCACCCGCGCCGAACTGGCGCAGGCGATGAACATGGCCCTGTTCGAAGGGCTGCTCGAGCGTTCGCAGAACGGCCGCACCTACACCGAAGAGGCCATCGCCGCCGGTGGCGGCGTCTACTTCGATCACGGCGCACTGCGCACCGTGCGCTGGGACCAGAACGGCGCCCTGCCGCCGGGTGAAGCGGCGTTTACGCGCATTCTGCGTCCGCTGGGCTTCAAGCTCAACGGCCGTTACCCGCTCGACCGTCTCGGCATGACGGGCCGCGCCTACGCGCATGAAGATTGCCCCGACGAGATCTCGCAATTCTTCGTGAGCGAGCTGCATCCGGAGCGTTTCTCGGAGACGTTCCAGCAAACCGTGTCGCGCGTGGTCGGCACGTCCAAGGACCCGCTCACGCCGGCCGCCGTCGCTCAACTGTGGGAATTGGAGCGTGACGGTACACTACCGCTGGAGACCGCCCAGGCCTTGCTGCCGGTGATCGTGGGCGCATTCGCCTGTCAGCATGACGTACCGAGCGAAGCCGATTACGAACTGCTGCTGGCCGAATCGGCCGAAATGGCGTGGATCGCCACCGAAGGCAACGCCTTTAACCATGCAACGGACCGCGTGGAAGACGTCTTCGCGCTGTCGGACGCCGAGAAGGCCAAGGGCCGCCCGATGAAGCCCGAAGTCGAGCGCTCGCGCTCGGGCCGCGTGTTCCAGACGGCCTATCGCGCCGACACCGTGCGTCGCGAATTCCGCGGCAAGAACGGCGAGATCGTCACACGCGAAGTGCCGGGTTCGTTCTACGAATTCATCACGCGTTACCGCGAGTACGACACGGTCAAGCACTGCTGGAAGACCGATCTGCGTTTCGATGCCGGCAATGCGCAGGGCATTTTCAAGATGACGGCCAACGCCAAGTAACCAACACAGCATTCCATAAGGGTATCAACGTGAACGCAACTTCCATCCTCAACGAACTGGGCATTGCCAAACTGGCCGAGACGGGCGACATCGCCGTGCACTCGCCGATCAACGGCGAACTGATCGGCCGCGTGGCCAGCGCTTCGGTCGCCGACGCGCAAGCCGCGCTCGCCCGCGCGCAAACCGCCTTCACCGCATGGCGCAATGTGCCGGCCCCGCGCCGCGGCGAACTGGTTCGTCTGCTCGGTGAAAAGCTGCGCGAGCGCAAGCAGGCGCTCGGTGCGCTGGTCACGCTCGAAGCCGGCAAGATCCTCCAGGAAGGTCTGGGCGAAGTGCAGGAAATGATCGACATTTGCGACTTCGCCGTCGGCCTGTCGCGTCAGTTGTACGGTCTGACGATCGCGTCGGAGCGCCCGGGCCACCGCATGGCCGAGACGTGGCACCCGATGGGCGTTTGCACCGTCATCTCCGCGTTCAACTTCCCGGTCGCCGTGTGGTCGTGGAACGCCGCGCTGGCCCTCGTGTGCGGCAATGCCGTGGTGTGGAAGCCGTCGGAAAAGACGCCGCTGACCGCACTGGCCGTGAACAAGCTGATGGAAGAAGTCATCGCCGAATTCGGCGACGCACCGGAAGGCCTGACGGCGCTGGTCATCGGCGGGCGCGACGTGGGTGAGGCGCTCGTCGCCGATCCGCGCTCGGCCATCGTGAGCGCCACGGGCAGCACGGAAATGGGCCGCAAGGTCGGCGTGGAAGTCGCGCGTCGCTTCGGCCGCTCGATTCTCGAGCTCGGCGGCAACAACGCCGGTATCGTGACCGATAGCGCCAACCCGGAACTCGCCCTGCGCGGCATTCTGTTCTCGGCAGTCGGCACCGCCGGTCAGCGCTGCACCACGCTGCGCCGCCTGTTCGTGCACGAGAGCGTGTACGACAAGACCGTCGAGCGTCTCAAGACGCTGTACGGCAAGGTCGCCATCGGCAATCCGCTGGAGCGCGGCACGCTCATGGGCCCGCTGATCGACGAAGGTGCGTTCAAGCGCATGCAGGAAGCGCTCGAACAAGCGCGTGCGCAAGGCGGCAAGGTAACGGGCGGCGAGCGTCACATCGTGGCGGGCAGCGAAGGCGGTTTCTACGTGAAGCCTGCCATCGTCGAAATGCCGTCGCAGACGGAAGTCGTGCTGACGGAAACGTTCGCGCCGATTCTCTACGTGCTCAAGTACAGCGACTTCGCACAAGCCATCGACGCCAACAATGCGTCGTCGCACGGTCTGTCGTCGTGCGTGTTCACGAACGACCTGCGCGAAGCCGAGCGCTTCACGTCGTCGGCCGGTAGCGACTGCGGTATCGCCAACGTCAACATCGGCCCGAGCGGCGCGGAAATCGGCGGCGCGTTCGGTGGCGAGAAGGAAACCGGCGGTGGCCGCGAGTCGGGCTCCGACGCATGGAAGGGCTACATGCGCCGCGCGACCAACACCGTGAACTACTCCTCCGCCCTGCCGCTCGCGCAAGGCATCGACTTCTCGATCGAGTAAGTCGCGCTGACAGCGCTGCGGCGTCGGACATTGCGGTCACTGCGAACCTCGCGGCTACCGACCATGCACGACGCCCGGCGCTTGTCACATGTCACCGCGTCTGCCCGTGCCGGACACAGCAAGTGTCCGGCACCACCGCTTCCCCGATCGCATCCTCACGTCACGCGTTGAACAGCGAGGCCCTCATGTACGCATTCACTTCTCCGTTCGCCAATCCGGCCGGTTCACCGATTCGCGAACTGTTCAAATACCTGTCCGAGCCGGGCATGATTTCGTTCGCGGGCGGGTATCCGGCAAGCGACCTGTTCGACGTCGACGGGCTCGCCGCCGCGCAGGCGCGCGCCTTCGCGCTGCCCACGCGCTGCCTCCAATACGGTCCGACCGACGGGCTCGCAGAACTCAAGGCGCAACTCATCGCGCTGATGGCGCAACGCGGTTCGCCGAGCGCCTCGGAAGAACTCCTGGTGACGACCGGGTCGCAGCAAGGGCTCGACCTGCTGCTGCGCGTGATGGTCGCGCCGGGCGACGTCGTGGTGACGGAGCAACCCGCCTATCCCGCCACGTTACAGGCACTGCGTCTGCAACAGGCGAAGATCGTTACGGTGCCCGTCGATGCGAACGGCCTGAACGTCGACCATCTGAGCGCACTGCTTCGAGACGGCAAGATTGCGGTGCCCAAGCTGCTGTACACCGTGCCGACGTTCGCCAACCCGACGGGCGCGACGCTCTCGCGCGAGCGGCGCATTGCGCTGCTGAAGCTGGCCGTCGAGTATCGCTTCGTGATCGTCGAAGACGACCCGTACGGCGATCTGCGTTTCGCGGGCGACACCGTGCCGACCATGCTCGGTCTGACGGCCGAGGTGCCGGGATCGCGCGAATGGCTGGTGCACTTCTCGAGCCTGTCGAAGATCGTCGCCCCCGGGCTGCGTGTGGGCTGGACGGTTGCGCCGCCGGAGATCGCGCGACGCTGCGTCGTCGCCAAGCAGACCGTCGATCTGTGCAGCGCCCCGTGGACGCAGGCCATCGCTGCGGAGTATCTGGCCGAAGGCTCGCTCACGCGCCACCTGCCGAAGATCACCGAGGCTTACCGTCTCAAGTGCGAAGCGATGTGCGGTGCGCTCAGCGCCAGACTCGGCGATGCGATTCAGTTTCACGCACCGCAGGGCGGCATGTTCGTGTGGGCGCGTCTGGCCGCCGTGAAGACCAGCGAATTGCTGCCGAATGCGATTGCCGAGAAGGTGCTGTTCGTGCCGGGCACGGCGTTCTTTGCAGAGCACGCGGACGAAGCGTCGCTGCGCCTGTCGTTCGCCGCGCCCGCCGTGACGGCGATCGAGGAAGGCGTGGCGCGTCTGGCTCGTGCGATGGAAGCCACGGCCAAATAAGACCGACGACAGGATGCGCGGCGCGAAAGCGCCGCCCCCATGCGATGCGTGCGGCTGACGTCCAAGGTCCACACGGTGGCCGCCAGGCCGTGCGGCTTGCCCGTGTCCGCGATTCGCGGAAGAACGGCTGGGGAACGAGAAGACCGGCATCGCAGACGATGGCGGCCAGTTCGCTCAATGGGAAGCGCGTAACCGTGCGCTCCACGAGGTGTTGATCCGGGCCTGCCCGTCGCGCTGGCTGCATCGCCGGCGCGCTGAACACCGCACAAACTCAGCGCGGCAGACTCTCGCGCACGATCTGAGCGAAGTAACGCGCGCCGAGCGGCAGAATCGCGTCGTTGAAGTCGTAGCAGGCGTTGTGCAGCGGGATCGCGCCGGGCTCGTCGCCACTGCCGTTGCCGATGAACGCGAAGTTGCCCGGCACGTGCTGCAAGAAGACGCCGAAGTCCTCGGACGCCATCATCGGCGCGACATCCGCATCGACCATCGCGTCGCCCGCCACCGCCTTCGCGGCGCGCACGGCAAGTGCGGTGTTGTCTGCCCAATTCATCGTCGGTGCGAATTCATGCGTGTATTCGAACTCGCAATGCGCGCCGTGCATCGCGCACGCGCCCATGCAGATCTCGCGCATGCGCGTCTCGAGCAACTGCTGGACGTCCGGCGTATCGCTGCGCGTGTCGCCCTTGATGACGACGTTCGTCGGAATCGCATTGCGAATGCCGTCGGTGATGAACTCCGTGCACGAGACCACCGCCGACAGTCCCGGATCGACGTTGCGCGCCACCACCGTCTGAAGCGCCAGGACGATCTGCGCGCCGATCACCAGCGGATCGACGCCCATATGCGGGCGCGCGGCATGCGTGCCCTTGCCGCGAATGCGAATGACGAAATTGTCCTCGCTCGCCATGATGCCGCCGGTGCGCGTGGCAATGCGTCCCGCCGGTATCCCCGGCATGTTGTGCACGCCGTAGATCGCGTCGATGGGAAAGCGCGTGAGCAGTCCGTCGGCGATCATCGCTTTCGCGCCCCGTCCGTGTTCTTCCGCCGGTTGGAAGATGAAGCGCACCGTACCGTTGAAGTCGCGCGACTCGGCCAGTAACGTCGCCGCGCCGAGCACCATCGACATGTGGCCGTCGTGTCCGCACGCATGCATCTTGCCGGGCGATTGCGACGCGTGATCGCGCCCCGGCGCCTGCTCGGTGATCGACAGTGCGTCCATATCGGCGCGAATGCCAATGGCGCCGCTGCCCGTGCCCACGCGAAGATTCGCCACAACGCCCGTGCCGCCGATATGGCGGTGCACGTCCAGCCCGAGGTGCTCTAGCATCGTCGCGACCGTCTGCGACGTGGCGACTTCCTCGAACCCCGTTTCCGGCAGGCGATGAAAGGCATGCCGCCATCGCGTCAATGCCTTGGCGAAATAGGTGTCCTGCGCGATATCCTGACTCATGGCTGATGGCCCTCTTCCGGACGATGCGGATGATGCGGATGATGCCGATAATGCCGGCAAACTCGACATTGCCGACATTGCCGCAACCTGGCTCAGCGTGCGAGCCACGCCTGCTGACGCGCTTCGACGGACGCCGCCGGCTCGCCCACGAGTGTGGCATACACGCGCGGCGCGGTCGCGCCTTCGGTGTTGACGAGCAGCACGCGTGAGTCGGGGCACAGCCCGAGTGCTGCGGCCATCGCCGGCGTCGTCGCAGCCAGCATCAGGCCGGCCAGCCCGGCAACCCCGGACTCTCCCGCAACGAACGGCACGTCGTTGTCGCTGCCGCGAGCAAGACGCTGCATGGCCTCGACCGCCTGCGCATCGGTCACGGTCATGAATGCGTCGACCGACGGTTGCAAGAAACGCCACGCGAGCGGCGACGGCTCGCCACACGCCAGTCCAGCCATCACCGAATCGACGGATCCCGACGCCGACACCGCTTTGCCCGCAATCGCACTCTGATACAGGCAGTCGGCCTGTTCCGGTTCGACAACCACGAACGCCGGACGCCGCTCACCCCAGCGCTCCCAGAGATAGCTCACGATCCCTGCGGCCAGCCCGCCCACACCGCCTTGCAAGAAGACGTGTGTCACGGGGCTGGCCGCGTCCGTGCGCGACGCATCGCCCGCCAGCGCCTCAGCGACTTCCGCCGCCACGGTGCCGTACCCCTGCATCACGTCGCGCGGAATGACTTCGTATCCGTCGTAGGACGTATCGGAAACCACATGCCACCCATGACGCGCTGCCAGCGCCGCAGCTTCCTCGACCGACGCGTCGTAGTTGCCCGCGATGCGCACGATCTCGGCGTCGTACGCCGCAATCGCCTGCTCGCGCTCGTCGCTCACCTGGGCATGCAGCACGATCACGCAACGACAGCCGATACGCTGCGCCGCGGCGGCCAGCGCGCGCCCGTGATTGCCGTCCGTGGCGCTGACGACGGTGAAGCCGCTGAGCGCCTTGCGCTGCTCGCCGCGAAACAGCGACCGCGCCGTGAATCCGTCCAGCGTCTTCCCCCCGAACTCACGCAGCAACAGGCGTACCAGCGCGATCGGCGCACCGAGCGCCTTGAAGCTGCCCAGCGCGGAACGCTGCGCTTCGTCCTTCACGAGCACGCCGCGCACACCGAGCGACGCGGCCAGATCGGGCAGCGAACGCAGCGGCGTGCTGTCGGGCGTGAGCCCGTCCCAATGCGCCAGCCACTCGCGGCTTTGCTGCGCCTGCGCGATGCTCATGATGCCCTGCAGGTCTGCCGGGTAGGGCGCTCGCGTTGCACGAGGATTGACGTAAAGCATGGGGGGCTCCGGTGTTGCGGGATGATCGGAAAACGATGGGGTCAATCGGGTGTGCCGGACGTGACGTCACGACTGCACCACGCCGAGACGATGCGCGACCACATCGAGCAACACTTCGGCGCCGCGCACGAGCTGATCGTCCTCGGTATGCTCGCGCGGGTTATGGCTGATGCCGCCCCGGCTGGGCACGAAGATCATCGCGGCCGGGGCGATGCGCGCGATCATCTGCGCGTCGTGCCCTGCGCCCGACGTCATGCGCTTGTACGACAGCCCCATGCGCCTGACGCTGGCTTCGATGGCGTGCGTCAGTTCGGCGTCGAAGACCACTGGCGGGAAGCGCGCCAGACGTTCCGTCGATACGCGCACCCCCTCTTCGGCGGCCGTCTTCATCAGGAAGTCGGCCAGACGCGCTTCACTCTCGCACAAACGCTGCTCGTCGGGATCGCGCATGTCGACGGTGAACACGGCACGGCGCGCAATCACGTTGATGACACCTGGCTCGAACCGCATCGTGCCGACGGTGGCGAGCGTGGTGCCCGACTCGACAGCGATGCGACGCAGCTCGGCCACCGTGGCGGCGGCGACGTAACCGGCATCGTGACGCAAACGCGTCGGCGTCGTCCCCGCGTGGTTGGCATTGCCCTGCACGGTAATCTGCTGCCACGAGATGCCCTGCAAATTCTCGACGACGCCGATTTCCAACCCTTCCGCTTCGAGGATCGGCCCTTGCTCGATATGCAGTTCGAGGTATTCGTGCGGCACGAGCGTGCCCGGCGTCATGTCGCCGGCGTAGCCGATACGCACAAGTTCGTCACCAAGACGAGCGCCGTCCGTGCCGATGGCGTCGAGCGCTTCCTCCAGCGGCAGACCGCCCGCGTGGACCAGCGAGCCCATCATGTCGGGGTGAAAACGTGCCCCTTCCTCGTTGGTGAACGCCGCCACGGTGATCGGGCGCGACGGCTCGATGCCGGCGTCGCGAAACGCACGAATGACGGCCAGACCGCCGAGCACGCCGTAGCAACCGTCCAGCGCACCGGCATTGACCACGGTATCGATGTGCGAGCCCATCATCAGCGGGCGCGGCATCTGACCCGTTGTGCCCTTCGCGCACGGCAGCGTGCCGAAAATGTTGCCGATGCGATCGATCTGCACGTCGAGATCGAGGTCGCGCATCCACGCGACGACCTGATCGCGGCCGGCTTTTTCGTCGTCCGAGAGGGCGACCCGGGTCCGTCCGCCCGCAACGGGATCGGCGCCGATGTCACCGAGTTCGCGCAGTTGTTGGAGCAGGACGGCGCCGTGCAGACGGAGCGGGGAAGTTTTCGTGTCGGACATGAGGCGATCGGTCGTTCTTGTAGGCATCGGCAGGCATGACGCGCATTGCGCCGGGATGACACCGCGCGGCTGTTGCCCGCACCGGGCTTCGGAAGGTTGCCGCTAGCGGAGTATCATCGATGAGACCGAATAATATTCCGGCGCGCGCGTACGATTTACGCGTTTTCGGCGTCTCAAACGAACTTTTATTGCGCACCATGAGCCTCGACAGCTACGACATCGCCTTGCTCGCGGCGATTCAACAAGATGCGACGACACCCCAGCACGCGCTGGGCGCGCAGATCAGTCTCTCGTCCGCTGCGGTGAACCGGCGACTGAAGAAGCTCGCCGACGAAGGCGTGACGCGCAAGACGGTGTCGCTGGTCGACCCCGAGCGCGTGGGCTATGCGCTCACGATCATCACGGAGGTCGAGGTCGAGAACGAACGGCTCGACCTGCTCGACGCCATGAAGCGCAGCTTCCTCGCCTGCCCGCAGGTACAGCAGTGTTACTACGTCGCGGGCGAATGCGACTTCGTGGTGATCATGGTGGTGCAGAACATGGCGCAGTACACGGCGCTCACGCGCACCCTCTTCTTCGAGAGCAATAACGTCAAGCGCTTCAAGACGCTCGTCTCGATGAGCAACGTCAAAGTCGGGCTGGAAGTACCGCTGGACGCCGTCGCGGACTGAACGCTGCAACGGCGTTGCCGAAGACGGCAGGTTTGCCTCAGCGTGCCGGGGAGATTTCCTCGCGCAGCAGTTCGACGTAAGCGCGCATCGCCGCCACGCGTTGCTCGCCGATACGCCGGGCCGTGGCGGTCATGAGGCCGTCGTTCAGATGCAGCAGCTTCGTCTCGAAGTGATCGAGTGCGAAACGGCGGTCGTCCAGCTCACGGTGAGCGGCGAACGGATCGGCGGGGTCGTAAAGCCGCGATCCGTTGCGGCCCGCGACATAGAACGTGCGGGCGATGCCGATGGCGCCGATGGCGTCGAGACGGTCGGCGTCGCGCAGCACGAAAGCCTCGCGCGAGCGCGGCGCGATACCGGCCGAAAAGCTGTGGGCTTCGATAACGTGGGCGGTGGCCTCGACCCGCGCCGGATCCCAGCACATCGCTCGCAGCACTTCGCTGGCCTTGTCGGCAGACAGACGCGACGCCTGCGAGCGGCGCGGATCCGTCTTCTCCACGGGCACGCAGTCGTGCAGCAATGTGGCGACCGCCAGCATCTCCCGATCGAGCGCGGGCTCGTCTGCGGCAATTTCCTTCACGAGTTTCCAGACGCGAATCAGATGCGACCAGTCATGCGAGCCATCGTCGCTGTCTTGCCCGCCAGCGCGTACCCCCATCGTATCGAGTACGGCGGCAATGGTGTCGCTATACGGAAAGAAGGCTTGCAGCAGCGGATTGACGGAGTGAGTCATGAGCATCGGATTTCCATTACGAATACGTATGACTGACGGATTTTAGCCATTAAATCGAAATGCGGCGCATAAGACGTTGCCGTACATCGCCCCCTTTCGTTTTGCACAGGGAAACCCCCGCTTATCCTGGGGATCGCCGATTCCGATGCGATGCCATCGGTTCGCATCTGGCGAGAATCTCAACAGATTGATCTGATAAAAAAAGATCCCGTTGAGCATCTTCTATGAGGCATCCAAATGACGAATCCTTTTCGCACCGGTAGTCATTTCCCCGTTCCATCGAGTCATCAGGCCCCTTCGCTTCACTCCTCACAGCAACAGGTCTCTCAGCCCCCGCAAGGCACACCGACCGCACTGGCGACGCCGGCCGGCCTTCAGGGACTGTCGGCGCTGAATGCCGCGGCCCCTGGTGGCGCGCACGCAAATCCGCCAGGGCGACGCGTGCAGATCTCGTCGATCCCGAATCACCAGATCGGCCAGGCAACCCACCACCTTCAATCGCACATGAATTGGTTTGCCCAGTCAGCCAACGGCAAGAGGCTGCCTCGCCAGCTGCGGCAATCGGCGGAGTACGAGGAATGGGGGACCCGGCACGAGGCAGCGAAAGAAGTGTTCGACATGATCCGGCAGCAGGTCCAGGACGGATCGCTCATGCCGGGCGATGCCGTACAGGTCAGTTCGGAAGGTCATATGACGGGCGTCATGACCGTGAGCGTCTCCCCGAGAGAGGAAGATATGAGGGACACGTTCTGGATCGACAACATCATCACGCACCCCGGCGCGTCGGGGGCGGGCGAGTTGCTGGTCGAGAAGGCCGTTTCCATGTCGATGAACAAAGGCTTCGGCGGCACCGTCAGACTGATGGCCCTTTCGGGTCAGGACTTCTATCAATCGGTCGGGTTCCGGGATCTCGGCGGCGGCATGATGGAGCTTCGCCCCAGCCAGAGCAACAAGTGGTCGAACGTCAACGGTACATGGCTGTTGAGCCGCCGCATGCACAAATCGGGCCTCGTTCAGGACATCCCCCGTACCGTGCCTCAGCCGGAAGCGCAGGTGATGGCACAACTGCGACAGGCCACGCCTCAGCAGCGCATCGCCTTCGCCCTGCGCCCGAACGAGAAGCCGGAGATGATCCCGTTTGCCAATCAAATCATGCAAAGCCTTCAGCAAGCCGTCGCGGCCAACCGTCATGAGCATCCGCTCGACGTTTGCGATCGCACGCTGCGGCAATTGTGGCTCGCCAACGAGGAGCAACGACCGCTCTTCAACAAGTTGATCCGAGCGTTTGCCGTGCGCTGAGACCGCACGCGACGCGGCATAACCCTTTTACGCTTTGACGCTTTGACGCTTTGACGCTTTGACGCTTTGACGCTTTTGTGCTCGACCGGGAAGCCGCCATCGCTTCGCGCTGTGTTCGTTCGAGGTGTCTGCGCAGCCGGCGCACGGCCGTTTTCGTGCCGCCTGCCGCGCAGGCACGATGGACGGCGATCCGTTGGTCCGTGCAGCGCTGATGATCGCTCACGAACGTTGACACTCGACAGTGAAACGATTGCCCCCGCGTTGCCGAGCGAGAGAAGCGCGTCAATAGCGGCATGAATGACCTGGCGATTACACAATCGCCATATTCCGTATACTTTCCTACGTCGACGCGCGCTCGACTCGATTCCCGCTTGCCCGCGCGACACAAAAACTTCGGACTCCACTCAATCGCAGTCACCAACATCGACGCGGCTGCCGAAAGGTCGGCAGCGTCAGGAGGCAGCATGATCTCTTCGTTGCAATCGGCACTCGACACCTTCCCCACCGTTTCGCTGATGAGCCAGCCTACGCCCATCGTGCGTCTCACGCGGCTCGAACAGGCATGCGGCGCCCGGGCGCGAGGCATTCGCATCTTCGTCAAGCGCGACGATCTCGGCGAGACCGGCGGTGGCGGCAACAAGCTGCGCAAGCTCGCTTTCTTGCTGGGCGAAGCCCTCGCCACGAACGTCGACACCGTCGTCGCGATGGGCGGCTTGCAGTCCAATCATGCGCGCCTGAGCGCAGCGGCATGCGCCCGACTGGGATTGTCGTGCGAACTCCTGCTCGTCGACACGGTGCCGAAGCACGAGGTCGACTATCGCGAAAACGGGAATGTGCTGCTCGACCGGATTTTCGGCGCAACCATAACGTTTCTCCCTGCGCACAGCGACGCGATGAGCGTCGCGCAGGCACGCGCGGCGGAATTGTCGAGCGTGGGACGTAAGGCGATGGTCATCCCGACCGGCGGATCGTCGCCGCTCGGCGCTCTCGGATATGCCGGTTGCGCTCAGGAGATTCTCGACTACGAAGCGGCAAACGGCATTGAGTTCGGCCACATCGTCGTACCGAATGGCAGTAGCGCCACGCACGCCGGTCTGACGGCCGGACTCCAGATCGCCGCGCGACGCGGCAAGATCGTGCGCGCGTACTCGGTCCTCCACGACCAGCCGACGACCTATGCCAAGACCGTGCAACTGATTGAAGGCGCGCTCGCCCTGCTCGGCGCAAGCGATACCCCCTTCGACGCCGCCTCGGATGTGACCGTCGACGGCAGCTATCGCGGCGACGGCTACGGCTTGCCGACCAGCGCCATGATCGATGCCGTGCAGCTGCTCGCGCGCACCGAAGGCCTGCTGCTCGACCCGGTGTATTCGGGCAAGGCGTTCTCCGGATTGCTCAGCGACATCGAAACCGGACGCCTGGGGACCGATACCGACGTGCTGTTCGTGATGACCGGCGGCACGCCCGGGCTGTTCGCCTATCGAAACACCTTCGCCCCCGACATCGCACGTTGAACGCCCGCATCGCGGCGAAGCCCGTCGGTTGAGGATTTCAGCCTCGTTCACTACCACGCTTCGCCGCGCCAATGACGCGCATCGATTGTTCCGTCCATGCAACTTTGAATTTCCCCGACGCGTATTTTTTGCGCCGCAGCGTGCCGATAAGATGAGCGCCACCTGTGGCAGCGCAAGCAGGAACGAGCCAGTACGGATTGCCGACACCGTCGTCGGATGACATTTGCTTTTGGATGAGAACAATCGCCATGCATCGTTTCAATATTCAGTGGGTTGCGCGGGTGCTGATGTCGGCCCTTTTCCTGATCGGAGGCATTCGCAAAATTCTGGCCTTCAAGGCAACCGTCGGCTACTTCTCGGCCATCGGCCTGCCGTTCGCCGAAGTCGTCACCGCGCTGGTCATTCTGATCGAAGCCGGCGGCGCCATTGCGTTGATTCTGGGCTGGCGTCTCAAGCCGCTGGCGCTCGGTCTGGCCATCTACACCGTGGCGACCGCCTTCATCGGTCACCGCTTCTGGGTTGCCGATCCGGCGCAGTTCAGCGGCCAGTTGAACCATTTCTTCAAGAACATCGCCATCGCCGGCGGCTTCCTGCTGCTGGCCGCGCCATCGAACGCGTCTGACGCGAAGGCATAAGCCTCATTACGGTATTGCTTGGTCGCGTCGCGGCCGCAACGCCACCGAAACCCCGACTGGCCGGCGGCCATCGGGGTTTCGTTTTTTTAAGGGAGTGCTTAAAAAAATCGGGCGGGCGTTTTCGTGGAGAATTGTCGAGTTTTGTCGACTCGCCATACCGGCGTACACGAAGCCGTTACACTCCCGACATCCCGTGAAAGTCTCTCAATGTCAGCCAGAATTCTCCTCGTCGAAGACGACGCCCGTCTTTCCGCACTGATTTGCGGTTATCTCCAGAAGCACGGCTATCAGGTCGAGTGCGTGCTCGACGGCGCACGTGCCGTGCAAACCATTCTGCGACGGCGTCCCGACCTGGTCATTCTCGACGTCAACCTGCCGGGCAAGGACGGTTTCGAAATCTGCCGCGAGGCCCGTGCGCATTACCTTGGCATCGTCATCATGGTGACGGCGCGCGACGAAGAATTCGACGAAGTCCTCGGCCTCGAACTCGGTGCCGACGACTACGTGCACAAACCCGTCGAGCCACGTGTGCTGCTCGCGCGTATCAAGGCCCAACTGCGGCGCAACGAGCACCTCGCGCCGAGTCTCAATCAACCCGAGAGCATCACGATGGGCAAATGCCGTATCGATCGCAGTACGCGCTCGGTCACGTTGCCAAACGGCAAGCAACCCGAGCTGACATCGGCCGAGTTCGACCTGCTCTGGGCGCTAGCCTGTTGCGCGGGGGAAGTCGTGACGCGCGACGCGCTGGTGAGGCAGTTGCGCGGGGTCGAGTTCGACGGGATCGACCGGTCCGTCGACGGGGGGATCTACAAGCTGCGTCGCAAGCTCAACGACGATCCCGGCGCACCGCAATGCATCCTCACGGTGCGCGGCAAGGGCTACCAACTCAACAAATCGTGCTGGGACTGACCCGACGCGACCTCACTCAAGACCGGCATCGCCGGCGCCGACGATGCACACCAACAAACGCCACCCCTATCGCTACTGCCGGCTGCGATGTTTGCGGTTCCGGCGGTCCTGGACGGACACGCGCGCCGACCGGCGCCCGAGTTGGTCGCGACTGTACGTGCGCACCTACTCGAAGTTGCTTCAACTCTGCCTGATGGTGCTTGCCGTGCCTGCGCTGTTGCTGGCGATCGCCTTGCCGGCCAGCGCCTGGGAAGGCGCGTTGAACGTCACGCACTTTCTCGTGCCGTGCGTGCTCAGCACCTTGCTGTTGCCGGCGATCGTCGCCTATCGCTGGATGCGCCCGGTCTGGCTCGATCTCGTGATGGTTCGCGAGCGCGCAATCGACTTCAGCGGCGGGCGCTTTCACACACGCGCCAAGGAGTCGTACAGCGTCATCATCGGTCCGCTTGCCCGCACGCTCAATGCGCTGGCCGAACGCATGGAGAAGCTGATCGCGACGCAACGCGATCTGACCAACGGCATCTCCCACGAGTTGCGCACCCCGCTCGCGCGCCTGCGCTTCGCACTGGAAATCCTGCGCGATCCGACGTCGGGGCCGCAGGCTTGCGAACAGGCGCTGGCAGGCATCGATCAGGATGTCACCGAACTCGACGAACTCATCGACATGAGCCTCACTTTCGCCCGGCTCGAATACAGTTCGCTTCAGTCGAATCTCGAGGCCACCTCCGTCGCCCACTGGTTCGCCAATCAGGTACGCGACGCAACGCTGCTTTATGCCGAGCGTCAGATTACGCTGGAGTGCAATCTCGACACGTCGTGCCAGGTCGTCATGGACAAGCGGCTGATGTCGTACGCGATGCGCAATTTGCTGCGCAACGCGAGTCGCTATGCGCGATCGCGCATCGTCGTCGGGATGGCGTTGCGGCATGGAAACATCGAAGTTTACGTCGAAGACGACGGCCCCGGGATTGCGCCGGCGGACCGCACGAAAATTTTCGACGCCTTCGTGCGACTCGACCGCCGCACGGGCGGTTACGGACTCGGGCTGGCCATCACCGAGCAGGTCATGCGCGCGCACCTTGGCAACGTCGCGGCGACCGATCCCGTGAGCCTCGGCGGTGCGCGCTTCGAAATCCGTTGGCCGGCGATCTCACCTGCGATAGTGGCGTCGCTCCCCGAGGCATCCTGACGGCGGCGGATCGTGCGCGCCGATGCGCCGGTTCGTCGCGATCCCGCCCCCACCTCAGTACGTTCGGCCCAACTGGAAGTAGAGGTTGTTGCGTCCGCCCGGCGCCATTGCAAACCCGACATAGATCGGACCGAACGAAGTGGTCAGGGCGGTGAAGAACGTAACGCTTCGTTTGAGCGTGCCGCTGCCGAAGGCGTCGTCTGCCGACCAGACATTGCCGGCTTCGAGACTCACCCCGACGAACAACCGGCGAACCGGCGATGCGGTAAACGACGCAATGCGGTTCATGTATGTAATGTTGCCGTACATCATGGCGTTGCCGGCCAGCTGGTCCGCGCCATATGCCGACAAATGCTGGAAGCCCCCCAACGTGAAGCCGAACGGGTTCGTTACGTTTACGCCACCGAAGTTGTTGCCCGCTTCGAGCGTCGCGCTCACGCTGTGCCGCCCGTAGCTCGTCGCGACGATGCCCTTGCCATAAACCTCCGTATAGCTGTTGGTGCCGGCGAATAGCGAGCGCTCCGCCCGTAATTCGGTGAAGTAGCCGCGACGCGCGAATTGCGGGTCGTCCAACTGATCGATCACGAGGCGGGCGCGGGCGCTGAGTTGTCGTCCGGAGATATCGGGGAACAGAAGCTCTCGGGACGCGCCCGGTTCGTCGTCTTCGTCGTTGCCGATGGGCAGGTTGTATTGCGGCACGGCCGTGCCATGCGTGTAAGCGACACCGATACGGAAGTCGCCCAGGGTCGAGACCGGAAAGCCGATGTCGACGCCGGCGCGCTCAGTCGTGAGCCGGTAGCGGGTGAGCTTGACGTCGCCCGAGTCGTTGTAAATATTCGCGTGTCGCCGCTGAATGTCGACATAGGGCGCGATGTACGCGCCCCACGGATTGCCGAACGGCTGGCGCAACTCCGCATGAAGCTCCGCGACGTCGCTGCCGAGCGTCGTATCCACCCGCGCTTCGAGCCCGCTGCTCGTGAGCCACGGTCGACGATAGCCGAGATGCAAACGGAAGCTGCCCTCCTCTTTCGACGTCGCCGACAGGCCCAGACCGAATAGCAGAAAGTTCGGGCCCCAGCGTTTTTCCTGCGCCGTAATCACGAGCGTGTTCTGACCGCTCTCTTCGACGAACTGTTGCGTGACGCTCTCGAAGTCGTCTTCGTTGACGAGCGCGAGGAGGTCCTTGTTGACCACGGCCGGATCGTAGATGTCGCCCTCCTTCACATGCAGCGCCGCGCGAATCTTCTGTGCCGGGACCACGCCGCGCGAGTTGATCTCGATCTTCGCGATGCGCACCGCCGGGGCACGCGAGGTCGAATGCGCCGCGCGCCAGACCGCGTATTGCGACGGGCTCAACGCGAGCGGCTCAAGCTTGGGCAGCGCCGCCAGCGCAGCGGCTTCGCCTGCGGCGATCGCTTGCGAGGCGTTCTCGAAATCGGTGAAGGTCAGGCGCCCCAGATCGGGCTGAATCAGCACATCGCTTGCGCGCAGTTGGTCGCGCTGTCGCGCGACGTTCTGGCGAATCAGAATGCCGACCATCTGCTGGAAGACGTCCGCCGGAGACGACAGCGCATCGAGCGGGCGCAGCGGCGAGCCGATATCCACCGCGATCACGATGCCCGCGCCCATCGAACGCGCGGTTTCCACCGGCAGATTACTAACGATGCCGCCGTCGACCAGCGTGCGGCCACCGACATCCACCGGCGAAAAAAGACCGGGCAACGCCATGCTCGCGCGAATGGCCTGCGGCAACGAACCATGATCGAGCACGATCATTTGTCCCGTCTGCAAGTCGGCTGCGATCGCGCGAAACGGCACCGGTAGCTTGTCGAACGATACCGAACCGCCGACGGCCGGCGTCCACTCCTGCAACAACGCCTGAAGCCTGTTGCCATGCACCAGTCCCGACGGAAGCTGGAAACCGTTGCGTCCGAATCCGAGAGAAAAACTGTCGACGTAGTAGCGCTCGTCTTCCCGCTGCGACTGCGGCAGATCGCTGCGATCGGTGACGTCGAACGCGATGTCGGCGAGGTTCACATGCTCCAGACGCGCGCGCATGTCCTGTGCGCTCAGACCGCTGGCGTACAGACCGCCGACCACCGCTCCCATGCTGGTCGCGGCAACGCAGTCCACCGGGATACGATGCGCCTCCAGCACCTTGAGCACGCCGAGATGGGCATAACCCCGCGCACCGCCGCCCGAGAGCACCAGCCCGACCGACGCGCGCCCGGGCTCACCGCCTGCGACGCGGCAGGCAGCGCCGGTGGCGGGAGCGTCCGCCGGAATGGGGGCCATCGGCGCTGTCGACGTGGCCAATGTCGTCCATGCCGACGATGGAGCCAATGGAGCCGATGGAGCCGAGGCAGCGGCGGGAGCGGTCCGGGCGGCCGCCTTTGCGGCTTGCCCCGAAGCAGCCCACGGCGCCGCGCAGACGAGCGGTGCACCGAGCGCCCACAGCAGGGCGACCGTCAGCCAGCGCGTACCGAGCCAGCGAAAACCGTCCCGGTGGCGCTTTTGGAGGTTCGGGAAACGGCTCATGGCTTACGGGGGGCTGGGAAAAGACGCAAGAATACCCGCTTTCCGTTTCGCTCAATGGACCGAGAAGGTGGCAGATTCCCCCGCGAATGGGCAGGGGAAGGAATTCCTGAACAGCCACGCGAGTGCACACGCAGGTGAAAACGCAAGTGAGCACGCCAGTGAGCACACGAATTGCGTTAGGGAATTTTCCCAGCAACGTCTAGCTGACAAGACACTTGAACAGAAGGCGCGCGGCACCGACATCCGGGGCAACCGCCAGACGGGGCAGCAGGAACGGATCGTCGTGCGCGCCGGCACGCCCGCGTTGCGTGGTGGTGGCGTTCCGGTAGCCGGCACGCTCGACGATGTCGCGCACGCTGCGGGTGACGTTGCCGTAGGGATAGCAGAACGCTTCGATGTTGGTCCCGCAGGTCGTCTCCAGACGATGCTTGGCACCGATGATTTCGTCGACGGCATCCTCCGGTGGGATATCGGGCAACGACACGTGATTGAGCGTGTGCGCGCCGACCTCGTGCCCGCAACGCATCCATGTCAGAAGTTTGTCGCGGCACATCAGCGGTTCGGGCCGCCGGCAGAGGTGCGCGTCCCAGTCGTTGCACCCGCCCAGGCGTCCCGCCACGAAGTAGCAGGTCGCGGTGAAGCCGAGCGAATCGAGCACCGGCATCGCGTTGTCGAAAACGCTCACGAAGCCGTCGTCGAACGTGATGCCGAACACTCTCGCCCGCCCGGGCGCGCGAAGGTACGCCTGAAGCTCGCGCATGCTCAGGCCCTGATAGCCGAGGCGCTTGAGCCACGACATCTGTGCCGCGAAGGTATCCGGGGCAACGCATAGCCCGCGCAACGGATCGTCGTGCGTGGGCACCGCGCGGATCTGGTGGTACATCAGAATCGGAAACGCCATGCCGTCGATCTCAGGCGATTTGATTGTCGGCACGACGCTCGCTTGAGTGCGAACGCTGCACGCTGCGGCGAACCGGCACCGTCGGCGCCGACGATGCGCGCGAACTGCGCGACGACACGGCATCGACATACACGGCATGCGTCGCCGCGACGAAATCGTCGAAATCGAATTCGTGCTGCCCTTTGCGCCGGGCCATGTGTCCCATATGACGCAGGCGTTCCGGCTTATCGGCGATGTACATCAAAACATGGGCGATCGATTGCGGGTCGCGCGGCGGCACGATCCAGCCGTCGACCCACGGTGTGACGTTTTCCGGCAAGCCGCCGACATTCGTCACGAGGCTGGCGCAGCCGGCGGCCATGGCCTCGCGGCAGGCGTAGGACAGGCTTTCGTGATACGAGAGCACGAACGCGACATCGGTCACAGCCAGCAAGTGATGCACGTGGTTGATCGATCCCGTGAAGAGGATCTGGGCGTCGAGACCGCATTGCTCGACCATCGCGCGTTGCGCCATGCTCGGATCGGTTCCGGCGAGCCAGACGCGAAAACGCCGGCGCGTAGGCTCCGGGAGCAACGTGAGCGCCATCACCAGATCGGCCCAGCCTTTCGCTGCCCCGGTGCCCGCCGCGCTGCCGAGCACGATGCTGTCGTCGCCCCTCGCGCCGAGCAGCGCGGCACGGCGGCGCAGGCGTTCGTCTTCGCCGAGCGGTTCGGTGCGTGGGGCATGCACGCCGTGTTTGACAACGACGATGTTCGGATACGACGACTCGCGCTCCAGCATCGACCGGACAAAATCGCTCACGGCAATCGTGCGGGACGTGCCGAAGCGCGCACGCAACCGGTTGCCGAGCGAGTTCGCGCGATAGGTGTTGTGCTTGGTGAAAACGATCTCGGGCCGCCTGGCCAGCCCCGCGACGGCGAGCATGACCTGACGATGATCGGGGGAGCCATTGACATGCACGACGTCGAAGTGGCTTTCGCGGATCAGGCGACGCAGGCGCAACGTCTCACGCAAGAAGCTGTGCCAGCGCGGCTTGAAATCGATCTCGACTGCCGTGACGCCGGGCAACCGCCGGACCTGCTCACCGAGCCAGCTACCGGGGGGTGTCGCGACGGTGATCTGATGCTCGCAGCTCATGGCCCGTGCGAGTTCCCGAACGTAAGTGTCTTGCCCGCCGCCGCAGCCGACGTGAAAGTTGGTGTAAAGAATCTTCATTCGTGACGATCCGATGCGGATCCGAGGGGTGTCTGCACGAATGGTAGGAAGATCGGCGCCGACCCGGTGTCGAGTCTCGATGAGATTTGTTTCGTTTTGTCGCCTGGCGATGGCGGATATGTCGGCGTAAAAAGAACCGGGGCGTCGTCGATGATCGCCCCGGCCGGGGGAAAACTGCCGCGAGACAGGCCGGGCACTGTGACGGTATGTCGCCATATGTCGCGACGTACCGCTGCGTGCGCTCCATGTCGGTCTGCGCGGTCCTGCGCACTAAGCGCTAACGGCCAAGGACTGAAGAGGCTAAGAAGCGTTACGGCAACAAGACCTTGTCGACGACATGAATCACGCCGTTCGACTGCATGACGTTGCTGATCGAGATATGGGCGACCCCGCCTTTGTCGTCCGTCACGCTAAGACGTCCGCCGTCCTTCTTCACGGTGAGCGAATCGCCTTCCACGGTCTTCAGCGATGCCATGCCACGGCCGTCGTCGACGGCCTTCATCAAATCCTGAGCGGAGAGTTTTCCCGGCACGACGTGGTACGTCAGCACCTTGACCAGCGCAGGTTTGTTCTCCGGCTTCAACAGGGTGTCGACGGTGCCTGCCGGAAGCGCCGCAAACGCCTCGTTGGTCGGCGCAAAGACGGTGAACGGTCCGGGGCCGGAGAGGGTATCGACGAGTCCGCCCGCTTTCACGGCGGCGACCAGTGTCGTGTGATCCTTTGAATTCACCGCGTTCTCGACGATGGTCTTCGAGGGGTACATGGCGGCCCCGCCGACCATGACGGTCTTCTCGCCGTCCATCGGCGCCGCACTCGCCTGTATCGCCCCGCCGAGCGCACAGCACGTTGCCACAAGCACCGGCAGAAATCCGGTGGCATAACGAGTCTCCATTTCATCACCTGTATGAGGGCGCTTCGCCAAGCGGAAGCCTTCTTTATTACGAACGGCAACGATTCGCGGATGCATGTCCGGCAAAAGAATTCATGTAGGTGACGACGTCTTCCAACACAGGTGCAGCGCTTCGGAATGGCACGCTTACCGCACCGATAAGCATCGCGTGCCCGACCGGGTAATGCCGCACTTCCACAGCGTTGCCGGCCGCTTGCAGACGCTGAGCGAAGCGCAGGGTATTGCCGGGATCCACGACACCGTCGGCATCGGCAACGCCCAAAAACATCGGCGGCTCATCTCCCGTCACGAAATGAATCGGCTGACTCGCCGGTCGTATCGACGCCGGGAAAATCCGGCGCAGCACGTCGCTTTTCAGCGGCAGAAAATCATAGGGTCCGGCGAGACCGATCACCCCGGCGATGTCGCATCGACGCAAGCCATTGGCGCGCAGATAGGTGGCGTCGGTGGCAAGCAACGCCACGATCTGGGCGCCTGCCGAGTGTCCCATCAGAAACAACTGCGCCGGATCGGCGCCATACTCGCTCGCATGACGCCGCGCCCAGCGGACTGCCAGCGCCGCATCGTCGACGAACGCCGGGAACGTCACTTCGGGATAGGTGCGATAGTCGGGGACGATCACCATGAATCCGCGCGACGCAAGCGCTTCACCGACGAAGCGATAGTCGGCACGGTCGCCGTTTTGCCAACTGCCGCCGTAAATGAACACCACCACAGGCATCGTGCCGACATGCGTGGCACCTTGCGGTAAAGGCAGATAGACGTCGAGCCGCTGCCGTTCGGACGCGCCATAGGCAACGTCCCTGATATCGCGATACGTCTCGCGCGGGGTGAGCGCGTCGACGAGCGCCACCGGTGTGCATGCACTGAGTAAGATGCCGACGAACAAGGCGGCCAGAATGCGGCCGAACGAGACGTTCACCATTGACGCTCCTTCTGAAGACTGGCGACCGGACGTGGAAACGCTTTTGGGAAGGCGCAGCGCAGCGGGCGGATCGAGGCAAAAAGCGCGCGCCCCATGCCTGGGTGAGTACGTATGCGGCGGGCAAACGGATGCGCAACGCGCCATCTGGATGAAAAATATTTTCGATTTCGCTGCATCCACACCGGCGTGGCGTCCGTATCCTGCCTAAGAAGACGTCGTATTCATGACCTGAGGGAGGGTTCGCATGCTGCCTGCTGCCGTCATTGCTTCCGACATAACGACATGGGTATCGCGCCGAAACCGGCGATTGGCGCAGCGCGCGCAACAATGCGTCGTACGCATTATCGGTGCGGCGTTGACAGGCCTGGCGCTCTCGGCATGCTCCGGATCGCCGCCCAACCCCAATCCCCGTGCGGATGTCCCGCTTCAGTCGGTGCCGGTGGATTTACCGAAGTACATGGGGCGCTGGTACGTGATCGCCAACATTCCGTATTTCGCCGAACGCGATTTCGTCGGCAGCCGCGCCGAGTGGGTGTTGCGCGAAGACGGCAAGATCGACGATCACTTTTATGGCCGCAAGGATGGTTTCGACCAGCCGGAGCGCCACTATCAATTCGTCGACAGCGTGGTGCCCGGCAGCGGTGGCGGACACTGGCGGGTCCGACTCTTCTGGCCCATCTATGTCTCGCAACTCACGGTGTACGTCGACCCCGACTATCGCTACACCCTGCTCGGCTACCCGGACAAGTCGCTCGGCTGGGTCTTTTCAAGGGAGCCGCAGATGGACGACGCGACTTACCGCGCCCTGCTCGCCCGTTTCGACGCCCTGGGCTACGACACGTCGCGCTTCCGACGTGTGCCGCAGACCCCGGAGCAAATCGGACAGGCAGGCTTCGCGTCGCCGGGGCAGAAGGATTGACATGACGGGACGGCGGGCACGCCGTGACTTGTCGACGAGCGCATTGTGTTGAGGAGCGCATGGTTTTGACGAGCACATAAGCGGGAGACAACAAAAAACCCCGCAGACCAGCGGTCTCCGGGGTTTCCGGGCGGGATGCCGTCAATGCGCATCCCGCCGATCCTTCACGTCTCGATGCCGATGCGTCAGAAGCCGATGCCCAGGACAACGTGCTCCGGTGTCGCCGAGACCAGCGTCGAGCTTTGGTCGGCCACATCGTCGTACGAGAAGCCGTAGGCCTTGCGATCGATGCTGTGATCGTGCCAGAACTTCGCGTAGGCGTTGTACGGCCCCTTGGCATACCAGGCCGACGACGGGGCTGCCCACTGCGTGTCGTCTTCCATGATATGGCGGTTCAGTGCTGCGGCCACCTGGGCTTCGATCGCCAGCTCCGTCGCATTGCCGGAGGCCAGCGGACCCTTCGCTTCGAGCATGTCCTGCGTGTTCGGATGGTTCACGTAGTACTTGCCGCCCACAAAGGCGCCATTGCCCTGATCGATTTCGGTGAACACAAGCTGGTCGCCGACCGTCTGGCCAACAAACTTGCGTGCATTACCCCACATCAACAGCGTCAGCGTGTGCGTACGGTAGTACTCCCACATGCTGTCGATGTAAGCATCGAAGTACTTGCCGTTCGGTTGTCCCGCGTCGAATCCGCCCTTGCTCGGCGCCATGATGCGATACGGCGACGGGTTGGTCGGCAGGAACTCCGGCGGCACTTCCTTCTGGTAGGCCGCGAAGATCGATGCGCGCGACTCGGTGATACCCGAGCGAACGTGCGTCGTGCGGTTGCTGCCGTACACGTCTTCGGTCAGCGGGAAGCCGAACTGATCGACTTGCGTGTTGTTCAGCCACAGGCCGTTATCGCCATAGGTGAATTCATACCAGTCGAAGTAGACGTCGATGTTGGGATCCGTCGGGTTGCGGACATCCGGGCCGGCGAAGCCGATCTGGTTGGCCGCATCCTTCAGGGTGCGGATATACAACGGCGAGCCCAATGCCACGAAGGCACGCGCGCCGAAGAGCTTCGGGAACTTCAACTGCTTCGCCTGCGCCAGCGTGAAGAAGTAGTTGCTGTAGTTCTTGCCGCCCTTCGTCAGATGGCCCGGTGCGTCGTTATCGGTGTCCGACATCAGCACCGTCGTGCCGTCCGGCTTGAGATAGACGAACTGGCCATTCTTCGCCGGATCGTGCGCGATAACCGCAACGTAAATCTGATCGTCGCGGTAGGCGCCGTTCGTGTTGTTACGCAGCTCGACACCGATCTGATTCGGATAAATCGGATAGTCCGGGATCGTGCCGTCGTCCGTCGCAGCCGGCGCGTTAGCGCCGCCAGCCCCGCCTTTCGGCGGGACAGCGCTATTGCCACTACCACCCCCGACCGTCACCGGCGTGACCGTCAACTTGGCCGGCGTGCTGGTGACGTTCGAGTTGCCGTCGTCGGCCACCACGCCGTACTGCGCGCCGTTGTCGTCCAACGTCGTGGCCGGCGTGTCGTACGACGGGTTGGCCGTCACGGCAACCTGCTGGCCGTTGCGGAACCACGTGTACGACAGGTTAGGCGCACCGATCACCGACACCGAGAAGTGCGCCGACTGGCCCACTTGCACGGTTTGCGGTTGCGGCTGCTGATCGAAACTCAGCTTCGGACCATAGATTTCGAACTCGAACAGCGAGTAGCCGTACTGCGTTGCCCGCTTGACACCCTGCATGCGCACATAGCGTGCAGCGACCGTCTGGAACGACAGATTTTCGGTCGCCCCACGCCCCGTGTTCTGGGTGTAGACCGTCTTCCAATCGCCATCCTTGCCGGTGTCGGACACCTGAATCAGATACTGCTTGCCATACGCAAATTCCCACTTAAGGCGAACCAGGTTGACCGCCTGCGACTTGCCGAGGTCGATCGTGATGCTGGCCTTGTCGGCGTCCGGATTGTCCAGGAACAGCGATGCCCACCGCGTCTTGATGTCGCCATCGTTGACGTTGGTCGCCGCGCTGAAACCCTCGTACTCCACCGGCGTCGACGTCACCGTCTTGTTCAGCGCGAGGTTCGTGTCGTTGGACGGCACGCCATCCACGACATTGAGCGTTGCACCGTCGCTCAGCTTGCTTGCACCGCCGGCGCTGACGAGCACGGTGAACTGCGCACCGTTGTCCTCCAGCTTGACGGCCGGCGTGGTGTAGCTCTGGGCCACGGCGCCGTCGATCTGCACGCCGTCGCGATACCACTGATAGGACAGCGCACCGGTGCCGGTCGCACTGACCGTAAACGTTGCCGTCTTGCCAATGGACGCCGACTGGCTGATCGGCGGGGTGACGATCACGGGCGGCGGGACTTGCGGGTTGTTGTTACCCGGATCCGGCTGAGCCTCCGTCACCGTGAGCTTGAACTTCTGGCTCGTCACGCTTGCCGACGCGTTGCTCGCCACCACGTAATACTGCGAGCCGTTGTCCTCGAGCTTGAGCGGCGGGGTGTCGTAGACTGGCGCCAGCGACGTGTACACCGGTGCGTCGTTGGTCTCCCCTGCCTTCGCCACGCGGTACCACTTGAACGTGATCGGCGCCGAACCGTCGATGCCGACAGCGAAATGCGCCGACTTGCCGACCGTGCCCGTCACGTCCTCGGGCTGCACCGTCAACTTGGGCGGCGTCACCTGCGGCGTGCCGGACACACACAGCACCCAACCCGGCGCGTTGTCGATGAGGCCTTTACGCTCCTCGCCGGCTTGCGTGATCAGGAAGGCCTGCGTCTTGTCCTCCGGCACGATGGTCGAGGTCCACGTCGTCCACTTTTCCGGGAACGCGCATGCGGCGGTGTTGTTGCCGGCAATCGAAAGCGCTTCGTCATGCGTCGGCAGACGCTTGCCCTGCGCTTCGCACCACGCCTTTGCGGCAAGCTGCGTGAACTGCGCACCGGCCTGCGTGAGCGTGTATTGCTTGCGATTCCACACCAGCGTGCTGCTGTTGTCTCTGACCGTCGCGGGATCGAGCACCGAATAGCGTTCGTGGGTGTAAAGACTTCCGTCGTTACAGTTCGGAACGTCATAGACCTCGATTTCGTACAGCGAGTAGCCATAGGCCGTGGCGCGCTTCTGCCCCACCATGCGCACATAGCGCGCAGTGATCGTGGGGAAGGTGAAGTCGTCCACGCCACCGGCGAAGCCCGCCGGCGATTCGTATGCCTTGACGAAGTCGACGTTGTTGTTCGACACCTCGATGCGATACGAACTGGCGTAAGCCGCTTCCCAACGCAGAATCATGCGGTTGATCGGCACCGGCGCCCCGAGATCGACCGTGATCGACGCGTTGTCGCCGTCCTTCTGGTTCGAACCCCAGCGTGAACTGACATTACCGTCGGTCACGTTGCTCGCCGGCAGCCCCTGCGGATCCTGGTTGCTCGCGGAGAAAGCCCGCTTGCCACGCGCAAGGTTCACGCCCGGCGCCGCCTGACTCAGCGTTGCCGGATCGCTCACGACCGTCTTGCCCGAGGCGTTCGTGACCGCCACCGTGTACTTGCCGAGGTCCTTCGGCGCGACCGCGTCGATGGTGAGCGTCGGCGAATCGCCGCCCACCACACCCGACGGGCCGGTCCAGAGGTAATGCAACGGCTTCGAACCTTCGGCTTCCACGGTAAACGTCGCGCTCTGGTTGAGCGCCGCGATGGTATCGCCCGGACCGCGCGTGATCGTCGGCGCGGTTGCGGCACCGACCTTGAGCACCACCGGCGAGGACGTCACCTGCGCGAGGGGGTTCTTGACGAACACCTTGAACAACGCGCCGTCGTCCGCTGCCGTCACCACGGGCGTCGTGTAGGTCGCCGACTTCGCGCCGTCGATCGCGACGTCGTTACGGAACCACTGGTACTCGATCACGGGGGAACCCGTCACCGCGACGGTAAACGTCGCCGTCTGACCGATCACGACCGTTTGCGCAACGGGTGGCGTGTCGATCGTCACCGCACGCGCCGGGATGACCGACAGTACCGCGTCGCCCGACGTCACGACGCCTGCGGCATTGCGCACGCGCACGCCGTAGACATGGCCGTTGTCGGCGCTGGTCGCGGCCGCCGTATCGAGACTGCTGCCGGTGGCACCCGGAATGTCCTGGTGATCGCGCTGCCATTGGAACTGCATGGGCGCGGCCCCGGAGACCGACACGTCGAAGTGTGCGGGCTGACCGACGCTGACCTGCTGGCTGGCCGGCGGCACCACGATCTGCGGCGCCGACGTCGCAGCTTGAATCGGCACGACGACCGGCGCCTTGACGTCATACGACACCGTGCCTGCGCCCAGCCCCGGCGAGGTGGCGCTCACCGTCACGTGGCCCGTCTGGAACGTGCTGCGAATCGCGATACGCGTCAGCCCCCCTTCGGCGGCGAGTTCGTGATCGCCCGGCGAGTGATAGCTCGCGGGCTTGTCCATCGTCACGATGTGATCCCAGCCGCCACGGTAGTTGGCCACCGCCTTGTTATCGACGTCGAACGTGATGAGGTTCGAGGCGTCCGGTACGACAACGCCGTTGACATCGACCACCTGCGCGGTCACGAATGCGGCGTCCGATCCGTTGGCCGTGATCTGGAAGGTCTGACCATCCGGACGAACGACGTTCGGCACCATCGAAAGCACAATGTGATGCGGTGCACCGGCCGTGACCTGTTCGTCGATCACCGGCTTGCCGTCGTAAGTGACTTGCGCGCCGAAGCCGTCGACGCAAAGCGCCTGCACCTTGCCGGGCGCCCAGGGCACGTCGTCCCAGTGCACTTGTCCGACCAGGCCGGTGGTGTCGCCCTTGTCGTTGTCGGTCGCCGTCGCCAGCGTATTGGGCTTCTGATCGCCGCCTTGCTGCACGCCGTTGACCATGAGACGCACCGCCGGGCAGTTACTGAACGCATTCACACGCACCGGCCCCTTGCGGTTCCAGGTGTTGGCGAGATGGACCACCGGCTTGATGTTGTAGGGCGTCCAGGCTGCCTGATACGCGTAGTACATCAGACGCGGGAAGCGGTTGCCGTCGGTCATCGACTCGCCCAGCGAGCGCACGAACGGGCCCGTGGGGTTCTGGATGGCATCGTAAGTCTTGCCGCTCCAGTAGAACCCGTCTTCCCCGGGTTCGTCGGCCAGATACCAGTGAGCGATACCGAAGGCGTTGGCGAGCACGCCTTTGCGCCAGTTGTTGAGGAACGGACCGACGAGATCCATCTCCTTGTCGTAGTTCTCGCGGAAGTCCCCACGCCCCCAATACTCGGCAGACCATGCGGGCTTGTTCGGGAACTGGTGCTTCACGCCGACTTCGCATCCTTCGAGCGTGCAGCTCAGGATGTCGCCGTTGTCGCCGTTGGGCGTGCGATCCGCTTGCGCGCGCGTGTTGATCGGATCCCATGTACGGCCGATGACGGCGAGCTTCTTCGCGAAGTCCGTCTGCATGATGCCGTTGTTCGCTTCCCAGGCCAGCACCGACGGGTTATTGCGGTCGCGCACGATCATTTCGCGATGCAGCTCCTGCTTGAGCAGGTACTTGTCGATCTTGTTCTGCGGGCAGTCCTTCGTCGGCGCCGACAACTGGTAGCAGTCGTTGAAGCCGTTTTCACCGTCTCCGCTGGGCTGCACGACGAAAATGCCCAGCGCGTCGGCGGCCTGAAGGAACTCCGGACTCGACGACGAGTGGCCCGGACGATACAGATTGCCGCCCGCGTTTGCCAACAGCTGAAGATCGCGCCACTGCTGCTCTTCCGGCACGGCGGTGCCGAGGGCCGGATAGTCGTAGCGTCCCGACCCGCCCCAGAGATGCGTGGCAAATCCGTTGACGCTCGGGAAATTGGTGTCCCAGGTAATCGTGCGGATCCCCAGCGGGCTTTCCGTCGAATCGACCACTACGCCGCCCACGCTGACGAGGTGGAACACGCGATACAGGTACGGTTTGCCGCGAGGCACGTTGTTCGGATACCAGAGCGTCGGATTGTCGACCGTCAGGTTCTGGGTCACGAGGGTCGGGTGCAGTCCCGGACCGGCGTTGGGCGGCAGAATCACGTCGCTCTTGGACTGCGCGACGACCTTGCCCTTCGCGTCGACGATCTGCGTAGTGACCTGTGCGGTCTGCGCAATGCCGGACTCGTTCAGGACGTTCGTGCCGATCTGAATGTTCGCAGAGGCCGCCGTACCCGAGCCGTCCGTGGCCGGGCTGTCGATGCTCACGGTCGAGACGTGCGTCCCCCAGGTGTTCAGCACCGGGTAGACGTTCAGCGGGATGTGAACCGGGTCCGTCACGTACATGTAGACCGGACGGAAAATGCCGGTGTCGCCCTGACCGAAGCGGAAAGCACCGGAGAAGTCCGGATCCTGGAACCAGTCACCGTTCGATGCCACTCGCACGGCGATCACGTTGTCGGTCACGCCGTCGGCGGTAACCGCGTCGGAGATATCGACGGCAAACGGCAGGAAGCCGACCACGTGCGTGGCGTCGGGGTTGCGAACGCTTTGATTGCGGATCAGCTTGCCGTTGATGTAGACCTGAGCGCCCATGTGAGCGCCCTCGAATTCCACGATGATCTTGCGGCCGGCGTATGCCTTGTCGAGCTTGAAGTGCTTGCGATACCACCCCAGGCCGTTCGGTGCCTCACCGCCGCTTCGAATGTTCGAGAACATTTCGTTCTCGTTCATCGAATGCGGAATGCCGACCGACTTCCAGCCCGAATCGTCGAATCCCGGCTGCGAGACGCCATTGGGTTCGGCATTCCCCAGAAACTTCCACGGAGTCGCACCGAGATTGATCTTTACACGCGCCGAAGCGGGAACCGGTATCGGCGGCGATGTCCCATTGGTTTGTGGAGTGGCTGTGCCCGCCACCGCGAACATGCAAGCCAACGCGATGCTCGTGCATGTCCACGCGAATGAATGTCGTCTTCTCATTTTTTCATCGTGATACCAAATGATCCCGCCGACACTCGTTTCGCACAGCTCTGAGACAGTCCGAGATGTTCCTTAGCGACGCCGACGGTTAGATTGAACTCCGAATGAATGGCGGCACTCTGAGGTACCTCGGGCGCAATACTAAGTTGGCTTCACCTGACTGGATTTTCACGAACGCCTTCAACATCTTTCATCGAAAAGCCTTCGAAATGCTCAACTATTTCACGTATCAAAACAAAATAATCGTGCAGATCAAGCGCTGAAAAGGCGATCTCCGGTTGTCGCAGAGCAATTCTCAAGCACGCCTCGTAAGAAAAACCTCCCATCGTCCGGTAGCTTTTGATCGAAATTCGGATACCTAACTGAAGAATTGACATCAGATGCCGTTCCCTTCAACCCGACACTGAAAAATTCACCACTGCACCGTCTTACGCAGACCGACGACAATCCTGCATCGACGATGAAAAAACCCCGGTGAGCAGGGCACCGGGGTTTCACTGACCACGACCGTGAGGGTATGTCCCTTGCCTGCGAACCACCCGCCGGCATACGGCTCTAGGCGCCAGGGCCGCGAGCCACAAAGACGCATGCCGATCAGTTGCGCGCGGACACCAGCGGGCGTCGCCCCGACCAGGGCATGACCTGTTCGAGCACGGATGCAACTTGCAGCAACATGGCTTCATTGCCAATCTTCGCCGTGATCTGAACACCAATCGGCAGCCCCGCCTCGCTCATGCCCAGCGGTAGCGAGATCGCGGGTTGCCCTCCCACATTGAAGGGGAAGAGGAATGCGGTGTCCTTGAGAAACGCTTCGTTGTACGCCGCCCAATCGCCTGTCGACATATCGAAAGCCGACCCAATGGGGAACGGGAGTCGGCACGACACCGGAGAGACGAAGAGATCGAATGCGTCGAGTGAATTGGCGATCTCCATGCCGCCATGCCGCATCGCATCGATATCTGCCGCATGCGAGACCGCGTCGATGCTTTTCCCCATTTCGATCGCCGACCAGGTGTACGGTTCGAGTGTCTCTTGCGTCGGAGCGACGCCTAACGCTTTTGTCGAACCGGCGAACTGAAGCGCTGCCTGCACAGCGAGAATTCTCGTGTAAGCGCGCCAGCAACCCTGGATATCGAAGCTCAGATCGTGGGCGTCGACATGATGCCCCAGCGTGGCCAGTTGCACCGCGACGTCGTGCACCGTTTTTGCGATTTCCGGATCGACCGCCCCCCCTTGCGGCGACCGCACAGTGAATCCACAGCGCAAGCGCTCCGGTGCTTTCTCGGACAGCGACAGAAAAGAGCGATCCGGCTTGGGCAGCGCATAGGGCTCGCCCGGCGTGCCACCGGCAACGACATCGAGGAAGGCCGCCGTATCGCGCGTGGTACGAGACAGGCAAAGGAAGACCGCGCCCCCATGCCAGAAATCCGCCGCGGGCGCGATAGAGGCACGCCCACGCGATGGCTTGAGTCCGACCGTTCCGCACATGGCCGCCGGCATGCGAATCGAGCCTGCGCCGTCGCTCCCCTCCGCCAGCGGCACCATGCCCGAGGCGACCGCCGACGCCGCCCCTCCGCTCGAGCCCCCGGAGGTCAGCGCGGTGTTCCAGGGATTGCGGGTCGGCCCGTTGAGTTTCGGCTCCGTGGTCAACGCCCAGCCGTTCTCGGGAACGTTGGTAAACCCGAAAGGAATCAGTCCGGCGGCACGCATCCGCCGCACCGCCTCGTTGTCGGCGGCCGGCACATTGTTATGCAGCCGGTAATAACGGCTGCTGTTCGTCGATTGCAGACCGGTTGCGGTCGTTGCAAGATCCTTGAGCAAAAACGGAACGCCGGCGAATACGCCGTCGCCGGGCGGCAATCTCGCCCGCTTGCGGGCATCGTCGTAGCAGCGCTGGCTTACGGCGTTGAGCGTCGGATTGAGCTCGTCCGCGATCTGGATCGCCACCTCCATCAACTCCGTCGCGCTCACCTCACCGGCCTTCACCAACGCGGCGAGTCCCAGCGCGTCGTGTTGCAAATACACTTCTCTCATCGGGTTGTGCGTCGTCATGTTATCCACCTTCATTAAAAATTCGATAGGTCCGCCGTGGCGAACGGCGTACCTACCCCTTATCAATCAAGTCAACCGAGCGCGCGCGCCGTCACCCCATCCCGGGCACGTTCGCGGCGAAATCCAATCAGATGCACGAGCGCGGCAACCGCCGAGAGCGCCATCGGGTACAGCCAGAAGCTCTGCCAGCCGGCGAGATTGAGCGCGGTCGCGCCGGCCTGGAGGCTCGTGTTGTAGATGTGGCCGGCAACCTGTGCACCAACGAACATGCCCAACCCGTAGGTAAAGAACATGACGAGCCCTTGCGCCTGCCCTTTGGCTGCCGGCCCGGCGACCTTTTCGGTATAGACGAAAGCCGTCACGAACAGAAAGTCGTAGCAGATGCCGTGAATGGCAATACCGATGAACACCAGCGTGAGGCTCGGTGGCAGCGCGCCGGTGGAATAGAGCGCATAGCGTGCGACCCAGGCGCACATGGCGAGCAGAATCATCCATTTGTATCCGACGTGTCGGATCAGCAGCGGAATCAACGCAATCGCAACCAGGTCGCTCAGTTGGCCTGCCGTCATCACCGTGCCCACTCGCTGGAACCCCACCGCGTCGGCAAACGTCGCGGTATATGCGTAATAGAACGTGAGCGGAATCATGATGAGGAACATGCACCCCAGCAGCACGGCGAACTGACGGTGCTTGAGCAAAGCCAGTCCCTGAGCGAAGGTATTGGCAGACTGTGATCCCGGATTGTCCTGCGGCAAACGTCGGGGCAACGTCAGGCTCAGCCCCCCCAACACCAGCGATGCGACCGCCGCAATCGTGAACACCGACGTGGAATCCGACAGCCCTGCCTCGCCGATGAAAAACCCCGGCACGATCCATCCGACATTCGCGAACAATCTGAGGTAAGGGAAGTTTTCCGCCTGCCCGAGATGCGCAAACGCAATATTGTTCGTCAGCGATAGCGTCGGCATGAAACAGAGGTTATAGACGAACAGCGTCACGAGCAGGCCCGTGCTGTCGCCCCGCTCGATGAACGATGGCACGGCGAAGAGCAACAAGCCGCCAACGACGTGCAGCGCACCGAGCAGCCGCTCGGCGCTGAAGTATTTATCGATCAGATAGCCGGCAATGAAAGGGGTAATCATCGACGCCACCGGGCCAAGCGAGTACAGATTCCCGATGTGCGCGCCCAGACCGTGTTTGCTCAGGACGAGCCCTGCCGTCACGAACCATGCGCCCCAGACGAAGAAGTTCAGGAACATGACCGCCGCGATACGAATATAGATGCTCATGATGCGTCACCTCAGAACGTATGCTTCAGGCCGAGGCGAAACGCCGCCTGTGCCCGGGTGGACGATGCGCCGAAGCCGGTGATCTGAGCGACGCTCGCGCTTCCGGCAGCGCGCTGGTAGACGGCCATCAGGTAAATGTCGGTCCGTTTGGAAAGCAGATAGTCGGCCATGAAATTCACCTGGTGATATTTCGGCGAGGCGCCTGTCGAGTTGTCGTTGCCGAACGTGTACGTGTAGGCGCCGAGCAGATACCACTCAGGCCGGAGCTGATAGCCCAACGCCAGTTCGACGTTCTTGAAACTGGCGTTGTGACCGGAGGCGCCGCCCACGAATACCGTGTTGGTGAAGCTGCCCATCAGCTTGGCCTTGCCGAACGCATAACTGATCCCCGCGCCCGCAATGTTTTCGTACTCGGCGTTAGGCAAGTAACTGCCGTACACGGTGTTGGTGTATGTCGCCCTGTTCATGTAAAACCCATCGAGCCCCGTGCCCGGCGACGCCGCTCGCAGGAATGCCGCGCCGAAGCCGATCGGACCGTTTGCATAATTCACGCCGATGCTCCACACGCTGTTGCGATGGAAGTCGCCGACAACGTTGCCGAACGCATACAGACCGCCGAACGACAGCCCGTTGTAATCGATGCTCCGATACTTCACCGAATTGCTCACGATGAAACCGTTATCCGTGTTGTCCACGTCCTGCGGATGCGAAAAATACCAACCGGCATAGGCGCCATTAGACGTATAGGGCGCTACGAAATCGACAATCGAGTCGTATTGCCGGCCAAACGTCAGCGTGCCCGACGTCTTGCTCGACAGGCCCATCTTCGCCTGCCGGTTGAACGCCCTGCCCGACCCGTTCCCGGTAAATCCGTCGAAACCGTTCTCCAGTTGAAACACCGCCGAAATTCCCCCGCCCAGATCTTCACTGCCCCTGAACCCGTAGTTGCTTCCGACAGGAACGCCGCTCACCGCCTTCCACCCGCTCCTGCCGCCATCGTTGCTCACATATGTCAATCCACTGTCTATCAATCCATACAACGTCACGCTGCTCTGCGCTTCGGCGCCCGACGAACACAGCGCTCCCACTACCCCAACAACGGCCAATCGCTTCACGATCTTCTCCTGTCCTTGCGATGACGCCGGCACGTTTTCGGGATGTGCCGGTCGTTTGCTGCGCCGTGGGGTACGGTTGTAAATAAAATATGGACAACTAATTTTTTTCTACTTGTGTTTTCGACATTCGATATGCGCGATACGGGAACGTCGGCGGTGCCGCGCATGCCCGCAGACTTGCTACCATCTCCCCCGCCGGAGAACGTCAGTCAACCTTCGCTACATGCACCTCCGATTCAAGCGTATGCTTAAGAAATAATTTTTTCATTAGGTGTTACACTGACGAATATGAAAAAAAATGACCAAACACTACTGGAGCGTATGCGCAGCGCCATGCAGACGCTGAGTCCGGCCGAACGACGTGTCGCGATGACCTTGATCGCCGACTTCCCGATCACCGGACTGAAGACGGTCGTGGAAATCGCAGCGGCGTCCGGTGTGAGCCCGGCGACCGTGTCGCGATTTGCCGAAACGCTCGGCTATGGCAATTTCGCAGAGTTCCAGCGCGCGCTGCACGCCGACGTCGTGGCGCGCTTCGCTTCGCCGGGTGCGCTCTTCGAAACATTGCCCGACAAGCTCTCCGAAGGTGAGGGGGCAGACGCCGCGCTTACCCTGTTCAATCAGCTCGTGACGGACACGATGAGCGCAACGGACGCCAGTGAGGTCGAAGCGCTCATCGATCACCTGGCCGACCCCAAGCGCACGATCTACTTCCTTGGGGGGCGTCAGACCGGATCCCTGGCACTGTATTTCCGGCAGCTCACGCATAATTTGCGCGCGAAAACGGTGCATATCGGCGGCATCGACGGCACTGCCGTGGACCTGCTCGCCGAGCTCGATTCGCGTGCCACGCTCATCGCCTTCGACTTCCGACGCTATCAACAGGACACCGCGGACTTCGTCGCGGCAGCCGCTTCGCGCAAGGCGCAGATCGTGCTCGTGACGGACCCGTACATGTCGCCCGCCGTCAAGAACGCGCATCAAGTGTTCGTGTGCCACACGCGCAGCGGCGTGCCGTTCGATTCGTTCGTCAGTGTGCTGGCCTTCATCGACTTTGTGTGCCAGCAACTCTTCATTCGGCTGGGGCAAGACGCACATAACCGCATTACTCGACTGGAAAGTATTCGCGAAGCCGCAGGCGTGGAACACATGTTGAGAAAATAGACACACTCGCCCGACCCCCACGCTTTATCGGTCGAGTGCGTCAAACCATTGCCTCATGCACGTCGGACTATGTTGCTCATTTGCCGATGTGCCTGTGTGCTCACACCCCCGCGAGCGGATAGATTCGCCGGGCGTTCCCCACGGAAATCGCCTCCGCAATGCGTTCCGCATCTGCGGGGGTGCACGCGCCGTCGGCAATCCAGCTGTCCAGCACCCGGCCCAGCATGAGGCGGAACTGCGCCGCGCCGAGGTAATGCAGTTCGGGCAACCCGAACGCGTCCGAACTGAACAGCTGTTTGTAGAACGGCCCCATTTCCATCGCGTGACGCATCGCGCTCAATGCCGACGGCCCCAGAAAATTCAGGATGGCGCCGACGTCGTAGTACACGTGCTGGAAGATCTCTGCGAGCCAACCTGCTTCCCGGATGAACGGATAGTTGTGCAGCAGTGTGATGGGAACGCCCAGCGGCTCCGTGGCTTTAAGGAAATCGGTGAAGTGCGTCGGGTCGCACGCATGCATGTAGACATCGGGGTCGCCAAATCCGACATGCAGTTGCAGCGGGAATCGCTTCTCGCGACACACGTCGATCCCCATCCACAAGCCGAAGCGCAACAGCACCGTATCGCTCAGACGAGGGGCCTCGCCGCCTGACGTGTCGAGTGCGCGCAGCCAGCGCGACGCGGCCGCCTCCACTTCCTGCACGCTCGGGCGGGTCTGGTCGATCTTGAATGTCGACCGGTAAGCCACGACACTTTTCAGACCAACCGCGTCGACGCAACGCGCGCGAAGTTCCGCCTCGCAGCGCTGTGCGAACGTCGCGGCGTCACCGCCCTCTCGCGCGACCCCCTCGATCACGGATTCGATACGCACCACCTCACGTGCCGGGGCAGCGGCAAGCGCACTCACGCCCCCCACATCGGTCAGACGCGTCGAGCGGTGTCCGGTATCGACCAGGTAAATCCCGATCCCCGAGGCGCGCAGCAAACGGCGTCCCACTTCCTCCACACCCAGCGCCTGACGGCGCTCGACGTAGGCTTTCGGTGAAGCAAACGGCTCGAGATCGAGAACCGGCGCGCAGTGTCTGCGGATCAGCAGCCCCAGCGGCTTGTCGAACTGCGATGTGCCTTCCGGCGGCGGCATATAGCTCTCGGACAGAAGCGCTTCGAATCCGGTGCGATCGAGCGGCGCGCGAATGGTGCCGTGGCAATGGTGGTCGATCAATGGATGCTTGATGTCGATCATGATGTCGTATCGATGAGGTCAGTAAATATCGCGATAAATGTCGCAAACGGCCTCGGGCGTGCGCCCTTCCATCGCGGCGATTTCATCGCGCTTGATCCGGAGATAGGCGTCGAGCAGCGTGGGGGACAACCACTGCGCGACGGCCGCGTCGGCCTGAAGCGCATCCAGCGCCTCGCCCAACGTGGACGGCAACGGCGTGATGTCCAGCGACGCGCGCTCGGCATCGGTCATGTCGGCCGGATCACGATCGGCGAGCGGCGGCGTAGCAAGCTGGCGACGAATGCCGTCGAGACCGGCGTAAGCGAGCATGCCGATGAGCAGATAGGGATTGCTCAACGCATCGGGCGCCCGAAATTCGAGATTGATGGCCCGCGCGCGATCTTTTTCATTCTGTGCTGCCGGAGGGCACACACGCACCGCCGCCTCTCGGTTTTGCACGCCGAACGAGCTGTAGCCGCAACTCCAGTGATGCGGTCCGAGCCGCTGGTACGACACCGGCGCCGGTGCAGCAATGGCGCAGATGGCGTTGACGTGCGCCATGATCCCGGCCACAAACGCACCTGCTTTTTCCGAAATCAGCGACGGCGAACGCGCGTCGTACAGCACGGGTTGGCCGTCCGCATCGACGAAACTGAAATGCACGTGCTGACCGTTGCCCACGGCGTCCGGGGCGGGTTTTGGCGAGAACGTAAGCTTGAGGTTCTGCCGTCTTGCCACTTCGCGCAGCACTTCGCGAACGAGCAACGCGCGGTCGGCGCCGCTCACACCCGGCGCCGGGCCACACGCAATTTCGAGTTGCCCTTTGCCGAACTCCGGCTCGATGGTTTGTGGGTCCAGATTCGCGGCCCGCAATGCGGTGACTGCCGCATCGAAGAACTTGGCCGACGCGCGAAACGCGTCGACGGTGTAGACCGGACGCGCGGCGATCTCCGGCTCGCCCCAACGCGTGAACTCGAACTCGAACGCACTCAACATCGTCCAACCGGTCTCGGCGCGCAACGCCGAAAGCGCCGTCTCGCAGAACGCACGCGGGCAGCAATCCCAGGGCGTGCCGTCGCGCGTCATCGACTGCGTCAGCACCATATTGAACGAGGGCCACCCGTCGCTCGCCGGCAGATGTGCCCCGGCGCCCACGGGCACCTGACGCACTTCGTCCATCGGCCCCCATGGGTTGTCGGCCACAGTGCCGAACGGCAGGATCGCCTGACCGGCCGACGGCCAGCCCACGCCGTTGCGCTTGACCGCACTCAGATCGTCCTGCAAGACCGCCCTGCATCGGGCCAGACCGTTCAGGTCGCACCAGGTCAACATTGCCAAATCACTATTCATTTCGCTCTCCGTACTGCTTGTCGCGTGTCTGCCGGCGTCGTCTCTGCGCCGTGCGGCACGTCGTGTCTATTCAGATAGATCCGTGCGCTGCTGTTATCGTGTTCAGTCCGTCATATCGGGAACGGAAATGCATCGAGCGCGGGAATTTCGCGGCGGAACGTCAAGGTCTGCACCGGCACGCCTAGCTCACGCGCGAACCGATGCCCCGAATAGACGGCGGCCGCTATCGTGCCGGGCGCCAGCCCGTCACCGATCAGGTGAAGCGACGTCTTGCCGCCGTCATCCGACGCATTGCGACGCTCCGCCAGCGCGTCGTACAAACTGCGCTCAGGCGCCCGGGACGTGACCAGCAGCATCGATGCCGCCGCGATGTCGTGTGTCTTGCCGGTGTACTCGCAGGCGAGCGTGACGCTATCGTCGCCGACACCGGCGATCGAATGCGAGGCGACGATGGATACGCCAAGTTCCATCAGGCGCCGCTGAATACGCGTCTGTTCGAGTGTGTTGTGCGTCCAGTTGGCGACATCGACCGCCGGCGTCACGAAAACGACTTCGACGCCGCGTGCGCGCAACAGCTCGGCGAGCACGCTTCCCATGTAGTAGTGATCGTCGTCGAACAGCACCACCGGAGACGGCACCGGCGCACCGGCCATCACATCGTCCGGGGTCAGCACCGGCAATGCCGTTTGCGGCAGCGGCGAGCGCAACGCACGACCGAGGCCGTCACGCCGCCAATGGGAGCCGGTCGCCACGAACACATGCGCCGCGTCGAACTCCAGCACGTCCTGCGCGCTCACCGGACTGTCCTGATAGATCTCGACGTTGGGCATGCGGCGCAACGCTTCAAGGCGGTAGTCGATGACGCGAATCCAGGCCGAGAGTCCCGGCAGGCGCGCTTCGCGCGTGACCCGCCCGCCCAACTCGCGAGCGGCGTCCACCAGCGCCACCTCATACCCGCGCTCGGCAAGCACGCGGGCGCACTCCAGCCCCGCTGGTCCCCCACCGACGACAAGCGTTCTCGCCGGCTCGCTGGCGCGAGGCACCCGCTCCGGATGCCAGCCACGGCGCCATTCCTCGCCCATCGTGGGATTTTGCGTGCAGCGTACGGGCGTCATCGTGTGATCGCCGCTGACGCAGATGTTGCAACCGATGCATTCCCGGATCTCGTCGGTGCGACCGGCATCGATTTTCGCCGGCAGGAACGGATCGGCGATGGACGGGCGCGCGGCCCCGATCAGGTCCATCACGCCCCGCCGGATCTGCGCGACCATGGCGTCCGGCGACGTGAAACGCCCGACGCCGACGACCGGCTTCGTGGTCATCGCCTTCAGCCCTGACAGAAACTGCTCCTGAAATCCCTCTTCGGAGAATCGGGACGTCATGCTGTCGTTGGACCAGTCGGCGACATTGATATCCCAAAGGTCGGGCAGTTCGGCAAGCGTCGCGAAGATCTCGCCACCGTCGCCCTGACGCTCCAGCCCCTCGCGTCCCATGCGTTCGTCGACGGCCAGGCGAACCGCGACGGCACACCGGTCGCCCACGGCATCCTTGGTGTCTTCGATCAGTTCTCGCAGCAGGCGCAGACGATTCTCGACGCTGCCGCCGTAGGCGTCTTGTCGCCGATTGTTGCGCGGCGTCAGGAAGTGGAACGGCAACCCCAGATCGTGCCCGGCGTAGACATAGATGATGTCGAATCCGGCATCTCGAGCCCGCCGGGCCGCTGCCCGGTGCAACTGCCGCAAATGCCGGATGTCCTCCAACGTCATGGCGCGCGCCTGAATCGGATCGTAGCCGCGCACAGGGGTGTCCGACGGCGCCCACGGAATTTCCCGGCTGAATCGGTTCGGCGCGGAATAGCCGTTGAACGCCAGCTCGATGCCGGCCAGCGAGCCATGCGCATGGACCGCCTGCGCCATGCGGGCAAGTGCGGGCACATCGCGGTCGTCCCAGAGCCGGGCTTCGATGTAGGGAGAGAATTCGCTCAGTGGGCTGATCTCGCACTCTTCCGTGCAGACGACACCCCATCCGCCCTCGGCTTTCACCGCGCGCATGCCCGCCATGGCCGACGGATGGACGTGCCCCATGCCGTTGCAATGCGGCACCTGATAGAAGCGATTGCGTGTCCTGACAGGGCCGATCTGTACCGGCTCGAACAGGATGTCGAAGCGTGGATCACGAGCGGACATCTTCGCGTTCTCCTCTCGACAGTGTCGAAACCGTGCGCGTGAGCAGACTGGACATCGGCAACCCCTGCGTCGCGCATGGCGTCTCACGCTGCCAATGGCCTCGATGCTCCCGCTGGCATTGCACGAGTGCGTCGACGAACACGTCGGCCCAATGGATCGCCCCTTCCGGGTCGGCGATGAGATCCTGCCGAAACTCGACCTGAAGGTGCGCCAGCCCACGTCGCATCGCGTGCTCCGGCGTCGTGAAGTCGATGCCGATATCGAGCGTATACGGTTGGTTATCGCCCACGCACAGGTCCTCGCGCGCTTGCAGGCATTCGATGACCGGGCGCGCCACGCGCTCGTCTACCGACCAACTGATGCCAATGTCCCACGGACGATGCTGGCCCTGCCAGTGGGGTGTACACGAGTGCAGCGACAGAAACACCGGAGCGCCGCCCGCCGCGAGCACGCCTTCAAGCTCGGCAGCTACCGTGCGCTGATAAGGCACGAGAATCTCGTCGATCCGCTGCTCGCGATTGCGTGCCGAGAGTCCCCGGTTGCCCGGCACGGCAATGCCACCCGACGTTTCCGGAATGGACGCCGGATCTTCCGGATACCGGTTGCAATCGATCACCAGTCGCGAGAACCCGGCTTCAACGAGCGTTGCGCCCAGACGCGCGGCCACACGTCTGGCTACGGTGTGCATGCCGATGTCCCAGCCGATGTGAGACGCAAGCGCCGACGCCGTCAACCCCAACTGCGAGAGCTTTGCCGGCACGGCGTTCGAGGCATGGTCGGACACGATGAACCAGTGGGCGCTGGTCCCGCGAATTACCGTTGCCGGCGCAGGGTCCGACGCCTCCAGCAGCCCTGGAGACGGCCGTGCCGTCCGTTCAGCGAAGGCGCTCACGCTGCACCACCTTGCGCTTCGTTGCAGGACAGGAATGACTGAAAGATTATTTTCATAAAATACACAAACATCAAAAATGAAAAATCACAATCAAAGGTTAGCACTTTCGCACGGAAGATATATATATTTCTTTTCTAAGTGTTTACTCTCATTTGTATGAAATTTTTCATTCTGTAGTCTTGCCATCCAAACCGCATGGGGCGGTTCATCGTCGCCCTGTGGGGGGCCGACGGCTTCGAGGGGGAGATATGACTGTCGAGTCGTTTGGATATACGCAAGAGCTCAAGCGCGTACTGAGCTTTCGGGACCTGATCGTCTACGGGATGCTCTGGATGATCCCCGTCTCGCCATTCGGGATTTATGGGTTCGTCTCAGATGCTTCGCATGGGATGGTCGCCCTGGCCTATCTGGCGGGTGTCATCGCCATGGCGCTGACGGCCGTGAGCTATCAATCGATGTCGGCCGCCTTCCCGCTGGCGGGGTCCGTCTACACCTATGCCCAGCGCGGAATCGGACCGACGCTCGGGTTCATGGCGGGCTGGTTGATCCTGCTCGACTACCTCCTGATCCCTTCGCTGCTCTATATCGGCAGCGCAGCCGCCCTCGCCCCGATGTTTCCCGAGTTGCCTCGTTGGGGATGGATTCTGCTGTTCGCCGGTATCGGCGCAGGAATCAACCTTCTCGGCATGGAATTCACCGCGCGGGCCGGCAAGTGGCTGCTCGCATTGCAACTGCTGGTGCTGTCGGTGTTCTGCGTCACCGGCCTGTATGCGCTTTACTTCGGCCACGTCGGTGCGGGGCGACTGACGATGGCCCCTTGGTATCAGCCGGCCGCGTTCAGTCTGTCTGCCATGTTTTCTGCGGTAGCAATCGCAGCCGTGTCTTTCCTCGGTTTCGACGCCATTTCCACGATGTCGGAAGAGGTTCGGGCAGAGGGCAAAGGGCTTGTCGGACGCGCGACGTTGGCGTCGCTCTTTGTCGTCGGCGCGTTATTCATTCTTCAAACGTGGATCGCTGCCGATCTGGGTGCAGGACATCGGGCCAGTGCGCCGGAGACGGCGTTCTATGAAATTGCCGAGTTCTCCGGTGGCCATTGGCTTTACGTCCTGACATCCTGCACCACCGTGTTGGCATGGGGTGTCGCAAACTCTCTGGTATCGACCGCCTCCATTGCACGCATTCTGTTTTCGATGGCGCGCGACCGTCAGTTGCCTTCCGTGTTGGCGCGGATCTCTCCGGTCCGACGCGTTCCCTATGTGAGCATTCTGCTGGTGGCCGTTATCTCGCTCGTCGTTTCGCTCGCGTTCATGGAAAAGCTCGATCAGCTCACCCGTTTTGTGAACTTCGGCGCGCTCACCGGCTTTCTGATGTTGCATGTGGCAGTCGTCAACCATTTCGTGCGGCGCAACCGTTCGACGCAATGGCTACGGCATCTGGTCGTGCCGGTCGTCGGTTTTGTGGTGGTCGCCGCCGTGCTGTACGCGATGGGCCGCGATACCTGGGTGCTGGGTCTGGGTTGGCTCGCCGTAGGGGGAATCTATTACGCGATCCTCACACGCGTGCTGCGGCAACGGGTGCAGATAGAAGTCTGAGTGGCGCTGCCGTGTTCTTGTCGTATAGGAGATAGTGAAATGAAGGTGCTTGTGCCCGTCAAACGGGTAGTGGATTACAACGTAAAAGTTCGTGTGAAGAGCGACGGCACGGGCGTCGACATCGCGAACGTGAA
>NZ_CABPSB010000020.1 GCF_902459655.1 Pandoraea anhela
AAGCTCAAGCTAAAAGGACTGAGTCCTGTGCTGTACAGAACTCAGTCCTTAATATCGTAATTTCCCTGTCCAACTTTCGGGGTCACTTCATTGCCATCGGGCGTTTTTTATTCGTGACGAACGACTTACGGCAACTTACTTCGCAGCCATCAGCGCGACGGTCGTGTCGAGCATGCGGTTCGAGAAGCCCCATTCGTTGTCGTACCACGAGCTGACCTTCACCAGGCGACCCGAAACCTTGGTCAGGGTGCCGTCGAAGTTCGACGACGCCGGGTTGTGGTTGAAGTCGACGGACACCAGCGGTGCCGTGTTGTACGTAGCGATTGCCTTCAGCGGGCCTTCGGCCGCTTCCTTCAGGATCGCGTTGACTTCGTCCACCGTCGTGTCGCGCTTGGCGATGAACGACAGGTCGACGATCGACACGTTGATCGTCGGGACGCGGATAGCGTAACCGTCGAGCTTACCGTTGAGTTCCGGCAGCACAAGACCAACCGCCGAGGCAGCGCCCGTCTTCGTCGGGATCATGCTCATCGTGGCCGAACGGGCGCGACGCAGGTCTTCGTGATAGACGTCCGTGAGTACCTGATCGTTGGTATAAGCGTGAACCGTCGTCATCAGGCCCGTTTCCAGACCGATCTTGTCGTGCAGCGGCTTGACCAGCGGTGCCAGGCAGTTCGTGGTGCACGAAGCGTTCGAGATGACCGTATCGGTCGACTTGAGCACGCCTTCGTTCACGCCGAACACCACCGTAGCGTCCACATCCTTGCCGCCCGGGGCCGAAATGATGACCTTCTTCGCGCCACCCTTCAGGTGAGCGCTGGCCTTTTCCTTCGAGGTGAAGAAGCCCGTGCACTCGAGCACGACGTCCACGCCCAGCTCACCCCACGGCAGTTCCGCCGGGTTACGGTTGGCCAGCACGCGAATCTTGTCGCCGTTGACAACCATGTAGTCGCCATCGACCGTCACGGTGCCCGGGAACTTGCCGTGCGCCGTGTCGTATTGCGTCAGGTGAGCGTTCGTCTGCGCATTGCCGAGATCGTTGATGGCGACGATTTCGATGTCGTGCTGCTTACCGCCTTCGTAGTGGGCACGCAGTACGTTGCGGCCGATACGGCCGTAGCCGTTAATAGCGACGCGAATGGTCATGGGGGTATCTCCGTAAGGTCTAACGAAATCAGCCAAGCACGGACTTGACCGTCGCGACCACGTGGTCGACGGTGAAGCCGAAGTGTTTGAACAGCACGCCGGCCGGGGCCGACTCACCAAAAGTATCGATGCCGACCACGCCGCCTTCCAGGCCGACGTACTTGTGCCAGAACGCCGTCACACCGGCTTCGACGGCCACACGCGGCACGCCGCGCGGCAACACGCTCTCGCGGTAGGCCTTGTCCTGACGGTCGAACACGTTGGTCGACGGCATGGACACGACGCGTGCCGCAATGCCCTCGGCAGCCAGCGCTTCCGCCCCCTTGAGCGCCAGGTCGATTTCCGAACCGGTGGCGATCAGCACGATCTGCGGGCTGGCGACGTCGCGCAACACGTACCCGCCGCGGCGGATATCGGCGATCTGCGCATCGCTACGCGAGACGAACGGCAGGTTCTGGCGGCTGAGCACAAGGCTCGACGGCCCATCGTGACGTTCGACGGCAGCCACCCAGGCAGCCGCCGTTTCCGTCGTATCGCACGGACGCCACAGGTCCATTTGCGGAATCAGGCGCAGGCTCGAAACGTGTTCGATCGACTGGTGCGTCGGACCGTCTTCCCCCAGCCCGATCGAGTCGTGCGTGAACACGAAGATCGAGCGCAGCTTCATGAGCGCAGCCATGCGCAGCGCGTTGCGGCTGTAGTCGGAGAACGTCAGGAACGTGCCGCCGAACGGGATGTACCCGCCGTGCAGCGCAATGCCGTTCATGATGGCGCTCATACCGAACTCGCGCACACCATAGTTGATGTGATTGCCGAACTGCACGCCCTCTGCGTTGGCGCGCACCGCCTTGCTGGCCTTCCAGTTCGTGAGGTTCGAGCCGGTCAGGTCGGCCGAGCCGCCCAGGAATTCCGGCAGCACGGCGGCAAGCCCTTCGATGGCCAGTTGCGACGCCTTGCGCGTTGCGACCGTCTCGGCTTTCTCGTTGGTCTTGGCGATGAGCGCGGCGGCGGCCGACTTGAAGTCGCCCGGCAGTTCGCCCTTCATGCGACGCTCGAATTCGGCGGCTTCGGTCGGGAACTGGCTGCGATAAGCGGCGAAGCGCTCGTTCCAGGCTGCCTCGGCTTGCTGACCGGCGGCCTTGGCGTCCCATGCGGCATAGACGTCGGCCGGCACTTCGAACGGCGGCAGGTTCCAGCCCAGCGCGGCGCGCGTGGCGGCGATTTCGTCGGCGCCCAGCGGGGCGCCGTGCACGTCGTGACCGCCTTGCTTGTTCGGCGCGCCCTTGCCGATGAGCGTCTTGCAGCAGATCAGCGTCGGGCGATCCGACGTCTTGGCTTGCGCGATAGCCGCGTCGACGGCGTCGACATCATGACCATCGATACCGCGAATCACGTTCCAGCCATACGCTTCGAAGCGCTTGGGCGTGTCATCGGCGAACCAGTACTCGACATCACCGTCGATCGAGATGCCGTTGTCGTCGTACAGGGCGATGAGCTTGTTCAAACGCAGCGTGCCGGCCAGCGAGCAGGCTTCGTGCGAGATGCCTTCCATCAGGCAACCGTCGCCGAGGAAGGCATAGGTATAGTGATCGACGATGTCGTTGCCCGGGCGGTTGAATTCCTTCGCGAGCAGCGCTTCGGCAAGTGCGAAGCCGACAGCATTGGTGATGCCCTGCCCGAGCGGCCCCGTGGTCGTCTCGACACCCGGGGTGATACCCACTTCGGGGTGTCCCGGCGTCTTGCTGTGCAATTGACGGAAGTGCTTGAGCTCTTCGATCGGCAGGTCGTAACCCGTCAGATGCAGCAACGAGTAGATGAGCATCGAGCCGTGGCCGTTCGACAGCACGAAGCGGTCGCGATCGGCCCAGTGCGGATTGACGGGATTGTGCTTGAGATGGCGGCCCCAGAGAGCGACCGCGATATCGGCCATGCCCATCGGCGCGCCAGGGTGACCGGAGTTGGCCTGTTGGACCGCGTCCATGGAGAGGACGCGGATGGCAGAAGCCATCAGCGCAGCCGTAGCAGGAGAGGAGTTCGTCATGGTGACCAGCCGGAAGAGCGGGCGTGCCCCGTTGCCGCGAGCTGCCGCGCGAAATTCAAATGCAGGAAAAGACCGAGATTTTACCAGAATCGCCCATCGCCCGGGTCGGTTACGGCGAACTTCCTCAACCGACGGGAACGTGGAATCATGCAAAGAAGTCACGCGATCGACACAAATTAAGGGAAGTTAACCTATCAATGCGTAAAAAACGCCACACGCGCAGCACTGAATCCGGGGGCGAAATCCCCCTCCTCGCCGCTCCCACGGCCCCCACGGCCACGTCTCGTTACGGCGCCCACCTTGGGGCCCCGCTCGGCGCTTGGGCCAGCTATGGGTTCGCCGCTCTCCCGGTGTATGCCGTAACATCGGCGCATCAGCACATCGAGATCGTCGATCTGCCCGCACTGGCATCCGGCGACACCCGCGGTATCGGCGATATCCGTGGCCCCGGCCATCCCGGTCGCGCCTACCGGCTCGACGGTCGTTTCATGGCGTCGCTGGCCGACGCGCACATCTGCCACGAATGCATGGTGCACCCGTTGCTGCTCGCCCACGGCCATGCGCAACGCGTGCTCATTCTGGGCGGCGGGGACGGCGGCTCGGCGCGCGAAGCGCTACGTCATCCCGGCGTGACGGAAGTCGTCGTCGCCGAACTGGACGCGCAAGTGCCCGCCACGTTGCTTCAATACATGCCCGCCCTGCCCGACGGCGCCTTCGACGATCCGCGCACGACACTCGTCATCGGCGATGCGAGAGACCTCGTCGACGCCGCCCTCGCCAGGGGCGAACGATTCGACGCCGTCGTGTTCGACCTGACCGAGGCGGACGGCGACGCGGCATCGCTGCACGACGCGGCGTTCTTCGCCAAGGTCCGCACACTGTTGACGCCCCGGGGCGGCATCGCCTTGCAACTCGGGGCGCCGTGGTTCGAAGGGGCACAGGTGCGTCGCATGCTCGACGCATTGCGCTCGGTGTTCCGCCATGTCATGCCACTGACGGCCTATGTACCGCTATACGGGACGCAGTGGGCGCTCGCCGTCGCAAGCGACGCCCTCGACGCCCATGATTTCGCTGCGCTGGCGTCGGCCGCCTTGCCACCAAGTCTGGCGGCATTACGGCATTACTCCCCGTCGCGCCACGCCGCGCTATTCGACATCCCGCCGGAACTGCGCGGCGTCCTCGGCGTCCTCGCGCCATCACGCGAATCCCCTCGCTAACGGTCGGGCGGTCGGTGTCGTTTCGCAAGACTCCGCGTCCGCCCGACGATCCCGGCTCGCGATCGCACCGGGGATGAAGCGTCCGCGCGTTCCTTGTATATTGGAAACTTGTCACGACGTCTCGCCGGCCTCCCCCATCGACCTTGCCGGCCGACGAACCCAACGGAGCACCGTCATGTCCGACCCCCGCCCATCCCACGTGCCGTGGCTGACGCCCTATCTGACCGTGCGCGATGCCAGAGCCTCCGCATCGTTCTATGAGCAGGCATTCGGATTCACCGTGCACGATATGGTGGACGACGATGGCGCCGTCATGCACGTCGAAATGTTCTATCAGGGGCAGTTGATCCTGATGTTTGCCCCTGAAGGCGCATTTGCGAGCACTGCACGTACGCCTCGCACTTCCGGGGTCGAGGCACCGCAGAGTTTTTATGTGTACACGGAAGACGTCGATGCGCTTTACGCCCGTGCGACGACCGCCGGCGCCAAAGGCTTGATGCCACCGAGCGACCAGTTCTGGGGCGATCGATTCTGTCAGCTGGAGGATCCAGATGGCTATCGCTGGGGGTTCGCCCGCCCCGTCGCGCCGCGAAGCTGACGCCGGCCGGTCGTGAACCGGACGCGCGTTGAGGTATGCTGCTGCCCCCGACGCTGCCCCGCTGGCCACCTTTCACCCCGCTGCATCTGTCTCAGTCCGCTTCGTCTTTTGCTTCGTCTTTCGCTTCGTCTTTCTTTCGTCGCCCTAGTCCACTTTTCGCTCCCTATTTGTCCGAATGCCTCGCTTTTTCATCGATGCGCCATTACACGCCGGCGCGCTCCTCGACCTTCCCGAGCCCGTCGTTCGCCATGTTCAGGTGCTGCGTCTGAAGACCGGCGACGCGCTCACGCTATTCGACGGCACAGGCGGGGAACATCCGGCGGTGCTCACGACCCTGGAAAAACGTCACGCCACGGCGCAGCTCGGCGAACACGACCCACGAGAGGCAGAGCCCCCCTACCGCATCACGCTGGCACAGGGCATTGCCGGCGGCGACAAGATGGACTGGCTGATCGAGAAGGCTATCGAGCTGGGGGTCACGGAAATTCAGCCGCTCGCGACGGAACGTTCGGTGATTCGCCTGGAGGGCGAGCGCGCGGCCAAACGCGTTGCGCACTGGCAGTCGCTCGTGCAAGCGGCGTGCGAACAATGCGGACGAAACCGCGTTCCGCGCGTGCTTCCGATCCGTCCGATCGGGGCGTGGTTGAGTGACCGGGATGTCGCAAAGTCCGACAAATGGCGTGTGCTATTGTCACCTAGAGCAGACAGCGGATTCGATTCGCTACCGCTGGAAGCGCCGTCTCAGCCCGGCGTGTTGCTCTTCGGCCCGGAAGGCGGGCTGGCACCTCAGGAGGAAGCGCTCGCACGGCAAGCCGGATTCACGGCGATCCGCTTAGGGGAACGCATCCTTCGGACCGAAACGGCGGGCATTGCGGTACTCGCTGCGTTGGCCGCTCGCTGGGGCGGTTGGTAAGCATCGATGATTCGAGCAAATGGCCTCACAAGCCTAAAGGAGTAATCGTCATGGGTATCCTCGACAGCATTCTCGGTGGTAAGTCCGGCAATCCGGCCGGTGGCGGCTTCAACACGAAGACGTTGCTCCTGATGGGCTTGCTGGCGATGATCGCCAGCCGTTCGGGCAACGCACAGGGCCAGGCCGGCGAAGGCGGCGGTTTGCTTGGATCGCTGGGCGGCGCCCTCAACGGCATGTTGGGCGGTAGCGCAGCAGCGGGTGGCGCCGGCGGTCTCAGCGGTGTGCTGGGAGACTTGCTCGGCAAAACACCGTCGCCGGATGCGGCGGCCGGTTCTGCGGCGGCGTCCCCCGGCGATCTGGTCGGCGCGCTCGGCGGACTGGGCGGCCTGACCCAGATACTGAGTCAGGGGGGATTGGGCGACGCCGTGAGTTCATGGATCGGCACCGGTAACAACCAGTCCGTGTCCCCCGATCAGGTCACGCAGGCCCTCGGTCCGGGCGGACAGTTGCAGCAACTAGCCAGCACCGCAGGGGTTTCCGAAAGTGAAGCGGCGCAGGAACTATCGGCGCTGTTGCCCCAGGTGATCAATCAGCTCACGCCGAACGGCTCGATGCCGCAGGGCCAATTCGATCTGGCGTCACTGGCGCAGCAATTTCTCGGAGGCGGGCGCACCAGTTGATCGCCCCTTCATCGTCGAATCCGTCGAATCCGTCGAAACGAAAAAAGGTCCGCCATGCGGACCTTTTTCATTGGAACAACCATCAGAAAACCATCAATCGCATGAACTTAACGGCATCATGCGTCACGTTCTCAGGCGAATGCCGCACACACTCAGGCAAACGAGTAAAAGACGCGGAAACTCACGCGACGCTCCGCCCAGAACTCGGCGGCATCGCGGAAGACTTCGAGCAGCGTTTCACGCCCGTCCTTATCGAACTTCGTGACGACCGGCAATCCCTCGAGCACCACGACAAACCCGGGTTGCGGACCGCAGTGACTTACCAGATCGGTCAGACAATCGTGCAAGGCGTCGTAATTCTTCCCGAAATGCTTCGGGAACAGGAACGATGTGGCGATCGTTTCCAGCACTTCGGCCTTGCTCTGCGCGTTAGAACAATTGGCGTACAGGAAGTGTTGCCCGAGTCGCTCGGCCTCCGCCGCCAGATCCGCCACGCGGAATGCACGGATCGACTGCACGATATTCGGCCTGACGGCCTGGAAAAGACTCATATCTCCCTCTTCCGATAGGCTACGGCGATGGCCGGCCCGCGCGACAGCATGCAGGCCCAGCACCTGCTTGAACAAGTTGCCATCGCCCGCACCGAATGGATCTGCCATAAGATCTTTCCCGTGTTCTTGTGCGAAAACCGGCTCACTCATACTGCTGTCATTCCCTTATGCGTCTAAAGCTGTTGTAGTGGTCTTGGGTGTAGTAGCACGGGTCGACCGTGCGTTGGTTACCCCCACAGATGATGCGCCTGGCACCTCTATTGCGGGCACCGGGAGTCGGCACCGTATATTCATGGTAATAGCCACGCGGCATTTTGGGCAGGCGCTTTTCGTAGTTTCCGAACGTGATGCCATCCTTGGCATAAGGAAACGGCCCGCCCTGGGCAATCAGCGACAGCGTGCGCTGCGCTTCGCGAGGTAACTCGGCAACGGAAACCGTTGCTGTTGGATCCGTGACGTATGGCGCGGGTTCACGCGCCACAGCATTTCCCCCCAGAAAGACACTACCCGCCGCAGTCAGTGCCACGATGCTCCGGTGAAGCCAACGTGCCATTGTCATAGCTAGCTGTCGCCCGACGCGGTTTTGCGCTGCGGGCCCGTTCTGGTGGGTGAAGCCGTAAGGTTATCGCTATTGGTCTCGAGAATCAATGTCGGCTTACATTTTGCAACCAAAGCACTCAACAAATTCACGGAAATACGAGGATTTTCACGACAGTGAGCACACACATTAAGATATACGATGGGCAAAAAGCGTCGCGACAATGACAAAACGCCACCCCAAGCGGGGTGGCGTTCTGCCCATTTTGTCGGCTAACGTGCGCGAAACGGCATCGAACTGCCGACTCGGCAAAACAGGTCAGAAACCCTGTTGTTGCGCTGCCGCATCGGCCACCACCAACGCGACCATATTGATGATACGGCGTACCGTCGCGGACTCGGTCAGGATATGCACCGGTTTGGCGGCGCCAAGCAGAATCGGTCCGATCGCCACATTATTGCCTGCGGCCGTCTTCAGCAGGTTGTAAGCGATATTCGCCGCGTCGATGTTCGGCATAACTAGCAGATTGGCCGCGCCGATCAATGTCGAATCCGGCATGATGCGCGCGCGCAATTCCGGATCCAGCGCGCAGTCGCCGTGCATTTCGCCGTCGACTTCCAATTCCGGCGCACGTTCTTGCAGGATCGCCAGCGTTTCACGCATCTTACGGGCACAATTCGCGTCGCTCGTACCGAAGTTGGAGTGCGACAGCAACGCCACCTTGGGTTGAATGCCGAAACGGCGAATCTCTTCGGCGGCCATCAGCGTGATTTCCGCCAACTGCTCGGCCGTCGGATCCTGATTGATGTGCGTGTCGACCAGGAAAAGCTGGCGATTCGGCAGCACCAACGCATTCATGGCGCCGTAGACGTTGCCGCCGTCTCGCTTGCCGATCACGCGATCGATGAAGTGCAGGTGACGGCCCGGCGTCGACACCGTACCGCAAATCATGCCGTCCGCTTCGCCCTTATTCACCAGCATGGCAGCGATCAGGGTGGTACGGCGGCGCATTTCGACGCGTGCATACGAAGCCGTCACGCCCTTGCGATTGGTCAGGCGGTGATAGGTCTCCCAGTAATCGCGGTAGCGCTCGTCATGCTCGGGGTTGACGACGGTGAAATCCACCCCCGCCGTCAGACGCAGACCGTATTGCTGAATACGATGCTCGATCACCGCCGGACGCCCCACGAGAATCGGCGTGGCCACACGTTCGTCCACGAGCACCTGCACGGCGCGCAGCACGCGCTCCTCTTCGCCTTCGGCGAAAGCGATGCGCTTCTGATGGGCGGGCACGCTACGAGCGACCGAGAACAGCGGCTTCATCAGGCCACCGCTGTGATACACGAATTGCTGGAGCGACTGCGAATAGGCGTCGACATCGGCGAGCGGGCGCGTGGCGACGCCTGCCGCCATGGCCGCCTCGGCCACCGCCGTAGCGACCTTGACCAGCAAACGCGGATCGAACGGCTTCGGAATCAGATATTCCGGGCCGAACGACAGGTTCTTGATGCCATAGGCCGACGCGACAATGTCGCTCTGCTCCTGACGCGCCAGTTCCGCCAGAGCATTCACGGCGGCGATTTCCATCGAGCGCGTGATCGTGGTCGCGCCGACATCGATGGCGCCACGGAAAATGAACGGGAAGCAGAGAACGTTGTTGACCTGGTTCGGATAGTCCGTACGGCCGGTCGCCATCACGCAATCCGGGCGAACTTCTTTCGCCAGTTCCGGCGTGATTTCCGGATTCGGGTTGGCCAGCGCGAAAATGAGCGGTTTGTCCGCCATCGTCTTGACCATTTCCGGCTTGAGCACCCCCGCGGCCGACAGCCCGAGGAATACGTCGGCGCCGCCGATCACGTCGGCCAGTCCGCGTGCGTCCGTCTTCTGCGAGAAGCGTATCTTCTCGGGATCCATCAATTCGGTGCGACCTTCGTACACGACACCCGCCAGGTCGGTCACCCAGATATTCTCGAGGGGCAGCCCCATGTCGACGAGCAGGTCCAGGCAGGCAAGCGCCGCCGCGCCGGCACCGGACGTGACAACTTTCACCGACGACAAATCCTTCCCGACCACCTTCAGACCGTTGATGAGCGCTGCCGCCACCACGATCGCCGTGCCGTGCTGATCATCGTGGAAGACCGGAATCTTCATGCGCTCGCGCAGCTTGCGCTCTACGATGAAACACTCCGGCGCCTTGATGTCTTCCAGGTTGATGGCGCCGAACGTCGGCTCGAGCGCCGCGATGATGTCGACCAGCTTCTCCGGGTCTTTTTCGTCGATCTCGATATCGAACACGTCGATATTGGCGAACTTCTTGAACAGCACGCCCTTGCCTTCCATCACCGGCTTGGACGCGAGCGGACCGATATCGCCCAGACCCAGCACGGCGGTCCCGTTCGTAATCACGCCGACCAGGTTGCCGCGCGCCGTGTAGCGCGAAGCGTTGAGCGGATCGACGACGATTTCCTCACACGCGGCGGCAACGCCCGGCGAGTACGCCAGCGCCAGATCGCGCTGGTTCAGCAACTGCTTGGTCGGCGCGATGGCAATTTTGCCGGGGGTGGGATGTTCGTGATACTCGAGCGCAGCTTCGCGCAGTTTGGGATCGATCGGCGTGGGCATGAGGGGAAGCTCTTGGCGAACAGAAGAGGTCAAATTTTCAGTGCGGATTGTAGCCCTATTTATTCACACGATTTATGCAAAAAACGGATAAGGGCCGCACCTGCGCTGACGCAACTTCTCGCCGATAGTGGCGCAAAGTCGGCACGAGTTCAACGCTGCATTGCACCATCGCCGCGCTTTTCAGACGAAGGATGCCCCGCGACTGAGGTGTTGTCCGAGACCGGCGTGAGATGCGATCTGAAAACACCGAGCCACCCGTTGTGCGCGCTTGGGAAAGCCGGGATAGCCTCTTAGAATAGGGGTTGCGTGGGGCTTACCTGCTACTTCGCCTACCGTGCCCCGTCTCCCGACGCTCGATTCCCGACTTCCGTTGATCATGTCCACGACATCTGCGAACGCTTCGCCTTCCCTGTCCGAGTTCTCGCTGATCGATCGCTTCTTCGCCCGAGCGACGCGTCAGGGTGAGCACGTCACGCTCGGCATCGGCGACGACTGCGCGCTGCTGCGTGCCCCGGCGGGTGAGCAGTTGGCGATTTCCAGCGACATGCTCGTGGAGGGTCGGCACTTTTTTGCAGACGTCGATCCGCACTCGCTCGGCCACAAGACGCTTGCCGTCAATCTCTCGGATCTGGCCGCCATGGGCGCGCGGCCGCTCGGTTTCACGCTGGCGCTGGCGTTGCCGGAGAGCGACCCGGCCTGGCTCGGCCCTTTCGCGCAAGGTCTCGCCGAAATGGCGGATCGCTACGCCTGTCCGCTCGTCGGCGGCGACACCACCAAAGGGCCGCGAAATCTGTGTGTGACGGTTTTCGGCAGCGTGCCCGGCGCGCAGGCATTGCGCCGCGACGCCGCGCGTCCCGGCGACGACATCTGGATCTCCGGCACGCTGGGCGACGCCCGGCTCGCGCTGGGGGCATTGCGCGGGGAATGGGCGCTCGCGGCGCCCGATCTCGTGCTCGCAAAACGCGCGATGGACCTGCCCGAACCGCAGGTGGCGCTCGGCCTCGCGCTGCGTGGCGTAGCGCGTGCCGCGCTCGACATCTCCGACGGCCTGATCGGCGATCTCGGCCATATCCTCGAACGCTCGGCGATGAGCGCGCAAATCAACGTCGATGCGTTGCCGCAATCCACTTTGCTCGCCGCACAATCTCCCGAGATTCGGCGTCTTTGTACGCTCGCCGGCGGCGACGATTATCAGCTTTGCTTCTGCGCGGATGCCTCGCAGCGCGGGCGAATCGAGGCGATCGGCAACGAACTCGGCATACGAGTCACGCGTATCGGTACAATAGCGATTCCCGACGCGCGCCGCACGATGCTGCATCTCCATGACAATACTGGCGCGAGCGTCGCTGCCGACTTCAAAAGTTTCGACCATTTCCAATGAGCACTGATCAAACGGCCGCCGTCAATTCGGGCAGCGGCCCGCGCCGGCCGAACTCGCGTTTCCTGCTGTCGCACCCCGCGCACCTGTTCTCGCTCGGCTTCGGCACGGGCCTGTCGTCGTTTGCACCGGGCACCGTAGGCACGTTGTTCGGCTGGGCGTCGTATCTGGTGCTCAATCTGTATCTGACGGTCACGGGTTGGGCCGTGCTGATTGCGGCGTCCATCGTCGGCGGCATCTGGATTTGCAGTTACACGGCGCGCAAGCTCGGCGTTCAGGACCCGAGTGCGGTGGTCTGGGACGAAATCGTCGCCTTCTGGATCGTGTTGTTGCTGATTACACCGGCGAGCTTCGTCGGTCAGCTCGTCGCGTTCGTTCTGTTCCGCTTTTTCGATGCCGTGAAGCCGCCGCCGATCAGCTACTTCGACCGAACGGTCAAGGGAGGCCTCGGCATCATGCTCGACGACCTCGTTGCCGCGTTCTGCACGCTACTCGTGATTGCGCTGTGGCGTTCGATCTGATCGTCAAGGTACGCGACACTGATCGACATCGATCGTTTGATTTGCCCTCGTGTCATGACGAGCGCCCTGCGAGAAAATGCGCCGATTTGCGGCGTCCCGGATACTCGCCGGCGTATGTCGTGCCCGTCACGTATCGTTGCATAGACTTCTTGAAGGCGTCGTCCCGTGGTCTCCGAACAAAATCTTCTGGCCCAATTGTCGGTAAAAGTCGGCAACCGTTTGCGCGACGAGCGCCTGCTGCTGACCACGGCCGAGTCGTGCACCGGCGGACTGGTCGCCGCCGCGATCACCGATATCTCCGGCAGCAGCAACTGGTTCGAGCGCGGCTTCGTCACGTACTCGAATCAAGCCAAATCAGAAATGATCGGCGTGCCGCCCGAGCTGATCGAAAAACACGGCGCGGTGAGTGAGCCGGTGGCGCGAGCTATGGCCGAGGGCGCTCTGCTCAACAGTCGCGCGCAGATTTCGCTGTCGATCACGGGCGTGGCCGGACCCGGTGGCGGAACCGCCGACAAGCCGGTGGGGATGGTCTGCTTCGGATGGAGCAATCGCGTGACGACCATCGTCGAGACGAAGCACTTCAAGGGCGATCGCACGCAGGTCCGCAGCCAGGCGGCGCAATACGCCTTACGCGGCGTTATCGAATTGCTCGACAAGGCCGAAGCGTAATCGAGCCCGATACGGTGGCGATGGCCGGCGCAACATGCACCGGCCGACGCATCGATCAACGGTAGGCGTTGATGCTATCGCGCGTCTTTTGCGCCGCAGCCGCCGCGGCCTGCGCGAAGTGCTCATCCCGGCCGGCGTAGATGATGGCGCGCGACGAGTTGATCATCATGCCCGTGCCGTTAGCGGTGCGACCCGCCGTCACGGTCGCCTCGACATCGCCGCCCTGCGCACCGACTCCCGGAATCAGCAAAGGCATGTCGCCCACGATGCCGCGCACGGTCGCGATTTCCGCCGGGAACGTGGCGCCGACCACGAGGCCGATCTGACCGCTCGTATTCCATGGCCCCGACGCGAGTCGCGCCACCGTCTGATACAGCGGCTTTCCGTCGACATCGAGAAATTGCAGGTCGCTGCCCCCCGGATTCGAGGTTCGGCACAGCACGATCACGCCCTTGTCCGCGTGGGCCAGATACGGCTCCAGCGAGTCGAAGCCCATGTACGGGTTCACCGTCACGGCGTCGGCACGGTAACGCTCGAAGGCTTCGCGGGCGTACTGCTCGGCGGTGCTGCCGATGTCGCCGCGTTTGGCGTCGAGAATCACCGGCAGACCCGGATGATTCGCGTGAATATGCGCGATCAGTTGTTCGAGCTGATCTTCCGCACGATGCGCGGCGAAGTAGGCGATCTGCGGCTTGAATGCGCTGGCGTAGGGCGCGGTCGCGTCCACGATCTGGCGGCAGAACTCAAAAATCGCACCGGGCTTGCCCTGCAAATGCGCAGGAATGCGCGACGGCTCGGGATCGAGGCCCACGCACAGCAGTGAGTTATTGCGCGTCCAGGCGGCGTTGAGAACTTGGGTGAATGTCATGACGGTGTTCCGGCGGGTTCCGACGGCGGTAATCCGGCGGAGGCGATTTCGAGACTGGTCGGAGCCAGTAAGGCCGTCATTTTACCTGCTCGGCGGCCTCAGCCTGCACTGTCTTTCATGCACGCTGCCATGACAGCCGCTTCCCGTCGGAAGCCGCGCCGCTCATCATGCGCCCCCGCCCTCCCCTCAATCGAGCCAGCCGCGATGACGGAAGTAAAGGAACGGCGCAATCGCCGAGAAAATCATCAGACCGATCGCGAACGGATAGCCAGCCTCCCACGCCAACTCGGGCATCATCTGGAAGTTCATGCCATAGATACTGGCGATGAGCGTTGGAGGAAGAAACGCCACGGCCGCGACCGAGAAGATCTTGATGATCTTGTTCTGGTTGATGTTGATGAAGCCGATGGTGGCGTCCATCAGGAAGTTGATCTTGTCGAACAGATACGCGGTGTGATTATCGAGTGACTCGATGTCGCGCATGATCTGCTTGCCTTCCTGGTACTGCTCGTCCTTGAGCATGCGGGCGCGCATCAGAAACGACACCGCGCGTCGCGTATCCATGACGTTACGGCGAATGCGCCCGTTCAAGTCTTCCTGCGCGGCAATGCTCTCGAGCGCCTTGGCGGCGTCCGCATCGGTCAGGTTCTTGCCGAGCACGCTTTTGCTGACCTCTTCGAGCGCGGCATACACACTCTCGAGCGAATCGGCCGAGTATTCGGCATCGGTGGAATAGAGGTCGAGCAGCACGTCCATGGCATCGCGCACCGAGCCGGGACGAATCCGCGCGCGCATTCGCACCAGACGGAACACCGGCAGATCCTCGTCGTGCACGGAGATCAGCAGGTCCTTGACCACCACGAACGCCACCGGCACGTTGCGCGACTGCTCTTCGTCGTCGAGCAGAAAATCGGTGCGGATGTGGAGCACCCCGTCGTCGTCTTCGTAATAACGCGCCGACGCCTCGATATCGGTCACTTCGTCACGTGACGGCAGTTTGACCTTGTAGGCCTCTTCGACCCAGCGGCGCTCCTCTTCGGACTCGCTGTGAAGATCGACCCAGACCGGCGAAACGCTGGCCAGATCGCTGGGATGGTCACAAGTCACCTGTTGCAGGCGGCCATGATGGATGACGAAGGCATTGATCAAACGAGGTTCTCCCTGCTACAAGGCGACGCCAAGTGTAGCAGCCACGCCACAGTCACGCCAATGGCGGCCCATCGCGCACGACTGCCGGGAATGAAAGCGCCAGGCTGCCCCTGTCGGTCGGCGCCGGAATCGTTCGTAGGAATATTCCTAAAGTCTTTGAATTCATCGAATTCGATCAGGAACGGTGGCAAGCTGACGAACCAATGTACGCACTTTGCGTCAATTTGGGTATCGACGCACTGACGGGCGCGCTTCGCGCGTGCCCGTGCGCCGCCGTCACGCGCTTGTTTGTGTCGTTTGTGTGTTCGTCGCGCACCTTTGTCACGCGCCTCGGCTCGTGCACAACGGGTCATGCCCGCCCAGGGAAGCGCACTGAATCATGCGTGTTCATCATCTGCGTTCATCAACGCAATCATCGACGCTCCCCCAGGCCCGCTGTGCCGGGACGTCACGCGACAGGGAGAAATGAAAATATGGCGGAACTCACCACACCGCTCACATCCGTCGACGCCGTCATGGGCTTTCTCGCAGCCAACGCCGTCCACTACAGTCTGTCGTTCGTGCAAGCCGTGCTCATTCTGCTGGTCGGTTTCTGGATTGCGAAGCGATTGTCGCGCTTCATCCAGAAGACGCTCAACCGCTCGCCCCACTTCGACGCTACGCTCAAACCGCTCATCGAGTCGGTCGTGCTGTGGTCGGTGCGCATCATCACGATCATCGCCGTGCTCGCACAGTTCGGCGTGCAGACGGCAAGCATCATCGCGGTCCTCGGCGCGGCCGGTCTGGCGATCGGCCTTGCGCTGCAAGGCACGCTGCAAAACATCGCCGCCGGCACGATGCTGCTGGTACTGCGTCCGTTTCGCAATGGCGACTACGTGACGGCAGGCTCGGCCGTGGCCGGCACCGTCGAAGAGATCGGACTCTTCACAACGACGCTCACTAACGCCGACGGCCTCTATGTCTGCGTGCCGAACAACCAGATCTGGGGGCAACCGATCACGAATTTCAGCCGCAACGCGACGCGTCGCATTGAAGTCACTGTCGGCATTGCGCTCGACGACGATCTCGACGCCGCGATGAACGCCCTTCGCGAGCATGTGACCGACGACGAACGGGTGCTCGACAGCCCCGCGCCGGAAATCATGGTCAAGCAAGTCAGCGACAGCGCAGTGATCGTCAATGTCCGCGTCTGGTCGCTGCTCGGTAATTACTGGGGGCTGTACTGGGATCTGCAACGCAACGTGAAGGAGACGGTCGAGGGCGTCGGTTGCTCGCTGCCCTATCCGACGCGAACCGTCATGCAAGTTCCCTCGCAGGCCATCCCGGACCCGGCGCAACCGCGGCACTGATCACTGCGGCAACTCCGCCGCGCCCATGCGTCGCGCAATCACCCCCGCGCGCTGCGAGAGGTACGGCGAATTGCGATGCGAATCGAAGTAGCGCGGGCGCGGCAGCATCACCGCCAGCCGCGCTGCCTGCCACGGCGAAAGCTTCGACGCGGGAATGCCGTAGTAATAGCGCGCGGCGGCTTCCGCGCCGAACACGCCCTCGCCCCACTCCACCGAGTTGAGATAGATCTCGAAGATCCGCTGCTTGTCCATCCAGAATTCGAGCATCCAGGTGATGGTGAATTCTTCGGCCTTGCGCAGATAACTCTTCTCGCTCGACAAAAACAGATTCTTGGCGAGTTGTTGCGAGATGGTTGAGCCGCCCGCGACAATGCGTCCCTTCTTCTGATTTTTCTCCCACGCACCGAGCATCGCGTCGATCTCGTAACCGTCGTGATTGACGAAATTCGCGTCTTCGCTGGCGATGATCGCGCGCTTCAGATTGCGTGAAATCTGGTCGTACGGTACCCATTGGTGCCTGAGCGTCGCGCTGGGATCGGTCTCGCGCAGACGCGCTTCGGCCGCCCGCATAAAGGCCGTCGATTGCGGATTGAAGCGCACCCACCAGCCGATCTGAAGGAAGTAGTAGAGCTGCGTCGCCAGCACACCCACGATCAGCAATGTCACGACGTAGCCCGTCCACTGCCAGGGGCCCCAGGCGCGCCTGCGGCCTGCGCCCCGCTTGCGAGACGTGGCAGACGTGTGGGAAGTGCGTCGCTGCGCAGTCATCGGTGGGAATCAGCCTTTTGCCGCAAGCCGGGCGCGCAACGCAGCGCGCACGACATCGGTCGACGGGCGCACGCCGCGCCACACGGCGAAGGCTTCGGCCGCCTGCTCGACAAGCATGCCCAGCCCGTCCGACGCACTCGCGGCACCGGCGGACAACGCATGCGCCATGAAGACTGTCGGCTGCGCGCCGTACATCATGTCGTACGCCAGCGAACCCTCGGCGTATGTGCCAGCGGGCAATGGCGGCACCTCGCCCTGAAGGCTGCCTGCCGTCGCATTGACGACGACATCGAAACCTGCGGGAACGGCATCCCAGCCGCCGCCGGCGAGCGACACATCGTGGCGCTTCGCGGCCTCGGTGAAACGCGCGACGAGTTCGTCGGCACGGGCTGCCGTGCGATTCGCGACGAACAGCGCCGCCGGCTTCGCTTCGATGAGCGGCAGCATCGCACCACGCGACGCGCCCCCGGCGCCGAGCAACAATACACGGCGCCCCGCGAGCGACACACCGAGCGGACCTTCGATGTCGCGCACCAGTCCGACACCGTCGGTGTTGTCGCCGGTGATGCCTTGCGCGTCGAACACCAGCGTGTTGACCGCTCCGGCCGCCTGCGCACGCTCGGTCAGCCGATCGGCCAGCGCATGCGCCTCAAGCTTGAAAGGGACGGTGACATTGGCGCCGCGCGCCCCGTGATCGATGAACGTGCGCACCGTCGCGGCGAATGCGTCGAGCGGGGCGAGCAGACGCTCATAAGTGAGGCGCTGTCCCGTCTCGCGCGCGAACTCGGCGTGAATGAACGGCGATTGGCTATGTTCGACAGGATGGCCGATCACGGCGTAGCGATCGGCGGGCAAGTCCCCGGCAGGCGTTTGGTTTGTCATCGTTTTCAAAGACGCGGCGCCTGGCTTTCGCGCAGGCGCCGTGATGTCATGCAGCAAATAAGGCGTCGGGCCGTGATTCAGCGGGCGCCGCTCACCAGAAGATCCACAACAGGATGCCCCCGAACAACGCCCATTTCACCGCATAGTACACGTGACGGTTCCACGCCTTGAGGCGTTTGCCGACGATGCGGATCGAGTAAATATACTTGAAAGCCTTGTTTAGCCCGCCGGTGCGATCGCCCGCGTCGTTGGGTGAGGCGGCGGCCCCCACCAGATGGCGCCCGAACCAGTGGTTCATCGCCTGTGTCCAGCGGTACTTCATGGGGCGTTCGACGTCGCAAAACAAAATGATCCGGTTCCGGCCGCTCTGATTCTCGGCGTAATGGATGTAGGTCTCGTCGAAGACCACGCCTTCGCCGTCGCGCCAGCTATAGCGCTGACCATCGACATCGATATAGCAACGATCGTCGTTCGGTGTCACCAGCCCGAGGTGATAGCGCAGCGACCCCGCATACGGATCGCGGTGACGCACCAACCGACTGCCGTGCGGCAACTCGGCGAACATGGCGGCCTTGATCGTCGGGATCTTGCTCACGAGCTGGGTCGTGACCGGACAGAGTTCGTTCGCGGACGGATGCGCATCGTCGTACCACTTCAGGTAGAAGCGCTTCCACCCGCTTTTGAAGAACGAATTGAAGCCGACGTCGTTGTAGGTGTCGGACGCCTTGATGCGGCTCGCCTCGAGCAGCGACACGGCTTCGGCGCGAATCGCCTCCCAGTTCTGGCGCAACGGTTCGAGTTCGGGGAAGTTGTCGGGCTTCAGATACGGCGTCGTGGGGACGCGAGAAAACGCGTACATGAACACGTTCAACGGCGACAAAAACGTCGAATGGTCGGAGAGCTGACGGAAGAATTTGTGGCGGACCTTACCGCGGAAATGCACGTACACAGCGCAAGCAGCAATGATCGCCAGAATGATCCATTTCATGGCGGACTTTCCAGTTCGGGAAACGCCGTAATTATAGAAATTTTTGGAAAGTTTTACCGGGCAGGTCTCAAGCATGCCGCCATCGCCCGCTCCGCTGGGTGGTCGACCACCGATAGTGCCGACTCACACCTTGCGAGACCTTACGACACCCTTCGAAACCTTTCAAGACCTTACGAGACTGATCGAGGTTCGACGACGCTCATGGCGTAGCGTCGCTCGCCGGCGCAGCGAGTGTTTGCGCCTGTACGCCCTGACGGGTGAAAGTCATGCGCGTGACGATTTCGAGAATGTCATATCGCTGCTTCATGTCGGACGAGAAGTCGCCGAAGGGCGCGCTCGCCTGCACGATGGCGACCGCCCGGCGGTCCAGATCGCGATTGCCGGAGCTGCGCGTCACCTCCACGCCCACGACGTTCCAGCCATCTTTGTGATACCCCAAGCCACCGCGCTGGTTGACGTTGAGCGTAACGATGAGTTCGCCGTACAGACGATCGTTGCCGATCTGAGGAAAGTGTTCGGTGCCGTATCGCTCGATTCGGTGGCGCAACGCGTCGAAGTAACGCGCGTATGCCACTTCCCGCGTATTCGCCGTGACCTGCCCACGTTTGGGACGCGTCTGATAGGCACGCAACTGCTTGTCGATCTCGGCCTGCAAGCGCGCGATCTGCTGGTCGACGGTCTGGTCGTCGAGTCCCTGCGCGCGCTGAGGCGAGTCGGTCCGGTTGCGCTGCGCTTCCGGAGTGGCCGCGTACTGGCTGCGAAGCTGCGAAAGCAATTTCTCCTGCATTGCCTCCAGATCGCTCACGTTGCGTTGCATTTGTGCGACGGGCGCGCCATCGCGCTCGACCGCGCGCGACGGCAACGGCGACGTGGCCCGCTCACCGTCATGTTCGCCTCCGCCAACGAGATTGGCCTGCGCAAGCGCGGTCGCCTTGTCCGGGGCATTGGCCGACTTGGCGTTGACCAGCACGACTTCGAGCGGGGTGTCTGCACTGTGCAGGCGGAAACGCTCCGGCGCCACAAAATGCACAGCCAGCGCGAGCAGATGCACCAGCGCCGAGACGACGAGACCGGTGGCCAGCGGATGCTCGCGCATGAGCGACCAGCCACGGCGACGTGCCGCGACCAGATTGCCCGAAGGAAGTGCGGGTTTCAGCACGCCGGGCTGGCCGACGCGTCGTGCGTGCCCGCCGCCGTCAGGGCAGCCGCGAGCGGCGACGTGAGACTCGCGCCGTCGGTCGTCGCGGACGCCTGAGGCGCGTTGCCGCTCACGTCCGTGCCGATGTCGGCGTCGGTGTCGGAACGGCGCTGTGCGCTCGCCTCGCCTTCGGTGCCGTCAACGCCATGCGAGCCGTCGGCACGCTCGGCGCCACCGTTGCCCGCCTCTGCGCCTTCACCACCGTCACCACCCTCACCACCATCACCACCCTCACCGGCCCCGCCTTCGCCCTCGTCATCCTCATCCGCCAATGACGACTGGCCAGCGCCGAGCACCTGGGCGACACGCACCGAAATACTGAGTGTGACGACGTCGAACGACAGCACGTCGAGCATGATCTGCGTGCCCCGTGCGTGCGGGCCGAGTCCCGGGACGATAAGCGTGAGCGGAATATCGTTCAGGCGAACCGTATCGCCCTTGAGCACGCTCGCCTGCACCTGCGACGTGTTCTCCTGAATCAGCCAGCGCAGGCACCAGTAGCGCTCCATGCGGCTCTGATGCTCGCCGTATGCCGCATAAGCCGCTTCGAAGCTCGACACGGTGGCATACAGGTCGGCGTCCTTCGGCTTGAAGGGGGCGGCCAGCTTCGCCGTCACGCCATGGCGCACGCACGCGATCAGTTGCCACTGATTGACCAGATCGACGTAACGACGCAGCGGCGACGTACTCCACGCATACTGCTCGACGCCAAGCCCTTCGTGCGGAGCGGGCGACGTCTGCATGCGCGTGCGATTCACGCCATACGCGCGCTGTGCCCGGTAGATACCCGGCACGCCGCATTCGGCCAGCAGGCGTCCCCAGCGGCTGTTCGCCAGAATCGCCATTTCGGCGACGATCAGATCGAGCGGTGCGCCACGCAGGCGTTGCTTGATCGTGATGTGCTCGCCGTCGACATAAAAATTGAAGTCCGTCTTGTTCTGCACTTCCGGGCGCAGGCCGTAGCCCACGCGCGCCGCCTGACGCTTGTCGTACAGCGACTGCGCGAACGGCCACAGCAGGCGCAGCGCTTCCTTGTGCGGATACTCGCCGCTGCCGTCGGCCAGCGCTTCGGCGGTGATGATCGAATCGAGTTCGTTGTGACGCAGGTTCGCCGAGATCGGCACCCGTTCGGCACGCGTCTCGGTCGTCACGATTTCGTACGTATCGGCCTTGACCACAACGTACAGCGACAGGGCCGGACGCGCCCCGCCTTCCGCGAGCGTATAAGCCTCGACCACCGAATCGGGCAGCATCGTGATCTTTTCGCCAGGCGAGTAGACCGTCGACAGTCGCACGCGCGCGATCTCGTCGATGGGGTCGCCGCGCGTAATGCCCAGCGCCGGCGCCGCAATGTGGATCCCCACACGCAGCAGACCGTCAGGCAGCATTTGCACCGACAGCGCATCGTCGATTTCCGTCGTCGTCGAGTCGTCGATGGAGAACGCCTGAACGTCGGCGATCGGCAGGTCGTCGCCCGGCAACGGCGTGGGCCCGAGGTCGGGGAAACCGGTGCCACGCGGGAAGTGTTCGTACAGGAAGGCCGCCTCATGATAAGCGCGCGGCGACGCAATACCGCCGCAAGCGAGCATCACCTCGGCGTGGGTCTTGCCCAGTGCAATGGCGGCGGCGTCGAGCGCCTTCCATTCGATGGCGTTCTTGTCGGGACGGAACAGCAACTGCAATTCCTTGCCCTTGAACGCGTCGGGCAGCGACCCCGCGATCATCTGATCGGCGTAAGACGCCTGCAACTCCGCCTGCTGCTGCTTTCGCGCCAGTCCGGCGAGCGCGGCTTCCAGTTGCTCCTGCGCGGCGCGCTGGTACTGACCGCGGCCCTTGCGGCGGAAGTAGATCGGCGAGGCCTGCAACGCCAGCGCCAGACCGGCCTGCTGCGCCACGCTCGCCCCCTCACCGAAATACTCGGCGGCAAGCACGGGAAACGGAAACTCGTCGGCCGGCGCGCATTCCCACAGGAAACTCATGTCGATGTCCTGGGCTGCGGCCTGCGCCTGCGCGATCAGCTCGGCGGGCGTGGGCGACTCGAAACGCAACAGGACATCGCGTCCCTTGATTTTGCTGCGACGCCCGCCAGGCAGTTCCACCTGATATGACTCGCCCTGCTGCGACAACACCGTGCCAGCTTTGAAGCCGCCGGATTCCTCAAAAAAAATGTTCATGAAACAGCCATCGATCGCAATAGGCGATATTGTAGCCCGCCAATGTACGGCGGTTTAGGGCAGAACGGGCAAACGCGTTATTCGCCCGCGAACGGGCTTGCTGCGTCTGGCGCAGAGGGCATGTCGACGCCGGCAAAGCGCAACACGTCGTCCATATAGTTGGGGAAATCGGAAATCCCGTGGTCGCTCCCCTCAATCAACGTGAGGTTTGCCCCCGGGTACTTCGCCAGCATGTCGCGGTAGTCCAGCGTCTGATCACCGGTCGCCGCGACAAGGTAGTAGCGCTCGGGACGCGTTATCTGCGCCACATCGATCATGTGCAGTTCGTCCAGGTGGCGAGGCTCGACGACGATGGAGCCGCCGCCGTGCCACATCGGCTGCTCGCCGAGCCATTTGCCGAGATCGTCGTACGGACGCGTCGCCGGATTGAGCAGCACGGCTCGGCACCCCAGCTTCTGCGCAAGGTACGTGGCGTAGTAACCGCCCAGCGAGCTGCCCACGATCGTCAACGCGTCGGGCGTCACCCCGGTGAGCAGACGCTGAGCGTCGACGACGGCCGCCAGCGGCGATGGCGGCAGTTGCGGGCACGCCCAGTCATGGCCGAGTCCGAGCCGGTGCATTCGGGCTGCCAGTAATTGCGCCTTGAAGGAACGCGGCGAGGAACGGAAGCCGTGCAAATAAAGAATCATGGAAGCTCCCGATAGAATCGATTCAATGTTGGCGATGCGTCGGGACAGGCGCTGCGCACCCGTCAGCCCCGCGCCGCCAGCGCATCCAGCAACTTCTGATGAATGCCGCCGAAGCCGCCGTTGCTCATCACCACGATCTGGTCGCCCGGCTGAGCGGCGGCGGTGACGGCGCGCACCAGACCGTCGATATCGCTGAATGCCTGCGCCCGCGCGCCCAGCGCAGCGAGCGCTTCCGCAAGATTCCACCCGAGGGCGTCCTTGCCGGACGGCGCACCGTAGCCGAACACCAGATCGGCGTCGGCCAGGCTCGCAGGCAACTGCGCCTTCATCACGCCCAGCTTCATCGTGTTCGAACGCGGCTCCAGCACGGCAAGAATGCGAGCGTTGCCAGCGCGGCGGCGCAGGCCGGCGAGCGTCGTCTGAATGGCAGTCGGGTGATGCGCGAAGTCGTCGTAGACGGTCACGCCCGCGGCTTCCCCTCGCACTTCCATGCGGCGTTTGACGTTCTGGAATTTACCCAGGGCCGCGGCCCCCTGTTCCGTCGGCACGCCCACATGGCGCGCGGCGGCCAGCGCAGCCAACGCGTTCATCCGGTTGTGCTCGCCCTGGAGCGACCACTTCACTTCGCCGGCCGCCTTCGCCGCCTGATGCACCCAGAACGCTTCCTGTCCCGGCGCGAGCGTTTCATTCGCTTGCGATACGTGCCAGCCATACGCCACGCCGAAACGCTCGACTTCGCTCCAGCAGCCACGCGCCAGCACACGGTCGAGCGCCGGCTCCCGGCCGTTCACGATGAGGCGGCCCTGCCCCGGCACCGTGCGCACGAGATGATGGAATTGCGTCTCGATCGCCGTCAGATCCGGGAAGATGTCGGCGTGATCGAACTCCAGATTATTCAGAATGGCCGTGCGCGGATGGTAATGAACGAACTTGGAGCGCTTGTCGAAAAAGGCGGTGTCGTACTCATCGGCCTCGATGACGAAGAAATCGCTGTCGGTCAGCCGCGCCGAGATGCCGAAGTTCATGGGCACGCCGCCGACGAGGAAACCGGGGTTGTACCCGGCGTCTTCGAGAATCCACGCGAGCATCGACGTCGTGGTGGTTTTGCCATGCGTGCCGGCCACCGCCAACACCCATTTTTTGGACAGCACGTGCTCGCCAAGCCATTGAGGCCCCGAGGTATACGGCAGATTCCGATTCAGGATTTCTTCCATCAGCGGGTTGCCGCGCGACACGACGTTACCGATCACGAACAGATCGGGTTCCAGCGAAACCTGATCGGCGTCGAAACCCTCGATCAGGCGAATGCCCTGCGCCTCGAGCTGCGTGCTCATCGGCGGATAGACGTTGGCGTCGCAACCCGTAACGGTGTGACCGGCCTGACGTGCGAGAACTGCCAGACCGCCCATGAACGTGCCGCAGATGCCAAGAATATGAATATGCATGGATGGGGAGCGTGGTGAGGAGGGGCCAAACCCGTGCGGGAAATGGAGTGCCTAGGGACTGCAAAAAGCCAAGGCCTCCATTGTACCTGCGGCGCGAACGGCAATGCCTTTCGGGTATCATCGTCCGCATGAAACGCAAATCCTGGACCGACGCCCAACGCCTGCGCGAAGCAATCGCTCTCGCGGCCGCCCGCCTCATCGCCGAGGAGGGCGCCGACTATGCGAGCGCGAAACGCAAGGCGGCCAGACAAGTCACGGGGGAGACGCGAATTGCCAGCGAATTGCTGCCGGATAACGACCAGATCGAGGCCGAAGTCCGGGAATACGTGCAAACGTTCCTATCTGACACACAGCCTGCGGAACTGGCGCATCTGCGGCAGGTAGCCCTCGCGGTCATGACCGAACTCGCCCGCTACCGGCCTTACCTCACGGGCGCCGTCTATCACGGTACTGCTACGGCTCTATCCGACATCTATTTGCAGGCATTTTGCGATAACCCCAAGGATGTCGCCATCGATCTGCTCAATAGAGGCATCGACTACGAAGTCTCGGAGAGCCGCCATTTCAATGGCCGGGGCATGGTCGAGACGCTCAGTTTCCTCTGGCGCGAGCGCCGTCAGCAGGGGGAACCGGCCGGCGTGCATCTGTCGCTGTATTCCATGGACGATATGCGGGGTGCGCTCAAGGCGACCGACGGTCATGGCCGCCCGGTGCGGACCGATGCCGAGGGTCTGCGCGTGCTGATCGGCGAAGCCGAAGCGGCCCACAGCGGCTGACCCTGGGGGCAGATCACAGCATGATCACAACCGGATCGCAGCAAAATCGCCACTAATTCTTCGCAATTACCGCTCGTCTTTTCGTTTACCGTCTACCTCGGAACTTCCGTCCCTCGTCCATCATGGCAAAACGCATTGTTATTCTGGTGATTCTGGCGCTTGCGGGATTAGCGGCCGGCTTCTGGCTCGGCCACCGGAACCCGCCTGCGCCGGACGCGTCCGACGCCGCCGTGGCCCAATTGCTCGCCACGCGCCTGCCCGACCTGAAGGGCAACGACCAGGCGATCTCGCAATGGAAAGGCAAGACGCTGGTCGTCAACTTCTGGGCGCCGTGGTGCGGACCGTGCGTCGAGGAAATGCCGGATTTGCACGCGCTTTCCACTGAATTTGGCGGGAAAAACGTTCAATTCGTCGGCATCGGCATCGATACCGCTCAGAACATGATCGCATTCGAGCAAAAGGTGAAAGTCGATTACCCATTGCTCGTGGCAGGTTATGCAGGCACCGAGCTGGCCCGGGCATTGGGCAACAAGGCCGGCGCCCTGCCATTCACCGTCGTCATCGACGCGCAAGGCCGCATGCACTATGAAAAACTGGGCCGAATTACTTCGGACGAGGTACGCACCGCCCTTGAGCCGTTGATCTGACCCCACGCGGGAAACAGGGCTTCCCGCGAAGCCCCGCCGGACGTGACCGGTCGGGCCACATTTTCGCCCCACTGGACAAAATCTACCAACTGGCGTTTAATTGCGCCCAATTTCGTGAAATTTGATTCGCCAATGCCTCACCGCATTCTCGTGCTCCACGGCCCCAACCTGAACCTGCTCGGTACTCGCGAGCCGGAGGTGTACGGTCGCACGACGTTGGCCGATATCGACGCCGCCCTGTTGGCGCAAGCGCAGACGGCGGGTGCCGAGGTGACGACCTTTCAAAGCAATCACGAAGGTGCGCTGGTTGACCGGATTCAGGCGGCGCGCGATGAGTCGATCGACTTCATCGTCATCAACCCTGCGGCTTACACCCACACCAGCGTGGCCCTTCGCGACGCGTTGGGCGGGGTAGGCATCCCGTTCGTCGAGGTTCACCTCTCGAACGTCCATGCGCGCGAGGCCTTCCGGCATCACTCGTACTTTTCCGATATCGCGCAAGGTGTGATCTGCGGCCTGGGCTGGCGTGGGTATACCTATGCGCTCGATTTTGCCCTGCGGCGACTCGCCGGCGGGTAGTCCTCTTCCACACCCCATTTCCTCTCGCGGGACCTTGCGCCCGCGTCGATACAGAATCAAGGAGCTTCCTTCATGGATTTGCGCAAACTCAAGACGTTGATCGACCTCGTGGCCGAATCGGGTATTTCCGAACTCGAAGTCACCGAAGGCGAAGGCAAGGTCCGCATCGTCAAGGCGCCGCCGCAAGTGATCGCGGCCCCGGTGCAGATGGCCATGCCGGCCGCCATGCCGCAAGTCGCTGCGCAAGCTCCCGCCGCCACGGCCGCTGCGGCTGCACCGGCCGCCCCGGCCGCGCCGCAAGGTCATATCGTGACGTCGCCGATGGTCGGCACGTTCTACCGTGCGCCGTCGCCGGGCGCCGACCCGTTCGCGCAAGTGGGCGACTCGGTCAAGGAAGGCCAGACGCTGTGCATCATCGAAGCGATGAAGCTACTCAACGAGATCGAGTCGGATAAGGCCGGCGTGATCAAGGAAATCCTCGTCGAGAACGGTCAGGCCGTGGAATACGGTCAACCGCTGTTCGTGATCGGCTAATGCCGGTTGTCGGACGCCTCGCACGCGCGGCCTGTGCCGCTGCGGCATCGGGCGTCCGGCCCCGCTCCTCTCCCCTTACGGGCAGGACTGCACATAATGTTTGAAAAAATTCTCATCGCCAACCGCGGCGAAATCGCTCTGCGCATCCAGCGCGCGTGCCGCGAGATGGGCATCAAGACTGTCGTCGTCTATTCCGAAGCCGACAAGGAAGCGAAGTACGTCAAGCTCGCCGACGAAGCGGTTTGTATCGGGCCGGCCCCGTCGCCGCTGTCCTATCTGAACATGCCGGCGCTCATCAGCGCGGCGGAAGTCACCGACGCTCAGGCCATTCACCCCGGCTACGGCTTCCTCTCCGAGAACGCCGACTTCGCCGAGCGCGTCGAGCAATCGGGCTTCACGTTCATCGGTCCGCGTCCCGAAACCATTCGTCTGATGGGCGACAAGGTGTCGGCCAAGCAGACCATGATCAAGACCGGCGTGCCGTGCGTGCCGGGTTCGGAAGGCGCGTTGCCCGAAGATCCGAAGGAGATCGTGCGAATTGCACGCCAGGTCGGCTATCCGGTGATCATCAAGGCCGCAGGTGGCGGTGGTGGTCGCGGCATGCGCGTGGTGCATACGGAAGCGGCGCTCGTGAATGCGGTCAACATGACCCGCGAAGAAGCCGGCCGCGCCTTCGGCAACCCGGAAGTCTATATGGAGAAGTTCCTCGAGAACCCGCGCCATATCGAAATCCAGGTGCTCGCAGACAAGCACAAGCAAGCGATCTGGCTGGGTGAGCGCGACTGCTCGATGCAGCGTCGTCACCAGAAGGTGATCGAAGAGGCGACCGCACCGCTGATCCCGCGCCGTCTGATCGAGCGTATTGGCGATCGTTGCGCCGACGCCTGCAAGAAGATGGGCTACCTCGGCGCCGGTACGTTCGAATTCCTGTATGAGAACGGCGAGTTCTATTTCATCGAAATGAACACGCGCGTGCAGGTCGAGCACCCGGTGACGGAAATGATCACGGGCGTCGATATCGTGCAGGAACAGATCCGCATCGCAGCGGGCGAGAAGCTCGCCTACCGTCAGCGCGACATCCAGTTCCAGGGGCACGCCATCGAGTGCCGCATCAACGCCGAAGATCCGTTCAAGTTCACGCCGTCGCCGGGGCGCATTACCGCCTGGCATATGCCGGGTGGCCCTGGCATTCGCGTCGACACGCATGCCTACAACGGCTACTTCGTGCCGCCCAACTACGACTCGATGATCGGCAAGCTGATCGCTTACGGGGCAACGCGTGAACAGGCGATTCGCCGCATGCGCGTGGCCCTGTCGGAAATCGTGGTCGAGGGCATCCAGACGAACATTCCGCTTCACCGCGAGTTGATGCTCGACGCCAAGTTTGTCGAAGGCGGCACGAGCATCCACTATCTGGAACACAAGCTGGCGCAGAAGTCTGCCGTCGGCGGCAATTAAGTTAGTTACCCCGTAGGAATCCACGCGCTATGTATCGCGAACTCGTCGTAGAAGTTGCCCGTGCCCAGGCCGAGGCCCTGTCGGACGCCCTGCTCGATCTGGGCGTGCTGTCGGTCTCTGTCGAGGACGCGGACGCCGACACGCCCGACGAGCAACCGATGTTCGGCGAACCGGGCCTGACCCCGCCGGACACCGCGTGGCAACGCTCGCGCGTGGTGGCGCTGGTGGGGGAAGATCAGGACGCCGCCGTGCTGCTCGCGGCGGCGGTCAATGCGCTGGGACTGGCCGAGTCGCCGGCTTTCACGTTGCGCGACGTGGAAGAACAGGACTGGGTACGCCTGACGCAGTCCCAGTTCGAGCCGATGCAGATCGGCCAGCGGATCTGGGTCGTGCCGTCGTGGCACGATGCCCCGGACACCGACGCCCTCATCCTCGAACTCGATCCGGGTCTGGCCTTCGGCACCGGCAGCCATCCGACCACGCGGCTTTGCATGGAGTGGCTCGAACAGCACGTGCAGCGGGGACAATCGCTGCTCGATTACGGCTGCGGCTCCGGCATTCTGGCGATTCTTGCGCGCAAATGCGGCGCCGATCCCGTTATCGGTATCGATATCGACCCGCAGGCCGTCGAATCCGCCCGTTACAACAGCGAACGCAATCACGCACCGGTCGAGTACGGTTTGCCCGACGATCTGCGTGACGGTCAGTTCAACATCGTGGTCGCCAACATTCTGTCCAATCCGCTCAAGCTGCTCGCGTCGATGTTGACGTCGCGCGTGGCGCCGGGCGGCCGGCTCGCGCTGTCCGGCGTGCTGGAACGGCAGGCCGACGAGGTGATCGCGGCTTACGCGCCCTACATGAAGATGTCGGTCTGGCGCGCTCACGACGGCTGGGTCTGCCTTCACGGGCAGGCTACCGGTTAATTTGCGCCGATCGCCACTCCCGAGAGTCACATGAGGCGCCGAGTCCCCCGAGTCTTCCAAGCCACATGACCCAGTCCTCGCGCGTTCTCGCCACCCGCTGCCCCCACTGCCATACGGTCTTTCGCGTCGTCGCGGACCAGCTCAAGCTGCGCGACGGCCTCGTGCGTTGCGGTCATTGCCGGGAAGTGTTCGACGGCCGCGCCTATCTGTGCGATCCGCCCGCCGACGAAAGCGACGCCGCTGCGAGCGCCGGGCGTGCCGCCGGCCCGCTCGATGCCGGCGCTTCAGCGGCTCCACCCGCTCCACCCACTTCACCGGCGCCCGCATCTTCGTCGGCCTCCTCTTCGTCGGCCTTCCCCGTCTCACCTCCCGCTTCCCCTGATATCGCTACCGCAGCCGATCTCACGGCGAGGCCCGAAGTGCGCGCGAGCGCCGGCATGTCCGTCGCACCGACAAGGCTCGCCGCCTTGCCCGACGCCGTCACCGCACCCGCTCCCGCACCGCGCGGTGTCGGTACCGCAGGCACCGGCCGCGACAAACCGGTCCCCGAGATGCTCGGACCTACGGCCATCGCCGCCCTGCTCGGATCGCCGGACGAAAGCCGCGCACGGATGCAGCACGGCCCCGGCCGCTATATCGACGACGAGGACCCGACCGTGCTCACCGCGCCGACGGCGTCGCCCGCGCGCAGGGAAACGCCCTCGCCGTCCGGCCTCGAACAGCACAAACGCCCCGGCGTTGCACGTGCGCTCTGGCGCGTATGCATGGCGCTCGCCGTCATCGGTTTGCTCGCGCAGTGGGCATGGATCGAGCGCGCTGCGCTTGTCGACCGCATGCCCGCGTTGCACGGCGTATTCGCCGCCATCGGACGTCCGTTACATGTGCCGATCGGCTTGCCGCGCCAGCCTGACCAGATCCAGATTTCGAGCGTGACGCTCGTCACCGACGCCGCCGCCGGGGCCCCCGCAGCACAAAGCACCGATACGGCGGCTGAATCCCCGGCCAGCGACGCCTCGGCCACCCCGGCCGGCACCGTCCCGATGACGCTCACCGTCTTTATGCGCAATCAGGCGGGTCACGCGGTGGCCTGGCCGTCGCTGGAACTCACGCTCTCGGATCTGGACGGCAAACCCGTGGTGCGTCGCGTTTTTTCAGCGAACGAATACGTCACCGAAACCGCAATGCGCGAAACCGGGTTGGCGCCACGCAATGAACGCACGATTCGGTTACGATTGTCGGCGCAGGCAGCGCTAGCCAGTAATTACCGGGTGCTCGCGTTCTATCCCTGATAGCGCTGTTGCACTCAACCTAGGAGATATAGATGTCCCAAGTCACGCTCGGGGGCAACCCCATCGAAGTCGGCGGCCAGTTCCCGCAGAAGGGCCAGACCGCACCGGCACTGAAGCTGGTCAACGCCAAGCTCGCAGACGTCACGCTCGACGACTTCGCTGGCAAGCGCAAGGTCCTCAACATCGTGCCGAGCCTCGACACGCCGACCTGCGCCACGTCGACCCGCAAGTTCAACGAAGCCGCCGGCAAGCTCGACAACACCGTTGTGCTCGTCATCTCGGCCGACCTGCCCTTCGCGATGAGCCGCTTCTGCGCCACCGAAGGCCTGAACAACGTCGTCACGCTCTCGACCATGCGCGGTCGCGAGTTCCTCAACGACTACGGCGTGGAAATCAAGACCGGTCCGCTCGCCGGTGTCACGGCGCGCGCCGTCGTGGTGCTCGACGCCGACAACCGCGTCGTGCACGCCGAGCTGGTGCCGGAAATCAAGAACGAACCGAATTACGACGCCGCGCTCGCCGCACTGTCGTGATCTCGTGATGATGTAGTGCATCGCTGCGATCCGAAGCGTTTGCCTCAAGGGCGCGCGTCGGGTCGCAGCGATGGCGATAGCTGTACGATTCGTGCGATGCGTTCGATTCGTACGACGGATGCGATTCGTCACTCCCGCGCCGATGCAGTGGATGCACCGGCCTGTTTTTTGTCCGACGGCCACGACATCACGACAGCCTCTCACCGTCTGCCGTTCTCCGTTGGCTTTCCCCCGCTTATTTTTCGCAAGGACATTCCCGTGACTACCGTGATCTGCGGCTCGCTGGCCTACGACAACATCATGACGTTCGAAGGTCGCTTCGGCGAGCACATCCTGCCTGATCAGGTGCACATCCTGAACGTCAGTTTCCTCGTGCCGACGATGCGCCGCAACTTCGGCGGCTGCGCCGGCAACATCGGTTACAGCCTGCACCTGCTAGGTGGCTCGCCGGTCGTCATGGCAACGGTCGGCGAAGACGGTGCGGCATACCTCGAGCGCTTCCAGACGCTCGGCATGACGACGGAATTCGTGCGCACGGTCACGGACACCATGACGGCCAACGCGATGATCACCACCGATCTGGACAACAACCAGATCACTGCCTTCCATCCGGGCGCGATGATGTTCTCGTCGCGTAACCGCGTAAGCGACGCCAAGGGCGCCACGCTCGGCATCGTCGCACCGGACGCCCCCGACGCCATGCTCACGCACGCCGAAGGGTTCGCCGCCGCAGGGGTGCCGTTCGTGCTGGATCCGGGCCAGGGCCTGCCCTTGCTCTCGCCCGAGGCACTGCGTCGCATGGTGGAACTTGCAACGTATCTTGCGGTCAACGACTACGAAGCCAAGCTCCTTAGCACGAAGACCGGATTGTCGATGGCAGACCTCCAGTCGCGTGTCGAGGCACTTGTCGTCACGCGCGGAGAACACGGGGCCCAGATCTTCGCCGGCGGCAAGCAACACGACATTCCTGCCGTGACCGCCAAGCGTGTCGTCGACCCCACCGGTTGCGGCGACGCATTCCGTGGCGGTTTGCTTTATGGCATCGAAAAGGGCCTCGATTGGCCGACCACCGGCCGCCTGGCCAGCCTGATGGGTTCGCTCAAGATTGCCGAGCAGGGTCCGCAGACATATGCACCGACGCGCTCGGAGATTGAAGCGCAATACGAAGAAGCGTTCGGCCACCGCTTCGAATGATTTAAGGAAAGGCACAACGATGGCACGACTTACCACACCGCTCATTATTCTCACCGCTGCGGCGTCGCTCTCCCTGTCCGCCTGCACGGCGTTCGGTCCGAGCAACTCGGCAAGCGTCTATAACAGCCGCCAGGCACAACGCGAGCAGGTTGTGCGTATGGGCACGGTCGAATCGGTGCGTCCGGTCACGATCGATAGCAGCAATGGCGACCCGGGCATTCTGGGCATCGCAGGGGGCGGCGCACTGGGTGCGATCGGCGGCAGCGCGATCGGCGGCGGTCGCGGCTCGATCGCGACGGGTATCGTCGGCGGTCTGCTGGGTGCCGTGGCCGGCCAGGCCATCGAGAACCGGATGAGCAAGAAGGCCGGCCTCGAGATCACCGTGCGCCTCGACAATGGCGAGTTGCGTGCGATCACTCAGGATGCCGACGAGGCGTTTCAGCCGGGACAGCGCGTGCGTCTGCTCTCGAGCGGCGGCGTGACGCGTGTGACGCACTGAGTCCACACTCGGACTGCGTCAGGACATGCCGGCCAGGAAGTCGTAACGTAGGAACGTCGTAACGCTGTAACACGGCGACGCCGCTCCCACGACACCGCTTCAAACGCAAGCATCACGCAGACGGGCGACTTCACGGTCGCCCGTTTTTCTTTGCGCCATGAAAAAACCCGCCGTGACGATCGCTCATCACAGCGGGTTTCGGATCGAGTAGGCCTACTCGATCAAAAGACACCGAAGTGCCTTGGCTCCTGCATCGGCACTCGGATTACGGACGGCTGCCGGTCGGGAACGGCCATGCCGCTGCCGGGTTCAGCGCCGTCTTCGGTGCTGCGGGTGCAGCAGCCGGTGCAGCTGCGGGCGCAGCGGCAGGCTTGGCAGCCGCCTTCTTCACAGCCGGCTTCTTGGGAGCAGCAGGCTTCTTCGCAGCGGCAGGCTTAGCGGGCTTAGCAGCAGCCTTCTTTGCAGCCGGCTTCTTCGCAGCAGCAGCCTTCTTCGCGGCAGGCTTCTTGGCAGCAGCGGCCTTCTTCGCAGCAGGCTTCTTGGCAGCAGCCTTCTTCGCTGCCGGCTTCTTGACGGCGGCCTTCTTGGCGGCCGGCTTCTTAGCGGCAACCTTCTTGACCGCTGCCTTCTTGGCGACCGGCTTCTTGGCGGCAACCTTCTTGACCGCTGCCTTCTTGGCGACCGGCTTCTTGGCGGCAACCTTCTTCACTGCGACTTTCTTGGCTGCCGGCTTCTTGGCAGCAACCTTCTTCGCTGCCGGCTTCTTCGCGGCAACCGCCTTCTTCGCTACCGGCTTCTTGGCAGCGACAGCCTTCTTGGCGACAGGCTTCTTGGCAGCAGCGGCCTTCTTGGCAACCGGCTTCTTGGCGACAGCAGCCTTCTTGGCCGCCGGCTTCTTGGCAACAGCTTTCTTGGTCGTAGCCATCACAAACTCCTTAACGTGAGAGATCACTCAAACGAAACTACCTGAGAAGGAAACCCGACCACCGTGCGGGAACCGCCGGCGAGCGGGCTATTCATCGGCGTACGCATCGGACTTCGACGGCTTACGCTAATGAATTCGGCGCTGCGCGCATGACGCTGACCGTGTGTGGTCACGCGCGCAAAAAAATTGCCGGCGACATTGCCGCCAGCAATTCGATTGTCTTGAAAAAGGGAGTTCGCCAGATTCTTCGGGGGGTAGCTTGCCTGTCCCGTCATCGGGATGGAGGAGATTGCGATAGCGGATAAGCGATACTGCTTGCTATGCACCAAGGTTTTTACGCTCCGTAACTACCAGCTCTCTGTCGCGGGAGGAAAGCAGTGAGTGCTTTCGTGTGTTCATCGAGACTGCAATTTATTTGAGCGAATAATAATTCTTTTGTGGTGCGATGTTAATACTTTGTGCGTAAAAAAGCGCACATCAATCGTAACGAAGAAGTCAATCTGTTGTATTTGATGCACAGCGCACTCGCATGTCGATGCGTGCGATGCGTTTGCGAAGCGACAACTTCAACGTGCGAGTGAGGATGATGAGTGTGATCTGCGCCGCTTCTTCGTCTTCTCTTCGCGCCAGTCACGCGTGCATCGCACGCTCACATCACCCTCCCGAAACCCGCATGGATGCTCGCGTTGCGCGGAGCATCCATTTTTCACTCAATGCTTAGTCCCAGCTCAGCGCACCACCGGTCTGGTACTCGATCACTCGCGTTTCGAAGAAGTTGCGCTCCTTCTTCAGGTCGATCATCTCGCTCATCCACGGGAACGGATTCTCTTCGTTCGGGTAGAGCGCTTCGAGACCGATTTGTGCGCAACGACGATTCGCGATGAAGCGCAGGTAGCTCTTGAACATGCCCGCGTTCAGACCGAGCACGCCGCGCGGCATCGTATCTTCGGCGTAGCGATACTCAAGCTCGACGGCCTTCTGGAACAGCTCACGAATCTCTTCGCGGAACTCCGGCGTCCACAGGTTCGGGTTTTCCAGCTTCACCTGGTTGATCAGGTCGATGCCGAAGTTGCAGTGCATCGACTCGTCGCGCAGGATGTATTGATACTGCTCCGCAGCACCGGTCATCTTGTTCTGACGACCCAGCGCCAGAATCTGCGTGAAGCCGACGTAGAAGAACAGGCCTTCCATGATGCAGGCGAACACGATCAGCGAGCGCAGCAGCTTCTGGTCGGCTTCCTGCGTGCCCGTCTTGAACGACGGATCGGCCACCACCTCGATGAACGGCAGCAGGAATTCGTCCTTGTCGCGGATCGACGCCACTTCGTGATACGCGTTGAAGATCTCGGCTTCGTCCAGCCCCAGGCTCTCGACGATGTACTGATAGGCGTGCGTGTGAATCGCTTCTTCAAACGCCTGACGCAGCAGGAACTGACGGCACTCCGGCGCGGTGATGTGGCGGTAGGTGCCCAGCACGATGTTGTTCGCCGCCAGCGAGTCGGCCGTCACGAAGAAGCCGAGGTTGCGCTTGATGATGCGGCGCTCGTCTTCGGTCAGACCGTTCGGGTCCTTCCACAGCGCGATGTCGCGCGACATGTTGATTTCCTGCGGCATCCAATGGTTCGCGCAACCGGCCAGATACTTTTCCCACGCCCACTTGTACTTGAACGGCACCAACTGGTTCACGTCCGTCGTGCCGTTGATCACGCGCTTGTCCGAGGCGCTCACGCGGCGCGTCGACTGCGAGGCGATGGTGTGCGGCGTGTCGTCTTGCGTGCCCAGAATGTTCGCAGCCGGTGCGGCCGGTGCAACAGGAGCGGCAGGCTTGGTGGTGGTGTCTTCTTCCCAGTTAAGCATAGGGTCTCGGTCCGTTCAGGTTGATGCGATGCACGCCGTAAGGCGCACAACGCCGAAGTGACAGTTCAGCCGTTCGCGTACGAAGGCCGACGAAAAAAATGCCGATAGTGCAGCCGTCAACTTGCCGATGACGGCGAAAAATCCGCTGAAGGTAACGCTTGATATTGGGGGTAACGCAGAGTCGCTTTCGCGCTGATTTGAACCACGGCGTCGATTCGGTTGCTGCAATCTTTGTCTTGCAACATCATGACCTCCCGACGTCGATCGAATGACTCCAATTTAGCACAATACGGTCACTCGTTCCAGTGCATCGCCACCATATATTGTGTTGAATTATGCCGCCACCACAATACCTAGTGTTTTCGCGTATACCGGGCGTAATCTGCGCCCAGCCTTGCGGGACCGGCATCTTGCCATGAAACGACGCCGCACGACAGGGTTTGCAGTGCATCAAAACGACGCGCACTCACAATGGCGTATGCTGTGCGGCAAGCGTCACGGCGCGAGACCGGAGCGGCAGACGCCGGCGAGCGCCATCTACCGACGCCAATGAAGGAGATATCGACGATGACACCCTCAGGCACCGATGGCGCACAGGCACCGACAGGCCAACCCGGGCCAACACCTCCAGCCGCGTCAGGCCCCGCCCTTACCGCCACCCCGCCCACGCTGACACCCGGCAAACCGATCCGCCTCGCGAGAGGTGCGCTCGTCGCCGAAGTGCAGCCCGGTTGCGGCGCACGCGTGTCCCGGCTCGCCCGACGCGACACGCGCGGCGACCTGTTCGACTACCTCGTGCCCCTCGGCAACGAACCCTTCTCCTCCGACGAATGGCCGAAAGCCGGCGCGTTCCCAATGCTGCCGTATACCAATATGTTGCGCGACGACACGCTGCATTGGCGCGAGCGCATCCTCACCGTTCGCGAGGCGTCCGTCGCGTCGAGTTCGTTGCACGGCTGGGGGCTGCGCCGCGAGTGGGAAGTGGTCGACGAAAGCTCGCATTGCTGTGTCCTGCAACTCGACTGCCCCGCGCAGCCGGAGTGGCCCTGGCACTATCAGGCCTACCTGTCGGTAACGCTCGACGAGCTGGGCGTGGACATGCAGCTCTCGCTCACCAACCTTTCGGCGCAGGAGATGCCTGCGGGGCTGGGCATGCATCCGTACTTCCGCTGGCCGGCCGGCGCGCGCCTGACCTTCGAATCCGAGGCGCTGTGGCGCTCTGCGTCCGAGGACATTCGCTGGCCGAGCGAGCAACGCGTTCACGTCGGTCCGATGGAAGTGGTATCGGTCGGCGGCGGTCTCGACACCGGAGGCCGCTCGACCTGGTTTGCCGAAGTGCCGTCCGGGACCGGGCGCTTCGACGCCCGTATCGACTACGCCGGCGGCCTGCGCTGCGCGACGGTTCGCAGCGACAACGCGTCCTGGCTCGTGCTGCACTCCCCTGCCGGACGCCCCTACCTCTGCCTGGAGCCGTCGACGCACCGGGTCGGCGAGTTCGACCACGATCACGTCGTGCTCGCGCACGGCCAGACGCTCGATCTGTCGATGCGCATCGACCTGGCCTGAGGCCACTCCCGTGCGTCCTGCCTTCGATCCCCCGCGATCGTGAAGCCAAGAAAAACCCCGTCGTCCTTTCGGATCGACGGGGTTTTCCCTATGCGCGACGCCACGTGAACCCTGTGGCGCCGCCTCATACCCGACTTACTGGCAAGCCTCGCACTCTTCGAAGCCCGGATCGCCCGGACGCATCGTGCACACGGCGCCTTCGGCTTCCGGCATCGGCTGGGCCAGCGGCGAGGTCGGTTCGGCCGAGAAGCCGCCCGACACACCGCCCGAGCTCGGCACCGCGTTCAGCGCACCGTGGCTCACCGTCGACTTCTCGACGTGCGTTGCGGCCATCGTACGGAGGTAGTACGTGGTCTTGAGCGCGCGCGTCCACGCCAGCTTGTACGTCTCGTCGAGCTTCTTGCCCGATGCACCCGCCATATAGATATTGAGCGACTGCGCCTGATCGATCCACTTCTGACGACGCGACGCGGCCTCGACCAGCCACTTCGGCTCGACTTCGAACGCCGTGGCGTAGATCTCGCGCAGATCGGCCGGCACACGGTCGATGCGGGCGAGCGAACCGTCGAAGTACTTCAGGTCGGCGACCATCACTTCGTCCCACAGACCGCGGGCCTTCAGGTCACGCACCAGATACTCGTTGACCACCGTGAATTCGCCCGACAGGTTCGACTTCACGTACAGGTTCTGGAACGTCGGCTCGATACAGGCCGAGACTCCGATGATGTTCGAGATGGTCGCGGTCGGTGCGATCGCCACGCAGTTCGAATTGCGCATACCGTGCGAAGCGATGTGCTTGCGCAGGCTGTCCCAGTCGAGCGTGCTCGACAGGTCGACATCGACGTAACCGCCACGCTCTTCGGCCAGCAGCTTGAGCGAGTCCTGCGGCAGAATGCCGCGATCCCACAGCGAGCCCTTGTACGACGAGTACTGACCGCGTTCCTTGGCCAGTTCGGTCGAGGCCCAGTAAGCGTAGTAGCAAACCGCTTCCATCGAACGATCGGCGAACTCGACGGCGGCGTTCGACGCATACGGCGTACGCAGCAGGTGCAGGCAGTCCTGGAAGCCCATGATGCCCATGCCCACCGGACGGTGATGCAGGTTCGAATTGCGCGCCTTCGCCACCGCGTAGTAGTTGATGTCGATGACGTTGTCGAGCATGCGCATCGCCACGCGAATGGTGCGTTGCAGCTTCTCGTGATCCAGTTCGTAGCCGTTGGCCGTCTGCTTCAGGTGAGCCACGAGGTTCACCGAGCCGAGGTTACACACGGCGATTTCCGTCTCGCTCGTATTGAGCGTGATTTCCGTGCACAGGTTCGACGAGTGCACCACGCCCACGTGCTGCTGCGGCGAGCGGATGTTGCACGGATCCTTGAACGTGATCCAGGGATGGCCGGTTTCGAACAGCATGCCCAGCATCTTGCGCCACAGCGCTTGCGCCGGCACCTTCTTGAACAGCTTGATCTCGCCGCGCGCGGCCTTGTCTTCGTAGGCCGTGTACGCCTGTTCGAAGGCCTTGCCGAACTTGTCGTGCAGATCCGGGCAGGTCGACGGCGAGAACAACGTCCACTCGCCCCCTTCCATCACGCGCTTCATGAACAGATCGGGAATCCAGTTCGCCGTGTTCATGTCGTGCGTGCGGCGACGGTCGTCACCTGTGTTCTTGCGCAGTTCCAGGAATTCTTCGATATCCAGGTGCCACGTTTCCAGATAGGCGCAGACCGCGCCCTTGCGCTTGCCGCCCTGGTTCACGGCCACGGCCGTGTCGTTGACCACCTTGAGGAACGGCACCACGCCCTGGCTCTTGCCGTTCGTGCCCTTGATATGCGAGCCGAGTGCGCGAACCTGCGTCCAGTCGTTGCCCAGACCGCCGGCGAACTTCGACAGCAGCGCGTTTTCCTTGAGCGCTTCGTAAATGCCTTCCAGATCGTCGGAGACGGTCGTGAGGTAGCACGACGAGAGCTGCGAGCGGCGCGTGCCCGAGTTGAACAACGTCGGCGTGGAGCTCATGAAGTCGAAGCTCGACAGGATCTGATAGAACTCGATCGCACGCGCTTCGCGCTCGACTTCGTTCAACGCCAGCCCCATCGCCACACGCATGTAGAACGCCTGCGGCATTTCGATGCGATGACCGTCGATATGCAGGAAGTAGCGGTCGTACAGGGTTTGCAGGCCGAGGTAGTTGAATTGCAGGTCGCGGTTGGCGTCGAGCGCCGCCGCCAGCTTGCCCAGATCGTACGAGAGCAGTTGCTCGTCGAGCAGTTCGGCGTCGACACCCTGCTTGATGAAGCGCGGGAAGTACTCGATGTAACGCGAAGCCATTTCAGCCTGCGGCACTTCTTCGCCGAGGATTTCACGGCGGATCGTGTGCATCAGGATACGTGCGGTGACCTGGCTGTAAGCCGGTTCCTTCTCGATGAGCGTACGCGAGGCGAGGATCGCCGAATCGTAGACCTGCGACAGCGGCACGCCGTCGTACAGGTTCTTGATGGTTTCAGCCAGGATCGGCTCGGCGGACACTTCGCCACCGAGGTTTTCGCAGGCGGCCTTCACCACACCGCGCAGAGCGTTCATGTCGAGCGGACGCGTCACGCCGTTGTCGGTGACATGCAGCACCGGGGTGTCGGGCGTGGCCGCTTCCTGCGCGGTCTCGACGGCGCTGGCGCGCTCTTGCGAACGCTTTTCGCGATACAACACGTAGGCGCGCGCCACGTTGTGCTCGCCTTCGCGCATGAGCGCGAGTTCGACCTGATCCTGAATGTCTTCGATGTGGAACGTACCGCCGTTCGGTCGGCTGCGCACCAATGCGCGCACGACGTTCTGGGTCAACTGTTCCACGAGTTCGCGTACGCGCGCCGAAGCCGCGCCTTGTCCGCCGTTCACGGCAAGGAACGCCTTGGTCACGGCGATCGCGATCTTCGACGGCTCGAAACCCACCACCGCGCCGTTGCGTCGAATCACTTTGAAGTCGGCGTTGGTAGCCGGCTCGAATGCGCCCGTCGTCTGGGGCGCCGACGCACCCGTGCCATTGCCGGCATTCGCGGCGGGCGTCGGGTTCGGGCGGGTGAGGTTTTCGTTAGTCTGCATGTAAAAACTCCCGTTCCAATGAGATGGTGCTGTTAGCGCACTTCCACCAGCAATACCAGGTACTGAAGTCGGCAAAAAGTGCGCCCTGGGGGCGCCGATGGAGCGAAGTGCTGAACACCGCACGACCGACGGACGGCCAAGGGTTCAAGGTGTCCGCTGCACGGCTTTGCTGCTGTGCCGCCCCACAAAAGGCCGCGGGGCAAGCACGGTATTGATGGATCTTGCTTCCCGTCACCGACCACTATATGTAGTGGTCAGCGGCCGGATTGGCACTAAGTATAGTGGAGATGACGCACTCCGCAAACTCAAAAATTTCACTCCCGGGAAGGCCCGCGCCATGCCCGTGTCAAGCAAAACCTGTCGCCGGGTGAGGGTTAATCGCCCCCTTCGGCGTCTCCCGACATGTCGCCCCGGGAGGCCGTCTGGAACGGTAACGCTTGCGGCGTCAGCCCAGCCATCCGACGCAGTCGCTGCCACTCGAAGTGCGGCCCCGGATCCGTCTTCCGGCCAGGTGCTATATCGGCATGCCCGGCCACGGCTTGAATCGGATATTGCTCACGCAAGACACGCGTGAGCGCCGCCAACGTCACATACTGCGCCATCGTAAATGGCAGGTCGTCGGTGCCTTCCAGTTCAACGCCGATTGAGAAATCGTTGCAGCGCGTGCGTCCTTCGAAGGACGAGGCGCCCGCATGCCACGCTCTCGCGTCGCACGACACGAACTGCTGCAACGCACCATCGCGTCGCACCAGAAAATGCGACGACACGTGCACGCCGCGAATCTCGTCGAAGAACGGATGCGCATCGTGATCGAGTCGGTTCTGAAAGAACGCCGGGATCTCGTCGCCGCCGAACTGCCCCGGTGGCAACGAGATGTTGTGCACCACAAGCAATCCGATCGGCATGCCCTGCGGACGAACGTCGAAGTTCGGCGACGGCAGGCGCTCCGCTTCCCGTATCCAGCCGTCGGCGTCGAGCGTGAGGACCGGTAGTTTGTCCGGCGCGTTCATGCGTCACCTCGCGACGGCGCGACGAACACGCCGAACGCCGCGACGCACACCGACCGGCCGAAGGAGACGGGCGATGCGAGCGACCGGAGCGCAACGTTAGGGGACGCAGATGACTGGAGCGTGACGGGCACAGCGAACTCCCGTAGAGCGAGGGGTGGCATTGTAGCCCACTTGGCGTGACGTCGCCGGTTGTCGGCCCGACGCACGGCTCGTGCCGTTCCCTGACGAATGACCAGTGTCACGTTGGTCATCGTCCGATACAAGTCGAAAAATAAAAGGCAAATTCCCAAAGAAGAAGCCTCTCGCCTGACCTGGCCGAGAGGCTTCCGTGGGCGTGTCCACGCCCGGGGATGGCGCCGCTCTCGCGCCCTGCGTCGCCCGCAGGACACGCACACCATCCCGCGCCGCTCACAGGGGCGGCGCCAATGGCCATCGCTGGCCGGTAAAACGCTTCACACGCGCATGCTGCGCAAGTCCCGTCGTCGCTGTCGATCACGTCCCGATCACACCCCGCTTACGTTGGATCACGTTTGCCTGGCATCAGGGGAACGCCGGGATCGCCGCTTCGACGCCTTCCATGTGCGCCTCGGGATGATGCGCTTTGAGCATCTCACGAATCTCGTCGACGCGGCTCTCGCGCACGTCCACCATCAGCAGGATCATGCCGCGCGCCAGCGGTTCACGAAACGCCTTGAGTCGAGAGTTCGGCACCGATACACCGATCATGCTGGACACCCATGCACCGAACAGCGCGCCGAGCGGTGCGGTCACGATCATCAGTTCCCACTGGGGGCGCGTGCCCACGATGGGGAAAAACGCGGCGACTGCACCGACCGCCAGACCGCAGAAGCCACCGATCACGAGCCCGGCCTCGGCGCCGTGCACGATATCGGATGTCTGCAGCAGGTTAGCCTCGTGCAGTCCCTCCAGATCCATTTCGTCACGTGCCATGAAGTGGATGTGACGCTCCTCGATCCGCGCGAGCAACAAATCGCTCATCGTGCGCTGCGCACTCGCAAGATCGGGAAGAAGGAAATACATCCGTCTGCGCATTAGCATATTGCGCCCTCCTGTCGTCGCCCCCGTGTTTTGGCTGTTATCGATGGGGTAGGTAACTGTGTTTTAGTGCATGCGACAGTCATGCGCAAGCCGACACGGGCCGACACGGGCCAATTGGGCATCGGCCGGGAGCGCTCGGGATCAGCGCGGCACGCGCGGGAGATGCGGAGGGGGTACGCGCGATGCGCATGAAGCGCAGCGGGCGGGGATCGCCGCGCGGCACGTTCGTGCAGCAGGACTCAGGCGCGGTGTTCGCGCGCGAGATGAGCGTCGCGATGCGCGGCGCTACAGAAGTGCTTGTCGCCGGGGCCGGGGAGCGATTCGCTCTCGGGAAGATAGGTGTCGCACTCGCTGCAACGCACCATGCGCTCGGCCGGCGGCAGCGACTGACGCGCCGTCGTGCGGCCTGTGCTGCCGGGGGATGTGCGCATGCGTTCGTCACGCTCATTACGCTCAGGACGCTCCATGCGCTTGCGTTCGTTATGGCGCATCCACCACGTCCCGGCAATCAAGAGCAACAGTAACAGCAGGATATTGCGCATCGCGCTTCAAGTCTCCGTCATGCGATGCAGCACCACCTCAAGCACGAAGCGAGAACCGACATACGCCAGCAACAGCGCCACGAACGACGCCAGAACCCAACGCAGCGCGACCTTACCGCGCCACCCGTAAAAATGCCGTCCGAGCAGCACCGCGCCGAACATCAGCCACGACACCACCGCGAACACGGTCTTATGATCGATGCGCACCGCGCGCCCGAACAGCGCTTCGGAGAACATCACACCCGAAATCAGCGTCAGTGTCAGCAGCACGAACCCCGCGCTGATCAACCGGAACAGCAGCTTCTCCATCGTCAGCAGCGGCGGCAGCGTTTCGAGCCAGCGCGAGAGCCAGCCGGTCGCCTCGCTGCTGCGCGACGGATGCAACTGACGCTCGGCATAGAGCATCAGCAACGCATGCAGCGCCGCCAGTCCGAACAGCCCGTAGGCCATGTTGGCGATGATGAAGTGCGCCTTGAAAATCGGATCCGCCGCAAAGCTGAGAATGCGCACATCCGGAAAAATCGCGGGCAACAGACAGGCGACGGCGGCCACGGGTGTGACCATCAGTCGCAGGCTGTCGAGCGGGAAGAAGAAGCTTTCGATCCAGTAAATGCCGACCGAGAGCCACAACATGGCCGAGAGCATGTACGCGAAGCCGAAGTGCATGCTGTCCGCGCGGAAGATCGTCTGATGCAGCAACACCCCGTGCAGCAGCAACGCGGCGAACAGCGACAGCTGCATCGGCCAGCGCGAGGGCGTGCCCGTGACCGGCGCAGGCGCGACCTGCCCGCCCGCGAGAGCGAGCGCGGCGTCGCGCCGATAGCCTTGCCACGAACAAACCGCCAACCCGGCGTAGAGGATGGCGGTCAGCGCATACAGTAAAATAGTCATGTTTGAAGTTTACACCAGCCCATGAGGGGCGCGCTGCCGTGCTTGCCACCGCCTTGCCATCGCCACTAACCGGCCGATGGGCGGGCAACCAAGGCCGCTTCAGGTCTTACAGGATACGTTTCATGCTCGACAATCTCACTACCCGCCTTGCAAAAGTCGTCAAGACGCTGCGCGGCGAAGCCCGGCTGACCGAGGCCAACACGCAGGAAATGCTGCGCGAAGTACGCCTCGCCCTGCTCGAGGCCGACGTCGCCCTGCCGGTGGTGCGCGATTTCATCGCCAAGGTGAAGGAAAAGGCCCTCGGAGAGGAAGTCATTTCCAGCCTGTCGCCCGGTCAGGCGCTCGTCGGCGTGGTGCAACGCGAACTGACGGCTCTCATGGGCGGCGACTACGAAGGTCGCGCCGCCGAACTCAATCTGGCCACCACCCCGCCCGCCATCATCCTGATGGCCGGTCTGCAAGGCGCCGGCAAGACGACCACCGTCGGTAAGCTCGCCAAGCTGCTGCGCGCCCAGAAAAAGAAAGTCCTCACGGTCTCAACCGACGTCTACCGCCCGGCCGCCATCGCCCAGTTGGAGACGGTGACCAAGCAGGTCGACGCCGACTTCTTCCCGTCGCAACCCGATCAGAAGCCGGTCGATATCGCCCGTGCGGCCGTCGACTGGGCGCGTCGCCATCACCACGAAGTGCTGCTCGTCGACACGGCCGGCCGTCTGGGTATTGACGAAGCGATGATGCAGGAAATTAGCGCCCTGCACGCCGAGCTGAAACCGATCGAAACGTTGTTCGTCGTCGACGCCATGCTGGGGCAAGACGCGGTGAACACCGCCCGCGCCTTCAACGATGCCTTGCCGCTCACCGGCGTGGTGCTCACCAAGCTCGACGGCGACTCGCGCGGCGGTGCGGCGCTGTCGGTGCGCCACATCACCGGCAAGCCGATCAAGTTCGTCGGCGTCGGCGAAAAGCTCGACGGCCTGGAAGTTTTCCACCCGGATCGCATGGCGAACCGGATTCTCGGCATGGGCGACATTCTCGCGCTCGTCGAGGAAGCGCAACGCGGCGTTGACGTGCAGGCCGCGCAAAAACTCGCCGACAAGGTCAAGAAAGGCGGCGACTTCGATCTGAACGACTTCAAGGCACAGATCGGCCAGATGAAGAAAATGGGCGGTCTGTCGTCGCTCATGGACAAGTTGCCCGCGCAGTTCCAGGCGGCCGCCAGCCAGACGAACATGGATCAGGCCGAGAAGCAGGTGCGCCGCATGGAAGGCATCATCAACTCGATGACGCCCGCCGAGCGCGCCAAACCCGAGCTGATCAAGGCGAGCCGCAAGCGTCGCATCGCCGCGGGCGCAGGCGTGCAGGTGCAGGAAGTCAACCGCATGCTCAATCAGTACGATCAGATGCGCACCATGATGAAGAAACTCAAAGGCGGTGGCATGATGAAGATGATGCGCAGCATGAAGGGCATGATGCCCGGTATGCGCTGATATACTCCGGGCCGCATTTAGCGAATCCACGCAACACCGTTCCACAGGGTCGCCCCATATGAACCGCGAAGAAGCCCTCGAAGTATTCCGTAATTCCGAAGAAATCGTCTCCGCCGACGAAGTCAACCGCTGCGTCGACACCATGGCCAAGGCCATCAAGGAAGCCATTGGCGACGAATTCCCGATGGTGCTGTCGGTCATGGGCGGCGCCGCCGTCTTCACCGGCATGCTCCTGCCGCGTCTCGACTTCCCGCTCGAGTTCGACTACATCCACCTCTCGCGCTACAACAACACCACCACCGGCGGTGCAATGCAGTGGCGTGTGGCGCCGCGCGATTCGGTGCGCGACCGCGTGGTGCTCGTGCTCGACGACATTCTCGATGAAGGCGCCACCATGGCCGCGATTCGCGACCGGATCCTGGAGATGGGCGCGTCGAAGTTCTACAGCGCCGTGCTCTGCGAGAAGATCCTGACGAAGGAAAAGCCGTCGCATCCGGATTTCTGCGGCTTCACCGTACCGGATCGTTACGTCTTCGGTTGCGGCATGGACGCCAAGGGTTACTGGCGCAACCTGCCCGCCATCCGTGCGCTGACGACGGCGCGATGATCGCACCGCGATAGTCGATCGTCACGTCGGTGCGCAATGCACCGATAGCGCGAACGACGCGGCGGGAGACGTTCCCGCGACAAACAAGAAAGGGACCTCGACGAGGTCCCTTTTTCTTGACGGCAGCGCAACTGCGTCACGCGCCGCAGCGCATTCGATGCGCCGCCGGTCGGATCGACCGGCACGGCATCGACGGCGCCCCGCTCAGACGGCCTTGGCGGCGCGCACCTTGCCCGTGACGACTTCCGCCACCACGGCGGCGTCGAGCAACTGGGCTTCCGTATCGCGGCGGCCCTGATACTCGATCTTGCCTTCCTTCAGACCACGGTCGCCGATCACCACACGATGCGGCACGCCGATCAGTTCCCAGTCGGCGAACATCACACCCGGGCGCTCGCCACGGTCATCGAGAATCACGTCGATGCCTGCGGCCAGCAGATCGTCGTACAGCTTGTCGGCGGCGGCGCGCACGGCGTCGCTGCGATCGTAGCCCATCGGGCACAGCACCACTTCGAACGGGGCAATCGCTTCCGGCCAGATGATGCCGCGATCGTCGAAGTTCTGTTCGATGGCCGCGCCGAGAATACGCGTGATGCCGATACCGTAGCAGCCCATTTCCATCGGTGCCGGCTTACCGGTCTCGTCGAGGAACGTGGCATTCATGGCGTCCGAGTACTTCGTGCCCAACTGGAACACGTGACCGACTTCGATACCGCGGCACAGTGCGATCTCGCCCTTGCCGTCCGGCGACGGATCGCCCGTCACGATATTGCGCAGGTCGAAGACGATGTCCGGCTCCGGCAGATCGCGGCCCCAGTTCACGCCCGTGATGTGGAAGTCCGTCTCGTTCGCGCCGACAACGAAGTCACTCATCTTCGCCACGGTACGATCGACCACGAGCTTGACCGGCTTCTTCGTGCCGATCGGGCCGAGGTAGCCCGGCGGCGTGCCGAACCACTCGACAATCTCGGCCTCGGTGGCAAAACGCATCTCCGCCAGGCCCGGCACCTTGCTCGCCTTGATCTCGTTCAGACTGTGATCGCCACGCAGCAAGAGCAACCAGATGGTGGTGCCCGCCGTCTCGTCGTCCGTCGCGAGCACGATCGACTTGATCGTGCGCTCGAGCGGAATCGAAAGCAGTTCCGCGACCGCTTCGCACTTGGCCTTGCCCGGCGTGGCGGTCCGGGTCATGGCTTCGGCCGGTGCGGCGCGCTCGCGTTGCGGTGCGAGCGCCTCGGCCATCTCGACGTTGGCTGCATAGTCCGAGGTCGGGCAGTAGGCGATGGCGTCTTCCCCGGTCTCGGCGATCACGTGGAACTCATGCGAGCCCGAGCCGCCGATGGAACCGTTATCGGCCACCACCGCGCGGAACTCCAGCCCCAGACGCGTGAAGATGCGCACGTAGGCGTCGAACATCTTCTGGTAGGACGCTTGCAGGCCGGCGCGATCCTTATCGAAGGAATAGGCGTCCTTCATGATGAACTCGCGGCCGCGCATCACGCCGAAACGCGGGCGGATTTCGTCGCGGAACTTCGTCTGCACCTGGTAGAAGTTCACCGGCAACTGGCGATAGCTCTTGATTTCGCGGCGCGCGATATCCGTCACCACTTCCTCGTGGGTCGGACCGACGACAAACTCACGGTCGTTACGATCCTTCAGGCGCAGCAATTCCGGGCCGTACTTCACCCAGCGCCCCGACTCCTGCCAAAGTTCGGCCGGCTGCACGGCTGGCATGAGCAATTCGAGCGCACCCGCGCGATTCATTTCTTCACGGACGATGGCTTCGACCTTGCGGATCGAGCGCAGGCCGATCGGCAGGTAATCGTAGATACCGCCGGCAACGCGGCGAATCATGCCGGCGCGCATCATCAGCTTGTGGCTGACGATTTCGGCGTCGGCGGGCGCTTCCTTGAGGGTGCCGATGAAGAAACGAGAGGCTTTCATGCAGATTTCCGGGAAAAATTAGGGTCAGCGGCGCACGCGGCGGTTCGGTCGGCTGCGCCGAAGCGGGGACGGGGTGCGCCACGTAATGGCTTCGCAGCCCCTGAGACTCCCGCCGGCCGTACGCGCCGCCCCGGTTGCCCGAGCCGCCGCCGGCCGCCGCGCCGGTGATTATCTGTTTATAATCGAAGCAATTTTAAAGGATTCAAGGGTGGTTGTATGCTGGACCGTGAAGGCTTTCGCCCGAACGTCGGCATCATCCTCTTAAACGCACGCAATGAAGTGTTCTGGGGCAAGCGGCTGGGCGAGCACTCCTGGCAGTTCCCGCAAGGCGGCATCAAGTACGGCGAAACGCCCGAACAGGCCATGTTCCGAGAATTGCACGAGGAAACCGGGCTAAAGCCAGAACACGTCAAAATCATCGGTCGCACACGCGACTGGCTGCGTTATGAGGTGCCGGACAAGTTCATCAAACGCGAAGTGCGCGGACATTACCGGGGCCAGAAGCAGATCTGGTTCCTGCTGCGCATGGTCGGACGCGATTGCGATATCTGCCTTCGTGCGACCGATCATCCGGAGTTCGACGCCTGGCGCTGGAACGAATACTGGGTGCCGCTCGACGCGGTGATCGAGTTCAAGCGCGAGGTTTATCAGCTCGCGCTGAACGAACTCTCGCGTTACCTGCGACGCACGGCCGCACGCGCGCAGCAGGACCGGAGACGGTTTCCGCGTGCCGGGGCACGGGTCGGCGACATGCCGCCGGGCGCCACGGATGCGTCGAACGAACAGGACGGCGGCTTCGGCAGCGGCGACGGCAGTGACTGCGACGGCGCAACGGCCACGTCGGCCACGTCGGATTCTGCGGCCAACACCGACAACGCGGACAATGCCGACCGGCAGCACCGCCGGGAGCACTGAACCGGACCGCTGCCGACCTGTCTCAACACCGGACGCGGGCATCCTGCCCGCGCCCGCTTTTTTTGATCCCTCGACCACACTCCCATGCGTCCTTCCTTTGCCCGCCGCGCTCCGCGCCTGGTCACGCTCGCTTCTCTGGCCACCCTCGCGCTGATCGCGGCTTGCAGCAGCACGTCGCAGCCCGTTCAGGACTTCGACGAATACATGGCGCAGCAAGAGGCGGCCAAGGGCAAATGGAAGGAAGCGGAATACAAGCTGCCGACCGAAGCGCCGAAAGACGCCGATCTGATCAGCTTCCCCACATTGCCGAACGCCACCCTCGATTACGCCATCGACGCGAAGTCCATCGAAGTCACGCGAGAAGACGGCGTGGTGCGCTACATCGCCGTGATCCGCAGCAAGGAAGGCGCGCGCAACGTGTCTTACGAAGGCATTCATTGCTCGTCGTTCGAATCGCGTCTGTATGCGACCGGCCGCCCCGACGGCACCTGGGTCCCGGCGCGTAACAGCGAGTGGCGTCCGATCCGTCCGTACGGGTCGACCGCGTATCAGGGCGTGCTTTACCGCGACTTCCTTTGCCAGGACAAAACGCCGTACGGCACCGCCAAGGACATCGTGCAGAACCTGCGGTATCCGACGACGCCCGCCGCCTATCGTTGAGGTCATGCCAGGGCGGCGTCGCCCGGTCGAGAGCGTCGCCGTCATCCCCACGAAAAAACGCCGGTCACGAATCACGTGCCGGCGTTTTTTGTCTCTGACTGCCCTGCCCCGCGAAGGAGACGGTGTCGGGCTCAGCGCAGAATCAGGTTGTCGCGATGGATCAGCTCCGGCTCGTTCGCGAAACCCAGCACCTGTTCGATGTCGCTGCTTGGGTGGCGGCGAATCAGGCGCGTCTCGGAAGCACTGTAGTTCGACAGGCCGCGCGCGACTTCGTGACCGGTCTCGTCCACGCAGGCGATCACCTCACCCCGCGCGAAGGTGCCCTCCACCTCGATTACGCCGATCGGCAGCAGGCTCTTGCCCTCCTCCATCAGCTTCTTGCACGCGCCCGCGTCGATCACGACGCGACCACGTACTTGCAGATGATCCGCCATCCACTGCTTGCGGGCGGTCAGCACAGCCGTGCGCGCCACCAGTTGTGTCCCGATGGCTTCACCGCCGGCCAGACGCACGAGCACGTCGGCTTCACGCCCTGAGGCGATCACGGTATGCGCCCCGCTGGTCGCTGCGCGTTTGGCGGCCAGAATCTTGGTCAGCATGCCACCTCGACCGATATTGGTGCCGGCGCCGCCGGCCATCGCTTCGAGACGCTCGTCGCCCGCTTCAGCTTCGTGCACGAACTCGGCGTCGGGATGCTTGCGAGGATCGGCGGTGTATAGGCCCGACTGATCGGTGAGGATGACCAGTGCGTCGCCGTCGATCAGGTTCGTGACGAGCGCGCCGAGCGTGTCGTTGTCGCCGAACTTGATTTCATCGGTCACGACGGTGTCGTTCTCGTTGATGATCGGCACCACCCCCAGACGCAGCAACGTGAGCAACGTCGTACGCGCATTCAGATAGCGTTCGCGATCGGCCAGATCGGCATGCGTGAGCAGAATCTGCGCCGTTCGCACGCCGTGCTCGGCAAAGCGGGTTTCGTACACCTGCGCGAGACCCATCTGGCCCACGGCGGCGGCGGCCTGCAATTCGTCGATGGCCTTCGGGCGGCGTGTCCAGCCCAGCCGCTGCATGCCCTCGGCGATCGCCCCCGAGCTCACGAGCACGACCTGCTTCGGCGGTCGTGCGTCGCCCCCGTGCCGCAACGCGGCGATCTGCTGCGCCCAACGCGCAATGGCGACATCATCCAGCCCGCGACCGTCGTTGGTCACGAGACTGGAGCCCACTTTCACCACGAGCCGCTTGGCATCGGCGATGACCGAACGCATGGACCTGAACTCTCCGGATGGATTGGGAAGACGAAGCTGCTGCGGGCGCGGAAGACCGGGGAGGCGCGGGGCGCCGGTCGTCGCTCACGTTGCCGCAGCGGCCGGATCGCTGGCGTTGGCGCGCGGTGTCGGAGACCTGTCGCGCGACGCCGCCAGCGTTCGAGTGATACGGAGTTTACGCCTTTGGCGCGTCGTCCGTTGGGGTTTGTGGTGGGACGTCGGCGGCACTGGCGAGCGGTGCCGCGCTACCCGCACGGAAACGGGGATCGAGCGCAGCGTCTTCGATCGCTTCTTCGACCGCACCACGTTGTTGATACAGATACTCCTGCACGGCCAGACACAGCTTCTCGCAGCCTTCGCCGGTCAAAGCGGAGATCTCGAAGGTCGGGCCGTCCCAACCGAAGCGCTGCTTGAAGTCGGTCACGCGCTCGGCACGTTCCGCTTCCGGCACCATGTCCACCTTGTTGAGCACCAGCCAGCGCGGCTTCTGGAACAGTTCCTCGTCGTACTTTTGCAGTTCGAGAACGATGGCCTTGGCGTCCGCCACCGGATCGACGCCCTCGTCGAACGGCGCGATGTCCACGATGTGAAGCAACAGCCCCGTGCGCTGCAAGTGACGCAGGAACTGATGGCCGAGGCCGGCACCTTCCGCCGCGCCCTCGATCAGGCCCGGAATATCGGCGATCACGAAGCTCTTGCCCGGCGCCGTGCGCACGACACCCAGATTCGGGTGCAAGGTCGTGAACGGATAATCCGCGATCTTCGGACGCGCATTCGACACCGACGCGATGAACGTCGATTTCCCTGCATTCGGCATGCCGAGCAGACCGATGTCTGCGAGCACCTTCAGCTCCAACTGAAGCATACGGCGCTCGCCGGGCTTGCCGTCCGTCTTCTGACGCGGCGCGCGGTTCGTGCTCGACTTGAAGTGCAGGTTGCCGAGACCGCCCGCACCGCCTTGCGCGAGCACGACTTCCTGGCCGTGTTCGGTCAGGTCGGCAATGGTCTCGCCGGTGTCCATATCCGTGATGATGGTGCCGACCGGCATGCGCAGGAAGATATCTTCGCCGCCTTTGCCGTAGCAGTCCGACCCGCGACCGGATTCACCGTTCTTCGCCAGATGCTTCTTCGAATACCGGTAATCGATCAGGGTATTGATGTTGCGATCCGCCACGGCAAACACGCTGCCGCCGCGACCGCCGTCGCCGCCGTCAGGTCCGCCGAACGGCACGAATTTCTCACGGCGCATCGATGCCGAGCCGTTGCCGCCGTTCCCGGCGATCACCTCGATTCGTGCTGCGTCAATGAATTTCATGTGGGTCCGCCCCGCTTAACGACCGTCCGCAGACGATCCTGAATACTGTTCAATGCCCCATGCCGGGCGCGATAGATTCGCTGCACGCTGGCGGGACAAACAAAAAAGGCTCCGCATGAGAGCGGAGCCTTTTGGTGGCAAAAGGCTTAGCTTACGCTGCCGGCACCACGCTGACCACTTGCTTCTTCGCTGCGCCCTTGACGGCGAATTGCACGTGGCCGTCGGCCAGTGCAAACAGCGTGTGGTCCTTACCGATGCCGACGTTTTCGCCAGCATGCATACGAGTACCGCGTTGGCGAACGATGATGCCACCAGCCAGGATCGCCTGACCGCCGTACACCTTCACGCCGAGGCGCTTCGACTCGGAATCGCGGCCGTTACGGGACGATCCGCCTGCTTTTTTGTGTGCCATGACTTAACTCCTTACCTAGCTCGATCGATTAGCCGTTGATGCTGTCGATGCGCAGCTCGGTGTAGTTTTGGCGATGGCCTTGACGCTTTTGGTAGTGCTTGCGACGGCGCATCTTGAAAATCTTCACCTTGGGGTGACGACCCTGGGCGATAACGGTAGCCTTGACGGAAGCCCCACTGACCAACGGCGCACCGAACTTAATCGATTCGCCCTCGCCAACGGCGAGAACCTGGTCGATGGTGATTTCAGCGCCAATGTCAGCCGGTATCTGTTCTACTTTGAGCTTTTCGCCAGCAGCAACCTTATATTGCTTACCGCCGGTTTTTATGACCGCGTACATTGTTGAACCTCACTCATAAACAAGAGAATTTCCGTGCAGACCGAGGGTCCCGAAAGGACTCGACTTACCGGCCCGTCGCACCGCTGCGGGCCGTCATACCGAAGTATTTTCGGACCCGGCGCAACGAATGCGCGCACGAAAACCGGGAATTATACAGACTTTCTCCTTTTGCGTCAAAGACTTCCATGACGCCAGTCATTCCGCGGCTCTGGTGCCCGAAAGTGGCCGCGCCCACTATATAATTTGGGGCGAATTTTTCCTCACCCGAGCCTTGTCTTGACTGCTTCGACTTCTCCCCAGAACGTACTGGCCGCCATCGCCGACGACATGCGTGCCGTCGACCAGCTTATCCGCCACCGGCTGGCCTCCGAGGTGGTCCTGATCAATCAGATCTCGGAGTACATCATCAATTCGGGCGGCAAACGGCTGCGCCCGGCATTGTTGCTGCTGGTGTCCGGTGCGCTGGGCGTCACCTCGCCGGCTCGCTTCGAGTTGGCCGCAGTCATCGAATTCATCCATACGTCCACGCTGCTGCACGACGATGTGGTCGACGAATCCGACCTGCGCCGCGGCAAGCAGACGGCCAATGCGCTGTTCGGCAATGCGGCGTCCGTGCTGGTCGGAGACTTCCTGTATTCGCGCTCCTTCGAAATGATGGTGAGCGTGGACAACATGCGCGTGATGCAGATTCTGGCGCGCGCCACCAACGTGATCGCCGAAGGCGAAGTGCTGCAACTGCTGAACATGCACGATCCCGATGTGGACGAGGCGCGTTACCTGCAAGTGATCAAGTACAAGACGGCCACGCTGTTCGAAGCGGCAACGCAGTTGGCGGCCGTGCTCGCGAACGCGGACACGCAGACCGAAGCCGCCGTTCGCGAATACGGCGGACGTCTGGGCACCGCCTTCCAGTTGATGGACGACTGGCTCGACTATGCCGGCGACACGGACGCGATGGGCAAGAACGCAGGTGACGATCTGCGCGAAGGCAAACCGACGCTGCCGCTGATTCACGTGCTCCAGCACGGCACCGAAGCCGAGCGCGCCCTGGTACGCGAGGCCATCGAGAATGGCGGCACCGACAAGTTCGAGCCGATCCTTGCGGCAATCACGCGCACCGGCGCGCTCGACTACACGCTGGCACGGGCAAAAGAAGAAGCGGATGCGGCGGCACAAATAATTTCTGCACTTCCCTCTTCCCATTACAAAAATAGCCTGCTAGAATTATGTTCTTACTCGATAGCGCGACGCACTTAGCGAAGTAGCAGTATCGAAGCGGGGTGTAGCTTAGCCTGGTAGAGCGCTACGTTCGGGACGTAGAGGCCGGAGGTTCGAATCCTCTCACCCCGACCAGGATTAACTTTGCTGACAGGCAAAGCAAAAAAACCGACGGACGTGTCCGTCGGTTTTTTATTTCAGCGTCTTGATCGCCTCGACGGATTTGCCGGTGTCTCGCCGAACGCTTGGGACTCCGCCACATCACGACCGCTCCTGCGTTGCCCAACGCTTCGGGCATTGCGAACTCGCAGCTCGCGTGGGCCGGGTTGCAAAACGGATGCCCGTATCCCCTCTGATATAGTGGCGACTCATTGCCACCGCCGCGCTTTGCGCATCGAATAGCTTGGACGCCTTGCCCTTATGGGCGCAGATTTGCGCCGTCGCCTTCCTGATCATCTGCTCGGGGTTCTTTTCCATCTCGGAGACGAGCATGATGGCGCTCAACCGCCATCGCCTGAAGCACCTGGTGCGCATGAACGTCACCGGCGCCAAATCGACGCAGGGGCTGCTCTCCCGAACCGAAGATCTGCTCTCGACGATTCTCGTCGGCAATAACGTCATCAATACTGTCGTGCCGGTGCTCACCACGTCGATCGCGGTGCGCTACTTCGGCAACGATGCGCTCACGCTCTCCATCGCGACCGCGATGATTGCGCTGCTCATCATCATCTTCGCTGAGATCGGTCCGAAAATCGTGGGCGCGACGTATCCGGAGCGCATCGCCCTGTCCGTCAGCACACCGCTGCGGCCCATCGTCGTCGCGGCGGCCCCGCTCGTCTGGGTGCTGAACAGCTTCGTGCGCGGCATGCTGCGCGTGCTTCGCATCGATACGCGTCGCGCGGCAAGCGAAGCGCGTCTGACGACTGAAGAACTGCGCACCATCGTGCTCGAAGCCGGCAACTACATGCCGACCAAACCGCGGAGTGTGTTGCTCAATCTGCTCGATCTCGAAAACATCGCCGTCGACGACGTGATGGTGCCGCGCGCCCGCATCGAGGCTCTCGACATTTCGGCGCCGCTCGATACCATCCTCTCGCAACTCGAGACCTGCTATCACAACAAGCTGCCCGTCTACGACGGCGACATCGATCGCATCATCGGCATTTTGCCGGTGCGCCGCACGCTTTCCGCGCTACGACATCCGGACGATCTCTCGGTCGATACGCTGCGCGCGCTGCTCGTGGATCCCTACTTCATTCCGAGCGATACGCCTGCGCTGCGTCAGTTGCAGTACTTCCAGGAGAACCAGCGACGCGTGGGACTGGTGGTCAACGAGTACGGGGAAGTCGAAGGGCTCGTGACGACCGAGGACATCATCGAAGAACTCATCGGCGAGTTCACGACAAGCGTGCCGGGCACCGGTGGCAGCCGCTCGGGCTGGACGTCCGACGGCGAATGCCTGGTCGGTGGCGGCGTCGGACTGCGCGATCTGAACCGCCGGCTCGGGCTGCATCTGCCCACCGATGGCCCCAAGACACTCAACGGCCTGATCCTCGAAGTGCTGCGCGAGATTCCGGAAGCTGCGGTCAGCCTCGAAATCGAGGGCCTGCGCATGGAGATCGTACAGATCGACAATCAGGCAATCAAGACGGTACGCCTGTTCAAGCCGGGGCCACGCCCCTCGCATCACGACTGACGACGCAAGGCTGACGATCGCAGTGAACCGATGACGTCCCCATCGTTCACTACCCGTTACACAGCCCCATTTTTCGGGTTATTCCGATTGAGCCGTCGCCGGGTTATGGCGAGACTGAAGCTTCACGCAGCTCTCGCCGAACCCTGTCATGTCACCATACGCCGCCACATCCGCCACCCCATCCCCCCCCCATCGGTTGACGCGACGTCGTCGCCCCAACCCGTCTCGCTCGTCTCAGCGACCTCATCGTCCGGGGCATCTCGCCTGTCTGTGGGGGCCGCTACGCCGCTGCAACTCCTTGAGCAAATACTGCACGACGCGATTCGCGCGGGCGCATCGGACATCCATTTCGAACCGATGGCACAACGCTTTCGCGTTCGACTGCGTATCGACGGATATTTGCAGGAGCAGAGCGACGTGCCGCTCGCTTGGCGCGACATGCTCGTCTCACGCCTCAAAGTGCTCGCGAATCTGGACATCGCGCAAAAGCGGTTGCCGCAGGACGGACGCATGGTCTGGCGCGAAGCCGATGCGCCGGTGGAGTGTCGCGTGAGTGCGCTGCCCACGCTCTATGGCGAAAAACTCGTGGTGCGACTGCTCGACGGGGCGAAGGTCCCCCTCGCGCTCGAAGGACTCGGTTATACGCCAAAGCAGTACCTCGCACTGACGCAAGCGATCGCGCGTCCGCACGGCATGATTCTGCTGACCGGACCAACCGGCAGCGGCAAGACCGTTTCGCTCTACAGCTGCCTGCGGCGGCTCAACGATGCGTCGCGCAATATCGTCACGATCGAAGACCCGGTGGAAATCCGGTTGCCGGGCGTCACTCAGGTCAATCTGAACGAGCGCGCCGGACTCGATTTTGCTACCGCGCTGCGCGCCTTCCTCCGTCAGGATCCGGACGTACTCGTCGTCGGCGAAATTCGCGATGCGCAAACGGCCGAAATCGCGGTGCAGGCGGCGCAGACCGGGCATCTGGTCTTCGCGACCGTTCACGCCAACGACGCGCCGAGCACCTTGGCGCGCCTCTTCGATCTCGGCGTCGCGCCGTTCAACCTCTCGTCGACCCTGCTGCTCGTGAGCGCCCAGCGTTTGCTCCGGCGACGATGCCCTGCCGGGTGCCGGCCTCACGAGACGGCCATCGAGACCGCGCGCGGCACGCCCTCATGCATGCGCTGTCATGGCAGCGGTTACGCCGGCCGCATCGGCGCGTTCCAGGTGATGCCGATCAGCGCCACACAAGCCCTCAATATTGCGCAGGCGCGTAGCCCTCACGAACTGGCGGCGCAAGCACGGAGCGAAGGGGTCATGACATTGCGCGAGGCCGGGTTGTGGCACGCGCAAGCGGGTGCCGTCAGTGAGGAAGACGTCGATGCGACAACCCCTGCGTGACGGCATGCCGAACCTGGCCCGGCCACGTCGATGGCACTGGCAGGGGCGCGATGCAGACGGACAACGTCGGCAAGGCGACATCGTCGCACGTGGCGAAGCCGCCGCACGTCTCCTGCTTCGCCAGCGTCATCCGCAACTGACGATCACCCGTCTCGGCCCGGGGCGACGTCATGCGTCAGCGCCACGCACCCGGACATCCGATGCCACGGACCTCATCCGGCGACTCGCCACGTTACTCGGTGCAGGGGTTCCGCTAACAGCCGCGCTCGACGTGCTGGCGCGAGGCGCGCACACGCGGGGGCTCAAGCGGCTGGCGTCCGACATCGCGCAGGATGTCGCGTTGGGGCATCCGCTGGCGCAGGCAATGTCGCAAGCCAGCCGGCGCTTTAGCGGCGTCGATTGCCAGTTGATCGCCGCCGGCGAGTTGGGCGGACAGCTTGGCCCGACGTTGATGCGCCTGAGCGCCCACTATGACCACACACAAGCCGTGCGGAACAAACTTCAACGCGCACTGGCTTACCCGATCACGGTGCTGGCGGTAGCGATCGCCGTCGTGATTGCGCTACTGCAATGGGTCATCCCTGAGTTCGAGCGGCTGTTTGCGAGCGCCGCCGGCGGTGGCGTGCCGTTGCCGCCACTCACCCGCTGGCTGATCGCGCTTTCGCGAGGATCGCTGGCGAACGGTCCGTGGATACTGACGAGCACCGGTGCGGCGGGGCTCGTCGTGGTCGGTGCGCTTCGCAGACGTCACCGACTACGACGACAGCGTGACCGGTTGATATTGCGGCTACCGGGCGTCGGCCACATTGTCAGGATGATGAGCGCCGCCCGGTGGGCGCGAACGCTCGGCACACTGCTCGACGCAGGCGTAGCGCTACCCGATGCCATGGACGCCGCGGCGAGTGCGTGCGGCAATCTCGTCATGCAGCAGGCAGCGCATGATGTGCACCGTAAGGTTGCCCGGGGTGCACGTCTTGCAACGTCGCTCGAAACCGATGAGCACTGGCCGCTGGCCGTGGCGCAACTGGCCGTGATCGGGGAGGAATCGGGTACACTCGGGCGCATGCTCAATCAGGCCGCCGGCCTGCTCGACGAAGAAGCTTCTCAGGCGCTGGTCAGCACCTGCGCGATGCTGGAACCCATGATGATTACGTTTCTCGGCCTGCTGATCGGCGGCATGGTCCTCGCCATGTACCTGCCGATGTTCCAACTCGGATACGGTGTCGCATGAACGCCCTCGATGGCTACGCAGAACTGCTTCTCGTCGATTGGCTGGCACAGTTGGCGCCTCATTGGCGTCTCACGCTGTTTGCCGTCATCGGCGTGCTTGCCGGGTTGTTTCTCGATGTCGTCGTGCGGCGCGTGCCGGCCGCCATCGAACGCGCATGGCTTGAAGAATTACAAGCCGCCGAGACGCCGGAGGCCGCAGCGCCCGTCGAGCCGACACTTCATACGACGCCCCTGGCCCTCGCGCCTGCGGCCCAACTGTCGAGCGTCGCCGCCACCGAACGTCCCATGACGTTTGCGGACGCGGCACCGCCGCGTCGCTTGCAACTCGCGTTGCTCACCGGCGTACTAAGCGCCGCCGTCTCTTGGCGCTTCGGGCCAACGTGGCAGAGCCTTGGCGCGCTCGGCCTCGTCTGGACACTCATCGCGCTCGCCTACATCGATCACGACACGCAACTGCTGCCCGACATCCTGACGCTCCCGCTCCTTTGGGCGGGCCTGCTCTGCAACCTCGGCCACTGGTTCGCCGCGCTGCCCGACGCGGTGATCGGCGCGGCGGCGGGGTATACGAGCCTGTGGGCGATGTATTGGGCGTATTGGTGGATCCGGCGGCGCGAGGGCATGGGATTCGGCGACTTCAAACTTTACGCGGCGCTCGGCGCCTGGTTCGGCTGGACAGCGCTGCCGCAGATACTGCTGGTCGCCTGCGTGCTCGCCATCGTCGTCGCCGGTAGCGGCTGGCTGATGGGTCGCTTGCGCGGCGACCAGATGTTTCCTTTCGGGGCGTTTCTCGCCGCAGCGGGTATCGTCACGCTGTTCGGCGGAGACGGCCTGATGCTCTGGATCGGAGGCACCCCATGACTTACGCCATCGGCCTGACCGGCGGCATCGGCAGCGGCAAGACGACCGTCGCCAATCTGTTCGCCACGCACGGTATCGCCATCATCGACACCGACGCCATCGCGCACCGTATTACCGCGCCGGGCGGTGCGGCCATGCCGGCGATTCGTCGTGAATTCGGCGACGCGTTCGTCGCGCCGGACGGCTCGCTCGATCGCGCTCGCATGCGCGACGCTGTCTTTACGGACGACGCCGCAAAAGCACGTTTGGAGGCGATCACCCATCCGCTGATCCGCACGGAATGCGAGCGCGCAGCGGCCGAAGCCGACGGGCCCTATCTGATTTTCGTTGTGCCGTTGCTCGTCGAATCCGGCACGTGGCGCGAGCGCGTGCAGCGCGTACTGGTCGTCGATTGCACGCAGGAGACCCAGATCGCGCGCGTCATGGCCCGCAATCGCTTCACCCGCGAGCAGGTGCAGGCGATCATGGCGCGACAGGCCACGCGCGCACAGCGGCTCGCCGCGGCGGACGACGTCATCGACAACGACGTGCCGCACGCCCCTCTGGCACCGCAGGTCGACCGCCTGCACGCGGCGTATCTTCAGTTGGCGACGCGCGCGGCTGGCGAGTGAGCTTGCGACGTGGGGTATCGTGCCAACACGAGTAAAGCGGACGAGATGGACAAGGTAGACAAATCGAAGGAGGCAGACGAGGTGGATGCCGTTGCAAAGCACGGAATTTCGCGCACCCGTTCTGCACGCGGTTCTCGATTGAGCGCCACTCGCGTTGCCACCCGACAGATTCCCGCATTAGAATGTCGCCATTACGCTGAAAAGCGCCAACTTTTGGGCCAACGCGCTTGATCCTGTACGAATATCCGCTCAACGAACGCATTCGCACGCTGCTTCGGCTAGAAGAGCTGTTCGGGCGCTTTGCCTTTTTCGTCGGACAGGATCAGCCGCTCGATCATCACGCGGCCCTGATCACGATGTTCGAGATTGCCGACATCGCCGGTCGCACCGATCTGAAGAACGAACTGGTCAAAGAACTCGACCGGCAACGTCAGACGCTCCAGACCTATCGCGGCAATCCCGATATCGCCTCCGACGCGCTCGAACAGTTCATCGGCGAAGTCGAGCTGGCCATCGCGAACCTCAATCAGATTCCCGGCAAACCCGGTCAGCACCTGAACGACAACGAATGGCTCGCAAGCATTCGCAGTCGCTCGGTGATTCCCGGTGGCACATGCCGTTTCGATCTGCCGTCGTATTACGCCTGGCGTCATAACGATGCCGAGCAGCGACGTCAGGACATCGATAAGTGGATCGGTCCGCTATTCCCGATTCGTGACGCCATCGGCATCGTGCTCGGGCTGGCGCGCGAGTCCGGTCATGCCAGCAAGGCGATGGCGCAACAGGGTAGCTACCAGCAGATGCTGACCGGGCGCGTGTATCAACTGATGCAGGTACGTGTCGCGGCGGACCTCCGCGTGATTCCCGAAGCGAGCGCCAACAAGTACATGCTGTGGGTGCGTTTCACGACGCAGGACGGTGATCTGAAGCCGCGTCCCGTCGACAGCGACGTTCCGTTCCTGCTTACCCTCTGTAACCTGTAAGACCATGACGAGCGTCGTCAACTGTCCGACCTGCGGCAAGAAGGTGGTTTGGGCGCCGCAGTCCAAATTCCGCCCGTTCTGCTCAGAGCGCTGCAAGCAGATCGACATGGGCGCTTGGGCCGCAGAGAAGTACACGATCCCCGCCGAATCGCCGGAAGACCCCTCTCAGGAATCGCCCCTCGATCCGACGCAACGCGGATAAGTCACGCCGGACCGGTATGGGCCCGTGAGCCGTGGCGTGCGTATCGTCGTAACCGTCCCTGCCCCGAAAGCTAAAAAAAAGCCGCTTCGGCATCTGTCGAAGCGGCTTTTTTGCGCGACATCGCGAATCGCGGCACTGGTCTTCAGGCGCGCGCCGCCAACTCCTCTGCGAGCCACGTCAACGGCGGCAGTGCAGCCGGCAGCAAAGGCTCGACGCTTACCGGCGGGTGCTCCCACGCCAGCGCCTGCCCTTCCTTGCCGTGCGGCTCGCCCTGCCATGCCGTGACCTTGCAAAAATGCAGACGCACGTACGCATGGGGATAGTCATGCTCCAGCACACGCCACGGCGCGCAGCGCTCGACCGTCACCCCCAGTTCCTCGTGCAACTCGCGTGCTAGCGCCGCCGCGACCGACTCTCCGGCCTCCAGCTTGCCCCCTGGAAACTCCCAGTAACCGGCATACGGCTTGCCCGCGGGACGCTGCCCGAGCAGCACCGCACCGTCCGGGCGCACCATCACACCCACGGCCACCTCCGTGACGGGGCGCCCATCCGGCGCCGTTCGATTCGAGTCTGTCATATCACTACACACCTACGGAATTTCTCACCAGGACGGACGGCGCTCGACCCGCCTACCGATTGCGCTCCCAACCAAGCGCCGCATCGCCCTATCGTTACGACGCGTGCGACGCCGCCGCCCCACGCTGCTTGCCCGCCCAGTCGCGTGCGAACTGGAAGGCCACCCGCCCCGAGCGCGAACCGCGCTCCAACGCCCAGATCAACGCCTCCTGACGCGCGCTCTCCGTCTGGTCCGCCGGCACGCCGAAATGCTGCAACCAGTGGCCGACGATCGTCAGGTAGTCGTCCTGCTTGAACGGATAGAAGCTCACCCACAGCCCGAACCGCTCGGACAGCGAGATCTTTTCCTCGATCACTTCGCCCGGATGAATCTCACCGTCTTCGGTGTGGCGATAGCTCTCGTTGTCCTTCATGTACTCGGGCAACAGGTGACGACGGTTGGACGTCGCGTAAATGAGCACGTTGTCCGACTGGGCGGCGATCGAACCGTCGAGTGCGACTTTCAGCGCCTTGTAACCCGACTCGCCGTCTTCGAACGACAGATCGTCGCAGAACACGACGAAGCGCTCCGGCCGCTGCGAAATCAGATCGACGATGTCGCCCAGATCGATCAAATCGTCCTTGTCGACTTCGATCAGTCGCAAGCCTTCCGGTGCGTACTGATTCAGACACGCCTTGATCAGCGACGACTTGCCGGTGCCGCGTGCGCCGGTGAGCAACACGTTGTTGGCCGGCTCGCCGCGCACGAACTGACGCGTGTTCTGTTCGATCAGCGCCTTTTGACGCTCGATGTTTTGCAGATCGCCGAGCGTGATGCCGGAGACGTGCGCGACCGGTTGCAGGAAGCCGCGTCCCTGCTTCTTGCGCCAGCGAAACGCCGTCGCGACGCTCCAGTCAATCTCGGGAGTCGCCGGGGGCAGCATTGCCTCCAGCCGGGCCAGCACGCCTTCGGCGCGCGTCAGGAACTGTTCCAGTTTGTCCATTGCTTCGAAATCCCCGCGCCGCTATCGGGCGCTCGTGTCGATGCTTCCAGGTGTTGTCGTTTCCCTTCGCTGTGCGCCCCGGCGCTTTTGCCACCGGCGGGCGATGCGCCCGATATCGATATGCCAGTGCCATCGGGCAACCACGTCTACCGGCGCAGGGGCGATGCCGGTCAGGCATCGGCCGCTGCGCCGACGGCCCTTCGCATCCGGTGGGATGCTCACGATCCGGGCCGTCGCGTCGGGTCTCAGGAGCGGTAATCCGCGTTGATGCTCACGTAGTCATGCGAGAGATCGCACGTCCACAGCGTTGCCGCTGCGGCGCCACGCCCCAGCACCACACGTACCGTAATTTCGCTTTGCTTCATCACGCGCTGACCGTCTTCCTCGCGGTAGTCGGCGTTGCGCCCGCCTGCGCGGGCGACCAGCACGTCGTCTAGATAAAGGTCGATCGTGCTGACGTCCAGGTCGTTCACGCCCGCATAGCCGATCGCGGCCAGAATGCGGCCCAGATTCGGATCGGACGCAAAAAATGCCGTCTTCACCAACGGCGAATGGCCAATCGCATACGCGATCTGACGGCACTCGGCCACGTCACGGCCACCTTCGACCGTCACGGTGATGAACTTGGTCGCGCCTTCGCCGTCGCGCACGATCAATTGCGCCAGTTCCTGCGAGATCGACAGCAACGCGTCACGCAACGCGGCGAACGCCGGGGAATCCGTGCTGGCGATTTCCGGCAGGTCGGTCTGCCCCGTTGCCGCCACGATAAAGGAGTCGTTGGTCGACGTATCGCCATCGATGGTGATGGCGTTGAACGAGCGGTCGGCAACGTATTTCACCAGCGCGTCGAGCACCGGCTGCGCCACGCGGGCGTTGGTGCCGACGAAGCCGAGCATGGTCGCCATGTTCGGTTTGATCATGCCCGCGCCCTTGCTGATGCCGGTGAGCACGATCGCCTGACCGTCGATCACGATCTGACGCGACGCCGCCTTCGGCAGCGTATCGGTCGTCATGATCGACTGCGCGGCCTCGTACCAGTGCGCGGGCGCCAGATTGCCGATGGCCTGCGGCAGACCGGCGACCAGACGGTCGACCGGCAGCGGCTCGAGAATCACCCCCGTGGAGAACGGCAGAATCTGGTTGGACGAGACGGACAGCAGCTCAGCGAGCGCGTCGCACGTCGCTCGCGTGGCGAGCATGCCCGGTTCGCCGGTACCTGCGTTGGCGTTACCCGTGTTGACGACGAGCGCGCGAATGCCTGCCCTGGCCGCCAGATGTTCCTTGCACACCGTCACCGGCGCGGCGCAGAAGCGGTTCGTCGTGAACACGCCCGATACCGTGCTGCCGGCGGCCAGTCGCATGACCAGTACGTCTTTGCGGTTCGGTTTGCGGATATTGGCTTCGGCCCAGCCCAGTTCGACGCCCGGAACGGCGCGCAGTTGGGAGGGTTCGATCGAGGGGAAATTGACGGCCATGAGGGTTCGCCCGCGAGAGGTAAGGGTTGCATCTCCCGCCCTGGCGATGTCGGCACGACAGCCCGCCGGGGCGGCGGTTGATCGGTGCGGCCGGTTCGATCAGTTGCGAAACGCGTTGCAAAACGTGTTACGAATACCGGCGCTACAAACGACGCGGCGCCGATCAGGAGTCGGCGCCGCGTCGATCGGTTCACATCTTAAGTCAGTTTGCCGTGGCAGTGCTTGAATTTCTTGCCGCTGCCGCAGGGGCACGGGTCGTTACGTCCGACCTTCGGCAGGAAGTCGCCGCCGGCAGCCGCACCTGCGGCGCCCGCAGCATGCGCAAGCGCCGCAACCACCGGACGCCCGGCATCTTCGTCCACCTCGCCCTCGCCGCCCACCGTTTCCAGTTCGTCGTGCTTGAACTCGATGTTCACGAGACCACCCGCGTTGTCGTCGAGCGATTCCGTTGCCTGCTCAAGCTCTTCCTGCGACTGGATGCGTACGTTCATGATGACGCGCGTGACTTCCAGCTTGATGGTCTCGAGCAACTGTGCGAAGAGTTCGAATGCTTCGCGCTTGTATTCCTGCTTCGGGTTCTTCTGGGCGTAACCGCGCAGATGGATACCCTGACGCAGGTGATCCAGCGCCGCCAGATGCTCGCGCCAGTTCGAATCCACGCTTTGCAGCATGACCGAGCGCTCGAAGCCGGAGAACGACTCGCGTCCGACCAGTTCGACCTTCGCGTTGTACGACGCTTCGGCCGCCTCCATCACTTCCTTGAGGATGTCTTCGTCGTCGATCTCTTGCGCGCCTTCGATACGCGATTGCAGCGGCAGATCGAGCTGCCACTCTTCGCGCAGCGTCGTCTCCAGCCCCTTCAGATCCCACTGTTCTTCCACGGTACCGGCCGGCACGTAGGTACGCACGACATCCTCGAATACGCTCTGGCGCATACCCGCGATCGTTTCCGAGACGTCCTGCGCTTCGAGCAGTTCGTTACGTTGCTGGTAAATCACCTTGCGCTGATCGTTGGCAACGTCGTCGTACTCCAGCAACTGCTTGCGTACATCGAAGTTACGGGCTTCGACCTTGCGCTGTGCAGACTCGATCGAGCGCGTGACGATACCCGCTTCGATGGCTTCGCCTTCCGGCATTTTCAGACGATCCATGATCGCGCGCACGCGGTCGCCCGCGAAAATGCGCAGCAGCGGATCTTCCAGCGAGAGGTAGAAGCGCGACGACCCCGGGTCGCCCTGACGGCCCGAACGGCCGCGCAACTGGTTGTCGATACGACGCGACTCGTGACGCTCGGTGCCGATAATATGCAGACCGCCCGCGGCTTTCACTTGCTCGTGCAGCCCTTGCCACTCGTCCTGCAACTGCTTGATACGGGCTTCCTTCTCGGCGTCGCCCAGCGACTCATCGGCCTCGATGAAACCCGACTGCTTCTCGACGTTGCCGCCGAGCACGATGTCGGTACCACGACCGGCCATATTGGTGGCGATGGTGATCACCCCCGGGCGACCCGCCTGCGCCACGATCTCGGCCTCACGCTGGTGCTGCTTGGCGTTGAGCACCTGGTGCGGCAGCTTCTCGCGCGTGAGCAGTTGCGAGAGATACTCCGACGTTTCGATCGAGGTCGTGCCCACCAGCACCGGCTGGCCACGCTCCACGCAATCGCGGATGTCCTTGATGACGGCGTCGTACTTTTCCTTGGCCGTCTTGTAGATCTGATCCTGGCGGTCGATGCGCTTCGGCACCCGGTTCGTCGGGATCACCACCGTCTCGAGACGGTAGATTTCGTTGAACTCGAACGCTTCCGTATCCGCCGTCCCGGTCATGCCCGAGAGCTTGGCGTACATACGGAAGTAGTTCTGGAACGTGATCGAGGCGAGCGTCTGGTTCTCGTGCTGGATCTTGACGTGTTCCTTCGCCTCCACCGCCTGGTGCAGGCCTTCGGACCAGCGACGGCCCGCCATCAGACGGCCCGTGAACTCGTCGACGATCACGATTTCACCGTTCTGCACCACGTAATGCTGGTCCTTGTGGAACAGCGTGTGCGCGCGCAGGGCGGCGTACACGTGATGCATGAGCGTGATGTTCTGCGGCGCATAGAGGCTGTCGCCCTCGGCGATCATGCCCCACTCGGCGAGCAGTTGCTCGGCCTTCTCGTGACCGCGCTCGGTCAGGAACACCTGACGGCCCTTTTCGTCGAGCGTGTAATCGCCCGGCACTTCGACACCGGTGCCGTCGGCCTTCTCCTCGCCGATCTGACGCTCCAGCATCGCCGGCAGGCGATCCATCTTCACGTACAGTTCGGTGTGATCTTCCGCCTGCCCCGAGATGATCAGCGGCGTGCGCGCTTCGTCGATCAGGATCGAGTCCACTTCGTCGACGATCGCGTAGTTGAGCGTACGTTGCACCCGCTGCTCGGTCTCGTAGACCATGTTGTCGCGCAGGTAATCGAAGCCGAACTCGTTGTTCGTCCCGTACGTGATGTCGGCGGCGTAGGCGGCCTGCTTCTGGTCGTGCGGCATCTGCGACAGGTTGATACCCACCGACAGGCCGAGGAAGTTGTACAGACGCGCCATCCACTCAGCGTCGCGCTGAGCCAGATAATCGTTGACGGTCACCACATGCACGCCCTTGCCGGAGAGCGCGTTCAGATACGCGGGCAGCGTCGCGACGAGCGTCTTGCCCTCGCCCGTGCGCATTTCGGCGATCTTGCCGTAATGCAGCACCATCCCGCCGATGAGCTGCACATCGAAATGGCGCATCTTGAGCACGCGCTTGCCTGCCTCACGGCATACGGCAAAGGCTTCGACGAGCAACGCATCCACGCTCGCCCCCTGGGCGATGCGTTGCTTGAATTCCTCGGTCTTGCCGCGCAGTTGCTCATCGCTCAGTTGGGCGATCTGCGGCTCGAGGGCGTTAATCGCCGCGACGGTTTTCTGGTACTGCTTGATGAGCCGCTGGTTGCGGCTGCCAAATACTTTTTTGAGAAGACCGGGAATCATCGGATCACTGGTTAGGGCGGCAAATGTCGTTCGCAGTCACGCAGTCGGTCGACGGACGGCCCTTCACCCCCGGAGCCGAGCCCCATGAGTAACGATCCGCCCGCGGCGTCTGCGCGCTGCGGGTCACCGTGTTTGGCACTCTGGCCGCACGCCGGTTCGATACCTGTACTGAAAAATGGATTCTAGCATGCTGTCGGGGCACGTCCCGGCGGCGCCCGGGGTCGATAAACCGGGGATTTCGGACGACGACAGGAGGCGACGCCCGATGGCGGGGTAAAATATGCGGCAATATCTGTCTCATCATATGAAACGACCTAAAGCGCCCCGCGTCGCCCGCCCGCTCACCGACCTCCTGTCCGCGTCCGACGGCGCCGGTTCATTGCTGGTCGCGGCAGAACAACTCGGGCGACTGGAGCGGGACGTGCATGCGCTTCTGCCCGCCGCACTTTCCAGCAGTGTCAGGCTTGCGCCACCGCGTGAAGGCGCCTTGGTCTTTCTTGTGTCGAACAACGCGCTGGCGGCACGTTTGCGTCAGCAAACGCCATCGCTCATCGAGGGGCTCGCTACGCGCGGATGGCTCATCCGAACTATCAAGATCCGTGTGAGTATCGCCGCCCCGGAACCGCAGAAACCGCCGAAGGAGGCACGGCTGTCGCGACAAGGCCTCGTCAGCCTGCGAGATCTGCGCGACTCGCTGGAGCCGTCGCCGCTGCGCGATGCCCTCGCCCGCCTCGTCGCCCGTCATTCCTACGGCGGCACGCGCAAACCCTGATCGCGCCTGTCTTTCGATGCGTCTCGCCCATCGGCACACCACGTCTCGGGGTGTGGGGAGGCTGATCGACAGAGGCTGCGCGACCGCGGGCAAACGGTAGCGACGGCGCCCCGGCGCTGATCCCGACACCGATATTGCTCGCGCGTCAAATAAAAAAGCGCCGGATATCCGGCGCTTTCTTTTTGTTACATCGGCATCGCCCCACAGGGCGCTTCGCAGTGTTTCGCGTGACTTACGCGAATTGTGTCTGCGGTTCGAACTGGAAGCCGCGCGGTGCGTCTTCTGCACGCTCGAAAGTCACGATCTCATACGCCTGCTGTGCGAGAAGTTCGCGCAGCAGTTGGTTGTTCAGACCGTGGCCCGACTTGTAAGCCGTGTAAGACGCGAGCAGGGAATGCCCGATCACGTACAGATCGCCGATCGCGTCGAGCATCTTGTGCTTCACGAACTCGTCGTCGTAGCGCAGACCGTCGTTGTTCAGAATGCGGTACTCGTCGAGCACGATGGCGTTGTCCATGCTGCCGCCGCGCGCCAGACCGAGTTCACGCAGCATTTCGACTTCATGCGCAAAGCCGAACGTGCGCGCACGGGCGATCTCTTTCGCGTAAGACGTATCGGCGAAGTCGATTTCGAGCGCCTGCCCCGTGCGATCGACCGCCGGGTGACGGAAATCGATGGTGAACTTGAGCTTGAAACCGTCATACGGCTCGAGACGCGCCAGCTTGTCGCCGTCGCGAATCTCGACCGGCTTCGTCACACGAATGAATTTCTTGGCCGCAGGCTGCTCTTCGATGCCTGCCGACTGGATCAGGAAGACGAACGTGGCAGCGCTGCCGTCCATGATCGGGATCTCTTCGGCCGTCACATCGACATACAGATTGTCGATGCCCAGCCCTGCACATGCCGACATCAGGTGTTCCACCGTCGACACCCGCGCACCATCCTTTTGCAACACCGATGCAAGACGGGTGTCGCCGATCGCCATCGCCGACGCCGGAATCTCCACAGGAGGATTCAGATCGGTTCGACAGAAGACGATACCCGTGTCGGGCGGCGCCGGACGCAGCGACAACTCGACCTTGCGACCGGAGTGCAAGCCGATGCCGACTGTCTTGGCGATGGATTTGAGAGTGCGCTGCTTAAGCATGCTATTTATTAAAACTATCAGACGCTAAGGATCATAGATCGAATTATATCAGATCGGCGCCTTCACCGCTGTGCCGCAAACACAACGCTTCGTTACTAAACATTCCGAAGGTTGCCTCATCGGCCTGTCTCCGCTCATACCGCAATACGAAATGACGTATTCGCGAAAAAAGCATTTTCCATCTTAGACGTCAGGCAAAGAACCTGCGCGTCAAATCTCGTTCGGGGCACCCCGACCACCGCGACGGAGGCATGCCGCAGCAGTCGGGGGGACAGATCCGCGAGACCGGGTCAGGGATCACGAACGCTTACCCGTAACGTCCGTGATCTGTGATGCATCGACACCTTTTGCGACTCTGGTTGTCGCAGCCACAAGGCATCTACGCCCATCACAACCTTGCCGTATCGTCTTTCGGACTCGTACTGAGGCGCGCCTTCCCCACGCCACACGGCATGGTAGGGGAGCGACGGCGAATCCTCACGACGACCTGCGTAGGTCTCGCGATTCCCAAGGTGCGGCGGCGCCGAGCACTGGCACCCGGCCCGCGCGCAACCTTGTCAGTCGGCTTGCTTGCGCAGGAAAGCCGGAATGTCGTATGTATCGACACCCTTTTCCTGCAACGCGGCGACGTGCGAGGCTGCGGTCTCGCGCGTGCTGCGCCACACGGCCGGCGTATCGAGCGCGCCGTAGTCCGTACCGGCTGCCTGACCGACGTTCGGCACATGGCCGCTGGCGATCGGCATGTTGTCGGTACCGGTCTTGAGCAGCGTCATCGGCGCAGCGGCCTTCTTCGCCACCGCACGGCCGAGGCCCGTCGCCACGACGGTGACACGCAGTGCATCGCCCATCTTGTCGTCGTAGACGGTACCGAAAATCACGGTCGCGTCTTCGGCGGCATAGCTCTTGATGGTGTTCATCACTTCACGCGTTTCCGACAGACGCAGCGAACGCGATGCCGTGATGTTGACCAGCACGCCACGCGCCCCCGACAGGTCCACGCCTTCGAGCAGCGGGCTGGCCACGGCTTGCTCGGCCGCCAGACGCGCACGATCGACGCCGGCCACCGTGGCCGTGCCCATCATCGCCTTGCCTTGCTCGCCCATCACCGTCTTCACGTCTTCGAAGTCGACGTTCACGAGACCATCGACATTGATGATTTCGGCGATACCGGCCACGGCGTTATGCAGCACGTCGTCGGCGCACTGGAAGCACTTGTCCATCTCCGCATCGTCGCCCATGACTTCGAACAGCTTGTCATTGAGCACGACGATCAGCGAGTCGACGTTGTCTTCCAGTTCCTGCGCGCCGGTCTCGGCCACACGCATCCGCTTGCCACCTTCGAACTCGAACGGCTTCGACACCACGCCGACCGTCAGAATGCCCATTTCCTTGGCGATCTGCGCCACGACCGGCGCCGCGCCCGTGCCCGTGCCGCCGCCCATGCCGGCGGTAATGAACACCATGTGGGCGCCGCGCAGGGCGTCGGCCACGCGCTCACGCGCTTCTTCCGCAGCGGCACGGCCCATTTCCGGCTTCGCGCCGGCACCCAGGCCGGTCTTGCCGAGCTGAATGTTTACGCCGGCCTGCGAGCGGCCCAGCGCCTGCGCGTCGGTGTTCATGGCGATGAATTCCACGCCTTGCACACCACGGTTGATCATGTGCTGGACGGCATTGCCGCCAGCGCCACCAACACCCACCACCTTGATGATGGTGCCGTTGGTTTCCGTTTCCAACATTTCAAAGTTCATAGCGCCTCCAGTGAATTAAAAGCAGATCCGGCACTGCGGGTCATGTGCCGCTCGGGTAAGCCGCGCATGGGTTCAACACCGGATCCACACCCCTCAAAAACTCGATAAACCCACGTTAAAAATTGCTGAAGAACCAGTCGCGCATACGCGTCCAGACCTGATTCGCCTGCCCCGACTGCACCGCGACCTTGCGGCCGCGCATGCGTTGGGAACGTCCTTCGAGCAGCAGCCCCATCGCCGTGGCGTAGCGCGGGCTGCGCACCACGTCGGCCAGACCGCCTGCGTACTCCGGCACACCGATGCGCACCGGCTTCAGGAAGATGTCCTCGCCCAGTTCGACCATGCCCGGCATCATTGCCGCGCCGCCGGTGAGCACGATGCCCGAGGACAGCAACTCTTCGTATCCCGACTCGCGCACCACCTGCTGCACAAGCGAGAACAGCTCTTCGACGCGCGGCTCGATCACCGCCGCCAGCGCCTGACGCGAGAGCGTGCGCGGACCGCGCTCGCCGAGCCCCGGCACTTCGATCATTTCGTCCGGATCGGCCAGCGACTGCTTGGCGATGCCGTGCTGAATCTTGATGTCTTCCGCATCCGGCGTCGGCGTGCGAACCGCCATGGCGATGTCGCTCGTGATCTGGTCGCCGGCGATCGGAATCACCGCCGTGTGACGGATCGCGCCTTCGCTGAAGATCGCGATGTCGGTCGTGCCGCCGCCGATATCGATCAGCACCACGCCCAGTTCCTTTTCGTCTTCCGTGAGCACCGAAATGCTCGACGCCAGCGGTTGCAGGATCAGATCGTTCACTTCAAGGCCGCAACGACGCACACACTTCACGATGTTCTGCGCCGCCGACACCGCGCCGGTCACGATATGCACCTTCACTTCGAGGCGGATACCGCTCATGCCGATCGGCTCACGCACATCTTCCTGACCGTCGATGATGAATTCCTGCGTGAGGATATGCAGCACCTGCTGATCGGTCGGGATGTTGATCGCCTTGGCCGTCTCGATGACGCGCGCCACATCGGCCTGCGTCACTTCCTTGTCCTTGATCGCCACCATGCCGCTCGAATTGAAGCTGCGGATGTGGCTGCCGGCGATGCCCGTGAACACGTTGGTGATCTTGCAATCGGCCATCAGCTCGGCTTCTTCGAGCGCACGCTGAATGGACTGCACCGTGGCCTCGATGTTCACCACGACGCCTTTTTTCAGACCTCGCGATTCACTCTGACCGAGGCCAATCACTTCATAGCGGCCTTCAGGGCGTAGCTCGGCCACCACCGCCACGACTTTCGACGTGCCGATATCGAGGGCGACCAACAGATCCTTGTAATCTTTGCTCATAGCGTGTGTAAGTCCTGAAGTCTCACTGGCTTCGCTTTGCCGGGGCGGCAGGTTTCGCTGCCGGCTTCTGCGAATCCCGCTTTTGCACGGGTGTCGCGGCAAGCTTCTTGGCCTGTTCTTCGCTCAAGAAACGCATGCCCGCGGCACGCACTGCAAAACCGTTCGGGTACCGCAGATCGGCATACTCGATCTGATTCCCCCAGCGCGCCGCCACCTGCGGATACGCCTGCACGAAGCGCCGGCTGCGCGTGGCGAGGGTCTCGGGTGTGCGTTCCCGTCCCAGCGCCAGTTGCACGCCGCCGGCGAGTCGCACGCCCCACGCGTAACGATTCGACAGCGTGACCGCTTCGGGTTTCATATTCAGCGGCGCGAACCACTTCAAGAAGTCGTAGTACCGCGCCGTCACATCTTTCTCGCTGCCCGGCGGCCCCGCGAACTCCGGCAACTTGCCCTCGTCCTCGGCTTCCGCCAGGTTCGCGGCGAAAAGCTCGCCATCCACACTCACCAGACGACCGTCGTTCCACGTGGCCAGCGGCTTGTACTCCTCGATCGTCACCGCAAGCTGGTTCGGCCAGACCCGGCGCACGCTCGCATGACGCACCCAGGGCACCGCCTCGAACGCGGCTCGCGTGGCGTCCAGATCGATCGTGAAGAAATTGCCTTTCAGTCGCGAGACCGCATTCGCACGCAACGTCGGACCGTTGATGTGCGAGACATCTCCGTCGATCTGAATCGCCTTGAGCGTGAAAATCGGACGCTGGATCAGCCAATGGCCGCCCGCCGCGAGCGCCGCCAGCACGACGAGTGCGACGAGCGCACTCGCGATGGCGTTGAGCAGGCGTACGTTGTGCCACATGGCGATTTGCTTTCCGTATCAGGGCGTTCTTCAACGCGTTCAATGTTCGACTCGGCTCACTCAGGCTTCCACTGCGCGTTCGGGTGCAGATCGAGCGTCGCAGTTGCCAGAATTTCAACCACCAGGTCTTCGTACGACAGGCCCGCCACGCGTGCCGAAATCGGCACCAGCGAGTGACCGGTCATGCCCGGCGACGTATTGATCTCCAACAGGTACGGCTTGTTGTCGCGCTTGCGCAGCATCACGTCGGCACGGGCCCAGCCTCGGCAGCCCAGCACGAGATAGGCGCGCAACACGAGGCGCTGCACTTCCTCCTGCAAGGACACCGACAACGGCGGCGGGCATTCGTATCGCGTGTCGTCCTTGAAGTACTTGTTCTGGTAGTCGTAGTTCGCGTCAGGGGCGACGATGCGGATCACCGGCAACGAACGCGCGGCATTCGCGCCCTTGGTGCCCATGCCGAGTACCGGCACGGTCAGCTCGTCGCCATCGATGAACTCTTCGGCGAGCACGTCCGGATCGAGCGCCACCGCCTTCTCGAACGCCGCCTTCAGTTGCGACGCCTGCGTGACCTTCGTGAGCCCGATGGTCGAGCCCTCGCGCGACGGCTTGACGATGAGCGGCAGGCCGAGGTCGCGCGCAACGGCGTCGAAATCGGTATCGGCATGCAGCATCGTGAAGCGCGGCGTCGGCAGCCCTTCGTTGATCCAGATGCGCTTGGTCATTTCCTTGTCCATCGCCAGCGCGGAGGCCAACACGCCACTGCCGGTGTACGGAATGCCCAGATGCTCCAGCGCGCCTTGCAGCGTGCCGTCTTCGCCATAGCGGCCATGCAGCGCGATGAACACGCGATCGAACTTCTGCGCCGCGAGCGCCGCGAGATCGAGCATGCCGGTGTCGAACGCATGTGCGTCTACGCCGCGCGAGCGCAGGGCGTCGAGCACGCCATTGCCCGAAATCAGCGAGATCTGACGCTCGGCCGAGCGCCCGCCCATCAGGACGCCAACCTTGCCGAAACGTTTCGGATCGAAAGCACTCACGTCAAACTCCTTGCTGAACTTGCAACTTGCCGGGCACCGCGCCGATGGAGCCGGCACCCATGGTGATCACGACATCGCCCGCACGGGCGACTTGCAGAATGGCGTCGGGCAGTTGCGCGACATCCTCCACGAAAACCGGTTCGACCTTGCCGGCCACGCGCAATGCACGCGCCAGCGCACGACCGTCAGCGGCCACGATGGGCGCCTCGCCGGCCGAATACACTTCGCCCAGCACCACGGCGTCCGCATCCGAGAGCACCTTCACGAAGTCTTCGAAGCAGTCGCGCGTACGTGTATAACGGTGCGGCTGGAAGGCCAGCACGATGCGGCGTCCCGGAAACGCGCCGCGTGCCGCAGCGAGCGTTGCCGCCATTTCGACCGGGTGATGACCGTAGTCGTCGATCAGCGTGAAGGCGCCGGCACCGCTGGACTTCGGCAGTACGATCTCGCCATAACGCTGAAAACGCCGCCCCACGCCGTTGAATTCCGCCAGCGCCTGCTGAATTGCGGCGTCCGGCACTTCGAGTTCGGTCGCAATCGCAATCGCGGCCAGCGCATTGCGCACGTTGTGCTCGCCCGGCAGATTGAGCGTGATGTCGAGCGGCGCAGCACCCGCACCGAACTGGCGCAGGACCGTGAAGCGCATCTGACCGGCATCGGCACGCACGTCAACGGCGCGCACCTGCGCATCTTCCGACAGGCCGTAACGCACGATCGGCTTCGAGACGAACGGCAGGATCTCGCGCACGTTCGGATCGTCCACACACAACACGGCGATGCCATAGAAAGGCAGGCGCTGCGTGAATGCCACGAACGACTGCTTCAGACGGGCGAAGTCGTGCCCGTAGGTATCCATGTGGTCGGCATCGATGTTCGTGATGACCTCGATGACCGGATTCAGGTTCAGGAACGACGCGTCCGATTCGTCCGCCTCGACCACGATGAAGTCACCCGTGCCGAGCTTGGCGTTCGCACCGGCGCTGTTCAGACGACCGCCGATCACGAATGTCGGGTCCAGCCCGCCTTGCGCCAGCACGCTCGCCACCAGACTGGTCGTGGTCGTCTTGCCGTGGGTGCCGGCAATGGCCACGCCCTGCTTCAGACGCATGAGTTCCGCGAGCATGAGTGCGCGCGGCACGATCGGAATCTGGCGGGCGCGGCCCGCGAGCAGTTCCGGGTTGTCTGCCGTGATGGCGGTCGACACGACGATGGCGTCCGCGCCCTCGATGTTCTGCGCGGCATGGCCGCGTGCGATGTGCGCGCCGAGGCTCGCGAGGCGCTGCGTCACCGCGTTGTCGCCGAGATCGGAGCCGCTCACCTGATATCCCAGGTTGAGCAACACCTCGGCAATGCCGCTCATGCCCGAGCCGCCGATGCCGACGAAGTGAATGTGTTTGACGATGTGTTTCATTTCAATCCTTGGCCAGAGCCGCGCACACGCGCGCCACGTGCTCGGTGGCGTCCGGCTTGGCGAGCGCCCTGGCTTTCTCTCCCATCGCGAGCAGCGATTCGCGCGTCTGACGGCGCAGCCACTCGGCCAGGGTCTCGACCGACAGCTCGCGCTGGTCGATCAGCGTTGCCGCGCCCTGGTCGGCGAGGAAACGTGCATTCGTGGTCTGATGGTCGTCGACCGCATGGGGGAACGGCACGAACAGCGCCGCCACGCCCGCCGCGGCCACTTCGGCCACCGTCATCGCGCCCGCCCGGCAGATCACCAGATCCGCTCCGGCGTAGGCCGCGACCATGTTGTCGATGAACGGCACCGCTTCGACCGTCACCCCCGCTGCGGCGTAATTCGCCTGCAACGTCTGAATATGTTTGACGCCCGCCTGATGCGTGACCTGCGGACGTTCGTCGCGCGGCAGCTTCGCCAGCGCCTTCGGCACGATCTCGTTGAGCACCGTGGCGCCCAGACTTCCGCCCACCACGAGAATGCGCAGCGGGCCGGTACGCGCGTTGTAGCGTTCTGCCGGCGACACCATCTCGTCGAAGTCCACGCGGATCGGATTGCCGACCCACTCGCCGCCGGCAATGGTGTCCGGAAACGCAAGCAGCACCTTGTCCGCCACGCGTGCGAGCACCTTGTTCGCCATGCCTGCGACCGAGTTCTGCTCGTGCAGCACCAGCGGACGCCCGAGCAGCGACGCCATCATCCCCGCCGGGAACGTGATGTAACCGCCCATCCCGAGCACCACGTTCGGCTTGGCGCGACGCACCGCGCCGAGGCTTTGCCAGAACGCGCGCAGCAAGTTGAGCGGCAACAGCAGCTTCGTCATCAGCCCCTTGCCCCGCAGCCCGCCGAACTTCACGAACTCCATCGGAATGTCGTACTTCGGCACAAGCGTCGCTTCCATCCCGGCCGGGTTGCCGAGCCAGACCACGCGCCACCCCTGCACACGCAGGAAGTTGGCGACCGCGAGCCCCGGAAAGACGTGACCGCCCGTGCCGCCGGCCATCACCAGCAGCGTGCGGGTCTTCGTCTCCGGTGCCGGCATCGCGGTAGCGTGCTCGGTCATACTTTTCCTCCCCGCATCAGCACGCGGTTTTCGTAATCCACCCGCAGCAAAATCGCTACGGCCACACAGTTAAGCAAGATGCCCGAGCCGCCATAGCTGACCAGCGGCAACGTGAGCCCCTTGGTCGGCAGCAGGCCCAGATTCACGCCCATGTTGATGAAGGTCTGCGCCCCAAGCCACACGCCCACGCCCTTGGCCAGGAGGCCGGCGAATGTACGTTCGAGCGCCAGGGCCTGACGTCCGATTTCGAACGCGCGGCGCACCAGCCAGTAAAAGAGCAGGATGACGACGAGCACGCCCACGAAGCCGAACTCCTCGCCGATCACCGCGAGGATGAAGTCGGTATGCGCCTCGGGCAGGTAGTGCAGTTTCTCGATGCTGCCGCCGAGCCCGACACCGGTCCACTCGCCGCGTCCGAACGCGATGAGCGAGTGCGTGAGCTGATAGGCCTTGCCCAGCGCATAGTCTTCGCGCCACGGATCGAGATACGCGAAAATCCGCTCACGGCGCCAGGGCGACAGCCAGATCAGCATCGCGAACGTGCCCACGGCGGTGAGCGCCAGCCCACCGAACAGACGCCCGTTCACGCCGCCCAGGAACAGAATGCCCATGGCGATGGCCGCCACCACCATGAACGCGCCCATGTCCGGTTCGAGCAGCAGCAACAGGCCGACGAACACCACGGCGATCCCCATCGGCAGGAAGCCCTTGCCGAAGCTCTGCATGAACTCCTGTTTGCGCACCGTATAGTTCGCGGCGTACAACGTGACCGCGAGCTTCATGATTTCCGATGGCTGGAGATTGAGCACGCCGAACGGAATCCAGCGCTTGGAGCCGTTCACGCCCTTGCCCACGTGCGGAATCAGCACGATCACCAGCAGCAGCAGCGCCAGCAGGAAAAGTTTCGGCGCAAGCCGGTCCATCGTCTTGACCGGAATCCGGAACGTGACGACCGCCGCGACCAGGCCGATCGTCAGCGACACGATGTGACGGCCGAGAAAGTGGTACGTCGAATAGCCGCTGTACTTGGGCGAGTCCGGCAGCGCGACCGACGCCGAATACACCATGATCAGCCCGAGCGAGAGCAGCGAGATCACGACCCACACGAGGGCATGGTCGTATTCGAGCATGCGCGAGCGCGTCGGCTTGATGTTGCCGAGCGTGCGGTTCGCCGCAGTCGTGGCGGCGCCCGGCGCAGTGGCCGCGCCCGCGCCGGCGAAACCGGCCTGACGCTTCTTGCTGAAGAACGACTTGATACGGTTCATAGCATCACCCCCGCGTCGGCGGCCAGATCAACCACGGCGTCGCGAAACACTTGTGCGCGATGTTCGTAGTTGCGGAACATGTCGAAGCTCGCGCAGGCCGGCGAGAGCAACACGGCGTCGCCGGGTTGTGCCAGACGTGCGGCCTCGCGCGTTGCGTCTTCGAGCGTCGGGGCGTCGATCAGATCGACGCCCGTGTCGGTCAGCGCTTCGCGCAGCAGCGGCGCGTCGCGACCGATGAGCAACACGGCACGCGCATGATGCGCGACGGGATTGGCCAGCGGCGAGAAGTCCTGCCCCTTGCCGTCGCCACCGACGATCAGGAGCAGCTTTTTCTCCAGCCCGGTGATCGCCGCGACGGTCGCGCCGACGTTGGTACCCTTGCTATCGTCGTAAAACTCGACTTCGTTGATCGTGGCGATCAGTTGCACACGGTGCGGCTCGCCCGGATATTCGCGCAAACCGTGCAGAAGCTTGGCAAGCGGCAGGTCGATCGCGCGGGCGAGTGCGAGCGCGGCCAGTGCGTTCAACGCATTGTGCTGACCGCGAATGCGCAGCGCATCGGCCGGCATCAGGCGCTTGCCCAGCACCTCGAGCGCCGCCTCCGGCGTACCGGCCTTGCGCCGCTTCGGTGCCGGCGGCGCATCGTCGCGCGTGAAGCCCTCGACCAGCCACGACATACCGCCTTCCATCTCGAGGCCGAAGTCGCCCACGGCATCCGGCTTGCCCGAGCCGAAGGTCACGACATTGGCCTCGGGCGAAGCGAAAGCGATCACGCGCGCATCGTCCCGGTTGAGCACGCGTACCGTGTGCTCACCGAAAATGCGCGCCTTGGCGTTGGCATAGGCGTCCATGTCGCCATGCCAGTCCAGATGGTCTTGGGTGATATTGAGGATCGCAGCCGCATCGGGCGCGAGCGAATGCGTCGTCTCCAACTGGAAACTGGAGAGTTCGAGCACCCAGACGTCGGGCAGCGTGGCGTCGGCAATGCACTCGCTCAGACGGTCGAGCGCCGACGGGCTGATGTTGCCCGCAACGGCCGTACGCTTGCCTGCGCGACGGCACAGCAGCCCCGTGAGGCTGGTCGTCGTGGTCTTGCCGTTCGTACCGGTGATGGCGAGCACCTTCGGCGCATAACCGCTCGTCGTCTGCATGTGACGCAGCGCCTGCGCGAAGAACTCGATCTCGCCCCACACCGCAATGTCGCGCTCGGCGGCAACGGCCAGCAGCGCCGCCACATCGGGGGCGAGCGGCGACAACCCCGGACTGATGCCGATGAGTTCGATATCGGCGAGCAACGTGTCGATCTGATCGAAGAGCGCGCCGCCGACGAACTCTGCCTGCGGTGCGTCAACACGCAGCGTCACGAGGTTCGGCGGCGTATCCGACGATGCAAAGCGCGTATCGGCCGCCCGTACTCGGCAGCCGTAACGCGCGCACCAACGCGCCATCGCCAGGCCGGACTCTCCCAGACCCAGGATCAGGACACGCGGTTGCCAGGATTCACCAAACTTCTCGCCGAACACGTCGCTCTTTCCTTTTTATCGATTCAAACAACCTACGAATGCATCGCTTCAATGACACCGACCTACTGCTATCGGCGCGAGCGGCCCTACCTTTAGTCCAACCTTGCGCGAAAGCGACCTCGCAGTTTCGCGACGTCGCTCTCCATCTCCGTCTATCGACCGGCCGTTTGCCGGAATCCCGGAACGTCAGCGCAGCTTCAGCGTCGACAGCCCGATGAGCACCAGCATCAGCGTGATGATCCAGAAGCGGACCACCACCTGCGTCTCCTTCCACCCGGACAACTCGAAGTGGTGATGCAGCGGCGCCATCTTGAAGATGCGCCGCCCTTCGCCGAACCGCTTCTTGGTGTACTTGAACCAGGTCACTTGCAGCATCACCGAGAGGGTTTCCGCCACGAACACGCCACCCATCACGAAGAGCACGACTTCCTGGCGCACGATCACGGCCACGGTGCCCAGCGCGCCGCCGAGCGCCAGCGCGCCCACGTCGCCCATGAAGACCTGCGCCGGGTGCGTGTTGAACCACAGAAACGCGAGTCCCGCGCCCGACATGGCCGAGCAGAACACGAGCAGCTCGCCCGCGCCGGGGATGTGGGGGAACAGCAAGTATTTCGAGTACACGACGTTGCCCATCACGTAAGCGAACACACCGAGCGCCGCGCCGACGAGCACCACCGGCATGATCACCAGACCGTCGAGACCGTCGGTGAGGTTAACGGCGTTGGACGAGCCTACGATGACAAAGTAAGTCAGCGCGATGAAGCCGAACACGCCCAGCGGGTAGCTCATCGTCTTGAAGAACGGCACGATGAAGTCCGCTTTCGGCGGCAGATCGAGCGGGAAGCCGTTGCGCACCCAGCTGATAAACAGCTCGAAGACCTTCAGGTTGCTCGTCTCCGACACCGAGAACGCCAGATAAATCGCGGCGAACAGACCGATGATCGATTGCCAGAAATACTTTTCGCGCGACGACATGCCGCGCGGGTCCTTGTAGACGACCTTCCGGTAATCGTCGATCCAGCCGATGATGCCGAAGCCCAGCGTCACGAGCAGCACGATCCAGATGAAACGGTTGCTCAGATCCGCCCAGAGCAACGTAGCGACGGTAATGCCGATGAGAATCAGCACGCCGCCCATCGTGGGCGTGCCCGACTTCACGAGGTGGGTCTGCGGGCCGTCGGTGCGCACGGCCTGGCCCACCTTCATTTCGGCGAGCTTGCGAATGACCATCGGCCCGAACGAGAGCCCGATCACCAGCGCCGTGAGGCTTGCCATCACGGCCCGAAACGTCAGGTAGTTGAACACGCGCAAATAGCTCGCATCCGCTTGCAGCCATTGCGCTAACGTCAGCAACATTCCATCAATCCTTTATCACTTGGCCGGGGCGTCGCCGCCCCCGCTTTCCGTTGTCGCGCGCAACTGTTCCAGCACGCGCTCCATCCGCATGAAGCGGCTTCCCTTCACCAACACCGTGGCCGGCGCGCTCAGCGTGGCATTCAACCTCGCCACGAGCGGCGCGACATCGGTCACATCCGAAAAATGTTCGCCGCCGTCGCCGAATGCGGCAACGCTGGCCTGCGTCTGTTCACCCAGCGCCAGCAGGCGATCGATACCGCGATGTGCAGCGTATTCGCCCACCTCGCGATGGAATGCGGGACCGTTATCGCCGACTTCGCCCATATCGCCCAGCACCAGCACGCGCGGGGCGGGGGTTTGGGCGAGTACGTCGATGGCAGCCCGTACGGAATCGGGGTTCGCATTATAGGTGTCGTCGATCAGCGTGACACCTGCGAGCGGCCCCTTCGAGAGCGTCGACACCTGGAGACGGCCTTTGACGGCGGAAAACGCCTCAAGTGCCCGAACGATCGACCCGATGTCGACGTGCGCGCCCAGTGCGCACGCAATCGCCGCCAGCGCGTTACGCGCGTTGTGTTCGCCGAGCAGCGGCAACGTGAGCGAAAACTCACCCGCAGGCGATGCTACGCGCAGCACGCGCGTTGCCACGTCGTAGCGGCCCGAGACGGCGGCACGCGTATCGAGCGCGAAATCCAGCACACGACGCTTGCCCGCCACCGCACGCCACATCGGTGCGAATTCGCTCTCGGCCGGGAAGACCGCTGCACCGTCCTCACGCAGCGCCGCCAGCACGGCCGAATGCTCCTCGGCCACGGCCGCCACGCTCACCATGAATTCCTGATGTTCGCGCTGCGCGTTATTGATGACGGCCACCGTCGGCTGCGCGATCTTCGCCAGATAGGCGGTTTCGCCCGGGTGGTTCATCCCGAGTTCGAGCACCGCCAGCTTGTCGCTGTCCTTCAGGCGGAACAGCGTCAGCGGCAAACCGATATCGTTATTGAAGTTGCCGGCAGTCGCCAGACGCGCATCCGCGCCGACCGCCTCGGCAAAGATCGCCGAGATCATTTCCTTGACGGTCGTCTTGCCGTTGCTGCCGGTCACCGCCACCACGGGCACCGCGAAGCGGCGGCGCCATGCGGCAGCCAGTTCACCCAACGCAATGCGTGTATCCGGCACGAGCAGCGCCGGCGTCCCGAAGCCTTCCGGCACGCGCGTGGCGACCACGGCGGCAGCGCCGGCGCGCGCTACGTCCGCCAGGAAGTCGTGCGCGTCGAAACGCTCCCCCTTGAGCGCCACGAACAGATCGCCCGGCTGCACCGAGCGGCTGTCCGTCACGATGCGTGCGAACGCCGTCGACGGCGCGCCGATCACCTGCGATTCGGCAACCGCGGCCTGGGCGTCGCCCAGTTGCCACATGACCGGCAAGGTCGGCATCGTCTGTGTCATTCGCCACCTCCGCGCACAGTGGTCGCACGCGCGGCGAGAGCCAGACGCGCGTGTTCCTGATCGGAGAACGGCCGCTTCTTACCCATGATTTCCTGTGTACTTTCGTGTCCCTTGCCCGCGATGAGCACGACATCCGCCGGTTGCGCGCCGCGCACGGCCTGAAGAATCGCACTGGCGCGGTCTTCGATGCGACGCGCCGCGTCGGGCTGCGTCAGACCTGCGGCGATCTGCGCCATGATGTCGGCTGGCACCTCGGTACGCGGGTTATCGCTCGTGAGCACGATGGCGTCTGCGAGACGCTCGGCCACGGCGCCCATCTGCGGACGCTTGCCGGCATCGCGATCTCCACCGCAACCGAACACGCAGACGAGCTTGCCGCCACGCGCCTCCGTCACCGGCCGCAGCGCGGCGAGCGTCTTGTCGAGCGCATCGGGCGTGTGTGCGTAGTCGATCACGACCAGCGGCTGCCCGGGCTGCCCGATCTGCTCCATTCGGCCGGAGACCGGGGCAAGCGTGGCGAGCCCGGCGATGGCGGCATCCTGCGCAACACCCGAGGCCAGTGCAGCACCCAATACGGCCAATGCGTTGCTCACGTTGAACTCACCGATCAACGGCACCGTGACTTGCTGGCTCTGATCATCGATGTGCAACGTAAAGCGCGTGCCCACTGTAGTCGCCCGAATATCCTCGGCTCGCAACACGCGGTTGCCATGCGCCGACGTTGCCGCGCCGTGAATGCCGTACTCGAATACCGGTGTCTTCCCGGCAAGACGGGCCAGCAGACGCTGCCCCATCGCGTCGTCGCGATTGATCACGGCGGCCTTCAGGCCCGGCCAGTCGAACAGACGCGTCTTCGCCGCCTCGTACTCGGCCATCGTGCCGTGGTAATCGAGGTGGTCCTGCGTCAGATTGGTAAATACGGCGACATCGAAGGCTACGCCGTTGACACGCCCCTGATACAAGCCGTGCGACGACACCTCCATCGCGACCGCTGCCGCACCTTGCGCGCGCAGATCGTCGAGGCTGCGCTGCAACTGAACGGCGTCGGGCGTCGTAAAACCCGTGACCGTGAGATGGCCCGGGAAGCCGCTGCCCAGCGTACCGATCACTGCGCTACGGACGTTCGTCTTCGTCAGCAATTGCGCCAGCCACTGGCTGCACGACGTCTTGCCGTTGGTCCCGGTCACACCCAGCATCGTCATCCCGACGCTCGGCTCGCCGTACCAAAGCGACGCCAGCGGACCGGCGAGCCCGTCCAGACGCGGCACCCCGAATTGCGGCACGTTCGCGAGGCTGGTCAACTGCGCCGGCCACGTAAAGCCGTCGCTCTGCCAGAGCACGGCAGCCGCGCCGCGCTCGACGGCGTCGGCGATGAAGCCACGACTGTCGGCGCCTTTGACGGCATACGCCACGAACACGTCGCCCGGGGTCACGCGACGGCTGTCGGCGTGCAACGTGGCGCCTGCCGGGACCGTACGGCGCAGCCAATCCCACGCCTGTGCGAGGGTGGCGCGCTCGGCGGCGTCTGCGATCATGGAGATCGTCGCGGGATTGCGCGACGTCGGGGTCACGGTGCCCATGGCTCGCTCTCCTCCACCTTGTCGCTCACGACGAGCTTGGTCACCGGCGAATCCGGCACCACATTCAGCGCGCGCAGCGTTCCCCCCACGATCGATGCGAACGCAGGACCTGCCGCCACACCGCCGTAGTGCGAACCGCGTCCCGGCTCATCGAGCGTTACGGCGACAATGATGCGCGGCTCGGACATCGGCGCCATGCCGACGAACGACGCCCGATACTTGCTCTTGTCGTAACCCTTGCCTGATTGCTTGTAAGCCGTACCGGTCTTGCCACCCACGCGATAGCCGATCACCTGAGCGCGCGTGGCGGTGCCGCCCGGCGACGTGACCATTTCGAGCATCTTGCGCACTTCGCGTGCGGTCGCCGGCGAGATCACCGGCGTTCCCTTCACGACGCTGCCGTCCGTCTTGTAGATGGAGATGGGCAGCAATTCGCCGTCATGGGCGAAGACCGTGTATGCGCGCGCCAGCTGGATCAGCGAAGCCGACAGACCGTAGCCATACCCCATCGTCGCCTGCTCGATCGGACGCCAGCTCTTGGCCGGACGCAGACGTCCCGCCACGGCGCCCGGGAAACCGAGCTTGGGCGCCTGACCGAGACCGACGCTGGTGAACATGTCCCACATTTCCTGCGGCTTCATCTGCAACGCGATCTTCGCGGTGCCGATGTTGCTCGACTTCTGAATGACGCCGGCCACTGTCAGCAGGCCGTAGTCGTGCGTATCGGTAATGTTCGCGCCGAAGAAGTTGGCGCGGCCCGTGGTCATCACCGTCGACGTCGGCTTCACATAGCCGTTCTCGATCGCGGCGGCGATGGTGATCGGCTTCATGATCGAGCCGGGTTCGAACGTGTCGGTGATGACACGGTTACGCAGTTGCGCCCCGGTCAGATTGGTGCGGTTGTTAGGGTTGTACGTCGGCAGATTGACCAGCGCGAGCACTTCGCCCGTACGCACATCGAGTACTACGGCGCTACCGGCTTTGGCGCCGGTGCGCTCGATGGCGTCTTTGAGTTCGCTATACGCGAGGAACTGGATCTTGCTGTCGATCGAGAGCGTGATGTCGTGGCCGTCGCGCGGCTGCGCCAGAATGTCGAGATCCTCGACCACGCGTCCGAGACGGTCCTTGATCACCCGGCGGCTGCCCGGCGTTGCGGCCAGATCCCGCTGCATCGACAACTCGACGCCTTCCTGCCCGATGTCCTCGACGTTCGTGAAACCAACCACGTGCGCCGCGATCTCGCCTTCCGGATAGAAACGCTTGTATTCCTTGCGCTGATACACACCGGGGATGTCGAGATCGGCCACTTGTTTGGCAACGTCCGGCAGGACCTGACGCTTCACGTAGACGAAGCTCTTTTCCTGATTGAATTTGCGGCGCAGATCCGGCTCGCTCATTTCGAGCAGACGTGCGAGCTTGCGCACTTGCTCCGCCGAAACGTCGTCGGGTACGTCTTCCGGAATCGCCCAGATCGCCTTGACGGGCAAACTGGTGGCAAGCACCTGTCCGTTACGGTCGAACACTTTGCCGCGCGTGGCGGACATCTCCAGCGTGCGTTCGTAACGGCTCTCGCCCTGACGTTGATAGAAAGCGTTGCCCGGCCCCTGAATCCAGAAGGCGCGCGCGACCAGCGACGCGAAGGCGCCGAAGATCACGAAAACGAGCAGCTTCGAGCGCCACATCGGCAGACGCACGGACAGGACCGGGCTGGCAGAGAACTGCACATCCTTGGTCTTGGCCTTGGCGTCTTTGCGGCGAATCATCGCTTGCCTCCGCTCGCAGGGGCGGACGCCGCGCTCGCGCTCGGCACGGGCACATCCACCATCGCCCCGGCACTGCCGGCCGGGGCAGACAGATACTGCGTGCGGCCCGGCGAGACAGCCTGCATCTTCAGGTCGCTGCGGGCCACGCTCTCGATCCGGGCACTTTTGCTTTGCGCGCTCTGCTCGTACTGAAGACGATCCCAATCCTGCAACAGTTGATGCTCGAGCGCCTGTTCGCGGTTCAGTTCGACGAACGTGCCACGCGCGCGGTACTGCGCATTGATCAGGGAGAGCGCGCAGCCGATGAGCAGCGCGAGCAGAAGAATATTGAGCCGGCTCATGACGACACCCGCTCCATGACCCGCATGATCGCAGAGCGCGAACGCGGGTTCGCCTCCACCTCGGCGGCGGACGGCTTGATCTTGCGACCGGCCTTGAACGGCGGTTCGGGGATCTCGTGGGCGCGCAACGGCACGCGGCGGTCCACCGCCGGCGCGCTCGATCGCGCTTGCATGAAGCGCTTCACGATACGGTCTTCCAGCGAATGAAAGCTGATCGCCACGAGTCTGCCTCCCGTTTCGAGGACATCGGCCGCCCCATCGAGTGCTATTTGCAGGTCCGCAAGCTCTTGATTGACGTGAATCCGTAGAGCCTGAAAGGTACGTGTTGCCGGGTCCTTGCCCTTCTCACGGGTCTTGACGGCGCCCGCCACGATCGCGGCAAGCTCGCGTGTACTGACGAGAGGCCCGAGGCGGTCGGCGTCTGCCCGGCGAGCAACAAGCGCCTTTGCAATCTGAAAAGCAAACCGTTCTTCCCCATAGTCTTTGATGACCTCCGTCATTTCTTCCAGCGTTGCCCGGGCCAGCCAGTCGGCAGCCGACTCGCCGCGCGTGGGATCCATGCGCATGTCGAGCGGGCCGTCGAAACGAAAACTGAATCCACGTGCGGGGTCGTCGAATTGCGGCGACGAAACCCCCAGGTCCAGCAAGACACCCGACACTTTCCCAATACCGCGCCGGGCCAACGTTTCACGCAATGTCGCGAAGCTGTCGTGCTCAATCGAAAATCGCGGATCGGCAATCTTTGCCGCCTCCGCGATCGCTTGGGGGTCCTTGTCGAACGCGATCAGCCTGCCCTTGTCGCCCAGCCGTTCGAGCAGCCTGCGACTGTGCCCGCCCCGGCCGAATGTGCCGTCGACGTATACGCCATCGTCGCGCCACAGCAAGGCATCCACGGCCTCCTCCAGCAGGACCGTGCGGTGCTGCATTACCGTTTCCACCGCGTGCGCCATGCTCGTCGGACCACCTGATCTGTCAAAAAGTGAAGTTCTTCAGTGCCTCAGGCATACCCTGCGCCATCGCCGCCTGTTCCTTGGCGGCATACGTCGCGGCATCCCAGAGTTCAAAATGACTGCCCATGCCCAGCAGCATGACTTCCTTGTCCATGCCCGCAGCCGCACGCAACTCCGGCGCCACCAGGACGCGACCCGCCGAATCCATCTCGACATCGGCCGCATTGCCCAGGAAGATGCGTCGCCACCAGTGCGCGTCCATCGGCAGTGCGGCGATCTTGCCGCGAAAGATTTCCCATTCGGGACGCGGGAACAGCAACAGACATCCATCCGGGTGCTTGGTAATCGTCACCTTGCCTTCAGCGTCGCCCTGAAGCACGTCACGATGCCGGGCCGGAATCGACATCCGTCCCTTCGCATCCAGTGAAAGTGCCGAGGCTCCCTGAAACACGTGCGCTCCCGTGAGGTTTCGTCCGCCTGCCCGTCATGCCGAAAGAGAAAGATTTTGTGCCCTACGCCACACAAAAATACACTTTCTCACACTATTTCCCACTTTAGAGGAGAGTGTATGGCCGGTCAAGCGTTTCACCCGTTTTTCGAAGGGAATTTGGTAGACAGAACAATGACTTAGCTCACTTTCCTAAAGCGAGAAAACGGAATTTTGTCAGGAAAATTAATGACATAAGTGCGATAGTGAAAGTGGAACCTCATATTTCGGGCGTCGCCTCGTGGGAGGCCCGCCATCACTATCGATACCGGGTAGTGCGCACTCACGCCGTGCCGAAGCCACACCATGGCTGGCCGACGCGCGTCACGCGAAGGGAGGTCGATTCAGGAGGTAGGGGGCTTTCGGGGGCGTATTTCAGGGCCGTTTACCGACACACTATATATAGTAGGCGGTCGTCGTCATGACCTTGGCGGCAGCACGCATGACGCGCTGCACCGGCGCGGGCAGCTCAACACCGCCGGCGTCGCGGGCAGCCTGACCATGCGCGATCTCGTCGAGACGCATCTGATCGACGATGGCGCGCGAGCGCAGATCGTGCGGGGGCAGCGCGTCGAGATGGCTCTCGAGATGATGCTCGACCTGACGTTCCGTCTCCGACATGAACCCCAGGCTCACCTTGTCGCCGCACTTGCCGGCGACGAAACCGATGGCAAATGCGCCGGCGTACCAAAGCGGATTGAGCAGGCTGGGGCGCGAGCCGAGTTCCGACAAACGATGAGCCGTCCACGCCAGATGATCCTCCTCCTCCTTGCCCGCGTGCTCGAAGGCCGCCCGTAGCGCCCGTCGCTTCGTCGCCAGCTTCTGCGCCTGATACAGCGCCTGCGCGCACACTTCCCCGACGTGGTTCACCCGCATCAACCCAGCAACGTGACGCCGCTCCTCAAGTGTCAACGCGTCGTCGCCGACGGCGATATCGCTGTTGAGGGAGGGGGCCGCTTCGGGAGCCGGACGGGAGGCTTGGGTAATGCCCGCGATCGCACGCAGACCACGGTCTAGTTCGGAGATCAGACTGTCGGAGAACATCGTACTTTCAACTCGCTTAAATCTTTCACTATGTGGAACGCTGGACGATTCCTTCGCGCCCGCCGCCGATGATACGCCCCTTTATCCGGCGCACCTTGCGCGGGCGCAAACACGCGAAATCCCCGCCGGAAGCCGGTTTTCGGGCTGTTGCGTAAACGAAACAAAACCCGTCGCAAACCCGCGTAAAACCGGCCTTTTCCTTTGCCGCCTAAAGTGAATTTGTTACATTACGTCCAACTTCTCGCGAAGTTGATTAGCAAGGACGTTATCACTAGTGACCTTGTTAAACAAATCTCACAATCCTTTGGAGATCACTCAATGAAAAAGTCGCTTCTCGCTCTGGGTGTGCTCGGCGCATTCGCTGGCGCTGCTCACGCTCAAAGCACCGTGACCCTGTACGGTATCATCGACGCTGGCCTGCAATACGTCAGCAAGACGGGCGGTAACACGTCCAGCACCGCCAACGCATCGAAGAACTTCCAGTTCGCCAACGGCAACCTGCAAGGTTCGCGTTGGGGCCTGAAGGGTGCTGAAGACCTCGGTGGCGGCCTGAAGGCGATCTTCGTCTTGGAAAACGGCTTCAACCTGGGCAACGGCACGCTGGGCCAGAACGGCCGCATGTTCGGTCGTCAAGCTTACGTTGGTCTGAGCAGCGCAACGGCTGGTACGCTGACCATCGGTCGCCAGTACGATTCCGTGGTTGACTTCGTGGGTCCGTACGCTGCGGGCAGCCAGTGGGCAACGTTCGCGGGCGCTCACCCGTTCGATAACGACAACCTGAACAACTCGTTCCGCCTGAACAACTCGGTCAAGTACACGACCATTAACTACAACGGCTTCAGCGCCGGCGGTCTGTACAGCTTCTCGAACTCGGCCAGCAACGGCTCGACGGGCACGGGTTTCGCCAACAACCGCGCTTACTCGTTCGGTCTCGGCTACGCAAACGGCCCTGCGTCGTTCGGCGCTGGCTACTTGTACCTCGGCTCGCCGGGTAGCAACAACTCCGGCTCGTTGATGAACAATTCCTCCAGCCTGAACGGTAACGACACCACGTCCGTCATGACGGCTGGCGGCGCTAGCGACAAGGCATGGATCGCATCGGCAGGCGGTTCGTACGCCTTCGGTCCGGCTACGCTCGGCCTGGTGTACGCTCATAGCGTGTACCAATACGTCGGTGGTGGCAGCTGGAAGTTTGACAACGCCGAAATCAACGCCAAGTACATGCTGACCCCGGCTCTGCAACTGGGTGCTTCGTACACGTACACGTGGTCGACGATCAATGGCACGATCGGCAACAAGAACGGCACGTCGCCGAAGTACCACCAAGTCAACCTGGGCGTCGACTACTTCCTGTCGAAGCGCACGGACACGTACCTGGTTGGTCTGTGGCAACACGCCAACGACGACGCTCCTGGCGGCGCATCGCTGAGCGGCCTGGGCTACTCGCAGAGCAGCAACCAGTTCGCCGTCACGGCTGGTATCCGTCACAAGTTCTAAGCTGACAGTTTCTGTCACTTAAGCTTTGACGAAAGGGCACCTTCGGGTGCCCTTTTTTATTGGCCGAACACTGCACGAGCCTGATGTCGAATGTCAGACGAGTCGAAGCGACTTCAGGTCGTTACGCCATAACGAAACCCGATTCGGGAACGTGGTCTGCGAACGACCTGCGTCGTCAATGCCCTCCGTAACTCCTCCGGCTTGACCGCGCGTTTATTTCAAACCTAAAATTTCCACACTGTAAATTTTTCATCCCGTGACCATGAGCCTCGCCGACTCCGACTCTCTCGATCTCGAAACGCGAGCCCACGACCGTGAGCACGATGCGCTTCGCCTGTGGTTGCGGCTGCTCACCTGCGCCAACATGATCGAGACGGATATCCGTTCGCGCCTGCGTCAGGAGTTCGATTGCACGCTGCCGCGCTTCGATCTGCTCGCGCAACTGGACCGCCATCCGGAAGGGCTGAAGATGGGGGAATTGAGCAAGCGGATGATGGTGACGGGCGGCAACGTAACCGGCATTACGGACCAGTTGGAAAAGGAGGGCTGGGTGACGCGCGAGACGGTCGTCAATGACCGACGGGCATTCCTGATCAAGCTCACCCCTCGGGGAAAGAAGGCGTTCTCCAATATGGCGCGCGCCCATGAAGAGTGGATCGAGGAGCGCTTGGGCAGACTTCCCGAAGATCAACGCCGACAGCTCTACTCGCTGCTCGGTGACCTCAAATCTGTGATCGCGTGACGAAATCCGATGGAAAACCGGGCTACAAGCACTATGCAATCCGTCGCCTGCGGCACATAAGGCATATTTCCCACGAGGTCATCCCCCTCCCTGCGCAGTCAGGTGAGTGCTTCAGGATGGTGATCTTCAGCCGATCTCGGGCTCATGCAGTGAGCAACGGCCGCCTCCGTCGGCCAGGCCCGCGAGACTGCCCTCCTTGAGGGCTGTCCGCCCTCCCACCCCATACAACTGGCCGCGGCGGATAGCCGCCACGGATTTTCAGACTTACGCGGTGGGTCAACGCGATGGCGGCTGTCGCCATGTCCTGCGTCGGCCATCTGTCGCTCCGGCGCTGACGGCGCGCCAAGCGATAGGAGCCAGTCTTCCGACAACATAACGACGGTCCTGGTAAGGAGCGACCGGCACCGTTGATTCGGCAAGCGCCATATCGCCCGCAGTACCGCCCGTCATAGCGCCCGTCTACCGCCCCGCAGATTGGCCGAAGCCAACTCATCGCTGTCCGATTAGCGCCCTGCTCGCATCGGCGCGTCCAGCGTCTGTCTCGCCACTGAGGCCTCCGGCGTCTTGTCTAGCGCAGCGAGCGCTGCGTGCCGTTCCGCCTCCGGTCGCTTCGACATTGCCTTGACTGCTTCGTAAAACTTCGGCAGATCGTCGTGTTCCTGCGCCAGTAGCGCCATGAATGCCGGAACCCATTGGTTATACGTCGCGAAAGAGCCGATTTTGGCGTTGTTCAGGTCGGTGGCAAACCACCGGTCGAAGCCCGGGTATCCGTCCCAAGAGGCTTTCAACGCGTCATAGTCCGTGCGCATACGAGCAAACAATACCTCTTTGCTCGCCGCTTTTTCGGCATCCGACGCCGCACCGCCGTATACGGCCTCAAGACGTTTGCGGTAGCCGTCCACCAGTTTACGAAACGCCCGACGATGCGCATCGTATCGCTCGTACTCCATCGCGGCGTCAGGGTGCGACGCCAGCCAACGTCGCACACCGACCGTCTCCACTGTCACGGCGAACGACTCATTGAACGCCGTATCACCGCGCACGAACAGAATCTGATGCGCCAATTCATGAAAGATCATGCGCGCCACTTCCGCCCGTGGAAGGTAGATGAAGGTATTGAGCAGCGGATCGTCGAAATAGCCAAGCGTCGAGTAAGCGGGAATTCCAGCAACGAACGTCTCCCAACCGTCACGATGCAACTCGGCAGCATAGGCCTCGGCAGACTCGCGCGAGTAATAACCACGATACTCGACACATCCGACGACCAGCAGACACGACTCGTGAAGCTTCAGCGACAGCGCTGGCGCAGCAAAAACGTTGTAGACCACGAACGGTCGTTTGAGGTCGGCGTAGCTTCGATAACTGCCGTTATCCGGCTCGCCCAACGCCGATACGGCGTAACTGCGAATTTGCTCCGCCTCGACCAACCGTGAGCGCAGCCGTGAATCGACGGCCGGATCGGCAAGCAACTCAGCCACCGGCTTCGCTTCATGCAGCACGGTAAAGTGGCCATTGATCGACTGCGCGTAATAGCCGATCTGCCCGCAGCCGGAGAGTACGAGCAACGCACCACCAGCCACGATGACGCCGACGATCCACCGCGTGATTTTCAAGCGTGTCGCAAGCAAGACCGGCATCAAAGGCCCCTCATCGGCAACGCGAGATCAGCCAAACATTACGCCGGCGCGACCTCGACCAAGCAGTCGTAGAACGTCGGTGCCCGTCCAAGATCGGTAAGCTGCTGGCTTGTGACCTCATTGGCGTTCTTGCCGTCCGGCGCGAGCTTTTTCCACCAGATCGACAGACCGACCACGACACCTTCTCGCGCCTTCTCCGTCACCCGCGCCTTGGCGTTCAATGTGCCGCGATCATTGAAGATACGTACGTCCACGCCGTCCCGGATGCCGCGCGACGCGGCGTCCGAAGGATGGATGTCCAGCGTCGGCTCACCAACCGAGGAGCGCAAACTATCGACGTTCACGAAACTCGAGTTCAGAAAGTGGCGCGCAGGCGGTGAAATCATGGCAAGCGGGTACCGTGCCGCCAATTCCGGATTGCTGGCGACAGACTCGTACGGCGGCACCCAATCCGGCAACGGATCGAATCCCTCTTGCAACATACGCTCGGAGTAAAACTCGCACTTGCCGGACGGCGTGTAGAACTCGCCGTTCGCAAAAGGCGCTTCCGGCAAATCGTAACGCCTCCATCCGTCACGCTTGAGCGTCTCCCAATCGCAACCGGCCATGCGCGCGTCACTCCAGCGAATCGATTGCGCAGCCAATTGATCATCGGTGTCGGAGAAACACGGCTCCGTCCATCCCATCCGTTTGGCCAGGAGACGAAAGATCTCCGAGTTCGGTTTCGCCTCGCCGAGCGGGGCGATGGCCGGATTGTTGGCTAGCAAATAAGTGTGGCCATAGGCCTTGTGAATATCCAGATGCTCGAGTTGTGTCGTAGCAGGCAGTACGAAATCGGCATAATCCGCAGTGTCTGTCTGGAAATGCTCCAGCACGACGGTGAAGAGATCCTCGCGTGCAAAACCGGCAGCCACTTTGCCCGACTCCGGCGCAACAGCAACCGGATTGCTGTTGTAGACCACCAGCGCTTCGATCTTGGGCCCGAAAGTTGCGTCGCCCGGATGACATAGCGCATCGCCAATCGCACTCATGTTGACCACGCGTGCGGGCTTGCTCTGTCGCGGCCGCAGGTCGGGGCGCGCCTGCGCAATGGCATCGACCGGCGCATATCCGGAGGTCGACATCAGCAGTCCACCGGCCGGATCGCGCCACGCGCCGATCAGCGCTGGCAGACAGGCCACTGCGCGTGTTGCCTGACCACCGCCCTTGGCGCGCTGCATGCCGTAGTTCAAACGGATCGCGGCAGGCTTCGCACTCGCGTACTCGCGCGCAAGCGTCGTAATCGTCTCTTCCGAAATACCGCAAATTTCGGCAACGCGAGCGGGCGTATAACGCCGCACACGATCCTTGAGTTGAGCGTAACCCACCGTATGTCGCGCAATATACTCGTGATCGACGAGATCCTCGGCGATGAGAACGTGCATCATGCCGAGTGCGAGCGCTGCGTCGGTTCCCGGCAGCAACGCAATGTGCTGATGACATTTCTCCGCTGTCAGCGACCGATAGGGATCGATGGCGATCAGCTTGGCGCCTCGACGTTTCGCTTCTTGCGCAATGGTCCAGAAATGTACGCTCGACGTGATGGGGTTGCTGCCCCAGATCAAAATCAGCCGGCTATCGACGAAATGCTCGACATGCATCCCGACGCCTGCGCCGTAGGTATATCGCATCCCTGCGGCGCCGGCGCTCGCACAGATCGTCCGATCGAGGTCCGATGCACCGATCTTGTTGAAAAATCGCGCAGCCATCGATTCGCCTTGCACGAAGCCCATCGTGCCTGCGTAGCTGTACGGCAGGATTGCCTCGGGTTCGCGTGCCGCAATCGTCCGTAGCCGATTGGCGATTTCATCGAGCGCCTCATCCCAGCTCACCCGGACGAACTGCCCGCTTCCTTTAGGTCCGACACGTTTGAGCGGATGCAGCAAGCGATCCGGATGATAGGTACGTTCGGTATAGCGAGAGACTTTCGTGCACAGAACACCTTTGGTCGTCGGATGGTCGGGATCCCCCTGCACCTTGATCGCGACGCCATTTTCCACCGTCACATGCAGCGCACACGTGTCAGGGCAGTCATGCGGGCAAGCGGCCCGAACGACGTGGGTATTGGTCGTCATCAACTACTCCTCTCTCTACCGATTTCAGCGCCCGGCAACAGTGCGACGCTGGCGATATTGTATTACGTTCATTCGTGGACTGCCCCGCCGCACGGGGACTCCGAGCCCTTTTTCAGCCCCATCCGACAAGCCGGTCGGACATTTCCGAACGGGATGCCAGACCTCCCATAAGGGGGTAAGATGAGCCATTGCGCTCAGCAGGAACCCCCGTCATGAAGCTCATTCCCGAAATTGACGCCGCCCGCGGCGAAATCCAGACTATCCGACGCGACATTCACGCGCACCCCGAACTCTGCTTCGAAGAGAAACGTACCTCCGATGTCGTCGCGGAAACGCTCACTCAGTGGGGCATTCCCATCCATCGTGGCCTCGGCAAGACGGGCGTTGTCGGCATCATCAAGAATGGCAGCAGCGACCGTGCAATCGGGCTGCGTGCCGACATGGACGCTCTGCCGATCCATGAAGCCAACACCTTCGAGCATGCCTCGAAGCATGAAGGCAAGATGCACGCATGCGGCCACGACGGTCACACGGCCATGTTGCTTGCTGCGGCGCAATACCTTCAGAAGCATCGCAATTTTGATGGCACCGTCTATCTGATTTTCCAGCCCGCCGAAGAAGGTGGCGGTGGTGCGCGAGAGATGATCAAAGATGGTCTTTTCGAGCGGTTCCCGATAGAAGCGGTGTTCGGCATGCACAACTGGCCGGGCGTGCCCACCGGGACGTTCGCGGTGACCCCTGGTCCGATGATGGCCTCCAGCAACGAATTCAAGATCACGATTCGCGGCAAGGGCACGCACGCCGGCATTCCGAATGCCGGGATCGACCCGGTCATTGCCGCCGTACAGGTCGCTCAGGCACTACAAAGCATCCTCACGCGCAATAAGCGCCCGATCGATGCCGCAGTACTCTCCATTACCCAGATCCACGCCGGCGACACGACGAACGTAGTTCCCGATCTGGCGTGGCTGGGCGGCACGATTCGCACGTTCTCCATCGAAGTCCTCGACTTGATCGAGAGTCGGCTTCGCGAGGTTTCCGAGTTTGTCGCGAAGGGGATGGGTTGCTCGGCGGAAATCGAGTTTCATCGCAACTACCCGCCGACCATCAACGAACCTGCGATGGCCGCGCTTTGTGCAGACGTAATGCGTCAAGTGGTGGGTAACGACAACGTCAACGACAAGGTCGAGCCCACGATGGGCGCCGAGGACTTTTCGTTCATGCTCCTCGAGAAGCCGGGGGCGTACGTCTTCATCGGTAACGGCGACGGCACACATCGAGACAGCGGACACGGCCTTGGGCCCTGCAATCTCCACAATGCCAGCTACGATTTCAATGACGATCTGCTGCCGCTCGGTGGCACCTACTGGGCCAAGCTGGTCGAGACATATTTCGCAAGAAATAAGTAATCTACGCTGAATGTACGCGAAGTAAGCAAAAAAGCCGGCAATTGTTTGTCGGCTTTTTCAGTTTGCACGCGGAGGTATCGCGTTATTTCGCCGCAGTTGTCGTGGGAATACCGTCAGTATCGAGATGAATGTCACCGTACCAAGCGGTGAACCTGGATTGGGTATTGTCGCCATCACTCATGATGGCTATACCGATCAGACGTCCGGGAGGCTCCCCGAACGCTTTCTCGTAATCCTTCGCGATGTCGCGCGAATACGTTTGCCAGCGCCCGAGATTCAAGGTGCCGCGCTCGACGACAACTGAGCGAATGCGGCTCGCGTATGGATTGGGCACCACTTCGTTGTCTGCGAGCTTGTCATCTCCCCACGTGTACATTAGGGTGGCGAAAGGCAATTCTCGCCCACTGACCATACGCGCCAGCTCTCGGTGCATATGATCCTGCATGGTGAGTCGCCCAGGATCGCCATCGAAGGCGAGAGCGATACGCACGGGAGCGTCATCGAATCGCTTGGAGCGAATATCGGCACGATCGGGCATGGCATCTGCGCGCCAGCGCCACGTCAACTTTGTGCCGGGATAGACGGGAGTATTGAGTTTTTGTGCGATTCCGGAAGCAGATCCGTACACCGACGCGCGGATGACGGCAATCCCCTCGCTATCGGCGGTTTGTTCATACTGGGTAAGCCGCTTATTGCGAGTGACGAGATAAGTCTCCCAATGCGGCGGAAGGCCCTCGGCATTTACCGCCGCAGAGAGTGGCGCGATCTCCTCTTGAGGCACCGGCACAGCGGATATCGTCGCCTGCGTCGGAGATGAGCCCAAGGGTGCGCATCCTGCAATTCCCAAGATCACTATCGCAGCACTCACGCACGCTACGCCCACACGCCAATTCGTGTAGCGTCTATTCCGATATTGATTGACCACCCGTTTTGCTCCCCGAACTACGGCTAACCCCTTGGCCGCATCCTAAGTGAGAAACGGGGCATCCATCTACCTAGCGTTTCACCTCGTGATGGCAACGCAACAGTGCAGACTCCCAAAATCAGACGAAAAGCGTCGCAGAAAATACGGTGCTAGCCGCAGGCCAGGTAGTGATTAAGGCGGGAGCCACAGAAATTCGAACCGACAAGGCAAGGATTGTCACCGGGGAGCATGACGTAACGATCTACACCGACACGCTGACCGCATCCATAAGAAAGTAGGCTGCTCAAAGGGGCCGTACCCGATGACGCCGGGACTTTTGGATAAGCGTGTCGCCTTCTTCCGCAAGCTGTGCGAAAACACAAGGCAACCGACGAGCGTCAGAGGCTGCTATCTCCCCGTGTTTTCTTTCAAGCCACGCCGGCGCCCTCGCAAGCAAGCCAAGAGCCGGCAGATTGCAGACACTGCCGCGAGCCTAAGGCCGATTTGCTCCGCAAAGGCACGGCAAGAGCGCCACAAAAGCGACGAGGCGATTAGCAAATCGCGCGGGCAAAGCAAAAACCCCTTGCAGCTAAGGCTACAAGGGGTTTTTAAGGGGAGCCTGACGATTACCTACTTTCACACGGG
>NZ_CABPSB010000021.1 GCF_902459655.1 Pandoraea anhela
GTTCCAACTTAAAGTCACTCCGTCAGGGCACCGGCAATCTTCGCCAAGCGGATTTCCAATGGACGACCGATGGCAGTTTCGGTGGGTGTTTCACGTGAAACATTTCGAGGGAACGACTGATTTGATTTACACCGGTGGCCTCACGCTTCCCTCAAACACCACACCCGCCAACAACTCTCTCACTCTCCTTCACTTCCGGGCAGCGAAGATCGCCGGCACCCTGACTACGTTCCAACTTAAAGTCACTCCGTCAGGGCACCAGCAATCTTCGCCAAGCGGATTTCCAATGGACGATCGACGGCTGTTCGGGCGAATGTTCCACGTGAAACATCCAAGGACTTTCCGAGTCAGGTCCTCCGCGATGTTTAGGCGCTGCAAATTCTCAACCGTACGTCAGGCCCTGACTCGACCCTCACACGCATATGGGCTACCCCACCGCCGTGAGGCGGAAAACGTTCGGCATGATCTCGGAACGAGCTTTGCCCCCGCCAAGTCGACGGTTCTCTAGTTAGCGCCCTGCTTCACGGATGTTTCTCGTGAAACGTCGAAGTGGGCACACTCCCCTCTCTCCCGCGAAAGCCTACGCGGCGTCCAAGCGCCGCCCTCAAAAGCACTGCGTTTCACGTGAAACATGCACGACGCGTTACGCGCACTGTCCCGTTATCTTCAGTTGCCCGGCACGGGGCCTCGACTCACACTTCTGACTCACGCTTCTGCTTCGTCACCACACATTCGCCGTCCTGTTTCACGTGAAACAAGAACGCTGGTTCTTCACACGTGAAGGCGAATGGGCGCGGGATCGATTGCCCGTCTGCCGAAAAGAAGCACGTGGTTTCTGATCACCCAAGGGTTCCGGCATGGCTCCCGGAAAAATATGACGAGAGCGCAACAAGCGCTGCGTCTACGCCTTTCATCGGGAAGCTTGCGTGTCGAGAACCGGGCGCGCTGACGGAGCGACTTTAAAGTTGGCGCGCAGGGGCGTCGTCGATCTCCACGGCGCAATGCAACCATTACGCCGCGACAATAGGAATGTGGTTTTGAGAGGAGAACCACCGCGCCCCAAACCCAGGTTTCACGTGAAACAAAAATCGGTAGCGAAACAAAACCTACCAAAACGAAGTCGAAAGCACACTTCTCCACCAGGCGCACATCTCTCGATCCGTCGCGTTATCCACATCCCCCGCCATCCGTCGAAATACGATTTCAGGAATTTGCTTTTCTGTGGATAACCTGGCGCGTCAATTTCACTCGAAATTCGAAAAAATCCCGTAACCCCTTGTTGCGGCGGTGCGCCATAGATTTGCGTTACCCACACATATCCACAAGCAACTGTGAATAAGTGACTTAGCACACAATCGGGATCACTTCCCGCTCCGGCCCAAGAAAATTGGGGACGGATAAGCCGCATACACCCTGTCGCTCTCCGATAGCCCCCCCCTTCGAACGACCGTTCGCCAACCATTGCCCCGCCGGAAAAGAAAAAGCCCGCCGAGCGGCGGGCTTCTCTACAGCCAATGCGAATGGGCGGATGCGTCAGGCCGCCTTCTTCGCCAACCCGAGGTAAGTCTCGATGACCTTCGGATTGCTTGCCAGCTCCTGTGCAGGACCTTCCAGCGCCAGCTCACCCGTTTCGATGACGTAGGCATAGTCAGCGACTTGCAAGGCCGCACGGGCGTTCTGCTCGATCAGGAGCGTGGCCACTCCAGTCTTGCGTAAGTCGTTGATGATATGGAAGATTTCCTTCACGATCAGCGGCGCCAACCCCAAGCTCGGTTCGTCGAGCATCAGCAGCTGCGGCTTGGCCATCAGCGCACGACCCACGGCCAGCATCTGACGCTCGCCGCCCGACAGCGTCCCCGCCTGCTGCACACGACGCTCCTTCAGACGCGGGAAAAGCGCGTAGACCACTTCCATCTGGTCCAGGAAGTTCTTCTCCCCTGCCTTCTTGCGACGATATGCCCCGAGCAACAGGTTGTCCTCGACGGTCATCGTCGAGAACAACTCGCGCTTCTCCGGTACGAGACACATGCCCCGCGAGACACGCGCCTCGATGGACAACGCCGACATCTCCTGACCGAGATACGCCACGCTCCCCTTGCTCGACCCGTTATGCGGCAGCGCCCCCATGATGGCGTTGAGCATCGACGACTTGCCCGCACCGTTCGGACCGATCACGGTGACGATCTGCCCCGCGCCGACCCGAAGATGCGCCCCATGCACCGCCTCGACTTTGCCGTATGCGACGGCGAGGTCCCTGACCTCAAGAATCGCGTTAGCCATCACTCCACCCCTCCAAGGTACGCTTCGAGCACCGCCGGGTTCTTCTGCACGTCTTCCGGCAGCCCCTCCGCAATCTTGGTGCCGAACTCCATCACCACCAGGTGATCCGTCAGATTCATCACGAAGTCCATGTCATGCTCGACCAGCAGCACGCTCATGCCCTCGTCCTTGAGCTTCCTGAGCAGATCGCCCAGCGCCTGCTTCTCTTTATAACGCAGACCGGCAGCCGGCTCGTCGAGCAGCAGCAGCGTCGGGTCGCACGCCAGCGCACGCGCAATTTCCAGAATACGTTGCTGACCGAGGGCCAGGCTGCCCGCTTCGTCGTACATGTGAGCGCCAAGCCCGACACGTTCGATCTGCAACCTGGCTTCGTGCAACAGCATGGCTTCTTCTTGACGATCCAGACGCAACACGCTGGACCACACACCACCCTGCGGACGGCGACGCAGCCCGTTCTTGTCACGCAGATACGCGCCGATCGCCACGTTCTCGAGCACGCTCATATGCGGCATCAGACGCACGTGCTGGAAGGTCCGCCCAATGCCGCGCTTGACGATCTCGCGGGACGGCAGACGGTCGATACGCTCGCCCAGGAACGAGATTTCGCCGCGCGTCGCCTGCAACACCCCCGTGACGAGGTTGAACGTGGTCGACTTGCCCGCCCCGTTCGGACCGATCAGACCGACGATCTCACCTGCCTTGACCTCGAACGACACGTCGTTCACCGCGACCAGACCACCGAACTCCTTGCGCGCCTTCTCCAGCTTGAGCACGACTTCGCCGACAGCGGGCTTCGCACGATGCCCCAGCGCTTGCGCCTGCGCCGGCGCCTTCGCGACACGACGCGCCGGGAAGATTTTGCCGAAGAACGGCCACACGCCGTCGCGCGCATATTGCAGCAGCAACACGAGCAAGATGCCGAAGACGATGGTCTCGAAGTTGCCGTTCGCGCCCAGCAGCACCGGCAGAATGTTCTGCAAGTAGTCCTTGAGCACCGTAAGGATCGCCGCGCCCAGCACCGCGCCCCACACATGCGACACACCACCGACCACCGCCATGAACAGATATTCGATGCCGTGGTTCAGGTTGAACGGCGTCGGGTTCACGGCACGCTGCAAATGCGCGTACAGCCAGCCCGAAATCGCTGCGAGCACCGCCGCATAGACGAATACGACGACCTTCATCCACGCCGTGTTCACGCCCATCGCCTCGGCCATCACGCCGCCGCCCTTGAGCGCGCGAATGGCACGGCCGGGACGCGAGTCCAGCAGGTTCTTGATCGACACCACCGCCAGCACGACCACGATCCAGATCAGATAGTACATCTGACGCCCGCTCGCCAACTCCAGACCGAACAGATTGATGGTCGGAATGTCGTTCAGGCCGTCGTACTTGCCCAGGAATTCGAGGTTGCCGAACAGGTAGTACAGCGCCAGTCCCCACGCAATCGTGCCCAACGGCAGGAAGTGGCCGGACAGACGCATCGTGATCGCGCCGATGATGAGCGCTGCACCCGCCGTGATCGCCACACCGACGACCAGGCCGAGCCAGGGCGATGCCCCGTAAGCCGTCGTCAGATACGCGGTCGCATAAGCGCCCAGACCGACGAACGCCGCCTGTCCGAACGACGTCATGCCCGCCACGCCGGTCAGCAGCACGAGGCCGATGGCGACGATGCTGTACAGGCCGATGTAATTGAGCAGCGTCACCCAATACTCAGGCAAACGCACGGGTGCCGGCAACACCGGCAGCACCGCCAGCAGCACCAGGAAAATCAGGAAGTATTTGTTTTTCATTCTGTGGTCCGCCCCGGCTTATTCCTCGTCTTCTTCCACATGCTTGCTCGTGAGCGACAGCCACAGCAGCACCGGAAGGATCAGCGTGAAGACGATGACCTCTTTGTACGCACTCGCCCAAAACGACGAATACGACTCCAGCAGGCCCACGAGAATGGCGCCCAGCGCCGCGACCGGGTAACTCACCAGACCACCGATGATCGCGCCCACGAAGCCCTTCAGACCGATCAGGAAGCCCGATTCGTAATAGATGGTCGTGATCGGTGCGATCAGAATGCCGCACAGCACCCCCAGCACCGCCGCCAGCGTGAACGCCAGCCGGCCGGCCTGCACCGTGCCGATACCCACCAGACGCGCACCCAGACGGTTCACGGCCGTGGCGCGCAACGCCTTGCCCGAGAGTGAACGGTCGAAGTAGAAGTAAAGCGCCAGAATCATCACGACGGATACGCCAACCACCCACAAGCTCTGTCCGGACACCATCACCGAGCCGATGTTGAAGCTTGCGTCCGAGAACGCCTGCGTGCGCGACCCCTCGGCACCGAACATCACCAGCCCCAGCCCCGTCAGCGCGAAGTGCACGCCGACCGAGACGATCAGCAGCAACAGCGTGCTCGCCTCGGCGAGCGGCTGATACGCCAGACGGTAAAGCATCGGCCCCATCGGCACGACGAGCAGCAGCGTGAGCGCGATCTGCACGAGCATGGGCAAGGTCATCGGTGTGAGCGCCTTCGCCACGAAGAACACGGCGATCGGGAACACCAGATATTTGCCCGCAAGCACCGGCACGAGGCGTCCAGCCAGTTTGCGACGCTCGCTGTGACGCAGCACGCCGGCCGTCTCCACGATGAACGTGCAGATGCCCATCGCCACGAGCAGCCAGCTCGTGAGCGGAAACTTCTGTGTCTGGAGTGCCGCCAGCGTGAGCGCGCCATACGACACGAACTCGCCCTGCGGAATGAAGATGACGCGGGTGACGGAGAACACCAACACGAGCGCCAATGCCAGCAAGGCATAAATCGCACCCGTGGTGATGCCGTCCTGCGCCAGGATGGCTGCAATCGAAAGATCCATGCTCCTCTCACTTCGTTTGAGTACTTCTTGTACCGGCTGGCGAGACAGCCGGTGTGATGCACGGCGCAGCGCGCTGCCACCCCGTTCCCCTTCACATCGATACACCTCGCACGTTCCCCGTGTCGCAGCGCAGCGAATTATGAATTGTATAAATCGTTATGCATTGGTAAAACTCGGGTGATTACTGAGATGACGGCTTCCGTCTCCGGCGGTGCCCACCCTTGCCCCCACTCGCCAACCCAAGCCGACGCACGCCGAGGTGCCTCCTCGGGTCTGCATCGTGCGTCCTCACCGGTCACGCGCGGTGCTGCGTGGCCACCCGACTGTGCTGCCGACTTTGCTGCCGACGGTCCCGCCCGCTCAGGCCGCCTTGCGACGGCGGCGCGGCTTGGTCGGGAGCGACGGCGCGTCGGCCAGCACTTCCGGCGGCAACGCTTCGCGAACCACGTCGAGCAGCCGGTAGATTTCGGCGAGCGTGTCGCGCCCCACCTTATCTTCCAGATACCGATAGCGCGCCTCGACCAGCGGCCCGAGCTTCTTGCACAGGGCTCGGCTCGACGGCGTGAGCGACACCATCACGCGACGCTGATCGGCCGCGACCCGGCGACGCATGATGAGCCCGGACGCCTCCATACGTTCGAGCATGCCCGACAGGCTGGGGCTCAGGATGCAGCACTCGCGCGCGACCTGCCCGATTTCCATCTCCCCGGATTCGCTATCGTTGACGGCCCGTATGACGCGCCATTGTTGTTCCGTGATGTCGTAGCAATTGAGCAAGGGACGGAAAAGGCCCATCACCGCTTCACGCGATTGCAGCAACAACAAGGATAAGTTGCGGTGTTCGAATTCACCCGTCATGGATTTACGCTCGAAAGGATCGTCCGTTCAGCCCCCCGGCTGCGGCGATCAGGTTGGGACAATGCGGCCTCTGGTGTGCCGCTCGCCAATGCATGTCCTGCCGTCTCTTTGCGACGCGCGAAACTACCACGCTCAAAAAAAACGGGCGCGAACGCCCGTTCTTCCGGCCCGTCTCGTCAAACCGGGCGCTGATACCGCAGAGGCATCTGATGTGACAGCGGGGCATGCCTGCATGCTATAGGCAGCCCCGACGCGCATCAGTTCGCCAATTTCCACTTGCCGTCGACGATTTGCACCATCACGCGCGAGCGCTGATCCAGACCGTTGTGATCGTTCTTGCTCATGTTGAAGATGCCGGCAGTGCCCGGCATGTCCTTCACGTTTTCGAGCGCTTCGCGCAGCGCTGCACGGAACTCCGGCGTACCCGCCTTGGCTTTCTTCAGTGCGGCCGGGATGGTCTTTTGCAGCAGCAGACCGGCATCCCACGCGTGGCCGCCGAAGGTCGAGATCGACCCGGCACCGTAGGCCTTTTCATAGGTCGCCTTATAGGCAGCGGCCGACTTCTTCACCGGGTTGTCGTTCGGCAGTTGCTCAACGACGAGCAGCGGGCCAGCCGGCAGGTACGTCCCTTCGCAGTCCTTACCGCAAACGCGCAGGAAGTCGTTGTTCGCCACACCGTGCGTCTGATACAGCTTGCCCTTGTAGCCGCGCTCCTTGAGCGAGCGCTGCGGCAGGGCGGCCGGCGTGCCCGAACCGGCGATCAGCACGGCGTCCGGGTTCGCGCCCATGATCTTGAGCGTCTGGCCGGTCACCGACGTGTCGGCGCGGTTGAAGCGCTCGGTCGCCACGATCTTGATCTTCTTCAGATCGGCAGCCTTCTGGAATTCCTTGAGCCAGCCTTCGCCGTAAGCGTCGGCGAAGCCGATGAACGCGGCCGTCTTCACACCGTTATTGGACATGTGCTCGGCAATGGCGGTCGCCATGAGAATGTCGTTCTGCGGGGTCTTGAACGCCCAGGTGCGCTTCTCGTCCATCGGCTCCACGATGGCGGCGCCTGCGGCCATCGAGATCACCGGTGTCTTCGTCTCGGCGGCAACGTCGACCATTGCCAGCGAGTTCGGCGTGACGGTCGAGCCGATCACGGCGTCCACGCGATCTTCACTGATCAGCTTGCGCATGTTCTTGACGGCGGTCGTCGTGTCGGTCGCGTCGTCGAGCACGATGTATTGCACCGACTGGCCGTCGATCGTCTTGGGCATCAGGGCAATCGTGTTCTTTTCGGGGATGCCCAGCGAAGCCGCCGGACCGGTCGCCGACAGCGACACGCCAATCTTCACCTGAGCGTTCGCAACGCCCGCGACGAGCATCATGGCCGAGGCCATGCACAGCAACTTCAGTTTCATTTGGGTCTCCTCACAAAAATCTCGAATTCGTTTTTTCGACAGGTCTACGCGGCCGTCCGTGTGACAGGGGCTCCCCGCCGTCGCCACATTAACCGACCGCTCAGTCGGTAAATTGTCGCCCATCTTACGGGCACGGACGCCAGTTCGTAAAGTGCGGTTTCCCCACCTGTGGCATCCGCCACAGCGAGCATGCCGCCATCCGCCTCGGGTGCGCAACCTCAACCACGCAAAAAGGCGTCGTAGCCTGTCTTCACGATCAGCACGGCGAGCACGGCCAGAAACATGCGCCGCACGAAACCCACGCCGTACTTGAGCGCGAGACGGCTGCCGATCAGACTGCCCAGCACGTTCATCACGGCCATGGCCGCACCGACCTGCCACCACACATGCCCGCCCATGCCGAAGAGCAAGAGCGCGGCCAGATTGGTCGCCACGTTCACGATCTTGGACGACGCCGACGCGTTGACGAAGTCCTGCCCGAAAAGACGGACGAACAGAAACACGAGGAAGCTGCCCGTGCCGGGTCCGAAGAAACCGTCGTAGAAGCCGATGGCGCCGCCCACGGCGATTGCCATCAGGGTCACCCCTGTCCCGCCCTTCACAGGGGCGTGGACCGTCCCGAAATCCTTCTTGCGCAGGGTGTAGACTGCCACGGCCACCAGCAGGAACGGCAACCCCTTGCGAAGCACATCGGCAGGCACGTGCGTCACGGCGTACGCACCGCAGAACGAAAAGACGAATGCCGCTGCGGTCGCGGGCATTACGATGGCCCAGCGCAGTTGAATGCCGCGTGCATAGCGCAACGCGGCGGAGGCGGTGCCCCAGATGCCCGCCATTTTGTTCGTGCCGAACAGCAGCGGCGGCGCCGCGTTGGGGAAGACGGCGAACAGCGTCGGCACGGCGATCAGTCCGCCGCCGCCGACCACGGCGTCGATCAGACCGGCCAGAAACGCTCCGCCCGCGAGCATCAACAAATCGCTCAGCGCCCAACTCGTCAACATACATTCCCCATACACGACATCCCGGCGACCCTGACCGTCCCGCGCCTCAGGGGCCGCCAGACGAAAACGGCGAGCATAGCGTTTTTATTCCGCATTGCGCGTACAAAAACGGTGCCATTCTCGCAACACGGCGTAAAAACGGTCCGGCACGCATCGATATGGGGTACGAGGAATGAAACCGAAAGCATCGTGCGCAGGTCGACGAGCCAGTCGCCATCCGGATGCACACGCGTCGAATGCGCTGACTTCAGGGACGGTAGCGACAGGGAGGCAAGCCGTGCGGGAGGATGCAGAGGATGCAGAGGATGCAGAGGATGCAGAGGATGCGGGGGTACGGGCGGTGCGGCGTGCAGTCGAAGACAAGGCCTTGCGAAGCGGTGAAGCAATGATGTGCCGAAGCACAATATAAAAAGCCCTGTCGAAGTTTTCTCCGACAGGGCTTTCTTTTTTGGCGGTGCGCGTTTTCGCGCTTGTTGTCTCCTCGTTCCTCGCCCCTATATCCTGCCGTGACGCGAACTGAGGGAGAGAATAAAGGAGCACCCAATGCACCACAAGTCAGCATTTACCCCTACGAATTAGGTTTTTTCTGACATTCATGCGCCAGGGTGACGAGTACGCGCCCCAGTCGGGTGCATTCGCCACGATGCCGTCTTCCAGTTTTTGCCCATTTTCCGGCCATTTCCGGACATTTCCGGCCATCGGTGTCCCGATTTACGACGACTGCGACATCGCCCGGAAGAACCGGCTGCGCGCCGTGAGTTCACCGACCAGACCACGCCGGAACGACAGCACGCAGATGATGAAGATCGCACCGATGACGATGGTCACCGACTCGCCGAGTGTCTGGAACCACGTCACACCGGTAGCCATGGCCAGCCAGGCGCCGATATCGCCGAGCTTGTTTTCCAGCACGATGATCACCACGGCGCCCACCACCGGGCCGAACATCGTCCCCAGACCGCCGACCAGCGTCATCAGGATCACCATGCCCGACATCGTCCAGTGCACGTCGGTGAGCGTCTCGAAGCCGAGCACCAGGGTCTTGGTCGACCCGGCGAGTGCGGCGAGCGTTGCCGAGAGCACGAACGCCAGCAACTTGAAACGATCGACGTCGTAACCGAGCGAGATGGCGCGCGGCTCATTCTCCTTGATCGCCCCCAGCACCTGTCCGAACGGCGAATGCACGATACGCATGATGAGCAGGAAGCCCGCCGCACAGATGGCGAGTACGACGTAGTAAAGCGTGAGATCCGAATCGAGCGGCAGCAGGCCGAACAGTGCGCCGCGCGGCACGCCTTGCAGACCGTCTTCGCCGCCGGTGAACGGCGCTTGCAGACAAAAGAAATAGAGCATCTGCGCGAGCGCCAGCGTAATCATCGCGAAGTAGATGCCCTGACGCCGGATCGCGAGCAAACCGATCACCAGCCCCAGCACCGCCCCGGCGATCACCCCCGCGAGAATGCCCACTTCCGGCGTGAAGCCGAGATTGCGAATCGCGTACCCCGTGACATAACCCGCGCTGCCGAAAAACGCCGCGTGTCCGAACGAGAGCAACCCCGTGAAGCCCAGCAGCAGATTGAACGCGCAGGCGAAAAGCGCGAAGCACAGCACCTTCATGACGAAGACCGGATAGGCGCCCGCGAACGGCGCGACGATCAGCGCGAGCAGCAAAAGCGCATACAGCACACGTTGTTGTATCGGTTGTTGCATTGTCCGCCCCTTACTTTTGTTTGCCGAACAGCCCAGCCGGGCGCAGCAGCAACACGATCACCATGATGAAGAACACCACGGTCGCCGAGGCTTCCGGGTAGAACACCTTGGTGAAGCCTTCGATCACGCCGAGCATCAGGCCGGTGACGATCGAGCCCATGATGGAGCCCATACCGCCGATCACGACCACCGCGAACACGGTGATGATCATCGACTGTCCCATGAGCGGCGAGATCTGGATGACGGGGGCCGCGAGCACACCGGCGAACGCGGCGAGCGCGACACCGAAGCCGTACGTAAGCGTGATCATCAGCGGCACGTTCACGCCGAATGCTTCCACGAGCTTCGGGTTCTCCGTGCCGGCGCGCAGATACGCACCGATCTTGGTCTTCTCGATGATGAACCACGTTGCGAAACACACCACGAGCGAGGCGACCACCACCCACGCGCGGTAGTTCGGCATGAACATGAAGCCGAGGTTGGTCGCGCCGGAGAGCGCCTCGGGGGCGTCGAACGGCTGACCGGAGACACCGTAAATCGAACGGAATATGCCTTCGAGCACGAGCGTGATGCCGAACGTCAGCAGCAGGCCGTAAAGATGATCGAGCTTGTAGATCCAGCGCAGCATGGTGCGCTCGATGACGATACCGATGACACCCACCACGATGGGGGCGAGAATCAGCATGACCCAATAATTGAGGCCGAGATAGTTGCCGCCCATCCAGGCGAGCATGGCCCCCAGCATGAACAACGCGCCGTGCGCGAAGTTGATCACGTTGAGCAGACCGAAAATCACCGCCAGGCCGAGACTCAGCATGGCGTAGAACGAGCCGTTCACAAGTCCCAGCAGCAGTTGGCTCAACAGCGCCGGCAGGGGGATGCCTAGTAATTCCATCGAAATCGATTCTCTGGCAGAAAGGTCGCGACGGGACAGACGTCCCGCCGCTATCGGTGCATCGTGACCTGATAACTACGCTATGCGGTTGCTACGCTTACTTGAGCTTGCAGGTCGATTCGGCTTCGGTGGTGAAGGCCTTCTCGCCCGGAATCGTCGCAACGACCTTGTAGTAGTCCCACGGCGACTTCGATTCGGCCTTCGACTTCACTTGCATCAGGTACATGTCGTGGACCATCGTGCCGTCCTTCCGGATGTAACCCTTGCTGAACATGTCGTCGATCTTGATTTTGTGCAACTGCTCCATGACCTTGTCGGCGTCGGTCGTGCCGGCGGCCTGCACTGCCTTCAGATAGGTCGTGGCTGCCGAGTAGTCGCCGGCTTGCAGGCTCGACGGCATCTTCTTCATCTTCTCGAAGTAACGCTTGGCGAAGGCGCGGGTCTTGTCGTTCTTGTCCCAGTACCAGCTATCGGTCAGGTACATGCCCTCGGTGTTATCCAGCCCGAGCGAGTGAATGTCGTTGATGAACACGAGCAGACCGGCGATCTGCATCTTGCCCTTGATACCGAACTCCTTCGCCGCCTTGATCGCGTTGATGGTGTCGCCGCCGGCGTTCGCAAGGCCGAGCACCTGCGCCTTGGAATTGCCCGCCTGAAGCAGATAGGACGAGAAGTCCGACGCCGAGAGCGGGTGACGCACCTGGCCGACCACCGTGCCGCCGTTGGCCTTGACCACGTCGGACGTGGATTTCTCCAGTGCATGACCGAACGCGTAGTCGGCCGTCAGGAAGAACCACGACTTGCCGCCCGCTTTGACCACCGCCGAGCCCGTGCCGCGCGCGAGCGCGACGGTGTCGTAGGCGTAGTGCACGCCGTACGGCTGGCACTGATCGTTAGTGAGCGCGTCGGAGCCGGCACCGACGTTGATGTAGACCTTCTTCTTCTCGGCCGAGACCTTGTTCATCGCCAGAGCGGTCCCCGAGTTGGTACCGCCGATGAGCATATCCACGCCACCGCGATCGAACCATTCGCGCGCCTTCGAGGCTGCGACGTCGGCTTTGTTCTGGTGATCGGCGGTGACCAGTTCCACCGGCTTGCCGAGCACTTTTCCGCCGAAGTCGGCAATGGCCATCTTGATGGCTTCCGCACCGCCCTGCCCGTCGATGTCGGTGTACAGGCCCGACATATCGGTGATGAAACCGATCTTCACCGTATTGCCATCGGCCTGGGCCTGCGAGGCCATTGCCGCAAAACCGAACGCAGCCGCAACGGCCAACGCCTTCATCCGCATCGTCATCTTCGTCTCCTTCGTGGATTTGATCGCCTGGGTCCATCGCCCGGCATGCCCGACCCGCAGGCCCACCGGGTAGCTCACCTCATACGCCCAACAACTCGTGCAGCACCGGCATCTTCGTCTCCAGCTCCGGAGCGCTGAAGCGCTCCACGATCTTGCCGTGCTCCATCACATAGAAGCGATCGGCCAGCGGAGCCGCAAAACGGAAATTCTGTTCCACCATCACGATGGTGTAGCCACGCGCTTTGAGCGTGGTGATCATGCGGGCCAACGTCTGCACGATCACCGGCGCGAGGCCTTCGGAGATTTCGTCGAGCAACAGCAGGTCGGCGCCGGTGCGCAGAATGCGCGCGACGGCCAGCATCTGTTGTTCACCGCCCGACAGACGCGTGCCCTGACTGTGGCGTCGCTCTTTCAGGTTCGGAAACATGTCGTAGATTTCGTCGAGCGACATGCCGCGCCCGCCATCTTCGCGACGATTGCCGCTCATGCCGATGTACGGCGGCAGCAGCAAGTTCTCCTCGCACGACAGGCTGGCGAAAATGCCGCGCTCCTCGGGGCAATACCCCACACCGTGATGCGCGACCTTGTACGTCGGCAGATGAATCGTTTCTTCACCCGCGATGCGAATCGATCCCTGACGCTGGCCGGTCAGGCCCATGATCGCGCGCAGCGTGGTGGTGCGCCCGGCACCGTTGCGCCCGAGCAGCGTGACGACTTCGCCACGACCGACCGTCAGATCCACGCCATGCAGGATGTGCGATTCGCCGTACCAGGCCTGAAGGCCTTCAACTTCCAGCGCAGGGACATTCGTCCCGTTCTTGCCGCGCTCGCCTCCCTGATTGCCACCGTTACCGTACATAGCCGTCCTCACCCGTGGGCTCCCTGCAATTCGCCGTCCGCCGTGCCCATATAGGCTTCCATCACCTGCGGATTCTTCGAGACTTCGTGATACGGTCCTTCCGCGAGCACCTCGCCGCGCTGGAGCACGGTGATGGTGTCGGAGATGCCGGCGATCACATTCATGTTGTGCTCGACCATCAGAATCGTGCGGCCCGCCGACACTTTCTTGATGAGCGCCGTGACGCGATCGACGTCTTCATGCCCCATGCCCTGCGTAGGCTCGTCGAGCAACATTAGTTCGGGCTCCATAGCAAGCGTGGTCGAGATTTCGAGTGCACGTTTGCGGCCGTAGGGCAGTTCGACGGTGAGCGTCTGCGCGAATTCGGTGAGACCGACTTCCGCGAGCAATTCCATCGCGCGGGCGTCGAGTTGACGCAGCGTGCGGCTGCTGCTCCAGAAGTGGAACGACGTGCCCAGATTGCGTTGCAGACCGATACGCACGTTCTCGAGCACGGTCAGGTGCGGGAACACGGCGGAGATCTGAAATGAGCGGATGATGCCGCGACGGGCGATTTGCGCGGGGGCTTCGCGCGTGATGTCTTCGCCGTTGAAGGTGATCGTCCCGGCGCTGGGCACGAGGAATTTCGTCAGCAGGTTGAAGCAGGTGGTCTTGCCGGCGCCGTTCGGGCCGATCAAGGCGTGAATAGTGCCGCGCGCGACGCGCAGGTCGACCCCGTTCACCGCGGTGAAGCCACGAAACTCTTTGGTGAGTCCCCGGGTTTCGAGAATGAAATCGTTGTTCGCCATGTCTCCTGCCACATTCCTGGTTGGCGGTGCGAAGCACGGGGCGTATGCCGCAAGCCTGGGCACCATCGTCTGTGACAACCGCAAGGCAGGCAGATGACGCTATGGTTTGCGTCGTCGGCAACGTGCCCCGCGTCCCCGATGCGACGCCGAATTCTTGGTTCGGTCGCTCATAAGGAATCGTTATTGTGTGGGGTTTGCTGCAACGCGATCATTGGGATTTGCACTAAGCTTCGCACCCTTCGAAACGCGCATGCGCACACGCATTGCGGAACGTTCGGTCATATAGGGCAAGCGTGCGCACAGCCCTTGTCCGACAAGGCTTTTGCGGCACACGCAAATCGATGTGCGACAGCCGAAATCGATCCGCGATCGCCGCGCTATCGTCGCTCACCCGTCGGGACATTAGGTATTACTACGTAAGTTTTTGGGGAAATGACGGCAATGCCGCGCCGTCGCCGCTCGCTCTCCCAACGACCGTTGCGCGTTAGCGCACCCCCGCCTTGCGCGCCGCGCGAATCATGTCGCTCGCGCGCTCCGCAATCATGATCGTGGGCGAATTGGTGTTGCCGGAGGTGATCGTCGGCATGACCGACGCGTCGACCACACGCAAGCCTTGCACGCCGCGCACGCGCAGTTGCGAATCGACCACGGCGTTCGCATCGTCATCCCGCCCCATGCGGCACGTGCCGACCGGGTGGAAGATCGTCGTGCCGATATCGCCCGCCGCGCGTTTGAGGTCTTCGTCGCTCTGGAACGACGGCCCCGGCAAATATTCGCGCGGCTCGTAGCGCGCGAACGCCGGCGCCCCCACGATGCGACGCGTCAGCCGGATCGCATCGGCCGCCACGCGCAGGTCCTCCTGCGTGGACAGATAATGCGGCGCGATGCCCGGCGCAACACGCGCATCGGGCGACGTCAGATGCACACTGCCGCGCGATGTCGGACGCAGATTGCACACCGACGCCGTGAATGCATTGAACTTGTGCAACGGCTCGCCGAACTTCTCCAGCGACAACGGCTGCACGTGATACTCCAGATCGGGGCGCGCAATGTCGTCACGACTGCGCGCGAACGCCCCGAGTTGCGACGGCGCCATGCTCATCGGCCCGCGCTGCGTGAACACGTACTGCATGCCGATCGTCAGCTTGCCGAGCAGACTGTTCGCCGTGAGATTGAGCGTCTTCGCACCGCGCAGTTTGTACACCGTGCGCAACTGCAAATGGTCCTGCAAGTTCTCGCCGACCCCCGGCAGGTGCGACACCACATCGATGCCGAAACCGCGCAACCGCTCACCGTCGCCGATGCCCGAGACTTCGAGCAGATGCGGCGAATTGACCGCGCCCGCCGCCAGAATCGTCTCGACGTTGGCGAGCGCCGTGAAGTCCTGGTTGCCGCCGCGATACGCCACGCCCGTGCAACGCGTGCCGTCGAACAGCAAACGGCTCACGCTCGCGCCGGTGATCACGGTCAGATTCGGACGCTGCGACGCCGGTCGCAGAAATCCCTTCGCCGCGCTCCAGCGCACGCCGCGTCGCTGATTCACTTCGAAATAGCCGATGCCGAAGTTGTCGCCGCGATTGAAATCGTCCGTTTTCGGAATGCCGATCTGCTCGGCTGCGTCGGCAAACGAATCGAGCACACGCCATGACAGCCGCTGCTTCTCCACACGCCATTCGCCGCCGCTGCCGTGAAACTCGGTGCTGCCCTTGTAGTGGTCTTCGCTGCGCTTGAACAGCGGCAGTACGTTGTCCCAACGCCAGCCGTCGTCGCCTGTCGCGTCGGCCCACACGTCGTAATCTTCACGCTGCCCGCGCATGTAAATCATGCCGTTGATCGACGAGCTGCCGCCGAGTACCCGACCGCGCGGATAGGCGAGCGAGCGACCGTTCAGACCGTCTTCCGCCTGCGTGCGATACAGCCAGTCCGTGCGCGGATTGCCGATGCAATAGAGATAGCCGACGGGAATGTGAATCCAGTGATAGTCGTCCTTGCCGCCCGCTTCGAGGAGCAGTACGGAGACGTCCGGGTCCTGCGTCAGCCGGTTCGCCAGCACGCACCCGGCCGACCCGGCCCCGACGATGACGTAATCGAAGCGCTCCTGTTTTTCCGAAGGCTTATCCGTATGCAACGCCTGCTTGCTCATTCCCGCATGTCTCCGTCGATGGCGCAGCACTCGCCATGGTGCGGTGCCGGCTCTGGTGCGGCACCCGAGTGGGGTGGACTCTCGCCACCCCGCACGGGTTCATTTTTGAATCACTTCGCCACCGGCATCGTAAACTCGGCCCCCTTCGCGATGCTGTCCGGCCAACGCTGCATCACGCTCTTGAAGCGGGTGTAAAAGCGAATGCCCTCCTCGCCATAGGCATGATGATCGCCGAACAGCGAGCGCTTCCACCCGCCGAACGACTGCCATGCCATCGGCACCGGAATCGGCACGTTGATTCCCACCATGCCGATCTTCACCTGACGCGAGAATGCGCGCGCCACCCCGCCGTCGCTCGTAAAACACGACACGCCGTTGCCGAACTCATGCGCGTTGATGAGCTCGATGGCCGAGGCCAGATCGGGCACGCGCACCACCGCCAGCACCGGTCCGAAAATCTCTTCGCGATAGATGCGCATCTCGGGCGTGACATGATCGAACAGCGTGCCGCCGAGGAAGAATCCCTGCTCGTGCCCCGGCACCGTCAAACCGCGTCCGTCGACGAGAAGCGTCGCGCCCGCGCTCACGCCTTGTGCAATATAGTCCTCAATCTTCGCCTTGTGGGCGGCCGTGACGACCGGCCCCATTTCCGAGGCGTCGTCCACGCCCGGTCCGACACGCAGTGCCTTCACGCGCGGCGCCAGCGCCTCGACCAGCCGATCCGCCACCTGTCCCACGGCCACCGCCACCGAAATCGCCATGCAGCGCTCGCCGGCCGACCCGTAAGCCGCACCGATCAGCGCATCGACCGCCTGATCGAGATTCGCATCGGGCATGACGACGAGATGGTTCTTCGCGCCGCCCAGCGCCTGCACCCGCTTGCCGCGTCGCGTGCCTTCCGTGTAGATGAACTCGGCAATCGGCGTGGAGCCGACGAACGACAGCGCCTCGACGTCCGGGTGCGCCAGCAACGCGTCGACCGCGACCTTGTCGCCCTGCACCACGTTGAACACACCGTCGGGCAACCCGGCCTCGCGCAGCAGATCGGCGATCAGCAGACTGGCCGACGGATCGCGCTCCGACGGCTTGAGCACGAACGTGTTGCCGCAGGCGAGCGCGATCGGGAACATCCACATCGGCACCATCACCGGGAAGTTGAACGGCGTGATACCGGCACACACCCCGACCGGCTGACGCAGATGCCAGTTGTCGATGCCGCCGCCGATGTTGTCGCTGTGCTTGCCCATGAGCAGATTCGGCGCACCGCAGGCGTACTCGACGATCTCGATGCCGCGCGTGACTTCGCCGCGTGCGTCGGAGAACACCTTGCCGTGCTCCCGCGTGATGATGCGCGCGAGTTCGTCCTGATGCGCATCGAGCAGCGCCTTGAACTTGAAAAGCACCCGGGCGCGCTTGAGCGGCGCGGTCTCGGACCACGACGGCAGCGCAGCCCTGGCGGCCGCCACGGCGGCATTCACATCCTGCACGCTGGCCAGCGCGACGCGCGCACCGACCTTGCCCTGCGCCGGATCGAAGACCTCGGCGAAGCGCTCGCCGTCGCCCGCCACCCGCTGGCCGCCAATGAAGTGCTGGATCGTTGGAATATCAGCATTGCTCATGTTCGTTCCCTGGAATTTGGCGACATCGACGGGGCCGCCGCTCAGCTGCGCTAACACGTCGACCGGCGCAGTCATGCGACGCGTGCGACGATGAGCCACAAGCGTACTGCTGCGCTGCGCAGCAATCCAATGAGAAATTATCAAAAGCAATATAAGATTCCTTTATATTGATTCCGTGAGGTCGCCAGCGACCTCGCTCGTCACGCCGACGGCCACCCTATGGAACTCGCCCATCTCCGCGCCTTTGTCGCCATCGCCCACGAGGGCAATCTCACGCGCGCCGCGCAGCGGCTGCATCTGACGCAACCGGCGGTCAGCCTTCAGGTCAAGGCGTTGCAGGAGGCGCTGCGTCTGACCCTCTTCACGCGCACGGCGCAGGGGCTCGCCCTCACGCGCGACGCGCAGGTGCTGCTGCCGTTGGCCGAGCGCATGCTCGCCGCGCTGGCCGACCTTCAGCAGGCCGCAGGCGCGTTGCGCGAAACCGTGCGCGGACGCCTTCGCATCGGCACCATCCTCGACCCCGAATTCACGCGTCTGGGGGGCTTTCTGAAGCGTCTGGTGGAGTCGTATCCGCACATCGAGACAGCGTTACGCCAGAGCATGTCGGGCGACGTGCTGCACCAGTTGGCGCGCAACGCACTGGACGTCGGCTTCTATATCGGCACGCCCGACCCCGCACGGTTTCATGCGATCACGCTCACGCCGTTCTCCTATCAGGTGCTGGCGCCGGCGGGCTGGCGCGAGCGCGTCGCCCGGCGCGGCTGGCGCGAACTCGCCGCGCTGCCGTGGATCTGGACGCCCCCGGAGTCGGCCCACAACCGGCTGCTCAGCGCCGTGTTCGGCGAGGCCGGCGTGTCGCCCGTGAAGGTCGCGGAGGTGGATCAGGAGCCGTCGATGCTCGATCTGGTGAAGTCCGGCATCGGGCTGTCGCTGGTGCGCGACTCGATCGCGCTGCGCGAGGCGCGCGCCCACGGCCTGGCGATCGCCGAGGGCGTGAGCGTGCCGACCGAACTGACATTCGTCACCCTCGTGTCGCGGCGCGACGAGCCCGCCATCGCCGCCGCCCTGCAACTGGTCTCGGCCGTCTGGGCCTGATCGTGCGCGAAACGTGGGAGACGGCCATCGGCGCGCCATCTGAGGCGTCGATTGCCACCACGCCAGCGCCGTCGATGTCCGGCCGGGCACCCCTGCACCGCAATTCCGGCGCATAATCCCGTCTGCTCAGGCCTTCGCGTTCGGCGCGTCCGACACCTCAGAAAAGGCCCCGCCTCCTCGCAAATCATTCCCGTGACGTGGCGCGTCCCCTAACGACGTGCCGTGTCGGATGTTCGTCAACGTTCTAGAATTCGGGGATTGCTCCCCCCTTCTGCTTTCAAGGAATCGACCATGTCTGATGTGCGAATGGAACGCGATACTTTCGGCGAAATTGCAGTGCCGGCCGATCGTCTATGGGGGGCGCAGACGCAGCGCTCGCTGCTGAACTTCAAGATCTCCACCGAGAAGATGCCGCGCGAACTGGTGCGCGCGCTCGCTCGCGTGAAGCGCGCCGCCGCCGAGGTCAACAAGGACCTGGGCGTGCTCGACGCCAAGAAGGCCGACGCGATCATCAAAGCGGCGGACGAAGTCGTCGCCGGCCGGCATGACGAAGAATTCCCGCTCGCCGTCTGGCAGACAGGCTCGGGCACGCAGTCGAACATGAACATGAACGAAGTGCTTGCCAACCGCGCCAGCGAACTGCTCGACGGTGTGCGTGGCGAAGCGCGCCTCGTGCATCCGAACGACGACGTGAACAAGGGCCAGTCGTCGAACGACGTCTTCCCGACCGCCATGAACGTAGCCGCGCTCGACGCCCTCGTGAACCACCTCAAGCCCAGCGTCGGCCAGTTGCGCGACACGCTGCATGCGAAAGCGCGCGCCTACGACGACATCGTCAAGATCGGCCGTACCCATTTGCAGGACGCCACGCCGCTCACGCTCGGCCAGGAAATCTCCGGCTGGGTCGCGCAGATCGATCACGGTCTGAAGCATGTCGACGACGCCCTGCCGCACGTGGCGGAACTCGCGCTCGGCGGCACCGCCGTGGGCACGGGCCTGAACGCGCACCCCGAGTTCGCGAAGAAGGTCGCCGACACGCTCGCAAGGGACACCGGCCTGCCGTTCGTCACCGCGCCGAACAAGTTCGAGGCGCTGGCCGCCAACGACGCCATCGTCCACGCACACGGCACGCTCAAGACGCTTGCCGCCAGTCTGATGAAGATCGCCAACGACGTGCGCTGGCTGGCCAGCGGCCCGCGTTGCGGTATCGGTGAGTTGCAGATTCCGGAAAACGAACCGGGCAGCTCGATCATGCCGGGCAAGGTCAACCCGACCCAATGCGAAGCGATGACGATGCTGTGCTGTCAGGTGCTGGGCAACGATGTGACGATCAACGTCGGCGGCTCGATGGGCAACTTCGAACTGAACGTGTTCAAGCCGATGCTCATCCACAACTTCCTGCAAAGCGTGCGCGTGCTCGCCGACGGCGCGGTGAGCTTCAACGACAACTGCGCCATCGGCATCGAGCCGAATCGCGCCCGCATTGCCTCGCTGCTCGAAGAGTCGCTGATGCTCGTGACCGCGCTCAACCCGCATATCGGCTACGACAAGGCCGCGCAGATCGCGAAGAAGGCGCACAAGGAAGGCACCACGCTCAAGGCATCCGCCCTTGCACTCGGCCATGTCACGGCCGAGCAGTTCGACGCGTGGGTCCGTCCCGAGCAGATGGTCGGCAAGCGCTGATCGTCCGAACGTGCCCGAACGCGCCTGATCTTGCATCAGGCGCAAGCCCCCCCGTCCGTCCATATGCCTATCTCGCCCCTGCCGCCGCTGCACTGCCTGATTGCGTTCGACGCCGCCGTGCGTCACGCGAGCTTCACCCGGGCGGCAGCGGAGCTCAATCTCACGCAGAGCGCGGTGAGCCGGCAGATCGCGCAGCTCGAAGAGTTTCTCGGGCGCGCGCTGTTCACACGCGAGCATCGCACGCTGCGGCTCACGGTGGCCGGACAACGCTACGCCGAGCAGATTCAGCGTCTGCTCGGGGAGTGCGCCGAAGCCACCGCCGATCTGATGAAACGACGCGGCGATCTGGAACTCACGGTCGCCTGCTCGTCCGGTGTCGCCGTGCTCTGGATGACGCCGCAACTCATGCGCTTTCGCGCAGCACATCCGAACATCAAGATCCGCGTGATCGTAAAGGACGGCATCGCGTCGCTGTCCGCCTCCGAATTCGATCTGGGCGTGTACTACGTCCGCAACGACCTGCCGCCCGACTTCTCGGGTCGCCGTCTGTTCGACGAAGAAGTCTTTCCCGTCTGCTCGCCGGCCTATCTGGACGGGCGCAAACTCACTCCGGCCGATCTCGTGAACGAAACGCTGCTCTTCATCGAAGACGGGCAGCGCAAATGGATGTACTGGCCCGACTGGTTCGAGCTACAGGGCGTGAACGCCCCCAAGTTTCCGCGACTGGTCAGCGCGAACTACTATCCGTTGCTCGTGCAGATGGCCATCGAAGGCGGCGGACTGGTGATGGGCTGGCGGCACATGATCGACCCGTGCCTCGACGCGGGCCTGCTCGTTCGCGCCTGCGATGCCACGGCAAGTCTGGGCGGCGGCTACTACCTCGTGTGGCCTGCCGAGCGTCACGAGCATGCCGCAGCTCGAATCTTCCGAAACTGGATTTACTCGGAAACCCGTTTCCCATCATAGGGGTTACGTGACGTCTCAAAAGTTGCCATGCGTACAGCGCATGGCAACATGCGGAATTATCGCTTTGCCTGTCATTTTGTCTGAACTACTTTCTGTCCTATCCGCGCACGTTCGACGGCGGTACTGGCCGGACGATTCCCGATTTCCGGCACGGCCATGCCGACAGACGTGATTCGACAAAAAAGCAGGCGTATTACCGCACGACGTGAACGCAAGACACGCAACGGACGCCACCCATCCTCCGGGAGACACAGATGCAGGCGACCTACGCAGTGCCTCAAGACAACCTGGCCCGCCAGCGCCGTCACGCGATCGTGGCGACGGTGATCGGCAACGGTCTGGAATGGTTCGACTTCACCGTCTACAGCTTCTTCGCGGCCATCATTGCGAAGCAGTTCTTCCCCACGGGCGACGACCTGTCGTCGTTCCTGCTGGCCGTGGCCACCTTCGGCGTGGGCTTCTTCATGCGCCCGGTCGGCGGCATCGTGCTCGGCATCTACTCCGATCGCGTGGGCCGTAAAGCCGCACTCTCGCTCACCATCCTGCTGATGGCCGCCGGCACCGCGATGATCGGTCTGGCACCCACGTACGACCAGATCGGTCTGGCCGCACCGCTGATCATCGTGCTCGCCCGTCTGCTGCAAGGCTTCTCGGCCGGCGGCGAAATGGGCGGCGCCACGGCGTTCCTCACCGAATACGCACCGCCGAATCAACGCGCGTACTACTCGGCATGGATCCAGTCGAGCATCGGCTTCGCCGTGCTGCTGGGCGCCGCCGTGGGTACGTTCGTGACGACCGAACTCGACAAGGCGTCGCTCGAATCGTGGGGCTGGCGTGTGCCGTTCATCGTCGGCATGCTGATCGGCCCGGTCGGTTTCTACATCCGTAACAAGATCGACGAAACGCCGACGTTCCAGCACGCCGAAAAGTCCGACACGCCGCTGCGCGACGTCTTCTCGCAGTACCCGAAGGAGACACTCGCGAGCTTCTCGATGGTCGTGCTCTGGACGATCTGCACCTACGTGCTGCTGTTCTACATGCCGACGTACGCCCAGCGTGTGCTGCACCTGCCCGCCTCGTACGGCTTCACCGCCGGCATGGTCGGCGGCGCAATGATCCTGGTGTTCGCGCCGGTGGTGGGACGTCTGGCAGATCGCATCGGCCGCCGTCCGTTCCTGTCGGGTTCGGCGCTGCTGATTCTGGTGCTGGCATGGCCGATGTTCACGTACATCAACGTCGCCCCCGGCCTGCCCTCGCTGCTCACGTTCCAGATCGTCTTCGGCCTGCTCATCGCGTGCTATACCGGCCCGATTCTCGCGGCGTTCTCGGAGCTGTTCCCGGCGAAGGTGCTCTCGACCGGCCTGTCGGTGGCGTACAACTTCGCGGTGACGATCTTCGGCGGCTTCGCCGCGCTCATCATCACGTGGCTGATCGCCCGCACGGGCAGCAACATGGCCCCGGCGATCTACGTGATCGTTGCCGCCGCCATCAGCCTTGTGGGCACGCGTTTCGTCAAGCCGCTGCCGAAGGCCTGAGTTTTCTCCGAACAAGGCGCGCCCTCATCCGGCGCGCCTTGTGTTTTTTTCCGAAGGAATTCCCCCCATGTCCCCAACGACCGTTACTTTGCTTCGCGGCGGCAACGTGCTCGACGCGGCCGCCGGCCGTCTGCTCGAACGCCATGATGTCGTCATCGAGGGCAACCGCATCACGTCGGTGAGCGCCACGCCGCTCGACATCGCCGGCGCCACGGTGATCGACGTCACCGGCAAGACCGTCATGCCCGGCATGATCGACTGCCACGTGCACGTGCTCGCGTCGCACCCGAACCTCGGCACGAACGCCAGCCAGCCGAACGTGCTCACCGTGCTCAAATCGCTGCCGATCATGCAGGGCATGCTGAGCCGGGGCTTCACGACCGTGCGCGACGCCGGCGGCGCCGACTGGGCGCTGCAACAGGCCATCGAGCAAGGCGTGATTCCCGGCCCGCGCATTTTCCCGTCGGGCAAGGCGCTGTCGCAAACCGGCGGTCACGGCGACTTCCGTCCGCGCAGCGACACACTGGAGCCGTGCTCGTGCGCGTTCCGTGCGGGCGCCATCGGCCGCGTGGTCGACGGTGTCGATCCGATTCGCCTCGCCGTGCGTGAAGAGATTCAGAAGGGCGCGACGCAGATCAAGCTGATGGCCTCGGGCGGTGTCGCCTCGCCGGTCGATCCCATCGCCAACACACAGTATTCGGAAGACGAAATCCGCGCGGCCGTGGCGGAAGCGGAGGCCGCACAAACCTACGTGATGGCCCACGCCTACACACCGAAGGCCATCGCGCGCGCCGTGCGTTGCGGCGTGCGCACCATCGAGCACGGCAACCTGTGCGACGCCGAGACGGCGAAGCTCATGGCGGAGAAAGGAGCCTACGTGGTGCCCACGCTCGTGACCTACGACGCCCTCGCCAAGGACGGCGCGTCGCTCGGTCTGCCCCCGGAATCCGTCGCCAAGGTGGAGAGCGTGCAACGCGCCGGTCGCGAGTCGCTCGCCATCTATCGCGATGCGGGCGTGAAGATGGGGTTCGGCTCGGACTTGCTCGGCGACATGCACAAATACCAGTCCGACGAATTGACGATTCGTGCCGACGTGCTCGGTGCGGCCGAGACGCTGCGCTCGGCCACGGTCATCGGCGCGGAGATTCTGAATCGCGTGGGCGAACTCGGTGTGATTGCGCCGGGTGCGCTGGCCGACGTGCTCGTCGTCGACGGGAATCCGCTCGAATCGATCGATGTGCTCACCGGTCAGGGCGAGGCGATTCGCTGGGTTTTCAAGGACGGCAAGGTCGCAAAGCAGCCGTAATCAACACCGTAATCCCCCCGTTCGTCGGGCGGCCATGCCGCTCGACGTCGTCGTATGCCTTCGACGAAAAAGAACGCCACGACGTCATCGACGCCGTGGCGTTTTTGTCCGGCACGCGCCACGGCCGGTGGGAATCGGCCTTGCGCAGCACGCATAAATTCTGAAAGCGACACCCCATCGACGGGCTTAGGCTCGACTCACAAAAGCAGAGAACAGGGTGTCTGCCATGAAACTCACTTCGCTTCCCCTTACCCTTGCCCCCGGCGTCGGTCAAATGCTGCCGGGCGACGTGACGCTGTCACCGAACGACTGGCACAACGTACAAGTCCGGCAAAAAAACGTGACGCCGTTGCCCGATGGTGACACGACGCGTTCACTGGAAATGCTCCGGCAATCCATCGAGACCGAACTCGGCACGATCGCGGCCACCTGGAAGGCCATGGAAAAGTCGCTCAGCGCCGATGCCCGGAATATCCGGCTGCCGACACCCTTCGAACCGATCAACGACCTCGCCGCGCAAATCGACGCCGTCTTGCGCACCCATATCGAAGACCCGCTCGACATCGAACCGCTGATCAGGAACTTCAACATGGCGATCCGGAAGATATACCGCTCCCGCCAGTTGCCGTGGGGCACATGGCGCACCATCGGTTCGCAGCAATGCGTCACGTCGCTCGGTGCACTGACCCCGTATGCTCGCGCAGCCCATACCTCGCTGTCGCGTATCGAGGAAGTGGTCAAATTTACGAGAGCGACGTTGGACGCGGCGCGATGCGCGGAGACCCAAAACAAGGCCATAGCACGCCGGGTGTCCAGCGTGCCGACCGTGCCGTTGACCCCGGCCGAGCTTCTTGCGAAGCGGCGCGTCGTCGCCCGGGCATTCACAACGATCGGGCAGTTGCTCCACCGAACGAGCCTGATCATCAATGCGTCGCTCACGCGCGCGATTGCGGCCGTGCCGCGAGACCGTCGTTACTGGAAAACGAAGATCGCCGCGCTCGCGATACTTTGTTTGCTGACCGCAGCGCTCGGGATCGCGTCGGTCATGCTTCCTCCGCTGCTGCCGGCTGTTCTCGGGTTGGGGATCGGGCTGAAGATCGCGACCATTTTCGTCGGCGTCCTCAGCACCACGCACAGCATTTGCAATGTCATCGGCTACCCGCGAAATCGCGGCTGGAACGACCTCACGAACTGCATCACGAGAGTGCGCAATCTGTATCAGACGGTCAACCAGCGGATCGACGTCCGACAATGCGCTGAAGCCAAGAACGAGACCGTGGTGATCGGCGGCAAGCTCAAGCAACTGGACGACGAAATCGACACGCTGGACGAGATGCAGAACGCGCTGGAGGAGAAACTCTGTCACCGCGAGTGGCCGCAGGCCAGATAGACGCCTGCGCGGGGAGACTTCGCGGAAATACCGGCAGCCCCCTTGTCATTTTTCATCGCAGAACTTTTTTCAGGACGCCCATCATCATGCCCCGGATACCCGAACCATCGGTCAACTATGTCTCGCCAGCGGGTCAAAGCTACCTCAGGCGATCAAAGCTCATGGAAATCGACATCGGCATCACGTCATCGCTTCAGAAAGTGCAGCAACTGCAAGCCAGACACGCCGACCTGATGAGACGGCTGGAGAGTCGCGCGGATTCGGCCCCGGCGTTGCCGGAATCGGAACCGTGCGCGCGTTTCACGTGCGACATGGCGCGTTGCGAGCCGATGGCGACGCCGCAGCCGGATGTCGCTTCGCCACCCGGCGAATCGCCGCTCTCACCGAATCTGTCGACGTTGGCGGCACGCAAGATTCTGGGGGACAAAAATGCGAACGGCGACGACAAGCAGGACACTTTGGCGAACGGCACCGAACCGTGATGACTCGTGCTGATTCGTGCTGATTCGTGATGATATTCGTGATGATTCGCGACGGCCCGCTTCGCCACCACCTGCGGGCCTGGCTGAATCCTCGATGATCCCGATGCCTTCGTCTTACGCCTTCCAGCCCGGCGTGACGAACACCGAGCGCACGTCGTCCAGCGTTTGCGAGACGGTCTCGCGCGCGCGTTCGGTGCCGGCGCGCAGCATGTCCCACACATAGTCCGGATTCCTGGCGTACTGCTCGCGACGCTCGCGCATCGGGCGCAGCATTTCCTGCAAACGCTCTTCCAGTCGCGCCTTGACCTTCGAGTCCGCGAGCCCGCCGCGCACATAGTGGTCCTTGAGCGCTTGCAGGCCTTCCTTGTCTTCGTCGAAGGCGTCGAGGTAGGCGAACGCCACGTTGCCTTCCAGGTGCCCCGGGTCCTCGACCTTCAGGTGCAGCGGATCGGTGTAGCACTTCTTCACGGCGGCGCGAATTTCGTCCGGCGTCGAGGAGATGTTGATGACGTTGCCCAGCGACTTGCTCATCTTGGCCTTGCCGTCGATACCGGGCAGACGCCCGATGGGAGGCACGAGGGCTTTCGCTTCGGTCAGAATGTCGCGATTGGCCATACGATTCAGGCGTCGCACGATTTCGTTGGTTTGCTCGATCATCGGCAACTGGTCTTCGCCCACCGGCACCAGCGTGGCGCGGAATGCCGTGATATCGGCGGCCTGGCTGACCGGATACGTGAGAAAGCCTGCCGGAATGTCCCGCTCGAAGTTGCGCAGGCTGATTTCCTGCTTGACCGTCGGATTGCGCTCCAGGCGCGCCACGGTCACCAGATTCAGGTAGTAGAACGTGAGCTCGGTGAGTTCGGGCAACCACGTCTGCACGCAGATGGTCGTGACGTCGGGGTCGATGCCCACGGCCAGATAGTCGAGCGCCACCTCGGAGACATTGCGATGGACCTTGTCGCGGCCCTTGCCTTCGTCATCGGTGTTGTCGGTCAGCGCCTGTGCGTCGGCGACCAGGATGTATTGCTTGTACTCGTGCTGATATTCAACACGGTTTTTCAGACTACCGACGTAGTGGCCCAGATGCAGCGGACCCGTCGGACGGTCACCCGTGAGGATCACCTTGCGATCCGCAGGCGCCTTCGAAACACTCATTTTCCTCTCCGTAATCAAGCGTCACTACCCTGAATGGTAGCGCGTCGGCCCGATCGCGGTACAGAAACCCTGTTGTCTCGCGCCGCGCCCCTACGGCGAGACGCGCGTGGCGTGCGCGGCGCCATGAACCACGGGGGCCGAAGCCCCCGTGCGCATTTTCCTTCATCTATGACGTTTCCGACGTCGGCGTCCCACCGTCAGCGCGACGTCACCACCGGAATACCCTTGAGCGACTTGCCGCTGCTGCGGGCGTGAGCGAGGGCCTGCTCGACGGCGTCGCCGGTGGCCGCTGCGATGCCGAGCCGCCCCGCGATCGTCGCCTCGACACGCTTGGCCATCGCCAGATTCGCCAGCTTCACATGACCGTAGCCACGAATCTTTGCCGGCGCTTCGGCCAGCGCGATCACATCCGCCAGCGTGTCGGCCGACAGTCCCGCCAGCGCACGGTCGAGCGTGGTGCGGTAATCGGCTATCAACTGACGCTCCATGCGGCGCTCCAGCGTGTAACCGAAAACGTCCAGCGCACCGCCACGCAAACCGCGCAACTTCGCCATACCCCGCAGCACCGGCCACAGCCATGGCCCGATCGTCACCTTCTTCGGGACACCGCCATGCTTGCCGCGCGCGATGAGCGGCGGCGCCATGTGGAATTCGAGACGGAAGTCGCTGCCCGGCTTGCCTTCGAACGTCTCGCCCAGCGCGTCGGTGAACGCCGGCTGCGCATACAGCCGCGCCACTTCGTACTCGTCCTTGTACGCCATCAGCCGCGAGAGCTGCTGCGCGACCGCTCGCGACAGGCGTCCCGGCGCACCGGCCACACGCGTCTCCGCATCGGCAACCTGCTTCACGAAGGCCGTGAATTGCGACGCATAAGCCGCGCTCTGGTATTGCGTCAGCAAGTCCACACGATGCGCGACGAGCGCATCGAACGTCATGTCGTCCGCCACCGGCGCATGCATCGGCGCGTGCGCCGACTTCGCCGTCGTTTCCGTCAGTGCCGCAGGGTCGCCCGCGGCCAGACGACCGATGGCCAACGCCAACTGGTTCATCGGCACCGCCACGTTATTCAGTTCGATGGCGCGTTGCAGGGCATGCAACGGCACCGGCACGAGCCCCAGTTGCCATGCGTAACCGAGCATGATGATGTTCGAGCCCATCGTATCGCCGAGGAAGCGTTGCGCGAGGGCCTGTGCGTCACAGGCATCGAGCTTGTCATTGCCCGCCGCGTGGCGCATCTTCTCCAGCAACGCGCCGGCATGCAGGTTCGCATCGGGGTTCTGCACAAACGTTGCGTTCGGAATGGCATGCGTGTTGACCACGACGCGCGTACGGTCGCGACGCACGGTTTGCAGCGCATCGGCGCTCGCGCCCACGACCATGTCGCATGCGAGCAGCACGTCGGCCTGCTGCGTGTCGATACGCACCTGATTGAGCGCCTGCGGCGTGTTCGCGAACCGCACGAACGACAGCACCGCACCGCCCTTTTGCGCGAAGCCCATGAAGTCGAGCACCGACGCACTCTTGCCTTCGAGATGCGCCGCCATGGTGATGAGCGCGCCGATCGTCACCACGCCCGTGCCGCCCACGCCCGTGACCATGATGTCGAATGGCGCATCGCCCGCGAGCGCCACCGGTTGCGGCAGCGCGTTCAGACGTCCCTCGAAAGCCGCCTGATCGAACGCGGCAGCGAGCGCCTTCTTCAACTGTGCGCCCTTGACCGAAACGAAGCTCGGGCAGAAGCCGTTCACGCAAGAGAAGTCCTTGTTGCACGACGACTGATCGATGCGACGCTTGCGCCCCATCGCCGTCTCCACCGGCTCGACCGACAGGCAGTTCGACGCCACGCCGCAATCGCCGCAGCCCTCGCAAACGGCTTCGTTGATAAACAGTCGCCGGTCCGGATTCGGGAACTCGTTTTTCTTGCGACGACGACGTTTCTCCGCCGCGCACGTCTGATCGTAGATAAGCACGGTCGCGCCGGGAATCTCGCGCAATTCGCGCTGCACGGCATCGAGTTCGCTGCGGTGGTGAAAGGTGGTGCCCTTCGGGAATTGCCCCTCGTGACCGACGTACTTCTCCGGCTCGTCGCTCACGACCACCAGCTTCGCAATACCCTCGGCTTCCACCTGACGTGCGATCTGCGGCACCGAAATCGAACCGTCGACCGGCTGGCCGCCAGTCATCGCCACGGCGTCGTTGTAGAGAATCTTGTACGTGATGTTCGCCTTCGACGCGACCGCCTGGCGAATCGCCAGCAAGCCCGAGTGGAAGTACGTGCCGTCGCCCAGATTCTGGAAAACGTGGGGGCGCTTCGTGAAGTGCGAATGCGCCGCCCAGTCCACCCCTTCGCCGCCCATCTGAATCAGGCCGGTCGTGTCGCGATCCATCCACGACGCCATGAAGTGACACCCGATACCCGCCTGCGCGATGGAGCCCTCAGGCACCTTCGTCGACGTATTGTGCGGGCAGCCGGAACAGAAGTACGGCACGCGACGCACGCCGTCCGCCGCATTCGACAAAATCTCATGCGCCACGAGATCGACCACCCGTTCGCGGCGGTCCAGCGACGGACGACGCTTCGCAAGCCACTCAGCGAACACCGGCAGCACGCGCGACGGACGCAACTCGCCCAGCGCCGAGAGCAGCGCACGGCCATCGGCGTCGGTCTTGCCGAGCACGACCGGACGCGCGCCGGTCGTGCGGTTGTAGAGGGACTGCTTGATCTGCTGCTCGACGACCGGGCCCTTCTCTTCGATCACGAGAATTTCCTTCAGCCCTGCAACGAAGGTGTCCAGACGCGACATGTCGAGCGGGAACGACAGCCCCACCTTGTAGATGCGTACACCCGCTGCCGCGAGATCGTCGACGGTGATGTCCAGACGGCGCAGCGTCTCCATCAGATCGAGGTGCGCCTTGCCGCACGTCACGATGCCGATGTCGGCCTCGGGCGACGGCGCAATCCACTTGTCGATGCTGTTCACGCGCGAGAACGCACGCACGGCGTCGAGCTTGTCCGCCAGACGCGCTTCGAGCGCGAGGCTCGGCAGATCGGGCCAGCGATTGTGCAGACCGCCCGCCGGTGCGACGTAATTGAGCGGCTCGGCCCAGTCCGTGCGGATCTTGTCGAGATCGACGGTGCCACGGGACTCGACCGTCTCGGAGATGGCCTTGAGGCCCGCCCACGCGCCGGAGAAGCGCGAGAGCGCATAACCGTAGAGACCGAACTCGACCAGTTCGCCGATGTCGGCCGGATTGAGCACCGGCATGCTCCACGACATCATCGTGAAGTCGCTCTGATGCGGCATCGACGACGACACGCAACCGTGGTCGTCGCCCGCCACCACGAGCACACCGCCATGACGCGACGCCCCGTACGCGTTGCCATGCTTGAGCGCGTCGCCCGCCCGATCCACGCCGGGCCCCTTGCCGTACCACATGCCGAATACGCCTTCGACGGTGCGCTCCGGGTCGGCTTCCACCCGTTGCGTGCCCATCACCGCCGTGCCGCCCAACTCCTCGTTGATCGCCGGCAGGAACTTGACGTTCGCGGCGTCGAGCAGTTTCTTCGCCTTCCACAACTGCTGATCCACCCCCCCCAGCGGCGAGCCCCGATACCCGCTGATGAAACCGGCGGTGTTCAGGCCACGCGCGGCGTCCAACTGGTGTTGCATGAGCAGGATGCGAACGAGCGCCTGCGTGCCGGTCAGAAAAATCTGGCCGCTACGGGCAGTGAGCGCGTCGGAGAGCTGGTAATCGGGATGGGCCAGCGGGTGGGTCGTCGGCGTCGCGAGCGCGGCGCGCATGGGGGCATTCATCGGGTATCTCCTGAACCCCGCGCCGAGCGTGTCGCATCCTCCCGGATTCGACGTACCGGCGTTGCTTCGGGGACATTCGTTCTGTTCGTTTCGACGCCGGGACAAAGGATGCGCGCATCCATCGGATCGACGTCGGTGATGCAAGCAGTGTATGGGGAGGCAGGAGAAAGATTTTTACTATTTCACTCGATCTGGCGCACAATAAGAAACGTTTATTTCGCAAAAGGCGGTTTTGGAAAATGGAATTACTCGACAACTTCGCCCGTCAGATCTTGCGGTTGTTGCAGATCGATTCGCGCCGCTCGGCGCAGGAACTGTCCGAAAACGTCGGTTTGTCGGCCACGCCTTGCTGGCGCCGCATCAAGGACATGGAGCAAAGCGGCGTGATCCAACGCTACACGGTGCTGCTCGACCGCGAAAAGCTCGGCTTGCACGTGTGTGCGCTGGCGCATGTGCAGCTCACGCGTCACACCGAAGGCGGCACGGAGCAATTCGAGCGCGAGATCCGCTCTTGCCCGGAGGTCACCGAGTGCTACAGCACCACCGGCGAAGCCGATTACATCCTCAAGATCGTGGCGCCGGACATCAAGGCCTACGACGCGTTTTTGCACGAGCACATCTTCCGGTTGCCTGCCGTATCGAACGTCAAAACCAGCGTCGTGCTGCGCGAAATCAAGTTCGACACGAGCCTGCCGATCTGACACCCTACGTCCGACGTCTGCATCGCTACAGGCACGTTCGAGCAGCATCGGCGGCCTTTCACGCCCTTCCCGTCGGATGACATTGCGCAACATCCCTCTTGACGCCTCGGAGGATCTTCGCTAAAAATGCAAATGATTCTCATTTAATAGTTCGTTAAAGCTCTTCGTCCCAAGGCCGAACATCGACGGCACGGTGGCGCAAGATTTTTCGCCAGCCGCGCCTGCCAGCGTGTCGAGAAGCGTCGAGAGACGCTGCCCGCACGCCGATTGCCACGAGCGCTTGCCAGCCAGCAACGGGGTTTTTTGCACTGGGAGCCAGCAGTGAAGCAGTCGTCGAGCGGCGGGGGCCGCGCCTTTGTCATGTCAACGCGCCGGGAGATCGGGGATTCGGGCGCCATCGATTCGTTCGCCGGTAAGGCGCAACGCATCTCAGCCTCGCGACGCCAGCGTGCGTCCGAGCCACGTCGGCGTCTGCATCCGCTCGCCGGCGCGGTGTTTGCCGCGTTCTGGCTGCCTGCCGCTTTCGCGCAACAGGCGCCGGCCGACGCCTCGGCGCAGCCCGCCAGGCCCGGTCAGTCCACCCAGACCCTTCAACTCGCGCAAGCATCGCCCGGCGCACCGGTGCAACTCGCCGAAGCCAATCTGCGTGAGGTGAACGTGACGGCCACCCGCACACCGACCGAAGCGGAACGCACGCCGGCGTCCATTTCGGTGATCACCGATCAGGATCTCGAAGAGCAGCAGGCGCAGGACATCAAGGAAGCGCTGCGCTACGAGCCGGGCGTGACCGTGTCCCGCGCGCCGTATCGTCCCGCGTCGGCCGCAGCCGGCGGCGGTCGCGACGGCAATTCGAGCATCAACATACGCGGCCTGGAAGGCAACCGCGTCGCGCTCTTCGAAGACGGCATCCGCCTACCGTCGTCGTATTCGTTCGGCCCGCTCGAAGCCGGCCGGGGCGATTACATGAGCACGGACCTGCTACGCCGCATCGAAATCCTGCGCGGCCCGGCGTCATCGCTCTATGGCAGCGACGGTCTTACCGGCGTCGTCAACTTCCTCACCAAGGATCCGCAGGACCTGCTCGACGTGTTCGGCAAGTCGACCTACTTCTCGCTGCGCCCGTACTACAACTCGATGAACCGCAGCTTCGGCACGACCGCGCAAGCGGCGTGGGGTGGCGAGCAGTGGCAGGGCATGTTGATCGTCGACGGCAACAAGGGGCATGAGCTCGACGGCAAGGGCACGAACGATTCGGCAAGCACCGCACGCACGACGGCGAACCCGCAGGACACCAACGGCGACTCGGTGCTCGGCAAGCTCGTCTTCAAGGCGACGCCGTTCTCGACATTCAAGCTCACCGCGGAAAACGTGCGCCGCCGCACGGACTCGGACGTGTTGTCCGCCGTCAACCCGCCCACCACCCTCGGTCTGCACACGAGCGACAGGCTCGAACGCAACCGCGTGAGTCTCGATTACGACTTCGCCGACGCGTCGCACGCGTACATCCAGAACGCGCACGCCCTGCTCTATTTCCAGGACGCCAAGAACAGCCAGTACTCGTACGAGAAGCGCACCGCGGGCGACCGCACGCGCGACAACACCTACAAGGAGCGCACCGTCGGCGGCTCGTTGCAGGCCGAGAGCCATTTCGACACCGGTCCGCTCGCGCACAAGCTGGTGTACGGCACCGACGCGAGCCTCGCCTACGTGACCAGCTACCGCAACGGCACCGTGCCGGGCGTGGGCGAATCGTTCCCGAACAAGGCGTTCCCGGACACCGACTACACATTGTTCGGCGCGTTCTTGCAGGACGAAATCCGCTACGGTGCACTCACGGTAACGCCGGGCATTCGCTACGACGCCTACTGGCTCTCGCCGAAGCAGAACGATCCGCTGTACGTCTCGCAGACGAGTTCGGGCAAGCCGACGCAACCCACGTCGTCGAACGACTCGGCGTTCTCGCCGCGTCTGGCGATCATGTACGAGATCGCCCCGTCGCTGATTCCGTATGTGCAATACGCACGCGGCTTCCGCACCCCCACGCCCGATCAGGTCAACAACGGCTTCTCGAACCCGATCTACGGCTACATGTCGATCGCGAATCCGGACCTGAAGCCCGAGACGAGCGACACCGTCGAGCTGGGTCTGCGCGGGCGTCTGGCGACCACGCTCGGTCCCGTCACGTACAGCACCGCCGTATTCGCGGGCAAGTATCGCAACTTCATCTCGCAGCAGAGCATCAGCGGCTCGGGCCGCCCGAACGATCCGCTCGTGTACCAGTACGTGAACTTCAGCCGCGCCAACATTCAGGGTTGGGAAGGCCGCGCCACCTGGGCGCTCAAGGGGGGCGTCACCCTGCGCACGGCCATGGCCTACACGCACGGCACGACCGAAGACAACGGCGCGGCGAGCCAGCCGCTCAACACCGTCAACCCGTTCTCGATGGTCGTGGGCGTGCGCTACGAGCCGAACAGCACCTGGTTCGCGCAAGCGGATCTGATGTTCCAGGCGGCTAAGTCGCAGAGCCAGATCGCGAAAACCTGTACGGCGGGCATGCAGCAGAAGCAGAAGTGCTGGGCCCCGCCGTCGTCGATCGTGCTCGACCTCTCGGGCGGATATCACGTCAACAAGAACGCGACGATCTACGCCGGCATTTACAACGTGTTCGACCGCAAGTACTGGAACTGGTCGGACGTTCGCAACCTCGCCGATAGCTCGACCGTCAAGGACGCCTATTCGGCACCGGGCCGCAGCATGGCTGTGAGCCTGAAGCTTCAGTACTGATCCTGCGGATCGACCATCGGAACCGCGCCGACGCGCCTGCCCGCCCGAATTTTTCGAACGGTTCGCACGTCGGCGCATGCCAGCCACTATCACTTCACGCTAGCCAATACGCTTTCAAGGAATCGCCATGATGAACGCTCAAAACGCCACTTCCTCCGCCCGCCCGGCATTCCCTGCGCTCGCCGACGTCACCCGTCTGCGCAGCGAATTTCAACGAATGAAGACCGAACAGAACCTGCGCGATCGCGACGCCGCCGCCGCACTCGGCGTGTCCGAAGGCGAGACGGTTGCGGCCTTCGTCGGCGAGCACGTCGTGCGCCTGCGTCCGGCGTTCGTCGAGATCGTCGAGGCGCTGCCTGCGCTCGGACGCGTCATGGCGCTCACGCGCAACAATGGCGCCGTCCACGAAAAAGACGGGCAGTACGAAAAGCTCTCGCATCAGGGCACCATGGGCCTCGGTCTGGGCAAGGACCTCGACCTGCGCATCTTCTACCACCAGTGGGCGTATGGTTACGCCGTGCAGACGCCGGCGGAAAACGGCCCGCGTCGCTCGCTGCAATTCTTCGACAAGTCCGGCACGGCGGTGCACAAGATGTTCCTGCGCGATCACAGCGACGTCGCCGCGTTCGAGGCCCTCGTCGCGCGCTTTCGCGCCGACGATCAAACGCCGGGTCAGCATGTCGTAGCCGCCGACGCGCCGAAGGCCGAAACGCCCGATGCCGATATCGACGCGGCGGCGTTCCAGCGCGACTGGCTGGCGATGACCGACACGCACCAGTTCTTCGACATGCTCAGGCGTCACGGCGTCTCGCGCGCCCAGGCACTGCGCCTTGCCCCCGCAGGTCACGCCAAACGTGTCGCAGCCACGTCGGCGCGCGCCCTGCTCGAAGACGCCGCCGGCACCGACCTGCCGATCATGGTGTTCGTCGGCAACGCGGGCATGATCCAGATCCACACCGGCCCGGTGCAGAACATCAAGGTGATGGGCCCGTGGGTCAACGTGCTCGATCCGGGCTTCAACCTGCACTTGCGTGAAGACCTCATCGATACGGCGTGGATCGTACGCAAGCCGACCGCCGACGGCATCGTCTCGTCGCTCGAATTGCTCGACGCCTCGGGCATGGTGATCGCCATGTTCTTCGGCGAACGCAAACCGGGTCAGACCGAACGCGAAGACTGGCGCGCCGCGCTGGTTCGCGTGGAAAGCTCGCAAGGCGTTGCGGAGGCATCGGCGTGAAATCAACTCTCGACACCCTCGGCGGACCCCGGGTATCGCGCCGCACCATGCTGAGCGCGGGCGCCACGCTGGCGACGGGCGCGTGGCTCGGCTCGCTGCTGCCGGTCTCGCTGGTGCAGGCGGCGACGAAAGACGGGCCGAAGCGCGTGATCGTCGCCGGCGGTGCGCTCACGGAAATCGTCTACGCGCTCGGCGCTCAGCAACGCGTCATCGCCAACGACCTCACGAGCCTCTATCCCGATGCCGCCGCCAAGCTGCCGAAGATCGGCTATCTGCGGACGTTGTCCGCCGAAGGCGTGCTGTCGCTGCATCCGGATCTGCTCCTCGCGGGCGCGGAAGCCGGCCCACCTAACGTGCTAACGCAGATCGAAGCGGCCGGCGTGCCGGTCCGGCATTTCAAGCACGGCTATACCGCCGAGTTGGTGCGCGACAACATCCGTGGCGTCGCCGGCGCATTGACGCTGGGCGACGACGGCGCGCGGATGGCCGAGCGCTTCATGTCCGACTGGATGCAAGTGCGCGGCAAGGTCGAGCAACAGTACGGGGCTGCACGACGTCCGCGTGTGCTGTTCATCCTCGGTCACACCGGCAATCAGGTGATGGTCGCCGGGCAGGACACGGCCGCCGACGCCATGCTCGCCTACGCCGGCGCCGAGAACGCCCTGCGCGGCTTCAACGGCTATCGGCCGCTCACGGCGGAGGCCGCCGTGGCCGCTCAGCCCGACGTGCTGCTCACGACCACGGCGGGGCCGTCCGCCGCCGATCCGAGCGCGTCGTTGCTCGCGCAGCCCGGGCTGGCGAATACGCCTGCAGGGCGCGCCAAACGCGTGGTCAGCTTCGACGCGTTGTACCTGCTCGGTTTTGGCCCGCGTCTGCCGCAGGCCGTCGCCGATCTCGCCCGGCGCGTACATGCCGCCTAACCGCCTAACCGCGTAACCACGTAACGGCGTCTGCAAGGCCGGGCAGGTGTGACGAGTGATTGCTCGACGTCTCCCTCCCCGCGCTACCCTGACGCCCCGACTGCAACCCGCCATTCGCCAGTAAACGACGCCATGTCAGCCGCGCCTCCGATTCCGAAGCCTTCGTCGTCCGCCCGCCACCGGCCGCCGATGTCGAACGCCGCTTCGCCACCCCGTGTCGCACCGGACGCTTCGCCTGCCGGGTTGCCGGCACCCCTTCGAGAGGGTCGCGATGGTCGCGATGGTCGAGAGGGCCGCGCAGGCTACACCGGCAGCGGCTTGGCCCGTCAGAGCGCCGCGCGTCGGCGTCCGCCTCGATGGCTGGTGATGACGCTGCTCGTCGGATTGCTGACGGCGACCGTTCTTGCGGCGTTGTGTGGCGGCGCTTACCGTATCGCGCCGGGCGACGCCATTGCCGCGCTGTTCCGGGGGGCGACGGGCGACTTCGCTCAGGATCAGGCGCGCAATGTGATGTTGCAGATTCGTCTGCCGCGCATCGTGCTCGGCATTCTGGTCGGCGCCGGATTCGGTGCGGCCGGTGCGGCATTGCAGGCGCTCTTTCGTAATCCGCTGGCCGACCCGGGGTTGATCGGCGTGGCCAGCGGTGCGGCGCTGGGCGCGGCTGGCGTCATCGTCCTCGGCGGCGTGCTGTTGCCTGCGGCACTCGCGGCGTCGCTCGGGGTGTGGATGCTGCCGGTGGCGGCGTTCGTCGGCGCGCTGGGCGTGACAGCGCTGGTCTACCGTCTTGCGGCCGGGCGCGGACGTCTCGCTCTGCCGCTGCTGTTGCTCGCCGGTATCGCGATCAACGCCGTCGCCAGCGCCGCCATCGGGTTGCTGACCTATCTCGCCAGCGACACGCAACTACGCACCCTCACGTTCTGGACGCTCGGCAGTCTCGGCGGGGCGCAATGGTCGATGCTCGCCGTGATCGTGTGGCCCGTGGCGCTGGGGATCGTCGCCCTCGCCTCGCAGTGCCGTTCGCTCAACGCGTTACTGCTCGGCGAAGCCGAGGCGTTGCATCTGGGCGTGGCCGTGCAATCAGTCAAGCGACGCGTGATGGTGGCTTGCGCACTGTGCGTAGGGGCGTTGGTCGCGTCGAGCGGCATGATCGGATTCATCGGGCTGGTCGCGCCGCACATCGTGCGCCTGGTGGTCGGTCCCGATCCGCGCGCCGTGCTGCCGGCGGCGGCGCTCTTCGGCGCGATCCTGACGCTGCTCGCCGACCTCGTCGCCCGCACGTGGGTCGCTCCCGCCGAATTGCCGCTCGGTATTCTGACAGCGCTGCTCGGCGCGCCCTTCTTCCTCATGCTGCTGTGGCGACGCCGCGGCCAGTTCGGGTTGTGACGACCCGAGCGGTTTTCATGCGACGCATCGCCCACTGACCACACCGGCACATCACCATGCTCAGCGCTCACGACCTCACGATTGCTCACACCGAATCCCCCGTGCTCGACGGCCTGTCGCTCGACATTCGTCCCGGCGAATTGCTGGTGCTGCTCGGGCGCAACGGCGCCGGCAAAAGTACCTTGCTCAAAGCGCTGGCCGGGGAGCCATTGCCGCCGCGCGCGCACATGCGCGGCGCCATCACGCTCAACGGCGCGTTGCTGTCGCAATACACCTCGGCGGCGCTGGCACGCCTGCGTGCGGTGCTGCCGCAAACGGCGCAGTTGTCGTTCCCGTTCAGCGCGCTGGAAATCGTCACGATGGGCCGGCTGCCGTTTCCGGGATCGGCCACCAGATCGACGACATCAGGTGCGCGCAGCAAGCGCAAGAGCGATGAGGACATCGCAATGCTCGCGCTGGAACAGGCGGGAGCGCTATCGCTGATGCATCGCGACGTGATGACGCTCTCGGGCGGCGAATGGGCGCGGGTGCAGTTCGCACGGGTGCTGGCGCAGTTGTGGCCGGACGAAAGCGCCGGGGCGCCGTCGGTGCCGCGTTACCTGCTGCTCGACGAACCGACGGCGGCGCTCGACCTCGCACATCAGCATCACCTGTTGGCGCTCACGCGCGAACTCGCCAAGTCGTGGGGATTCGGTGCGATGGCGATCGTGCACGACGTGAATCTCGCCGCGCGTCACGCGGACCGGATGGCGCTGCTCGCCGACGGTCGAATTCTCGCCACGGGCACCCCGTACGAGGTAATGCGCGCCGATCTCATCGAGACGACGCTCGGGCTTCCCGTGCAGGTGATTACCCCCCAAAACCTGCCGGATCACGCCACCATGCGCGGCGTATCGGCGGGCGTGCCGTTCGCACTCCCGGCATGATGTCGGCCCCGCCTGCGCTTACCGGCTCGGGCGAGCGGAATCAGGCCGACGGAACCCCGTCTTTCGCCACATTCGCGCGCGCGCACAGCACGGCGGCGAGATCCCACAGCGCGTAACCCACGCTCTTGAAGAGCACCGGCCCGCTCGCGCGGAACCGGTCGGGCGTGATGATCGCGTCCATCAACGGCGCAGCGCGTCCCCAATCGATGGCGGCGTGCAACAGGTCGCCAGCCTCGTGTTTGACCTCCCACGTATCGACGACGAGCGTTCCGCGCACGGCGGCGTCGCGGCACAACTGCGGCGGCAACTCGCGCATGTCCGGACGAAACGCGCCGACGCCCGCCACGAAGATGTCGTCGCGCCAACGCACCGCATCGGTGTCGGGCAGTACGGGCTCGCTGCTGGTCGTCGCCGTAATCACGATGCTCACGGTGCCGAGTACCGGCTCGATGGCATCGACGACGGTCGCCTCGACACCGAGTGTCGCCGCATGCTCCGCGAGCGTATGTGCCCGCTCCGGGCTGCGCGAGTAGATCATGAAGTGACGCGTTCCCATACCGGCAGCGAACGCCTCCAGATGCGCCCTCGCCTGCACGCCCGCACCGACGATGAGCACCGGCCCCTTGGGCCTCGGCGCGAATTTGCGGGCGGCGAACAGCGTAACGGCGGCCGTGCGCCGGCCTGTGACGGTCGGCCCGTCGAGCAACATCAGACGTTCGCCCGTATGCGGATCGAATACCATCACTTCGCCGATGATCGACGGCTTCCCGGCCCGACAGTTTTCGGGATGCACGGTAATGTGTTTGGTCATTGCCACATCGCGATTGACGGCGGGCATGACGAGCAGCACGCCGCCTCGGCGGCCGCGTTCGGGTTCGGTCAGGGGAAAGTGCAGACGCTCGGGCGCGCGGGCGGTGCCCGAACGCATCTCCATGAGCATGGACTCGATGCCATCGGCCAACTGAGGATAGGGCAACAACTGCGCAGTTTGCTGCGCATCCAGCGTGATCATCGATATGTCTCCGCTTCGGGGGCGTGCGCCGTCGGCGGCAGAGCTTTCACTCGTCGTCGTTACATCGCGTCACGCTTTTGCTAAGTCTGAATTCAGTGTAGCGCGCATCGCGAGAACGCGTCTGCCACATCAAAATTTAATCGTGACAATTCGTGTCATGGCGTCCACAAGTGCCATCCGGCGATGTCGAGAATCGGTCCGCCGCGTCGCATGGCATCGCGCACATGCGCTCAGCGGCTCGCATTGCGCATGCGTTTGTCGTCGTTGACAGTCGCACCGCGTACCTCGAAACGCACACTGTCGCGAACAGTGCCGGACGCATCGACGAGTTCGAGCGTGTGCCGCCCCGGCCAGGGCAACCAGCTCACCCGCGCACTACCCGCCAGCGGCTTGCCGTCGAGTCGCCAGACGGCGCCTTTGGGCCACGCCGCGGCGACCTGAAACCACAGTCGCTGGTTCGCCGGCGGGATATCCGGATCGAGTGCGACGATGGTCCCGTCGGTCGGCCCCGCAATACGCCAGAGCGGACCGCTGGGGGCTTTCGTCGCGAGTGCGGATAGCGCAATCGTGTTCTGCGACGTCCCTGGCAAAAACCACTCTTCGCGCGCGGGTTCCACGTGCTGTGCATACTGCACTGCGACATGTTCGACGTCCGGCGGCGCCGGTGGCGGCAGACTCGCGGTACGTCGATGCAGATAGTCCATCACCCGATGCCAGATCGGTGCGGCGCCGGACACGCCGGAGACGTCCCACATCGGGGCGCCGTCCGCATTGCCGACCCAGACACCGACCGTGTAGCGACGCGAATACCCGACGGCCCAGTTGTCGCGCATGTCCTTGCTCGTGCCGGTCTTCACAGCCGTCCAATAGCGTGTGGAGAGGGGACTGTCGAGTCCGAACGTGCGGGTTCGCGCCTGCCGGTCGGCAAGCATGTCCGACACGATGAAGCTCACCTGGGGCGAGAAGACAGCGGTGCGCGGGTGCCCGTCGGCACGGTCCTTCGCCGACGACGGCGAACGTGCCGGCATGCGTTCGTTCACGCCGCTGGCCGTGCCCCCGTTCGCCAATGCCCGATAGGCGTTGGTCAATGTGAGCAAGGTGACGTCGGCGCTGCCCAGCGCCAGACTGAAGCCGTAGTAATCCCCGCTTTGCGTGAGCGGCAAACCGAGCGAGACGAGCGTCTGCGCGAACCGGCGCGGCGTGACCATCACGAGCGTACGCACGGCGGGCACATTCAGCGACGAGCCGAGCGCCGTGCGCGCACTCACCCATCCCTTGAAGTGACGGTCGTAGTTCTGCGGAATGTACAGCCCGCCACCTGTCGGCAAGTCGATGGGCGAATCGTCGAGCAAGGAGGCCGCCGTCAGACGCCGTTCGGCAATCGCCTGCGCATACAGGAACGGTTTGAGCGTGGAGCCGGCCTGTCGCAGCGAGGTCACACCGTCGACCTGCGCTGCCGACGACAACGCCGCTCCCGACGAGCCGACCCACGCCAGAATGTCGCCGCTGGCGTTGTCGATCACGACGATCGCACCGTCCTGCACGTTGCGCGAACGGCCCGGCGTGCTCAGCTCCCGCAACGTCTGCTGAAGCGTGCTCACGGCCATGCGCTGAAGATTCGCGTCCAACGTACTGGTGATACGCGTGCCCGCCGGCGGACGACGCTCGCTGAACACGCGACGCGCAAAGTGCGGCGCGAGATTGACGGCATCGCGGGTCGTCATCACGCTGGCAGGTCGTGAAAACACAAGTTGCGTATAGCCTTCCAGTCCACTGCAATCGGCCGCTTGCCCGATATCCTTCAGAATGCCGCACGCCCGTTGCGAGACGCGCGCCGCAGACGCATTGGGCGCGCGCAACAAGGCGACGGCCAGCGCCGCCTCGCGGGCATCGAGGCCGATGGGTAGCTTGCCGAAGAGCGTCTGCGAGACGGCCGAAATGCCCACGAGTTCGCCCCGGAAGGGCACGAGGTTCAGGTACGCCTCGAGAATCTGGTCCTTGCGCCAGCGCTGTTCCAGCCATACGGCGGTCGCCGCCTGGCCGACCTTCTGCGTAACGGAGCGATTGCGCGCGCTCGGGCGCAGATCGTCGTCGAGCAGCCCGGCCAGCTGCATCGTCAACGTGGACGCGCCACGGGTTCGCGAATGCCAAAGATTGCCCCACGCAGCGGCGGCCACGCCTCGCCAGTCGACGCCGCTGTGCGCATAGAAACGCTTGTCCTCGGAGACGATCAACGCCTGACGAAACGCCGGCGATACGTCTGTGAGCGTCACCCAGTCGCCGCGTTGCGCGCGCATATCCGCGCGCAACCGCTGCAACGGCTCGCCACTGCGATCCAGCAGGATCCAGTCCGAGGCCCGCCAATCCTGGCGCACCTCGTCGAACGACGGCACCGCTCGCGCAGGCGCAGAGGTCGCCAGACTGCCGAGCGACAGCACGACGCTCAGCACCGCATGCACTGCGCGACGCGCACCGCCCCAGCGACGACCTTCCGGAACCGCGCTCATTCCCGCCACCATTCCCGCGATTTTTCCCGCCACCATTCCCCTCATCCTTTACCGAGCGTTCGTTGCGGTGTCACCGCGACGCCTGCGGCGACGCGCGCACCGCCATGATCCCCGCGACCAGCAGCAATTGCGCGAGCGCGTACAGAATCCAGATGGCGTACTCCTGCGCCGGAATCGTGCCGACGAACGTCGTCGTGCCGATGAGAGCGTCCGATATGGTGAAAAGCAACGCTCCGACGGCAGCCCACTCGCCTCGCAGATCGGCCAGCAGCGCCGCCGACGCCATCATGGCCAACACGATCACGTAGCACGCTACCGGCGCCTTGAGTGCTTCCATGCCGGGCCAGTACATCGCGTATGACAGCGCCGCCGCGATCCACACCACCACAATCGCGACGCGATGCCAGGCGGGGGCCTGCGCCCATGGGCGACGAAGACGCCAGAACAAGGCGAAATACGCGAGGTGCGCCAGCAGGAAGGCGCCGAGCCCCATCACGAAGTTCTGCGCCAGCGACGGGATGGCGAGCAGCACGTCCCCGGCGCCCGACAGGATCAACGCCGCACACAGCCAGACGCGCTCGCGTCGCTCCCGGTGATACATCGCGGCGAAGAGCAGCAATGCGCACAGGAGCGCTTTGGCGACGGCCTGATCCGCATAAGGCGCGCCACGCAGTGAGAGGGCATAAGCCGTTCCCGCGATGGCGGCGAGCCACCAGAAGCGGCGTGCCTCTCGTGGCAGCGCCGCAGCAGGCGCAAAGCTGTTCGACGTCATGTCAGCGCGTCTCCCGTTCGTCGGTGCTCGTCATCATGTCGTGTTTGCCATGTTCGCAGCTGGCGTTACCCATGACCGCGCATCATGGCTTGGCGGGCACCACCTGCACCGGTGCATTCGGCGTCTCGCCATACATCGCCGGCTCGTACATCGCCTCGACGCGCGTGGGCGGCGTAGCGAACTTGCCGACGTTGTTCAGACGCACGGTGTACTCGATGCGATGCTGCCCCTTCGGCAGATAGTCGTAGTACGCCCGGTAAGCGTCCTGCGCGCGCTCCTCGAACGCCGGCATCGCACCATCACGATGCTCACCCTGCGTCGCAATCACCGAATCGCGCCCCAGTCCGCCGCCCAACACCGTCGCACCGCCCGGCAGCGGATCGCTCACCACGACCCAGCGCATGTCAGCCTGCGCATCGATATCGAGACGTACCCGCAACACCGCGCCGCGCACGAAGCTGTCGCCCGAGCGCTCCGCGGCGTCTTGCACCTGAACGCTGCGCGTCACACGGTAGCCGGCGGCGAACGGCGCCTTGAGCGGCACGGCGGCCAGACTCTGGATCGTCGCCCACGGCTTGCCGGCGCCGGTCTGCTCCAGACGCAAGACATCGCGCCCGTTGTCCGTGCCGGCGGCAGCATTCGTCAGCCACGGCAGCGAGACCGTCGGCGGCAACGTGCCTGCCTTGAGCTTGTCCCAATCGACGCTTTGCACGCCACCGCTCGTCTGGTTGTCGCGCTGCCATTGGATCGACGTCTGGCCACTCGGCGTATCCCGTTCGAATCGTGCCGAGAAGCGATCCACGGCCAGACCACCCCAGACGTTGGCCGTCGTCGTCGACCATGCGCCCCGCGATTGCAGGCCCAGCAGACCGATCACCAGACGCGGCATCTCGTCCTTCCACGCCGGGTTGGCGTTCATCAGCAACGCCAGTCGTGCCGCATTGGTTTCCGGACCGACCATGAGCCACCAAAGGCCGTCGCTGCCTTGCGTCGAGAAGCCCACGCGCGTGCCCTGATAGGACAGCCTCGCTCGCAGAATCTGCTCGGCCTGCGCCATGCGCTCGGCCCGCTGCGGCGCGTCGGGCAGACGTTGCAGAATCGCGTACCAGTCGATCACGGCGGAGGTCGGCCAATCGTTCGGCGCGATCGTGAGCGCGCTCAGCATGCGAGCGTTGGCGCGCCCGTAACGCGACAGGGCTTCGATCGCGTTGAGCTGGCGTATGGTCAGGTCGTCACGCGGCGCCCAGAAGCGACGCGTGAGACGCCCTTCCACGAACGCCGTCAGACCGTCCTGCATGCGGGCGAGTGCGTCGTCCGGCAGCCCGTACGCCGGATCGAGCGCCTTCGCCTCGTGGCTCACTGCCAGCAGATAAGCGGTCAACGTGTCGCTGCCCTGATTGGCGAAACCCTCCTGCGGAGGGAAATAGCTCGCAAGGCCGTCTTCATCCAGATACGACGGCAACGTGCCCATCACCCGCTTCCACTGCGCCGTATCTCGCAAGCCGAGCGCCTTGGACGCCTGCTGCTCCAGACAGGCATAGGGATACAGTTCGAACCAGCGCTTCACCCCCGGCAGGCCCTGCGACAGACGCGGCTGCATGTTGATGCGCACCCCACCGCGCAACTTACCCGTGCTGTCGGCGACCGCCCCGGCGGGCGGCGCCATCGGCAGCGTCAGACTGCCTTCGACCTGCATCAGCACCGACTGCTGCACACTCGCGGGTAACGACGGCTGAATGTCCTGCCCCACCTTGATGGCGTCGCTGGCCGCAGGCGCACCGCCGGCGGCCGGTGCCTGCGCACTGACCTCCCATAGCACCCGCTGCGCTCGCGTGTCGGCCAGGCCTGTCGGCGCGGTGACTTCCCACGCCACCTCCCGCGACTCGCCCGCTGGCACATCGACGCGCTGCGGCGCCAGCGTCAGTTGCGTTGCCCGTGCGGTCAACTGCACCTGCATGGCGTGCTGCGTCGTATTGCGCACGGTGAACTGGGCGCGGTAGTTGTCGCCCTCTCGCACCAACGGCGGCAATCCGGAGATCAGTTGCAGATCCTGGGTGGAACGAATCGTCGCGGTGCCCGTGCCGAACCAGCCAAGCGCCTGCGCAGCGGACGCCCCGGGCTTGCCATCGTCCGCCACAGCCACGATGCGGAAGCTCGACAGCGAGTCGTTGAGCGGCACGTCGACCGTCGCCTCGCCCTTGTCGTCGAGCACTACGCGCGGTTGCCACAGCAACAGCGTGTCGAACAGTTCCCGGGTCGGACTCTTGCCCCCGCCGCCGCCGGCAGGCACCGCTTTGCGGCCGTAATGGCGACGACCGATGATTTCCATCTGCGCGGTGGCCGTCGTCACGCTGTAGCTGCGGCGCTGCCACATGGCGTCGAGCAGATTCCAGCTGGTGTTCGGCGCCAGTTCCAGCAGCGCTTCGTCCACCGCAGCGACCGCGACTTCAGCACCGGCGGCCATCGGCTTGCCGTCCGGCTGCGTGACCTTGATACGCACCTTGGCATGTCCACGTACCGGGTACGTCGCCGCATCGGGTTTCACGTCCACGGTCAAACGCTGCCCTGCGGTGCCGACGCGCAACTCGGTCAGGCCGAAGCGATAGGCGGGCTTGCCGAGATCCACGAGACCCGTCGGCGCCTGATACTCGCGCCCCTCGTACCAGAACGCGCGGAACCACTCGAGCGGCTGCTTCCACCCCCACTGGAAGAACGAATACCACGGCACTTCGTGAATGCGGCCGCGAACGGCCAGCACCGACACGTAGACATTGGGTCCCCACGCCGGATCGATCTTCAGCGAGATGTTCGGGTCCTTGCCTGAAATCTCCATCGTGCGCGTCTGCATCACACCCTCGCGCTCGATCGCCACCAGCGCAGTGGCCGAGCGAAACGGCATGCGGACCTGCAATTTGGCCGTCTCCCCAGGCGCGTACGCCCGACGCTCCGGCAACACGTCCATGCGATCGGTGTTGTCGCCGCCGAACCAGACCTCGCCGCGTCCCGTGACCCAGACACCGGTCGTCGACGTGCTCAGATTGCCCTTATCGTCTTTCGCCTGCGCCACCAGCGTGATTTCGCCGGGCTGCGAGAGCGAGACATCGCAAGACAACTGGCCGCGCTCGTCCGTCTTGCCGCTACAGACCGTGCCGAGATCCTTCACTTCCGTGCGATTGTCGTAGGCGTAGAAACCGCCCACCATGCGCTTGCGGCTGCTGGTCGTGATGCGAGCCTCGGCACGCACCTCCATCGCCACGCCGGACTTGGGCTTGCCTTGCAAATCGAGCGCCAGCGCCTTGACCGGCAACTTGTTGGTCACCGACACCCAGCTTTCGCTGCGCACGCCGGTGATCACATTGGCCGGCCACAGCGTCGCGTTGCCGCGAAGCGTCTGAATTTCGCCGTTCGGATCGGCGAAGCTGGCCTCCAGCACCAGATCGCTAGGACGATCCACCTTCGGTAAATCCTTGAGCGTCAGACTGCCCGCGCCATTTCGATCGAGCACCAGCCGCTGCTTGTCCGCCACGAGCTTTTGATCGCTCGATCCCGAACTCTCGTCACTGCCCTGATCCTCGTCGTCCGGTCCGGCGCCTGCCGAAGGCGGACGATACGGCGTGAAGCTGAAATCGTCGTAGCCGTCGAACGTCAGATCGCGCACCCGCATGAGCGCCGACACCCGCACGGGCAAATTGCCGGCAGGACCGCCGGCGACATAATTCACCTGCACGTTCACCGGTGCTTCCGTCTTGTTGATCAGCGGCGACTTGGCAGCGTCGCGTACACCGATCGCGCCGGCCAGCACCGGCAGACGGAACGCCTCGACGCGGAAATGCCCCGCATCGAGCGATTGCGGATAGGTCTTCGGCCGTGAATCGCTGTCCGTGTAATCCAGCGTCACCGCATACTGTCCAAGCTTTGCGCCTTGCGGAATCTGGAAGGTGTTCTCGGCCAACCGGCCGTTACGCCACGTGATGGGCTGGGTGTAGGTCTGCCCCGAGCCCTCGTGCGTTATCGTCAGTTGCGAGGGCAGACTTGCCGGCAACGCCAGCCCCTGCATCGTCTCCTGACGAATGAAGTGCTTCATCGAGACCGTTTCGCCAACGCGGAACAGCATGCGGTCGAAGACAGTCTGCGCGCGAACGGTCGGGGAATTTCCGCCATCGGTGGGCACATGGAAACGCCACGGCTCGATACCGCGATCCCAATCGGACGACACGAACGCCATATCCGGATCGTTGCCCTGCGTGCGCGCGACCACGAAATACCCGGAGCGCCCCGTCTTCTGGCAATACCGGTAACGTTCGAGCGCCTTATCGATCTTCGCCACTCCCGTCTTGTCGGTCACGGCGGTCGCGACTTCACTGCCGTCGCAGTCGAGCACGCGGACCTTGGCGTTGGCGACGGGTTGCCCTTTGTCGAGCGTCGTGACCCATGCCACCGCATTCTCACGCCCCATCTTGAAGTGCACGCCGAGATTGGTGACGAGCACCGTGGTGCGCACATACATCGGCAACGACTTGCCCAGCAGCGCCGCCCCGAGCGATGGCGACGCGAGTTCCACGACGTAGAATCCCGGCTTCTGGAACGGAATGCCCACGACCTCGAACGGACGCGGGTCCTTTTCCTTCGGCACCGGCAACGTGAGCGCCTGAACGCCTTGCAAACCGGAGAGCAACGACAGGCTTCGCGTGTCGTAACGCGTGACCTTGTCTTCGACGATGACCGCCGCGTTGGGTCCGAACGTCTCCTTCGCCGCTGGCCCCGTCAGAATCGACGGCATTTCCTGCGCGATCTGCTTGCGCGTCATCGTGGTTTCGTCGAAGCGCCTTACGCGCGACATCCACGTCAGCACCTCGGCGTCATCGTCCACACGCAACTGCAACGTGCGTCCATTCGCCGCCTCACCCGCCACGCCGAGCCCGCTGATTTGAAGCGCCGGTTCGACCTTGCGCAGCGTGACCGGCAACATCGGCGGCATCCCCGGCTCGGCAAAGCGCTCGACGATGCCGAACGGCGCCGCAGCGAATTTGGCCAGCGGCGGCATTGTCGCCGTCTTGGTCTTGAGCGGGAATTCACTGGCGTTATCGAGCGCACGACCACTGTCGTCCGTAAAACCCTTGGGCAGCGTAAGCGTCAGGTCGGCCTTCTCGGGGAACGGCGCTTCGAATGTGACATCGGTCACGCTCGACGCGCGATCCGAATCCGCGAACTTCGGGGCGCGCTCAGTCCCCGCACCCTCGAGACGAATTTTCGCCACGACATCGCGCGCGACAGGAGCATTGAACGACAGACGCATCGGACGCAGCGGCGTGCACGGCACGTTGGCGTTCTCACGCTCGCAACTGAAGCTCGCGGTGAACGGCTCGCGAACGTCGTATTCGAAACGACGCGCCTGCCTGGTCGGCACCCCCGACGGCGTCGCGATACCCGCGCCCCAGACCAGGTGCATCTTCGCACCAGCGGCGAGCGTGCGATTGCATTGCAGCATCACGACACGCGCCGACGACTTGTCGAGATTGAATCGCTTGAGCAGCGCGGCGCGCGTATCGCCCTCAATCCACTTCACGCCGATGCGTTCACCGACCCCTTCGGTCTCGCACCACGCGTTCCGACGCACGCTATCAGGCGTGGCAGCGCCATTGAGCGTCAGAATGAATATCTGGTTTTCGTCGATGGGACCATACGACGGGCGGATAGACGAGACGGCCGGGCCGCCGGTGTTGAAGGCGTACTTCGTGGTACCGGAAAGCGCGGTGCCCGAGACGGCGGTAAGCCCGCTGCGCATCTCGACGGAGCACTTCGCTCCCGGTGGCAGTGCGTCCTTGAAGTCGTAGACCCAGATCTTGGGTTCGAGCCAATGGCCGTCTCCCGTCACCGACGCCTCGGCGCATCGCACCGTCGCAGGCGCCGTCGCACGAGGGTCGCCGGCCGGCACCATCGCTTCGTCGAACTTGACGACCACCTGATCGACGCCGGCGACCTCGCCCTGCGGGCTGACGCTCACGACGCGCGCGGCCTGCGCCGTCGACATCGCCGCCATTCCAAGACAAAGCGCCGCCCACGCCAACGGCGCAGCCGGCCAGACGCGTTGTGTTCGGCTATGCATGCCGGACTCCTCCCCAGGTTCTGGTCAGACGATTCTACTCCGCGATCCTTGGCATCTCGAACCGTTTCCCAACAGAACCGGGACGGAATTCGATGTTTGGGATGCGCGCCCGGCATCGCTCGGAAATATCCGATCGATCCCCTCGGAATTCGTCTCAATCGTCGAGTCAATCACTGCATGATCGAAGCCGGGCCGGTGCCCTATGTCACACTGGCGTCTTTCCGTAATCGCTGTGTGCGTCTGTCATGTCCGTCGCCTTTCTCCATCCCAAGAAGAACGCACTGGTCTATCTGGTGAAGATTCTCAGCGGTTCGCTGATCGTGTGGTTCGGTCTGCGGGCCGCAGGCTTTCCCGAACCCTACTGGGCAATGATCTCGCTCATCATCGTGACGGAACCCGATCCGTTGCAGGCACGCACAAACTTCAAGGCACGCTCGATCAACACGATTACTGGGGCGATCGTGGCATGTATCGTCTTGCTGATGATGGGACCTGGGCTGGCCGCGATGCTCGTGGGAATCACGATCGCCACGCTGGCCGCGATGCTGGTGCAGAACTATCCGGCGAACTGGCGTCTCGGGCCGGCTACGGTGGTGATTCTGATGTCGGCGGCGCTCAGCGGACAGGGACAGGGCCTGCACGAAGAACTGAGCCTCGCCATGCTGCGTGTGATCGAAGTGCTGGTCGGCTCCACCGTCGCGCTGATCCAGTCGCTGATCTACGGACGTTACGTGAAGCCCTGGCTGATGCCGGAGGACTGAGGGGGCGCAACGGCCGAACGGCCGTCGTGTCGCGCACGGCGAGGCAACGAGGCAGCGAGGCGGCGAACGCCGCCTGCGCTCAGCGTTGCGCCGGCCGGTTGTTCGACAGATAGCTCAGCGGCAGCGCGTTGCTGCGCTTGAACGCGCTCAGCACGATGTTCGAACGCACGTTCTCCACGCCCGGCACCTGCATCAGCCGTTTCATGACGAACGCCGATAGCGCGTTCAGATCCGGCACCACGATTCTCAGCAAGTAGTCCGCCTCGCCGACAACCGCATGACATTCGAGCACCTCGGGCAGCAGATCGATTTCTGCCTGGAAACGCTCGATGACCTGATCGCCATGGTGCTGCAAACGCAGCGTCGTGAAAGCCGTCACCGCCAGACCCAATGCCTCGGGCCGCAACACCACGCGGTATCCCTCGATGACGCCTGCGGCTTCAAGCCGTTGCAGGCGTCGGCCGATCTGCGACGCCGACAACGCCACATGTTCCGCCAACTGGTGATGGGTGGCCCGTCCTTCCTTCTGCAAGGCGTCCAACAGGGCCAAATCGAAGCTATCCAGATCAAGCATGACGATTCTCCGCAATAAATCACATTTTTATGCGAAATTTATGCAAACGACTTTCACCACAGGCGCATTATGCGCCCATTTCGCGGGCCATGCGCAATACACTTTCAATCATTGTCACCACTTGATTGAGACGTTCGTACCATGTCCCTCACCGCCATGCTCCAGGAGCAATTCGACGCCGGTCTCGCGACCCGCCCCGATTTCACCATCGATCAACCCGTCGAGCGATACGGCGCGGTGGATCACGCGGTGTGGCAGCAACTCTACGAACGTCAGACGGCGATGCTGCCGGGCCGTGTCTGCGATGCGTTCATGGACGGCATTCGCGCTCTCGACATGGACGCGCGTCGCGTGCCGGAGTTCGAACGCCTGAACGAAAAACTGACGGCGGCCACCGGCTGGCAAGTCGTGGCGGTGCCCGGACTCGTGCCGGACGACGTCTTCTTCGACCACCTCGCCAACCGGCGCTTTCCTGCCACATGGTGGATGCGTCGGCCGGATCAGCTCGACTACCTCCAGGAACCCGACTGCTTCCACGACGTGTTCGGTCACGTGCCGCTACTCGTCAACCCGGTGTTCGCGGACTTCATGCAAGCCTACGGTAACGCCGGTAAGGTCGCGCAGTCGCTCGGCGCGTTGCCCTTGCTGGCACGTCTGTACTGGTACACGGTCGAATTCGGTCTGATGCGCGACGGCGACGGCCTGCGCATCTACGGCGCGGGCATCGTCTCGAGCCGGGGCGAAACCGAATTCTCGCTGACGTCGCGCGCGCCGAACCGTATAGGTTTCTCTCTCGAACGTGTGCTGCGCACGCAATACCGCATCGACACCTTCCAGCAAACGTACTTCGTGATCGACGACTTTGCCCAGTTGTTCGACGCCATGCGCACCGATCTGCCGGCATTGTTCAAGGCGTTTGCCGAACAGCCGTCGTTCGAGGCCAACGCTCGCCGGCCCGAAGATACGCAAATTCTGCTGCCGGCATGATGGCACGGCCCGCAACCTTTCGGGCCGCGACCTCCAAAAACATTCATCAGCCTTGATCTGCGCCGCATTCGGCGGCGGCCGATTCCGATTTTTCAGATCTGGCGCGCGCAATCGGACAGCGCTGACACACATGCACTGCCCGCCTGTGGAACAATGCTCCGATGAGACGGCACCCAGCCGACTCATCGGGCATTACGTCAGGAACCGCCGAGTCCGCTCACGGCCCTTGACGGGATCGTCACCGGCGCCGCGCTGGCATCGGTGACGCAGATACCGCCCGGCTTGCACTACATGCTTTGAAAGGAATGCCATGACAACACGACTCTCATCCGAGGAACGCGCCACGCTGGCCGAAGTGCTGCCCGAGTGGCATCAGGTCGTCGGCCGCGATGCCATCCAGCGCAGTTTCACGTTTCACGACTTCAACGAAGCCTTCGGCTTCATGACACAAGTCGCGCTCAAAGCGGAAAAGATGGACCATCATCCGGAGTGGTTCAACGTCTACAACCGTGTGGACATCACCCTCTCGACGCACGACGCCGAAGGTCTGACCGCACGCGACGTCAAGCTGGCGCTGGCCATCGACCAGTTCGCCGGCGACCGAACGTCGCGCTGATCCCTCCCGGCACGCCGTGCGTCACGCACATGCTCAGCGCTTCGGCGCGAGCAGCGTGCCGCGACACGCTTTGCTGCCACAGTGGCAGGCGTATTCGCGTTTGAGTTTTGCGGTATAGCGGGCGTCGATCACCAGACCGTAATCGTAAAAAAGCTCTTCGCCCGCGTCGATATCGCGCATCGCATAGATGTAGACGCGCTCCCCCTCTTCTCGCGCCTCGCAGTTCGGCGAGCACGCGTGGTTGATCCAGCGGGCATTGTTGCCGTCGACTTTGCCGTCGATGCAGCGACCGTCTTCCAGGCTGAAATAAAAGGTGTGCGTCGGGTGCGCGGGATCGTGCGGATGGCGACGCAACGCCTCGCGCCACGAAATGATCTCGCCCTTGTACTCGATCACGCGATCCCCCTTCTTGAGACGCTTGACCGCATACACACCCTTTCCGTGCACGCCTGACTTCCTGACTTCGATTCTGCGCTTGGCTGCCATCTCTATGCGATGAGGTTTCGTGGATGCAAAAAAGCGCAGTGTACAGGCACGCGACGGTCATGTGCGTGACAACTCCCGACGAAAAAAAAACGTCACCCGGTCGCGGATGACGTTCTCCCCCTGATTCGCGCCGCTCAGGCATGACGCCCGGGCACAGCGAACACCGGACCGACACTCAGCTCTTGCTGTAGAGCTTCCAGACTTTGTTGCGCGTCGCGAGGTCGGTTTCAACGTGCGCATTGCAATCGAGCGCGAGTCGCGAATCGTCGAACGTGGTATTGAAATGGTTGCAGTGGAACGAACCCTTGCCACGCGCGGCCGTCTCGAAGTGCTCGCACGTCAGACACATGCGCTGCTGCGGCATGTCCCCGCGGCTCTCCATCGTGGAGATGAGTTTGACGAGCATGCGGTAGAGCTGGGCCCGATCCTTCTCGCTGAGCAGATCGGCCGCCGTCGTCACGAAACTCGCCCATTGCGACGCCCGCTTGGCGGATGTGCGGCCTTTCGCGGTCAGACGCAACGCCAGCGCACGACCGTCGTTGGCATCCCGTCGCTTTTCGACAAGTCCCTTGCTTTCGAGCGTACTCACGGCCTCGCTGACCGTGGCCGATGTCAGGGCGGCGTCCTCTGCAATCTCGCCCAATCGCATCGGCACGCCGCGCATGAGCAGGAGCGTGAGAATCTCACCCTGCGTCGGCGTCAATCCAGACAGTGCCGCGCCCTCCCAGGCGTGGCTCCGTAACGCGGTTCCCATGCGCAACAAGCCTGCCGTTACGCGCTTGGAGAGCGCTTCATCAAGTGGGGTCGGGGTAGCCATGATTTTCGTTAGGATTTCTAAAAACTATACGTCGATAAAACAGCTTGTCAAATGAACTCACGGGCGGTGCATCACACGTCTCTACCTTGTGCATCGTATATTTTGGCGCCCCGCCCGGGGGAAACCCTAAGCTACTTCCGTGTCGATACTCGACGGCGAGTCGCTGTTGAACACGCCGCCCCACCACGATTCCATTGTGTGTTCTGAGTTGAATTTTGGCGTATCAGTTCTTGTACTGATCTCCCAAATCCTACTCAGGATGTTTACAAAATATTGGTGTCCTGCGCACTTGCGGAGCGAAGCATCGCACCGAAAAAATCATTTCGCATCCCATGCGAATTACACCGTTTGCTGAATTGGTGTAACGGGTTGCGGCACGCCCAAGCGCGTCGTACCCCGCACCAATTCTCAACTGTCCCGCGAAGCCTCATCAGACGTGGCTCACAGACTTGAGCGATGCATTTTCCGAGCGCAGCGTCCCTATTACGTCCCCTAAGAAAATCTCTCGATATTCGAGACATGTGTGCGTTTCTCGCGACGCGACGAATGGCCGCAGACCGTCCTGCGTTTCGGACAGAACGCAAATGATTTGAAACACAACCGTCGGTCGTCAGTCGTCGAGGGTCGTGTTGTGCGGAAAAAAAGGGAAAGAACTGTTCGGCGGGTCCGCAGGCGAAGGCTTCGGGACACGCGAAGTGAGAAATTTGACGGTACGGACGATGTCGCTCGTTACGGTCAGCAAAACCAACATCATTCACTTCTTACACCACGTACGGCAGATCACACGAAAACAGCGTGGCGAGATTGTAGCCGTGAACCGGTCGGCCAAAGCGAGAACGTCAAAATTATCCACAAAACCCCGTTTTCGGGGGTGTCTTGCACAATATTTAAGCGCCTGTGGATAACTTTCTGGATAACTTATCGAACTAGTTGTGCATGGGTTCGGGATAAGTCGCGAATGTTTCCACAGGGGCCAAAAACTGTTCAGAGTTGTTCTTCGGATACCCGCTGTTTTTCCATCCAGTTCTCATTCCGGCAACTTCCTGTTTACACAACGTTAACTGTGGTTATCCACAGGAGTTGGCTGCCTTTGTTAACTACTACTATGTATACATACAGTAAACCTATTAAAACCTTAAAACCTTGCTACGAGCGACGCGAAAACGGCAAAACGCTGTCGTCCCGAACAGTGGAAAACGCAGCGCTCGCGATGCGTCGGTTGTCCTGCTGAAGGCCCTCAGGCGGCAATTGCCCTGTGTTTTGCCTTCGATAGCGGCACAACGGGGAAGCGAATCCTGCGGTGTGCCGCCTAACGGCATAACCGCATAACCGCATAACCGCATAACCGCATAACCGCTTACCGAGAGGCCCCCAGCTCACCGTGCAGGCAATAAAAAACCCCGCCAAGGCGGGGTTTCCTCACACCGATCGCGCACCAGACGCGTAAAGCCAGTGCGGACCATGGCAGACTTTCAGGTCATGCCGCCCATCGCAGGCATTGCTGCCGAACCATCTCGTTGAGCGACTTGGCCTCGGCGTGGATCTCGCGCAACCAGACCGCGTCGTTTTTGCCGGACGCCACCAACTGACGGATGTCGTCACACGCCGCTTCGGCTTCGAGTTTCACCGCATGAGGTTTGATGAGGTCCAGGGTCTTCGCGATGTGGTCGCCCAGCATCGAGCGCTCGCCGGTCTGCGGATCGACGTAAGCGCCTTCCAGACCGAAACGGCAGGCCTCGAAGCGATTGAACGTATAGACGAGGTAATCGTCTTCGCTAAGCTCGAACGGGCGCTCGTTGAGCAGATAGTGGGCCAGAGACTGGATATAACAGGCGATAGCGGCCGCCCGATGGACCGACAAGGGGGTATCCATCACCCGAACCTCGATCGTGCCAAAGCCCGGTTTAGGACGGATATCCCAGTAAAAGTCCTTCATGCTCTCGACCACACCGGTCTTTACCATCTTGTCGAAGTACGTCTCGAAGTCCGACCACTTGAGCACGAACGGCGCGCGACCCGACAACGGGAACGCAAAAACGGAGTTCAGGCGCGCCGAATGGAAGCCGGTATCCACCCCCTGCACGTAGGGCGACGAGGCCGACAGCGCAATGAAATGGGGGATGTAGCGCGACATGGCGTGCAGGAGGTACAACGCGCTGTCCGGATCCGGGCAACCGATGTGGACGTGCTGACCGAACACGGTGAACTGCTTGGCCAGATACCCGTAGAGCTCGGAGAGAAAGTGAAAGCGTGGCGAATCGTAGATCGTGCGCTCGCTCCAGCGCTGAAAGGCGTGCGTGCCCCCACCGCACAACCCGACGTTTAGTTGCTCGCTCGCCGCCACCAGCACGTCGCGCACGCGGGTGAGCTGGGAGACGGCGTCGCTATGGTGATGGCAGATATCGGTGGAAAGCTCGATCATGCTTTCGGTCATTTCCGGCTTGATATCGCCCGGATGCGATTCCTTGGCGACGAGCCGCATGACGTCGGCCGCCGCCTTGGTCAGATCGTAATCGTGCCGATTGACGATCTGCATCTCCAGCTCCACCCCGAAGGTGCAGGGCTTGGAGGGAATGAATGCTTCTAGTGACATGGCTTAATCCTTCCGTTCACCGACAAGGGCCAATGCCCAATAGACCACCAGCGGTCCGGCCAGTTGCAGCAGCGCAATGGCGCACATAACCACAGCCTTGAGCATCGGATCGAATTGAGGGTAGATGTCGTACGTGTCGGCGACGAGTACGAACGCGAGACTGGCCATCGGGCACAGCGACAACCCGAGCGCGACGGCCTGCTTGTAACTGATACCGGCCTGGTGCGCGACGGCCACCGTGCCCACGACCTTGGCCGCGCCGCGAATGACGATGATCGCCAACGCCGCCAGTCCGCCGAGGACGAGGTATTCCCACTGGAACGCCAGCGACGTCAGCACGAACAGCACCACGGCCAGCAGCCATCCGGCCGTGCCGAAATAGGCGGGCCATAACTGCGGCCGCTCATCCAGATTCCTGAAAATGATCCCGGCGAGCAGCAGCGTGAGCGAGTTCGGCAGCTTGAGCATATGCACCAGGGCAACCATCAGCATGATCAGACCGATGAGCATCACGAACGCGTGATGGTCCTGACTACCGAACTTCCGGAAGACCAGATTGCAGGCCTTGGCGAGCGCGAACGCCAGCACGATCGAGCCGATGAGCAGATACAGCGGATGGAACAGCACGACCCAGAAGCTGGAGTGGTACGCCTGGTGCATCCAGCCGTAGACCAGCTTGACCGCGACCACCGCGTACACGCTGTTGAGCGCGGCCAGCGCCAGCAAACGCTCCGTCACCTGCCCCTCGGCCCGAAGCTCGTTTTTCAGCTGGATGACGACCGCCGGGGAGGTCGCCATGCTGATGGATGCGATGAGGACCGCCGTGAGCGGCGATACGTTGAAGACTCGCAACACCGCGTAGACCGCGATGAACGTGAGCAAAGCTTCGAGTGCACTGGTGACGATGATCCAGGGGTTGGCTCTCATCCATTTCAGGTTGAGGCGGCTGCCCAGTTCGAACAGCAGCAGGCCAAGCGCCAGATCGATCAGCAGCCGGATGGCCGCGCTCGTCTGCGCGTCCAGCATGGACGAAAGACCCAGGGTGCCACCGACCAGCCCGACTACCGCGTAACCGGTGATGCGCGGCAGGCGCAGTCTCCGGAAACAGATTTCCCCGGCAAGACCGGCAAATACCAATGCCAGCCCAGCGAAGAAAACGGGGTCGGGCGCCGGCGGCCAGCCCGGAAAAAGGGACAGTTCCGACGTCATTAATGCTCGCTTTGCGCCGCTTGACGGCGCATCAAGTGGTGAAAAGGAAAGAAAGTCGCGCGCGGGGTTGTGGATAAAGGACAAATGCGCGACGAACCCGAAGGGTTGGGGTCATTTTGCCATACTCGGTTTTCTGGCCCTTCAAACGGTCGTCGCGATGGCCGAAGGCCCGCCGTACGGGCATGTCCGGGGAGTTCGTCGAGGGAAGCCGGTTTCCTGCCCTGCCGACCGCGGCCGTCGATTGCCTCGGGATGCCTGAGATCGCAGTGAATTTCCATGACAGCCGGAAAGTGTCGGGGGCGAGCGCGGTAAGCGCGTCGCCCCCGCGTGGGGCGGGCTTTCCACCCCTATAGGGTCAGATTCGATTTATTGGCCCGGTGCCGCTTTTTCGGAGAATGGATGCATGGGAGCGCAGTCCAAGTCCTTCAGGGGGACGTGAGAAACGGCCTCGACGCAGTTTCGTCTGACGATCCCGGCGGCACCTCGGGCATCTCAGGCATTGCAACGCATCTCGAGGCGCTTAGTGGCTTCAATCTGAGTCAATCTGACTCAGACCTTCCGCAATGCCTGCATCAGATACCGCGCCGGATCGATGGCGTCCGCCAGATCGCTGCCGATGGGCCACGGCTCGCCTTCGAGCTGACTGGCGACGAGTTCGGCACACAGCGACGCGAAGACCAGTCCGCGGGAGCCGAACGCAAAGCTGGCGTACAGCCCGTCCAGACGCGGCAGATCCCGCAGATGGCCGCCGGACAGACGCCGCCGCTGCGGCTCGATCGCGCGCATGTCCGGCAACTGCCCCGCCATCGGCAGACGATCGGGAGCCAGCGCCCGGAAGGCCGTGCGTCCGCCCAATTCGGCGGCGGCGCGCTCGCTGGCCAGCCCGGCGTCGCCGAAGGCTTCCGCATGAGCCGGCAGTAACGCCGCCAGCCGGCGCAGATTGGCCTGATGATCGGCCAGACGCACCGTCTCGGCGGGATCGTCGAAGCCGTACGTCGCGCCGGTGACGGGGCCTGCGCCGGCGAGCGGCGACGGAGCCACATAGCCGTCGCCGCACACGGGCACGCGAAGCGACGGCAGCGCGTCGGGCGGCAGGAAGGTCAGTTGCCCACGCACGCGCCTGACCGGCACGAATGCCGGATCGAGGTACGGCGCGAGCAGCTTCTGCGAGACGTCGGCGGCCGTCACCACAACCGCGTCGGCAACGGCCAGTTCGCGCCCGGTTTCGTCAAGCGCGGCCCAGCGCCCGTCGTCACGACGCACCAGCTGCGCCACGCTCACGCCATAGCGTGCGTCGAGCGACGGACCCGCCGCGACCAGTTCCGCCCGGCAGAGCATGGCGGGCGCGAGCCAGCCACCCTCCGGATACCATACGCCGCCGTGGGTCAGCGTTTCTCCCGCGAGCGCGGAGGCTTGCGACGCGTCGACCCATTTCGCATACGCCTCCGGATACGCGTGCGCGGCCATGAGTTGCTGCAAGGCGTGCGCCTCGGCCTCGGTAGCGGCGACCTGAAGCAGGCCGTCGGCGCGTCCGGGCAGGCCTCCCGGCAGCGTGCGCCATTGCGAGAGTGCGTAGAGAAAACCGGCGCGCGTCAGACGCGACAACACGTTGTCATCGGCCGAGAGTTGCGGATGGAAGACGCCGGCAGGGTTGCCCGACGCCGCAGTGCCCGGCGCCTGCGCCCGCTCGAAGAGCCGGACGCGCCAGCCGCGTGCCACGAGACGTCGCGCCATCGCCGCGCCCGCCATGCCCGCACCGACCACGATCGCTTCACGCGGGTGCGACGCCCGCGGCGTGGGGGCGGCGGGCGGATCGTAGCGGCGCATGCGATACGGCGGTGCGTAGGGCCCGGCGAGCATCGAGCGTTTCGGCCCGTAACCGTGTTGGCGCGCGACCTGGAACCCGGCGGCAATCAGATCGCGCCGGACCTGTCCCACGGCGGTATATGTCGCCAGCGTCGCGCCGTCGCGCGCCAGCCGTCCCAACGTCTTGAAGATGTCCGGCGTCCAGATGTCGGGATTTTTCGACGGCGAGAAGCCGTCGAGATAGAAGGCGTCCGCCCCGACACGCAGCGACGGCAACAGCTCCGACGCATCGCCGAAGCCCACGCTCAGCACCACCCCCGGTGCGAGCTCCAGCCGGTGCCAACCCGCCACCGGCGACGGCCACATATCGCATAACCGCTGGACGAGCGGCGCGAGTTCGGTCATGCCGGGCTGCACGAGCATCGGTTCGAGCATGCGGCGCAGATCCAGCGCGCGGAATGGATGCTTCTCGACGGAGACGAAGTGCAGTCGGGCGGGCCGCTGCGGGTCGTCGCGCCATGCGGCCCAGGTCGCGAGGAAGTTCAGCCCCAGACCGAAGCCGGTCTCGACAATGACGAATTGCCCGCGACCGCGCCAGCGCTCGGGCAAGCCGTTACCGCCGAGAAAGACGTACCGTGCCTGACCGAGTGCGCCGCCCGTGCTGTGATAGACGTCCTCGAAGGTGTCCGAATAAGGCGTGCCGTCTTCCGTGGTCGACGGCTGCGCAGGTGTGATCGGGCCAATGCCCGGACGGCGGCTCATTCGTTCCCCCGCGCTTCGGTCACGATGTCAATGAGCGCCGGCAGCGACACTACGCCCAGCCATTGGCCATCGCCCCCCGCGACGGGCACCCAATCGGCGTGCATCTTGCCGACCGAGCGCAGTGCAGCGACCAGCGTCATGTCGCCGTCGAGCGCTTTGCACGGTGTGACGGCCTGCGTCCATCGTGCCGGTTCGCCCGTCGCCTGGCGTCGCCACCAGTTCGCCGCGTCGAGCGTGCCGATCAGACGGCCGTCCGGCGCGCGCACCACGAGGTTGCGGTAGCCGGATGCGACGAAGCGCTCGCCAATCGCCTCCGAACTGTCGTCGGCGCTCACAATGGCATCGTTGTCCACGACCAGCGACGACAGACGCATCTCGCTGCCTTCGCCCGTCATCGACAACCAGCGGCCGGCCACCTGATTGCGATGCAACGATTTGGCGTAGACCGAGTCGGCCCGCAGTGTGTGCGCCGTCAGATAGGCGGTCACGCAAGCCAGCATGAGCGGGAGGACGACCTGATAACTGAGCGTCATCTCGAAGATCATCAGAATCGACATCAACGGCGCGTAAGTGGTGGCCGCGAGAAACGCCCCCATGCCGACGACGGCGTAGCTGCTCGCGACCGACGCCGTCGCCGGCGCAAGCGCATTCATCGCGAAACCGTAGAGGCTGCCGAGGGCGGCGCCGACGAAGAGCGTCGGCGTGAAGACCCCGCCGACCGCACCGGAACCGGCGGAGGACGCTGTCGCGAGCACCTTGAACACCAGCACCATCGCCAGCGCTTGCCACGCCCAGTGCGTATGCAGGATCGAGTTCACTACGCTGTAGCCGTTGCCCCAGACCTGCGGCACCTGCAACGACAGCACCCCCACGATGAGGCCGCCGAGGGCGAGGCGCAGGAACAGGGGGACGGGCAAGGCGCCGAAGCGCGCCTTGGCGGTGTCGAGCAGCCGCAGGAATAACGGGGCGAGCACGCCGGCCAGCAGGCCGAGGCCCATGTAAAAGAGGACTTCCCAGCCGGAGACGAAGTCGAAGCGCGGCATCTGATAGACCGCGTCGTAGCCGAGAAACTGACGGATGACGATATTGGCGATGACCGAAGCGACGACCAGCGGCCCGAGTGTGGCTGTGGAAATCGACCCGTAGACGATCTCGGAGATGAACAGCGCACCGGCAATCGGCGCGTTGTAGGCGGACGTGATGCCGGCCGTGGCGCCGCACGCGACAAGCAGCCGCAAACGCTCCGGAGGGAATGCGAGCATGCGACCGACGAGCGAGGCGAACATCGCGGCCAACTGCACCATCGGCCCTTCCCGTCCGATCGACGCGCCCGAGGCTACCGAGCACAACGACGACAGGCTTTTGACGAGCGTTTGACGCAGGCTCAGCACTCCCGTGCCGATGGCGATCGCCTCCATATAGTCGTCGGCGCCCTTTTTCGGTACCCAGCGCGTGGCGTACTGAAGGATCAGCCCGGCGACGAGCCCACCGGCGCTCGGCAGGAGCAGGCGCTGCCACCCGTTCAGATTCTGTGCCAGTTCGACCATGCCGCCGCGATGTCCGGCAAGCAGAAATTGCAGGCCCGAGAGCGCTTCACGGAACGCGACGGTCGCCAACGCCCCCAGCAACCCGACGATGCCGGCCAGCAGCAACGTGATTTGCAGGGTGTTCGGCGCAAACTGTCGTCGCACCCACACGACGACGGGCGATTTGGCCCAGGCGGACAGGGCTGGCACGGATAAGAGACGGTTGTTGTCGTAGTGGGCCTCATGGTATCGACCGACGCCTTTTTTTGAAAGCGGACCACCAGCCGATGATGCGGGCGGCAGACGTCTCAAAACTGAGGAATGCTCAGGTAACGTAATTTTTCACCGAATCTTTTCCGAGGTGAGCGGAGCGGCACCGATGCATGACGAACGGATTGCCGGGGGCAGTGCCATTTAGCGTCGTGAATTCGCCAAACGGTGTTCGATGTCTGCATGTCTTGGTGCTGACTTCGATGTCGTCGATCGATTCGATGCGCGGTGGATTGCGCGCAGGAACGCCCTGCCGTCACCTCCCTGCGGACCCAGATGCCGCAAGAAACTGAATGATGCTCAGATAAAGTGTTTTTTTCAGCTATCGCCAGCGTTCGTCGGCGCACCGGCGGTGCTTGCGTGCGTCACGGGAAACCGATTCGACACGCGCCCGCCCTGCGCCGATTTCGGCAACCTGTTTTTTCCCCCGCTGCCGGCCACGTTTCCCCTACCGGCATGCGATGGATTCTATTTTTCGCCCCCCGACAGCGTGGAATCCGAACGCGTCCTGACCGGTCGGGCGGACGGTAAATCCGAGGCCGAGCAGCGCCTTCAATGTTCCATCGCATCGCTGGTCACATTCCACGCGGTGAAATAGAATGGCGCGCAATCGAATTGGAACTCAAGCGTCATACCCGAATGGCAGTTAGCAAAAAGACCGCACAAAAAGCGCCCGTGTGTCTGGAAGATCAGCTGGGCTTCGCGTTGTACTCGGCTTCGCTGGCGATGACAAAGGCGCACAAGCCGATGCTCGACAGACTCGGTCTGACCTACTCCCAGTACCTCGCGATGGTCGTGCTCTGGGAGCAGGACGACATTGCCGTCAACCAGCTTGGCGCCCGTCTCGGCCTCGACTCCGGCACGCTCACACCATTGCTGAAAAGACTGGAAATCATGGGGCTTTTGACGCGTCGCCGTGGCGAGGAGGACGAGCGTCAGGTGTTTATCGACCTGACGCCCCGTGGTGTGAATCTGCGTCGTGAAGCGCGTCAGGTGCCTGCGCAAATTCAGGCCGCCACCGGTCAGTCCGATGCCGCGCAGAAGACGCTTCGCAACCTGCTTCTGCAACTGCGCGATACGCTCAATGACGCCTGACAAAAAATAACGCGCGCTTCCCGAAGGAAAAACGCGCGTCATTCAGTTGTGCGCAATCGAATGCACCGCCAGTGAAATTTCAGTGCGCCGGCACGAGCATTTCCATGCCGTCGATTTTCTCCACCGTGTAACCGGCGTCACGCCATGCGTCCAGTCCCCCCAAGAGCGGACGCACTTCCGCGAACCCCTGCTGACGCAATTGCTGGGCCAGTTTGGCGGCCGTTACCTCGTTGGGGCAGGCGCAGAAGACCACGATGCGGCGATCGCGGGGCACATTCCGCAATTTCTCGGCGATTTCGTTCGGCTCGATGGCCAGTGCGCCGGGTATCGTGAAGGGATCGACGGCGCGGCGTGCGGCCGAGCGCACGTCGATCACGACAGGCGTAATCTCATCCTTCATCCAGGCTTCGAGCGTTTGCACGCCGATACGCGCCATGCGCAGCGAGCGCAGCAGGCGGTAGCGGTTCAGCCAGCGATTGAGCAGGTACAGCGCGAAGACGAGCGCCACCAGCCACAACACGCCTCGGCCGAGGGTATCGAAGGCGTCGAGCACGGCGACGATATGCGACGCGAAGCCCACACCGAGCGCCACGGCCACGCCCGACCAGAGCACCGCGCCGATGGCGTCGTACAGCAAAAAGGCGCGCCACGATACGCCGAGCGCCCCGGCCATCGGCACCGACAACGCGGACAGCCCCGGCACGAAGCGCGCGAACATCAGCGTGCGCACGCCGTTGCGTCCGATCGCCCCTTCCGTTCGGCTCACGCAGGTGTCGGGCGAGATCGACAGGCGGCACATCAGACGCAGGATGTGATGGCCGTAACGGCGTCCGGCGAGGAACCAGAGCACGTCGCCGAGCAGTGCGGCAAACACCGCCAGTGCGACGATCAGCAGCGGCGCGAAGCGTGATGTCGACGCGGTGACGATAAGCGTGGGATAGGCCGGCAGCGGCAGCCCCAGCGCCTGTCCGAAGATGTTCAGAAAGACGAGCCAGAGCCCGAAGCGGGCGATCATGTCGAACAACATGCCGGGTACCTGTTGGCAGAAGAGGGTTGGCCGGTGCGCGGCGGACGACGACGGCCACGCGCGCAGTGGCACGAAATACCGCATGTTAGCGCCCGGCTGTGACGGCCAGAAGCCGGGAACGCGAAAAGTATTGTTGCTTTTCTGGAACGATCGCCGCGAAACGCTGCAAGACGCCTTGAGTCGTCTGGGAAAGCGTGCGGCTATCGTTCCGATCGTCCCGTCAGTGCCCGATCGTCGCCGAGGCGCCCTTCCTGGGTTTGGTCAGCCAGACGAGCGCGGCCATTACAAGGAAAACGTACCCCGACAGATAGAAGATGTCGTTCGTCGCCAGCATGAAGGCCTGGTGCGTCACAAGGTCGTTGAGCACGCTGAGATCCGCGCCGCTCGCCAGGCCCAGCCCCTGCCGCAACTGGTCGAGGTAGCGCGTGGTGGCGTCGGCGTATGGCGTGACGTGCTCCGCGAGCCGCGCGTGATGGTAGATGGCGCGGTCCTCCCACATTGTCGTGCTCACGGCGGTGCCGATAGCGCCCGACAGCGTGCGGAAGAAGTTCGACAGACCGGAGGCGGCCGCCAGCCGCTCATCCGAAATGCTCGATAGCGTGATCGTCGTGAGCGGCACGAAGAAGCAGGCGATCCCGATGCCCTGCACCAGCCGTGGCTCGATGACCTTCGCGAACGACAGATTGAGCGCGAAATGCGAGTTCCAGAACGACACGCCGGCGAACACGAAGAACGCGAACGACGCCACGGCCCGCAAATTCAGACGATGCATGTTCTGCCCGATGATCGGCGACAGAACGAGCGCCAGCAGACCGACCGGCGCCGTCGCCAGCCCTGCCTTGCCGGCGGTGTAGCCCATCACCGTTTGCAGCCATAGCGGGAAGATGACGACCGAGGCGAAGAACGTCATGAAGCCGAACGAAATCACCACGACGCCGAGCGCGAAATTGCGATCCTTGAAGAGCGTGAGGTCGATGATCGGTTTGTCGGACGTCAGTTCCCACAGGATCAGGAACGACAGGCAGATCGCGGCCGTGAGCGCGAGGGTGACGATCAGGCTGTTATTGAACCAGTCGCGGTCCTTGCCGAGGTCGAGCATCATCTGCAACGAGCCGACGCCGATCGCCAGCAACGCAAGACCGATCAGATCGATAGGCAGTCGCTGCGTTTTCGTCTCATGACCGCGCAGCAGAAGGAAGCACGATATCGCCGAGAACAGCCCGACGGGCACGTTGATGTAGAAGATCCACGGCCACGTGTAGTTATCCGTGATCCATCCGCCGACCACGGGGCCGAAGATCGGCGCGACGATGACGGTCATCGCCCATAAACCGAGCGCCAGACCGCGTTTCTTCTCGGGAAAGCTGCGCAGCAGAATAGTCTGCGAGAGTGGCACCATCGGGCCGGACACAAGGCCTTGCAGCAGTCGGAAGACGACGAGCGACTCCATATTGGGGGCGAGGCCGCATAGCATCGACGCGATCGTGAAGGCGGCGACCGACAACACGAAGAGCTTCGCCTCGCCCACGCGTCTCGCGAGCCAACCGGTCAGCGGCACGGCGATGGCGGCGGCCACCGCGTAAGAGCTGATGACCCACGTCCCCTGACTGTTGGACACGCCGACGCTCCCGGCGATGGTCGGCACGGCCACGTTCGCGATGGACGTGTCGAGCACTTCCATGAAGGTGCCCAGCGCGAGGCCGATGGTAAGAATTGCCAGTCGCCCGCCGGTGAGCGGCGCGCCGGTCGGTGCGGCGGCGGAGTTTGCGGTGGCGGCGTCTGCCATGTAAAGCGTTTCCCTGAAATGACGGACGGCGGATGCGACGCCGCGCGATCGATGTCTTCCCCGGATGGTGCCGCATATCCGTTGCGTTGTGCGACGCAGGTTTGGAAGCGGGTCTCTAAATCGTCAGGAGGCGTTCGCCCTTATCTTGCAATGCATTTCGTTTTGCGTGAATCACGCGTCCCGTAAGGGTTTGCGGGAGATGCGGTTCGCCCGGCGCATTTGGCTTGCGGCGATTCGATCAGTTTTACCGACTGACAGACGGTTTTGCCCCTTGACGCCGCAGGGGCAGCAGGATTGAATCGCCCGTAGTGCCCTGACGCTTGCCATGCTGCGTCGCTGTCCGAGGCGCTGTCGTCACGCCGTCATTGTCTTGCAGGCTCACACAAGAAACTTTCGTCCCCTCGCCCAGCGGCGGTCCGGCGATAGCAAAACCACAGGATAAGCCCATGCAGCCAGGTAGCGTCGTTCCCCTTTATTACAGCGAGTTCCTTGTCCTGCTCTCCTTCGTGATATCGGCTTTGGGGGCCTATGTCGCTTTGGTGGCCGCCTCGCGCATTCGCGACGAGGACGGGCGTATCAGCACCGGTTATGTCGTCGTGGCGGCGTTCGCGCTCGGCGGCATCGGCATCTGGGGCATGCATTTCATCGGGATGGCGGCGCAACGCATGCCCTTCCCCGTCTCTTATTCCCTCTGGCCGACGTTAGGCAGTCTGTTGTTGGCCGTGATCGTCTCCGGTCTGGCGCTGTGGTACGTCGCGCGGGCGCCATATCGCAACGCCTTGCAATGTGCAATCGGCGGTGTGGGAGCGGGCTTGGGGGTTGCCGGCATGCACTATCTCGGCATGAGTGCCATGCGCACGCAGGCGTATCTCGAATGGGATACGACGATCGTCGCGCTGTCGGTGCTCATCGCCATCGTGGCGGCGAGTGTGGCGCTGTGGCTGGCGTTCCATCTGGAAACGAGCCTGCAACGCGCGCTGGCGGCGCTGGTCATGGCGGTGGCCGTGTGTGGCATGCATTACACCGGCATGCGTGCGGGCACGATGATCTGCACGGCCGAGACGCGCGCCCAGGTCAGCTTGCGGTTGCAAGGCGACACGCTGCCTTACGGCGTGTTCGCGATCGCCTGCGTCGTGCTGCTGGCGATGGCGGTGCTGCTGTACCGCACCTCGCGCAAGCGGCGAGAGCGCATGGCGGCGCGGCTCGATGCGGTGATGCGTCAACGGGCGGGGCACGTCTGACCGGTGCGGCAACGGGATGGCAATCGGGCCGTCTTCCGATCTGACGCAATGCGCGGACCGAATGCCGCGAATGCCCCGGGGGCATTGCGTCTCGCCACAATACAAAACGCCGGCCCCTCGTAAGACGGGCCGGCGTTTTGTTGGGTCAGGCTGTCAGAGCGTCTGGCGACGTTGCACCGGCATCAGTGCAGAATCGGGCTGGCTCCGATGGGCATGACATCGCCTGTTTCGATCAGGTCGACGATATCGAACGGTTCAGTGTTGAGTTCGCGCGATGCGCCGGGTTGACCGGCATACCACTTAACCATCGCCATGTGACCCAGCACACGTATCACGATGCCAACGGCACCACGCGGCACTGCGATGTGATTGGATTTGACGATCGATCCGATTTGCACGTGAGCCTCCTGCGAATGACGAGAAACCGATGCGCCGACCGGCCGGCCGGTGCATCGTCATCCGACTATACCGTATTGCGTTGACGGCATTGCCGATTTCTCGACGGACGTCTCGAAAAAGCCTTCCGATTGTCCGCCGTGATGCTCGGCGAGCAGGCGGTAGTGCGGGCCGCGCGGGGTTCGCACCGAGTGAACGAGCACGTAGCCGTCGCAATGCCAGACCAGCGGCGGCGGATGCGGATCGGAGGGGGCGCGCCGCGCATGCCGCAGGAGCGACACGTGCGGGCGAAACGACTGCGTTACCACGCGTGCGCCGGTCGCTCGCCATTGCGACAGCAATGTGTCGCGCGTTGCGATGAGATGCTCCGGCACGCTCGGTGCGCCGGCCCAGACGATCTTGCGATCGGACCAGTAACCGAGATGATCGAACGTGAGCGTGAACGGGTCGAGCGGTGTGCGCTGCATGAGCGCGAGCAGCACGGGCAGACGTGCGGGGTCGACCTCGTCGAGGAATGCGAGCGTCAGATGCAAGGTCTGGGCGCGCAATACGCGTCCGCCGCATTCCGCATGGGCCGATCGGGCCCACTCGTGAAGCTGCGCGCGTACGCTCGACCCGGGCCACAGGGCAAGGAAGAGTCGCATGAGAACACCAGGGAGTGGATCCTGCTGACGATTCTCATAGTAGACGGGGGATCCGGCGAATGCCAGCCGGGCAAACGGCAGTGGATCGGCGTGACGCCTCGCGTCGTGAGCCGATCAGTTCGTCGAAATCCCCGGGGTAATGCCCTTGCGAGCGCGGCGCGGCGTGTCGGCCGGCTTCTCTTCCGGCTTCGCCTGCACGGGCGGGCGCATGATGCTGTTCCAGTTGTTCTGGATGGCGGTGTCGGTGGTGTCGCGGGCAACGGCGCGTGAGATGTCGGCGGCGGGATTGAACGTCGACGTGCTACCGCCCGACGCCGAACCGCTTACGCCGTTGGTGGCATTCGTGGCATTTGCCGGGGCGGACGTGTTCTGTGCGTGCGCGTGTGGCGCGACGGCCAGCGCCGTTACGAGAACGGCGGGAAGCCGCCACCACGGGGACTTGCGCTGCGCAAGCGCAAGACGGGCATTCGGGGCAAGGCGGACAGTCGAATCGTGAGCCATCGGGTATCTCGTGCGAGCGGACGGGGACGCCGGACGCGCGCCTCGAAGGGGCAATGTCGGCCGACGTCCGTCATGTCGCAAATATCGTTAATGTCGCTGTGGGATCAGTAGCTGCCGGGCGGCGGCTTCCAACCCGGGGGCGGAGGCGGCGGCGGTGCATAGCGCTGAACCGGCTGCGACGAGATCATTTCGCCGCGCACAGGAACGCGATTGCCGGAGGCATACATGCACTGAACGTAGGACTGATCATAGCGGCTTTGCGTCACGTATGCAGACGACTGCGCGTTGCCTGCGCCCACCGCACCGCCGGCGAGCAGACCCGCCCCGGCTCCGATCGCGGCGCCCGAGCTGCCACCGATGGCGGCGCCGGCCGCTGCCCCGAGGGCCGTGCCGAGGACGGCGCTGCCGATGGCGCTGTTGTTGGCGGCGGCGGTCGTATCGATGCCGCTGTTCTGGCCGGAGGCGTACTGGCGGCAGGTGAAGTCATCCTGCCGGAACTGGTCGAACGACTTACCCGTGCCGGGCAGCGCCATGAGGCTGGGGCCCGTCGGTACGACGACACAACCGGCAAGTGTGGCGGCAGCGACGGCGGCGGCGAGGGGCGCCATCAAACGCGACCTGCGTTGCGTGGGCGTCGGCTGGGGCGTCGTCGGCATGGCGTAGTCAGGCGATTCGAATGACATCACGTGTCTCCCTGTCAGTTCGTGGCCGGTTGCGCGGGCACTTCGCGCCATCCGGTCGGACACGTTTTCACGTAGGGGTAGTAGGCGCCGGCCTTGTCGCAGTAGTACCAGGTGTCGCTGCTCGCGCCGGGCTGATCGTATTGCGCGCCGGGTTGCGGTTGTTCGATGTATTGCTGCGGTTGGCTCGGCAGGACGACGAGCGGCGGTGCGTAGTACGGGGCGGGTGCGGCGTATGGGTAAGCGTACGGATAGGGGTAATAGCCGGGGCCGACCCAGACGCGCACACTGCTATGCCATGCAAAGGCGCTGCTGCTGGCCATGGCGGCGGCCACGGCGATGACGCCGAGGACTACAGGAAGACGTTTCACGACACGGACCTCGAAGAACGAACCCCGGGCGCGGTGGATTCCGCCTCGCGGACGTGCGTCGACGCAACGCCGCCCTGGAGCTGACGCATGAGAGTCTAGGCCCGCGACCTTCGCCGGGCAATTGCGATGCCTGTTAGAAGTGTTTCAAAGCATTACGCTTTCGACTTGAGAATGGCGGATGTCGGCGGTGTTGTGAGGGCGTGCCGTCGGCGCGCATGGCAGGGTGATCGATGCGCTTTCGGCGGCATGCGCGCGGCTTGCTACATGTCGTTACACAGCGCGACGCCGCCTTAAGATCCGCTTAAGCTTCGCGACGCACACTGGCCCCGTGATATGCCCCTTCGCCCGCGCTTCGCCTTCGGTAGCGCCCGTGCGGGGCGCGTCACTTGCACAACCAGTACAACACGGGTCATTCGCGTCGCTCGCAGAGGCAAATCATGAACCAGCAGGAATTGCAGACACTTCAGGGCTTTCTGACTCAACTCACGCAAGCGCAGGCGGGCGTCAAGGACGAGCAGGCGGAGGCGTTGATCGCCGATGCCGTGCGTCGCCAGCCGGATGCGGCGTATCTCCTCGTGCAGCGCGCACTGCTGCTCGATCATGCGCTGGTCTCGGCGCGTGCGCAGATCGCGACGCTGCAATCGCAATTGCAGGCGGCACAGGGCGGCGCTCGCGACAGTTTCCTCGGCGGCGCGAACACGTGGGGTAACGCGGGGAATGCGGCCGGTGCGGGAAGCCCGGCAGGTGTCGGCGCTGCGCCGGGATACGCCGCGGGTGCAGGGGCTGCGCCGGCATCGTATCCGACGCAGATGCAAGCGCCTGTGCAGGCGCCGTCACCGGCGGCCGCGCAACCGGCCGCGCCGGCACAACGTTCGGGATGGCTCGGTGACGGCGCGCGCAGCACGCTCGGCAGCATCGCGACGACAGCCGCCGGCGTGGCCGGCGGCGCGTTCTTGTTTCAGGGTATCGAGAGCCTGTTCCACCGCAACAACGGCGGCGGGTTCTTCGGCCAGCCGGCGTTGGGCAGCGGCATGATGCCGTCGGAGACGATCATCAACAACACGATCTACGAGAGCGGGAACGGACGCGACAACAATTTCCTCGACACGGCGAATTCGGACTTCTCGGGTATCGACGACGGTCTGATGGGCACCGGCGATTCGGGCGACAACTACACCGACGACTACACCGACGACTACACCGACGACTACACCGACGATTCGAATGACATCTGATGACAGCCGCCGGGAGCAACGCCCGACGCTCCCGGCGGCTAACCCGTCACTGGCGCTTAGCGCTTCTGATAGTGGTCATTCGTTCTGGCGTTCTTGTACGTCCCACCCTTGTGGGAGGAGCCCGCACCTCCCGCATAATGACCGCCCTTGCTGCTGTGGCTACCCGCACCACGGCTGCCGCGAGCCTCAGTCACGAGTGGGGCAACGGCGAATGTCAACGCAAGCGCAATGGCCAGTGTCTTTCTCATGGATTCCCCCGGTTGTGAAGCATGGTTGCCGCGATCTTGCGGCGGTTACTTCCCAATACAAAACCGGCTGAAAATCACCCCGAGCAAATCGTCCGAAGTGAATTCACCGGTAATTGTGCTGAGTTGTTCCTGCGCGAGGCGCAGTTCTTCGGCGAAGAGGTCGAGGGCGCTCGCGTTCCGACGCGCATGAGCGTCCGCCATCTCGATGTGATCGCGTGCGGCGCGCAGTGCCGACAAATGACGCTCGCGCGCAAGAAACACGCCCTCGTTACCCGCCTGCCATCCCGCGATCCTGAGCAATTCCGCACGCAGGAAATCGATCCCCTGCCCGCCTTTTGCCGACAAGCGCACGCCTAGCGGTGCATTGCCTTCCTTCGGCAGCACCGTCGCCGGCTGGCCCGCGAGATCGGTCTTGTTGTACACACGCACGATCGGCACGTGCTTCGGCAGTTGCGTGGCGATGACTTCGTCTTCGGGCGTCATGCCGGTACGCGTATCGAGCAGGTGCAGCACGGCATCCGCCTTCGCGATTTCGCTCCAGCTGCGCGCGATGCCGATGCGCTCCACCTCGTCTTCCGTCTCCCGCAAACCCGCCGTGTCGATGATGTGCAGCGGAATGCCGTCGATCTGGATCGTCTGCTGCACCTTGTCGCGCGTCGTGCCGGCGATCGGCGTGACGATAGCCAGTTCGGCACCGGCCAGCGCATTGAGCAACGACGACTTGCCGACGTTCGGTTGCCCCGCCAGCACGACATTGATCCCCTCGCGCAGCAACGCGCCCTGACGCGCTTGCGAGAGCACCTGCGCCAACTGCGCGCGAATGCGTTCGAGCTGACCGAAGGCGTCGGCAGCCTCGAGAAAATCGATTTCCTCTTCCGGGAAGTCGAGCGTCGCTTCGACGAGCATGCGCAAATGAATCACCAGATCCACCAGCGAATGAATCTCGCGCGAGAACGCTCCGTCCAGCGACCGGCTCGCGGAACGTGCGGCGGCCTCGGTGCTCGCCTCGATCAGATCGGCCACGGCCTCGGCCTGTGCCAGATCGAGCTTGTCGTTCAGAAAGGCGCGATGCGTGAATTCGCCCGGCGCCGCAAGGCGCACCCCCAGCGCCTCCCCTTCGTCGATGCATCGCTGCAACAGTAGTTGCAGAACGATCGGGCCGCCGTGGCCCTGTAGCTCCAGCACGTCTTCACCGGTGTAGGAGTGCGGCCCCGGGAAGTACAGCGCGATACCGCGATCGAGCGCTTCACCCGCACCGTCGAGAAACGGCAGATACGACGCGTGACGCGGCTTGAGCGGTTGGCCGACGAGACGCGCGATGACCCGTTGCACGGCGTCGCCGCGGTGCGTGCCGAAGGACACGCGCACCACGCCGATGCCGCCACGTCCCGGAGCGGTGGCGATAGCAGCGATCGGTACGGTCGCAACGGCGGAAGTGGAGGCAGTGACGCTCATGGAACGACTCGTTGAAAAACAATGGCTTATTTTGACATGCACCAAACAAAACCGCCCGCGAGAGGCTCGCGGGCGGCGGTGTCGGTCAGACGGTCGGACGTTGATCGTCAGGCCGCCTTTTCCTTCTTTTTGGTGCCGAGCATCCGGTTGATGGACCACTGCTGCGCGATCGACAACGTGTTGTTGACCACGTAGTACAGCACCAGACCGGACGGCAGGAAGAGGAACATCACCGAGAAGATCAACGGCATGAACATCATCATCTTGGCCTGCATCGGATCCGGCGGCGTCGGGTTCAGCTTGGTCTGGATGAACATCGACACGGCCATCAGCACCGGCAGGATGTAATACGGATCCTGCGTCGAGAGGTCATGAATCCAGCCCAGCCACGGCGCGCCGCGCATTTCCACCGACGAGAGCAGCACCCAGTAAAGCGCAATGAACACCGGGATCTGAATCACGATCGGGATACAGCCACCGAACGGGTTGACCTTTTCGGTCTTGTACAACTCCATGAGCGCAGCGTTCATCTTCTGCGGATCGCTCTTGTAGCGTTCGCGAAGCGCCTGCATGCGCGGCGTGATTTCCTTCATGCGCGCCATCGACTTGTAGCTTGCGGCCGACAGCGGGAAGAACACCAGCTTGATGATCACGGTCACGGCGATGATCGCCCAACCCCAGTTACCGATCAGCGCGTGCAGCTTGGAGAGCAACCAGAACAGCGGCTTGGCGAGAATCGTGAAGTAACCGTAGTCCTTCGTCAGCTCCAGACCCGGCGCGATCTGTTCAAGCATGTGCTCTTCCTGCGGGCCGGCGAACAGACGGGCATCGACCGTCTCGCTGCCGTTCGCGGGAATGCTCGCGAGCGACTGTTTCACGCCAACCCGGTACAGACCGTTGTCCAGCTTGCCGATGTAGTTGTCGCGCGGGGCGCCTTCCTTCGGAATCCAGGCCGTGGCGAAGTAATGCTGCACCATGCCGATCCAGCCGTCGCTCGATTGCTTGATGTACTTCGCCTTGTCCTTGTCGATGTCGCTGAACGTGATCTTCTGGAACTTCTCGTCGTTGCTGTAGACCGTCGGGCCCGTGAACGTGTGCGAGAACTTCGCGCCGCTGATTTCACGGCCGTCACGCACCAGTTCCATGTACAGCGTTGGCTTGATGGCGGCGTCGGTCTTGTTGATGATCGTGTTCGATACGTCGATCACGTAGCTGCCGCGATGGAACGTGTAAGCACGCACCAACTGCAAGCCGCCCTTGACCGGCGATTCGAACTTCACGGTCAGCGTGTCGCCCGTCATCGTGGTCGGGCCGGGCACTTGCGTGAAGATGTCGTTGTGGTACGGGAAGTCGCCACCGATCAGACCCGTGCGCGCGAAGTACTGGTGGCTCGGGGTGTTGTCGAACAGCACGACGTGCTTGTCGGCTTCGTCGGCGTCCGGCCACTTCGTGAGCGCGAGGTACGACAGCGTGCCGCCTTGCGTGCTGATATCGGCCTCGTAGACATCGGTCGTGATGCGGACCTTCTGTGCGGCTGCGGCGGCCGGTGCATTACCCGGTGCGTCGCCTGCGGCGGCGGCGTTGGCCGATGGCGGCAGGTCGTTGGCCGGTGTCTGGTTGGCGCCCGTGGCGGCCGGGGCCGTGGCCTCGGGCGTCGGGAAGAACAGCGACGAATGGCCATTGGCGCGTTGCCAGTTGTCGAAAAGCATCACGACAGACAGCGCGAAAATGACCCAGAGTACGGTGCGTTTGATGTCCATGCGGTAACTCGTGGTGGACGAAACTCAGAAATGGCCCGGCGCGCGGCGCGTAACTGCCGATGCGGCCGCGGGCCCGGACGAGACCGTCCGCTTCGTTCGCGACGTGTCGTCTCCGGTCGCCTTGTCGGCGCCATCGGCGGTTTGATCGGGAACGTTACAGACGTGTCGAGCCGGCGGTACGGGATCGAAACCGCCGGGATGAAACGGATGACAGCGGCATAGACGCCTGGCCGCGAGATAAGTGCCGTAGCCGGCACCGTGCTCGATGATGGCCTCGCGTGCGTAGTCGGAGCAGCTCGGATGAAAGCGGCAACGGTTCCCCAGCCAGGGACTGATCACCAGCTTGTAACCGCGCAATAGCAACAACAGCACGCTTCGCATCTCGATTCCGCCTGTCAATCCGGCCGAGGTGGCCGGGAGGGCGGCGCATGCCCGGGGTCGGGCGCTACCGTGTGGGGACTAACTACCTTCCGTCTTGTCGTCAGAGGCGCGGCGCTTGCGGGCAGCCTTTTCGGCTGCGTCGAAGAGCTGCGCGAACTCGGTCTGGCACAGTGTGTTCAACACTGGCGCGGCCGCCGCTGTATACGTCCCCTTGTCGAAACGCCGGGTCAGTCGCAACACGAAGTCCCAGCCATCGAGCGCCGCCCGACGCTGACGGAACATCTCGCGCGCCTGACGTTTGATCAGGTTGCGAGTGACCGCACGCGGTGCGTGCTTCTTACCGACGACAATGCCGATGCGGCCTTGTTGAGGCGAGGCATCGGCAGAGGTGTCCGGCGCAGCTTCGCGCCGGCGCATATACAACACGAAGTGCGCGCTACGGCGCAGGGGGCGCAAACTAAAAACGGATGAAAACTCATCCGTTTTGAGAAGTCTGGCAGCTTTGGGAAACCCCAATGCCGGGACTTCGCGCCTTGCGGACTTAACGCGCAAACCGCAGTACGACCGAGAACCGCGATCAGACGGCCAGGCGCTTACGGCCCTTGGCGCGACGAGCGGCGATGACCTTGCGGCCACCACGGGTCTTCATGCGAACCAGGAAGCCATGGGTGCGCTTGCGGCGCGTCACGGAAGGCTGAAAAGTACGTTTCATGATGCACTCACTGTGTGAAAAAATTCCCGCGCAGCAGCATCGTAAAACGCCACAAGAACACCGTGAAAACCTGCAAATTCAAGGACTTTCACGCGCGTCCCAGCCGTCGGGAGTTGGATAGGAATCCGGTTATCTTTCTAACGAACCCGCTATTTAATCGGCTTTTCCGTTGTGTGTCAATAGGTTAGCCATCGCCCCCACGGCGCCTGCACACGATCGGTGCTCCGGTTGTCGCGGATTCGCCAACTGGGCGCCTCAAGCCTGTGGATAATGGCGGGAATTGCCCGTTTACTCAATGATTGCCAGTGGATAAATGGGGATGTGGGCAAATTTCCCGCTCGTCGCGGCAAATCGTCGCAATTGCCGGGCATTTGCGCAGGCATCGTGCGAAGGCAGGCGGGTTAACGCGGCGCGTCCGCCCGGAGATGCGCATGCTGTGGGCATTCCTGTGGATAACTCGCTTTGCCGCCGCTTTGGCGGTAAAATCCCCCATCAATTTTTTTCCCCGCAGAGTACCGGTGACGTCGCCATGTGGATAGCGCGCCGGGTTTTGTCGTCTGCGCGCGCCGCAGGAGCCGGCCGCACGCGCGAGATCAAACCCGAACGCAGCGCCGTGGTTCGTCTCGCGCCGGACATCTGCAATGCGCCGCTGGTCCGACTCGACTTCTGCCGATTGCCCGTCACAACCCCTTGGGAGGACGGATGACCGGCTTGGTTTGGCTGCTTTCGTCCCCATATCCGAAGTAACGGAGAGTAGACGGAACGAGTGCCAGACCGAGGTCGTCGGATGGGCCCCGCGCCACCTGGACACACGCTGCATGAACGATTTCTGGCAACACTGCGCGACTCGCCTCGAACAAGAGCTCACGCCCCAGCAATTCCGCACCTGGATCAAACCGCTGGCGCCGCTCGACTTCGACGAACAGGCGCGCACGCTCAAGATCGGCGCGCCTAACCGCTTCAAGCTGGATTGGGTAAAGAGCCAGTTCTCGGGGCGCATCCAGAGTATGGCGTCGGACTATTGGAACGCCCCGGTCGAGGTGACGTTCGTGCTCGACCCGAAGGCCGGCGTGCGCGTGCCCTCGTCGACCCCTGCCCCCGCCCCCGCCCCGAGCGCATCGCCTGCGCCCGTGTCGGCGAGTGGTGCGCGTGCCAACGCGGCCGCTGCCGCAGCGCAGGCGGCGGTCGCCGGCGCCAACGGTGGCCATGCGGATACGGCGTCGCTCGATGGGGAGCGTCCGGATCTGGAGGCGAGCGAGGCCGAGGCGGTGCGCCGCAACTGGCGCGTGACGCCGCAAGAGCCCGTTCAGGTCGGCGAAGTGGAGTCGATCTATGAGCGCTCGAAGCTCAACCCGGTGCTGACCTTCGACAACTTCGTGACCGGTAAGTCGAACCAGTTGGCGCGCGCGGCGGCGATTCAGGTCGCGAACAACCCGGGCACGTCGTACAACCCGTTGTTTCTGTACGGGGGCGTCGGTCTCGGTAAGACGCACTTGATCCACGCCATCGGCAACCAGTTGCTGGCGGAAAAGCAGAACCCGCGCATTCGCTACATCCACGCCGAGCAGTACGTGTCCGACGTGGTCAAGGCTTACCAACGCAAGGCGTTCGACGAATTCAAGCGTTACTACCATTCGCTCGATCTGCTGCTGATCGACGATATTCAGTTCTTTTCGGGCAAGAGCCGTACGCAGGAAGAATTCTTCTATGCGTTCGAGGCGCTGATCGCGAACCGTGCGCAGGTGATCATCACGAGCGACACGTATCCGAAGGAAATCACCGGCATCGACGATCGCCTGATTTCGCGTTTCGATTCGGGGCTGACGGTGGCCATCGAGCCGCCTGAGCTTGAAATGCGCGTGGCGATCCTGATTAAGAAGGCGCAGGCGGAAGGCGTGGGATTGTCGGAGGACGTGGCGTTCTTCGTCGGTAAGCATCTGCGCTCGAACGTCCGCGAACTGGAGGGCGCGCTGCGCAAGATCCTCGCGTACTCGAAGTTCCATGGCCGCGAAATCACGATCGAACTGACAAAGGAAGCGCTGAAAGATCTGTTGACGGTTCAGAATCGTCAGATTTCTGTCGAGAACATCCAAAAGACGGTCGCCGATTTTTACAATATCAAGGTCGCCGACATGTATTCGAAAAAGCGGCCTGCCAATATTGCGCGGCCGCGGCAGATTGCGATGTACCTGGCGAAGGAGCTGACGCAGAAGAGCTTGCCGGAAATCGGCGAACTGTTCGGCGGACGCGACCATACGACCGTGCTGCACGCGGTGCGCAAGATTGCAGAAGAGCGGGGCAAGGACGCGCAGCTCAACCACGAGTTGCACGTGCTGGAGCAGACGCTCAAGGGGTAAAGGACGGGGCGCAAGACCGGTAACGATCGGCGTCACAGCCGACGAATTCGCGGGGCGTCGGGCGGGGTTGCCCGGGTCCCTGTGGATAAGCGGGGTGCGGTTTGGGGGGAACTGGGGTTTTCGGGCACAATAGCGGATCGGCGCACAATGCGTCCCCGGCTCGTCCACAGCGTTTTCCGCCCTGTTATCCCGTCTGCAAGTGATTGATTGATAAGGGAATCTTCGGGTTTTCAGCAGAAGCTGGCACCCGTTAACAGTTACTACGAAGGATAAATATGCAATTGGTCAAAACTCAACGAGACAATCTGCTGCGGCCGCTGCAAATTGTGAGTGGCATCGTCGAGCGTCGCCACACGTTGCCGATTCTGGCCAATTTGCTCATTCGCAAGCACGGACAGGACATTTCCTTCCTCTCGACGGACCTGGAGTTGCAGATCACGACCACCGCTGATTGCGGTGCCGGCGCCGATGATGTGGCGACGACCGTGGCTGCGCGCAAGCTGCTCGACATCCTGCGCAACATGCCGGACGCCGAAGTGGCGCTGTCGCTGTCGGACAAGCGTCTGACGGTGCAGGCCGGCAAGAGCCGCTTCCAGTTGCAGACGCTGGCGGCCGAAGATTTCCCGACGGTGGCGGAGGCCAACGACTACGCGGCGAGCTTTGCGCTGCCGCAGCGTGCGTTCCGCCAGTTGCTGGGCATGGTGCACTTCGCGATGGCCCAGCAGGACATCCGTTACTACCTGAACGGCATGCTGCTGGTGGTCGAGGGCGAGAAGATCGAAGCGGTGGCCACGGACGGTCACCGTCTGGCGTACTGCAACACGACGATCGCGGGCGAGAAGTTCGCACGTCAGGAAGTGATCATCCCGCGCAAGACGATTCTCGAGTTGCAGCGTTTGCTCGAAGACATCGACGATCCGGTGCAGATCGATGTGGCGCCGAGCCAGGTCAAGTTCCGTTTCGCGAACGTCGAGCTGGTGTCGAAGCTGGTCGAGGGCAAGTTCCCCGACTTCAATCGTGTGATCCCGAAGGGTTACAACAAGAGCTTCGTGATCAGCCGTGAAGAGCTGCATCGCTCGTTGCAACGCGCGGCGATCGTCACGTCGGACAAGTTCAAGGGTGTGCGTTTCCTGGTGAGCGAAAACCAGTTGAAGATCAGCGCGAACAACACCGAAAACGAAGAAGCGCAGGAAGAAATCGAGATCGATTACACGGGCGAGTCGGTGGATATCGGCTTTAACGTGACGTATCTGCTCGACGTGTTGTCGAACCTCAAGGTCGAGCAAGTGAAGGTGAGTCTCGGCGACGCCAATTCGAGCGCGCTGATTACCCTGCCGGACAACGACGAATTCAAGTACGTCGTCATGCCGATGCGCATCTGAGCGGATTTTTCCGCCATACGCGCCGTCACATATGCGCGAAGGGGCCGAGCGCCCCTTTGGCGTTTCTAGAGAATTATCCTTTTGCGGGATAAGCAGCCTTCGGAGCGTCAAGCGCGCGCGGGGGGCGGCAGGTCATGAAGCAGTAATTCGTCAGAAATGACGCAGTAACCGGAAGATTGTCATGAGCGAACAGCAAAAGCAGGCCGAAAGCGGCTATGGTGCAGCCTCCATTCAGATCCTCGAGGGTCTGGAGGCTGTGCGCAAGCGTCCCGGCATGTACATTGGCGACACGTCGGACGGCACGGGTCTGCATCACTTGGTTTTCGAGGTGCTGGACAACTCGATCGACGAGGCGCTTGCGGGTTACTGCGATGACATCCACGTGATCATTCACGCGGACAACTCCATTTCCGTGACGGACAACGGTCGTGGCATTCCCACGGGCATCAAGTTCGACGACAAGCACGAGCCGAAGCGCAGCGCTGCGGAGATCGTGATGACGGAGTTGCACGCCGGCGGCAAGTTCGACCAGAACAGCTACAAGGTGTCGGGCGGTTTGCACGGTGTGGGCGTGTCGTGCGTGAACGCGCTGTCGTCGTATCTCAAGCTCACCGTGCGTCGCGACGGCAAGAAGCACTTCATGGAATTCCACCGTGGTGTGCCGCAGAACCGTGAGATCGACGTGGTCGACGGCGTTGAGACGTCGCCGCTCAAGGTGTTGGGCGACACGGACAAGCGCGGCACGGAAGTGCACTTTCTGGCGGACGAGACGATCTTCGGCAAGGTCGAATTCCACTACGACATTCTCGCCAAGCGTATGCGCGAGTTGTCCTTCCTGAACAACGGCGTTCGTATTCGTCTGACGGATCTGCGCACGGGCAAGGAGGACGATTTCGCGTTCGGCGGTGGCGTGAAGGGTTTCGTCGAGTACATCAACAAGTCGAAGACGGTGCTGCACCCGACCGTGTTCCACGTGATGGGCGAGCGCGACGGTATCGGCGTGGAAGTCGCCATGCAGTGGAACGACAGCTACAACGAATCGGTGCTGTGCTTCACGAACAACATTCCGCAGCGTGACGGCGGTACGCACTTGACCGGTCTGCGTGCGGCGATGACGCGCGTGATCAACAAGTACATCAGTGAGAGCGAGATCGCCAAGAAGGCGAAGGTCGAGACGACGGGCGACGACATGCGAGAAGGTTTGACCTGCGTGTTGTCGGTGAAGGTGCCGGAGCCGAAGTTCTCGTCGCAGACGAAGGACAAGCTGGTGTCGTCGGAAGTGCGTGCGCCGGTGGAAGAGTATGTGGCGAAGGCGCTGGAGGATTTCCTGCAGGAAACGCCGATCGACGCGAAGATCATCTGCTCGAAGATCGTGGAAGCGGCGCGGGCGCGCGACGCGGCGCGCAAGGCGCGTGAAATGACGCGTCGTAAGGGCGTGCTCGATGGCGTGGGTTTGCCGGGCAAGCTGGCGGACTGTCAGGAGAAGGATCCGGCGCTGTGCGAAATCTACGTGGTCGAGGGCGACTCGGCAGGCGGATCGGCGAAGCAGGGTCGCGACCGTAAGTTCCAGGCGATTCTGCCGCTGCGCGGCAAGGTGCTGAACGTCGAGAAGGCACGTTTCGACAAGCTGATTTCGAGCGAGCAGATCGTGACGCTGATCACGGCGCTCGGTTGCGGTATCGGCAAGGACGATTACAACATCGACAAGCTGCGTTATCACCGCATCATCATCATGACCGATGCTGACGTGGACGGCGCGCACATCCGTACGCTGTTGCTGACGTTCCTGTACCGTCAGGTACCGGAGCTGATCGAGCGCGGTTACGTGTACATTGCGCAGCCGCCGTTGTACAAGGTGAAGCACAACAAGGACGAGCGTTACATCAAGGACGAGTCCGAGTTGGGTCAATACATGCTGAAGCTGGCGCTGAACAATGCCGAGTTGGTGCCGACGACGGGCGCTGCGCCGATCTCGGGCGATGCGCTGGGCGAGTTGACGCGCAGCTACCAGTTGTCGGATGGCGTGATCGAGCGTTTGAGCCGCGTGTATGAGGCGTCGGTGCTGACGGCGGTGACGGAGGGTGTCGACATCAATCTCGACAACGAGGAAGCCGCGAAGCAGTCGGCGGCGGCGTTGGAGGCGGCGTTGAGCAACGATCCGTTGGCGCCGGAGATCACGATCACGGCGGTGACGGAAGACGTCGAGAATGCGGATTCGGTGGTGTCGCTGCGTGTTGAGCGTCGCCATCATGGCAACGTGAAGGTGAGCGTGATCGATCCGGACTTCCTGCAAACGGCGGACTATGCGCAGTTGCAGAAGACGGCGGAGACGTTCAAGGGGCTGATCGGCGAAGGTGCGACGATCAGGCGCGGCGAGCGCTCGCAATCGGTGACGAACTTCAAGTCGGCGATGAAGTGGCTGATGGCCGATGCGGAGAGCAAGGTCTCGAAGCAGCGTTATAAGGGCCTGGGCGAGATGAACGCCGAACAGCTCTGGGAAACGACGATGGACCCGACGGTGCGCCGCCTGCTGCGCGTGCAGATCGAAGACGCGATTGCAGCGGACGGCATCTTCACGACGCTGATGGGCGATGACGTAGAACCGCGTCGGGCGTTTATCGAGAGTAATGCGTTGCGGGCTGGGAATATTGACGTTTGATAATACTGTAGATAGACGCATAACCTGAGAAAAAGAGACCCATAAGTTGAAAAACTTATGGGTTTTTTCTTTTGGTAGGTCGTGATTATCGGGATGCGTCGATGGCCCCGATGCTTTTAAAATACATAGCATGCCGTTATCGATGTCTTTGGTGGATATGGCCAAGCGTGACGTCCGACAGGTTCAGTGACGCGGACACGCATTCGTTGACCTGTATCGGAACGAAGCACATTTCCAGCCTTCGTTGAGTGAATTTGCCTCACACGGTTACCCAACAATACTATTACCCTCTCCGCCCTCATCTTTTGGCGTCAAACATTGGCGTAGTCGATACCGTGATACCGCTCGCGACGACAGTTAGGACATAAAGTCACCGCGTTTTCGACGCTGTCGTCCCCACCGTTGGCTAAGCACCGCCGATGGTAGGCGTCAATGCATGGCCTGCCGTCCGAGAGTCGAAACGGTGCCACTTGCCCATATCCTTCACACGTCCCCGCCAGCTCGCACAATGACTTCAGCAATGGCGTCTGGGTTGCGTCCAAAAGTCAGCACGACGACTTGTTGCGGCTGTCTGTTTGCAATGGCGAGACGTTCTCTTCGTTCGTCCGCAGGGGATTTCAAAGACTTCCGGACAGTCGTGTCCAGATTCTCAATGACCGTTTCGTGGACGGCCTTCTCCTTTAGCAACTTAACAAAGTCATCGTAGACTCGGGGAAAAGAGGCTTCCAAACACTTCGTTTGCACAGGATATAGACGATATGTAATAAGAACAAAGCGGGCCGGTACCGTGTTGTGCGATGTCGTCGAGGTATAGCCCCAAGCGTTGGCTGCAATAGTCGTAACGAAACCTTGCGCGACGCGACGCACAGCAACGTCACTTCCAATGTAGCCCTTCGCAAACCGAAGTGAAATTTCGGGATAGGCGGTACGCAACGCTCGTTCGGTCTGCGGTAGTTGTAGGCTACCGGCGAGAACCGTTCGCGCCAGATTGGGCTAAAGCTGAAATGCGGAGGACAGAGCAAGGTGCCACGGCATGCCCCCGATTCCTGAGAGAAAGCGGGAATTGGCGATACGCCGCCCTCGGACTTTTGATTAATTTGTATAACAAAGCATTAGAATAATAATGACATATCGGGCGTCGGGGCCGTCGCCCTACGATAATTGGTGGAGAGAGTAGTGCTGACTAGAACGACTGAAGGTCGCGGCAGCGAACCGAGGCAACGCACATGACAAAGGCTAATAGCAGCTTTAGTGCGTTACTGGACCCAATTCAAGGTATCGACAATGTGCTGAAGGAAGTGACAGCGACTCCGCCGCTTGAGCAACCTCGGCTTCTTTTTGTTCGCATGCAAGAGCATATTCCGCAAGTTGAGGCGCTTGCGGAATTGCTAGTTGACCAGCTCGTTAACTACGTCATTCCTCTTCGTAAGCGGAGAGAGGCCTTCGTCCAGAGTGGAGGCTCGGCCACGGGCGGTGATATGTCCGTGGTGTCCCGACTTCGCCGTGAGGCCAGGCGACTCCTGATTTCGTACAACCAAAAGCACCCAGGACGTTACGGCGAAGTTGGCGAGCTCATCGCTTACGTTGTAGCAGTGAGATACCTTGGTGCGGCGCAACTTGGTGCGAAGATGGCGCTCAAGACATCATCCGAAATGCCGGTGCATGGCGTTGATGGATTGCATGGCAGTCAGGCTGACGACGGGTCGCTCCTCTTCTACCTACTAGAGTCGAAGCTCATCCCGAGCGCGACCGATGCCTCGCGAGAGATGGTCGATTCAATTGCGGAGCATCAGGCCGACCGTGGACGTATGCTGAACGAACTCCGACTTGTTAGCGACCTATCTAACTTGGACTGTTTGGAGGGAGACGCACGAGAGGCGGCAAAGTCGTTTTTTAATTCCTACATTGGTGACGGTAGCCATCTCCGGCGTCGCGACGTCCATGTCGGTAGCCTTGTCTTCAGCGAGAGCGCTTTCCAAGACAAGCTGCCACGTGACTTGAAGAAGCCGCCGGAGATTCATGAGGAACATCTTGAGAGGCTGTACGTAGCCAAACACGACACGTTCAGCAAGAATCTGAAAAACCAAGCCGAGGCGAAAGGGGTCGACCTTGGGGGATGCGTCGTTTTTTTGATTGCTATACCTGATGTAAATGAATTCAAGCGAATCTTTGCCGAGTTGAACACATGAGCGCATTCGCCACCGAAGTTGCGATTGAAATCCGGAGGGAACCGGGTTTTTGGAGCGACCTTGCCGGACTTCGCGCGGTCGGCATTCGGTCTACCGTGCTGCGTGAAAATCAGCAGGTTCGCGTTGCCGGACCGATTCTTGCTGAAAAGGCTCTGACGCGTCTGCTCAATACCGCGAGTGTGTTCGCATCAGCTACAGACGAAGAGAGCAAGGAGCTGGCTCAACAGATTGCAGTATTCGCTAGCTTGGCATCGGATGACGAAGTGATTCGTGAAGCCAGCGTCCGCATTCTTTCTGACCTCGGTAACTTCCCTGGTCTTCGGAAGCTGGAAATTGACCACCCTGCCGAACTCGGCTTTGAAGCCCACATGCGCCTGGGATTACTCAGGGAGCTCAATACGGTCGACATTGCTGGCGAGCGTGTCCCGCTGACCGAATACCAACTCGACCTCTGGCGAAGCTTGGACTCGTCTTCGGCTACAGCAGTTTCTGCGCCGACCTCGTCTGGAAAATCCTTCGTCGTACTCGAGCACTTGTCTGAGCGTGCAATTGCGGCCGACCGTTTTGGCGCAATTTACATCGCACCGACACGAGCGTTGCTGACTGAGATTCACGGCAAGCTGGAAAAACGCCTATCGAACATTTCCGAATCCATCCGAATCACGACCATCCCGGTTCCGGACCCAGAGAGTCGTCCCAAACAGATTTACGTGTTGACGCAGGAGCGGGCGCAGTTTCTATTGTCGACGGTGGCGGTTGCCGGTCTGATTGACCTTGTCATTTCCGACGAAGCACAGTCTCTCGGTGATGACAGCCGCGGCATGATTTTGCAGGACACTCTTGAGAAGTTGCGCGAGTCAAATCCCGCTGCTCGCTTCCTGTTTTTGGCTCCCGGAGCCTCCGGCCTCCAGCTAATTGGAGACAGTATCGGCTTGCAAAGCATTGAGGTGAAGGAAACAACCCTATCGCCCGTAGTGCAAAATCGGATAAGTGTGGGGTTTTCCAATCTCGACGAACATCTGGTGAGTCTTGACCTAGTTACTCCGAAGAAGCTTGAGCCCATTGGTACATATCAGTTCAAACGTGGGTTCGCGTTAAGCGACGATACGAAGCTCGCGGCGGTCGCACTAGAATTGGGTGCATCGGGCAGGTCTTTGGTCTATGCCACGGGAGCGAAGAACGCGGAAGACCTGACGGAACTGCTCGCGCGCAATCGAGAGCCCAGAGCCTCACAGGGACTATCAGACTTAGCGAAATTCATCGAACAACACATTCACAGACAATACTCCCTAGCAAATTATGTTCGTCAAGGCGTCGCATTCCACTATGGAAACATGCCGAGCCTCTTGCGCGAAGGCGTTGAGGCTGCATTCAAGCGTGGCGAACTGGATTACCTTTGTTGCACGACGACGCTGTTTCAAGGCGTAAATCTTCCCGCGCGGAATGTCTTCATTGATACACCGACTCGCGGTAGAGGTGCTGCGCTTGATGAAGCCGCGCTCTGGAATTTCGCTGGTCGTGCTGGTCGTCTTGGTGAGGAGGTGGTGGGCAATGTGTTCCTTGTGGATTACGAAAACTGGGAGACGAAACCGCTGACCGAGCGTAAGCCGTTTGAAATTAAGGCGGCCTTCAAACAGACCGTAGAGACGGATTTTGACGCGGTCGCTGAGCGGCTCCGGGCCGCCGTGAACAAAGCTTACATTGTCGAGCGTGACCGCGCGTCTGAGGACCGGATTACTGCTGCGGCAGGTCTAATTCTCTTTCGTTCGTCCCAGAAGACATTGGACGGGTTGTTGGGGCGACGGAGCCTCACACTGACTAACGAGCAAAAAGAAAACCTTACGAAACTAGCCGACCAAGCGCTTATGAGCCTTGAGTTACCTGCTTCCGTTTTGACCACAAGCTGGATGCTTGACCCAGTTGCGCTCGCAAGCCTTCTGCAGCGGATTCGTGAACTTGTGCGTCAACGTGACTTCTCGAAAGTGATGCCTTCGAATCCTTCGAGTGATGCATACACGGTGTACAACTCTATTATCCGTCGGCTTTACAAGTATCTGGGAGGCATGTCCCTCTCTGGGGAGGAGGGGAGGAGACAGCGGGGCTATGTTAGCCATGTGACCGTCACGGCGTTGAAGTGGATGAGAGGCGAGCCGTTGACGCAGCTGGTCGCTGAAGCCGTGAAGTACAAGAAGAAGGTGGCGCAGCAAACAAGTCAACGGCCCCTTTCTCAGGCTGCTATCGATGGGGCCATCCGTGACATGTTTACGCTTATTGAGCAAACGATTCGATTCAAGCTTGTCCAGTGGGCGAAGGCTTACGTCGACCTTCTCAAATACGCCCTTGCCAAAGAGGGACTCGACGAAATGGTCGCTCAAGTCTACGATTTCTCGTTGGCACTTGAGCTCGGGGTGTCAACGCGCACCGGTCGCTCGTTAGTGGAGTTCGGCTTGTCTCGTATCACAGCTGCCGCAATGGCTTCGCTGATTACGGATTCATCACTGAGCTCAGACCAGGTTCGTGGCTGGTTCCTGCAGCAACCAGTGTCGCTGATACAGCAAATGTCACCGTTGGTAGTGGCTGAATTGCGTGAGCGTGGTCTCATTTCGGTCGAGTACCCGGCTTGATTCAGACGTCGCCAAGCTCCTCACTGTCAACCGGCTTGGTGACCAACATAGAGCGTTTCGTTGGAGCACACCGCCCCACGCACGCGAACGAGAATTGAGTTCCTGCTGCGGTATCCGGCACGCTGAGATCTCTCCGAAATTTGGCCTCAAGTAATCGTCCTAGTCGCGGAGAGTTGCCCCGTCACGAGTAACATAGCCCTAATAGGCCGCTCTATCGAAACATTTTCGTGTCCCTGTGTGAGTGCTCCAGCTGGTCAGGAACCGTAAATCGTTAAAATGATTCGCTCCGATTCTTCTCGGCTCGCATGCTGAAAAGGGGCCGCATAATGAGCGTACAAGAATTGTGTGCCTTCGCGGTCGGTTAGTTTCACCGAAAGCCGGAACAACGAGCCGACTGGATACTGCTGACGCACGGACCGGGAGCACTCGACTTTGAGCTTCGGGTCAACCCCTTGACCGGGAATAGGCCTCACACGCAGGCCGGCCGACGAAGGTTCGCCAGAGGGAACATATGTCTCAACGTTGATTTCCATTCGATAATCCTACTCAGATTGGGCTCTCCCCTGAAGAAGTTCGTACGACGTCAAATCGGATGGTTTTCCGTGCGTGTGTATGTGACTGAGCGGTCAACTGGTAGAAGTGCCTCGACTTCAAGCGGGACACGTACATCGACCTCGCACAAAGGGTGTCTTGCGAGTAGCAGGTCGATGGCGAAGCAAAAAGCACACGTTACTTGATGTATTTCCGACCATTTTTGGTATTATCTAAATCGCCTCGTAGACAGAATTTCTACCATGAATCATGGCACTTGGCAATAATGTTAGGACCTATGCTGCTATCGATATCAACCGGATTGGCGCCATAACGATGTAGCGTTCAATGCGCGTTGGAGTGTCTACGAGGCATCTTATCTAAATGTTTCCAAAGAGCATGCTTGAGCGGTTCAAAGTCGCGAAGTCGCGTGAGACGCTTGCGATGCTACTTGACATAAAGCATAAAGACCTGACGTATCTTCTCTACGTAAAAAAAGACGTAGAAAAATACTCCGTGTTTTCGATGGCCAAAAAGAACGGCGGGAGCAGAGATATTTGTGCCCCTATACCCGAGCTAAAATCGCTACAGCGTAAACTTGCGACAGCTTTGGAGCGATGTATAGCTGATGTCGAGACGATAACAAAGAAAAATAATAAAGCATCTCACGGCTTCCGTCCGGGAAAAAGCATTCTCACAAATGCCGCAGTTCACCGAAATCGGCGATACGTTTTCAATGTCGACCTTCAAGACTTCTTTTCTAGTATTACTGGAAAGAGGATTCGAGGTTTTCTAATTAAAGATAGGAATTTCGCGTTTGATGCGAGTGTCGCGACGGCCATTGCTCACATAGCTTGCCGAGAAGGAAAACTACCTCAAGGCAGCCCGTGTTCACCCGTCATTTCAAACATGATTGCTGGAGTTCTGGACGTCCATTTGGCTAAGTTGGCTCAGATGCACGGTTGCACCTACACCAGGTACGCGGATGACTTGACGTTTTCTACAAACAAAGAAGACTTCCCCGTGGAGATTGCGTTCCGAAATGATTCCACCGGACACACTTGGCGGGTTGGTGCGGAGCTCAATCGACTAATTTTGCAAAGCGGGTTTTCGATAAATGAAACGAAAACCCGAATGCAGTATCGAGATTCGAGACAGCAAGTCACTGGACTTGTTGTGAACAAGAAGGTGAACGTCAGCACTGAGTATCGGTATCTAGTGAGGGCGTATGTAGCTTCTCTCGTTAAGAATGGAACATTTACGGTCAAACGCCAGGCTGTGGGCGTGGATGGCAAGCCGCAAACGTTGGAGGAGGAAGGAGTTACGGCAAAGCTTCACGGGATGTTAGGTTTTATCCATTCTGTGGATAGCGTCTTCCGTACGGATGTCAAGAAACATCCGTACAACTATCCTGGACAGCAAGCCAATGAGAAGAAACCTACGGGAAATCTAGCCATCTATCGACGCTTCCTTATTTACACTCGATTCTATGCGAACACAGTGCCACTCATCGTGTGCGAGGGGAAGACGGATGGCGTTTATATCAGCAATGCGGTGCATCAAACAAAGAATATCTTCCCCAGCTTGGTTAGAAAGGATGGCGAGGGGAAAGACGTGTTGTCTTTTCAACTCCTAAAGTACGCTCGTAAACATAAGAAAAGAAAGACGGTCCATCTTCCCAATTACTCCACTATCACTATCCTTGGAGGCGGAAGTGGTGGAGGGGCAAATTTAGGGAATTTGATTCGCGCTTATCACAGTGAGTTGAGTAAATTCAAGGCTCCTAGAGGTAAGCAGCCGGTAATCTTTATCGTTGACAACGATAGCGGCGGCAAAACTGTCTTCAAGGTAGTGAAAGACACATTGAAGATGACGATTATAGGAACAGAATCTTTTGTACATTTGTTCGCCAACCTGTATGTTGTGCCGGTACCGTTAGGCGAGGATAAGGAGCGAAGTATTGAGGGTCTTTTTGCGCCTATAGACCTCGCCAAGGGCCTAAACGGGAAACCCTTTGACTTCTCGTCCGATTCAAGTTCTGGTACATCAGTTGGTAAGGCCGATTTTGCTTACGAATTTGTCGCCAAGCATGCAAACGAGCTCGATTGGGCGGGTTTCCATCCGCTCCTAGAAAACATAGTGGGGGCAATGGACGACTACGCAGAGCGCGTGCGGGCTGCCGACCTTTGACCAAGGCACGTTCCTTTTGACGAGAGCAACGGCCGTGTGTTGCGGTTCGTCTTGGGCATTTTCCGTGCGGGTCTCGTCGCGGAAATTGGGAAAACCTGAAAGCTTCTTCCTCTTGGCAATCTACTATCCAGCCGACCCCATCGTCCTCTCATTGCAATGATGTCTGGGAAGCATGTGCGATAGAGTTCATCGACCGCCGCAGTGGACCCGATTGTTCCACCCGTCATCGGAGGCGTTTTGGAGCCATGCAAGTAGCGCCGGCTTTCCCGTGACGGAGGACTGACAATTGTTCGTGGGGCGGGATGTCAGCCGCGATAAGAGCTTGCTTCGCTAAATCAGGCTTTGGAATTACGCTGAGATACAACTTGGCGCCGATGCGGGGCGACTGGCAGAAAAAACTCTCCAACCTAAACGCCAAGTGTCAATTGCGATTGCGCGCCCACAGTGGCTCGACGCCAGAGCCAGGCATCGAAGTCACGACGACGCAAGGAAAGAAGGTCGGCTGCGCAGCAGAATGATTTGCGCAGAAAATGGTAATCGTCGTTATTAACGCCAACCGTTTTGGCGAACGTTCGAACGTGGCGGTCAACCGCAATTGAGTCCACGCCTACGAGACATGCCATGTAGTCGACTGTCTTTGGGCCGATGCCGTTGACTGTTTGAACGGCCTCGCAAAACTCATCCGTCAGCAATTCGGCACGTAAATCCTCGACGTCCTCAACGCCCCTTCCCCTTAGAAAATAGACCAGCGATTCGAAGCGAGTCACCTTTTCGTGGTGTTGCCAATTCAGGAAGGAGCTGGTTCTGCCATCTTCAATCAATCGAATTAACGAGGAAATCGTTTGGCGATTAGGATGTGCGCGTAAGACGGCCAGCACTCGAGGGCGCACGACCGTCACATAATTGAGGCCAGCTTGGAGCACCGAGTCCGCGAGGACTGCCCCTAGGTGCTCACACGTGGCGCGCGAAGGCGTCTCGTCAACGAGGGCGCCCTCCCCCGCTGCATGGTCGGCAATTCGACGCGCGGCGAGTAATACTTCGATGGTGGACCCTGCGGCCCCAATCCTACTCATACTAGCCTTGCCTCTTTCAACGCATTCAGTCGTTCGACGCAATTTGGACATGCCCCGCACGGAAATTGAGCTGAAGCCTGGCATGAGTATGTCCGTCCAATGGGTACACCGAGTGATGCGGCGGAACTCGCCACATCTACCTTGGATGAGTAGCGAAACGGCGAGTGAAAGCGGACCGGTCCAACACTCGAGGTGAGCTCATCGAGACTATTCATAAACGAGGCAGTGCAGTCAATCTCTTTAGCGTGGTTGCTATTGATGAATCCAGTATAGACATCCAGAATACCGACCGTTTGCGCGCGCGCAGCAGCAGCAGCGAAAAACAACATTGTTCGGTACGGGATGTACAAGTCGTCGTCCTTGACCTCTTCAGTCCAGAGGTCCGCCTCACGAATGAGTCTCGACTGAGACCCTCTGAAAATGTCCGATATGTTGAAGCGCTCAGGACGTCGCATATCGGTAGGAAGGACTTCGTTAACTCGATTCCACTCGACTTCTACGCAGTGTTGTCCGTAGTCAAAAAAGATTGGTGTGACATCCACGCCTGCAGCCGCAAGTTGATATCCCACTGTCGTCGAATCTAGGCCGCCGGAAGCCAAAAGTAGCGCTTTCCTCATAAGAACTTACTCCTCAGTCTGGCCACCGCTTCAAAGATTCCATTAAGACATGTGTCGAGTTCCGCGGAGTATACCGAACTTCCAACCATGACCATCGTGTTCTCGTTTTCCATGCGGGGGTCGAAGGTGATAACGGGCTTGCCCATAGCGATTGCCATGCCGATTTCGACGAGCGTACCTGGGTCGCGGCCCAGCGGAACGGCAAAGACCACGTCGCATGCTTGCAGAAGCTGATAATCCAAAAGATAAGTTCGGCGCAAGGCGCCTTCGCTTGCTGGGCGCTTTAGCTCGCCATTCGCGAGAATAGGACGTCGCACGCTGAAGTTGTGATAGACAAGGCTGTCTGCCGCGCGGTCAAGTTCATGCTTCTCTACGTAAGAAAAGTCCGGGCCCGCAAGATAGACGGCGTAACGCGGTCTGTCGTGCCACGGGAGTACTGTGCCTCCAAGTGCTCTAAGCGTTTCAAGCGGAAGCAACAGACCTCTTTGGACATCGCACCGAATGTCGTCAGGAAACGTTGACTGGGAGTACGCGGTCGCGGCTTGGCAGCCGCGCCACGCCGCCTCGGTCCATCCTCGCCGCGAAAGACCTATGAGCACTGCCGAAAAAACATCGCCAACGCCTACAGAATTAGCAGTGCGCCCCAGCGCAGCGGGAATGTGCTCTACCCGACAGTCAGGAAAGCTGAACAGGCGGCTGCCACCACGATTTTCCTTCAATAGAAAAACCTCGGGTCCGAGTGCTCTTACTGCAGAGACGAGCTCGTCTACGTTTTGATGCCCAAGCTTCGCGAAGAGCGAAGACGACGTGGAAATGATGACGGCGTCTAATCGTCCGATGAACGTACTCAGTGTGGTCAGTTCGTCTAGGTCGTACGCGATATCAAAAGAGAAGCGCGCCTTCTCGGAGAACGCATCGACGAATTCTCGTATGTCGAACTGTCCGGGGAACACCAGTACATTAGGATAAGCATCAAGTGACGGTACGGGGCGGTGAAGTATTGCTTTCTTCGTGTCGCGCATTAAGTCTTCATAGCCTTGATGCGCAACTTCAGTCGCGTCACTGATAAGCATAACGTTCGGCGCGCCGACGACTTCACCAAGCCAAATGAACTCCTTGCACCCGCATCCTGCGAGGTAGCGCTTGGCTTCGTCGACGAGATATTGCGGGCAGAATGCGGCCACGGAAAAATCGAGTCCCGTAGCCCAAAGTCCCCTCGCGGCGTGTGCGACACCGCCTAAGCGAAGTTTGCAGTTTGCACCGGTACGCGCAAATGTATAGTCGACAACAAGCTCCCCGACAAGAAGTAAGGCTTCTGTTTGGGACATGATTATTGAGCGACGAAATCGGCCTCGACCGTCGGAACCGGCGCGGTTGCTGACAAGCTAACTACGCCAACATAAGCGACGCCGCTTGCCAAGCACGCCACGAGGTAATTGAACGACGTTGGAAGCGCGCCTACCTTTACGCCGTTAGCGTCGACGGCGAAAACTCGCTTACCATCAAAGGCAATACTCAATTGAGTGGCGACAGCCGGAACATTATTGAATTGAGAATAGAAATCGCTGTTTCCGACGTCATCCAAGAGCGCGTGGAAGGCCTGCTGGCATCTGTCCAATCCGCTAGCACCCCCCGCCACACCGGTGCCGTCAACGTCCTTCGCTTTCGTACCAGGATAATCTGAAAATGAACCAGAACCCGAGCTGCCCATAATGCCCCCGTTTGCATGGTTAATTAACGCTATTCCTTCGGAATGCACATTTTTTTGAAGAGTGTACAAGAGCAGAAACTAGCTTGCCAACATTTTGCTTTTGCACTTGCGATGTATGTATATTTTCGATGGAAAACTTACGGTGAACTCATGTCTGTAAGATAAGAAGATGAACGTTTATCGCGATTTACGCCTAATGATTTAGCTTAGCGCAACCGGCGGCGTAATTTGCTTGTGGGTGTTTGGGGGCGCGAGACTGGAGAGAGTCATTGGCCCAATGCTACGCGACTTGAATAATCTGGGGATTTTTACTACGGTAAAGCAGTGTCAGTGCAACGCTGGCATGTGTCCATGAGAATGCCACCGCCTCAGAAATTATGGCTCGCTTGCGCGCCAAATCCCTATTTATGAGAGGGTACAGCGCGGGAGTGGACCATGGAGCAACTGATTTCTGGTTTGCTAGGGCGGCTCGAAGTGCGGCGTTGGGGATGGTTTCGGGCCGTTACGTTGGGCCTCAGTCGGTCCGAGGAACCTTGCCAACTTTGGTGTCGTGGTCTGCTGTTCCTACAGCGTGTAACGCCAACGTTACAACGTTGTAACGCAAAAAAAAATTTATGCAGAAATTCGCCTACTAATTCATATCGAATTTCAAATTTCGCGTGTAACGGCGCTCCAACCCCCTCTTTTTTTCCTGAAATTCCTCTCGTAAGCTGTGCAGCAATGAAGTCAATTTTCTGCACAATGCCAAGCCAGAAACTCTCAAAGCGTAACCAATTAATCGCCTGCGGGACTGCCGCTTGTCAGCGGAATTTTCAGCATCTCGCGTACATCGGTTCGATGCATACGCGTGGAGAGGCGCTATGAGCCACGCCTCTACAACCTACGGCCGCCGCGGGCGTACTGATAACGTCAACACTGGCGTGCGCAATGTGGCCTCGACTTACGGAAGAGCGAAGCTTGGACTTTTTGTATTGACCTAGCAAAACCTGCACAGGTTAAGCGGCTAAAGCGAATGCCTCGGCCGGGGTCTTCATCTTTAGCGCC
>NZ_CABPSB010000022.1 GCF_902459655.1 Pandoraea anhela
CGTAGCGGTCGTGCCAGCACGCCCTCAAGCGCCTTGGAACATGCGCTGATCGCACGTTTTGGCACCTTGGGGCGAGTCGCCGAGCCATTTCTGCTCAGAAGCGACAATGGCCGGGTCTTCACGAGCCGTCGTTACACGGCGCTGGTACGTAGCTACGGATTGCGCCAGGAGTTCATCACCCCGCATTGCCAGCAGCAAAACGGCATGGTCGAGCGAGTGATTCGTACGTTGAGGGAGCAATGCGTGCACCGGCATCGCTTCGAGACATTGCAACACGCCAGCCGTGCAATCGCGGACTGGATTCAGTTCTACACCTATCGACGGCCTCATCAGGCGCCGAAGATGAAGACCCCGGCTGAGGCATTCGCTTTAGCCGCTTAACCTGTGCAGGTTTTGCTAGGTCAATACAGGGGGCGCTGCGGGGGCCGCTGCGATGGACGCTTCGGGGGCCGCTGCGCGGGCCGCTTCGGGGGCCGCTGCGATGGCCGCTGCGTGGGACTCTGTGAGGGCCGCTTCGGGGGCAGCTGCGGGGGACGCCGCATGGGCCGCCATTGAACCCACCGTTAAAACCTTGCAGATCAGCGCGCACGAGTTGTTCGCACGCATGATCGCCGCGGAGTGAGGTTGACATGAACGCACCCCTACCGCACCCCGCGGCACGACGCCCAGCGAGCTTCAAGCCGGTCATCCCAAGCCCGCAGTCTCCCGAATTCGCCGCGCTGGTCGATGAGCGTGTGTCGCTGATCGAGCGCGCGTGCCTCGTCGCTGACGTTGTCGAAGTGCTTGGCGCCCTTCCCGATCCGGCCGACATGACGGTGATCTGCTCGGCTTACCGCGCGGGTTGTCCTGACATCGCGCTTGGCCCGGTTTTGCCTCGCATTCTCGACCGCGAATGGAGGCAGCTTGCGGACAGCGAGATCACGGCCGAGCTGAACAAGCGCGCATCCGGCCTTGTCGCCGACGACTGGATTCCTGGGTATGTGACGGCCCGCGAGATCGCTATCGCGCAGATGGAGGTGAAGCATGAAGGTATGTCGCGCCGCGACTACTTTGCAGCTCAAGCACTCATCGGCTGGATGGCTTCGTCGGAGCCGCATCGAGACCTCACACGCAAAGCCGACGAAATGGCGAGGGCTTGCTTTCTGATAGCTGACGCGATGCTTGAGGCCAGCGAGGAGGCTGACGCATGAACTTCTTCCGCTACCTCGACCGATTCGCGGACCGTCGCCCGAAGACTGCGGGCACGCTCGCCGCAATCCTGCTCATCGTGCTGTATGGCGTGGTCGGCACCAATGACCTCGAAGACGCCATGCGCGCCGCGCAGCCCGTAGTTTTTCGGAGCGTCTGACCATGAATGCACCCCTGATCGCGGTCCCGGACCGTACGAAGTTCATCGGCGGTAGCGATGTCGCAGCCATTCTCGGCGTCAGCCCGTGGCGCAATGTCGTCGATCTCTGGATGGACAAGATCACGCCCCGCCGCGAGGACGGTCACAACGCGGCTGCCAAGCGTCGCGGTTCGCGCTTGGAACCGTACATCCTCGACATGATCCGCGAGGAGCACGGCCTGAATATCGTGGCTGCCAACGAACGCTACATCGATGCCGAATTGCCGTTCCTCGCGGCGGAGATCGATGCGGAATACGCTGACGGTGAAGCACGCGAAAACATCGAGATCAAGACCGTTCACCCGTTCAAGTCGAAGGAATGGGGCGAGCACGAGACTGATGAATTGCCGCTGCACTACGTTGCCCAGGTGCAGCACGGCCTCGGCGTGACAGGCCGCAATACCTGCCGCGTCTTCGCACTGATCGGTGACGACCTGAAGCCGTATGTCGTGCAGCGCGACGACGAACTGATCCGCGTGATGCGCGAACGGTCCGCTGAGTTCTGGACGAAGTACGTCGTCCCCAAGGTTCAGCCGCCCATCGATTACGAGGCGAAGAACGTCCTCGACACCATCAAACGCCTCTATCCGGGTAGCGACGGCACCGTGATCGACGCCACGGCCATGCATGAGCACTGGCGCGCTGTATTCGAGACGGCCAAGCGCATGCAGGCCCATTACGAGGCGTTGCAGGACGGCGCACGCGCACACCTGCTCGCAGAGATGGGCAAAGCCGCAGCCATTCGATTCGACGACGGTCAGGCGTTCATCCGCAAGGAGATCAGCAAGAAGGCCTACAGCGTCGAATATCCCGCCTCGAAGTACATCGATTTCCGTCTCGGCAAATTCAAGGAGTAAGCCAGTATGAGTACCAACGCACTCAAGGCAAAGGTCACCGGCACCGCCGTGGCCGAAGAGAAGAAAAATCCGGTCGACAAGGTTGCGACGATGCTCGCCAGCCCTAGCATGCAGGCGCAGATCAAGGCCGCGCTGCCGCGCCACATGACCCCTGAACGCCTCGCACGCATCGTCACCACTGAGATTCGCAAGGTGCCGAAGCTGGCCGAGTGCACGCCGGTGTCGTTTTTCGGCGCCGTGATCCAGTGTGCACAGTTGGGGCTCGAGCCGGGTAACGCGCTTGGCCACGCCTACATCCTGCCGTACGACCGCAACGTCAAGGATGGCAACGGATGGACAAAGGTCAAGGAGGCGCAGCTGATCATCGGATACCGCGGCATGATCGACCTCGCCCGCCGGTCGGGGCAAATCGTCAGCATCGACGCGCGTGCCGTGTACGAGGGTGACAAATTCGACTGTCGACTCGGGCTGGATGCTCACATCGAACACGTCCCGGACTGGAACAACCCGAACCGCGCCAACGCCGCGAAGCTGACGTTCGTCTACGCCGTGGCGAAGCTCAAGGATGGTGGCATCCAGTTCGACGTGATGAGCCGCGCCGAGGTCGAAGGCATCCGCGCGCGCAGCAAGGCTAAGGACAAAGGCCCGTGGGTCGACGACTTCGCTGCGATGGCGCTCAAGACTGTCGTGCGGCGCCTGTTCAAGTTCCTGCCTGTGAGCATCGAATTGCAGACGGCAGTGTCGCTCGACGAGCGCGCCGAGATCGGTCTGCCGCAAGACAACGGGGCGGTGATCGATGGCCAATTCTCCGTGGTCGACGAGGAATACACCGATGAACAGGGCACGCAGGACGCGCCGCAACTCGAAGGCCCGAGCATCGCGAATCTCATGAGCCAAGTGCAGGCAGCCAACACCGGCGACGAGCTAGACATGATCCTCGACAGCGGCCGCGATCTCAACGCGGAAGATAACCAAGCGCTGCGTGAAGCCATCGGCGAACGTCGCGACGCCATCAGCCAGTAACCCGCCACCTCCCGGAGATACCCACCATGTTCGAACTCGAAGCCCAACAAGCCAAGCTCACCAGCGTCAACCCGCGCGCCGAACTCCACGGCGAAGACAAGAAGCCGGCCGTCGATCTGAAGTTCGAAGTCGCGGCCGATAACGGCGTGCTGGCGAACTTCGGCGCGGATCTGCGAAGCATGCTCTACACGCTGCCGGACGCGCAGGACGATCTGATCGACAAGGACCGCCTGTCGAAGCTCAAATATCCGAAGATGTCGCCCTTCAAGTGGGAATTGGAAGGCGTCGGCTACACAGCCGAGATCGACTATGGCCTCGGCGGCGACAGCAACATCCTGCTCGACGATCTCAAGGTCGACGGCTTCCGCATTCAGCCAATGGAGGGAGGCACGGTGATCGTGTCCTTCCGCTGCATCGCGCATCCGGAAAAAGACGATATGGGCAAGCTGTGCGGCCTGATTCAGCGCGATGTCGAACTGACGCTGACCGCTCCGCCGCCGACCAGCGTCCACGACTTGCTCAAGGATGCCTGACATGCGCACCCCATCCACCACTGAAATGGTGAAGGCGCTGGAGGCGATCTCCGGCGACCTGACCGACGACGAGCGCGCGACCCTCGCGCCGATGGCCGAAGCCATGCACTCCGGCGTCGTCACCCAACTCACCGGCGAGCAAGTTGAAGCGCTCGACGACATGTATGCCGCGTACTTCGGGAGCATCGCAAATGTCTGAACTCAAGACCGTGACGTTTGATGCGAGCCAGTGGCAGATCGTGCCGAAGACCATCACCAAAGCGATGATCGAGAACGTCGCCGCTTTCGGGAAAAGCGACGGCATCGACGGTTACAACCTTCAGCGCGGCGCTGAATTCGCGAATAGCTGGAAAGACGCTCTCGCCGCTGCCCCCACGCCAGCCGCACAGGATAAAGGGCACTGCATGTGTCCTGCTTGTCGTGATGGCGTCATTCATGCCAGCGATTGCGCGGTACACAACGCCCCGGCGCTGCCGACTGGCACGTGTGACTGCGGAGCGGCGCCAGCCGCACAGAGCGCAGGGCAAGAGGCGGTGGCGTGGCAAGTCAAGTGGCCGAACGACAACTATGAAGTTTTCGTAGACGAGGACGAAGCACTTAACGCCGCCACGATACACCGCGCCGTACCAATCCCGCTCTACCGGAACGCCGCGCCCGTGAATGTCTCTGAGCAGAGCGCAGGGCAAGAGGCTGTAGGCGTGGCAGGCACGATGCCGGGTACGGAAGGTTTCACTATGGTCTGCTTCGAAGCGGCCAAGTTTCCAGTTGGCACGCGGCTCTACGCCGCGCCCGTGAATGGCGGCGAGCGCCCGAAGTCTGCACCGCTGTTCATGACTGGCTGGCAGCTTCTGGAAGCGCTGGATCTCGTCGCACCTGACCGCGACACCGACCGAGACCAGCTTGACTGCGAAATCGCATTACAGATGGGCGACGCGACAGGCCACAGCGGCGCCGGGCTGTACGCATGGGAAGCCAGCGAACCGGAAGAAGGTTCGTCATTCCTCGCGGGCGAGCGCACCGTAGGAAAGCCATCCGATTGCAGCGGCGAGCCAGAATGCTGCCCTCAGAACGAGGGTTACGGATGCCACTGTGGCACGCGCAATAGCGATGTGCAGCGCGGCGCAGATGCCTCGCCTACAGACTACGCCGCGCTTGAGCGCGAGCACTTCGGCGATCCTGACAAGCGCACTGGCATCTACGCCGAGCGCGCCGCAGATGCGCATCAGGTGGGCGGGGATATGCTTGAAGCGCTTGAATCGGTCTTGCGTGATGAAGGATTCAATGATGACACGATCGGTGAAGCTGATAAGGCTGCAATTTGCCGCGTGATACTTGAACAAGCCGCCCTCTCGTCTCCCCCGAAGGTGGGCGGGGATGAGAGGGAGGCGTTCAAGCGCGAGGAACGCTACATCGTAATCAAGCGCAAAAACCTGTCCGGCACGAAGGAGAAAATTTTGCGCGACCTTCTGCACGACAACCGCATCCCGACAGTGGAGTGCGTTGTCGTCGAAAGCGACTGGCCTGAATACGGATCCGTTTGGGCAATGATCGAAGCCCGCATGACCGGCCGCGCCGCGCTGTCGGCGGATGGCGGGGATCGCAAGGATGCGGGAGATAAAAATGCCAACTAAGCCAATGGACCAGAAAGTGAGAATTACCCGAAAGGTCCAAATTGATCAGATCTCAGGTTGTTGGAACTGGATCGGAACAAAAGACCGTGTGGGTTATGGGCGAATCAAAATATCTCTCGGATCGCGCGCCTTCTTTCGCTTCTCTTCGGCACATCGATATGCCTACGAATTGTGGATCGGCAGAATTCCCGAAGGCATGAACGTACTGCATCGTTGTGATAACAGGGCATGTTGTAACCCGGCCCATCTATTCATTGGAACACAACGGGACAACATGCTGGATATGCATGCAAAAGGACGAGGCCCACGAGGATACTCCCGGAATATCCGAGCCTCGCAGGCAGCGGAGGAGCGGAAATCGTGAGAACGCTCACCATTCCCGTGAAGGGCATTTACTTCGACCAGATCAAGGCCGGGACGAAGTCCTTCGAGTATCGCTTGCGCACGGGCTATTGGGTGAAGCGTCTCGTCGGGCAACAGTACGACCGTGTGGTCCTAACGCGCGGCTATCCGAAGGCCAATGACTTGGCGCGACGTATCGAACTGCCGTGGCGTGGCTACATCGAGAAGACCATCAAGCACCCTCATTTTGGGTCTGAGCCTGTGCCCGTCTTCGCCATTCGTGTGTCAGTCGTGAACAAGGGCTACTGCGTCGTCTGTGGGCATCCCCGCGAGCGGGCCGTCCATCTGCCGCCGCTAGGTTCCCCAGAAGGATCACCGGCCTGGGGCCATGAGTTCGTCGACCAAGACACCCTGAACGAGATCCAATCATGAAACTCATCATGACAGAAGCCGAGGCAATCGCTGCCGGGTTCACGCACGCGGGCACGCTCTACAGCGTCCCGGTATGGGTGGATATGCGTTGCGAGTCGTGCCCGAACATACATCCGAAATACCGCATCTCTGAGCCGTGGATATGGCTATGTGAACTCATGGCGATTCCCGTGAGCATGTGCATGTCGGAATCGTATTTCCGCATCACGCTCAAGCGCCGTATCGGCATCGAGGACCGCTCATGAGACAGAACGAGATCATTCTGGGCGACTGCCGAGTAGTGTGCGCGGCCTGCCGCTTTAGCAGTAACCCGCCCATGATTATTCTGGGCGCACGCCATTGGGATCCACGTATGCATGAGACGTTCGAGGCGCTTCAGCAACTCGTGTCGGCATCGATTATCGATCATGGGCGTTGGGAACAAGGCTTCATCGACCAGTTTGGCAAGTTCCTAAGCCGCACCGAAGCCTGGAAGGTTGCCGAGGCCGCAGGCCAGATCATCCGACGCTGCGGTGGCGACGAAGCCGACGGCGGCACGCTCTACAGCGAGAACCTTTACTGACGTGAGCAGCATGACCACCCACCCGGCCACGGCCGAAGCACTGAAAGAGATTCTGCGGGTCACCGCGAAGAAATGGAGGTTGATATGAGCCTTAGCGAATACGACAAGAAGATATTGGGAATTCTTGATGCGCGCGGAGCATATACCACAGCAGATGTGGCGAAGCGCGTCGAGCCACAATTCGGACACAATCGACGCACCCATTCAGGAGCGGTGCGTTCATGGCTGCTCAATCTTGAGCGCCAAGGTCTTGTCAGAAGGCTTGACGATCAGAAACCTGTTTGCTGGCTGAAAGTCGATCAAGCGGCGCAATAGAGATTTGGGAGTTGAACGATGGGAGCGATAAGCCTGCGTGAAGCCGCCGCACTGCTCGGCGTTTCCTACGGCACCGCATACGCGCACCGAATTGAACTCGGCTTTTTCCGAGTCGGCGCCGCGTGGCGGATATGGCCCGAGCAACTGAAAAACATCCCGGCGTACAATGGCAACCGACCGGCGCCGGCGGAGAAGGAGAAACTATGCCCATCCGTAAGCGCGGAGACGTCTATTGGATTGACATCCGCTTACCAGGCGGAGAAAGACTTAGACGTTCTGCTGGCACGAGCGACCGAAAGGAAGCTCAGGAATACCACGACAAGGTCAAAGCCGAAGCGTGGCGAGTAACAAGGCTCGGGGAAAAGCCGTCCCGGACGTTCGCAGAAGCCGCCGTAAGGTATCTGACAGAACAGTCCGGGTCGAAGGACTACGAGAGTAAGGAACGGCACATTTTGCATTTTCGTGAGTCGTTCCGTGGCGAGACTCTGGACAAGCTCACCCGTGACCGCATTATAGCTGCACTGCCTCGGACGTACATGCGCGGCAAGACGGAAACGCAAACGAGCAACGCAACGAAGAACCGCTATTTGGCGACGATTCGGGCGATGCTCAACGATGCCGCAGGCCCGTGGGAATGGATCAATCGAGCGCCTACGTTGGAGGATCTTGTTGAACCTTCGAAACGCATTCGGTGGATCACGCCGGACGAAGCCCGGAAGTTGCTCGATTCCATTAACACGCCATGGCTTCGAGATGTTGCGACGATGGCCCTTTCCACTGGCTTGCGGCGCGGCAATATCTTCGGTCTGGAATGGTCGCAGGTTGACCTAGTCAGGCGACGCGCTTGGATACACCCTGACCAGGCAAAGGCGGGTAAGCCGATTGGGGTGCCGTTGAACGACGAGGCCGTCGAAGTGATTCGCCGCCAGATCGGGAAGCACCAAACTCGTGTCTTTGTGAGGAATGGCGAACCGCTGGCGTATCTGGATAACGTCCAATGGAAAGGGGCATGCAAGCGTGCGGGGATCAGCGATTTCCGATTCCACGACCTGCGCCATACATGGGCAAGCTGGCACGTCCAGAACGGAACGCCATTGCAAACTCTGATGGAGATGGGGGGATGGGCGAGCTACGAGATGGTTCTGCGTTATGCCCACCTTGCGCCCGACCATCTGGCCGAGCATGCAAACTCGGTCACAATTTGGGCACAAGTGCCTCGGAGTTTTGAGGCACAGCAAAACAAAAAGGCCGGATAACCGGCCTTTGAGTCAAGCAGTATAAGGGTCTTGGCGGAGAGGGTGGGATTCGAACCCACGATACGGTATAACCGTATACCGGATTTCGAGTCCGGCGCATTCGACCACTCTGCCACCTCTCCAAGCGTTCTTTCTGCCTTGGTTCGCTGCCTGAGTGGCCTCAAGCAGCGAGAAAGAGATTATAGCCGAATTTCTTTTTCGAGCAACTCTTTTTTCGAAGTTTTTTACCTTGAATCGATGCCCTTAACCGGCGCCACTCCCGTCGCCACTCAGGCCGTCGGCTCCAGACGTTCGATGCCGCCCATGTAAGGGCGCAGCACATCAGGCACCGTCACCGAGCCATCTGCATTCTGATAGTTCTCGAGCACCGCCACGAGCGCGCGTCCGACAGCAAGCCCCGAACCGTTCAGCGTGTGCACCAGTTCCGGCTTGCCCTGCGCGTTGCGAAAGCGTGCCTGCATCCGGCGTGCCTGGAAGCTCTCCATGTTCGAACACGACGAGATCTCGCGATACGTGTTCTGCGCCGGAATCCACACCTCCATGTCGTACGTCTTCGCACTGCCGAAGCCCATGTCGCCCGTGCACAGCACCAGCGTGCGATAGGGCAACCCAAGCTTCTGAAGAATCGTCTCGGCATGGCCGACGAGCGTCTCGAGCGCGTCGTACGATTCGTCCGGGCGCACCACGTGCACCAACTCGACCTTGTCGAACTGATGCTGACGAATCATGCCGCGCGTGTCCTTGCCATAGCTGCCCGCCTCCGAACGGAAGCAAGGCGTATGCGCCACCATCTTCATCGGCAACGCATCGTTCGGCAGCAACTCGTCACGTACCAGATTCGTCAGCGACACCTCCGCCGTCGGAATCAGATAGAAGTTCTCGAGGCGCTCGCCCTCTTCGCCACCCACTTTACGCGGCACCTTGAAGAGGTCGTCCTCGAACTTCGGCAACTGGCCCGTGCCACGCATCGACGCCGCATTGACGATGTACGGCACGTACGTTTCCGTGTACCCGTGCTCACTCGTATGCGTGTCCAACATGAACTGCGCCAACGCACGGTGCAGACGCGCAATCCCCCCCTTCATCACCGAGAAACGGGCGCCGGCCAGCTTCGCCGCCGCATCGAAATCCAGCCCCAGCGCCGCGCCCAGATCAACGTGATCGCGCGGTGTGAAGTCGAACTCGCGCGGCGTGCCCCAGCGGCGCACCTCCACGTTCTGCGTCTCATCCGAGCCGACCGGCACGCTCTCATGCGGAAGGTTGGGCACCCCCAGCAGCAAATCCGACAGACGCGTCTGAATCTCTTCCAGACGCACCGACGACGCCTTGAGCGTGTCCGCGATGCCGCCGACTTCGGCGATCTCGGCCGAGGCGTCCTCGCCCTTGCCCTTCTTCATGCCGACCTGCTTCGACAACGCGTTGCGACGCGCCTGAAGCTCCTCGGTTTGCGTCTGAATCTGCTTGCGCTCCGCTTCGAGCGCCGCGAACGCCGCCACGTCGAGCGAATAGCCGCGCGCCTTGAGTCGCGCCGCAACGCCGTCGAGATCCTTGCGAAGAAGTTGAATGTCGAGCATGGTGGGAAATCTTTTGTGAGCGGCCCACATCGGCAGGCCATGAATTGGATGTTGGCCGCTGCCCGCGCAACTTTTCGCTGCGCGCAACGGCAATGGCGGGATTTTACCAAACGCGCAGCACGATGACGCGTTTTAGCAAGTCCGCCATGCTTGAGCGCGTGTATTTGCGGGATCCCCGAGAGCAAACGGTGTCAGGGGCTTCAGGGGCGTCCGGCCATCGACGCCTCGTCGACGCCACGGGCAGATCGATGCCTTATGCACTCACCGCGCGAGTCGCCGTCGACAGTCCCCGCTGCATCCACGACTCACGCAGACGCGTCGTCGCCGGTCTCGTCTGGCGATGCCTTTGCGGAGGAAGATGAGGAAGAGGAAGATGGGGACGAAGCTGCACCGCCGACGGCAGGCGCTTTTGCCTCGGCATCGGACGATTTGCGCCCCTTCGCATTGGCGCGCCGCCACTCGGCATCGAGCGTCTTCAGCCAGTTGAGCTTCTCGCCGATTTTCCCCTCAAGCCCTCGCGGCACCGGTCGATACCAGTTTTGTGCCCGCAGGTCGTCGGGGAAGTACGTCTCGCCGGCGGCATAGGCATCCGGCTCGTCGTGCGCGTACCGATACTCGTGGCCGTAGCCGAGTTCCTTCATCAGCTTCGTCGGCGCGTTGCGCAGATGGATCGGCACGGCGCGCGATTTGTCCTTGCCGACGAACGCACGCGCCTGGTTATAGGCGTTGTACCCCGCGTTGGACTTCGGCGCGGATGCCAGATACAACACCGCCTGCGCCAGTGCAAGCTCGCCCTCGGGCGTGCCGAGACGCTCGTACGTCTCCGCCGCATCCAGCGCGATACGCGCCGCGCGAGGATCGGCCAATCCGATATCCTCCCACGCCATTCGCACGATCCGGCGCGACAGATACCGCGGATCCGCGCCGCCGTCGAGCATGCGGCAGAACCAATACAGCGCGCCATCGGGCGAACTGCCGCGTACCGACTTGTGCAGCGCGCTGATCTGGTCGTAAAAGGCGTCGCCGCCCTTGTCGAAGCGACGCAGATTCTCGGCCAGCACGCTCGCGAGCAATGCCTCGTCGATCGTCTCCAGTCCCTGCGCCACCGCTGCCTGCGCCACGATCTCGACATTGTTCAGCAACTTGCGACCGTCGCCGTCGGCTGAGTCGATCAGGCCCTGACGCGCCTCATCGGTCAATCCGATATCGCCCAACTCATGCGCGGCGCGCGTGACCATCTCGCCCAGTTCTTCGTCGTTCAGGCTCTTGAGCACATACACCGCCGCACGCGAGAGCAATGCGCCGTTGACTTCGAACGACGGGTTCTCCGTCGTTGCACCGACAAAGATAAACAGGCCGGATTCGACGTGCGGCAGAAACGCATCCTGCTGCGCTTTGTTGAAACGGTGAACTTCGTCGACGAACACAACCGTCTGCTTGCCCTGCGCGCGCTGGATTTGCGCAGCCTCGACCGCGTCGCGAATGTCCTTCACGCCGGAGAGCACCGCAGAAAGCGCAATGAAGTAGGCCTTGAAGGCGTCCGCCATCAGACGTGCGAGCGTCGTCTTGCCCACACCCGGCGGCCCCCACAGGATCATCGAGTGCGGACGACCCGCCTCGAACGCCACGCGCAATGGCTTACCCTTGCCCAGCAGGTGACGCTGGCCAATCACATCGTCGATGGTATGGGGGCGCAGGCGCTCGGCCAAAGGCACCGAAGCCGACAAAGGGGCGTCGTTTGGCATGTTCTCAAGCAGCGCGGCCGGGGAATCCCCGGCCGCAGTCAGATAATCAGATGCCCCCATTATGCCAGCCTGACGGCCAGCTCGCCCGTATGGCGCTCATGGCGCTCATGGGGCAAGCGCGGATGGAGCGGACAAGAGGAAACAGGAGGAGACAGGAGGGGGCGAGAGACGGGGCGAAAGTGGGGGCAGAGACGGGAGGGCACGACCGGGCGTGCCCGCGAGGTCAGCCCTTGATGACGTCGGCCCCCTTGGGCACCGTGAACTTGAAGCGGTCTGCCGGCAGCGCCGGATTCTTCTGCATATTGCCGAACGTGAGCAGGGTCACGTTGCCGAACGCATCGTACAACTCCATCGCCGCCAGGTTGCCATCGCGAAAGCCAATACCGACTCGCTGGAACTGCGTGTCCTGCGACTTCGGCTTGAGTTCCACCCAGTCGATGCCGTTCTTCACGCCGGCATCCTTGAGCGTAAAGCTCTTCTCGATGTCGTTACTACCGAACAGAATCGCGGCCGGACTCGCGCCCAGCGAGTCGCCCAACTTGCGCTCGGTCACCTGATTCAGGTCCTTGTCGTAGACGTAAAGCGTCGTTCCGTCGGCCTGCAGCAGTTGATCGTACGGCTTGGTGTAATGCCAGACGAAGCGACCAGGGCGCGAAAACTCAAACGTGCCGGACGCCGTATTCGTTACCTTCAACGCGCCGTCCTGCTGGCCTTGCTGCTTCACCTGCTTCTGCTCGAAGTCGCCACGGGCCGTCTTGACCTGTGCCGCGAACGCCTTGAGTTGCGCCGTCCCGCTGGCATAGGCCGGCGCGACCAGCGCCGCCAGCGTGACACCGACGACGCCTGCCATGAACGGCAAACTGCGCTTGAATCCCAACATATCCCTTATTCTCCCTCGCGATTCGGCACCAGAATTTCCCGGTTGCCGTTGCTCGCCATCGCCGACACCACGCCGGACTGTTCCATCTGTTCGAGCAGGCGTGCCGCCCGGTTGTAGCCGATGCGCAAATGGCGCTGCACCAGCGAGATCGACGCACGGCGCTGCTTGAGCACCACCGCCACGGCCTGATCGTATAGAGGATCGGACTCGCCGCCCCCCTCGCCAGTTCCGCCGGCGGCGCCGTCGATACCGCCGTCTTCGCCCTCCGTCGCGCCTTCGAGAATGCCTTCGATGTAATTCGCCTCGCCCTGCTCCTTGAGTCGCTCGACCACGCGATGCACTTCGTCATCGGCCACGAACGCCCCATGCACACGCAACGGCAGCCCGGTGCCCGGCGGCATGTAAAGCATGTCGCCCATGCCGAGCAGCGTCTCGGCGCCCTGCTGATCCAGAATCGTGCGCGAATCGATCTTCGACGACACCTGGAACGCCACCCGCGTCGGCACGTTCGCCTTGATCAGGCCCGTGATCACGTCCACCGACGGACGCTGCGTCGCCAGAATCAGGTGAATGCCTGCCGCACGCGCCTTCTGCGCGATCCGGGCGATCAGTTCTTCCACCTTCTTGCCGACGACCATCATGAGGTCGGCCAACTCGTCGATTACCACAACGATGTACGGCAGACGCTGCAACGGCTCGGGCTCATCCGGCGTTAGCGAGAACGGATTCGGAATATGCTCTTCGCGCTTGGCGGCATCGTCGATCTTGTTGTTGTAGCCAGCCAGATTGCGTACACCCAGCTTGCTCATCAGCTTGTAACGACGCTCCATCTCGGCGACCACCCAGTTCAGGGCATGGCCCGCCTGACGCATGTCCGTCACCACCGGGCACAGCAGGTGCTGGATGCCTTCGTACATGCTCATTTCGAGCATCTTCGGATCGATGAGGATCAGCCGGACCTGCTCCGCCGTCGCCTTGTAAAGCAGCGACAGAATCATGGCGTTGATGCCCACGGACTTGCCCGAACCGGTGGTGCCGGCAACCAGCAGGTGGGGCATCTTGGCCAGATCGGCCACGACCGGCTTGCCGCCGATGTCCTTGCCGAGCGCCAGCGTGAGCAGCGACGAAGAACTGTTGTAGACCTCCGAGCCCAGAATCTCCGTCATGCGCACCGTCTGGCGGCGCGGATTCGGCAACTCCAGCCCCATGTAATTCTTGCCCGGGATGGTTTCGACCACGCGGATCGACACGAGCGAGAGCGAGCGCGCCAGATCCTTCGCCAGATTCACGATCTGGCTGCCCTTCACACCGGTGGCCGGCTCGATCTCGTAACGCGTGATGACGGGGCCGGGATATGCGGCCACCACACTCACTTCGACACCGAAATCCTTGAGCTTCTTCTCAATCAGGCGCGACGTGAATTCCAGCGTTTCGGCCGACACCGTTTCCTGCGCTACCGGCGCCGGGTCGAGCAACGCCAGCGGCGGGAGGATGGAATCGGGCAGATCGGCGAACAACGGCGCCTGCTTCTCCTTTTCGACCCGCTCGCTCTTGGGCACAACCTTGACCGGCGGCACGATCTGCACCGGTTCGTGGACCTCTGCGCGCACACGGTTCTGCACCACGGCGCCTTCGCGGGCAATGGCCGCCTCCTCGCCCAGACGCCGGTCCTGACGCGCCTCACGGCGGCGGCGAATGACGGTGCCGGTATCGAGAATCAGCGCGCCCAGCTTTTCGGCCACGGACAGCCACGAGAAATGGAACAGCAGCGACAGGCCGAACGCGAAGATCAGCAACAGCGCCAGCGTGCCGCCCGTAAAGCCGAGCGCATGCTGGAAGAAGCCCCCGACGGTTTCGCCGACGACCCCGCCCGACGCACGTGGCAACTGGGCCTTGAGACGGTACAGACGCAGGGATTCGATGCCCGCGCTCGAGAGCAGGACCATCAGGGAGGAGACGATCTCGACCCAGCCGCCGCTGGCGAGACGCTCCCGCAGCGGGGGGGCTTCTCGCCGGGCGGAGATCCGGCGGTAGCCCGAGACCACGCGGCGGGCGATGAACACCACCAGCCAGTAGGCGGACAGGCCGAGCATGAGCAGCAACATGTCGGCGACCCACGCGCCGACGCGTCCCGCCCAGTTGGCGATACGCTCCACGTGCGCCGCATGCGTCCAGCTGGGGTCCAGACGGCTGTAGGAGAACAACGCCATCAACAGGAACACCATCAGCGCGACCTGCGCCATCCAGCGGATTTCATGGAAGAGGTGCGTCACCCGATTGGGCAACGACGATCCGGCACCAGCAGAGTAGGAAGATTTCGTCGTCATCAAGCCATGCGGTTGGGCGGGCAGACGGGCGGCCTGCCGCGCGGCAAGGCTCCATTGTAAACAACTATTACATTCATATTTGAACGAAAAGGTGACAAGCGGTAACGCCAGTGTTTTCGGCCTGTGCACCAACGCCAAGCCGTGCCCGAACGTCTGCAGGACATCGTGTCGGCCCGTCTGCGGCCCAGCCGCCTCCCATCCGCCCCCAAATTCCGGTCACGCCCCGTCATTCCGGTGGTTCGGCGCGGCCGAAGGGGCTTCAAGCCTCCCCCTTTACTGACGGATTTGCCGACGGGTTTGCCGCAGTGGGCGTGCGCCGACGGCTATCGCTTCGATTGTGAGGCTCCATCAACGAAACGACGGCGGCCCTTTATAATGTCGGCTTGCGCCGTCTCCCTGCCGCCCGCCGTCTGCCGTCACCGGCGCAGGGTCAAGCGCCAGCCCCTTCTTTTTCCGGTGAGCAAGTCCATGTCTGCTGCCAAGCACGCCAAAGTCCTGATTCTCGGTTCCGGCCCCGCCGGCTATAGCGCCGCCGTGTACGCCGCGCGCGCCAACCTCAACCCCGTGCTGATCACGGGCATCGCCCAGGGCGGTCAGTTGATGACCACCACGGACGTCGAGAACTGGCCCGGCGACCCGACCGGTGTGCAAGGCCCCGAGTTGATGGCCCGTATGCAGGCCCACGCCGAGCACTTCAACACCGAGATGATTTTCGATCACATCCATACGGTGCATCTGAACGAGCGCCCGCTGCGTCTGATCGGCGACTCCGGCGAATACACGGCCGACGCCCTGATCATCGCAACCGGCGCCTCGGCGCAATACCTCGGGCTACCGTCCGAAGAAGCGTTCTCGGGTCGCGGCGTCTCCGCCTGCGCCACCTGCGACGGTTTCTTCTACCGCGGCAAGGAAGTCTGCGTGGTCGGCGGCGGCAACACGGCGGTCGAAGAAGCGCTTTATCTGTCGAATATCGCCAGCAAGGTCACGGTGATTCACCGCCGCGACAAGTTCCGCGCCGAGCCGATCCTGATCGACCGTTTGCTGGAAAAAGCCAAGCAGGGCGTGGTCGAACTGAAGTACGACAGCGTGCTCGACGAAGTGACCGGTGACGACAGCGGTGTGACCGGCGTTCGCATCAAGAACACCAAGACGGGCGCACACGAAGACATTTCGCTGCACGGCGTGTTCATTGCCATCGGCCACAAACCGAATACCGATATCTTCGAAGGCCAGTTGGAGATGAAGAACGGTTACATCGTCACGCACAGCGGCCTGAACGGTAACGCCACGGCCACCAGCGTGCCGGGCGTGTTCGCCGCCGGCGACGTGCAGGACCATATCTATCGCCAGGCCATTACCAGCGCCGGCACGGGCTGCATGGCCGCACTCGACGCGCAGCGCTACCTCGAGAACCTCGACCAGTAAGCGCGCAAGCGGCATCGGCTGCCCGGCGGCGGCGCCCTCGCTGTGTGATCGTTCATGCAGCGAGGGCGCCGTCTTCGCTTTGCTGCCCCCTCGTGGATGTCGCGACTTGCCCAGCGCAATCGTGCATCGACCGAATCGATGTCATTGACGTCATCGATGTCATTGACGTCATGCGCGTCATCGGCTCGACCGGCTTGCGTCGCCGTTCAGTCCCGTTATCATCGGCTCTGCCCTCCACCTTGTTCGCACGACCATGAGCAAGAAGCCTCCGAAACTCAGTCTCAGCGATCTCAACGGCCTGCGCGACGCGCTCGCCAGAGAGACTGCCGCCCGCGAGGCCGAACGCCTCGCCGCCGCAAAGCGCGCCGCACAGGCCGAACGCGACGCCAATGTGTTCCGTGACAGTATCGGCGATATCGCGCCGCTGACCGGTAAGGGATCGACCAATCGCGTCGAGCACCCGCGCCTGCCGCCCGAACCGGTGGCCCGACAGACACAGGAAGACGAAGCCGCCGTCCTGCATGAATCGCTGTCGGACGAATTCGATCCCGAAGCGTTGCTCGATACGGACGATCGGCTGTCATACCGTCGCCCCGGCATCAGTCACGACGCGGTACTCAAGCTTCAGCGCGGCGACTGGGTGGTGCAGGCGCAGATCGATCTGCACGGGATGCGCCGGGACGAAGCGCGTGAAGCGCTCTCGGCCTTCCTGCACGACGCCGTCAAGCGAGGCCTGCGCTGTGTGCGCGTGATTCACGGCAAGGGGCTCGGCTCGGTGAATCGCGAGCCGGTGCTCAAGGACAAGGTACGCGGCTGGCTCGCGCAGAAGAATGAAGTGCTGGCGTGGGCGCAGGCGCAAGGACGCGACGGCGGGGGCGGTGCGCTGGTAGTATTGCTCCAGGCTTCGCAGTCCAGAACGTCGCGTGCAGGCGACTGACGCTTTGCTTTGCTCGCTTTGCTGTCATTTGCCGTTCGCGGTGCTTCCGCTCCACCGGCTTCGCTGATTTCTACCGCCTCACCTGCTTCACACGCTTCACCTTCGTTTTTCCCGTTTTTCCCGTTTTTCCCGTTTTTCCCGTTTTTCCCGTTTGCCACCCTGATCGCCGCTGACAGGATTCGCCGATGATTAACGAGATGAGCGCACAACTGCATACGATCCTGGCCATCATGGAGGCCATCGCCGTATTGTCGTGCGCGATCTCGGGTTTCGCCGAAGCCCGCAAGCAACACCTCGATCCCGTGGGCGCCTTCGTGCTGGCTTTCGCGACCGCCTTCGGCGGCGGCACGTTGCGCGACGTCCTGCTCGACCACCGGCCCTTCTACTGGGTCCAGCACCAGTGGTACTCGGTCATCATTCTCGTGCTCTCGCTGTCCACGTCCGTCGTGCTCAAGCTCGTCTCGCGCGTGGCGACAGAGCGCGTGTTGCTCATCACGGATGCGATCGGACTCGGGTTCTTCAGCGCCTCCGGCACGTCGCTGGCGTTACAGACGGACATGTCGGCGTTCATGTCCGTGATGATGGGCGTGATCACCGGCGTGGGCGGCGGCGTGATCCGCGACATTCTCTGCAACGAGGTGCCGCTGGTGCTGCGTGACACACGTCCTTACGCCGTGTGCGCCTTTATCGGCGGATGGATCTATATCGCGCTCACTTACGCGGATCTGGACCCGGTCTACACGCTGTCGATCAGCGCGTTTTCCGTGATTTTCGTGCGCCTGATCACTGTCGCGTTCGACGTACGGCTTAAGTCCTGACGTCGGTCGCCGCCAACGCTACAGAGCAGCCACCGCCAGCCACCACCGACCGCCGCAAGGCGGCCTGAAACGCCAAAGGGCGACGCCGCTCGCGCAGCCGTCGCCCTTCGTCGTCGTGTGCCCCGGGAATGCGCCCCGGGCGGCCATCAGACTGCCTGCTCGCCCTCTTCGCCCGTACGGATACGAATCACGCGCTCTACGTCGGTCACGAAAATCTTGCCGTCGCCGATCTTGCCGGTGCGCGCCGCTCCCAGCACGGCATCGATGACCTGCTCGGCCTGCGCCGCGCTCACCACGACTTCGATCTTGATCTTCGGCAGAAAGTCGACCACATACTCGGCGCCACGATACAGCTCGGTGTGGCCCTTCTGACGGCCGAAACCCTTCACTTCGGTGACGGTCAGCCCCGTCACACCGACTTCGGCCAGCGCCTCGCGGACTTCGTCGAGCTTAAAGGGTTTGATGATGGCAGTTACGCGTTTCATTGTCGCCTCGATACCTTGGTTGGATTGTTCTGAAAATTCGCCGGCCTATTGTACCGGTCCGGGGACGGCACGCCGATGACAGCGCGCCCGCCCCCACGAAGGCTCAGGCATGCGGATCGTCCGGCACGGTGTCCAGGTCCGCGAGCCACACCACGGACTCCGAGTCGCTCGGCGCACGCCAGTCGCCGCGCGGCGAGAGCGAGCCGCCCGTGCCGACCTTCGGTGCGTTCGGAATGCAGGAACGCTTGAACTGGCTGGTGCGGAAGAACCGGTCCAGGAAGATACGCAGATTGCGTTTGATGACGACCAGATCATACGCATTTCGGGCCTGATGCTCCTCGTCCGGCCAACGTCCCCGGGACGCGTCGTGCCAGGCGCTCCACGACAGGAACGCCACCTTGCGCGGTGCGTAACCGAAGCGCAGCGTGTAGTAGAGGTTGAAGTCCTGCAATTCGTACGGCCCGATGAAATGCTCGGTGCGCTGCTCGGGCGCGCCGTTCGCCTTGCCCGGCACGAGTTCCGGGCTGATTTCCGTCTCGAGAATATCGATGAGGACGTTGCGCCGCTGCCCCGCGTCCTTGCCGCCCCTGGCGGGTTTGGCCGACGCGGCACCGCCCAGTTGCCCGGTCTCGGCCACCCAGCGTACGAGGTGCATGATGAGTGTCTTGGGCACGCTGGCGTTCACGTTGTAGTGCGACATGTGGTCGCCCACGCCGTAGGTGCACCAGCCCAATGCCAGTTCGCTCAGATCGCCCGTCCCGATCACGATCGCGCCCATATGATTTGCGAGACGGAACAGGTGATTGGTGCGCTCGCCGGCCTGCACGTTCTCGAAGGTAACGTCGTAGACGGCCTCGCCCCTGGCGAACGGATGATCGAGGTCATTGAGCATCTGCATGCAACTCGGACGAATATCGATCTCGCGCGCGGTGCAACCGACCGCCTCCATCAGTTCGCGCGCCTGACGCAGCGTGCGCTCGCTCGTGGCGAAACCCGGCATCGTGTACGCCAGAATATTCGTACGCGGCAGCCCGAGCCGATCCATGACCTTTGCGCAGACGAGCAGCGCATGCGTCGAGTCCAGCCCGCCGGACACGCCGATCACGACCTTCTGAATCTTCGATGACGCCAGGCGTTGCATCAGCGCCTGCACCTGAATGTTGTAGACCTCGTGGCAGCGTTCGTCGCGACGCTGCGCGTCGGACGGCACATACGGGAAGCGGCCGATGGCGCGCGCGAGCGGCAGCTCGGCATCGCGTGGCAGCGTGACATCCACCTTGATCGTGCGAAAGCGCGCAACCTCGTCGGCATGGCGCCGCACCGACACGCCGAACGTCGTCTGATGCATGCGCTCGCGGGCGAGCCGCTCCAGATCGACGTCCGCGAAAATCAGGTGCGACTCGCTGGCGAAGCGCTCGGACTCGGCCAGCATGTCGCCGTTCTCGTAAATGAGTGCCTGCCCGTCCCAGGCGAGATCGGTGGTCGACTCGCCCTGCCCGGCCGAGGTGTAGAGATACGCCGCAAGGCAGCGCGCCGACTGCTGACCGACCAGTTGGTGTCGATAGGCCGACTTGCCGACGACCACGTTCGAGGCCGAGAGATTGACGAGCACCGTCGCGCCGGCCAGCGCCGCGAACGACGACGGCGGCACCGGCACCCAAACGTCCTCGCAAATCTCGCAATGAAAGCGCAGCAGCGGTTGGTCGGCGGCCTCGAAGATCAACGCGCCGAACGGCACGTCCTCTCCGAGCAGCGTGACCGTTCCGACGCCCGCATCGTCCGCCGCATTGAACTGACGCGCTTCGTAGAACTCGCTGTAGTTCGGCAGATACGTCTTGGGCACGACACCATGAATGCGTCCGCGCGCGACGACGACGGCGCAATTGAACAATCGCTGCTGCACGCGTACCGGCATGCCGACGATGAGCGCCGCCCCCAGGTCGTGGCTCGCGGCCACGATCTCGGCCAGCGCAGTGTCGCAAGCGTCTTGCAGTGCGCGCTGCTGGAACAGGTCTTCGCAGCTATAGGCGGGGATCCCCAGTTCAGGGAAGGCAACGAGCACGGCACCTTCGGCATCGGCCTGTCGGGCCAGCGCAATCGTCTGCGCGGCATTGAACGCCGGGTCGGCGACGCGGCACTGCGGCACACCGACGGCCACTCGCGCGAAATCGTGATTGTAGAGATTTAGGAATCGGTTGGTCATGTCGACGGCTATCGGGCTTCGTCCATGTGCCGTGCCGTCGATGCCCGACGCGCGCGGCGGGCCAGAACGACGGGCAGGACGTGGGGACGGGAGAATCGCCAGTATATTACGCGCGCCCCTGCCGTGCCGGGGCGCGTGCGGGTTCGGTCGACGAACCGAAGGCTCGACGGTGTCCGCGTCATGTCGGTCGGCGACCGGCACCGTCACCGGCTGGTGTCGTTCTCCTCAGAACGGATTCAACGGCGAGATGGCCGAATCGTCACTGCCGTCGTGCTTTGGTCTGCGCGTTGGTCCGCGCTTTTGTCCGCACTTTGTCACGTCTTCGGGCCGTCCGCCGCCGGCCATCCGCGCGCACCGCCCGAACGCCTCGGCCAGCGGCTTGCCGTCCCATGCGCCCTCGCCGAACCGCTTTGCCGTTTCGCCGAACAGCCGGCGCTCCAGCGAGACGACGCTGTCCCCGAGCGCGACGTCGCCCGTTGCACGCGCCCATGCAGGCAGCCCCATCCCGACGACGTACCGGCTCCACCGGTCGGCAGCACGGTAGGCAGTGTCCGGATCCGACGCCAGACAGGCGCGCACGACCATGGCGTGAAGCGCCCGTGCCTGCACAGCGGGCCGTGTCCGCCACGCGACATAGCGTTGGCGCACTGCCGGCCATAACCCGCGAGCGCGCCACAGGGCGTACGCCACGACGCTCAGCATGGCCAGCATCGCAATCCCCTCTAGAACCGCGCCGACCCGCCCGTCATCGCCTCGCGAAAACCACGCGGTCCCGCCAGGCGCCATACCGCCCGTCGGTGCGCCTGGCGCGACGACGACCCGAAGCGCGGGAGCTTCCGAGCGTTCGCGCTGTCCGGACGCCGGATCGATCCAGTCGAGCGTGATGGCCGGCAGCGTGTAGGTGCCCCGACGCTCGAAGACGTATGAAAACGTATCGACGCGCAAGCCGCCCGCGACCGGGTCCGCGACGTTCGGCGACACGCCGTCCGAGAGCTTCGGATCGGCGGCGAACACCCGAACGCCGCGCGGCGCCTGCGCTTTCGGTGGCTGAATCCGCATGGCCTGCGTGTCAGGTGCGAACGTCGTCACCGTCCGGACCAGGGTATCGCCCGCGCGAAGCTGCACGCCGTCCTGGCCGGCAGCCGGGGTAAGCGACTGCGTAACGGTCAGCTTCGCGACCGGCAGCGTCGCCCTCTGCCCGCCCTCCCCTGCCTTGCGTGCCGGCGATGTGAGCGCCGGCGTGCCCCCGGCCCCGACCCGGATGCGCGTCGTGGGGAGCGTGACTTTCGCGTGTTGCGCCGCGCCGTCGTCACCGGCGTACGTCACGTCGATAGCAACGGGAGGCAACACGTAGTCGCCATCCTGATCGGCGGCGAACGCGTAGGTCCGGGTGATGGCGGCGAAGGTGGCGCCGTCGAGGGTCTCCGTGGCATTGAGCGCGCGGGCATCCGGCATCGTCACGACCGCACCCGGCACCTGAAACAGCGGAAAATCGGGCGCCGCCATGAAGAAGTTCGGCACGAGCACGGTAACGTCCACCGTCACCTGCTGTCCGGGACGAATGGGCGACGACGTGCCCAACACCACGCGCGCCATCGGCTCGGCCGCCATTGCCGCCCCCGTCGCGACGAGGCACAGCAGTACGACAACCCCCACGGTAACGCTGACTAGCCACCGGCGGCAGCGGTTGTCCGACATGCTGGCGTCCCTGGCCTTCCCGGTGCCCCTCCCGTCGTTCTTCCCGTCGCCCATTGCCTTCCTTCGGCGCAAGGATCGCGCGTCGCCACCGCCAGCGATCGGACAGACGTGAGATCGACGGGAAGCCAACGTCATGCCGGGGGTCATGGCGCACGCCCTCCCGGACGCCCTTGCTGAAGCGCGAATTCGCGCTGTAGCAAGGCCGTCGGCGTCGTCTGAATCGTGCGCATCCACATCTGCGTGTCCTGCGACGGTCCGGGCTTCGTCGCCGTCTCGCCCGGGCCTTGGGGCTTTGGCGCGTCATAGCGAATCTCGTCGGGCGCAATGTCCGGCGCGATCTCGTCGTCGTCGGCAGACGGCTTGCGGGGCTTCGGCAATGCCGCGATCAGACGCCCCATCAATGCAAGATTGGCCTGTGCGGCGGGCCAGTCCGGCTTGCGCCTGAGCGCCGCGCGGTAGCGCGCCTGCGCCCCCTTGTAATCGCCAAGACGCGCCAGTGCGTTGCCCTGATCGAAGTCGCTCTCGGGCGAATCGATCAGCGCGAAACTCTGCGCCGCCTGCGCGTATTGCCCCGCACGATACTGCGCCACGCCGCGCCACATCGGGTCGTCGAATCGCTCGGCCGCTTCGGCGAAATCACCGCGCTCGAACGCGCGACGGCCCTGCTGATCGCGCGTGAGCCACAGGTCGACGAATCGCCAGCGACGCGGCGTTTGCCCCGCGTCGGCGGACGCCGCCGCCACCCCCTCGCCGCTCGCCCGAACGGAGGTCTGCGCGAACGCGGGCGGGGCAGGCATGGGCAACGACAGCGCCAGCAGCACGCCGACGATCCAGCGCACCGTCCAGCCCTTGCGGAACCAGAACGCGCCGAGCACGACGAGCGCAATCGTGCCCCACCAGCCTTCGTCGCGCCAGCGCGCCGCTGCGCCCGTTTGCGTCTGCTCCAGATGAGACTGCACGTGACGCAGCACCCAGTCGATGTCGTCGTCGCCATCGGCCTTAAAGGTCGCCACGGGCACGCCGCTGTCGTCGGCGAAGCGCTTGAGCGCGCGTTCGTCCAGACGTGCGAATACGCGTGCACCGTCGCGTTCCACATAGCTGCCGTCGGGCATGCCCGGGGGATGTAACGGCCCGCCTTGCGTCGTGCCGATGGCCAGCACGACCGCCTGACTGCCCGTGTGTGCGCGCAGTGCCTGCGCGGCGGCCACGTCGACGGCGTCGGTCATGAACAGGATCGTGCCCGGCGTCGGTTCGCGCCGCAGATCGTCGTCGACCACGCGCAGCACCTGCCGCATGTCTCGCCCGGGCACCGGCATGATGCTCGTCTGCAATGCATCGACATAGGTGCCGAGCAACGCGCTGTCGTCGGTGAGCGGCAGCACGCGATGCGCCGAACCCGAGTAGGCGTAAAGCGCCGTGCGCGCGCCTTCGCGACGGGCCAGCAACGCCTTGACCTTGAGTTTCGCGCGCTCGAGCCGCGTCGGCGTCACGTCGACCGCATCCATCGTGGGCGACAGGTCGATGGCGATCGCCAGCGGCGCCTTCTCGTCGAGAAACGGCGGCAGTTCCCGTTTCCACGACGGCCCCGCCATGCCGATCCCGCCGAGCACCAGCACGAGCGCGATCAGATGCACCGGACGCAGCCGTCCCCGCGGCTGCGCCTGAATGACCAGCGCATCGAGCAGATGCGGCGCAATGACGCCGCGCCAGCGCCGCCGTACATCGGTCTGACGCTGGACAGCCCATACGATGGCGAAGGCGACCGGCACAAGACACAGCCAGAACGGCCGGAGGAAATGAAAGTGGGCGAGATCGGTCATCGCGCGCCCCTCGCCTCGGAAAGCGGCGTCGCTGGCGCTACCGCCGAAGCGGGCGTGCCGGCGCTTCGGGCGGGTGCCGCCGACGGCTCGCCGGACACCCCGTCGACGTGATGGGCATCGTCGGCGCCCGCCATCGCCGCTTTGCGATTGACATACGCCGCGTAGCCCGCCAGCGCGATCTCGTACAGCAGCACGATCAGCAGCGCGGCACCAAGCGGCCACAGAAACAACTCGCGGCGCGGACGCCACGACAGCGTCTTGTGATCGTGCGGCGTAATGCGGTCGAGCGTGTCGTAAATCGAAGCGAGCGCCGTTTGATCCTCGCCAAAGAAGTAACGCCCGCCGGTGCGCGTCGCGATGCTTTGCAACACGTCGAGATCGACGCGCACCTCGCCTTGCGCCGCCGGGTCGCCGATACCGACGGTGTGCACGGTCACGCCGCTGTCGTGCGCCACCCCCGCCGCCAGCACCGGTGGCATGCGGCTGGCCGTGTCGTTGCCGTCGGTGAGCACGATCATCACCTTCTGGGGCGCCTCGCTGTGCTCGAACATCTTCGCCCCGAGGCCGATGGCGTCTCCCAGCGCGGTGCTGTTGCCGGCCATGCCGGGCAGCATGTCGTCGAGCAACGTGTGAATCAGCGCGTGGTCGAGCGTGAACGGGGCGAGCGGATAGGCTGCGTCGCCGAAAATGACGAGCCCGATGCGATCGTCCGGGCGATGCGTCACGAAATCGCCGACAACGGTCTTGACCGCCTGCACGCGCGCAATGCGCGTGCCGGTGTGATCGGGGAAATCGGGCGTGTCCATCGATTGCGACAGATCCAGTGCCAGCAGAATGTCGCGCGTGGGCTGCACTTTCTCGATGGGCGCTTCGAGTATCTGCGGACGGGCGAGCGCTGCGACCAGCAACGTCCAGGCGACAGGCGCGAGCACGTGCTGCACCCAGTTGCGTCGCGGCACGACAGCGCCCGCCGCCGGCTGCAATCCCGCCGCGCTCGCCACATCGCCGAAGAACGGCAGACGCACGGACGGACTCTCCTCTCGATAAGGCGGCAGCAGCCACCACAGCAGAAGGGGCAGCGGCAACAGCGCGAAACACCACGGATAGTCAAACTGGAACATGATGGCGCTCGATCCAGACCCGACAGGCGCTCACGAGCACCTCGACGCGATGATGCCTTGGGTCATGCCCCTCCCAGCAGCGGCTCAGCGAGGCGTCAGGCTGATACTCCGCATACGCGACCAGCGCCGAGAGCGCATCGGGCACCTCCGGCGATGTCCCTGTGCCATCGAGACTGCGACGCAGCAACGCCGCCCAGCCGTCACCGCTCAGCCGCGCCACGCTGTCCCTCGGCCACGCCGTCAGCGCGACGCGCTTGAGCAATTCCGCCATCTGACGCAACGCGTGGGCGCGGTCCGCGTCGCCGGCGTCCGGCCGACGAAGCACCGCCGCCCACTCGCGCAATCGCGCCACCGCTTCGCGACGATACCGATTGGCCCGATACCGCCGCCAGGCGCGCCAGCCGAACCCGATCACCCCTAACGCCAGCAGCGCCGCGAGGATGGGCCAACCGATGGTCTGCGGCGTCCACGGCGGCGGGGCAGGCACGGCGATATCCGCGAGCGAACGAAGTGTCGGCATGTCGGCGACGGGTGCCGAAGCGGCGGAGGTGGCGGAGGTGGCGGAGGTGGCGGAGGTGGCGGAGGCGCCAGATGATGCTGCCGATGCGGCAACCGGCGCGGCGCTGGCGGAGAGCGTCATCGTGCCGCCCCCCCTTTCGCGCGACGGTAGCCGTTCCCGTACGCAGGAGCGCCGCCGAGAAAGCGACGGATCTGCCCCGCAGTCTCTTCGGCGGCGGACAGCGGAAACATCGGCACGCCGATCGCCCGGTGCCAGTCCACGAGATGCTTGCCGTGCCCGCTGAAGAATTCGCGAATGCTGTGCCGCATCGACGTGTCGCCAAAGCTGAGTTCGACTTGCAGTTCACCGTCGCTCACAACGAGGCTGCCCGACTGCGGCAGTGCACTGAGAAACGGGTCGTGCACCAGCACGGTCAGCACGTCGTTACGCGCCGCAATGCTCAGCAGCCGCTGCCGCGTGGTCGCGTCGTGTCCGTCGAAATCGCTGATGACGACGACCAGACAGTCGTGCGTTGCCATGCGGGCGCATCGCTCCAGCGCCAGGTTCAGTTGCCCGGGCACACGTCGGGCGCTCACATCGGCCCGCAATCCCGCGTTGCACTTCACGACCCCGCCGAGAAACTGCTCGACCGCCGCCCGGCTGCGCTTCGGCGCGAAGGTCGCCATCGACGTGTCGTCGAACACGATGCCGCCCACACGATCGCCGTCGGCCAGCACGCGCCACGCGGCCAGCGCCGCCGCCTCTGCGGCCGTCACCGACTTCATCGCGCGGCGGCTGCCGAAGAACATGTTGATGCGCTGATCGACGACCAGCAGCACCGGTCTGTCCTTCTCCTCGGTGTACACGCGCACATACGGATGACCGGTGCGCGCGGTCACGCGCCAGTCCATGCTGCGGATGTCGTCGCCCGCCACATACTGACGAAGCTCCTCGAAGGCCAGTCCCCGCCCGCGTACCCGAGATCCGTGTCGGCCCGCCAGCACGCTATGCACCGGTTGTCCCGGCGTGAAATGGAAATCCCGCGCCGCACTCTCGAGGGCGTTCAGTTGGGCGATATCCACGCTGACGCCCGGCACGGCGGGCCGGTCGGGCGCACCGATATCGAGCGTGGGCGCCGATGCAGGGCGCGGCGTGGCGGGCGACATCGGTGTCCCCGCACGACGTCCCCACTGACGTAAGCGTTGCCTCAAGGACAGGGCCATGTCCGCGCACCGCCTCAGGCAAGCGCTACGCGCTCGACGAGCCTGTCGATGGCGGCGTCCGCGCGCACGCCAGCGGCATGCGCCTCGTAGGAGAGGATCAGCCGATGCCGGAAGACGTCGTGCACCACGGCCTGCACATCCTCGGGCGTGACGAAATCGCGTCCGCGCAGCCACGCTTGCGCCCGCGCCACTTTGTCCAGCCCGATCGAACCGCGAGGGCTCACGCCGACCTGAATCCAGCGGGCGAGATCGTCGTCCACCTTTCCGGGAGTGCGCGTCGCCTGCACGAGCGCCACCAGATATTGCTCGACGGGGTCGCTCACATGCACGGCATGCACTTCGGTGCGCGCGCCGAGGATGACGTCTTGCGAAAGCCGCAACACCGTGCCGGACGTCGATGCCTGCGCCTCCTCCGCTCGTGCGAGCCGCACGATTTCCCGCTCGGCGTCCGCCTGCGGATAGTCGACGCTCACGTGCATCAGGAAGCGGTCCATCTGCGCCTCCGGCAACGCATAGGTGCCCTCCTGCTCGATAGGGTTCTGTGTCGCCATGACGAGAAAGAGCGGGTCGAGCCTGTGTGTCGCACCGCCCACGGTCACTTGCCGCTCCTCCATCGCCTCCAGCAACGCGGCCTGCACCTTCGCAGGCGAGCGGTTAACTTCGTCGGCCAGCACGAGATTGGCGAAGATGGGGCCCGGCTGAAAGCGGAATTCGCCCTTGCCGCCGTCCGAGAAATAGATCTCGGAGCCGGTGATGTCCGATGGCAGCAAGTCCGGCGTGAACTGGATTCTCGAGAGCTTCGCTTCGAGATGGTGCGCGAGCACCTTGATCGCTCGCGTCTTGGCGAGCCCGGGCAACCCTTCGACCAGCAAATGTCCATTGGCGAGCAGCCCGAGCAACAACCGCTCGATCATCGCCTCCTGCCCCACGATGGCTTCGCTCATCGCCCGACCGAGCGCCAGCACGTCGTCGTGACGGCTCATATTTGCCCTCCCGGCTGAGAACAGGTGGCCGACACCGCCGGCCACCTGTTCGAGACTACGAGGCGCGAATGGCGCGCCTCATACAACGCTCGCAACGCATGCCACTCACTTCTGCGCCTTCTTGTTCAACGCCGCTTCGATCTGCTTGTCGACCTGCTCGCGCACCTGATCGACACTGAAGCTCGCCGGACGCTGGCTCGGCGGATACTCGACGAACGTCTGGAGGAACGCACTGGCCTTGGCGGTGCCGAGGACCATCAGATAGTCGTTCTTCGTCAGCCAGTCGTTGTACTGATTGGAGACGATGTCCGCACGCTCGTAAGGATCCATGCGCAGGTTGAACACCTTCGGCACACGCAGGCAGACGAACGGCTCGCGCCAGACGGCGAAACCGCCGGGCTCCTTCATCTCGCAGAACACGATCTTCCAGTTGCCGAAGCGTGACGCCACCAGTACGCCGTCGTCATTGAAGTAATAGAACTCGTCGCGTGCGCTCTTGTTGGTCTGACCCGTCAGGTACGGCAACTGGTTGAACCCGTCCAGGTGCACCTTGAACGTCTGGCTGCCCACCGATGCGCCTTTGAGCAACTTGTCCTTGATGCCGGTGTCGCCCGCCGCCGCAACCAGCGTCGGGAACCAGTCCATCCCCGAGAACATCTCGTTGCTCACCGTTCCCGGCTTGATCCTGCCCGGCCACCTCACGATGGCCGGCACACGGAACGCGCCTTCCCAGTTCGAGTCCTTCTCGCTGCGGAACGGCGTCGTTGCCGCGTCGGGCCAGGAGAACTGGTTCGGACCGTTGTCGGTCGTGTAGACGACGATGGTGTTATCTGCGATTTTCAGATCGTCGAGCGTTTTGAGCAGTTTGCCGACGTCGCCGTCGTGCTCGATCATGCCGTCGGCATATTCGTTGCCCGGCATGCCGCTTTGCCCTTTCATCGAATCGCGCACGTGCGTGTACATATGCATGCGCGTGGTGTTCATCCAGACGAAGAACGGCTTGTTCGCCTGCACTTGCTTGGTGATGAAGTTCTGTGCCGCCGCCGTGGTCTCGTCGTCGATGGTTTCCATGCGCTTGGTCGTGAGCGGCCCGGTGTCCTCGATCTTGCCGTCGGCGGTCGAGTGCAGCACGCCGCGCGGCGTCACCTGCTTGACGATCGGGTCGTTCTTGTCCTTCGGCCAATACGGGCGCTGCGGCTCTTCCTCCGCGTTCAGGTGATAAAGGTTGCCGAAAAACTCGTCGAAGCCGTGTTTGGTCGGCAGATACTCGTCGCGGTCGCCAAGGTGGTTCTTGCCGAACTGGCCAGTCGCGTAGCCCATGGACTTGAGCACCTGCGCCATGGTCACGTCGCGCGCCTGCAACCCGACCGTCGCGCCCGGCACGCCGACTTTCGACAGCCCGGTGCGCAGCGGCGATTGTCCGGTGATGAACGACGAGCGGCCTGCCGTGCAACTGTTCTCTGCGTAGTAATCGGTGAACATCATCCCTTCGCGGGCGATACGGTCGATGTTCGGCGTGCGGTAGCCGACCAGCCCCATGCTGTACGCACTGATGTTCGTCTGGCCGATGTCGTCGCCGAAGATGACGAGAATGTTCGGCTTCGCGCCATTGTTGCTCGCGGTCGTCGCCGGTGCGGCGGCAGTGCCGTCCGACGCCCCGCCGGCGGGGGCGGGCAGGTTCGATTGTGCGGGCGGTTGGGCGGGGGCCGTATTCGTCGCCGACGACGTACCTGACGAGTCGGCCGGCGTCGCAGGCGCCTGCGACGACGCAGCGGCGCTCGATGACGCCGACGGCGCCGGTTTATCGCCCGACTTATCGCAGCCGGCGAGCGCCACCGCAGCGAGCACCAATGTCAACGTCGCCAGGGTGCTGCCAGGGAACCTTGCCTTCCCGCCAATGTTTCGCAGTGAACTCCGCAGTGCACTCATTACTGCCTCCAGGGAATTTGGGACGAACTGAGACGCCGTACAGACAGAACGATGATGTTTTCACCGCGAATGCGGCGCAATCAGTAGTCGGGGCAATGCCATTGCCCCTTGGAGCAATCGCATTACCCCGAAGGGCAATCCGTGTCGGCGCCGGCGTAGCCTGCCCCGACGGCAGCGCTCGGCCGGGATTTGTAGCAGAATGCTCGTTCGGGCGATCAAGCCCGGCCCCCTGAAAACTTCTCAAAGGTTCTCCGAAGCGTGACTTCGAGCGTCGAAATCCACGTAGTCGACTCCATCGCAGACGTACCGGCCGCAGACTGGAACGCCCTCGCCGGCAGCAACCCCTTCGTCGGGCATGCGTATTTCTCGGCCTTGCACACGTCGGAATGCGCCTGCGCCCGGACCGGTTGGCAGCCCCGCTTTCTGCTGATGCGCCGCGAAGGCGCGCTCGTCGGCGCGATGCCCCTCTATCTCAAGAGCCACTCACGGGGGGAATATGTGTTCGATCATGTCTGGGCAGACGCCTTCGAGCGCCACGGCCTGCGCTATTACCCCAAACTGCTGAGCGCGGTGCCCTTCACGCCGGTCACCGGCCCGCGACTCCTGGCCAGAACGCACGAAGACCGTGTCCTGCTCGCTCGCGGGGCGATTCAGTTCGCGCGTCAGGCAGACGTCTCGTCCCTGCATGTGCTGTTCTCCGAGCCGGACGATCTGGCCGCCTTGTCCGACGCAGGCTATATGCAGCGCGAAGGCGTTCAGTTCCATTGGAAGAACGAGGGTTACGCCGACTTCGACAGCTTTCTGGCGTCGATGAACCAGCAAAAGCGCAAGAAGATCCGGCAGGACCGCCGTCACGTGATTGACGCGGGCGTGACCTTCTCCTGGCTGCGCGGCGCCGAGATCGACGATGCGGCGCTGGACTTCTTCTACGCCTGTTACGAGAACACGTACCGCGAGCACTGGAATGCGCCGTACCTGACGCGCGAGTTCTTCGCCCAAGTCCATCGCGACATGCCCGATGCGCTGCTGCTGGTGATCGCGCAAGCCGAAGGCGAACGGCTGGCGTGCGCGCTCAATGTCGTGAGCGACGGCGTGATGTACGGGCGCTACTGGGGCACCCGGAAATTCGTGTCAGGCCTGCATTTCGAAACCTGCTACATGCAGGGCATCGAGTACTGCATCGCCCACGGACTCAAGGCCTTCGAGGGCGGTGCACAGGGCATCCACAAGATGTCGCGCGGGCTGCTGCCCACGCCCACATGGTCTGCGCACTGGATTGCCGACGACCGCTTCGCGCAGGCCATCGGCGATTTTCTGGACCGCGAGACGGCCGCCATGGACGAGCATATCGTCGAGCTTGAGGCGCATACGCCGTTCAAGCGTCGCAGCGGATAACAGCCTCAACAAACGGATCGCGGCCGCGCCACGGCGGGCACGGACAACAAAAAACCCGGCACGGAGCCGGGTCTTTCTGGCGTCGACGTCCGACGCCCCTGCCGCGGGGCAATGCTTACTTCTTGGCGTTGGCCACGCCGTCGAGGATTTCCTTGTGGGCGGCGTCGATACCTTCCCAGCCCTCGACCTTGACCCACTTGCCCTTCTCGAGCGCCTTGTACTGTTCGAAGAAGTGCTTGATCTGGTCCTTGAGATAGCCCGGCACGTCGTCGATCGACTTCAGGTGCGCCGTCATCGGGCAGATCTTGTCGACCGGCACGACGACCAGCTTGGCGTCCACGCCCGACTCGTCGGTCATGTTGAGCATACCCAGCGCACGGCAGCGAACCACCGAGCCGGCCAGCAGCGGGAACGGGGTGACGACCAGCGCGTCGACGGGGTCGCCGTCGCCCGCCAGCGTTTGCGGAATGAAACCGTAGTTGGCGGGGTAGCGCATGCCCGTACCGATGAAGCGGTCAACGACCAGCAGGCCCAGATCCTTGTCGGCCTCGTACTTCACCGGATCGCTTTGCGCCGGGATCTCGATGATGACGTTGAAGTCGTTGGGGAGGTCCTTACCGGCAGGCACGTTGTTGAAGCTCATGATGGCATTCCTGTATATAAAAAAAGGCATGCCGTCGTGTGGCGCGGACCGGCATCGTCCGGGCGTCGTCCGTCTGTCGTCAGGCGATCGACCCGCCGCTGTGCGCGCCGCCCGACGGCAATCGGGCGCGGAACATTATAGCGGGTTTGGACGCTTCGACCGTCTCGACCGACCTGTCAAAGCGAAGGCAGCTTCGCCAGCCGCTGCGGCGTGAGATCGTCCACACTCGCGCACCCAAGCAGTTGCAGCGTCGTGCGCAACTCGCCCAGCAGCAGATCGAGCACGCCGCTCGCGCCCCGCCCGCCGCGCGCCGCCACGCCATACAGCGGTGCGCGCCCGAGCAATACCCCCTTCGCCCCCAGGGCGACGGCCTTGGCGACGTCGGCGCCGCGCCGCACACCGCCGTCGAGAAAGACCGACATGGGCGGCCCGCTCGCATTGACCGCTTCCACGATCATCGGCAACGCCTCGACGGGGGCGAGCGTGCTGCCCAACTGACGCCCGCCGTGATTGGAGACGACGATGCCGTGCGCCCCATGGGCTTGCGCCTGACGGGCATCGTCGACCGTCAGGATCCCCTTGACGAGCACCTCACCGGGCCAGTGACGCCGCACCCAGTCAAGGTCGTGCCAACCGAGCGACACGTCCATCTGACGGCTCAGCATCGCCGCGTGACGCGCCAGATCGGCCCGCTCGCCCACGCTTTTCGCAATGTTGCGCAGTTGCGGCGCGCCGCCCACGAGCATCTGCCAGCTCCAGTGCGGATGCCGCACGCAGTCCGCCAACAGGCGCGGCGTAACGCGCAACGGCAGCTTGAAGCCGTTGCGCGTGTCGTGATCGCGCTTGCCGTGCATCGGCGTATCCACCGTCAGCATCAACGTGCGGAACCCCGCCTCGCGCGCCCGGCGCATCATGCTCTCGGCAATCCGCCGATCCTGCTGCACGTACAACTGAAGCCACAACTCGCCGTCGGGCACGGCGGCGCGAACGTCTTCGAGCAGGGACGTGGATGCCGTCGAGAGGACGAAAGGCAGACCGGCGTCGGCGGCCGCACGGGCGAGGAGTTCGTCGGCACGGGGCCAGAACAGGCCATTGAGCCCCGTGGGACCGACGGCCATCGGGGCGGCGGCATCTCGCCCCCAGAAGGTCGTCCTGCTGGTCGTTTGCGACGTGTCCTGCATCACACGCGGCGCGAACCCCCACTGCCCGAACGCTGCGCGATTGCGGCGCAACGCCTCGCCGTCTTCCGCCCCGCCTTCCAGATAATCGAACGCCAGTTTCGTCAGACGGCGGCGCGCCGCCAGACGGTAATCCTCCACGCAGGAAAACGCGTGCATTGCTCCCCCTGTCCTCATGTCCCGATCATGTTTGTGGTCTTTCGCCAGCAACGTTGCCATTAGGGAAAGTTTGCTACTTGGGCACAAACAATTGCATTACAATCAGAATCATTACAATCCGAACACACTCGCACACCCCATGCCGCGCTCACCCGCCGGGTCGTCGCGCTCCACCGCCGACACGCCTGCAAGCTCTGCCAAGTCCGCTACGGCGCCGCGTTCCTCGCTCTTCGTCGGCTCGACGGAGAAGACGTTTCAAGTGCTGCACGCGTTCGATGGTCCTGCGCGCTACATGACGCTCGGCGACATCGCCAAGGCGGCCGGGCTCGATCGCAGCGCCACCCAGCGGCTCGTACACACGCTCGAAGCGCTCGGCTATCTCTACCGCGTACCGGAGACGCGCACCTACGGGCTGACGACCAAGGTGTTGCAGTTCTCGTACAACTACATCCGGGCCAACGAACTGGTCGACAAGGCGTCGCCGTATCTGCTCGACATCAGCCGCCGCGTGGGCGAGACGACCAACCTTCAGGAGCTCGACGGCCACGAGATCGTGTTCGTGGCGCGCTTTCCCGGCCAGCATCTCGTGAACATCGATATCGTGGTCGGCGCACGCCTGCCCGCGATGTTCACGGCGTCGGGCATTGCGATCCTGTCGCGCCTGCCGGACACGCGAGTGCGCGAAATCCTGTCGGGCACGGCGCTCGAACCGATGACGCCGTACACGCTGATCGACGAAAAGAAGCTGATCGAGCGGATTGCGCTCACCACGCGTCGCGGCTACGCCATCGTCGAGAACGAGACCGTGATGGGCGACATCTCGGTCGCCGCGCCGATCACCGATCACGACGGTCACGCCGTGGCCGCCATCAACATCTCGGTGCCGACCTCCCGCTGGACGCGCGAGCGCGCGGAAGCCGAACTCGCCCCGCACATTCAGGTCGCCGCAACCTCGATCTCGAAGTCGCGGCTGTCGACCTTCCGGCGCTAAGCGCAAGCGTCGCGTCCGTGCGGTGCCGGGCGGGGGCGAAGCGCCACCGCCCGAGCCGGATCAACGTCCCTCGAAAATCGCCAACTGACGCTTCACTTCCTCGCGCAACTCGGACGACAGGGCGGGCGCGGGCGGCACCAGCGGGGCGAGCATCGCCGGCGCGTTCACGCCGATCAGATCCATCACCGACTTCATCGGGCCGGGGTTCGTCTCGGCGAACGCGAGATTCATCAGCGGAATGAGCGAACGGTGCAGTTCCAGCGCTTCGGCCGTCTTGCCTTCCGAGGCCAGAGCGAAAATGCGTTGCCATGCCGTGGGCAGCAGCGACGCCGTTACCACGATCCCCCCGCGCGCACCGGCCGCGACATGCAGCGGGAACAGCGTGTCTTCACCGCTGAGCACCGCGAACGACGCGTCGACGCCGGCCACCGTGCGCAGGAAATGCCACATGTCGGTGTTGCACGCCTTCATGCCGATGATGTTCTCGTGGCGCGACAGTTCGTGCAGCACTTCCGGGGCAATCGCGATACGCGTGCGATACGGAATTTCATAAACCAGGATCGGCAGCGGCGACTCGTCGGCATAACGCAGGAAGTAGTCGCGGATGCCGGCTTGCGTCGGGTTCGTGTAGTAAGGCGTGAGCACCAGCAGCCCGTCGGCGCCGGCGGCAGCGAAGTCGCGGCCGGCGCCAATGGCGTCGTGATACCCCGGGTCGAGCACGCCGGCGATGACCGGCACGTCGCGACCGTGCGCCTTCACTTCCTGCGCCGTGAGTTCGGCCATGCGCACGCGCTCGGCGCGTGAGAGCGCGCCGTATTCCCCGGTGCCGCCCAGCGGCACCACACCGTCGATGCCCTGCGCCAGCAAGTAGCGCATGAGCGCGCGGGCGGCGTCGGTATGAATCGTGTCGTCGGCGTTCACCGGCGTGGGGATCGCCGGGAAAATGCCCTTGAGTTGTTCGGAGCGAAGCATGAATTAAACGTCCGTGAATCGTAGGTTCGTGGAAATCGGATACCGCATCCGGTCAGGCCGTCAGACTGCGACGGCGCAGACGCTCGGCCACCCAGATGAGCGCGGCGATGAAAAGGAACAGGCACGTGGAGACCGCGGCGATCACCGGCGAGATCTGCATCGTGATTTCGTCCCAGAATTGCTTGGGCAATGTGGTCGACAAGCCGCCCGACGTGAACAGGGCAATCGTCAGTTCGTCGAACGACGTTGCGAACGCGAAAAGGAACGACGAGAGCAGCCCCGCACCGAGAATCGGGAACGTCACGCGGCGCAGCGTCGCCCACGGACGTGCCCCAAGGCTGTATGCCGCCAGATCGAGACGCGTGTCGTAGTTGCGCAGCACCGCCATCATCGTGATGACGACATAAGGCACGGCAACCACGGTGTGGGCGAGCGTGAGCCCCACGCTGGAGCCGACCAGCCCGACCTTGGCGAAGAAATAGAACACGCCGACGGCCAGAATCATGCGCGGCACGACGATCGGGGCGAGCACGAAGGCGAGCATCGCCGACTTGCCGCGCATACCGCCGCGCACCAGCAGGAATGCCGCAGGCGTGCCGATCAGCATCGACAGCAGCCCCGCGCCGATCCCCACGAGCATCGAACGCGTGACGGCCTGCATCCACAGCGGCGAATCCCAGATCTGCTGATACCACTGAAGCGAGAAGCCCTTCGGCGGCCATGCCAGCCCGGATGCCGAATCGAACGACATCGGAATCATCAGCAGCGCGGGGGCCGCGAGGAACACGACCAGCAGGAAAACGATCACGCGCAGCAGCGGCCCGTCGCCCTGCTCGCCCTTGTGACGCGGCAACACGCGCAACAGCAGATCGGTGGCGCTGCCGAGCGTGGCGAGGACCTTCTCGCCCAGCGAGCGGCTCCAGCCGCCACGGCGCTTGCCCGTCTTCGTGTCGCCCGCGCCGCCGGCCATCGTCGAGAGACCGACCATGCGGTCGTAGACGAAGAACACGGCCAGCACCACGGCGAGCAGCAGCACGGAAATCGCCCCGGCGAAACCCCAGTTCAGCGCCTGCATCACCTGATCGATGATCAGTTGCGTGATCATGGTCTCGTGACGGCCGCCGAGCAGCGTCGGCGTAATGAAGAAGCCGATCGCGGTGACGAACACCATCAGCGCGCCGGCGGCCACGCCCGGCAACGACAGCGGGAAGTACACGCGCCAGAAGACCGTGCCGGGACGCGCCCCCAGGGTCGACGCCGCACTCGGCAGGCGACGGTCGATGTTTTCCATGACGGAGAGCATCGTGAGCACGGCCAGCGGCATGAGCGCGTGCACCATCCCCAGCACCACCGCCGGGAAGCTATAGAGCAGCGAGAGCGGCTGATCGATCAGACCGAGATCGAGCAGCGTACGGTTGACGACACCGTTGCGCCCGAGCAGCACCACCCATGCGAACGTACGCACGAGAAAGCTCGTCCAGAACGAGAGCAACAGCCAGAACAGCAGCCGCTGCTTGCGCGCGCCGGTGAGCGTGGAGAGCCGGTAGGCGATCGGATAGCCCGTGAGTACCGCGAAGAAGGTCGTGTAGAGCGAGACCTTCAATGTGATGAGCAGCACCTCGACGTACACCGACGAGGCGAACAGACGCTGGTACTCGGCGAAAGTAAAGCCACTCTCGCCGCGAATGCTCAGCAGCAGCAACTGGCCGACCGGATAGATCAGCATCACCGCCAGCAAAATGACGATGGGCGCGGCCATGAGCAGCGGGCGCAGACGCGCGCGCCACGGCGAGCGGCGCGGCGTCGGCTGCGCGGGCTGAGAGGGTTGGGAGGACGAAGGACGAACCACGGCAGATGCACTCATGGCTTACCCCGCGATCGCCACGGCGTCGTCGGCATGCCAGGCGAGGCCCAGCGTCTGACCGATTTCGTAGCGGTTGCCCTGACGATGCGTCGGGAACGCCGCCACGAGCGACTTGCTCGCGTCCGCGCCGGTCACCGCCGATTGCAGATACAGCTTCGTCATGCCGCCGGTGACCATGATGTCGGTGAGCTTGGCGGAGATCGTTGCCACACCATTCGCGGCCGAGGGTCCGGCATCGACGTGCTGAACGTGCAGGTTCTGCGGACGCAGCATGAGCTTGACGGGTCGGCCGCGTTCGATCTGCGCGTCGTAGACCATCGCGCCTGCGCCGCCGGCCGCGTCCACGCCCGGCATGGCCACGCGCACCTGATCGCCCGCGCGTTCGAGCACGGTGGCGTCGAGCAGGTTGGACTCACCGAGGAAATCGGCGACGAACACGCTCTTCGGACGGAAATACAGGTCGTCCGGCGTACCCAGTTGCGCGATTTCCCCGGCGTTCATCAGGCAAATGCGATCGGACATCGTCATCGCTTCTTCCTGATCGTGCGTCACGTACACGATGGTGGTGCCGAGCTCACGGTGGATGCGCTTGATTTCGAGCTGCATGTGATCGCGCAGCTTCTTGTCCAGCGCGCCCAGCGGCTCGTCCATCAGAATGATCGACGGCCGGTAGACCATGCAGCGGGCGAGCGCGATGCGCTGCTGCTGCCCGCCCGAGAGTTCGCGCGGATAGCGCTCGGCCACGTGAGGCAGATGCACCATCTCCAGCGCATTCATGACCATCTTGCGAGCCTCGGCGGCATCGGTGCGACGCATCTGCAACGGGAACGCGATGTTCTCCGCCACCGTCATGTGGGGGAATAGCGCGTAGTTCTGGAACACCATGCCGATGTCGCGCTCGTACGGCGCACCGTACGTGACATCGGCCCCATTGATGCGGATAGCGCCCGCATCGGGCTGCGACAAACCGGCGATGAGCGAGAGCAAAGTGGTCTTGCCCGAGCCGCTGGGGCCGAGCAAGGTCAGGAATTCGCCCTGTGCGACATCGAGATCGGTCGGCGCCAGCGCGACGAAATCGCCGTAACGCTTGGACAGGCCCGAGACTTGAAGATTGGCAACGGTCATGAGATCAGCACCCCAAGAAACATGAAACGGAACAGCAGGTGAGGATCAGGTCAGGATCCAGCGGTTGAAACGTTCGAGCGCAACGCTCTGGTTCTGCTGCCAGAACTGGGCGTCGATGTGCACGCCGCTCTTCATGTTGTCCGGGAACGTCGGGCAATGCTTGGCGACTTCCGGTTTCACGAAGTTGAACGCTTCGGGCTGCGTCAAGCCGGCGGGGAAGTACTTGACCAGTTCCGCCTGACGCTTCGGATCGCTCGCGAACTTGATGAACTCGCGGCAAGCGGCAGCGTTCGGCGTGCCCTTGAGGATCGACCAGTTGTCGACGCCCCAGATGTTCTGATTCCAGACGATCTCGACCGGCACGCCGTTGGCTTGCGCCGCCTGCGCACGCGAAGCCCACGTGGCGACCAGATCGACTTCGCCCGAGCCGAGCATCTGCTCGACCTGCGCACCGGTCGTCCACCACACGGCGACTTGCTTGGCGATCTTGTCCAGGCTCTTGAACGCGCGGTCGAAGTCGCACGGATACACCGACCCCGGCGCAACGCCGTCGGCCAGCAGCGCCTGCTCGATGGTGTCGAACGGATACTTGCGGATCGAGCGACGGCCCGGGAAATCCTTCACGTTCCACAGGTCGGCCCACGATGTCGGCGCCTTGCGGCCCTTGAACGCGTCGGTGCGATAAGCGAGCACTGTCGAGTAGACGTTGGTGCCCACGCCGAACGGCGACATGTACTGCTTCGGAATCTTCGCGATGGTCGGGTCCGATTCGAGCCCGTGACGCTCCAGATACTCCTTGCCGCCCGAGGTCAGCAGGAGGATGGCCGGCTGGCTGATCTTCGCCATGTCCCACGTGTAGCTACCGGCTTCGACCATGCTCTTGATCTGCGCGGTCGGTTCGGCGTTGGCCTGCACACCGACGACCTCGATGCCCGTCGCCTTGGCGAACGGCTTGTAGTACACGGCGTCGTACGCCTTCGTGTAAATACCGCCGTCGTCGCGCACCACGATGCGCTTGGTCGCGGCGCGCGAGGGCGTCCACACGAACGGGAAGGCAACGGCGGCCGCGCCGACGATGGCTGTCTTCATGGCCGTGCGGCGGCCCGGTTGTGCGAGCGTCGCTGCGTGGTTATCGGCGGAATCGAGCGGGCTTGCGGAGGTCTTGCGTTTCATCATGGTCTCCGGTCTTGACTGGGAGGGTGGGCGCGGCGACGGAAGCGATTTCGGCACAGCCGCCGCGCGCGCAGTTATGGCAAAACAAACAGCAAAACGTGAAAAACGAAAATCTCGGGAATGGACGGGTGATGCGTGATTCGTGCGATATGTTCGATTTGTTCGATATGTCCGCTACTCAGGGAACGAGACGTCCCGGATTGAACAACTGGTTCGGATCGAGCGCCGCCTTCACAGTGCGCATCAACGCGAGTTCCGCCGAGGCCTTGTAGCGCTGCATCAGCGGCAAGCCCGTCTGGCCTACGCCGTGCTCCGCGCTGAACGTGCCCGACAGACGCGCGGCCACGTCGTTCACGCACGCACGCATCGCGTCGCCCATGGCTGCGCTGTCGGTGAGCGCCGCCCACGCGGCGAACGAGAACATCGGAATGAAGTGCACGTTGCCGTCGCCCATGTGGCCGACGATGGCGATGTCCAGACCCGGCACGATGGCGTGCACCGCGCGCGTCGACGCTTCGATGAATTCGGACACGCTCGACACCGGCACGGCACAGTCGGTCGTCAGCCCGATGGCGGCCTTCTTGTTCGCCTCGCTCACGCTGTGGCGCACTTCCCACAAATCGGCGCGCTGCGTTTCGTTGGCGGCAATCACGGCGTCTTCCACCAGCCCCTGTTCGATGGCTTCGCCCAACGTTTCTGTCAGTACGGCCTCGAGTCCCCCGGCATCGCGCGTGTCGCCCAGTTCGACAAGCACGTGCCACGCGTGAGCGCCCGTGAGCGGATTACGGCGGTTCGGCACGTTGGCCAACACCAGATCGAGCTGGTGGCGATTCATGATTTCGAACGCGGAAAGACGCGAGCCGCACGCGTTCTGGAACATGCCGAGAATCTGCTGCGCGGCGGCCGGATCGCGCGGGGCGAACCAGGCCAGCGCGTGATGCGTGGGCAGCGGATGCAACTTGAGCGCCGCCGCCGTGATGATGCCCAGCGTGCCTTCGGCACCGATGAACAGATGCTTGAGATCGATGCCCGTGTTGTCCTTGCGCAGCGCCCGCAGTCCATCCCAGACCGTGCCGTCGGCCAGCACGACTTCGAGGCCGAGCACGTTCTCGCGGGTGTTGCCGTAGCGCAGCACGCTGGTGCCGCCCGCATTGGTCGAGAGCGTGCCACCGATCTGACACGAGCCTTCTGCGCCCAGACTGACCGGATAGAGACGCCCGACGTCGGCCGCCGCATCCTGCACGGTTTTCAGAATGCACCCCGCTTCGACGACCATCGAGCCGTTCGCAGCGTCGATCTGACGGATGTGACGCATGCGCGCCAGATTCAGAATCACCGGCGCCGGGCCGTGCGTTGGCGGCACCGCGCCGCCGCACAGGCTCGTATTACCGCCCTGTGGGAGGATCGGCACCCTGGCAGCCGCGCACAGCTTCACAATGTCGCTGACCTGAGCAGTGGACGACGGCAACACCACGCACAGGGCGTCGCCCCGATAGCGCCCGCGCCAGTCTTCCGTGTAACCGGCGGTGTCGGGCTCGCTCGTGAGCACGGCGTCCGCACCCAGCGCCTCCTGCAACCGGTTCAACAGCGTCTCTTGCGTGACTGCGTCGTTCATTGCCTGCCTGCTCCTGAATGCCTGCGTTTGACCGCTGCGCTGCGTTTGCGGCGTCTCCCACTGAGACTGTACGCAACAAGCGGTATTGCCATACCAGACGCCCGTCTGGCGATTTCTTGTGATCAAGGATAGGCGATAAAAAATTGCAATAAAATATCTTTAATTGCAATGCGCTCATTTTAGGTGTTTATGCGGATGTCACCGATACGACGGTCAACGCGCCCGTGAGTTAAGTGATAATGGCCCCACCCTTCATACGAGGTGCCGTCGACATGCCCGAAGCTGCACACTTCATCGGCAATCAGTGGCTCGCCCCCGCCCGGCGCGCCGGGGTCTCAGCCGCCGCATCCGCCAGCGCGGCGAACACCGTCATCGCCGTCATCGATCCCTCCGACGGACAACCGTTCACCGAAATCGCCCGGGGCGACGCCGAAGACATCGACCGCGCGGTGCGCGCGGCGCGCGCCGCCTTCGACGGCGAGTGGGGACGCACCGCCGCTGCCGAGCGCGGGCGCACGCTATACGCCTTCGCAACGCTGCTCGCAAAGCATCAGGAAGCCCTCGCGCAACTCGAAGCCCGCGACACCGGCAAGCCGCTCAGGCAGGCACGCGCCGACGCTGCGGCCATCGTCCGTTACTTCGAGTTCTACGCCGGCGCCGCCGACAAGCTGCATGGCGAGACGATTCCCTATCAGCAAGGCTTTACCGTCTTGACGATGCGCGAGCCGCACGGCGTGACCGGACACATCATTCCGTGGAACTACCCGCTGCAAATCTTCGGACGCAGCGTGGCCGCCGCGCTCGCCACCGGCAACGCCTGCGTGGTCAAGCCGGCCGAGGACGCCTGTCTGTCGTTGCTGCGGGTAGCCGAACTGTCGAAGGAAGCCGGTCTGCCGCCCGGTGCACTCAATATCGTGACGGGCTTCGGTGCGGAGGCCGGTGCGGCGCTCGCGCGGCATCCGGGCATCGATCACATCTCGTTTACCGGGTCGCCGGCGACCGGCACGCTGATCTCGCAGATGGCCGCCGAGCACCACACACCGGTCACGCTGGAACTCGGGGGCAAGTCGCCGCAGATCGTCTTCGCCGATGCCGACATGGATGCCGTGCTGCCGGTGGTGGTCAACGCCATCGTGCAGAACGCGGGGCAGACGTGCTCGGCGGGGAGCCGCCTGCTCGTGCAGCGCGATGCCTACGAGACCGTGCTCGCGCATCTGGCCGATGCATTCGCGCGATTGCGCGTAGGGCCGTCACAAGACGATCTCGACCTCGGCCCGCTCATCAATGCGCGCCAGCAGCAGCGCGTGTGGGACTTCCTGTCCGAGGCGCAGCACGACGGCATTACCGTCATGTCGCAGGGCGAAGTCGTCGGCAGCGCGCCGGAAGCCGGGTTTTATCAGGCGCCGACGCTGCTGCGCGACGTGCCGCACATGCACCGTCTCGCCCGTGAAGAGGTGTTCGGGCCGGTGCTGGCCGCCATGCCGTTCACCGACGAGGCCGACGCGGTGCGTCTGGCCAACGACACGCCATATGGGCTGGCCGCCGGGGTGTGGACGCGCGACGGCGGGCGGCAGATGCGCCTCGCGCGCAACATCCGCGCAGGACAGGTCTTCATCAACAACTACGGCGCAGGCGGCGGCGTGGAGTTGCCGTTCGGCGGCATGAAACACTCCGGCCACGGCCGCGAGAAAGGCTTCGAAGCGCTCTACGGGTTCACGACACTCAAGACGGTCGCCATCCGGCACGGTTGATTCGTACCCTCCAGCACTTTCCGGCACTTTCCGGCAACCTCCGGCCGCCGTTGGAGATACCGCGCAGTACCTGGCATCGCACCACCTGAAACCGATCGCAGCGAAGCGCCGAAGGCCCCCTGAGCGCAGGGCGCTTCGCGTAGAAAAATGCACATCAGGGACCTTTGGAGACAAGGCATGCGTTTGCAAGAGAAAGTGGCCATCGTCACAGGCGCCGGGTCGGGATTCGGCGAAGGCATCGCAAAGACGTTCGCGCGCGAAGGCGCCGCCGTCGTCGTCAACGACCTGAATCGCGAAGCCGGCGAGCGAGTGGCCGGCGAAATCGTCGACGCCGGTGGGCGCGCGGCGTTCGTGTATGGCGACGTCTCGCGCGAGGACGATCACGTCACGCTGCTCGACGAAGCCGTCACGCGTTTCGGCCATCTCGATATCGTGGTCAACAATGCGGGCACCACGCACCGCAACAAGCCGCTGCTCGAAGTCACGGAAGCCGAGTTCGACCGGGTCTATGCGGTCAACGTCAAAAGCCTCTTCTGGAGCGCGCGCGCCGTCATCCCTTATTTTCAGCGGCGTGGCGGCGGCGTGATGATCAACATCGCCTCGACGGCCGGCGTGCGCCCGCGCCCGGGCCTCGTCTGGTACAACGGCAGCAAAGGGGCCGTGATCACCGCGAGCAAAGCGATGGCCGCCGAATTCGGCCCGCAGAACATTCGCGTGAACTGCGTCAATCCGGTCATCGGCGACACGGGCCTGACCGCAGAATTCATGGGCGTACCCAACACGCCCGAGAACCGCGCCAAGTTCCTCGCCGGCATTCCGCTCGGACGCTTCTCCACCCCACAGGACATCGCCAACGCTTGCCTGTATCTCGCAAGTGACGACGCCGCGTTCATCACCGGCGTGTGCCTCGAAGTCGACGGCGGACGTTGCATCTGACGGGATCTGCCAATCCCGCGCCGACGCCCGCGCCCACACCCGCGTACATTCCGTTTTCAGCAGTCCGTAGCACCCGTAGTTGTTACACACACCATAACTAGACAATACCTCGTCAAACCGGAGGAGATTCCGCATGAACAGCGTTCCGACGCCCCCCTCGCCAATGGCCGGCACACCGCCGGCGGACTTCGAAGCGGCCACCTACCGCAAGGTCGGCTGGCGGCTGATTCCGTTTCTGCTGCTGTGCTACGTCGTCGCATATCTCGACCGCGTAAACGTGGGATTCGCCAAGTTGCAGATGGTTGGCGACCTGCAATTCTCCGAGACGGTGTTCGGCCTCGGCGCCGGCATCTTCTTCATCGGCTACTTCATCTTCGAAGTGCCCAGCAACGTGATCCTGCATCGCGTCGGCGCGCGCGTCTGGATCGCGCGCATCATGATCTCGTGGGGCATCATCTCGGGCGCGACGATGTTCGTCACCACGCCGTCGATGTTCTATGTGATGCGATTCCTGCTCGGCGTGGCCGAAGCGGGATTCTTCCCCGGCATCATCCTGTACATCACCTACTGGTACCCGGCCTCGCGGCGCGGGCGCATGACGGCGTGGTTCATGACGGCCGTGGCGCTCTCGGGCCTGATCGGCGGGCCGATCTCGGGCTGGATTCTGAAGGACATGAGCGGCGTGAGCGGGCTGGCCGGCTGGCAGTGGATGTTCCTGCTCGAAGCGATTCCGTCGGTGGTGATCGGCATCGCGGTGCTGTTCGTGCTCAACGACCGCATTCGCGACGCAAAGTGGCTCAGCGACGACGAGAAGTCGCTGCTCGAACGCAATATCGCGAGCGACGTGCTCACCAAGGAAGACTTGCCGCTGCGTCGGGTGTTCTCCAGCGCACGCGTGTGGATGATGAGCCTCATCTACTTCTCGTTCGTGATCGGCCTGTACGGCGTCGGCTTCTGGCTGCCGACGATCATCAAGAGCACGGGTGTGACCGATCCGTTGCAGATCGGGCTGCTCACCGCCATTCCGTACTTCTTCGCGGTGATCGCGATGGTGCTCGTCGGACGCCGATCGGATCTGCGCGGCGAGCGTCGCTGGCACATTGCGATTCCGGCATTCATCGGCGCGATCGGTCTGTTCCTGTCCACGGTGTGGAGCCACAACACGCAACTCGCCATGGTCGCGCTCACGCTCGCCACGATGGGCATCATGATCGTGTTGCCGCTGTTCTGGAGCCTGCCCACCGCATTTCTGGGGGGCACGGCCGCAGCGGCGGGCATCGCGATGATCAACTCGCTAGGCAATCTGGCTGGGTTCGTCGGCCCCTATTTGATCGGTTTTCTCAAGGACACGACCCAAAGCACCAACAGTGGCATGTTCCTGCTCACCGTCTTCATGATTCTCGGCGGATTGCTGACGCTGGCGGTCCCGGCGCGGCTGGTGAACCAGTAACCTGCCGCATCGGTTTGTCTGACGAAACACCGTCTTGATCACCGGGACCGAGACGCCACGGGGCGACTGGCCGGGTCGCCACGGTGGGAGTACCATGACTTGACGAATCAGGCCGTCCCCACCCCGGGACGGCTTGTTTTTTCCCCCCTGGCTGTTGCCCCCTGAGCTTCACGGATTCGCATGCCCGCCAACGACTCACAGACGACGCCGGCCGGCGTCTCGCTCTCCCCCGCCGAGATCAAGTCGATCCTCACCGGCTTGCTCCTCATCATGTTTCTCGGCTCGCTCGACCAGACCATCGTCGCGCCCGCCTTGCCGACCATCGCGCGAGATCTCGGCAGCTTCGACGCCGTCTCCTGGGTCGTCACCGCTTACCTGCTGTCGTCCACGGCCATCACGCCCATCGTGGGCAAGCTCTCCGATCTGTTGGGGCGACGTGTCGTGATCGCCGTGAGCGTCACCGTCTTCCTCGTGGGATCCGTGCTGTGTGCACTCGCACCGACAATGCTCGCGCTGATTCTCGCGCGCGGCGTGCAGGGGCTGGGCGGCGGCGGGTTGATCGCGCTGTCGAATACGGTGATTGCGGACATCGTGTCGCCGCGCGAGCGCGGCCGCTATCAGGGATACATCTCCGGGATGTTCGCGGTCTCCGGCGTGGCCGGCCCTGTCACGGGCGGTGTGTTCGCGCAGTACCTCAACTGGACGCTCATCTTCTGGATCAACATTCCGCTCGGCCTGCTCGCGATCTATCTGAGCGACCGCGCGCTGCGACGTCTGCCGCGTCGCGCCGGCAAGCCGAGCATCGATTATCTCGGTTCGCTGCTGCTGATCGTCTCCACCGTCTGTCTGCTGCTCGCGCTCACGTGGGGCGGGCATCGTTACGCATGGGTGTCGCCGGAAATCGGCGGGCTCATGGCGGTCACCCTGGTGATCGGCGCGGTGTTCCTGCGTCACCAACGCACGGTGCGCGAACCGTTGTTGCCTGTCGCGTTGCTCGCCAATCCGGTGTTTCGCATGACGTCGACGATGGCCGTGCTCGTGATGATGGTCAATATCAGTATCGGCATTTATGTGCCGCTCTATCTGCAACTGCAACGCGGCGAGTCGGCGAGCCGCTCAGGCCTGATGCTGATTCTGCCGCTGCTGGGCATCGTGGTCGGTGCGCTGAGTTCAGGGCACTACATGCGCAAGACGGGGCACTACAAGCGGCCGCCACAGATCGGCCTGCCGGTCGCGCTGGCCGGGCTGGCGATCATCGCCGCCGGTGTGCAGTCGCTGCCGCTCGGGGTAATCGGGCTGTGTCTCGGGCTCGTGGGCATCGGTTTCGGCTCCGCCATGCCGGTCATGACGGTTGCCACGCAGAACGCCGTCGCGCCGCGCGACATCGGTATCGCCACGGCGGCGCACGCATTCTTCCGCGCGCTGGGCGGCATGATCGGCGTCGCGATGTTCGGAGCGCTGATCGTCGGCTTGCTGGTCTCGGGCGACGACGGCAGCACAACGCGTGAACTCACGGACTTCCTGCGCCCCGGCGGCGCGCCGGCAGGGATGACGGAACATCTGCGTATCGCCTTCGGGGCGTTCTTCGGCGGCAGTGCGCTGATTACCGCACTGGCCGTCGCGGCGCTCAGCCGTCTGCCGGAAATTCCCTTGCGCCAAAGCTCCGGGAACGAGGCGACCGCCGTCGAGTAAGGCGAAACCCGGCGCCTCGGATCGTTGCTGGCGGTCCATCCGGGCGGCATTCCAGGCGGACAATCGAGGTGACCCACCGCGTTCCGACCGTCACGGGGATTTGCAGCTTTCGCTCATCCCCGTGCCGTTCCCCGCAATTGACTGACGTTCCCCAAAGTGCACAACCGATAGTGGCCCCACTGTAGGAACTCCTTCCAACGCCATAAGGAGTTCGTCATGGGCGGCACTGAACCACTGTCGAAAGCCCTACCGCCGAATCAAACGCAGTATTCGACGTTCGCATCGCAGTCACCGACGTCGTCAACGGCCTCGTCGCCGCACGCGTCCGACGCGACGCAACGCCTTCCGCAAGACCTCACCACGGTGCGAAGCACGACGCAACGCCCATCGGAGACGAGTAACTTCATCGCGACTTTCGCCAACCGCCTCTTCCCCCCGAGAGTCGCGCCGATCTGCACGCCGACCTCGCCGCCGAGCGCCATACAGGCGGCTCGGGCGCGGGGCGCAGCGGCATTGGCGAAGCTGCCCCCCGTCGCCTGTCAGTCGGTCCACACGGCGTTGGCGCCCGCCGTCGCGCCGCCGGTCTCGCGCCTTGCCGACTTGCCCAATGTGGCAAATGCGGATGAGCGCTACAGCGCGTGGATCAAGCTGCTCTATGACGAAGCAAGCACAACCGCGCGGATGACACCCCGTCAGCTCTCCCCTTTCGCCGATGCGCTCGACGACTTGCACGAAAGGCATCGACCGTTCGCGGCCGAATTCTTGATCGTGTTCCTGAGGGACTTCTATGTCAGCAACAAGCCAGGCGAACTGGCAACGTATGTCGGTGAGGTTTTCGATGCCATGAAACGGCCGGCATGCGCCACGGCATTGGTGCGCGGCTTTTTCGATTGCACCGCGACCGTATTCGGCGACAAGCAGCACCTCGTTGCGACAGGGATCCTGACCCATCTCGATCGCCGCATGCAAAGCGATGCCGATCGGCTCTGGCGCGCTACGGCCATCTGGTCGCTCGGGTTCATGCGCCCCGAGCAACGCTACGATGCCTGGGAGAGCGCCTTCACCCGGCTGCGCCACCGCTTGTCGACGGCGTGCGTTGCCGACATCGGACTCCATGCCAGCGCAATCGGGCTGATCCCGGCGGGCGACCAGCAGCAGCGAGCGGCCGGTCAGTTGGTCAGGTTCATCGTCATGTCGCTAAAACGACTCGACGCTCGCGACGCCAGAATGACGTTTGTTTGCGATGCGCTGTCGGCCATCAGCGACAAGGCGGTCCGGGCGGACATTGCCGAAAGACTGATGGAGCGCGCCAGTGCGGATAACAGTGCATCACGGGACGAAGTGACTCGCGTTATCTCCGAACGGCTCGACATGTTCGATCCGGGTACCGGCTTCCATTTCCTGAGCCTGCTGAGTCGCACGGGCAAGTCGGCCCAATCAGAAAAGTCCTGACGCGAGCGACAAAGTGGACTGCCGGACAACCCGGCAAAGTGCGGACTCCTTTATCGATGTATCTCCTGCAAGGAGTCCGCATTGTTCCCTTCTTCACGCTACACGCACATCGTCCCGGCAACCGGGACGACCGCTGCCGACAACCCGGCGACGACTTCCCCGCCGCTTTCCCCCCCGACTTGCGGCCCAAGTTCCAGCGCTTGCGCGACGACGGCGACAACATCGGCGCTGTCAGCCCAGTCGACCCCATCGACCGTATTGCGCACCACCTTTCTCAACGATTTCTGGCAGACGTCCCAAGCCCCGCTAAGCCCGTCGATGGCGATGGCGATGCCCGGCTTCGGCCCGGGCGCCGCCGAGGAGACGCTCCCCTCCTTGCCGTCGCCACCGTCGCCACCGTCGCTGCCGTCATCGCTCATGACCGCCACCGAGTTTTGCATCGACTTCTCGGGCTTATTCGAACACCCCTTACCGTGCGGGGCCACCGCACGGGTGCCGCCCGCACCGACAGGCAAGCGCAGCGTCTCGACGGCATTCGATGAGGACGCCACCGCGAACGCCGCACGATGGAAGCGCCTGGCCGCTCTGCGCGAGATTCCGACGCTCGAACCGAAGCCGTCGACCTCGGGCATGGTCGCTCGCACCCGCCCGCCGATTCCGGATCACGTGTTGCGCAAAGCGCTGCTCATCCTGGGCGAGCCCGCAACGCAGGCGTCTGACGGGTTCGCCACGCTCGAATCGCGGGCCATCGACGTGGTGCTGGAAAAAGGGCGCTACGCCGATGCGCATCATCTGCTAGAAGGGTTGCTGCGACGGCTTGAGACCCATCAACATCACCCGAACTGGACGACGGCATTCGAGCGCGTCGTGGCTCTCGCCCTGCGGTTCGAGGCCCGCACGGAGCAAGCCGCGCGGGCAATGCTGCTCACCTGCGACAACACTTCCGGCGACGCTGCGCAAGCGCTGGCGCACGCATCGACGCATGCCAGCATCGAGCATCTGGTGGCGCACCGGCTGCATGCGATCGCCGATATGCCCGCCGAAACACGCGCCGGCGAATGGCGCAACCTGCTCGCCGGCATGCAACGATCGAAGGCGTGTACGACGGCGCAACGTCTGGTGCCGCTCGCGCGATTCATCGGTTTGCTCGCCGAAGCGGAGCAAACCCCCGCAGCGTGCGCCGTCGTCGAGGCGGCGTGCACGTTCACCGGCCACGGCGGTTGGCGCGAATTGGCGTCGCAACTGCTTGGTGCCGTGCCCCGCGGTGACACCCCAACGATTGCGCAAAGCCTCACGAGCAGCAACCGGCGCATGTATGGCGACGACATGAAGGCCATCGTCGAAGCGGTCTCGGATCGCATCGATCGCATGCCTGACGCAGCCGCACGAGCGCTGGTCGGCCATCTCGAGACGATCGTCATGATGCGGGGTGACTTCGACTATCTGGTCTTCGGGCCGGACGAGTGCGCGCAAATGCTCGACGATCTGCGCTCGACCTGTCGCCGCAGCGGCTTCGACGATCTGGCCGCCGGACTGGACGCAACGCTGGAGGAAGTCTGCGACGAATACAAGCGGACGATGATGGACTGACGATTCGACAGCGCAGAAACGCCCCCCAACGACAACACCCGCATCGAGCGGGTGTTGTCGGTCGAACGGCTGCTTCCGGCGCCAAGCGCCTCGGGTCAGGCCGTCGCGCAGGCCCGGTAGTGACGATTGGCCTGATCCATCTGACCAAGACCTTCGAAGAGTTGCGCGAGCGACAGATGCAGTCGCTGCTGGAGATGCCGGTCGTCGGTGTGACGCAGCGCGCCTTCGAGGAACGTTTGCGCCTTGCCCCACAACCGCTGGTGCTGGCATAGCTTGCCCAGCGCGTAGAGCAGATCGGGATCGTTCGGATGGCGTTGCTGCCACGCTTCGGCTTTCTGGATGAGCGGCAAGGCGTCACCGCCCGCACACTCGGCGTAACGGCGCAGCAGACGCGCATCCCAATGCTCCGCCAACGCGGCTTCCACAATATCGCGGGCTTCACGCGGACGGTCCAGCGCGATCAGCAATTCGGCGGCGACATCGGCGATTCGCGCCGACGTGCGTGCGTCCGCCGGCAATTCATGCCAGCACTTGAGCAGCGCATCCGCATCGTGACGATGGTCGCGCAGAATGCCTTCGCTGGCCGTCTGCTTGAGCTTGGCCGCCAGCGCCGGGTGCAAGGCTTCCCGCTTTTCCAGCACCTTGAGCAGCGTCAGCACTTCAGGCCAGTGTTTGAGATGCTGATGCGCACGCAGCGCCACGAGCTGCGCCTGCATACGACGCGCGCCCTGCGCGCGCATCTCGGTCAGCGCTTCGAGCGCGCCTTCCGCATCGCGATTGTCGACGCGAAGTTCCGCCGTCTGCAGCAGACGCGCTTCTTCGAGATTCGCCCCCTGCGCTTCGGCCAGCCACGCGTCGCGACGCGCAAACTCGCGCATGCGATGCGCCGCACGCGCGCCGATGATCGCGGCCACACCGCGGTTATCGTCCTGCTCCGCGGCTTCGCGGGCGGCCTTCTCCGCACGCGTGTAGCGCCCCGCGAAAAGGTTCGCCACGGCGTCGCGCAGGGCGATGTTTGCGCGGCGACTGCGTTGGCGATTGCGATAAGCCGCCACGCGTTCCGGCATCTTGTAGATGTTGCGCAGAATCCGAATGATGACGTACAGCGCAACGAACAACGCCAGCAGCGCCAGCACGAACAGGTTCAGCGATACGTCCACGCGGTATGGCGGCACCAGCATCACCACCTGCCCGTGATTGAACGTGGCCAGCACGGCGAAGCCGGCCGCCACCGCAAACAGGAGCGTCAACCAGATCAATCCTCGCATGCCCGGCTCCTTACGGCTTTTCCTTGACGTCCTTGACCTGACCGATGGCGGTCAGGCTGGCGTCAAGGGTCGGCAGTTCGATGGTGCGCGAGCCCGAATCGACCTGATCGAGCAACGTTTTGACCGCGGCGATACGGCGCGACTTGGCATCGAAGTACTTGTCGAGCGCGGCCTGAGCGACCAGCACGTCGCTATGCACGGCGGACGCGTTGCGGGCGAGCAGCGCCAGACGCGCGTTGAGCAACCGCAGCTTCAGGTTCGCCCGCAGGAATGCACCCTGCTCGGGCGCAACGAGCATCACGTCCGGATCGTCGAGACGTCTGACCTGCACCAGTTGTTTGAGACTGCCGAGCATCTCACCGGACAGCCGGTGCCACGTGGCAGCCCAGCCCGCCTCGCCGGCGCCGCTCGGGCCGCTGGCGTCCGTCTTCGGAGCAACGCGCTGCTCCTCGGCCTGAAGCGGCAGCGTGTCGATCATGGCGATGGCCTGATCGAGCTTGCCCGTGAGTTGCGGCAGGTCGGCGGCCGGCACGGCCTTGAGGCGGTCGATGTCCTTCTTCAGTGCGTCGCGCACACCGGCGAGTTGCGGCGCGCCGGTGCGGGCCAGCCGCGCGTCGGCGCCTTCGAGCGCAATCAGCGCGCCACGTACGTTGCCCGTCAACTGCAATTGTTGATTCGCGCTCGTGACGATCTGTTCAGTTTCGGCGAGCACCCACTCGTCGCGGTTGTGCGCGAGCTCCTGATAGAGCTGTTCGAGCGCGGCCTGCTGACTGCGCGAGTCGGACACACGGCCTTCCAGCGCCGTGAGCCGGTTCTGAAGATCGCGTTGATTGTCGAGCGCCTGCGCGGTGCGCACCTGCGCCTGCATGACCTGCGAGTCGCCCGCTTGCTGACGGCGCGCCATTTCCTGCTGCACGCGGTCGAGCTTCTGGTTGAGCGACCAGCCGCCGATGCCGGCGCCCGCCGTCACGAGCACGAAGAGCAGCCAGGGCAGCGCCGCCCCCGAGCCGCGACGCTTCTGCGGTGGCTCGGGCGGTTGCCATGCGGGTGGGACGCCTGCGGTGCCGTAGGCGGCGCCGGTTGCGGTTGAATGCGCCGTCGGGCCGGTCGACGCCGACGGGTTCTGGGAAGACTCTGGAACGCGATTATCTGTCGTCATGCTTGACTTGAATGGGATCCGCCCATGTTTTGAGTGCCGCCAGCAAGTTCTCGTCACCGGGCGCGCACTGCGTAATCCTATCAAACCCCGCCGATCGCGCGGCATCCGCGATGCGGGTATGCGAAGTAAAGCACGTTGCGGCAAGGATCTGCGCGAGCACTTGCGGGGTGCCCGGCGTGTGAACGCCATCGCGCGTACCGTAACGCGCCGCGAGCAACGTGGCGAGATGCCGGACAGCCTCGGAGCTGGTCAGCACCCAGGCGCAACGCGCCGGCGAGACCAGCCGGGCTTCGAGCGCGGCCCATGCCGCCGTGTCCGGCTCAGGCGCGCGACGCGTGTACGCGCTCACGACATCGAGCTGCGCCCCGCTGGTCCGTAGTGTGTCGGCCAGCAACTCGCGGCCACCGTCGCCGCGCACCAGCAGCACGCGCTGCCCGGCGAGCGCTGGCAGATCGAGTTGCGCGAGCAGCGCCTCGGAGTCGAAACGCGCCTCGGGGCCGCCGGGCGGCACGATGACGCGATGGTCGGGCGGCGCGATGCCTGCGTCGGCCAGCGCCTGTGCACTGCCCGGCCCGACCACGGCGACGGGCAAAGCGGCGGGCCACAGCGCCCCTGCGCCGCTCAGCCCGCCGCCATCGCTTCCATCGCTTCCATCGCTTCCATCGCTCCCCTCTTCAGAGGATTGCGAGCGTGGCTGACGCGACAGGTGCAAAAGCCGGGCGAGCGCATGGGTCACGGCATTGGGCGAGATGAACACGGCCAGCGCGTACGACGTCAGCGAGCGCAAGGCGTCGTCGAGCGCCGTCAGCGCCACCGGGTCGGCCTGCGCAGCGATATGCAACAGAGGGAATTCGAGCGTATCGATACCTTGGGCGTTCAGCGACCGGGCAAGCGCTTCGGCCTGTCCGTCGGGACGCGTCAGGATCGCGCACGGCGCAACGGCAGCGGCCACGACGCGTTTGGGCATGCCGTCCTCACGCCGGCCACCGCCAGCGCCGTCGGCCATGGGGGTGGCCGCTCCGGTCACTCCGGTCGCTCCGGTCGTTGTGACCGTCACGCCCGTCGGTGTCGGCGGCGTCGGCGTGCGCGGCGTCAAACGGCAGCGTCCTTCGGCTCGGACGGTGGCACCAACGCCAGCCCGCCCGCGTCGATCAGTTCCTGCGCCACGCGCCGGCCCAGCGCCTCGGCGCCGGCCACGTCGCCCACCGCCACCTTGGCGGCGCCTTGCGCACGAAGCACCGTCGCACCGTCCGTCGAGGCGATAAAGGCACGCAGCGCCAGATCGCCGTGCGACGACCGTTCGGCATACGCGCCAAGAGGCACCTGACACGAGCCGCCGAGCGCTCTCGATACCGCACGCTCGGCGCTCACCGCCAGCGTAGTGTTGGCATCGTGCAACGGTGCGAGCCATTGCAAGATTTCGGGACGTCCGGCGCGCACTTCGATGCCGAGCGCCCCCTGACCGGCTGCCGGCAGGCTCGCATCCGTCGGAATGATCGCCCGGATACGCGCCGCCAGCCCAAGGCGCTTCAGGCCGGCTGCGGCCAGAATGATGGCCGCGAAGTCGCCCCGGTCGAGCTTGGCCAGACGCGTGTCGAGATTGCCGCGCAACGGCGCGACCTTGAGATGCGGATAACGTGTGCGCAGACTCACTTCGCGTCGCAGGCTCGACGTGCCGACGACCGCCCCGGCCGGCAAGGCGTCCAGGCTGTCGTAGTCGTTGCTCACGAAAGCGTCGCACGGGTCTTCGCGTTCGAGCACGGCAGCCAGCGCAAAACCGTCCGGCAACTGCATCGGTACGTCTTTGAGCGAGTGCACGGCGAGATCGGCGCGGCCGTCGGCCAGCGCCAGTTCGAGTTCCTTGACGAACAGCCCCTTGCCGCCGACCTTCGCGAGCGAACGGTCGAGAATTTGGTCACCGCGAGTGGTCATTCCGAGAATACTGACGTGACACTGCGGATATAATTTGTGCAGCGCGTCACGAACGTGTTCGGCTTGCCACATGGCGAGGCGGCTCTCGCGTGAAGCGATCACCAGGGTTTCAGGAGAAGCGAAGTTCATTCAGCAACCGCGTGAAGACCAAAAGAAAAAATGGTAACACGCTTGACCGGCCCGAACGGCTGGTCTCGAGAGGAGCGACATGAAGAGCAGCGCAAAGGCAAAAGCCCCGAAAGAGGGCCTGGCCAAGTCGGTCGGCAAGACGTCCCCCGCGAAGGCAGCAGCCGCGGTTTCATCCACCCCAGCCGCCTCAGCCACGCCGCCGCGCCCATCGCGGTCGCCCCGCTCGGGCCCGGCCGCCAACGGGACGGGCAAGGTCCTGCCCTCCGCAGCAACGCCCAAAGCCCGCCGCTCGCGCGAGGACAAGGACGCCCCGCTGCGTGAGGACATCCGCTTCCTCGGCCGCCTGCTCGGCGACGTGCTGCGCGAGCAACAGGGCAGCGCCGCCTTCGATCTGGTCGAGACCATTCGCCAGAACGCCGTGCGCTTTCACCGCGAAGGCGACCGCAGCGCCGCCAAAGCGCTCGACTCCCTGCTCAACGGGCTGACCAACGAGCAAGCCATTCAGGTTGTGCGGGCGTTCAGTTACTTCTCGCATCTGGCCAACATTGCCGAAGATCGCCATCACAACCGCCGTCGTCGCGTGCATGCACTGGCCGGCAGCCGCCCCCAGCCGGGCAGCCTGAGCGCCGCGCTGCAAAGCCTGAAGGACGCCGGGCGCGACGATCCCGCCACATTGCAAGCCTTCTTCGCCAGCGCGCTCATCGTGCCGGTGCTCACCGCCCACCCGACCGAAGTCCAGCGCAAGAGCATTCTCGACGCCGAACGCGAAATCGCCCGACTGCTGGAACATCGTGACGACGCGCTGACGGAGCGCGAGTCGTCGCGCAACACGGAATCGATGCGCGCCTACGTCACGACCCTCTGGCAGACGCGCATGCTGCGCAGCTCGCGCCTGACGGTGGCCGACGAAATCGAAAACGCGCTGTCGTACTACCGCAGTACGTTCCTGTCCGAGATTCCTGCGCTGTACGACGATGTGGCCGCCGAGTTGCACGACGCCGTGCCCAGCGTACGCTCCGAAGGCCTCGGACGCTTCCTGCAAATGGGCAGTTGGATCGGCGGCGATCGCGACGGCAACCCGAACGTCACTGCGCAGACGCTGCAACTGGCAATCACCCGGCAGGCCACGGAAATCTTCGCTCACTACCTCGAAGAGGTGCACTTGCTGGGCGCGGAGCTGTCCGTCTCGCAACTGCTCGCCGGCGCCAGCGACGCGCTGCTCACGCTCGCCCGCCGCTCGCCGGACGACTCCCCGCATCGCACCGACGAACCCTACCGACGCGCGCTGATCGGCGTGTACGCGCGACTGGCCGCGACCGCGCGCGAGTGGGTCGGTCACGTGCCGCATCGCGGTGCTGTCGGCAACGCCAGCCCTTATCTCGACGCCAGCGAGTTCATCTCCGATCTGAACACGGTCGTCGCGTCGCTCATGGCGCATCACGGCAGCGCACTCGTCTCGCAACGCCTCGGACCGCTCGTGCGCGCCGCCGAGGTGTTCGGCTTCCATCTCGCGAGCATCGACCTGCGTCAAAGCTCGGACATCCACGAAGCGGTCATCGCGGAGTTGTTCGCAAAAGCCGGCGTGGAAACGAATTACGCAAAGCTCGACGAGGACCAGAAGCTCGCGCTGTTGCTGCGCGAACTACGCGAAGCGCGTCCGCTCTTCTCGCCGTATCTCGAATACTCGCAACGCACACGCGACGAGTTGGCCGTGTTTGCCGCCGCACGCGACATCCGCGCCCGCTTCGGCGCGCGAGCCGTACGCAACTACATCATCTCCCACACGGAAACCGTGAGCGATCTGGTGGAGGTGATGCTGCTGCAAAAGGAGACGGGACTCTTTCAGGGCGCACTCGGCGGCGAAGGGACGAAAGCGCTCGAGCCCAGGGTCGGCGCGATGGTCATCCCGCTGTTCGAGACGATTGCCGACTTGCGCAACGCGCCGGTCATCATGCGCGAGTTCTTCGACATCCCGGGTATGTCGGGTGTCGTGACGCAGCAAGGCGGTGAGCAGGAAGTCATGCTCGGCTATTCGGACAGCAACAAGGACGGCGGCTTCCTCACCTCCAACTGGGAACTCTACAAGGCCGAACTGGCGCTGGTGCGTCTGTTCGAGGAGAAAGGGATCCGCCTGCGCCTGTTCCACGGCCGGGGCGGCACGGTCGGTCGCGGCGGCGGCCCGACCTATCAGGCCATTCTGTCGCAGCCGCCGGGCACCGTGAACGGGCAGATCCGCCTGACGGAGCAAGGCGAGATCATTGCCAGCAAGTTCGCCAACCCGGAGATCGGACGCCGCAATCTGGAGACCATCGTCGCCGCCACGCTCGAAGCCACCCTGCTGCCGAGCCGCAATCAGCCGCCACGTCTGGCGGCGTTCGAGGCCGTCATGCAGACGCTCTCCGACACCGCGTTCGACGCCTATCGCGATCTCGTGTACGAGACGCCCGGCTTTACCGACTACTTCTTCTCGGCCACGCCAATCGCGGAGATCGCCGAACTGAACATCGGTTCGCGTCCCGCGTCGCGCAAGTTCTCCGATCCGAAGCATCGCCGCATCGAAGACCTGCGCGCCATTCCGTGGGGCTTCTCGTGGGGGCAGTGCCGCCTGCTGCTCACCGGCTGGTACGGCTTCGGCAGCGCGGTAAGCGCCTATCTCGACAGCGACAAGGCGGGGCGCGACAAGCGCCTGGACACGCTGCGTCAGATGGTCAAGCGCTGGCCGTTCTTTGCGAACCTGCTCTCGAACATGGACATGGTGCTCGCCAAGACGGATCTTGCCGTGGCCTCGCGTTACGCCGAACTCGTGCCGGACGAAAAACTGCGCAAGCGTGTGTTCCACCGTATCGTCGCCGAGTGGCAAAGCACGTCGCAGGCGCTGGCGCTGATCACCGGGCACGAAGAGCGTCTGGCGGACAATCCGATGCTCGCGCGCTCGATCAAGAACCGCTTTCCGTATCTCGATCCGCTCAATCACTTGCAGGTCGAGTTGCTGCGCCGGCATCGCGCGGGGGAATCGGACGAGCGGGCGCGGCGCGGCATCCATCTGTCCATCAACGGGATTGCGGCCGGACTGCGCAATACCGGCTGACGTCGAAAAGCGATCGATATCAACCGGGGCAGGCGCGGCGTAGCGCCCCGGCCCCCACCGCCGGGCAGGGGCCGCTCTCCCCTATTCGATGAGACCTCCCGAGGGCGAGTCCATCCGCTCTTGGGAATCTCCCCAACGACAGTCGACGCATAGGGCGGTATATTTCGACGCATTCGACCCGATGGCTGCCGGGGGGCCAATCCATCATGCATTCCGATCACTCTCATCCTTCGCATCGCGTCCGATCGAACGGGCCGTTCGCCCGCCAGCCCTTCAAACGATGGGCCGCCTTGCTCGTGACATGTGCGTCGTTCGCCGTCGGAGCGTTCAGTGCGGGCGCTCACGCCGCCACGCCGACGGAAACGGCGGCGCCGGGTGCGGACGCCGAGACGTCTGCGTCCACCGCTCGAGCACTGGCGGCTGCACCGCACGGGATACGCGGGTTCGCCGTGCGGCTCGTCTCGCAGGCGCTGGCCGCGTCGCCGGCGCACGCGTCCGGGCCACGTCCCATCGTCGATCCCGTACTCGATCCGTTGATGAACGGCATTCTGGCGCGACTGTCGATTAGCGAGGCCGTGGCCCGCAACAAGTACGCGTCGGGCAAACCGGTGCAGGATACGCCCCGCGAACAGGCCTTGCTCGACAACGTGGGCGAACGCGCCCCCCAGTTCGGCCTGACGCCCGCACAGGCGCGCACCTTCTTCCGTCTGCAAATCGAAGCGGGCAAACTCGTGCAAACGGCGTTGCTGGCGCGCTGGGCGCGCGACGGCGCCGCCCCGGGGGAACCCGTCGACCTGAGCACACGGTTGCGTCCGGCGCTCGATAAGCTCGGCACGTCCCTGATGCACGACCTCGGACGCCTTTGTGCGCTGCCCGACGACCCGTCGCGGCTGGCGCGCATCCATCAGGCGCGCGAGCGCATTGCACGGACGGCGAAGCTCGAAGCGCTGCAACGGGCGGCGTTCGACGAAGCGACGTCCGGACTGTGTCTGTCCGCGCCGCCGCGTGTCTGGACGCTGTCGCTGGTGAACTGACGGCAGCCACGCCCGCCGGACTGGCCCTGGCGGCAGCATGCGCGCCGGCGCTTGTCGTAGCGTGACCGCCGGGGTTGTATAATCGCGGTTTGCCGTGCTTTGCCACGGTTTGCGCCCACGGGCCTGAACGGGCCCACGATTAGCCACGCTACGACAATGACCTCCCAACTCCACAAGAAAGGCGAAGCCTGGTCGGCCCGCTTTTCCGAACCCGTTTCCGATCTCGTCAAGCGCTATACCGCGTCGGTGTTCTTCGACAAGCGACTCGCGCTGTTCGACATCGAAGGTTCGCTCGCTCACGCCGACATGCTCGCTGCGCAAGGCATCATCACCGCGCAGGATCTGGCCGACATCCAGCGAGGCATGGCACAAGTTCGCGCGGAGATCGAAGGCGGTCAGTTCGAGTGGCAACTGGATCTCGAAGACGTTCACCTCAACATCGAAGCCCGCCTGACGGCCCTGATCGGCGACGCCGGCAAGCGTCTGCACACCGGCCGCTCGCGTAACGATCAGGTCGCAACCGACATCCGTCTGTGGCTGCGCAGCGAAATCGACACCATCGGCAAACACCTCGGCGACCTGCGCCTTGCGCTGCTGGATCTGGCGGAACAACACAGCGCCACGATCCTGCCGGGCTTCACGCATCTGCAAGTGGCCCAGCCGGTGACGTTCGGTCACCATCTCATGGCTTACTTCGAGATGTTCAGCCGCGATGCCGAGCGCATGCTGGACGTGCGCCGTCGCGTGAACCGTCTGCCGCTGGGCGCGGCTGCGCTGGCCGGCACGAGTTACCCGATCGATCGCGAGCGCGTTGCCGCGACGCTCGGCTTCGAAGAGGTCTGCACGAACTCGCTCGACGCCGTGTCGGATCGCGACTTCGCCATCGAATTCACGGCCGCCGCCGCGCTCGTGATGACCCACGTCTCGCGCTTCTCGGAAGAACTGGTGCTGTGGATGAGCCCGCGCGTGGGCTTCATCGATCTGGCCGACCGTTTCTGCACCGGCAGCTCGATCATGCCGCAGAAGAAGAACCCGGATGTGCCCGAACTCGCACGCGGCAAGACCGGTCGTGTGAACGGCCATCTGATCGCGCTGCTCACGCTGATGAAGGGCCAGCCGCTCGCCTACAACAAGGACAATCAGGAAGACAAGGAACCGCTGTTCGATACGGTCGACACCGTCATCGACACGCTGCGGATCTTTGCCGACATGGTGCCGGGCATCAAGGTGCGCGAAGCCAATATGCGCAACGCGGCGCTGCAAGGCTTCTCGACGGCGACCGATCTGGCCGACTACCTCGTGAAGCAGGGTCTGCCGTTCCGCGACGCGCATGAAATCGTCGCGCACGCCGTGAAGATCTGCTCGGATCGCGATATCGATCTGGCGGATCTGTCGCTTGCCGAGTTGCAGAAGTTCTCGCCGCTCGTCGGTGAAGACGTCTTCGCATCTCTCACGCTCGAAGGCTCGGTCGCCAGCCGCAACCACATCGGCGGCACGGCCCCGGCGCAAGTTCAGCGCGCCATCGCCGCAGCACGCGCGAAGCTGGCGAAGTAAGCGACGCACCAGCCGTTCTCGCGTCGCCGACGCAAAAAAAATGCCACCCTTCGGGTGGCATTTTTTACGTCGGCATGTTCAGAATATCGGCAACGACAAGAACCCCTTGATCACCAGCGCGTTAAGAATATCGATGAAAAACGCCCCGACCATGGGCACGATCAGGAAGGCGATGTGCGACGGACCGAAGCGCTCCGTCACCGCCTGCATGTTGGCGATGGCCGTGGGCGTCGCCCCCAGACCGAAGCCGCAGTGCCCGGCAGCGAGCACCGCCGCATCGTAGTTGCGTCCCATGGCGCGGAACGTCACGAAGATCGCGAATGCCGCCATCGCCACTGCCTGCACCACGAGAATCACAATCATCGGCAACGCCAGCGTCGAAAGGTCCCACAGTCGCAAGGACATCAGCGCCATCGCGAGAAACAGCGACAAACTCACGTTGCCCAGCACCGATAGCGAGCGCTCGAAGACTTCGTAGCCCACCATCGACAACACGTTGCGCACGACAACGCCGGTGAAGAGCACGCACACGAAGGTCGGCAATTCGAGCGGCGTCTCCGACAACCAGCGCGCAAGCATTTCGCCGCCCAGCAAGCAGATGGCGATCATCGCCACGGTCTCGATCAACGCCTGCGCCGTAATCAGACGCACCGTGTGCGGTTGCTCGAAGCCTTCGGGCGCAGCGTCCTTCGCGGCATCGGCGCCGGGCACGCTCGCCCCCGTGCGCCCCAGACGCCCCACCAAATAGCGCGCCACCGGACCGCCCAGCAGCCCGCCGAGCACCAGCCCGAAGGTCGCACAGGCCATTGCGATTTCAAGCGCCGACTGCACGCCGTAGCGCGAGGTGAGCGTCTCGCCCCATGCAGCGCCCGTCCCATGCCCGCCCGCCAGCGTGATCGACCCGCCCAGCAACCCCACGCCCGGCGGCAAGCCCATCGACATGGCCAACCCGACCCCGATCGCGTTCTGCATCACGAGCATCGCCGCCACAACGCCAAGAAACAGCACCAGCCGCTTACCGCCGGCACGCAGACTGGCCAGATTCGCCGACAGACCGATGGTCGCGAAAAACGCCAGCATCAGCGGACCTTGCAGCGTCGTATCGAACTTCAGTTCGACGTCGCCCACCTCACGCAACGACAGCGTGCCAAGCGCAACGAGTAGCCCCGCCGCCACCGGCTCCGGAATGCTGTACGTGCGCAATGGCCCAAACCACTCGACCAGCTTGCGCCCGAGCAATAGCACCAGCGTGGCGCAAACGAGTGTGCCGTACGTGCCGAACGCCAATTCCCTGGTGATTTCCATGCCTGTCCCCGCAACAAAAAGTGCGACGAGTGTAGCAATCGACATGTCGCCGGCTAATAGGAAAATTCTTAAAACATATGAAGTCGAGTCTCCACACAAAACTTTTGTTTTACGTCACCTCACATCGATTTGCGAAAATCTGACGTCATTTCATCGACAGTTGCAACGGTTTCGCAGATGTCATGCTTCAACGCAAATAGCGTATGAGCATCCGTTGATATTCGTTGCCCCGAAATCCGAGTATGCGCTCACGCAAATCCGGCGAGACCGTCGCGCCCAATCTTCACGTCTGATGTGACCGAATACCGCCTGGTGCAGCCTGGTGCCGCAGGAAAACACAAACGGCCCCGTGTTCTCACACGGGGCCGTCCTGTCAGGCCGTGACACAGGGGCGCGACCTCCCCTGTCTGCGCTTACTGGCGCACGCAATCCACGAAATACTCGGGACGACCGTCCACCTCCTCGACCACCAGACCGTGAATATCGGTGTGGAAGCCCGGGAAGCGCTCGTTGAAGTCGCGCGCGAAGCGCAGGTACTCGATGATCGCCGCGTTGAAGCGCTCGCCCGGGATCAACAGCGGAATGCCCGGCGGGTACGGCGTGAGCAGCACGCTCGTCACGCGGCCCTCCAGCTCGTCGATGGGCACCCGGTCGATCTGACGGTGCGCCAGCTTCGAGAAGGCGTCCGTCGGCTTCATGGCCGGCTGCATGTCCGAGAGATACATTTCGGTCGTCACGCGCGCCACGTCGTTCGCCTTGTAGACACTGTGGATCTGATCGCACAGATCGCGCAGGCCGATGCGCTCATAGCGCGGGAACTGCGCCACGAACTCCGGCAGCACACGCCACAACGGACGGTTGTGATCGTAATCGTCCTTGAACTGCTGCAACTCCGTGAGCATCGAGTTCCAGCGGCCCTTGGTGATGCCGATGGTGAACATGATGAAGAACGAGTACAGGCCGGTCTTCTCGACGATGATGCCGTGCTCGGCCAGATACTTGGTGACGATAGCGGCCGGAATGCCGCTTTCGCCGAACTCGCCGTCCACGTCCAGCCCCGGCGTGATGATCGTCGCCTTGATCGGATCCAGCATGTTGAAGCCGTCGGCCAGATCGCCGAAGCCGTGCCAGCGATCGTTCGCGCGCAGCACCCAGTCTTCCCGCTGAATCGTGCCCTCGTCGCCCAGATTCTCCGGGCCCCAGACCGAGAACCACCAGGAATCGCCGTACTCCTGATCCACCTTGCGCATCGCGCGGCGGAAGTCGAGCGCTTCGACGATCGACTCCTCGACCAGCGCAGTGCCGCCCGGCGGCTCCATCATCGCAGCCGCTACGTCGCACGACGCGATGATCGCGTACTGCGGCGAGGTCGACGTGTGCATCAGATACGCCTCGTTGAAACGGTACGTATCGAACGTACGCGCATCCGAGTCCTGCACCACGATCTGCGACGCCTGCGAAATCCCGGCGAGCAGCTTGTGCGTGGAGTGCGTAGCGTAAATCGTCGCTTCCGACGAGCGCGGACGGCCTTCGCCGATCGCGTGCATGTCGCGATAGAACTCGTGGAACGCCGCGTGCGGCAGCCAGGCTTCGTCGAAGTGCAGCGTGTCGATGTTGTTGCCGAGCACGTCCTTGATCATTTCGACGTTGTAGATCACGCCGTCATACGTGCTCTGCGTAATCGTCAGGATACGCGGCTTGGCGTTCGGGTCGCGCTCCAGCACCTCACGGGCGAACGGGTTCGCTTCGATCTTGGCGCGAATCACTTCCGGCTCGAATTCCGACTTCGGAATCGGGCCGATGATGCCGAGGTGGTTGCGCGTCGGTGTCAGGAACACCGGCACCGCCCCCGTCATGGTGATCGCGTGCAGAATCGACTTGTGACAGTTACGGTCGACGACCACGATATCGCCCGGCGCCACGGTCGCATGCCACACGATCTTGTTCGACGTCGACGTACCGTTCGTCACGAAGAAGAGGTGATCGGCGTTGAAGATGCGCGCCGCATTGCGCTCCGACGCGCCCACCGGGCCGTTGTGATCGAGCAACTGGCCGAGTTCCTCCACGGCGTTGCACACGTCTGCGCGCAGCATGTTCTCGCCGAAGAACTGGTGGAACATCTGACCCACCGGGCTCTTGAGGAACGCCACGCCGCCCGAGTGGCCCGGGCAGTGCCACGAGTAGGAACCGTCGGCCGCGTAGTGCGTGAGCGAGCGGAAGAACGGCGGCGGCAGCGAATCGAGGTACGACTTCGCTTCACGAATGATGTGACGCGCCACGAACTCCGGCGTGTCTTCGAACATGTGGATGAAGCCGTGCAACTCGCGCAGGATGTCGTTCGGGATGTGGCGTGAGGTGCGCGTCTCCCCGTACAGGAAAATCGGAATATCCGGATTGCGGCGGCGCACTTCCTGCACGAAGGCACGCAGGTTGATGATGGCCAGCGCCAGTTCACCCTCGCCCTCGCCGCCCGCTTCGCTCGAGAACGTGCCGAACTCGTCGTCGTCGATGGACAGGATGAAGCTCGACGCGCGGCTGGCCTGCTGCGCGAACGAGGTCAGATCACCGTAGCTGGTGAGACCGTTGACTTCCATGCCCTCGGCCTCGATGGCCTCCGCCAAGGAGCGAATCCCGGATCCGGAAATGTTCTCGGAGCGGAAGTCCTCGTCGATGATGACGATCGGAAAACGGAATTTCATTGGCGTTCCTTCGACAAAAGAACGAGCCACGGTCCGACATGGCCGTGGCTCTGGGGCATTGCGATATTGAGGATGCTCACCGGCGGCGAGTGTCTAGCTTACGAGGCTAGGTTTTCGGCAGCGTGACACCACGCTGTCCCTGATATTTGCCGCCACGATCCTTGTACGACGTCTCGCAGACTTCGTCGGATTCGAAGAACAGCACCTGCGCCACGCCCTCGTTGGCGTAAATCTTGGCCGGCAACGGCGTCGTGTTCGAGAACTCCAGGGTCACGTAGCCCTCCCATTCGGGTTCGAACGGCGTCACGTTCACGATAATGCCGCAGCGGGCATACGTGGACTTGCCGAGACACACGGTGAGCACGCTGCGCGGAATGCGGAAGTACTCCACGGTGCGCGCAAGCGCGAACGAGTTCGGCGGAATGATGCAGACATCGCTCTGCACATCAACAAAGGACTTCTCGTCGAAGTTCTTGGGGTCGACGATGGTCGAGTTGATGTTCGTGAAGACCTTGAATTCAGGCGCACAGCGAATGTCGTAGCCGTAGCTCGACGTGCCATAGCTGACGATCTTTTGCCCGTCCTGGGAATACCGGATCTGCGACGGCTCGAAGGGCTCGATCATGCCGTGCGCTTCGGCCATACGCCGGATCCATTTGTCGGACTTGATGCTCATGTCGGGGCCTGAATTGGGGTGGTACGTAAAAAGTGGGCGTATTTTACGCGATTGTTGCGGTGCGGTGACGTTTTCACTCGCACCGCCCCGCGCGGGCCTGCCCGGCCCCTTCGCGCCCCGTTCTCAGGTGTTCTGCACCACGATCGACGGGAACTTGCTGGTCATGTCCTTCTGCTTGGCCGCGATCTTCACGGCGACCTTGCGGGCGATGCTCTTGTAGAGTTCGGCCACGCGACCGTCCGGATCGCCCACCACGCTCGGCATGCCTGCGTCGGCATGCACCCGGATGCTCATCTCCAGCGGCAGCTTGCCCAGCAGATCGACGTCGAAATCGTGGCTCATGCGCTCGCCGCCGCCCACACCGAAGATCGGCTCCTCATGACCGCAGTTCGAGCAAATGTGCAGGCTCATGTTCTCGATGAGGCCGAGAATCGGCACGCCGACCTTCTCGAACATCTTCAGACCCTTGCGCGCATCGAGCAGCGCCAGATCCTGCGGGGTCGTGACGATGACCGCGCCCGTGACCGGCACCTTCTGTGCGAGCGTGAGCTGGATGTCACCCGTGCCCGGCGGCATATCGACGATCAGATAGTCGAGGTCGTGCCAGTTCGTCTGGTTGAGCAATTGTTCGAGCGCCTGCGTGACCATCGGCCCGCGCCACACCATGGGATTGTCCGGCTCGATCAGGAAGCCAATGGAACTCGCCTGCAGACCGTGACCGATCATCGGTTCGAGGGTCTTGCCGTCTTTCGACGCCGGCTTGCCGTGAATGCCGAGCAGCGTGGGCAGCGACGGGCCGTAGATGTCGGCGTCGAGAATCCCGACGCTCGCGCCTTCGGCGGCAAGCGCGAGCGCCAGATTCACCGCCGTGGTGCTCTTGCCCACGCCGCCTTTGCCCGAGGCCACGGCGACGATGTTCTTGACATTGGGAAGGAGCTTTACCCCGCGTTGAACGGCGTGCGATACGATCTTCTGGCCGATTTCGACGGCCACGCGCTCGACCCCGGGCAACTTGCCGACAGCGTCGGTAATTCGGGTGCGCATCGCTTCGAACTGGCTTTTGGCGGGATAACCGAACTCGATCTGGATACCGACGTGGCCGTGCTCGGCCGCGACCTGCTTCACATACTTGCCGGCGATCAGGTCGAGGCCCGTGTCCGGGTCGACGATGCCACGCAGCACTTCATTGATTTGGGCGACTTCCATGTGGGTCTCTCGCTCTGTCGAGGCACGCCGGACGGGCCCGGCGAAGCGCTAACAACTTGTAACAACCGTGGCGCACGCTCTCGACTAGCATTCGAGGCGCGCGTGTTATGGGGAACCAGCCGTCGCGGCAATTTGTCCTTGCCTGCGGTTGAAGCTCAGCGCTATTGTAAAAGACGTCGCGCCTTCAGGTTCAAAAGCCCTGCGGCGCGCGCGTGCTTCGACGAAGTGCTTACGCGTGTTTCATCACAGCTAGCTAATCGATAAGGAGCCTCAAATGAACAAAAACACTCTGCGCGCTTCCGCGCTCGTACTGGTCGCGGCCGCCATGCTCGCCGGGTGCCAGACGCCGCAGGGCACGAACACAGCGGTCGGCACCGGTGTCGGTGCTGCGGTCGGGGCGGGTCTGGGCAACCTCATCGGTGGCAATACCACGGGCACCCTGATCGGCGCGGCAGTCGGCGCGGCCGCCGGCGGCGCCACCGGCTACAACTGGCAATCGATCAAGAACGCGCTGGGCGGCCATACGGCCGGCACGGGCACACAGATCTCCGAGCGTCCGGACGGACAGCTTCAGGTCAACGTGCCGAGCGACGTGACGTTCGACACCAACCAGTACGCCATCAAGCCGAACTTCGCCGCCGTGCTCACCGATCTGGCCAACTCGATGAATCAGAACCCCGGCATCACGGCACGTGTGATCGGTCACACGGACAGCACGGGCGGCGACCGGATCAACATTCCGCTGTCGCAAAACCGGGCCAAAAGCGTGACCCAGTTCCTGACCAGCCGTGGCGTGGCCGCGAACCGCCTGCAAAGCGTAGGCGTCGGTTCGAGCCAGCCGGTCGCCTCGGACGCCACTGCGGAAGGCCGCGCCCAGAACCGTCGCGTCGAAATTCTGCTGCAAGCACCGCAACAGCAGCAGCAACAAGCGCCGCGCGGTTAACCTCGTAAAACGTTCCTGAATCCCCCGTTCAAACGCCTGCCCGCCCCGCCGGGTGGGCGTTCGACGGCGCCCTCGCCGCACGCATGCTGCGACGCAGCATCGAAAGTCGGCGCATCGGTTGAACTAATCCACCGCCCTGTCGCTCAGACCCTTCGGAAGTGCCTACCGTGGGTGCTTTCATCTCCTCTTTGTTATTGACGTTACGTGTGCCTAGTTATGCCGGAACCTGGTTCCGGCTTTTTTTTGGCCGCGCGTTCCGATCACGCGCCGGACCGGGGCGAATTCGCCGTCCGGCACGCCCGATTGGGCGTCAACGCGCCCCGCCTGCTAGAATCGTCCTTTCCTGCATCCTCAACCCACCACAGTCAATCCCCATGTCCCGCCGCATTCTCGTTACATCCGCACTGCCGTACGCCAATGGCCAGATTCACATCGGTCACCTGGTGGAATACATCCAGACCGACATCTGGGTACGGTTCATGCGAATGCAGGGCCATGAGGTCTACTACGTCGGGGCTGACGACACGCACGGCACGCCGATCATGCTGCGTGCCGAGAAGGAAGGGCTCACGCCGAAACAACTGATCGACCGCGTCTGGAAGGAACACAAGCGCGACTTCGACAGCTTCAACATCTCGTTCGACAACTACTATTCGACGGATTCGGAAGAGAACCGCGAACTGTCGGAGAACGTCTATCTGGCCCTCAAGGCGCAGGGGCTGATCGAGGCGCGCGATATCGAACAGGCATACGACCCGGTCAAGGAAATGTTCCTGCCGGACCGCTTCATCAAGGGTGAGTGTCCGAAGTGCGGCGCCAAGGATCAGTACGGCGATTCGTGCGAAGTCTGCGGCTCGACCTACGCGCCGACCGACCTGCTCAATCCGTACTCGGTCGTCTCGGGCGCCACGCCGGTGCGCAAGACGTCCACGCACTACTTCTTCAAGCTCTCGGACAAGCGTTGCGAGCAGTTCCTGCGCAAGTGGGTCGCCGGTCTCGCCCAGCCCGAGGCCGCCAACAAGATGAAGGAATGGCTCGGCGAAGACGGCGAATCGACGCTGGCCGACTGGGACATCTCGCGCGATGCGCCCTACTTCGGCTTCGAAATCCCGGGAGCGCCAGGCAAGTACTTCTACGTGTGGCTCGACGCACCGGTGGGCTACTACGCCAGCTTCAAGCATCTGTGCGCCAAGCGCGGCCTGAACTTCGACGAATGGGTGAAGCCCGGTTCGACCACCGAGCAGTACCACTTCATCGGGAAGGACATCATGTACTTCCACACGCTGTTCTGGCCGGCAATGCTCGAATTCTCGGGCCATCGCACGCCGACCAACGTGTTCGCCCACGGCTTCCTGACCGTCGACGGCCAGAAGATGTCGAAGTCGCGCGGCACGTTCATTACGGCGCAAAGTTTCATCGACACCGGACTAAATCCGGAGTGGTTGCGTTACTACATCGGCGCCAAGCTCGGCAACACGATGGAAGACCTCGACCTGAACCTCGATGACTTCATCGCACGCGTGAACAGCGATCTGGTGGGCAAGTACGTCAACATCGCCAGCCGCGCGGCGGGCTTCCTCCTCAAGCGTTTCGACGGCCGCGTGTCGGCGCTCGCCATGAACGCCCCGCTGCTCGCGCAGGTGCGTGCCGCGGCGCCGCAAATCGCCGCGCATTACGAGGGTCGCGAGTTCGGCAAGGCGTTGCGTCTGGTGATGGAACAGGCCGATGCGATCAACGGCTACGTCGACACCGTCAAGCCGTGGGATCTTGCGAAGGACCCGGCGCAGGCTGCGGCATTGCACGAAGCGTGCTCCGTCTGTCTGGAAGCGTTCCGTTTGCTGACGCTGTACCTCAAGCCGGTGCTGCCGACCACGGCGCAAGCGGTGGAGCAGTTCCTGAACATTGCGCCGCAAACGTGGCAGGACGTCGACCGCCCGCTCACCGCCGATGCCGCCATCAACGCTTACAAGCACCTGATGACGCGAGTCGAAGGCAAGCAGGTCGAAGCGCTGCTCGCGGCCAACCGCGACTCGCTGCAAGCCAGTGCGCCGACGGCCGACGCGGCGGCCGCGAAGGGCAAGGACAAGTCGGCAAAGGCGGATAAATCCGACAAAGCAGAGAAGGCAGACGACGGAGTCATCACCATCGACGACTTCGCCAGGATCGACCTGCGCATTGCCCGGATCGTCGCTTGCAAGGCGGTCGACGGCTCGGACAAGCTGCTGCAACTCACGCTCGACGCGGGTGAAGCGCAAACGCGCAACGTCTTCTCCGGCATCAAGTCGGCGTATCCGCAACCGGAAGTGCTCGTCGGCAAGCTCACGGTCATGGTCGCCAATCTGGCCCCGCGCAAGATGAAGTTCGGCATATCCGAAGGCATGGTGCTGGCCGCCTCGGCCGCCGACGAGAAGGCGGAACCGGGCATCTATATCCTCGAACCGCACAACGGTGCAAAACCCGGCATGCGCGTGAAGTAAGCGTCACGTTCGTCTGACGAAACACCCCGAGTGCCGGCTTTCCGGCCTCGGGGTGTTTTGCTTTTCGCGGGACGTGTGCGTCAGCGGGACGCCGACACCATCAGCATCATCGGCCTTTCCAGTTCTTCGGCCAGCGCAGGCGTCTGACGAATCTGATCGGCGGTCGGTGCGAACTCGTTCAGCTCCCGAATGTGAAAGCCTGCCTCGATCAGCGTATTGACGGTCGTGCCGAGCGTGAGGTGATACTTGAGCACGCCTTTGACGAACCAATCGGTGCGGCGCTCGCCCTCGACCGAATAACCGTTGACGGGCCATGTCTTGCGTCCGTCCTCGTCTTCGAGCCAGTGCGGATGCGCCGCCGCCATGAAGATCGGATGCTCGAGCGTGAAAACGAGACGCCCGCCCGGCGCGAGTCCGCCATAGATCGCCCCGATCAGCCGCCCGAAGTCGCGCACGTAGTGAAACGTGAGCGCGCTGTAGACCAGATCGAATGCGGCGGTGGGCAAGGTCAGTGTGTCGAGGTCGTCGATACGGTATTCGATGGCGTCCTCGGACGTGGCGGCCATGGCGCGGTCGATCATGTTCCGGGACAGATCGATGCCGAGCACCGAAGCCGCGCCCTGACGCCGCATCCACCGCGACGCCCATCCGAAGCCGCACCCGAGATCGACCACGCGCTTGCCATGCAGGTCCGGCAACATCGCGCGGATCGCGGGCCATTCCGGTGCGCCGTCAAGACCGTGGACCTGCCGCGGGAGCTGGCTGTAGCCAGCGAAGAATTCGTGATCGTCGTAGATGTTCTGAGCCATGAGTGTCGTCCGAAAATGCCCAATCGATGCAATAGGCGTGATCGCCGGACGTCGCGTCGGGGGCACGTTGATCCCGCGTCAATACGGCGACCGACGCCACGGCACACGTCGCCGTCCGGCTAACGCAGATGATCCACCGGCAACGCAGTGGTGAACTTCACGGTTTCCATCGAAAAACTCGCGCTGATGTCCTGAAGGTCGGCCACGCGAATGAGCTTCTTGTAGAAACGGTCGTACGCGGCGATGTCGGGCAGATAGACCTTGAGCAGATAGTCGATGTCGCCGGCCATACGGTGAATCTCGACAATTTCGGGCAATTCCCGTGCGCCGGCCACGAAGCGGACCATCCAGTCCTCACTATGCGTTGCGGCTTTGATAAACACGAACGCCGTGACGCGCAGATCCAGTTGTTGCGGATCGCACAGCGTCACCTGCCCGGTAATGACGCCGTTTTCCCGCAAACGCTGCACCCGGCGCCAACACGGCGTCGGGGACAGATGCACCGCCTCAGCCAGCTCGCCGAGCGAGCGCGAGGCATCGGTTTGCAGATTTTCAAGAATCGCGAGATCGGTTTTGTCCATTACCGCTACCTAACAGGAAAATTTTTCCAAATCCTACCCGATCCAACGGGATATTTGAAAGCCTTTACCCAGCGCCCGCCAGTAGACTTCAGAAACATTCCCGAAACAACGCTCGCCATGAAAATATTCACCCAACATCCCGCATCCGTCGGTGAGAACTATCTCCAGCACATGGGTACCGCGTTGTCGTTTGCACTGTCGTTGCTGGGGGCCTTCCTCGCGTGTCTCGTGCACGCCGTGCTGCCGTTCGCCTTTGAGAAGACCGGAAGCAGGATCATCGTGCGGCTGCATGAGCGAATGGTGGCGAACCGGCACCGTCATGCAACGCCTGCGAGCGCGTCGGTCGAACCGACGTCTCAGGCAACGCAGCGATAGGACCGGGATCGGACCGGGATAGGATCGGGATCGGCAAGCCATCCGGCCGCGTCCTCGGATTGCACCGGGGCCTCGCTTGAGCCTTGCCTGGGCCTCGCTGGATCCGCCTCCCGGTTGCACGCAGATGGCGCTCAGATCGTAGCCGGCCAGCAGCCGGCACGCACCTCTCGCGATCAGGGCCGCTCCGATGCGGGATCGGGCGAGCGCGACGTCACCGTCACGCGAGCGTCCGGGCCGAAGTGGGCATTGAACATCGCCGGCGAATTGACACCGTCTTCGAGCCAGCGCCAGCTCCACACCGTTTCCTTCTTCAGACGATACTCGGTGATCGTCGTCGGTTTGCCGAGCAGACGCCGCACGTCGTCCTGCGACATGCCCGGCTGCACTTGCTGGAAATTCTCGGCCGAGAGCGCCTGCGTTACGGTTTTCAGCTTGCCGTCGGCCCCGATGTCGACCATGTACGTCTTGAGTCCGCCGGGCGCGCGCGGATACTCCAGACGACGCGAGCCGTCGTTGTTCTCCCACACGATCTCCGGCTTGCCCATCTGATCGCGCACCTGCGCTTCGGTCGTCACTCCCGGCTTGAGGTCGCGCAGCAGCATGTCGTCCGGCTTGACCGCATTGAACGTATCGCGCGCCTTTTCACGCGCTTTGTCGATCTGCTGCTGATCGCAGCCGAAAAGTCCCAACAGACTCGCGAGCAATCCCATGGCGACTCCCCAACGAAGGCCCAGGCGCATGCCCGGTGCGCGATGATCGAAATCGAGCGACGTTTTCATCCTTACCTCTCCTCTTCACGTTTGCCTGCCTACCGGACGCCAAGCCCGCCGCACCGCACTGCCGTCAATCGAAGCGACGGTTGAACAGCACATCGAAGCCGGACAGCGAACCGGTACGCAAGGCAAGTTGCCAGCGACGCGACACCTGCCACGTGATTTTCACAATACTCGCTGCGCTGGTCAGACTCTGCTCGTATCCCAGCGAGAAGTTATCCGAGATCGCCTTGCCGACTTTGACGACCTGCTCGTCGTCCGCCAGCCCCGAATCGCTGGTGCCGATGCTGAACTCGTCGATCCCCAGATCCTTGATGATGCGCTTGCCGCCCGTGGCGCCCAGCAGGGCCGTGGCCGCTCCCGCCATCGCCTGACGCTGCCCGAGTCCGGCGCCGTCGGGGCCGTGGCCGAACATCAGCCACGACAGCTTCTCTTCGTCCGACACGTTCGGCTCGGAGACGAGCGAGACGCGCGGCTGACGCACCGTGCCCGTCACCAGCACGCCCGCCGCGACTTCCTGATTGCGGCGCATCGCCTGGATGTAGATATCGGGGTTGCCCAGCGGACCGACGAAATTGATCTGCCCGCGCTCGATGGCGAGCTTGCGATCGAAGGCTTCGTATGTGCCTTCCGCGACGGTGATGGTGCCGGTCGCACGCATCGGCGTGAGCGGATCGCTCTGCACCTGCATACTGCCGCGCAGCAACAGATCGGCGCCTGCGCCAACGAAGCGGAAGTCGCGTCCGAGATTGACCTCCACGTTGATATGAGGCGAAAAGCGGCTGGTCGGTTGCGCCTCGATACGCGCGGCTTCCTCCTTCGGATCGACCGGCTTGGCGCGCGCCTGAGCGCCGCCGCGCACGACTACGACATCGTCGCCCAGCTTGGGCGCGCTCGTCGGCGGCAACGCAAAACGTGCCCGGTCAACGGTGAACTTGCCATTCAGGGCCATTGCATCGCCACTGCCGGTCGCCCTGGCTTCGCCCGTCAGCGACAACTGGCGGTCGGGCGCGGCGAACAGTTGCAGCTTGTCGGCGGCGAGCGTCACGCCAAGCGTCGGCTCGGGGGTGTCGAGCCGGATGTTGCCTGTCGCGCGGGCCGTGCCGCCGCCACCGCCCGTCACGACCACGTCGCGCAGCACGATCTCGGTCGGCGTCAGCGAAACACGAAGCCTGCCGTCCTTTACGCTCACGCCCGTGTCGAACATCTGAGCGGAGAGATCGTCGGCCGTCAGCTCGCCCGTGGGACGCGGCTTGGCCACCGTGCCCGCCAGCGTCATCTGAAGATTCGCGCGTCCCTTGAACGAGAACTGCGCCCCCGCGAGGTCTTCGAACTTGGCGAGATTCGGGATGGCGACGGCGACGCGCCCGCTAAGCGGCGCATCGTCGGGCACGCTCGGCAGCCCCCCTTGCACGCGCAAGCCGGTCTGCACGTCGGCGTCGAGCGTGCCGACCAGCGACGACATCGCCTTTACCGTCGTGCGCGCCGTCTGGCCCGACAAGTCGATACGCGCGCGCATCTCCGAGAGGCCGAGCGGCACCCGCGCCCCGACCCCGCCCTTCTCTGCACTCAGTCCCGGAATGCCCGTGATCGTCACCTTGACGCTCTCGTTCACGCCGCCGCGACGCAACGTCACGTCGCCGCTGCGTCGAACGACTTCGACGAAGCCGTCGGCGCGCTGTGCGGCGCTCACGTTCCATTTGCCGTCGAGCACGAGGTCGCTCGCGACCGGCGACGGCTCGCCCGTGAACGACTGCACCACGCGCAGCACCTGCGCGATATCGAGGGTGTCGATCGTGCCCGCCGTCTTCATCTGGCCGTCGCCGTAGTCGAAGTTCGCCAGCGACAGCGTTCCGGCCGCCGCCACCAGTTTGGCCGCGCCCAGATGGACGCGCTCGGCACTCGCCTCGACCTGCCACGGCGACGCCAGCGCGAGCTTCGGCACACCCCGGTTTTCGAGCGCCTGTATGGTGCCCTTCCAGCCCGGTTTGCCGCGCGTGTTCGTGATCGCGCCCGCCGCGTCGAGATTCATGTCGAGCGGGGCTTCGCGCAACTTGCCGGCGGTTTTGAGATGCAGCGTGTGCGCACCGCGCGTGCCCGCCAACGCCACCGAGAGCTTGTCGAGTCGCGCGATATCGCTCGTGAAGCCCTGGCCGTCGAGCGTCACGTTCAGACGATCGCCTGCCGCACCGGGCAAGCCGCCGCTCACGTCCACCTTGCCGGCCAGATGGTCGAGCTTCTGCGCCCCGAACACGAGCTTGTCGGCCGCGAGCGTCGCCACCACTGCCGGACGCTCCATCGTCCCCGACACCTGCCCGTCCAGTTGCAGACGGCCGGCGAGACCGAAACCGAGTTTGTCGAGCGACGGGGCGTCGACGTTGACCGCCATCTTGTCGCCCGGCGCACCGAAACTGCCGCGCAACAGCACTTTGTTGCCAGCGACGAGCAGGCTCGCATCGCTCGGCAGCAACCGCGTGCCCGCCAGCTTCACGGTACCTGCCCCGCTCATCGGCAAATCGGCGTAGACGCTGTCCTGCAACGCGAACTTCAGCGCCAGGCCGAACTCGGGACGCAACGCACCCTGCGCATCGAATTGCCCCGTGACACTTGCCGACGGCGTTTTCGCACCGCGTTTTTGCGGACCGTAAAGGTCGTACCAGGCAGCCGGGTCGAAACGCGTGAGCCTGATCTGCGCCTGGTAAGCGCCCGTGTCCCCCGCCTCCAATACGCCGGTGGCCGCGACCTTGCCGTGGCCGGCATCCAGCGATAACGCATGAACGGTCGTGCCCTTCGCGTCGAGACCGACGTCGGCGAGGACACGTCGCGCCGCATCGCGCCAGTCGAGTGCGATGCGCTGTCCGGCGGCGTCGAGCTTGATGTCGAGCGGACCGCCCAGCTTCGTCGCCGGCAGCTTGCCGTACAGCGCGCGCAGATCGAGATCGCGCATCGTCAGCGCGAAGCCGCCGACGGTGGCCTCGGTGTCGGCCGTCGTGGTGGGCAATGCCACGCCCGATGCGACCGATGCCGCCGCCGCGCCCACCCCGCTCGCGGGCACCGCCAGCGGCGTAACCTTTTCGCGACGCAACTCACCGCTACCGGTGAGCACAGCGCCTCCCGCGAGTTTCAGTTCGATGCCGGTCAACGACTGACGCGTTGCGTCGAGCAGCACCTGGGTACGCAGCCGCTCGACGGGCAGCCCGCCGGCATCGATCGCCCCCGGTCTGGCGTTGGTCACGGACACCGGCCCGAGCACACGGAATGCCTGCGCCCCCGGTTCGGGCCGCAGATCGGCCTGCACGGCGAGATCGGCTTGCGGGGCTCCCGGGGCGAAATCGCGCGGATTGATGTGATCGAGGGCAATCTGCGCCCGCGAGAGCGGCACCGCGCCGAAGGGCGACGCCGCGATGTGCGCCGTACCGTTGAGCTTCTCGCCGCTGGCCGTCAGATCGATGACGAGGGCGTCCAGCGAGCCGGACAAGTTCGCCGTCAGCGAGACGGGAATATCACCCGCCTTCGCCTGCAAGCCCACGTTGCCGCCCAGCGCAAACGGCCGCTGGCCGTTCAGTTGGAGATTCGCCCGAGCCTCGCCGTACGGTGTGCCGAGATGTTCGAGTTGCACCGTATGCTGCGTGCCATCGCTGCGCGCCGTCACACGAATATCCTCCAGCACCAGCGCCGGCGAATGCAGCGTGAGCTTCGCCACGCGCACGTCGTTCAGCGTCAGGCCCAACGGCAGGCGCAGACTCGTCGGCATCGTCGTTGGCGTGTTCGACGGCGGCGACGGCGCGAAGGCCAGTTCCACGTCGCCCGCATGCAGCTTGTCCACGGTGAAATGCAGCGCACGCCAGGCGAGATCCCAACGCGTGTCGAGCCGGCTGACGGTGATGCGCGTCGCGCCGTCGACGTAGCGCACGTCGTTCACCGTGAAGCCGTGCAGCACGCTGCCGCTGCGCCACTCGCCGGACAGTTTCCCGCCGAGCGCGGACACCGCCGTCTGCCAGAGCCAGCGGCTGCCGCGTTCGCTGGACGTTGCCCAGACCAGCACGCCGATGGCAAGCCCCCCGATCAACAAGAGCGTCAGCAGAGTGCCCGCCAGCCAGCGCCCCCATCGACGCCGCTCAGGCGGGGGCGGGGGCGGGGGCGTCATGTTGTCGGGGGGCGGATGGCCGCCACCGTCAGCAGAGCCAGGCGTGCCCGCGTGCGCCGCGAGCGTCGGTTCGTGCGCACCGTCGCGCGGGCCGGTGCTCATCGCGAGCGGGGCAAGACCATTGGCAACATCGAGTGGCAATTCAGTGGAGAGACGCATCGTCGTCATCAGAAGGCCACCCCCAGCGAGATGGCCGGACGGAAGCGCCGGTCGTGCACGCCGTAACCGAGATCCAGGTTGACGGGACCGACCGGGCTGCGCCAGCGCACGCCCACACCCACGCCGTGGTACAGCGGCGTGGGGTGCCGATAGTCGTCGGTCGCCGTGCCCACATCCCAGAACACGGCCGCGCCCCAATCGCGCGTGAACCAGCGCTGATATTCGAGACTGGCGGTGCCGAGATACTTCGTCGGGAACGTCGTGCCGTTCTGCTGGCGGCCGATGCTCTGGTACGTATAGCCGCGAATCGACGACGTGCCGCCCGCAAAGAACAGCAGCGACGACGGAATCCGGTTGCTGTTGCCGTTCGTGAGCACCGCCCCGAGTTCCAGCCGCGCCAGCACGAGATCGCGCTCGCCGACCGGGAAGTACTGACGGATACGGCCGTACAGCCGCACGAAGCTCTGATCCGTCAGCACCGGCTTGGCGGCGAAGCCGACCTGCGTGTTGATGATGTTGCCTTTGCGCGGAAAGATGAGGTCGTCCACGTCGCGGCGGTTCCATGAGAATGCGGGCACGAGCGCCTTGTTCAGGAAGCGTTCGCCGCCGTCGGGACGCTCGTCCGTCCGGTAGAAGTCCAGCGTGTAGGCCCAGTCGTAGCGCTCGCGCGAGCGCGCGCGCTTGATGCCGATCTGCGTCGAGCGCTGATCGAGACCGTTCAGATAAGTGCGGTCGAACGAGCCGCGCAGGCTATTGGTATAGGCGCTCGTATCCGGCGGCATGCCGATTTCGGCGTAACCGCCCTGACGGTACTGTTCGAGCCGCGCCTGCGAATCGAACGTCCACGCTTTGCCGAACAGGTTGTAATACGAATAGCGCCCGTTGATGCTCGCGCCGGTGTCCGTCGTGTAACCGACGCCGCTCTGCACCCGGTGCTCGGGGAATTCGCGCACCTTCACTTCGATGGGGGCGTTCTCGGCCTTCGCTGGATCTTCCGTCACCGAGATGATCACGTTCGAGAAATACGGCGTGGCCTGAATCTGGCGTTGCAGTTCTTGCAGACGATCCGCGTCGAACGGCTCGCCCTCGGACAGCGGGTTGATGTTGCGGATGATCTGCTCGGGGTAGCGCCGCGTGCCCGAGATGATCAGCGGGCCCAGCGTGAAGGGCGGGCCGCTTTCGAAGGTCGCGGCGAGCGAGGCCGCGTCGTTGTCGGCATCGACCACAGCGCGCGAGAAGGTCATCTTCGCGGCGTGGTAGCGTTTCTGCCCCAGCTGAAACAGCGTATCGTTCTTCGCCTTGTCCCAGTCCGACTGGCGAAACGGCGCATCGACCGGCAACTCCCAGGCGCTTCGTAACTGCTCGATGCGCTGCGGATCCTGCGCCGCCGCCGGGCCGGTGAACTTCAGATCGACCTCCTTGATGTGCGTACGCGGGCCCGCGTCCACCTTGATATCGACATCGCGCTTGCCGTTGATCGTTGCGACATCCACGTGCGTGACGGGCGAGAAGTAGCCTTCGGTGGACGTGAGTTCCTGCACCTGTTCGCCGATCGTCGCGACGATGTGCTCGAACTGGGCTTCGCCGATGTCGTCGCGCTCGGCGTAGCGCACCACGTCGAGGTTGTCCTTCAGGAGCTTGGCGATCTCCTTGGGCGCGTCGACGCGCACCCGATAGTCCGCATGCGCGAAACCGGGTAGCCACAGGCCGCAGGCCAGTGCGCTCAGCACAATCCGCGCGAGGGAGGGGCGGCAGAGCAGGCGGCGCAAAGAGCGCACGCCGAAGCGACGGCCAGCGTCGTGTCCGGATTTGATCTGCGAGACGGTCAAAACCTTCCTTGAAAATATTCGCCGCCGGTGGTCCGGCGTGCCGTGAGTTCTGCTCCGACGCACGAAGCTCGCTGGCGTGGCGCAACAGGCGCCTGACAAAGGCTCAGCAAGGCAACGCGTGAAGCGTATGTGAGTCGTATTTGAACATATCCGCGGGTCAGGTTCACCCGGATGTCCCGAAAACAGGCGAAAGGGCTGACGTGCCCCAAACCGGGGAAACCGCCAAAACGTCGAACGGGGACGGGTTTGCGGTAGAATCTGCGTCGATTGGCGCTGTCTCGACGGTGCCGCTTTTGCCTAATTTTCACGCAATCGACCATGTACGAGTCCGACATCACCCAATTCATCAAGCAACTCAAGACTGAGAAGCCGACGCTGGAAGCGGAGCAACGCAAGGGCCGCGCCCTGCTGTGGGACAAGCAACCGATCGATCTGGACGAGCGTAGCCGCGCCCAGCAATCGCGCGTGGCCCAACAGCCGTACGTGTACCAAAACGAGTAAACCGACCCAGCCGGCGAGTCGTTCGCCACTTCCCTGCCGAGTTCCGCATTGAATCCGAGCACGCCCGACGATCCGTCGGCCATTCCCGCCACGCCCGACCCGATCCCCGAGATCGCGCCGGTGCCTGAGCACGTCATTGCGGGCATGACCGAAGTGGCGGCGCAGGCGTCTGGCGATGGGTCTGGCGATGGCCGGAACGACGCGCAGAGCGGCCTCAGCGACGAGCGTGCCCACCCGGACGAGACGCCGGCGACCGCGATCGGCGCAACGCACGGATCTGGCGCGGCGCACGCCGACGCCAGCGCGAACACATCGGCACAGGCGGCACAGTCTGCACAGGCAGCCGGCGATGCCACCGGATCTGCGGCCTCATCGCCGTCGGCGGCCTCGCCTCGCCCTGCCGGCGCAGGCGGCACCGCCACAGAACTGCCCGCGCCGCACGACGGGCAGGACTCGACGCCCGATACGGTTGACGGCGTAGCACGGGCGCGCCTCTACGGCGAACCGCTCTTCGCCCTGCCGAACGACCTGTACATCCCGCCGGATGCACTGGAAGTCTTCCTCGAAGCGTTCGAAGGTCCCCTCGACTTGTTGCTGTATCTGATTCGCAAGCAGAACTTCAACGTGCTCGACATCCCGATGGCGCAGGTCACGAAGCAGTATCTGCTGTACGTCGAGCAGATCCGCCGGACCAATCTCGAACTGGCGTCCGAGTATCTGCTGATGGCCGCGATGCTCATCGAGATCAAGTCGCGTATGCTGCTGCCGATCAAGAAAGCCGATACCGGCGAGGAAGCCGAGGATCCGCGCGCCGAACTGGTGCGCCGTTTGCTGGAATACGAGCAGATGAAGCTCGCCGCGCAGAAGCTCGACACCTTGCCGGTGCTCGGTCGCGACTTCCTGCGCTCGCAGGTCTACATCGAGCAAAGCCTTCAGCCGCGCTTTCCCGACGTCGACGCAGAGGACCTGCGCGCGGCGTGGGCCGAAGTGCTGCGCCGGGCCAAGCTGGTACAGCATCACAAGATCTCCCGCGAAGAACTCTCCGTGCGCGAGCATATGAGCCAGATTCTGCGACGCCTGCAAGGCGCGCGTTTCATGGAGTTCACCGAACTCTTCGATGTCACGCGCGGCGTGCCGGTCGTTGTGGTCAACTTCATCGCCATGCTCGAACTCACGCGAGAGTCGCTGCTGGAAATCACGCAGGCCGAGCCGTTCGCGCCGATTTATGTGCGCCTGACTTACACCCCAAACTGAGCGCCCCATGAAAGTCATTCCCTCGATTCACGAACTGCGCGATCAGTTGCGCGGCCAGAATCGCGTCGCCTTCGTGCCCACCATGGGCAATCTGCATGAAGGCCACCTGTCGCTCATGCGCCTTGCGCGCCAGCACGGCGACCCGGTTGTCGCCAGCATCTTCGTGAACCGTCTGCAATTCGGGCCGAACGAAGACTTCGACAAGTACCCGCGCACGATGGCCGACGACGTTGAAAAGCTCACGCGCGAAAACGTCTACGTGCTGTTCGCCCCGGACGAGAAGGAAATGTACCCGGAGCCGCAGGAATACCGCGTCGAGCCGCCGCATGATCTGGGCGACATTCTCGAAGGCGAATTTCGCCCCGGCTTCTTCAAGGGCGTTTGTACGGTCGTCACCAAGCTGTTCTCGTGCGTGCAACCGCGCGTGGCCGTCTTCGGCAAGAAGGATTATCAGCAACTGATGATCGTGCGCAGCATGTGCCGTCAGTTCGCGCTGCCCATCGACATCATCGCCGCCGAGACGGTGCGCGCCGACGACGGTCTGGCGCTGTCATCGCGTAACCGCTATCTGTCTGACGCCGAGCGCGCCGAAGCGCCGCAGTTGTACCGCCTGCTGGGCGAGATTCGCGACGCGGTGAACAGCGGCAAGACCGATTACGCAGCGCTTGAGGCCACGGCCATGAAGACGCTCGTCGAGCGCGGCTGGAAACCGGACTACGTGGCGATTCGCCAGCGTGCGAACCTGCGCGTGCCCGCGCCGGGCGCGGCGCCGGCCGAGAGCCTCGTGGTGCTCGCCGCCGCCCGGCTTGGAGCGACGCGTCTGATCGACAATCTCGAAATCTGAGCGCCGGGCGCGCCGCACGAGGTCAACGCACCGGTGCGGCTCGCCTGAGACGCACGTCGCGCGCGTGTCGGCCATCCGCCGATTGCGCACGCATTCTTCGGTCGCGCAGCGCGCGACACTGCAACACAAGAGGCACGCCATGTACCGCACCATGCTCAAGTCGAAGATCCACCGCGCCACCGTAACGCACTGCGAATTGCATTACGAAGGCTCGTGCGCGATCGACGAAAACCTGCTCGAAGCCTCGGGCCTCGTCGAAAATGAGCAAATCGACATCTTCAACGTCAACAACGGCGAACGCTTCACGACCTACGCCATTCGCGGTGAGCGTGGCAGCGGCATGATCTCGCTCAATGGCGCCGCGGCCCGTCGGGCGCAATTGGGCGACATCGTCATCATCGTGTCGTACGCTCAGGTCGAGGAAAAGGAAGTGCTGGCCGGCTTCAAGCCGAAGCTGGTGTTCGTCGACGAGAAGAACGTACAAAAGGGCGAGCGCGATCATGTGCCGCTCCAGGCATGGGAAGAGACCCGCGCCTTCGAAGCCGCAAGCGCTGCGAAGTAACGCTGCCGCCGGCTGGCCGTCGTCGTGTGTCCGCTTGATTCCGGCGGACTTGATTCCGGCGAGGTGACAGCCCTCGGTCCGCCGCGTCCGTCATGCGACATCATGCGCAATCATGCAAAAGGGACCCTCTCGGGTCCCTTTGCTTTCATGCCTGCGCTGCGAGGCTCACTTCGCCACGAACGCCGTAATCCCTTCCCACTGCGGCAGATCGCGCGCGACGCGTCCCGGCGCCACGTCCCAGAGCGTGAGCCCGTGCGCGGCGAGTTGCACATAGTTCTGCGTGTCGCGCAGCATGCCCAGCACCGGCAGGCCGGCTTCCTCGCAATAGCGCGAGAGTTGATCGGCGGCCCGGGTACGGGCATCGACCCGCATGCCGACCACGCCGATACGCACGTCGCCCTGACGCACCGCCTTCTCCTCACCGAGCTTCTGGAGAAAATCGCGCGTGGCGAGAATGTCGAAGATCGACGGCTGCAACGGCACCAGTATGTGGTCCGCAAGCTTCAGAATCGAGTCGAGACGCTTGCCATGCAAGCCCGCCGGCGTGTCGAGAACGGCATGCGTCGTGCCCTTGGGTGGACGCGCGACCTCGCTGTGATCGACCTCCCAGGTCGCGATCGGACGCAGCGCCGGCGCACGCAATCCCAGCCAGGCCCGCGAGGACTGCTGACGATCCGTGTCGCCCAGCATCACGGCATGACCCTGTGCGGCCAGATAGCCCGCCAGATTCGTCGCGAGCGTGCTCTTGCCCACGCCCCCCTTTGGATTCGCTACCACGATCACCGGCATTGCAGACTCCCCGAGGTCGATTTTCCGCACATCTTACAACGGCTGGATGACGCTCCGAATTCTCGCTCGTGCGCCGAATCGCCCGGGCAGCGTCAGCGCAAACACGCCCAGACGCGCGGCAAATCCAGATGCCCGGCGAACGAATCGGCCAGCCGGTCGAGCGACGCCTCTCGCAGCGCGTTGTAGTCCTGACGGTCGAGATCGCGCGCCCCGGCCCATGTGAGCAAGGCGTGCAGCGCCTCGGGCGTATCGAAGAGCCCGTGCAGATAGGTGCCCATGACCTGATCGTCCGCAGAACGCGCCCCGTCGGCGACGTCACCGTCGAGCCAGACGGCAGGCCGCGCGAGCGCCGCCCCGCACGTTACGCCCATGTGGATCTCGTAGCCCTTCACCGGGGCGTCGCCCGTCGTGAGACGTCCGGCCACGACGCGCAACTGCTTTTGCGTCTCCATCGTGGTCTCGATCTCCAGCCAGCCCAGACCTGCCGTCGTGCCCGCCTCGCCTTCCAGTCCGAGCGGGTCGTGAATCGCCGTCCCGAGCATCTGCAAACCGCCGCAGATCCCGAGCACCTTGCCGCCGTAGCGCAGATGCCGGGCGATCGACGGCGCCCAGCCCTGCGCCCGCAGCCATGCCAGATCGGCACGCACGTGCTTGCTGCCGGGCAGAATCACCAGATCGCTCGCCGGCCAGGCTTCGCCCGGCCCCACGTAACGGAAATCCACCTGCGGATGCGCCCGCAACGCGTCGAAGTCCGTGTGGTTGCTGATGCGGGGCAGGACCGGCACGCACACGCGCAAACGCGTCTGCGCGCCCGCCGCTGCGTGACGCTCGCGCGGCAGCATGTCCTCGCCGTCCAGATGCAAGCCATGCAGATACGGCAGCACGCCCAGCACCGGAATCCCGGTCTTGTCCTCCAACCATTCCAGGCCGCTCGTGAGCAGCGACGGATCGCCGCGAAACCGGTTGACGATGAACCCCTTGATACGCGCCCGTTCACTGTCGGACAAACAGGCGAGCGTGCCGATCATTTGCGCGAAGACACCGCCACGGTCGATGTCCGCGACGAGCAGCACGGGGGCATCGACGGCTTCGGCAAAGCCCATGTTGGCAATGTCGCGCGAGCGCAGGTTGACCTCGGCGGGACTGCCCGCGCCCTCCACGATCACGGCGTCATAGCCCGTGCGCAGGCGCTCGTAGGCCGCCAGCACCGCCGCCATCGCGCGCGGTTTGTACTCGTGATAGGCGCGCGCATCGAGATCGGCCATGACCTTGCCGCCGATGATGACCTGCGCGCCACGGTCGCTGCTCGGCTTGAGCAGCACGGGATTGAAGTCGGTGTGCGGCGCGATGCCCGCCGCCTGCGCTTGCAGCGCCTGGGCACGGCCGATCTCGCCGCCATCGGCCGTCACCGCGCTGTTGAGCGCCATGTTCTGCGGCTTGAACGGTGCGACACGCACGCCTTCGCGATACAGCAGGCGGCAAAGACCGGCGACCACCGTACTCTTGCCCGCGTCCGAGGTCGTGCCCTGAATCATCAGGGTGCCGCGATAGACGTTATGGGCAGGACGGGCGCTCGCGGGCGCGTCGAATTTGACAGGGATTTCACTCATGAGACGGATTATCGCATCGGGCGCTCGTACAATATCGCCCATGACCGACCTTGTAACGACCTCACCCGACCTGACCTTCGTCCTGGGCGGCGCGCGCTCCGGCAAAAGCGCGTTCGCCGAGGGGCTTGCCGCGCAAAGCGGCCTTCCCGTCACCTATCTCGCCACCGCTGCCGTGAGCGACGAGCCGGAAATGCGCGCGCGCATCGCGCATCATCGGGCGAGCCGTCCCGGCCATTGGGAGACGGTGGAAGTCGGCCGCGATCTTGCCGGGACATTGCGCAACACCGCGCGCAACGGGCGTTGCGTGCTCGTCGATTGCCTGCCGTTGTGGCTCGCCGGATGGCTGTGCCCGCCGGACGATCATCCCGATGGGCCCGCCAGCGATGCGCAGTGGCAAGGGGTCGTCGACACGCTGGCCGCAACGCTGGTGTCGCTGCCCGGCAGGATCGTCGTCGTCAGCAATGAAATCGGGCTGGGCGTGATTCCGATGGGATCGGTCACGCGCCGTTACGTCGACGAACTCGGGCGTCTCAACCAGCGCGTGGCCGCGTTGGCGCCGCAAGTGCGTTTCGTGGTCGCCGGCCTGCCGATGGCCGTGAAGGGTTGAACACCGTCAGCAAGCAAAGTCAGCACGCAAAGACAGACAAAGGATAAGCGCCGATGCTCACCGGACTCGCTCCCGAATCGCTCTGGCTCGCCGCATTGATCGGCGTGCTGCTCGACGCCTGGCTGGGCGAGCCGCGCCGCTGGCATCCGCTGGTCGGCTTCGGCTACATCGCCAACGGTGTCGAGGCTTGGCTCAACGATCCCGCCGCACGCGACAAGCCATTCAGTGCGATGACGCGCGGCCTGTGGGGCTGGTCGATCATGCTGGTGCTGCCGGTGCTGATCGCCTGGGCGCTGACGTTTCTGCCCGGCTGGGGCGGCCTGCTCTGGCAGGCGCTCGCGCTGTACGCGGCGCTTGGGGCGCGCAGCTTGCGCGAGCACGTCATGCCCATTGCGCGCGCGCTGCGCGAGGGCGATCTTTCGCAGGCGCGCGCCTTGACGGCACGCATCGTGTCGCGCGACACGGAGGACGCCGGAGCGTCCGATCTCGCACGCGCCGCCGTCGAGTCCACGCTGGAGAACGGCAACGACGCCATCTTCGGTGCGCTCTTCTGGTTCGCCATCGCCGGTGCGCCGGGCGTGGTGCTGTTCCGTCTCGCCAATACGCTCGACGCAATGTGGGGCTATCGCACCGACAAGTTCCTGTATTTCGGCCGCCCTGCCGCGCGGATCGACGATGTGCTCAACTGGATTCCCGCGCGTCTGACGGCGGCGAGTTACGCGATCTTCGGCGACGTCGCCAGCGCCATCAACTGCTGGCGCACGCAGGCCGCCGCATGGTCCAGCCCCAACGCAGGTCCGGTGATGGCCGCCGGCGCCGGCAGTCTCAACGTGCAATTGGGCGGCCCCGCGCGCTATCACGGCGAGTGGGAGTCGCGCCCGCCGCTCGGCTGCGGTACGGCGCCGTCCGCGCAACACATCAAGGCCGCCTGGCGGCTCATCTCCCGTTCCATGTGGATGTGGCTGATCGTGAGCGGCGCGCTCGCGCTGTTCGCGGCCTCGCAGGCCGACGCCATGCCCACGACGCCGCTGTGACCGTCATGCCCGCCTCACTGACTTCGTCGACTTCTACCGCTTCGTCGCAGTCCGCGACATCCACGCCGGTCGCACCGCGCCACGGCGGCAACCTCGGTGAAGCGATACGCCGATACCATCGCGCGCGCGAAGACTGGCTCGACCTGTCGACCGGCATCAACCCCATCGGTTATCCCGTGCCGACGCCCCCCGCCAGCGCCTGGCGCGATCTGCCCGACGCTTTCGACGATCTGTGCGACGTCGCGGCGAACTACTACGGTGTGCCAGTCGAAACCGTCGTGCCTTGCGCCGGGTCGCAAGCGGTCATCCGGGCGCTGCCCACGTTGCTGCGACCGGCACGCGTCGCCGTCGCATCGCTCACGTACAGCGAGTACGCCCCTGCCTTCGCGCAAGCGGGACATACGCTCGTGCCATGGCTCGGTCCGCAAGCCGGTCTGCCCGACGTCGATCATCTCGTGTGGGTCAATCCCGACAATCCGACGACCCGTCATGTGGACCGGGAAACCCTCTCCCGCTGGCGCGCAGCATTGGCCTCGCGCGGCGGCACGCTGATCGTCGACGAAGCGTTCGCCGACGTTTTGCCGCACGCGTCGATGACGCCGCACGTCGGACGCGACGATGGACATGGCCTCATCGTATTGCGCTCCGTCGGCAAGTTCTTCGGACTGGCGGGGATTCGGGCGGGTTTTGCGTTGTGCCCCGGAGCATTGGGTGCCCAATTGACCGAACGGCTGGGCGCATGGACCGTCAGCGGTCCTGCACGATTCGCAGTCCGAACGGCATTGCGCGATGCCTCCTGGCAGCGTGCGGCTCGCGAACGTTTGTTGCGGGACGGTGAGCGCTTGTTGTCGTTGCTGCGCGAATACGGCTGGCCGGCGCTAGGCACTCCGCTGTTTGCGTGGACACCTCACGAATCGGCGCCCCGCTGGCACGAGCAGCTTGCGCAGGCAGGCATCTGGACACGCCTGTTCGACGCCCGCCCGGTTTGCCTGCCCGATGGCGCAACACACGTGCTGCCCAGCCTGCGACTCGGTTTGCCGCCGAACGAGCACGCGTGGCAGCGGTTGCGTGCGGCATTGCGTCTCACGGCGAACGGCTGATCTCGCGGGCGTCGTCCCGGTTTTCGCCCGTTTGCATCGATTTGTCCCGGATTCCGTCCCAAATGCGCTTTTCGGGAACTGCACAACACCGTTATGCTTCTGAACGGGTGCAAGTTGCCCGGGGCCACATCCCGATGTGTCGCTCAGCGATCGCTTACGCGATATTAATGGACGTGCGTTCTCGACGTTTTCGTTACAAATTGAAGCATTTCTGCAACAAATGCACACAGTCATCGCCCAAGGGCGCCGCTAGACTGAAGGTTCTTTCGCAAGGGCTTTCCCCAATTAAAAGGACGACCAAATGAAAAAACTGCCGCTGTTGCTCGCCACGCTTCTGACCGCCACGATCGTGACGGTGGGTTGCTCCAAGAAGGAAGATCAATCGGCTGCGCCGGCTGCCGACACGACGGCATCCGCTCCGGCCGCTGCGCCGGCAGATAACTCGGCAACGGCCAGCGGTGCAGGCGGTGCAATGAGCGCCCCCGCATCGGACGCAGGTGCCACAGCCCCGGCACCCGCCTCGAACTAACGCAGGCCCGGGCCCGCCACTGTCTCGGACTCCGGTCCATCGGGCAGTGTGCAGGGTCGCGAAATGCCGTTTTCGTTGCGCGCCGGGCCTGTTCGGCTCGACATAACGTACGACGACTGCGGCACGACGACTGCGGCACGACGACTGCGGCACGACGACTGCGGCACGACGACTGCGGCACGACGACTGCGGCACGACGA
>NZ_CABPSB010000023.1 GCF_902459655.1 Pandoraea anhela
ATCTGATGTCCCGACGCGACCAGCTTCTTGACCGTCTCGGGCGTCGCCGCGACACGGGATTCGCCGGCGAGCGTTTCGGCGGGGATGCCGATTTTCATTGCCTATCTCCTTGGGTTTGTGAACTGATCTCATCAGAGGCCAAAACCAAGCGCCACGAACGATGGCCAAGGAGCCGCAGCGTCTGCGCTGCCGGGGCAGACGCACTACCTGTTTCGCCGCTGATGACATTAGTCCTGCACAAACCACTGCATTCGAACTTCTGCAAAAACCGGTGATGCGGTACTGCAACTGCACATTGCTGGTGCTGGAAGCTTACCCGAAGATGACAAACGCGCCTATTGCGCGAAACGGCATATGAATATGAGCCCTTGGGTATGCCTCGGCGAGGCGTACGCAAGAATTCGCTGTCGGCGCTGTCGGTGCCCCGACCGACCGGTCGGTCGTGAAAGTGGCCGTCTCCAGCGCCAAACCCCGTCAGACGGTAAAATGACGCTTTTATCGGGGTAATCTCCCCGCGTCCCGCAAGGATGTGCCATGAATGCACGCTGGAAGCCCAACGTGACGGTTGCAGCGGTCGTCGAACGCGACGGCCGTTTTCTGTTTGTCGAAGAGCAAAAGCGCGCAGGCCTGCTGATCAACCAACCGGCCGGTCATCTGGAGCCGGGCGAGTCGATCCTCGATGCCGTACGCCGCGAAGTGCTCGAAGAAACGGCGCATACGTTCGAACCGCAGCATCTGCTCGGCATCTATCTCGCTCCGGGACCGGAAGACATCGTCTACCTGCGGTTCACCTTCACCGGTGTGCTGGGCGAGTTGGATGCGTCGCGCACGCTCGACGACGGCATCGTCGGCACCCTCTGGCTGACCCCCGAGGAAGTCCGCGCTCAACGCACGCGGCACCGCTCGCCCATCCTTGAGCGCTGCATGGACGATTACCTGCGAGGGGTGCGGTACGACCTCGACATACTTCAGACCCATCCGGCGCTGACCGGGGGGCAGGGCAACACATGAGTCAAAAACGCGTAGTAGTGGGCATGTCGGGCGGCGTCGATTCGTCGGTCACGGCGTGGCTTCTCAAACAACAAGGCTACGACGTCGTCGGTCTGTTCATGAAGAACTGGGAAGACGATGACGACAGCGAATATTGTTCGACCCGGCAGGACTGGATCGACGTGGTGTCGGTCGCCGACCTGATCGGCATCGATGTCGAAGCGGTGAACTTCGCCGCCGAGTACAAAGACCGCGTCTTCGCAGAGTTTCTGCGCGAATACTCGGCCGGGCGCACGCCCAACCCGGACGTGCTGTGCAACGCCGAGATCAAGTTCAAGGCGTTCCTCGATCATGCCGTGGCGCTGGGCGGCGAGACCATCGCGACCGGTCACTATGCGCGCGTGCGCGAGCGGGACGGGCGCTTCGAATTGCTCAAGGCGTTCGATCACACGAAAGACCAGAGCTACTTCCTGCACCGCCTGAACCAGAAACAACTCTCGCGTACGATGTTCCCGCTGGGCGACATGCCGAAGACGAAGGTTCGCGAAATCGCCGCGCAGATCGGTCTGCCGAACGCGAAGAAGAAGGACTCGACGGGGATTTGCTTCATCGGCGAACGGCCGTTCCGCGACTTCCTCAACCGCTACCTGCCGACCCATCCGGGGCCCATGAAGACGCCGGACGGCGCCGTCGTGGGCGAGCACGTCGGCCTGGCGTTCTACACGCTCGGGCAGCGCAAGGGCATTGGTCTCGGCGGCAGTCGCGACGGCTCCGGCGAGCCGTGGTTCGTCGCCCGTAAAGACATGGCGAGCAATACGCTGTATGTCGTTCAGGGACACGATCACCCGTGGCTGCTCTCGGGCACGCTCGATGCCGAAGACCTCTCGTGGGTCGCGGGTGAGCCGCCTGCCGAGGGCACGCGCTGCGGCGCGAAGACCCGCTACCGTCAGGCCGACGCCGCGTGCGAAGTCGTGCGCGCCGGGGCCGGTGTGCTCACACTGTCGTTCTCCGACGCGCAATGGGCCGTCACGCCGGGCCAGTCGGCCGTGCTGTACGACGGCGAGGTGTGCCTGGGCGGCGGCATCATCGCGTCCACCACGCCTGCCGTCTCGGGCGCGCACGAGGGCACGGGCGACGCCCTCACCCAAGCCGCTGACAAAGCAACTGGCAAGGCGACTGCCTCGAAACACATCATCCTCAATACGCATTGAAGCCGCCGGCGCTCGCCGGGGAGACACCCGGCAGCGTGCCGGTGCGTGTCCCCCCGCAAAAGCCTAGGAGGTTTCATGTTTTCGCGCCGATTTCTGGCTCTCTGGATCGCCGTGGCGTTGCTCGTTGCAACGCTCATGCTGGTGCTCGCCGACGGATGGCATCCGCTCTGGCCGATACCGTTCGCTGCGTTGGTCGCCCTCGGGGTCTGGGATGTCGTGCAGCAGCGTCACGCCGTGCTGCGCAATTACCCGCTATGGGGGCACTTGCGGTTCCTGTTCGAATTCATCCGCCCGGAAATCCGCCAGTATTTCGTGGAGGACGACACCTCCGAGACACCGTTCTCGCGCGCACAGCGCAGCATCGTCTATCAACGCGCGAAGGGCGACGTCGACAGCCGCCCGTTCGGCACCGAAGTCGACGTCAGGGCCACCGGCTACGAATGGATCGCCCATTCGCTCGCCCCGACCGTGCTCAAGGACCACGACTTTCGCATCACCATCGGGCCCGACCGGGCGCAGCCGTATTCGGCCTCGATCTTCAACATCTCCGCGATGAGCTTCGGCGCGTTGTCGGCCAATGCGATCCGCGCGCTCAATCGCGGCGCCAGACTCGGCAACTTCATTCACGACACCGGCGAAGGCTCGATCTCCCCGCATCATCGTGAGCAGGGCGGCGATCTGATCTGGGAAGTGGCGTCGGGCTACTTCGGTTGTCGCAACGACGACGGCACGTTCAGCGCCGAGAAATTCGCTGCGCAGGCCACCACGCCGCAAGTGAAAATGATCGAAGTGAAGCTTTCGCAGGGGGCGAAGCCGGGGCATGGCGGTGTGCTGCCCGCCGCAAAGATCACGCCGGAAATCTCCGCGACGCGCGGTGTGCCGATGGGGCAGGACTGCATCTCGCCGTCGCGCCACAGCGAGTTCTCCACACCGTTGGGCCTGTTGCAATTCGTCGACAAGCTGCGCACGCTCTCGGGAGGAAAGCCGACCGGCTTCAAGCTGTGCATCGGACATCCGTGGGAATTCTTCGGCATCGTGAAGGCGATGCTCGAGAGCGGCATCCTGCCCGACTTCATTGTGGTCGACGGCTCGGAGGGCGGCACAGGCGCCGCACCGCTGGAGTTCACCGACCACGTGGGCACGCCGTTGCAGGAAGGGCTGCTGCTCGTGCACAACACGCTCGTGGGCGCAGGGTTGCGCGACAAGATCCGCGTCGGCGCGTCGGGCAAGATCGTCACCGCCTTCGACATCGCGCGCACGCTCGCGATCGGCGCCGACTGGTGCAACTCGGCGCGTGGCTTCATGTTCGCTATCGGTTGTATTCAGTCGCAGAAGTGCCATACGGACCGTTGCCCGACGGGGGTGGCTACGCAAGATGCGTTGCGTCAGCGCGCGCTCGTGGTGCCCGACAAGGCGCAGCGCGTGCATCAGTTCCACGCCCATACGTTGCATGCCTTGCGGGAATTGATTCAGGCGGCGGGGTTGTCGCATCCGTCGGATCTGCGGGCGCACCACATCGTCAAACGGGTGTCGTCCAATGAGATTCGTCTCATGTCCGATTCGCTCAAGTACCTGGCGCCGGGCGATTTGCTGCGCGGCCAGTTCCGCTACCAGTTGTACGAAAAGTACTGGCCGCTGGCGCGGGCCGACAGTTTCTCCCCCGCTGCCGTCGTCTGACCGGACCCGGGCGATACCGCCGGATTCCTGTCCGGACAAAAAACCCGACGCAATGTGGCGTCGGGTTTTTTTGGGTTCCCGATAGTTTTCTTCCCAAATACCAAAAGCGCAGCCTGTGGCGACTCACATTAAGGTGTCCACCGGATGATGCTCGCGCGCGTACTCGCCTATCGTGTGGGCTTCGACTTTGTCATCCCGCCGACGGATTGTCGTCAGAGGAGGAGCCTATGAGTACGGTGCGATTTCTGATCAGCCGCCACGACGTCAAACTCAATGTGAACGGCCTTGTGCATGCGTTGCCTGCGGGCAGCATGACCGCAACCAGTTCGGATGCGACGATCGAAGCCCACGGGCCAGTGGTGTCTCACGATTTTCATGCCTGCGACTTGCAGGCGCTGTATCCGGACGTCGTCGATCTGCTCGACCGTCGTCCGCTGGGTGTCTTCCACCGTCAGGCGGCGCGCACGCTGATTCTCGAGCCGACGATGGTGGATGTGGCCATGACATTGCAGAACGTCGACCGAATGGCGATGCTGCGTTTCTTCTACGTCTATTGTTTGTGCCGCGATCAGCGCTATTTCTCGGCGATGCTGCGGCAGACGATCGCGGGCAGTCATTCGCTGTTCGACTTCGTCGAGGCGAATTTTCACCGGCCATGGCCCGTGGGGCGTCTCGCGGAGGAGTTCGGCATGCCACTGCGCAAATTTCGTTACCTTTTCCAGCAGACGTACGGCATGCCGGCCAAGCAGTGGTTGTTGGAGCGACGGTTGCGGCTGGCGCGCGATCTGTTGCTCTCAACGCGTCACAAGGTGCTCGATATCGCGCTGGAGTGCGGTTTCACCAATCACGCCCACTTCACCGATACGTTTCGCAAGCGTTTCGATTGCGCGCCGACGGAGATCCGTCTGGGCACGCCACCGCAGCGCGGCGGTCGCCGCGTTGCGATGCCGCGCGCCGATGCTTACGCGGCGATGCGTGCCGATCTGGTGGCAGGGCACGGCGCGATTACCGATGCGGGGGTGCTATGAACGTCGAGGAAATCCATCGGGGTATGGGGGAGAGTGTGCGGCGCATGTCGGACGAAGCGTCGCAGGCGGTGCGTACGGAGGGCACCAACGATGCCCGGCACATGCTCGACGTGCAGTTCAAGTTGCAGCAGTTCGCGACGGCGATCGGGCTGCACAGTGCGGCCATCAAGCTCATCAAGGACACGTTGATGGGCATCATCGCCAAGATCGCGTGATGACGATGCAATCGGTGTCGTCGCTCCCTTCGTTAGCGGATCGTCCGGAAGATGTCGTCACGCCGTGGCTCGACCACGCGGTTCGCCAGTGCATTGTCGAACTCGCACTCGCCGGCGCGCATCATGGCATGAAAGCCGAAGCGAGGGTGATTCTTCGGGCGCTTCCGTCTCTGGTGCCGCAGCGTGAGGCGCGTCAGTGCCTGAATGCAGCGTTGCTCATCGCCCTGGGCGACACGTCGGCGGCACGGGATTGCCTTGCGGAACTCGTCGCACGTGGCGAGACCGATGTGCCTACGGCCAACGTGCTACGACACTGGCTCGACGCCACGGACGCGGTGCAATCACGGCCTGGCGCCGCTTTATCTTCGCCAGCGTCGCCATCATCGCCATCATTGTCGTCTGCATCGTTTCCCCCTACTCCCACTACTCCGACTACTCCTCCTACTTCTTCTCCTCCCTCTCTTTTGGTTCCCTCGTCATGACGACTGCCTTCGTTCCTTCCCTCGCCTCCCCATCTTCGGTGCGCTCACCCACCGCGACTGCTGAGACGTCGGCAAAAGTCGCGTCCACGGCATCCAGCGCGTTGGGCGGGACCGATATCGATGCCGCTCGCTTCGAACAGGCATTGGCGAACGCGCCGTCGTTGCCCGAACATCAGTTGCTCAGCGCGGCGGGCAAACTCGCTGGCAATACGGAGCATCTCGCGCAGCGGGTTGCGCTGGACGAGCGAACGCTCGACGATCCGACGCAAATGCTCGCCGCACAGCGAGAGATAAGCGAGCGCGTTCTAGCGCTGGAGATCGTCGCCAAGGTGGCCGGCGCGACGACCCAGGGGGTGAACAAGCTGGTTCATATGCAATGACCCGAAGCAGGCATATCGCAGATTTCATCATGGCGATTTTCCACGGACGTATGCATGGCCGAGGCTGGCTCGTTTGCGTCGTCTTGCTCATGCTCGCCGGCTGCAAGGTCGAATTGCATCGTGCATTGAGCGAGACCGAAGCGAATCAGATGCTGGCGCTGTTGCTCGTCTCGGGGCTTCAGGCCGACAAACGTGCCGATACGGCGGGCATTACCGTTCGCATCGAACGCAGCGATTTCGTGCGCGGGGTCGAAGTACTTCGTCAGCACGGCTTGCCGCGTCAGAAGCGGGCGTCGGTCGAAGACGTGTTCCCGCCGGGTCAACTCGTCAGCTCTCCGGTGCAGGAGCAGGCGAAACTCATCTTTCTCAAGGAGCAACGGCTGGAGCGCATGCTGGCGGCGCTCGACGGCGTGATGGTCGCGGAAGTGTCGATCGCGCAGGTGCCGACCGACTCGGCGGGGCGCGCGACGCTGCCACCGGGCGTTGCCGTCTTCGTCAAGTACAGCCCCGAGATCAATATGGTGCAGCGTATGACGGATATCCGCAGTCTGGTGCACGACAGCGTGCCCGGCGTGTCGCCCGAGCGTATCAGCATCGTGTTGCAGCCCGCCGACTATCGGCTGCCGCGTGCGGCGATCGAGGCCGGCGCCGGTGTGCAGGCGGATAGCACAGGGGGTGAGAGACAGTGGCGACCGTGGCTGGGATGGGGCATGTTTGCCGGCGCAGTGGCGGTGCTCGGATTTGCCGGCGTCGTGACCTGGCGACGAAGGGAGGTTTGGATCGCACGCCTTCGTCGGCGTGTCATGAGGACATCGTGATCGCAAGCACGCGACTGGCCTGTCTGATCTGGCAACCCGGCTTGCATATGGACGACGGGTGGTGGGACGTGTTGGGACTCTCGGCGTGGAAGGCGGCTTACCGTCGACATCCCGCGTGTCGTTTGCACGTCGATCGACTGTTGATCGAGCGGCGCGGATGGCCCTCTGTCGCCCGGACGCGGGGCTGCGTGCCGGCCGAAAGCGATGTGGCGAACACCATCCTGAATCTGCTACCCAACCTGCGTCGCGTGGCATTGGCCTATGGCTTGCGTTGGCTGGGCTGCCCGGACTATCTGCTGCTCGGCACTTATCGCCGCGCGCTCTCGCGCTGGCTCGACGCGTGGCAATGCGATCGCTTGTTGCTGATGCGCCGTGACTGGCCGTCGAGTCCCGAGTTTCCGTCCGAGTCGATCGCTTCGGCCGCGTTGGCGGTAACCGGTGCTTGTCTCGACGCCGCGTCGCTCGCGTCCCCGATATCCGATAGCGATGCCGTCACTGCGCACATGGCGGCGCGAATCTTGTTGCCGCCGCCGGACAACGCGCCGACGCTGCCGTCCGATTTGCCCGTCGTAGACGACATCTGGCCGCGTCTTGCGGCGTTGGAGAGGATGCTATGTATGTCATCGACTATGCACTGACACCGATGGAAACGATTGCTGGCCCCGCACCGGCAGGGCCGGTGGTCTCCGGCGATACGCTCACTCGCTTGCGTGAAGAGGCCGGTTTGCGCGTTCGTTGGATGGAGGCGGCACGCGCCGAGCGCGAAGCTGCGCAGGCGGCACTCGAACAGGCACGGCGCGAGATTGACGCACAACGCAGTGCGTGGCAGGAAGCGGCGCAGGCGCGGATAAAAGCGGAGGCGGCCGCGATGGCCGAATCCGCGCGGCAGGCAGCTGTCGCACAGACAGTGCAATGGCTCGTGGATGAGGCGTCGATGGAGCGTGAGATCGTGCGCTCGCTGGAGCGACGGGTGGCCGACGTGCTGACCGGGGCATTGAAGAATTTCGTCGACAAACTCGATGTCGGCGAGCGTTTCGCTCATCGCGTGGGACAAGCCTTGCCGGGTCTCGTGCGCGAAGGGGCGCTGCTCATGCGGGTGGCGCCGGCCCAGCACGACGCGATCGCCAATGCGCTGCGCGACGCCGATATCGTCCTGCCATGCTCACCGGACGCGACGCTCACCGACCGTCAGGCGCGTATCGAAAGCGAGTGGGTCACGGTATGTCTCGATCTGGATGCGGATCTGGCTGCGGTCATCGAGCGACTGCGTGTCGGTCCGAGTCTGGAGGTGGCCTATGGTTGAGCGCCTGCCGGCATCCGCGAATGCGCGCGTTCAGACACCTCAGGAGAACAAGGCCCGGGCTCGCATTCTGGCCGACGAATGGCAGGGGCTCGAAGCGGATGCTCAGTCGTCTCGGGGAACGCTCTCGGAGGTTCCCGGTCATGTCGCGCTGATCGAGGCCACCATCGCGCAGAACGAGGAGGCGGCGTTCGCCGAGTCGCAGGAGAACCTCAGCTTTGCTTTGGGGGTGCGCTTCCGACGTCCCGGCGAGCGGGACGTGCGGGACGACAAGCAGCGCGCGCGAGCGCTGTTCGAGCAGCAGATGCATCGGTTGGCGCGTGTGAATAGCGCACAGTTCGAGAAACTGCGCAGTCAACTTCGCGACCTGCCGTTCGTCCCCGATCCTCAGCAACTCATTCGACAGGCACAGATGTCCCCGGGACATGCCGCGCTGGTCGTCGCCGCGTGGCTGGCGGACGGTGGGCTGGATGCGGGCACGCGCGCGCGATTGCGACGGACGCTCGATGCGTTGACGGCGTCCGATACGTGGAGCATCGAGGCATTCGCAGCGCTCGAATGCGGCGACGGAAAGTCGCCGGGAACGGCATTGATGCAGCAGCTAAAATCGTTGTTTCGTCAGTCGCAGGGGCCGCACAGAACGCTGACGCAGTGGTTCGAAGCGTGTCGTCGGTTGCCGCAGCGTCACGCGCGATTGCGGGTGCTCATGCAGGCGCTCGGGCTGGAGTTGGGGGCGAAGCACGCGGATGCCGACGTCGATACGCAGCGTCTGAGCGCGGTCGTCGACGACCTGCGACGTGTCGTGCTGTTTCTGACACTGGAGTCTGCCTGCGAGCAATCGGCGCATGCCTTGCGCGCAGCGGGCATGCGGGCGTTCGAGACGGACGCCATGATTGCCGAGATGCTCACGCTGCTCGACCAGTCATGGGTCGGCGCCGACTGGCTCGCACAGCGGGCGGCGTATCTGGGAATGGCGAGCGTCGATGTCAGATATGCCTTTGCGCGAGGCCTCACGCAACTGATCAAGTCGGCTCATGAGGGGTGTTTTCGTGACGAAACACAACGGGAAACGCTGGAAGAGGCGCTCGATGTCTGGCGCACCGACCTCGCGCAGGAAAGTGATGCCGCCGCCGGATGACCCGGGGGCATATCGGCAGATGGGCAGATGGGCCGGTGTTGACGGGTTTCTGCGGCGTGTCGGTGGATGTCGGTGGATTATCTGTGGAGTGTCGGCGGTGGGTGTGCAGACGGGGATAGGCAGTTGTCGGCGGGGGTGGGCGGCGGGGGCCAATGCAATTGGCGCATGAACCATGCGCCATGCAAATCAGGCCCGCAAGTGTTCCCGGCAGAGCTTGATACGGTCGTAGAAATCGGTGAGCGCCTGCGCGAAGGGTTCTGCTTCTGCTGCGGCGTCTTCCTTGACCTGTGCGTGGAGAATCAGACGGTTGTCGCGCTCACGCAACTGCACGTGCCCGGTGACCGCCCATTCCGCAGGCTCGATCAGGAACTGGAGCAGCCGCTCGCTGTTCGCTCTGTGCAGACGCGCAGCTTCGTCGGTGGCTACCACGGCGTGAATGCTGCACACCTGATTATCGAGCGTTTCCACAATGATGCTCGGTGAAGCGTTGAACGTCAGTTCGATGGGCGAGTGATTATCGACGGCGTCGATCTTGCTGGGGTCACAGCCGATCAACTTCAGGGCTTCGACGAGTGTTTGCGCTAGATCGTAACTGGGCATGATAAGCGTTGAGAGTGGAAGAAGTCGATGACGCGCCCCGTGCGGGCGTCATGGGGCAAAGCAGGAATGCGAGCCGCGCGACCGGGGGACGATGGAGAAGGTTCCCACGATCAGTCTCCCGGGACTTTGGTCGCGCGTACCGCGTTGTCGCTTCCGGGCACCTGCGCACCATGCCGTCGGCTGTGTTCGGCGTGGGTGTCTGCATCGCGCGTGTCGCGCAGCTTCTGATTGGCGATTTCTTACGGCGCTTTTCCATACGATGTGCTATAGCGGCGCGTAATACTTTCAAGAATCGCTCCGGCTGCGCAGACCGCCTGCTTCTGCGCGAGCGCCTGAGCGTGTTGCGCAGGCGTGAGTGGCGCCCGAAGCGCGGTGTCGAGCGTTTTGCTTGCGGCATCGAGTTGAGCGCCGACATCGCGGGATATCGCGTGAGGCGACGCGGCAAGCGCGTCTTCAATCCGGGTCAGATGAATCGTCATGTTGGGTCTCCGGTGTGAGAGGCAGATAAAAAAGCCTGTCATGCGCGGCGATCGACACACCATCCGGATGGATCGCAAGGATACGCGTGCCGCCAGGCAGGCGAACGCCTTGCGCCAGGCGGGTGCCATCCGCAAGGGTGATCTGGGGCGCCCCGGGCGAGCCGCCGATGCTGACCAGCGGTGCGGAGAAGCCTGTCTCGCCCAACGTCGGGATGGGGGGCGGCAGTGGCTCGATACGCAGCGGCATGGCATGGCCCGTCAGATTCCACGCATTGGCAATGCCTCTGAGCGACGCCTGACGTCCCGCAGATAGCGCGCCGGTCAGCCGCCATCCATTGCGGTCGCGTGAAATGTCGACACCCCGCAACTGCCCTGCTTCGCGTAACGTCTTCACCAGTCGGTCGAAACTGCCTGCCGTCCCATCGGCAACGCGCCAGCCATGGGGTAGTGCGAGTGCATCGAGTGCATCCGAGGCGGCGCGCCAGCGCGCATCGGCGACGAGCGGTCCGCTCACGAGCAGCGCACCGTCGGCAGCGACGCTCACCTGTGCGTGACCGAAACCATGCATGCGCAGTAGGGTGCTCACCGTCTGCACGGCACTTTGCGCGCACCATGTGTCGTCGCTCAGCGCTTTTCCCAGCCAGCGCGCCTCGGCGCGTAACCGTGCACGTGCGTTGTCGTCGATGCAGCCGCCGGACAGTCGCACCGCGTTGCCAGTCGTACTCAGAACGACATTGGGGGCGATGTGCTTGGCCAACGCCTTGAGCGCATCGGGTTGAGGAGGTCGGGAAATCACGTTGGCAGTGCCTGTTCGCCACATCGCAACGCCGGCGCCTGCGATCAGCAGGGATAGCCCCGTGACTGCCAGCCAGGCGGCAGGAGAGCGGCGCTCGTTGTGGTTTCGGCGATGGCCTGTGGGCAGGTGACTTGTCCCGGCGTTCGCGCAAGGCGTTTGCGCGTCATGTCTCGCCGGCCGTCTGGGCAGTGGCGCAGGCAGTGCCTGACTGCCGTCGCTCAGCCACAGTCCGAGGCCGGCAAGATCGATGACGGTATGCAGGGGAAGGCGCGAGGTTTGACGTGCGTCGTTCGTCTCGTCCACTTGATCCACTTCATTCGCGTCATTCGCTTCGGCAAGCGGCAAACCCCCCGCCCAGACCGGCATGCGTGTGACGAGACGTACCTGATTGCCGTCGACATGCAATACGGCTTGTCCGTCGTGTTCGAGCGTCATCGCAATGTCGGCGTCGCCATTGCCGATGGTGAGCCGGCCCGGCGGTAGCGGCATCGGGCGCCCGGCGAGCGGGCCGTCGAGGAGCGTCAGTGTCAGCATCGTCAGGCGCTCGGTAGTGCGGCCGCGGGCTCGGCCTTGATCAGAAACAGACGCATGACGCTGTCGTTGCGGTTGCTTGTGGAGCTAAACAATCGTCCGATGAGCGGCAGGTCGCCCAGCAACGGAATCTTGCGCTCATGTTCATGCTGCGCGTCCTGCACAAAACCGCCGAGGAGTAGCGATTGCCCCGCTTGCAGCGTGGCGTGCGTCGAAATCGAGGAGTTGCGAATCGTCGGGACTTCGTTGCGGACATTGCGATCGCTGCGGACCTCCCCGCCGTCCTCGATGTTGAGTGTGAGCATCACCTGCTCATGTCCGTCCGGTCCTCCCCGCTTTCGTTCGGCACGAGGCGTGGCGTGACCCGCAGTAAGGACCCCGACGTGACGCTTTCGAGCTTCGCGACCTTTTCGCCCGAAACTTTCGTATAGAAGGTCACGCTGCGATCGAGTACGGCCTGCATGTTGTCGAGCGTAACGATGGACGGGCGCGATAGCACCCGCGCCTTGGAGTTGCGCTCCAGTGCGCTCAGATTGAGCATGAACTTGTTGGTATCCCCGACCAGCGTCGTGAAGGTGCCCGAGTCGCCATCGCCGGCGTGGCCTCCCTGCCCGTTGAGCGACACGCTGCCGAAGCCGCCGAGACGCGCGCTGCCGGAGATGTCGACGCCCAGTTCGGCGATGTCGCTGGCGTTCACATCGATGATGGCGACCGAGATGTCGACCAGACGCGGACGGACATCGAGCTGGGCGATGAGATCCCCGTAGATCGGCAGGTTGCGGCGGCGCTCGCGCACGATGACGGCGTTGCGGCGAGGGTCTGCGGAGAAACGGGGGGTGCCGTTTTGCGTAACGCTGGAGACGGCGATTTCGGTCGAGGTCGTCGCGCCCCCCGGCACCCCCTGTGCATGCGTGCCCGTCGATGTGGCGACGAGCGGCCCGGCCCCCAGAATCAGATCCTTCAGTACGCTGACTACGCCCGGGACGACGACTTCCTGCCCGCGATAAAAGTACCTCGTGTCGTCCGCTGTTGCGAATTTCAGGGGAAATATCTTGATGGTCTCTTCGCTCTCCTGCCGGTCGCGCGCGTCGCGCTCGACATATTCCGCGAGCATGGAGACGGTCTCGATGCACGCAGGAACACCGGCAATTTCGAGGGCATGTGTTGCCGGAATCGCCCGTGCGACGCAGTGTTGCGGGTGGAGGACACCAGCATCGCGCAGGTGCCCGAGAAGGTCGCCGGGGGAGGCGTAACGCAGGGGCATCACGCGGCGAGTCGCTTCGCTCGCTTTATAGATGTTGAGCGTCTGCCCGTTGAAGTACCACGAAAGCCGATAACGTTCCGAGAGTGCATCCAGCGTGGCTTGCGCGGCGCCCGCAGGCAAGGTGCCGATGAATCGATCGTCCACCTGCGGGCTGACGACCGTGGGAATGCCATGATGCGCACCGAAGTCGCGCAATAGTTCCGCGAGCGGTGTTCCGGCGCTCTGGAAGACGAAGGGTCCGCCACGCCACATCGGCACGGCCTGAGAAGTTGCCGTGTTCGTCGGGGCCGGCTGCGCCGCGTCGGCTGTTCCCGTGGCGAGTCCGATCGCCGTCAGGGCCATCACGCATATCGCGGCGAGCCGCACGATCCATGAGACGCGGCAAGGCGTGGGCCACGCGTGGCGGGGGCAATAGCTGGGTGCGTGCCGCATGGTCAACCGTGCCGCAGCGAATGAGGAGGCCGCGCCGTGCCGGCCGCACCGGCGTTGTTCGCCATACGGGTGTGATCTGCGGTCGGCGTCGTGGAGGCGGCCATCGTGCCGGAGGCCTCGGCACCTTGCGACGACAGCATCTCACAGGCAAGCAGTTGGCGACGAAGCTGCACCTCGACCTGCGCCGCGCAGATGTCGGTGTCGAAGCGGTGAACCCACCAGACGGTTTCGTTCGCGATGCACAAGCTGTCGTCGCGCAACTCGGTCTGTCCGGCGAGCACGAGCGAGATGCGTGCGAGCCAGCGCACGAGGGAAGCGTCGCCCGTGTCATCCGCTGCCAAGGCCGCAATAAGCGGTTCTGTCGTAAGCGGCTGTGCCGGCGACGCCTGACGTCTGGGAAGTTCCACTGCCGTTGCCACGCAGTAGCCACCGACGGCCCGGCACGTCCAACCGCGTTTGCCGCCGAGGTCGAGCAGGGTGCGCGCACCGTGAACGTCGCGTGGGGCAATCCAGTCGAGAGCGGCAAGCGCAAATGGCAAACGCATAGGTATCTGTCGGAGGTGGCGCACAAGGCACCGGGGAAGAATGGCGGACGTGTTCCGGCAGGGCGCGCCGCCCACGTTGCGACGGTCGGAGACAGTGACGACGGCGCCAACGTTGCCGACGCATGCGCACAGGCCGTCGTGCTTGCCGTTGTGGACCGTCAGGCATCGCGAACAAGGACCGTCATTATCAAGCGCTGTGTCGTGAACGCCATCCGGCGCAGACCTGAAGTCGTTGCCGAATCTTGAGATTTGCGGTGTTTTCCTATGTCGCGTATCAGGTGAAGGCACAAGATTCGCCCGGCTTGCCCAAAGTCGAAAGAGAGTGAACAAAAATCCGCATGAGTGCTAACGATTAACTGAACTGTCGAGGAGCTGCGAATGACGGGGTGTATGGGTGTCATCGTTGTCGAGGACCACGAGTTGCTGGCCGATGGGCTTTGCCGTTTGATTGAAGACGAACTCGGAGGATGTGTGCTGGCAAGAGTCGAAAACGGGCTCGATGTGTACCGAGCCTGTGTCATGCACCGGCCGGCCTTGATGGTGCTGGATCTGGGCTTGCCCGGTATGGACGGCATCGATGTGATCCGGCAGTGCATTCAGCGTTGGCCGGCATTGCGGATCGTCGTGCATTCCGCGAGCGACGACGGCGAACGGGCGCGTCAGTCGCTCGAAGCGGGGGCGGGGGCGTTCGTGTTGAAAAGCAGTTCGCGCGACACGTTGATCAACGCAGTGGGCGTCGTCATGCGCGGCGAGCGCTTTGTCGATCCGGCAGTGTTCGGCATCGTACACGACCCGACCGGCGCGCCGCCGACGCTGGATCCGTGCACCGTCGAGGTCCCGGAGAAGCTGCTGACGCTGCGCGAGCGCCAGGTGCTGAAGCTGGTGGCGGAAGGGCAACGTAACCGGGACATCGCGCAACTGCTGTCGATCAGCGTGAAGACGGTGGAGACGCATCGCCTGAACATGATGCGGAAGCTCGACGCGCACAACGTTGCCGACATCGTGCGATGGGCGCATCGGTTGCGCATGATGATCTGATACGCAAGCCGAACATTGTCGGATCGCCGGTACGAGTAATCGTCCGAATGCCCGAAGAGAATTTCAGGTCTGCGCCGGATAGCCGATCTCGAAGCGAATGGGAGACCATCTTCGCTCCTGTTTTCAGAATGCTCTCCGCGCTTTGCGTATCGTGCAAGCGCTCTCCCGACGCACGGCATCGATGGACACCCAGACCCAGCGCAAGCTCGAACAGCTTTTCGAATTGTTGGCATTGCCGCCGCAACGCGTTATGCCGCGAATGCGTGTGTCGCTTGCGCCGTGCGTGTTGATGACGGACGTGGATATGCATGGCGTCACGCTGGCGGTAACGTTGATGCAGCGCGCCGTACGTGCACAGCGATGGTTGCCCCTGCTCTTGCAGACCTGTGTGCCCGAATGGAGTCTGGGCATTCCGGTGCGCGCCTGTGTCGCGCAGGGACGTCCGATGTTGATCGCCACGCCACCTGCGAGCGCCGATTCGCAGGTCGTCGAGTGGTTTTCGTGTCTGACCCGCATGCGCCGGCTGCTCGAACGTATCGACGCGCAGCAACAACGGGAGGTGCGTTCATGACGTATGTGCTGACATGGCTGCGCGCTGCTGCCGGGCGTCAGGACATCGTGCTTGCCGCATTGCTGCTCGTGACGGTGCTGATGATCATCATTCCGATGCCGCCGTCGGTGATGGATCTGCTCATCGCGCTCAATCTCGGCGTATCGCTGCTGCTTCTCATGGTGGCGCTCTACATCAACGAACCGCTGGATTTTTCCGCCTTCCCTTCTGTCCTGCTGATGACGACGCTGTTCCGGCTCGGGCTGACGATCAGCACGAGCCGGTTGATCCTGCTGCATGCGGATGCCGGCGACATCGTCTACACCTTCGGCGACTTCGCGGCCGGGGGGAACATCGTCGTCGGCATGATCGTATTTCTGATCATCACCATCGTCAATTTCATCGTGATCACGAAGGGCTCGGAGCGTGTTGCCGAGGTCGGTGCAAGGTTCTCGCTCGACGGCATGCCGGGCAAACAGATGAGCATCGACGGCGATCTGCGCGCGGGCACCATCGATGCTGCCGAGGCGAAGCGTCTGCGACGTGTCGTCCAGAAAGAGAGTCAGTTCTACGGCGCAATGGACGGCGCGATGAAGTTCGTGAAGGGCGACGCTATCGCCGGGCTCGTCATCATCGTCGTGAACTTGCTCGGAGGCATTGGTGTCGGCGTGTTCATGCGTGGGATGAGCGCAGGGGATGCCGCGGCGATCTACGCGATTCTGTCCATCGGCGACGGATTGGTGTCACAAATTCCCGCATTGCTGATCGCCGTGACGGCCGGGATCATCGTGACGCGTGTGCCGGGGGAGCAGCGTCGGAATCTGGCGCGCGAGCTCACCGACCAGTTGGCAGCGCAGCCGCGCTCGCTGATGTTGGCCGCCGTTGTGCTCGTGCTGTTCGGCCTGATTCCCGGTTTCCCGATGCATTACTTCTTCTTGCTCGGTGTGCTGGCGGGCGGGGCTGCATGGTGGGTCGGGCGGGTTGCGGGAGACGGCAGGAGCGCGAAGGACGCCGGCAAACCCGGGGCCGGCGCGGCCAGACCGGGGCGGCCGGGTGCGCAACCGCTGCTGGCGCGAGTCGGGGTGGCGCTGGCCGATGCCAGTGGTGGCCTTCCCACGATTACCGAGCGCATCGATGCCTTGCGAAACCAGAAGTTCGAGCACTTCGGCGTGCCGATGCCTGAGGTCGAAGTGGTCGTCGATACCGCGCTGCCGGGCGTTGCGCTGGACGTCCAGTTGTATCACGAGAGTGTGCTGACGATCGACGTCGTGCCGGACGCTGCGCTGGCACATCACGACGCTGCGCATCCGGTGGTGGCGCTGCGTAGCCTTGTGGCCGGTGCGCCGCGAGAGACGCCATTGGGGTTCGGCGGGCAGCCGCTGTTCTGGCTCGACGACGTGCAGCGCGCCGAGTGGGCGGACCGGGGCGGCCGGGTGATCGATGGGGCGGATCGCATAGCGCATTGCGTGTCGCTGGTGATCGACGCTCACGCCGCCGATTTCCTCGGCGTTCAGGAGGCGCGCTTCCTGATGGATGCGATGGAGGATCGCTACGGCGAACTCGTCAAGGAATTGCAGCGGCAGTTGCCCATCAGCCGCACGGCGGAAGTCTTGCAACGCCTTGTCGCCGAGGGCGTATCGATTCGCGACTTGCGGCGCGTGTTCGAGGCGCTGATCGAGTGGGCGCCACGCGAGCGCGATCAGATCATGCTGACGGAGTACGTGCGGCTGAGTCTGCGCCGCCACATCATCCGGCGTTTTCGCAGGGGCACGGAGCATATCACCGGATGGAACGTGGGGCGGGGTATCGAGGACGTGGTACGTGCAGCGGTTCGGCAGACCTCATCGGGTTCTTACGCCGACCTGAATCCGGCGCAAACGGATGCCATCCTGAATGCCATCGACGGAGCGCTCAACGCTCACGACGGCACCCCTGCCGTGCTGTTCACGGCCATGGACGTGCGGCGATTCGTTCGAAAACTGATCGAGCGTGAGCGGGCGGACTTGCCGGTACTGTCGTTTCAGGAAGTCGCCGACGAACCGCATGTGCGCGTGCTCGGCACCATCGACGTACAGGGAGCGTTCTGACATGCGACGCCCCGACGCCTTGCGAATCGCCAACGGACTGCGTCGCACGCTGGACGCCCAGCGAAAGTCGTGCGAAGACCTGCGCCGGGGCGCGCGCCGCGAGGTGCGCTATGGCCGCATCGACAAGATCACGCCGAACGCCATGCGCGCGCGTTTGCCCGGTGCGGCGCTCGGCGAGCGGTGCCGCGTGGTGTCGCCCGCGCTGGAGGCCGAGGTCATCGCCGTCGAAGGCCGACACGTCTGGCTGGCGCCTTACGCGGAACCGAATGGCGTGGCCAATGGGGCGTTGGTGCAGGCTTTGGGGACGGCGTCGCGTGTGGCGGTGGGCAGTCATCTGATTGGCCAGGTGCTCGATGGGCTGGGTCGTCCATTGGGGGCTAGCGCTTCGCAGGCCGATGCCGGGGCGTCGCTCGTGTCCGACAACGCAGATACGTTGGAAGTCGAGTGGCGAGCGCTGGAGGCCGAGCCACCGCCGGCGATGCGTCGGGCGCTGGTGTCCGCATGCCTGCCCATCGGCATTCGCGCCATCGACGGCATGCTGACCTGCGGGCGCGGTCAGCGTTTGGGTATTTTCGCCGCGGCGGGCGGCGGCAAGAGCACCTTGCTCGCCATGATGTGCCAGGGCGCGGGGGCCGACGTCATCGTGCTGGCGCTGATCGGCGAACGCGGCCGCGAGGTGCGGGAGTTCATCGAACAGGCGCTAACGCCGCAAGCCCGGGCGCGGACCGTGTGCGTCGTGGCCACGTCCGACCGTCCCGCGCTGGAGCGAATGAAGGCTGCCTATACGGCCACCGCGATTGCCGAGGCGTTTCGTGACGAGGGGAAAGACGTACTGTTGCTGATGGATTCCCTCACGCGCTTCGGACGTGCGGTGCGCGACATCGGCATGGCGGCTGGCGAGCCTCTCGGCGCGACGAGCGGACTGCCCCCCAGCTTTTACGCGCGCCTGCCCAGGTTGCTCGAGCGCGCAGGCACGGGAGAGCGCGGCAGCATCACGGCGTTCTACACGGTGCTCGTCGAAGGTGACAACCTCGACGAACCGCTGGCCGACGAAGTGCGCTCGATCGTCGACGGTCATATCGTGTTGTCGCGGCGATTGGCGCAGGAAAACCACTATCCCGCCATCGACGTGTCGAGAAGTCTTTCCCGTGTGATGTCTCAAGTGGCAGACCCGCGACACGTGGCGTGTGCGGCACGCGTCAGGCGAGCGATGGCACTTGCGGCGGACGTGGAGTTGCTGGTGCGTGTCGGCGAGTATCAGTCCGGCAACGATCCCGATACCGATGACGCGCTTGCGCGGGCGCCCGATATCCGCGCATTCCTTTGCCAGGCGCAGCACGACGTGGCGCCCTTCGACGATACCCTCTCATGGCTGGAACATCTCGCGAATTGAAGGACCGTGACGGCATCGCTGCGCTGGCGATGCTCGCACGACGTCGGGAGCGAGGCATGCGCGCCGCGTTGGCGCGTCTGGCGGTGGCGCTGCGTGACGCCGAGACTGCGGTCGACGCTTGCGAGCGTGAGCGCGATGCGCAGCATCGCACGTGGCTGGACGCATTGACGCAAGGCGGTGTCTACGGACCTCGCGAAGCGGCGGGCGCGTCGCACTCGGTGGAGCAGGAGCGGGTGTCGCTGAATGAGGCGAAGGCGCGCCATCTCCGGGCGCTGGAGCATGCGCGACAGGCCCGGGCACATTGGCTCGAGCAGCAGCAACGATTACGGGACAACGCGCGCAAACAGGAGAAGCTGCGTGAACTACTCACGTGCTACCGCGCTTGAACCGTCGACGCCTGTCGATGCGAGACGCATTTCAACGGTTGCCCATCCCTTGCCATCAGGAGGAATACAAGATGAGTACGATCCGCCGCAGTGGCCTTTCACTCGATGCATTCGGCAGTCGGGCCGACCGATCGCCTTCGCATCTGACACATCGAAGCGACACCTCAACTCGCCGGTTCGGGCGCGATGAAGCGCGGAGCGAGCGGGCCTTTACGCTGGCGAGCGAATCGACGGCGCGAGTTGCCGGGCCGGTCGATATTCTCCGCTGGCTGCGGGTTTGGCATGAAAGACAGGAAGCCAGCTGGGAGGGGGGGAGCGTGTTGCGCGTCATGGTGCACGGTGGTGCGCTCGATGCACTGGTGGTCGAAGCGCGACGCGGCCGCCAGGGCATTACCGTGAGCCTGCTGTGTGTCCAACTCGCTATGTATCGGCGTCTGCTGGCGCACCGTGGATCGTTGTCCCGCACGTTGACCTCACGTCTGGCCCTCCCTGTCACCATCGAAGTCGAGGCGCGCTATGTCCCCTGAGACGGATGTCGGTTCGGGAATCGTGCGTGGGGCGTCGATCGTCGCCGGATCGCTTGACGATGTACTGGCAGGTCATGGGTGCCTGACATTTGCCGAGGGGGATATCGAGGTGCGTGTCGGGTGGCTGCGCATCGGCGGCGAAGGGCTTGTCGTGACGGCGCATGTCGATGACGGCGTGGCAGGCGAAGTGCGCTTTTGGTGCGACGCGCAGCAGTGGATCGAATGGCTTTCGCCGAGCTTGCCGGTGCCGTCGTGGGATGCCTTGCCGCCCGCGTGGCAAGCCAGCGCCGCATCGCTCACCTTCGCGACGCAAAGCCCGGAGGAGGGCACATCGGATGCCGAGTCATCCCTCGCGCCGTGGCCTCGCGGGGTATCGGTCATGCGCGAGCGTGTCGAGACGACATGGCGGATGGGCATGGTGCTCCGTCGCGGAGGACGCCAGTTGGCGTTGCCGTATCTCGATGGCATGACCTCGTGGTTGCAGGCGCGCTGTCGTCATGCCTCGCCGTGCGAGGGGCCGCTCGATCCAAGCGGTTTTCCCGAGCGCCGGTGCGTCATGGCGGTGGGATGGGCGGCGCTGCCCGCGTCGATGTGCGACGGCCTTCTCGATGGCGGCGCCGTATTGCTCGACGTCGCCGCCGACGTCACTTCCGGAGAGTACTGGCTCATCGATGGCGACGATGCCATCGCCATGCGCGACGGACAGCCTGCCGGGCGCCATGTCGTCGCACTCGACACGGCCGGTGAAAGTATTCGCCAAGCGGGGGCGCCGGGATGTATCCGGCTGGTTGCGGTCATCGCCGAAAGGCAAGTTCCCGTGCCCTGGCTGACGGCGTGGCGCAACGGTCAGATCACGCCACCGCCGCCGACGACGCACAGCGCGCTGACGGTAAGCCGCCTGGCACTTTGGCGAGACGGCGTTCCCTGGACGGATGGCTGTCTGCTGCGTTTCGGAGACGGACGCCTCGCTGTAAAAATCGATCACACGCCTGAGCCCCCGACTGACGCGACGAGTCGCTCCGATTCGACGAGGGAGGTGAATGCGATAGATGCGACAAGTGCGACGGCCGAGACAAAGGCAACGCATGCAACGAATGCAACGCATGCGATGAGCGCAACGTGTCCGGTAGGCCCGGAAGGGCAGTCGGAATCAGTGAGCGCTGTGAATACGACGAATTTAGCGAAGCCTCCCAGCGATCCCGACGCCATTTCGGGTCGTGACCCGATGGGCATGTATTCCGCAACGTCCTAACATTCCCGGAGCCGTTTCGCGGGGCATTGCGTCTGGCCAGCGGTCGTCGTGCAGGGGCATCGCGCACGGTTTCCGCGCGCCGCTTTCACGTCTGATGTACGCCTGATCTTCGCCCGATCTGCACATGATCCGTCAATGAAGGCGCTTCGGTGCGAGCGCCTGCGGCGAAGCCCTGCGTTCGCACCGTCCCATTGCAGCCTCTCTTGTCGCACCTCACGGGCGCTCGCGCCCGGTGAGCGGCGATGTCCATTGGAGTTCGTATGTCCCTGCTCGACCATCCGGTGCAGCTCGTCGTACTGCTTTCGCTGCTCTCGATCATGCCGTTGCTGGTGGTGTTGGGGACTGCGTTTCTCAAACTGGCGGTGGTGTTCGCATTGCTGCGCAACGCGCTCGGCACGCAACAGATTCCGCCCAACATCGCGATTTACGGCCTGTCGCTCGTGCTTACCTGTTTCATCATGGCGCCGGTCGCGTTCGACATCGAGGAGAACCTCGGTGCGCGTCCGGTCTCCCTGTCGTCCAAAAGTTTCGTGGCGGACGTTGATGCCTCTGTGCTCAGCCCGTACCGAAAATTCCTCACGCGTCACACCGATGCCCGGCAGCGGGATTTCTTTGCCGGCATCGGCAACGAGACCTGGCCGCAAGCCCATCACGGCCGGCTCGGCGCCGACTCCCTCCTCGTGCTGATGCCGGCGTTCGCGCTGAGTCAGTTGGCCGAGGCTTTCAAAATCGGCTTATTGCTGTATCTGCCTTTCGTGGTGATCGATCTCGTCATTTCGAACATCCTGCTTGCGATGGGAATGATGATGGTCTCGCCCATGACCATCGCGCTGCCGTTCAAGCTGCTCATCTTCGTGATGATGAACGGCTGGGAACAACTCGTGCGGCAGTTGATGCTGTCGTACGCATGACGACGGGGGCGCTTGCCGATGAGTGAAGCCATCGTCGTCAATCTCACGAGCGAAATGCTCTGGCTCACGTTGCTGATGTCCTTGCCGACCGTCGTGGTCGCCTCTGCCGTGGGGGTGCTCGTCTCGCTGGTGCAGGCGTTGACGCAAGTGCAGGACCAGACCGTGCAGTTCCTCATCAAGCTCATCGCCGTCTCGGTCACGCTGGCCGCGACTTACGCCTGGATGGGGCACGTGTTGCTCAATTACGCGGGCAATGCGTTCTCGCAAATCAGCCGCATGGGGTGACGACGATGCTCATGTCTTCCGGCACTTTGCTCGCTCCGTTGTGGGCCGACCTGTTCGGTTGGCTGCTCGCGTGGGGCGTGGCGATGTTGCGCCCGCTGGGCATCGCGATGCTGCTGCCGGTGCTGTCCATCGGCATGCTCGGCGCCGGCATGTTACGCAATGCCCTCGTGCTGGCGCTGGCGTTGCCGGTTGTCTCGCTGGTGCACGCCACCCTGGAAATGCCGGCGCAATGGGGGGCTTGGGCCGCGCTGATCCTGCGTGAGCTGTGTATCGGCGGGTTGCTCGGATTCGTGGCGACCTTACCGTTCTGGGCCGTCGACATGACGGGGTACGTCATCGACACGATGCGCGGGGCGTCGATGGCGAGCGTGCTCAATCCGCTCATGGGGGCTCAGTCGTCGATCTTCGGCATCGCGCTTACCCAAATGCTCTGTGTGCTGTTCTTCGTGACGCCGGCGGCGCACGCGGTGCTCACGGCGCTCTACGACTCCTACCTCGCATTGCCGGTGGGCAGCGCGTGGCATTGGGAAGACGCCACGCAGGCGTGGCTGTTGTCGCTCTGGCAGGCAATGCAGGTCATGTGCGTGGCGGTGGCGCTGCCGGCGATGGTCGTGATGGTGCTCGTCGATATGTCGATGGGCTTCGTGAACCGCGCCGCACAGCAACTCAACGTGTTCTTTCTCGCCATGCCGGTCAAGAGCGCTATGGCCCTGCTCGTGACCGTCGCCAGTCTGCCGTTTGCCATCGCGGTGCCGCTTGCGCACTGGTATCGCCTGCCCGACGTGTTCCGCGCGTGGTCTGCGCTGGCACTGCCGGCGCTGTGAGGCAAGCATGAGCGAAAAAAACCTCCCGCCGACGCCCAAGAAGATCGAAGACGCACGCAAAAAGGGACGCGTTGCGAAGAGCGTCGACCTCGCCGTCTGCATGCAACTCGGCGCGGTTCTGGCCTGGCTGACGTTCGAGGGGCCGGCGCTTTACGACGCACTCCAGGCGCTCGTCTCGCGCATGCTGCTCGTGTTGCGCGACCCGGTCGACGAAGCGGTGCAGGGCATGCTCGGCCCGTCGCTACTGATTTTCGTTCGTTTCGCGGGCGGACTGGCGGTCCTGCTGATCGTGACGACATGGCTGGCGATGGTGTTGCAAGTGGGGGCGCTGGTCGCGCCCGAGGCCGTGCGTCCCAAGTACGAGCGTATCGATCCCGTCGCCAAGGCGAAGCAGTTGTTTTCGATGCAGTCGCTTTTCGAGTTCGGCAAATCGTTGATCAAGGTCGCCGTGCTGGGCGTGGTGTTCTTCTATCTGATCCGGCAGTACACGCCGTCGCTGGCGGTGCTGCCGCAGTGCGGGCCGGCGTGCGGACTGGCGCTGACGGTTCGGTTGCTGTTCTGGTTGATGGCCGTGCTGGTGGTGGCCTACGTGGTGTTCGGGGGACTCGATTTCGCGTATCAGAAGTACCAGTTGCGCAAGCAACTGATGATGTCTCACGACGAAATCAAGCGCGAGTCGAAGGAGGTCGAGGGCAACCGCGAGATCAAGAACAAGCGGCGCGACATTCATCGGGAGACGATCGAGAGCGGCAGCCTATCCCATAACGTCAAACGCTCCACGGCGGTCGTGCGCAACCCGACGCGGCTCGCCATTTGTCTGCGTTACGTTCCCGGCGAGACGGCGGTGCCGCTCGTCATCGAGAAGGGCCGTAATGAGCGCGCACGCACGATTGTGCGCATCGCCGAGCGAGAAGGTGTGCCCGTGGTCGAGCATGTGCCGGTCGCGCGGCGCTTGATGGATGACGTCGAGATCGACGCGCCGATTCCCCCCGATCTGTTTGATGCGGTGGCCGCGATCCTGCGGTTGGCGCTCGATCTTCCTTACGAGGTCGGGACGACGACCGACGTGAGTTCCGCCGAAAGACCGGCGCCGGGAGATACCGCATGAGCACGCGACATCACTTGCTGTCCCGTCGCGTCTGGCGTGCGGTCGTTCTCATGTCGGGTGCGCTGATGCTGAGCGGGCTTCCTACGAAGGCCGCAGACCGGGGGCTGCTGCCGCATCACCCGCGGGTAGCCGATGCGCAGATCGCCGTGCCGGTGGCCAACGCTCCGGTGGACCACGCGGCGGCCCGGCGCGGCGATATCCCCTTCGATACGGCTTCCGCGGCGTCGCAGGGTACGCCGCCTGGCGATCCGTGAGAGGCCGCCCGGCGACTGGTGTCGCCGCTGCGTGATCCGGCGGTCGAGAAGCCGGTCGGTATTGCGTCGGCAAGATCGCCGGGGGCAGTGCCGACGGATGCACCGATCGTCGCCGCGACAGACGTGCCGATAGCGGCATCGACACAGGCATCGACACAGGCATCGACGCCGAGATCGATGGCATCGCAGTCCGCTTCGCAGGCGTCTTCTGCTTCTTTCGGTACCGCCCCGGCCGTATCGCCCCCGTTCCCGGAGAAGCTCCCCTTCGATGCGCTGGTCCGCCGAGCCGCCCACGCGACATCGGTGGACGCGGCCTTGCTCCACGCGATTATCGACACCGAGTCGGGATACGACCCGCAAGCGGTGTCGGAGCGCGGGGCCATCGGGTTGATGCAGGTGCTGCCTCGCACCGGCCAGCGGTTCGGCGTGCGGCGTCTCGAAGATCCCGCCGAAAATTTGCGTGCTGGGGCAGCTTACGTGCGCTGGCTGCTTTCGCGATTCGACGGAGATGTGAGCCTTGCGCTCGCGGCTTACAACGCTGGCGAGGGGGCCGTATTGCGTTATGGACGTCAGGTGCCGCCGTTCCCGGAGACGCAGAAATACGTGCGCAGGGTCATGGCGGGCTATACGCGTTTGCGGCGTCAGCGGGAAGCGGGGGTGTCCGGCACGGTCAGCGCCGTTGGCACCGTTAGCACCGTGAACGCTGTGAACGCCGTGAGCGCCGCCGGCGATGACGATGGCGCGAGGATCGGTACGGAGACGAGTTCGAGGGGGGGCGTGGCGCCCGGTGCGATTGCGCTGACGTCGGCCTCGGCCTCGGCCCCCGCGTCTGCCGCCACCGCCGTCGGTATGCCGCCTGCCGCGGCCGCGCTCGTCTCGTCTGCGCGCGAGGACGGCACTTACGTGGCCGGTGGCGTGGGTGGGGCGGCCGCCGCGAGCCGTGCCCGCAAGGCCGACGACGTCGAAACGTCCAGTGAGACCGATGAGAGGGCAAAGTCCGCCCGCGCGTGGCGCCTTTTGCGAGGACTGGGGGAGTTGATTACACGCAGCCCGGATGCGGGCGGCGCGCCGCGCGTTGGGAAGGCGATGCGCGACCGCGACCGGCCGGCGGTTGTCATGCCGTCGAGCGGTCGCGGCCGGACGACCGGTGCGGCGCTTCGGCCAGCCGGGCGGGACGCCGGGGCGTCCACGCTTCCCGGGTAATTTCCCGGGTAACTTCCAGGGTAATCAGAGGGCAGGCGTCGGTGTCGGGGCGGGAGCCGCGTCCGTCGGGACCGTATCGGCGACCGAGGCGCGTGCGGACATGCGCTCGAAGTGACGGGCGAGGTTCGGATAGGCGTCGCGCCAGTCGATCTCCGGAAAGCGGAAATCGAGGTAGCCCAGCGAGCAGACGACGGCCACGTCGGCCAGCGTCAGGCGATTGCTCGCGCACCACTGACGGTCGTCGAGCCCGCGCGCCATCGCCAGCACGCTTTCGCGAATCTTGCTCAACTGGCGGTCGATGAACTTCTGCGAACGCGAGGCTTCGTTGTGGAACATGCACTCGACGCGAATCTGCACGGCGGCATCCGTCACGCCATCCGCAAGGGCTTCCCAGCAGCGCACTTCAGCGCGCTCCCGGCCTGACGGCGGGATCAGCTTGCCGACGGGAGAGAGCGTGTCGAGGTACTCGCAGATCACCCGGGAATCGAATACGGCCTCGCCGTCTTCCATGACCAGACACGGCACCTTGCCGATCGGGTTCGACGCCTGGATGCGGGTGTCGTCGGCCCAGACGTTCTCCAGCTCGAGCTTGTAGTCGAGCTTTTTCTCAGCCAGCACGATGCGGACTTTTCGAACGTAGGGACTGGCGAGGGCACCGATCAACTTCATGTGAATCCTTGATAAATCGCTTTAGCGCGGGGGAGAGTATAACGTGCGGGATGGTCGGGGCCGGGGAATGGTAAAATACTGGCCTTTCCGAGTTGGCGCATCGCCGGCTCCCCCGGTTTTCTTTTTCGGTGCCCAGTGCCATGTCCGACGAATTCTCCCCATTGACCGCGCTTTCCCCGCTCGACGGCCGTTACGCCAGCAAGACCGACGCCCTGCGTCCGTGGCTGTCCGAAGCGGCCTTCATGCGCAATCGCGTGAAGGTCGAAATCCATTGGCTGATCGCCCTGTCCAAGGCCGGTTTTGCCGAGATCGCCCCGTTCTCGGGGGCAGCGGAGACGTTCCTGCTGAATCTGGCCGCCAACTTCTCGAACGCCGATGCGCAGCGCATCAAGGATATCGAGAAAGTCACGAACCACGACGTGAAGGCGGTCGAGTATTGGCTCAAAGAGAAGGTGCAGGGGCAGGCCGAACTGGAAAAAGCGAGCGAATTCATTCACTTCGCCTGCACCTCGGAAGACATCAACAATACGTCGCACGGCATGATGCTCAAGGGCGCGCGCGACGAGGTGATCGTGCCGGCGCTCGAATCGCTCGTGACCCGGCTGAGCGAACTCGCGCGTGAACACGCCGCTCAGCCGATGCTCTCGCGCACGCACGGCCAACCCGCCTCGCCGACCACGCTCGGCAAGGAAATCGCCAACGTGGCGGTGCGTCTGGCACGTGCGCTCGAACGCATTCGCCGTGTCGAACTGCTCGCGAAGATGAACGGCGCCGTCGGCAACTACAACGCGCACCTGTCGGCTTACCCGGAATACGACTGGGAGACGTTCTCGAAGACGGTCATCGAACAGCGTCTGGGCCTGACGTTCAACCCGTACACGATCCAGATCGAACCGCACGACTACATGGCCGAACTGTTCGACGCCGTGGCGCGCGCCAACACGATTCTGCTGGATCTGAATCGTGACATCTGGGGTTACATTTCGGTCGGCTACTTCAAGCAGAAGACGAAGGCGGGCGAAATCGGTTCGTCGACCATGCCGCACAAGGTCAACCCGATCGACTTCGAAAACTCGGAGGGCAACCTCGGCCTGGCCAACGCCGTGTTGCGTCATCTGGCCGACAAACTGCCGGTGTCGCGCTGGCAGCGTGACCTGACCGACTCGACCGTGCTGCGTAATATCGGCGTGGCGTTCGGCTACAGCCTGCTCGCCTACGATTCCTGCCTGCGCGGTCTGGGCAAGCTGGAAGTGAACCCGCAACGTCTGGACGAAGACCTCGACAACACATGGGAAGTGCTGGCCGAGCCGGTGCAGACGGTGATGCGCCGCTTCGGTGTGCCGAACCCGTACGAGCAGCTCAAGGAGCTCACGCGCGGCAAGGGCATTACCCGCGAGGCGCTGCAAATCTTCATCAAGCAACTGGCGATTCCGGAAGACGCCAAGGCGCGTCTGCTGGAAATGACCCCGGCCAACTACGTGGGCATCGCCGAGTCGCTCGCCAAGCGCGTCTAAGGGTGTTTAAGCGTGTTTAAGCGTGTATAAGTTTGTATAAGCGGCGCCTCACGCCGTATGCGTTGTAACGAAGCGGGCCGCATTTGCGGCCCGTTTTGCATCGGGCCATCCCGCTTCGCACTCCGCTGTACCCTTCATCCCCGCTTTTCCTCGTCGTCTTTCGTCCCCCTACGGCTCACTACGTCCCCTTATGTGGCCCCTATGGGCGGTATCCGGTCCGCTTTGACTCGCTTCTGATCCGCTTCTGATCCGCTTCTGATCTTATGACAACTGTGTCATACGGGTACGCAAGTTGGTGTGTATCATAGCCGCACAAACCATAAGGAGAATCCCACAAATGAAGTTCGCTCTCGCAGTCGCAGCGCTCGCCGCTGCTACCGTTGTGCCCGCCGCCGCGCAAGCGCAGTTCGCCAAAGCCGACGACGCCGTGGAGTATCGTCAGTCGGCCCTTTTCCTCCTGGGTAACCATTTTGGCCGTATCGGCGCTGTCGTGAAGGGCGATGCCCCGTTCAACAAGGACGACGTGGCCAAGAACGCCGAGCTTGTCGCTACGCTCTCGAAGCTGCCGTGGCCGGCCTTCGACGGCGGGCAGACGAACGGCAAGAGCAAGGCGAAGCCGGAAGCCTTCTCCGACAAGGCGAAGTTCAAGGAGGCTGCGGACAAAATGGAAACGGCCGTGGCGAAGCTCAACACCGTGGCCAAGGGCGGCGACCTCGCGTCGATCAAGACGGCGTTCGGCGAAGCCGCGCAGACTTGCAAGAGCTGCCACGACAACTTCCGCGCAAAGTAAGCGACGCTGACTGTCCCGACGTTCCCATGAAAAAGCCGGTCGTTTTCACGCGACCGGCTTTTTTTGTGCGATGTCGGCGAGCGGTCAATACGACGGCAATGCCGCAACGGCCGGCGTCAGGTTCACGATGCGATACACCAGCGCCGACGCCAGCACGATCAGGACGAGCGCGCCCACCCGCACGCGCCAGTCGTCACGCGCCGGTTGCACCGGTGCGGCGAGCGTCTTGTCCCCGAGAATCATCGGCTTGATCAGGTCCTTCTTGCGCGCGATGCGGTAGTACACGATCGCCAGCACATGCAGCGCCACGAGCGCGATCAGCACCCATTGATTGCGAAGATGCCAGCCGGTGAGCCAATCGCTCGTGTCTTTGTCGACGAACTTGACGAGCGGTCCGTCGTTGAAGATGTCGTCGTTCGAGAACAGGCCCAGTCCGACCTGAATGCCGAAGAACAGCAGCATGGCGACGACCGACAGGCCACCGAGCGGCGTGTGCCCCGCGAAGCGAGCCTCTGTGCCTGCCCCGTCGCGCGTATCGCGCCATGCGCGCAAGAACGTGCGCGGGCCGGTGACGAATGCCGAGAAACGCGCATAACGCGGGCCGGTAATCCCCCAGATCAGACGGAAGATCAGTAACGCGAGCACCGCGTAGCCGCACCAGAAGTGGTAAATCATCGCGTTGCCACCGGTTTTGGCCGTCAGGTACGCGGCGACCGCCAGCACGACGAACGACCAGTGGAACAAACGGGTGGGCAGGTCCCAGATACGAATCGGCTTCATTGGCGTGAAATTTCGTAAATAGCGAATTCCGCGAGATTACCGTAAGCCCGTGACGCCTGCACGTTTGGGGTAAGTATGCAGGTTGAGTGATTTCCCACGTCTGGCGTCGTGCGTTCGCTGTCAGGCTGGCGGACATTCTCCATGCCCGTCCCGCGTGTGTGCGCACAGGCGGCCGCCCGCTCATGACTTCTCTTCCCGCCGACAGCCCGGTCACGGCACCCGCTTCGCAAACCGTTCATCGTCTGCCCTGCCTATTGCGTCTGAGCGTGAGTGTCATGCTGACGACGTGGGCGGGCAATCTGCTGATTCGCCTGTTCGGGGTGGCGACGCTCGCGCCGGGCGCGTGGGCGCAGACCAATGTCCATGAGTGGGGCAAATGGCTTTGGTACGGCTTGCGTTACGACATGTTGCTCGTGAGCTGGGGGATGGTCGTGTAGCTGCTGCCGCTGGCTATCCTGCGGGCGCGGTTCGCGTCGACGACGGTGGTCCGTACCGCGTTCGTGGCAGGCGTCGTGGCGTGGTTCGTCGTCGCGAACACGCTGGCCTTGGCCGAGCACTATTACCTGAGGTACTTCGGTGAGCCGTTCGGTCCGAAGCTCTTCAGCGTCTTCGATGACGACGTGGCCATCGCGTCGGATGCCGCAACGCACTTTCTCCCCGTCGGCATGGCGTTGACGAGTGCCGCGTGCCTCGGTGCGGTACAAGCCTGGTGCACGTTTCGGTGGGCGTTGGTTCCCGAGCGTGGGGCGACGTGGCGTGACGCCGTGGTGCAGGTGCTCGTCGTCTCGACGCTGCTGGTCGTGGGATGGGGGCGCCCGGCGGCGCGTCTGGTCGACCGGGAGGGGATCAGCGTGGCGCGCGAGCCGATGTTGGACGATCTGCTGGTCAACACGCCCGTGCGCCTGACGCTCGCCCTGATGCGGGCTTCGGCGGTGGCGTCCGGGAAGACGTCGCCCCAGCAGGCCGCGCGCGAGGCGTTGCGCTCCCATGGGTTTGCCGACGCGGCGGCGCTCGTCAAGGCTTTGGCGAGTGAGGGCGCACTGGATCTATCGAAGGGGGCGACGCCGGACGAAGATCCGAACACTACGCTGCTGCGCGCGCCATGGCATCGCACGCCCCTGAGCGAGAGGCTCGCCGCCCATCCGCCGCACGTGGTGTTCGGCCTCATCGAAGGGTGGGGCGGCTATGGCCTGTCGCTCGATGCCGACGGCTTTCCCATCGCGGGCGCGATGCGCAGGCATCTCGAAGCCGGGTGGTGGTTCCGGCACGCCGTGGCCGCGCGCGCCGATACGTTCTCTGCGATCGAGCATTTGCTCATCAACAGCGGCAGCCCGGCATTGCTGCTGACGAACGGCGACAAACCGGTCGCGTTCGATGCCGCCGCCGCAAGGCCGTTTCAGCAGCGGGGATACCGCACCGTATTCGTGTATGGCGGCGCCCGCACGTGGCGCAACATCGACCGGGTGATGCGCCGTCAAGGGTTCGACGATGTCGTCACGCAAGCGGAAATCGTCGCGCGATATCCGCAGGCCGACACGGGAAGCTACGGCGTGTACGACGGCTATCTCTGGCGGTACGTGCACGACATGCTGGAAGACGCCGACGCCAAAGGGCAGCCGTTGTTCGTCTTCGCGCTGACGATGAGCAATCACTGGCCTTTCAACGTCCCGGGCGATGCGGCCACGGGCCCGTTCGATCTCACGAAGGGATGGCGCGCTTCCCCGGCGAGCGAAGCCGAGCGCGAGGCGCGTCAGCGCGGTGTGCGCGCCTACCGGTACGCGATGGACGCGCTGGGTGACTTCATCGATCGCCTGAAGTATTCGCCGATGAGTTCGCACACGATTCTCGCCGCGACGGGCGATCACCGCGCGCCGCAATGGCGCAATCAGGACAACGCGTCACTGTCGCCTTTCGAGCAATATCACGTGCCGATCTATCTGCGAGTGCCACCGCGCTATACCCCCGCCGCGCGTTTGCGACTCGACGACTTCGTCGGTCATCGCGATATTTTTCCGACGTTGTACACCCTCGCCCTTTCCGACACGCCCTACGTCGGGTTCGGCGAGCCGTTGTTCGGACCCGTGCCACCAACGCGACGCTATGCCGTGGCGCAACAGCGGTATCTGTTTTCGACGGCAGGCGCACGGGACTTGCGCAGCGGCGTAACCTACATGCACGCGGAAGGGGGCGATCCCGGGCTGCTCGGACAACAGGCCCTCGATGCGAACGCGTCGCTGGCCCTGGCGGATTGGTACAGCGAGATGCAACGGGGCGGCAAGGCGGCGCTCGCTGCGCCGCCTGCATCGTCTTCACGATGACGCCGGAGATTTCCGAGAGCGCGAGCCTCGCGCGCCGGACGAAAAAAAACCGCCGGGCATGCCGGCGGCTTTTTCAGACGACGCGTTGAAACTTACCTCAAACACGTACATCGAGCGCAACGTACGTCAGACACGCGCGCCGAAGTTCGGGTCGTTGCGATCGACACCTTCTTCACCGTCCTTGTTGCTGTGCTTGATGAGGTCTTCACGCTTGACGCCGAACCACATCGCGAGCGCCGCCGCCACGAACACCGACGAGTAGATACCGAACAGAATACCCACGGTCAGCGCGAGTGCGAAGTAGTGCAGCGTCTGGCCGCCGAAGAAGAACATCGACAGCACCATCATTTCCGTACTGGCGTGGGTGATGATGGTCCGCGACATCGTCGTCGTGATGGCGTGGTCGATGACTTCCTGCACCGTCGCCTTGCGCATCTTGCGGAACGTCTCGCGAATCCGGTCGAAGATAACGACCGATTCGTTCACCGAGTAGCCCAGCACCGCCAGTACCCCGGCCAGCACCGCCAGCGAGAACTCCCACTGGAAGTAGGCGAAGAAGCCGAGAATGATCACCACGTCGTGCAAGTTGGCGATCACGCCGGCCACGGCGAACTTCCATTCGAAGCGGAACGACAGATAGATGATGATGCCCACGACCACGAAGGTCAGCGCCAGCAGACCGTCGGTGAAGAGTTCATGGCCAATCTGCGGTCCGACGAATTCCACGCGACGCAGCGAGACGTCGGGGGCGTCGGCCTTGAGCGCGGTCATCACGGCGTCGCTTTGCTGCGCGCTGGTGACCTGCTTGCCGTCCGGACCGTTCTGGATCGGCAGACGGATCATGACGTCGCGCGAAGTGCCGAAGCTCTGCACCTGCACGTCGCGATATCCCAGTTTGCCGACTTCGCCACGAATCTTCTCGAGGTCGGCCGCCTGCGTGTAGGCCACTTCCATGACGGTCCCGCCGGTGAACTCGATCGACAGGTGCAGACCCCGCGTGAGCAGGAAGAACACCGCCGCCACGAAGGTGAGTGCGGAGACAACGTTGAAGATGAGGGCGTGCCGCATGAACGGCACGTCTTTCTTGATGCGGAAAAATTCCATGACTGTTTCCTCTCGCGCCTGCGCTTATTGCTCGCCTGCGTCGGGTGCGTTCGTCGCACCGTCCGGGCGCCAGACCTGACCGATCGCCAGCGACTTCAGCTTGCGACGGCCGCCGTACCACAGGTTGACCAAACCGCGCGAGAAGAACACGGCGGAGAACATCGAGGTCAGGATACCCAGGCAGTGCACCACGGCAAACGCGCGCACCGGGCCCGAACCGAAGGCCAGCAGCGCCAGACCGGCGATGAGCGTGGTCACGTTCGAGTCCAGAATCGTCGCCCATGCATGTTCGAAGCCCAGCGAAATCGCTTTCTGGGCCGACGCCCCCGCGCGCAGTTCTTCGCGGATACGCTCGTTGATCAGCACGTTCGCGTCGATGGCCATACCGAGCGTGAGCGCGATAGCGGCGATACCCGGCAGCGTGAGCGTCGCCTGCATCATCGAGAGCACGGCCACGAGCAGCAGCAGGTTGAACAGCAGGGCGATGACCGAGAACACGCCGAACAGCATGTAGTACGCCATCATGAACACGGCGATGGCGATCAGGCCGTACAGCACCGAATCGACACCCTTTTGCACGTTATCGGCGCCGAGGCTCGGGCCGATGGTGCGCTCTTCGATGATTTCCATCGGTGCGGCGAGCGAACCGGCGCGCAGCAGCAGTGCGAGATCGTTGGCGCCCTGCGCCGAGCCCATACCGGTGATCTGGAAGCTCTGGCCGAGTTCGCTGCGAATGTTCGCCACCGTCAGCACTTCGCCCTTGCCCTTCTCGAACAGCACGATGGCCATCGGCTTGCCGATGTTGTCGCGCGAGACGTCGCGCAGCACTCGGCCACCTGCGGCGTCGAGCTTGATGTTGACCGACGGCTGCTGGTGATCGTCGAAACCTGCCGAGGCGCTCGTGATGCGGTCGCCGCTGAAGATCACCTGACGCTTGAGCATGACCGGTGCGCCGTTGCCGTGCAGGAACAGTTCGTCCTGCGGCGGGACCGGCGTGTCTGCCGTGATCAGACGCGGTGCGTCCGGATCGGCCAGACGCGCTTCGAGCGTCGCCGTGCGTCCGATGATGTCCTTGGCCTTGGCGGTGTCCTGCACGCCGGGCAACTGCACGACGATGCGGTCCGGGCCTTCTTGCTGAATCACCGGTTCGGCCACGCCGAGTTCGTTCACGCGGTTATGCAACGTAACGATATTCTGCTTGACGGCGTTGTCCTGCACCGCGCGACGGGCCGCTTCGGTGAAAGCGCCCACGACCTTGAACGTGCCGTTCGGGCCGGCTTGCGTGGTGTAGGCGAGGTCGGGCAGGCCGTCGGTCAGGGCGCCGCGGGCGCGCTCGGCATCCGCCTGCGTGCTGAAGGCCGCTTCGATGCCGTTGTCCGTACGCGTCACGCCGTTGTGACGGATGTTCTTGTCACGCAGCAGCGTGCGGGCGTCGGCGGCCGCCGCGTCCAGACGCTTGGTGATCGCACCGGCCATGTCGACTTGCAGCAGGAAGTGCACACCGCCACGCAGGTCGAGGCCGAGGTACATCGGCAGCGCGTGGATTCTGGTGAGCCATTCCGGCGAGGCCGAGAGCAGGTTGAGCGCCACGACGAAGGTCGGGTCGGTCGCGTCGGTGTTCAGCGTCGATTGGAGAAGATCTTTGGCGCGCAGTTGCGTGTCGGTATCCGAGAAGCGGATCCGCACGCTCGGGTTGTTGCCCGTGCTGTCGAACACCGCGCCGTTGTAGGCGATGTTCTGTGCCTTGAGCGCGTCTTCTGCGCGCGAAAGCGTCGAGGGATCGACCTTGACGGTCGCCTTGACGCTGGAAATCTGTACCGCCGGCGTTTCACCGAACAGGTTCGGCAGCGTGTAGAGCACCCCGATGGCAAGAGCCACCAGAATGACGATGTATTTCCAGAGAGGATAGCGATTCATAGCGGCGGGCTAGGGTGATGCCTCGTGGCAAACCGTGCTTCAGACCGTCTTGCAAGGTGGCGCCGGCGCGTAGACCGGTGCCGCCATGCACTGCGGCCGCCGGTAAGGGCGGCCGCGGGCGGTTGTGCGCAGGATCAGAGCGCCTTGATGGTGCCCTTCGGCAGCAACGTGGTGATTGCGCCCTTCTGCACATTGATTTCGACGTTGTCGGCGATTTCAATGGTCACGAAGGTCTCGCCGACCTTCGAGATGCGACCGGCCAGGCCGCCCGAGGTCACGACTTCGTCGCCCTTGGTGAGCGCGGCCAGCATGTTGCGGGTCTCTTTCTGACGCTTCATCTGCGGACGGATCATGATGAAGTACAGCACCACGAACATCAGCACGAGCGGCAGGAAGCTCATCAGGCTGCTGGTCGGGCTGGCGGCGCCAGCCGTCTGAGCGTAGGCTTCGGAAATCAGCACGTTCGGTTCTCCTTATGTAAGACGTGTAAAAGCCGCGTGTGCCGGCCTTCCGGACACGCGCGGCGTGTGTTTCGGTGCGAGGATGCAGCATCCAAGCCCGGCATTTTACCACTGCCCGACCCCGTTCCCGGGGGATTCGGTACCCGATTCGACCGTCGTCGGGCCCCGGCCGTCACTGCACGCCGCGCGCGCGATCGGCCTTGAACCTGGCGACGAACGCGTCGAACTGGTGCGCTTCGATGGCATCCCGGATTTCCTGCATCAGCGTGAGATAGTAATGCAGGTTGTGGATGGTGTTGAGCCGCGCGCCCAGAATCTCCCCGGCTCGCTGCAAGTGGTGCAGATAGGCGCGCGAAAAGTTTCGACAGGTGTAACAGCCGCAAGTTTCGTCCAGCGGACGCGTGTCGCTCTTGTGCGACGCATTGCGGATCTTCAGATCGCCGAAACGCGTGAACAGCCAGCCATTGCGCGCATTTCGCGTGGGCATCACGCAGTCGAACATGTCGACGCCGGCGGCCACGCCCGCGACCAGATCCTCCGGCGTGCCCACGCCCATCAGGTAGTGCGGCTTGTTCGCGGGCAGACGCGGCGCCACGTGCGCCAGCACGCGCATCATGTCTTCTTTCGGTTCGCCGACCGACAGCCCGCCGATGGCATAACCGTGGAAGTCCAGCGCCGACAGCCCGGCGAGCGACTCGTCGCGCAAATGTTCGTACATGCCGCCTTGAACGATCCCGAACAGCGCATTCGGGTTTTCGAGACGGTTGAATTCGTCGATGGAGCGCTTGGCCCAGCGCAGCGACATGCGCATGGACTGCCCGGCCTCCACTTCCGTGGCGGGGCGGCCGTCGATTTCGTAAGGCGTGCACTCGTCGAACTGCATGACGATGTCGGAGTTGAGCACGCGCTGGATCTGCATCGAGATTTCCGGCGAGAGAAAGAGACGGTCGCCGTTCACCGGCGACGCGAATTTCACGCCTTCTTCGCTGATCTTGCGCAGATCGCCGAGGCTGAACACCTGAAAACCGCCCGAGTCCGTGAGAATCGGACGATCCCAGCCCATGAAGCGATGCAGGCCGCCATGCGCGGCGATCGTCTCCAGACCGGGGCGCAGCCACAGGTGGAAGGTGTTGCCGAGGATGATCTGGGCGTTGTTCTCGACCAGTTCGGCCGGCGACATCGCCTTGACCGAGCCGTAGGTGCCCACGGGCATGAAGATGGGTGTCTCGACCACGCCGTGATTGAGCGTGACGCGCCCCCGGCGGGCCTGCCCGTCGGTAGTGATGAGTTCGAACTTGAGCATGAGTCGTGCGCCCCGGCACCACCGGCAAAACAAGCCAGCGCCCGCACGGGACGTCATAAAAGCGGTCCGCGCCCCATGCGCGGCCAAGGCGCTATTGTACTTGCTCGTACGGCCGTGGATCCTACGGCCGTACGGATTCAGGCGGCGGCCTTCGGCGCGTCCTGAATTTCCACGCGCGAGAGGATCATCGCGTCGCCATAGCTGAAGAAGCGATAGCGCTGTTCGATGGCGTGACGATAAGCCGCGCGAATCGTGTCCATGCCCGAAAACGCGGACACAAGCATGAGCAGCGTCGATTTGGGCAAATGGAAGTTGGTGATCATTCGATCGACCAGTTGGAAGCGATAGCCCGGCGTGATGAAGATGTCCGTCTCGGCGCTGCCGGCACGCAGCGTGCCCGGTGCGCCGCCGGCGGCCAGCGCCGCCTGTGCGGCCGATTCCAGTGCGCGCATCGACGTCGTGCCCACGGCGATCACCCGCCCGCCGCGTGCGCGGGTGGCGGCGATGGCGTCGACCAGCGCCGGCGTGATTTCATACCATTCCGAGTGCATCTTGTGCTCGCCGATATTGTCCACTCGCACCGGCTGGAAGGTACCCGCGCCCACGTGCAGCGTAAGCGTGGCGCGTTGCACGCCGAGTGCATCGAGCCTGGCGAAGAGGCCGTCGTCGAAATGCAGGCCGGCCGTCGGGGCCGCGACAGCACCCGGATTGCGGGCGTAGACGGTCTGGTAGCGGGTCTCGTCCGCTGCGTCGGCATCGTGCTCGATATACGGCGGCAACGGCAGGCGTCCATACGTTTCCAGCAGCGTGTAGCAATCCTGCGGGAAGTGCAGCGTGTAGAACTGGTCGACGCGTTCGCCCACGGTCACGTCGAAGGCATCGACCAGGCGCAGCGACGTGCCGGGTCCGGGGCTCTTGCTGGCGCGGATCTGGGCGAGCGCAGTGCGCTCGTCGATCACACGCTCCACGAGCACTTCGATCTTGCCGCCGCTGGCCTTATGGCCGAACAGCCGTGCCTTGATGACACGTGTGTCGTTGAATACGAGCAGATCGCCCGGCGCGAGCAGTCCGGGCAAATCGGCAAAGCGGCGGTCGTACAGGTGAGGCGGCGTGACGCTGCCGTCGACCTCCAGCAGGCGGCTGGCGGTGCGCTCCGTGAGCGCGGTCTGCGCGATCAGTTCGGGCGGCAGGTCGAAATCGAAATCGGAAAGGGTATACATCAGCGTTTACAATGCTAAGGTCTGTCCAGACCCTGAAACCGACATTTTACTTGGTTCGCCCGAAAGCCAGCCGGTTCGGTGTGTGCGCTACCGACCGCGCGCCGTCGACTGTCTTGCCGGCGAACCGAGAAAGAACGCTTCCGACGCCCCGACTTGCGACTGCATGACCGAACGCAGAATGCCCGCCACCGCGCCTGACGACGCCCCCGCCGACCTCGTGGAGCTTGCCCGTGCCGCAAGTCCGCAGGCGGACACCGCCTCCCGTCCCGCCGCGAAGCGCGAAAAACGTAGCGCCGCGCGCGCAAGCGCGGATACCGACGCGGCAGGCGGAGGGGCAGGTGCGCCCGAACCGTCTGTTAAGTCCGTAACGTCTGAAAAACCGGGCACGACCGCCAAGGCCACCAAGGCCACCAAGGCCACCAAGGCCACCAAGGCCACCAAGGCCACCAAGGCCACCAACAAGGAAAAAGACGACAAGCCTGCTGCGAAGAAAGCTGCGGGCAGCGCAGACAAACTCGCCAAACTGGGCCTCAAGCGCGACATCGACCTGATCCTGCATCTGCCGATGCGCTACGAAGACGAGACCACGCTGCGCAAGATCGGCGAGGTGCTGCCGAGCGAACTGGCGCAGGTCGAGGGCGTGGTGACGGCGAGCGACGTCGCCTATCGTCCGCGACGCCAGTGGGTGGTGCGCATCGCCGACGAAGGCCACGAACTGGTGCTGCGGTTTCTGAATTTCTACGGCAGTCAGCAAAAGCAGCTTGCCATCGGCACTCGCGTGCGTGTTCGCGGCGAAGTGCGTGGCGGCTTCTTCGGTCTGGAGATGGTGCACCCGGCCTATCGCGTGGTCCAGGACGCGGCTGCGCCGCTTCCCGAGTCGCTCACACCGGTGTATCCGAGCGCCGCAGGTCTGTCGCAGGCCTATCTGCGCAAGGCGATCCACAATGCAATGGACCGCACGCCGCTGCCCGAGTTGTTGCCGTCAGGCGTGTTGCAAGCGGCCATTGGCCCCGATCATCCGCTGCCCGCGCTTGCCGATGCCGTCCGCCTGCTGCACGCGCCGCCGCCCGATGTCTCGGAGGCGGCGCTCATGGAGCGCTCGCATCCGGCGTGGTTACGCATCAAATGCGAAGAGTTGCTCGCGCAGCAGTTGTCGCTCAAGCGGGCGCAGGCGGCGCGTCGCCGTTTGCGCGCGCCCGCACTCGGCCAGCAGGTGCCGGGCGGTCTGCTCGATCGTTTCGAAGCCACGTTGCCGTTCCGTCTGACGGGCGCGCAGCAGCGCGTGTGGGCCGAGATTCGGGCCGATCTGGCCGAGGCGCATCCGATGCAGCGGCTGTTGCAGGGCGATGTCGGCAGCGGCAAGACGATCATCGCAGCGTTGGCGGCAGCGCAAGCCATCGACGCCGGTTTCCAGGCCGCCATCATGGCGCCGACGGAAATCCTCGCCGAGCAGCATCTGCGCAAACTCTCGGCGTGGCTCACGCCGCTGGGCGTGGAGGTCGCTTGGCTCGCGGGCAGCATGAAAGCCAAGGAAAAGCGCGAGGCGCTCGCCCGCGTGGCCAGTGGCGAGGCGCAACTGGTCATCGGCACGCACGCCATTATTCAGGATACGGTGACGTTCGCGCGTCTGGGCATGGCCGTCGTCGACGAGCAGCATCGCTTCGGCGTGGCGCAGCGCCTCGCGTTGCGCAGCAAGATGCAGACGGCCGGCATGGGGCCGAATGCCATGCCGCATCAGTTGATGATGAGCGCGACGCCGATTCCGCGCACGCTCGCCATGACGTACTACGCCGACCTCGACGTCTCGGTCATCGACGAATTGCCGCCGGGCCGCAGCCCTGTCGTGACGAAGCTGGTCAGCGATACACGGCGGCCCGAGGTGATCGACCGCGTGCGTGCGGCGGCGCTCGCCGGTCGTCAGGTGTATTGGGTGTGCCCGTTGATCGAGGAGAGCGAGGCGCTGCAATTGCAGACCGCCGTCGACACGCATGCACAACTGGTGGCGGCATTGCCGGAGTTGCGCGTCGGGCTCGTGCACGGGCGTCTTTCGCCCGCCGAGAAGGCGGCCGTGATGGAGGACTTCACGCGCGGCGACACACACCTGCTGGTGGCGACGACGGTGATCGAAGTCGGCGTCGATGTGCCCAACGCGTCGCTGATGGTCATCGAACATGCCGAGCGCTTCGGTCTGGCGCAGTTGCATCAGCTGCGCGGACGCGTCGGTCGCGGCTCCGCGGAATCGGTTTGCCTGCTGATGTATGCGTCGCCGCTGTCGATGGGCGCGAAGGCGCGTTTGCAGACCATGCGCGAGACGACGGACGGTTTCGTCATCGCCCGGCGCGATCTGGAAATTCGGGGCCCCGGCGAGTTTCTTGGCGCGCGTCAGTCGGGGGCGGCTATGCTGCGCTTCGTCGATCTGAACGAAGACGCCTGGCTGATCCCGGGGGCGCAGGAAGCGGCCGAGCAATTGCTGAGGTCGCATCCGGGGGCGGTCGCGGCGCATCTTGAGCGCTGGCTCGGCGCGAGGGAAGACTATCTGAAGGCTTGAGCACGCGCCGACCGTGCGTCGGACCGGCGGCGGCACAGCAGGACGTAGGGAGTGGGGCGTGGAGCGCCGTCAACAAACCGGGCTGACGCGGTGGCGTTGCGGCAAAAGGGGAGGCACGTGACGCAGGGAGCGTCGCCCGAAATCGGTGAAAACGGGCATTGGCCGCCCGATTGTGCTATAAAAAACAAAATCTATCGATTGCGGTTGTTCGATTAATTTACACAGGTTAGGACGACATGACCCTCACGGAACTCAAGTACATCGTGGCGGTGGCGCGTGAACGCCATTTCGGTCGGGCGGCGGAAGCGTGTTTCGTCAGCCAGCCGACGCTCTCGGTGGCCATCAAGAAGCTCGAAGACGAGCTGAACGTACAGATTTTCGAGCGCGGCGCGGCCGAGGTGAGCGTAACGCCGCTTGGCGAGCAGATCGTGGCGCAGGCGCAGCGCGTGCTCGAACAGACCATCGCCATCAAGGAAATCGCCAAACAGGGACGCGATCCGCTCGCGGGGCCGCTGCGTCTCGGCGTCATCTACACGATCGGACCGTATCTGCTGCCGGCGCTCGTCAAGCAAATGATCGAGACCACGCCGCAGATGCCGCTGATGCTCCAGGAGAATTACACGCTCAAGCTCATCGAGTTGCTCAAGCAGGGCGAGATCGACGCAGCCATCATGGCGTTGCCGTTCCCGGAAAGCGGTTTGATGGTGCGTCCGCTGTACGACGAACCGTTTGTCGTGGCGATGCCGCGCTCGCATGCGTGGGCCGGCAGAACGCAAATCGACGCCGGCGATCTCAAGCAGGAAACGATGCTGCTGCTCGGCAGCGGTCATTGCTTCCGCGATCATGTGCTCGGGGTGTGTCCCGAGTTGATGCGCTTCTCGCAGAATGCCGACGGTATTCAGAAGACGTTCGAGGGTTCGTCGCTGGAGACGATTCGCCACATGGTCGCCAGTGGCGTCGGCATTACCGTGTTGCCGAAGACGTCGGTGCCGGAGACGCAATCGCCGGACAGCCTGCTGAGTTACGTGCCGTTCTCGGCGCCGGTGCCCGATCGCCGTGTGGTGCTGGCGTGGCGCAAGAGCTTCACGCGGCTGCCGGCCATCGAGGCAGTCGCACAGGCCATCGCGAAGTGCGACTTGCCGGGCGTGATCCCGCTCGATCTTCCCGCCACATCCAACTGATCGGACCCAGGGCGGCGCTCGCCCCGCTCGCCCTACCCGCCGCCAATCAATACGCCGCCGCCTTGTGCCGCGGCGTATTGTTTTTGCCTATGACATATATAAAAACGATTAATTCGACCGTTTTAATATAAATAATTAATCTAGCAACACGCGTTCGAAACCGACGTCTCCCGAGGCGCGCATGACCGAACGCCGACGAGTCCCCCGCAGCAAGACGCATTCGAAGGTGCCCGAGATGACCCAACTCAAGGCTTATTTGCACGACATCGAAACCACGCTGGAACACGTACTTGCCGACTTTGCGCTGATGGGCGCCTGACTTACCAAGTCGCAAACGTTTGCCCGATCAGGAACCAGGAAACAGGAGAGCGTCACATGTCCGATACGAAGAAACTCACAACCGCAGCCGGTGCACCGGTCACCGACAACCAGAACACCTTGACGGCCGGCCCGCGCGGCCCGGCATTGTTGCAAGACATGTGGCTGATCGAAAAGCTCGCCCACTTCGACCGTGAAGTGATTCCTGAGCGTCGCGTGCACGCGAAAGGCTCGGGCGCATTCGGCAAGCTGACCATCACCCACGACATCACCAAGTACAGCCGTGCCCGCGTGTTCGAAGCCGTCGGTAAGGAAACGCCGGTGTTCCTGCGTTTCTCGACCGTAGCCGGCGAGCGTGGCGCCGCCGACGCGGAGCGCGACGTTCGCGGCTTCGCCCTCAAGTTCTACACCGACGAAGGCAACTGGGATCTCGTCGGCAACAACACGCCGGTATTCTTTATTCGCGATCCGCTCAAGTTCCCCGATTTCATCCATACGCAAAAGCGTGATCCGAAGACCAACATGCGTAGCCCGACGGCTGCCTGGGATTTCTGGTCGCGCTCGCCCGAATCGCTGCATCAGGTCACTATCCTCATGAGCGATCGCGGTTTGCCGAAGAACTACCGCCAGCAGCATGGCTTCGGCTCGCACACGTTCAGCTTCATCAATGCCGCCAACGAGCGCTTCTGGGTGAAGTTCCACTTCAAGTCGATGCAGGGCGTCGAGAATGTGACCAACGCCGAGGCGGCGGCTATCGTCGGCGACGATCGCGAAAGCCATCAGCGCGATCTGTTCGAGGCCATCGAAGCCGGTAACTTCCCGCGCTGGCGCATGCAGGTGCAGGTGATGCCGGAGGCGGATGCGGCGACGTATCGCTTCAATCCGTTCGACATCACCAAGGTATGGCCGCATGGCGATTACCCGTTGATCGACGTGGGTGTCCTGGAGCTGAATCGCAATCCGGAGAACTACTTCGCCGATGTCGAACAAGCCGCGTTCAATCCGGGCAATGTGGTGCCGGGTATCGGCTTCTCGCCGGATCGCCTGTTGCAGGGGCGTCTGTTCTCGTACGGCGATACGCAGCGCTACCGCCTTGGCGTGAATCACAGCGCCATTCCGGTGAATGCGCCGAAGTGCCCGTTCCACAACAGCTTCCACCGCGACGGTGCGATGCGTGTGGACGGCAACCTCGGTAGCACGCCGAACTATGAGCCGAACCGGTACGGCGCATTTGCCGAGCAGCCCGAGTATCGCGAGCCGCAGCAAGCGGTGGGCGCCGTGGCAGATCGCTTCGATCACCGCGACGATGACGATTACTACTCGCAGCCGCGCGCGCTGTTCCGTCTGTTCGACGACGCCCAGAAGGCGCGTCTGTTCGGCAACATTGCAGCGTCGATGCAGGGGGTGCCCGACGACGTCGCCGAGCGTCAGATCGGTCACTTCGCGAAGATCGATCCTGCGTATGCGCAAGGCGTGATCGCCGCTCGCAAGGCGCTGGCGAAGTAAGGCATCGCGGTTCGGATGCGCCGGCAGAAGGTTTGCCGGGGATCGCGCAGGACGTGAGGAAAGTACAGCGGGGGCGGCGAATGCCGTCCCCGCGCGGGCGTTTGTGGCGTTTGTGATGTTTATGGCGTCCGTGGCGCGTATTGCGAATCGTGACGCGTGAGTTGTCGGGCGCGACTCGCTCGCGGCGGTCCGGAATGGGCGTCGTTCAGCCGGCGGGCCAGAAGGCGCGGATCGCGGCAATACCGTACGCGCCGGCGTTGCGGGCGCTCGTCAGCGTCTCGGCACGCATGCCGCCAAGCGCGAACACCGGCAGCGACGTTTGCGCCGCGAGCGTGGTGAACGTCGGCCAGCCGAGCGGCGTGGCGTCGGGGTGCGTTGCGGTCGCGAGCACCGGTGACAGCGTGACGAAGTCGAGGCCGAGCCGTGTGGCCTGGGCGAGTTGTGCGGCGTCGTGACAGGCGGCGCTGACGATCTTCCAGCCGACGGGGCGTGTCGCGCAGCTCATCAGGCGTTCGCTCGTGAGATGCCAGCCGTCCGCTTGCGGGACCGTGCCGGCGATAACGCCATCGGCGGCGAGCCACCGGTCGGCGACATCGTGCGGCGGGTTCAGGATGAGTTGCGCCCCGGCCGCGTGGGTGAGCGCGAGCGCACTTTCGGCCAGCGCGCGGTAGCCGTCCGCGTCGAGCGAACGATTGCGAAGCTGCACGAGACGCGTGCCGCGCGCCAGCGCCTGCGCGAGTTGCGAGGCGAACTCGGCGATGTGCGTGCGCGAGGTGACATCCGGCGTCACCAGCAACTGGCGAGGCAGTGCCGCGGTCAGGGGGTGGCCGGGGGAAGTGCTGGCATCGTGGTGGGTTTTGGCGCTCACGCGCGACGTTCCTGCGGGACGTAGGGGCATCGAGGGGCGGTAGGCGGAGTCGGCTTGGGTCCGTCGCGTCGTCTGAATCGCGGCATCGTACGAGGCGGCAGACGTCTCGGCGGGGCGGTGTCGCTGATATCGGGTGGTGTCGGAAGTATGGACGCAGTGTAACCGGAATACCGTGCCGAACGTCTTGAGGAAAGTACGGAGATCGGCCGCGTGGAACATTGCGCGCTCGATGGCATCACAGCCGAATGCGCATCGGTGGGTGGATGCGGTGTCATACGACGCCCACACGGGGCCGGTACACTCGCGCGGTGCTTGCCGGGCATCGGTAAATCGGCAATTTCAATTCAGCATGTCTTCGGATTTTTCGGAGACGGCACAGCAAATGGAGTCAAATCATGGCAAAGAAAGGCAATGCGACCCACGTGGCGAGCGTGAATATCGGTATCAGCGACAAGGATCGCAAGCGCATCGTCGAGGGATTGAGCCATCTTCTGGCAGACACTTACACGCTGTATCTGAAGACGCACAACTTCCATTGGAACGTGACGGGGCCGATGTTCAACACGCTGCATCTGATGTTCGAAGGCCAGTACAACGAACTTGCGCTGGCCGTCGATCAGATCGCCGAGCGAATTCGTGCGCTGGGCTATCCGGCCCCGGGCACTTACAAGGAGTTTGCGAAGTTGTCGTCGATTCCCGAGGCCGACGGTGTGCCGGCGGCCGACGAGATGATTCGTCAACTGGTCGAAGGGCAGGAGGCCGTAACACGCACCGCACGCGGCATCTTTCCGATCGTCGACGCCGCATCGGACGAGCCGACCGCCGACCTGCTCACGCAGCGCATGCAACTGCATGAGAAGAACGCCTGGATGTTGCGCAGCCTGCTGGCGTAAGCGGTTCCGGCGCCTGCCTCGGTTTCGACCAAGGTTTCGACTTCAGCTTCAACGCCGCAAAAGCCCGTGCCCTTGCACGGGCTTTTTGCTTTCGGGTTCAACTGGCGCAACCGCACGACTGCCGCGTTTTCTCATCCCGCAACTCTCGTGTGCTATCGCATGGGAGTGCCGTATAGAGAAAGGGTGCACTCGACGGGCCAGTCCAGTACACTCGCCGGATGCCTTTCGACTGGCTCGCCCGCAATCTTCTCGTCAGCGTGTTTCTGCCACCGGCCAACGTGCTGGTGCTCGCAGGGTTGGCGCTCGTCCTCTGGCGGCGCTTTCCGCGCGCGGGCAGGGCGCTGGCGGTCATTGCCGTGCTGGTGCTATGGACGCAGTCGATGCCGTGGGTCGCCCGCGAGCTCTCGCAGTCGCTCGACATCGGGGCGGCGGTCGATCCGGGCACGCTCGATGCTGCGCGTCAGGCGCCCGGCGCTGTCGCCAAGTTGCCGCAGGCGGTGGTGATTCTGGGCGGCGGCATGAGCCTCGGTGCGCCGGAGTACGGTCGCGAAAAGGGCGCAGATCTGAGCGATGTCACGCTGGCCCGCGTGCGCTACGGTGCATTCCTCGCCCGGCGTGCGCAGTTGCCCGTTTTGGTGTCCGGCGGCAGTCCGAGCGGTCGCGTGTCGGAGGGGCCGGTCATGGCGCAGGTGGCCACCGAGGAGTTCGGCGTACCGGTGCGCTGGGTGGAAGGACAGTCGTTGAACACGGCGCAAAACGCCGTCTTCAGCGCGCGCATGCTGACGAACGTCGGCGTATCGCGCGTTTATCTGGTCACGAGCGCCTGGCATATGCGCCGGGCTCGCGATCAGTTCGAGCGAGCGGGTCTGACGGTGGTACCTGCACCGTGCTGCCACGCCAATGCGCTGGAAGCCGACGCCGCCCCCGGCTGGTGGCCCACCCTCGAGAGTCTGCGCATCACGCGTGCCACGCTGCGTGAATGGATGGCGCTGAGCGTAGGACACTGAGCGAACCGCGCCGCCTGTAACGCGTTAAGCCTGCCCGGCAGGGTCGGCGCGGCACAAAACGCAGGAACGATTTTCCGGGGTGGAGCGCTACTGCGTGCCCCTTGAGTTGCCAACCTTAAACGAGAGAGACGTATGAAGACGAAAGCTGTCCTGAGCGTTGAAGATGTGCAGAAGATCAACGCGGCCGCCGTGGCGGAAGCCACCGCGAACGGCTGGAACGTGTGCATCACCATCGTCGACGACGGCGGTCATGCGCTGTCGCTGCACCGCATGGACGGCGCGGCGCCCAGCACGGCCATGATGTCGCTGGGCAAGGCGCAGACCTCGGCGGTCGGCCGTCGCGAGAGCGGCGCGTTCGAAGAGATGATCAACGGTGGCCGTTACGCGTTCCTGAGCGCACCGAACACGGCGATGCTCGAAGGCGGTGTGCCCATCGTCGTCGACGGCAACGTCATCGGCGCTGTGGGCGTGTCGGGCGTGAAGTCGGCGCAGGACGCGCAGATCGCTCGCGCCGGTATCGCCGCCGTGACAGGTGCCTGATATCGCTTGAGACGGGACCGTGCCTTCGTGAACGGGGGGGCGGTAACGGACTCGCAAACGGACGCCAACGGGCGCCAACGAACGTAAAAAAGCATCGCCAGCTCACGTCGGCGATGCTTTTTTTGCGGACGGACATCGTCGAGCGTGTTGCGGCAGACGATGAAGCCCAAAAAGAAAACCCGCTCGTTGGAGCGGGTCAAAGGCTTGTCAGGCCGGCCGGCACAACCTGAGGCTTGGCAGGTTGCGCCACGAGGAGAACATCAATGAAACCCGAGTGGACGGACAAAAAAAGCGGCTTGGCTGGCGCGCAACGCAGGTAGAGAGGGGCTTGCCGTAACTACATGGGATCGCGTTGCGTTCGCTGGCTACTGCCAAACACCTCTTAGGCGAGGTGGTCCCCACAAAACTCGGTGAAGGTGGCGGCAAGGTCGTGGTCTTGCCACCGCCAAAATGCTTGACTGCTTCAAATCCAGAAACTTACTTCGTCAGGATCAGCTTGCCGTAACGCGTAGCGCGCAGTTGGTAGGTCTGTCCGTTGTGCAGGATGTTCACGCATTGCGTGCCCTGCAACAGGTGATCGCTCGTCAGCACGCGACCGGTGGCCTGGCTCGCCGGCTTTTCCGCCGCCGGGCTGGCCACTTGCGAACGCGACACCGACAAGGTGCGGCGTGGCGCCGTGGCGGGCGTGGTCTGGCGGGCAGTGGTGTGGCTTGCGGTCATCTCGCTCATCCGTGTGGCTGACTGTGAGAAGAATATTAAATGAGAATCATTCCCATTTATATTTGAATTTGACTATTGATTTATTTGTTCGGTAGTTTTTTCTAAATGATGGGGCCGGACGAGTGGACGCCATCGTCCGGCAAATGGGCCGCTAACGCCGGATTAGCCCAGCGCGCCTCGCTCGGCGAGTTCACGGATACGCCGAACGGTGTCGATGTCCGCTTCGCGATAGGCGGATTTCACAAACTCGCTATAGCGCGTATCGGCGGTCGCGGCGTCTTCCGGCAATGTCGTGCTGTACGTAAATCGCACGAAGTAATGCGTGGGGTTGGGCTCTTCGATACGCATGGTAAGGGTGCCGCCAGCGTGGGCGTCGGTCGCAGCCGTCTCGTAACGCACGGATTGCTGCGCCTCGAAGACGACCCGATCGAGCACCACCGTCTCGCCGAAACGCAGTTCGCGGTTCAGCGTGTTCTCGGTGCGTTCGTGCATCACGCACGCGTCGAGCCCCAGCACGAACGCCTCAGGCTGTTCGGCGCGTAGCACGAGGCCACGCCACAGTTGATCGCGCGTGAGTGCGAGGGCCAGCGGGTTCAGGAGGTCGTTGACCTCGATCAGGTGTTCGTACTGCAAGACTATTTCCCCTAGATGGCGTTGATGACCGCGAATCGCCCGACGGTAAGCGGTTGCCATGTGAGCCGGTACGCGCCGTGACGCAATGCCGTGCCCTGACGGCAACGCATTGCGCGTTAGCGCACAGCGCCGGGCGTTGGCTCGGCCTTGATTTGACCGCGACCTGACCTTTACTCGATCAGCGAACTCTCGATGGCGACGGTGCCCGACAACACCTTGTGAATTGGGCACGCATTGGCGATTTCCAAGAGGCGTTGACGCTGTTCCTCCGACAAATCGCCGGCCAGCTCGATCTTGCGCGTAATTTGCGTGGTGCCCGCAGGCGGCTTGCCGTCCGGATTCATCGCGAGCGTGACTTTCACGTCCTTGAGCGGCCATTCCTTGCGGCGCGCGTACATATGCAGCGTAATCGACGTGCAGGCACCCAGACTCGACAGCAGCAACGCCGCCGGCGCGGGGCCGAGATCGCCGCCACCGAGTGACTCGGGTTCGTCGGCGATCCATTCGTGCTTGCCGTCCGACAGATGGGTGGTATATCCGGCAGCGCCCAGATGGGCGGTGACAATCGCTTCTGCGGCCATGGTGGCTCCTGTGGGTCCAGACGGGTGCTAATGAAAGCGGCCCGGCGAAACCGCGGGCCACAACACACTCTGCGTACTTTAAGTGTCATTGTGACCCAATTTCACCGGGCCGGCGAAAACGACGCTGGCGGCACCTTCGGGCGCGTGTTTTCCAACGCTCGCTCGCGCGTCTTCCTTCAGGTTCGCGAGACGGATGCCGGAATATGCCCCATGCGTCCGGCCTGAAAATCGAGAATCGCCTGACGAATCTCGCTCTCCGTGTTCATCACGAACGGGCCGTAGCGCGCGACCGGTTCGCCGATCGGCTTGCCGCCGATGAGCAGAAACGACAGCGGCGCGTCGCTGTCGTTACGCACGGTCACGCCTTCGCCGTCGTTGCCGAACACGACCATCTGATGAGCCTTCGCTGCGGTGGCTTCTGCGCCGAAATGTCCTTCGCCGTCGATGACATACGCAAAGACGTTGAAGTCGGCCGGCACCGGATGATCGAGCAGCGCCTGCGGTTGGAGCGTGAAATGCTGATACAGGATCGGTGTTCGTGTCTCGATGGCCGCCCGCGTACCGAGCGCCTCGCCTGCGATCACGCGAACGGCGACCTTGCCGTCGTCGCTCGTCGCCGTCGGGATACCGGCAGCCGGCAGTTCCTGATAGCGCGGGGTCATCATCTTGTCGGCGCTCGGCAGGTTCACCCACAACTGGAAGCCATGCATTTCGCCACCGCGTTGCTGAAACGCCTGCGACGGCATCTCCGAGTGGATCACGCCGGCGCCGGCCGTCATCCATTGCACGTCGCCGGGCGTGAGCTTACCGGCATGACCTTGCGAGTCACGATGCTCCATCTGGCCGGCGAGGAGGTAAGTGACGGTCTCGAAGCCGCGATGCGGATGATCGGGGGCGCCCTTGGCATCGCCGGGGGCCACTTGCATCGGCCCCATTTCGTCGAGCAGCAGGAACGGATCGAAGTCCATCAGCATGCGTGTCGGGAACGGGCGGTTGACGTAGAAACCGGCGCCTTCCTGCGTTTTCGCTGCCGTAAAGACACGGGCGACCGGACGGGCGTAGGGGGTGCTCATGAGGAACTCTCCTGTGGGGATACCCGCCTTGGGACTTGCGGCACGTGGGTATCCGTTGTCATGTCCCCACTATATCGGGGGCGATGGCACCGGGAGTAGTCCGTAACGCAGGAAGGATTGTTACCGGATTGGAACAGTTAGCGAGAAGTCGATCGCAATAGCGACGCTTTCGCGTCGAATGAACCGTATGAACGAAAAAAAGCGCGGTGACCGGCACCGCGCCTGAGCTTCTGCGATTCGTGCAGGGACCGGCTTACTTAGCCGGTTCGGTCACGAAGCCGAGTTTGGTAACGCCTGCCGCCTGGGCTTCGGAAAGCACTCTGGCGACGCTCTCGTAACGCACGTTCTTGTCGGCGAACAGGTGCAGTTCCGGTTGCGGCTGCGCATCGGCGGCCTGTGCCAGACGCGCCTTGAGCGTGTCGTCGTCGATCTGCTGCTTGTCCCAGAAGACACTGCCGTCTGCCTGAATCGACAGGTCGACCTTGGCAGGCTTGGTGTCTTCCGGCTGGCTGCTCGCCTGCGGCAGATCGAGCTTGACCGCGTGATTGAGCACCGGCAGCGTCACGATGAAGATGATCAGCAGCACCAGCATGACGTCGACGAGCGGCGTCATGTTGATTTCGCTCATCATCGCGTCATCGGCGCTGTCGTCGCTGCTGTATGAACCCATAGCCATAGCGAACTCCTTCTCTTGCGCGGCGGCTTAGCTGGCGCTGGCCGACGTGGGCTTGCGCACCGGCGTGACATTGCTGGCGAACTGCGTCGAGTGCACGCTGGCGCCCGTCAGGAAGTAGCCGTGCAGGCTGTGCGCGAAGCGGTTGAGCTTCGAGACGATGCCCTTGTTGGCGCGCGTCAGGGCGTTGAAGCCGAGCACGGCGGGGATGGCGACGAACAGACCGAAGGCCGTCATGATCAGGGCTTCGCCCACCGGGCCGGCCACCTTGTCGATGGTCGTCTGGCCCGATGCGCCAATGGCCAGCAGGGCGTGATAGATACCCCACACCGTACCGAACAGACCGACGAACGGCGAGGTCGAGCCGATCGAGGCCAGCATGGCCAGACCGCTTTGCAGGCGCGACACCGTATCGTCCACCGAGTTCTTCAGGGCACGCGTGATCCAGTCGCTCACGTCCATCTTGTCGTGCAGATGCGGCTGGCTCTGGCGGTGATGTTCGGCCGCGTCCTGACCGGCCAGCGCCAGTGCGAGGAACGGGTTGTTCTGACCCGACTCGCCAAGCTTTTGCAAGCCGGCGGAGAAATTCTCCGAGTGCCAGAAGTCCGGCTCGGCCGTGCGCGTGAGGCGGGTCAGGCGGAAGACCTGCGTGCCCTTGATGATGATGACCGTCCAGGACAGCACCGACATCAGCAGCAACACGATCGCGATGGCGCGGGTGACGAAATCGCCCTGTGACCAGACGTGGCTCAAACCATACTCTTGCATTTTTCGTTCCTCGGAAGATCCAGTTCGTAGATCGTTACGTTAATCGTTCAGATTGAAGTTAAACGGTTTGGTCGCAGCGGCTTCGACCGCGCGGCCGTTTTGCATCGGGGGGGCGCAGCGCATCGCCAGTGCGGCGGTACGCGCAGCCTGATCGAGACGCGGAAAGCCGCTCGACTTGACGACATTGGCGCTCGAGACCACACCCCGGGTGTCGATCACGAGGCGCAATGTGACGGTGCCTTCTTCGCCCACGCGGCGCGACTGCGTCGGGTAGACCACGCGCGGCTCGTCGCACTTCACCGCCAGACCTTCGATCGGACCGGACGGCGCGGGCGCCGGAGCGGGGGCGGGCGGTGCCGGGGGCGTCGGTGCGGCTTGCTGCACCGGCTCGGTCGTCGTTTGTTGCGGCGGCGCCACCGGCTCAGCCTTCTGCGTGATGGCGTTCTTGGGTTGCTCGCGCGGTTTGGGCGGCGGCGGCGCAACCTTCGGCTTGGGCGGCTCCGGCTGCGGTTTGGGCGGCGCGGGTTGCGGCGGCGTCGGGGCGGGGGTGAGCGGAATGATCGTCGCGGTGAAGGTCGTCGGCTCGATCGTCGCCTTTTCAGGTTCGTTGCGCAGGTGCGACAGTCCGACCAGTACAGCAATGTGAACGACGACGATCGCTGCGGCAATCGCGATAGCTCGCGGCGACGTCAGCGGATCGCGGAATTGCGTGAGCGCAAGGCCGGATGAGGGCACGGCGGGGGGCACGGCGGTCGACATGATAACGGCTAGGGTACGCTAAATTGCGGCGATGAACGGTGAGTGAAGCGCGGTGTGCGAAGCCTCGGGGTGCGGATAGGCCGGACGTACGATCAAAGGAAAACCGCGCCATGGGGCGCGGTCGGCGAACGCTGTGAGTCAAAAACGGTGCGCAAACTCACCTTCGAAATAGGAAAAACGACAAACATAACGTCGAAACAAAGCCAATCAGGAGTTCCATCCGACACCTCCAGGGTGACAACGTCGCTGGCTGGCGCATGACGCCGCAATGTCGCGGTACGCCTGGCTGGCTCCACTACCCCGTGGCTGACGCATCGTCTGCCACGCGGGCGAAATTCCAAATCGTTCGAAACCGGTAACAACCTGTTGCACAACGCGAGGGCAGGGCCTCGCCGATGAACTGCGAGCGCTTACGCCGCGAGCGCGAGTTCCTGACGCACCACCACGACTTCCGTCGTCGTTTCCACGCGAGCGGACTGGCAGCAGCCACCGCAGGCGCGGCCACAGCATGGCGTGGCGCCGCTCACCATTTCCTGAACATACGGACCGCACTTGCCGCAGCACAGCGCAACGCCGAGGTCGACCTGGAGATCTTCCATCGTGGTGGCGCCGGCGTCGAGGCAAGCCTTGATCTGACGGTCGGAAACGGATTTACATACGCAGACGATCATGGTGAAAACGTCAAAATGTAACACTAATGAGAATAATTATTATTTAAGTCGACGCCTTTTGCAAGCGCCATCGACCTATCCCATGGTACGTACAGGGATATGTGGCGCGGGTGTCGCGGGGAATGATGGGAAGGTTTTCGCCGGATGCCGGACGCGTCACGCCTTGGCGGGCGGGGGACGGTCCGACGGCGCTGCCGCACCTGAGCGCGGGGCGGGGAGCCGTGTCCATCGGGAGGGCGACGCGGTGATGGTGTGCCCTGGCGCTTACCAGCACTTACCGGCACTTATCGGCACTTATCGGCACTTATCGGCGCTATCCGTGTTACCGATGCCTGCTGGTGCATCGCTGCCAATGGCCCTAGGGCGCTACCGGCATTGCCACGTGCGGCGCGGCCAGCGCGATCTCGATCGGCTGCACCTGGGGGGCGTCGACGAGCAAGCGGTCCGCCATCGTCTGCAACGCGTGTGTATTGGCGGTCGTGAACAACTCGACATTGCCGACAACACCGGTGTTTGCCGGCAACGCCAGATCGTCCGCCTCAAGCCGCCGTTGAAGCTGGCGTGCGATGGCGGCGCCGGTATCGACGAGCGTGAGGGCCGTGCCGAAATGCCGCTCGATGACCGGAATCAGGAATGGGTAATGCGTGCAGCCGAGCACCAGCGTATCCGCGCCTTGCGCGAGCATGGGCGCAATGTATTTATCCAGCAACGCCATGACCTCGGGCGAATCGACGTCACCGGCTTCGATGCGCTCGACCAGTCCATGCCCTGGCTGACACAGGAAGCGCTGTCCCTGCGCCGTATGACGTGCCAGCAGATCCGAGAAGCGGGCGCTGCGCAGCGTGGCGGCGGTGGCAAGCACCCCGATCACGCCGCTGCGCGACGCTGCCGCCGCGGGCTTGATGCCCGGCTCGACGCCGACCACCGGCCATGAGTCGTCGGCCCGCAGTGCGGCTACGCCATGAGCCGTTGCCGTATTGCAGGCGACGACGAATGCCTTGGCGCCACGCGCTCGCACCCATCGGCCGATGGCGAGACTGCGCTGCTCGATGAACGCGTCGGGGCGTTCGCCGTACGGAGCGTATCGGGAGTCGGCGACGTAAAGCAGCGACTCGTGCGGAAGCCGGGCGCGAACGGCCTGCAAAACCGAGAGTCCACCGAGGCCGGAATCGAAGACGCCAATCGGCGCATTGGAGGGCATGGCAAATGAAAAAGGGCCGGCAAGTGGCCGGCCCCGAAATTCTAGCGCAAAGCCTGCGAACCGATGTCGGTGCGGCGAGGCGCTTTTCTTATCTGGGTTTTGCGGGGTGTCGGGCTTATTCTTCGAACGACGCCATGCCCGACTGCTGGTAATTCTGAAGACCGACCTTGCCGATGAGTTCGATCTGCGTTTCCAGCCAGTCGATGTGCTCTTCGGTGTCGTGCAGGATCTCGTTGAAAATTTCGCGCGAGACGAAGTCCTTCACGCTTTCGCAATGCGCCACGCCTTCCTTGCAGGTCTTCTGCGAGAGGTACTCGAGCTTGAGATCGCATTGCAGGATCTCTTCGGTGTTCTCGCCGATGAGCAGCTTGTGCAGATCCTGCAGGTTCGGCAGGCCGTCGAGCATGAAGATACGCTCGATCAGCTTGTCGGCGTGCTTCATCTCGCCGATGGATTCATCGTACTCATGCTTGCCGAGCTTCGTCAGCCCCCAATGGTTGTACATCCGGGCGTGCAGAAAGTACTGGTTGATCGCCGTCAGCTCGTTGGTGAGCTGTTCGTTGAGGAGTTGGAGGACTTTCTTGTCGCCTTTCATTTCGGATCCCTGTTTATGCAGTTTTGCAAGCGGTTGAAGAGTAGCCTGAAAAGCTCGGAAAGCCAAGCCCTGCAAGGCTTTTCGTGAACCGAGGTGCGAATGGTAATGCGATCCATTCTCGCTTTGTTACATGACATTTTCGGGTGGTTGCGTCACTGATTTCCCGAGCGGCGTCAGACGAAAAAAAGCCCGGACCATGCCGGGCTTTCTCTTGCGGGCCGATGGCGCGAAGCCGTCGGCCCTTGCGCGCGTGACATCCGAGCGATGCGGATAAAGATGAAACTTATTCCGCAGCGACCGGAATCTTGCCGATCTTGGCTTGCCATTCCTTCGGTCCGGTCTGGTGCACCGACACGCCGGTTGCATCGACGGCCACCGTTACCGGCATGTCCTTGACGTCGAACTCGTAGATGGCTTCCATGCCGAGGTCTTCGAAGGCCAGCACGCGGGCCGCACGAATCGCCTTGGACACGAGGTAGGCGGCGCCGCCCACGGCCATCAGGTACGCAGCCTTGTGTTTCTTGATGGCTTCGATGGCGGCCGGGCCGCGTTCCGACTTGCCGATCATGACGGTGAGACCCGTCTTCGACAGCATCATGTCGGTGAACTTGTCCATGCGCGTGGACGTGGTCGGGCCCGCCGGGCCGACGACTTCGTCGCGCACCGGATCGACGGGGCCGACGTAGTAAATCGCGCGGCCCTTGAAATCCACCGGCAGCGGCTCGCCCTTGGCGATCATGTCGGCAATGCGCTTGTGGGCGGCGTCGCGGCCCGTGAGCATCTTGCCCGAGAGCAGCAGGGTCTGACCCGGCGTCCAGCTCGCGACTTCTTCCGGCGTGAGCGTGTCCAGATCGACGCGCTTGCTCGTCTCCGTGTTGGGCGCCCAGTGCACGTTCGGCCAGGCGTCGAGCGAGGGGGCGGCAAGGAACGAGGGGCCCGAGCCGTCCAGCGTGAAGTGCGCGTGACGCGTCGCCGCGCAGTTCGGGATCATGGCGACCGGCTTGGACGCGGCGTGCGTCGGGTAGTCGAGGATCTTCACGTCGAGCACGGTGGCCAGGCCGCCGAGGCCCTGCGCGCCGATGCCGAGTGCGTTGACCTTCTCGAACAGCTCGATACGCAGTTCTTCGTTCCAGTTCTGCGGACCGCGCTTGATCACGTCATGGATGTCGATCGGGTCCATGAGCGATTCCTTGGCGAGCACCATCGCCTTCTCCGCCGTGCCGCCGATACCGATGCCGAGCATGCCCGGCGGGCACCAGCCGGCGCCCATCGTCGGGACCGTCTTCACGACCCAGTCGACGATCGAGTCGGACGGATTGAGCATCACGAACTTCGACTTGTTCTCCGAGCCGCCGCCCTTGGCTGCGACCGTGATGTCGACCTTGTCGCCTTCCACGATTTCGTAGTGGATGACGGCGGGCGTATTGTCCTTCGTGTTCTTGCGGCCGGCTTCCGGCGGCGCCACGATCGAGGCGCGCAGCACGTTGTCCGGATGCATGTAAGCCTGGCGCACGCCCTCGTTGATCATGTCGGTGAGGCTGCGCTTGGCGTCCCAGCGTACGTTCATGCCGACCTTGACGAACACCGTCACGATACCGGTGTCCTGGCACAGCGGACGGCGGCCCTCGGCGCACATGCGGCTGTTGGTCAGGATCTGGGCGATGGCGTCGCGTGCGGCCGGGCTTTGCTCGGCCTCGTAGGCGCGACCCAGTGCCTGGATGTAGTCGTCCGGGTGGTAATAGCTGATGTATTGCAGGGCACCGGCGACGCTCTGAATGACGTCGTCTTCTTTAATGACGGTAGACATGAAACGGCTCTCGACTTAGTGGGGACTGGGTATTGTGAATGACTAGTGCTGCGGGGTCGCGTACGCGGGCGCATGGCTGTCGTTCGTCATCTTGTTGACGTAGGCCATGACCACGGCGGAAAGCAGGAAGGCGCAGTGAATGATCACTTGCCACATGATGGTGTGCGGCGTTTGCGCAGACGCATCGATGAACGTCTTGAGCAGATGAATCGACGAGATGCTGATGAGCGCCATCGACAGCTTCACCTTGAGCACGCCGGCGTTCACATGATCGAGCCACTCCGGTTCGTCCGGATGCCCTTCCACACCGAGGCGGGAGACGAACGTCTCGTAACCGCCGATGATCACCATGATGAGTAGGTTCGAGATCATCACCACGTCGATCAGGCCGAGCACGACGAGCATGATCTGCGTTTCGTCGAATGTCGCGGCGTGGCTGACCAGATGGAAGAGTTCGACGAGGAACTTGTAGACGTACACGCCTTGTGCGGCGATCAGCCCGAGATACAGCGGGAGTTGCAGCCAGCGGCTGAAGAAGATGACGCGGGGCAGGGGACGCATGGTACGCGTATGACGCGTCGGCGCGGGCGGTCGGCCGGGAGTCGACATGGCTATTTTGACGGGGTGAATACGTTGACCTGCGCTTCGTGACGCAGGCTGTCATTATCAGTTACGCAAATCGAATACGAAACCACGGAGTCGGGCGCCATGGAGGCACCCGGGCACGGATAGCGCGTCGCGATATCCGGCATGGGCGGCATTTTACAACGTCTTGGCGGCGCGACCGCGTTCGATTCAGTCGCGCGCGGGCAATGGCGTCTTTCGCGAGACGGCGCAGCGCCCGGGCAGTGCCGCCAGGACGATGCCGGCGACCGTCAGCACCAATGCGCCGCCTTGCGCGACGGTCAGTCGCTCGTCCAGAAAAATCACGCCGTACGCGGTAGCCGCGACCGGCACCATCGCCGTGAAGACGCCCGCAAGTTGCGCGCTGACGTGGCGAATCCCGCGCATCCAGAGGAAGAAGGAGAACACGCTGGCGGCGAGCCCGTACCAGACGATGAGCGCCCAGTGACCGAGGCTGAGCGCCGCGTAGTCGACGGCCATCAGTCCGACGACGCCGAGCGGCAGCATCAGTACGCCGCCGATCAAGTGCGTATAGGCGCAGATGTCGATGGCGGGGAGTTCGGCGGCGAGCCGTTTCGAGACGATCACATAGATGGCTTCGCAGAAAACGGCGCCGAGGACCAGCGCGTTGCCCAGCCATGCGTTGGCGATGGCGCCCGATGCGGCGTGGCCGTCGCCGCGCGAGACGTTGAGCAATGCCACGCCGGCCATCGCCAGCGCAATGCTCACGAGGGTGCGTCGTGATGGCGCTTCACGCAGCACGGCCCACGATAGCAGTGCCACGCAGGCGGGCAGCGTGGCTGTGATGACGCCGGCGGCGGTGGCCGTCGTCATACGTACGCCGTAGAGGATCAGTAAGGTGAAGAGAAACGTGCCGAAGAACGTCTGCACGAAGAGGCGGCCCCACTGGCTGCGCGTGACGCGACGCATGGCCGAAGGCCGGTAGCGGGGGGCGAGTGCGACGATGGCGATGAAGAATCGCCACAGCGCGAAGGCAGCCACCGGCATGACGGCGACCATCGTCTTGCCGATGCCCACGTTGGCGCCCACGAACGTCATGGCGAGCGCGAGCGCGAAACTCGGAAAGCGGGCGAACAGGCCATCGAGCCGATGGGCGCGCCCCGGCGCGCTGCCGGCTGCCGCTGCGTTGTCACCGTTCGATGGCTGCGTAGATGTCGAATTCACGGGCGCTCCGGGCGATTCCGGGGTGGCGGGAAGGGGGTGATGAGCGTAGGATTGTAGCGAATACGCCACAGTTTGCTGCAATGCGACAACGCGCTTTGCGTGAGTCCCGCACGCAAGGAACGGGAGTCGGATGCACCAGTGTAAGGCGTTAGTAAGTCGCTCGTCTTAATGTGACGTTAGCGATAGGTTTTGGCTTGATTGCCATCGTATTTGCATATCCATAAGAGGGGACAACTCATGGCAGCAATTGAATCGGTATTGCAGGAGCAGCGCGTTTTTGCGCCGCCGCAGGCGCTGGTCGCCAAAGCGAACATTTCCGGCATGCCAGCCTATGAGGCGCTTTGCGCCGAGGCCGAGAAGGATTACGAGGGATTCTGGGCGCGTCAGGCGCGCGAGAATCTGGCCTGGCACAAGCCGTTCACCAAAGTCCTCGACGAGACCAACGCCCCGTTCTACACGTGGTTCGAAGACGGTCAGATCAACGCTTCCTACAACTGCCTGGACCGCCAGATCGAAGCGGGTCTGGGCGACAAACCTGCCATCCTTTTCGAGGCCGACGACGGCACGGTGACGCCCGTCACCTATCGCGACCTGCTCGCGCGCGTGAATCGCTTTGCGAACGCGCTCAAGGCCAAGGGCGTGAAGAAGGGCGATCGCGTGGTCATTTACATGCCGATGTCGATTGAAGGCGTGGTTGCCATGCAGGCGTGCGCGCGCATCGGCGCGACCCACTCGGTCGTGTTCGGTGGTTTCTCGGCCAAGTCGCTCAACGAGCGCGTGATCGACGCGGGCGCGGTGGCCATCGTCACGGCGGACGAGCAGATGCGCGGCGGCAAGGCATTGCCGCTCAAGGCCATTGTCGACGAAGCGCTGGCGATGGGCGGGTGCGACCATGTGAAGTCGGTGATCGTCTACCGTCGTACGGGTGGCAATGTGACGATGCAGGCCGGTCGCGACGAAGTGCTGCAAGACCTGGTCGCCGGTCAGTCGGACCAGTGCGAGCCGGAGTGGGTGGGCGCGGAGCATCCGCTCTTCATCCTTTACACGTCGGGCTCGACGGGCAAGCCGAAGGGCGTGCAGCACAGCACGGGCGGCTATCTGCTGTGGGCGTCGCTCACCATGCAGTGGACTTTCGACATCAAGCCGGACGACGTTTTCTGGTGCACGGCCGATATCGGCTGGATCACGGGGCATACGTATATTGCTTACGGCCCGCTGGCCGTGGGGGCAACGCAGGTGGTGTTCGAAGGCGTGCCGACGTACCCGAACGCCGGGCGTTTCTGGGAGATGATCGGCCGTCACAAAGTGACCGTGTTTTATACCGCGCCGACGGCGATCCGTTCGCTCATCAAGGCGGCGGAGCAGGCACCGGAAGTGCATCCCAGGCAGTACGACCTGTCGTCGTTGCGCATTCTCGGGTCGGTGGGTGAGCCGATCAATCCGGAAGCGTGGATGTGGTACTACGAGAACGTAGGCGGCGCGCGTTGCCCGATCGTCGACACGTGGTGGCAGACGGAGACGGGCGGACACGTGATCACGCCCTTGCCGGGGGCGACGCCGCTGGTGCCGGGGTCGTGCACGCTCGGTTTGCCGGGGGTGGCTGTGGCCATCGTCGACGAGACGGGGCAGGATGTGCCGAATGGGCAGGGCGGAATGCTGGTGATCAAGCGTCCGTGGCCGTCGATGATTCGTACGATCTGGGGCGATCCGGAGCGTTACAAGTCGAGCTACTTCCCGTCGGAACTGGGCGGCAAGATCTATCTGGCGGGTGACGGGTCGATTCGCGATGCGAAGACCGGTTACTTCACCATCATGGGACGTATCGACGACGTGCTGAACGTCTCCGGACACCGTATGGGGACGATGGAAATCGAGTCGGCGCTGGTGGCGAACCCGATCGTGGCGGAAGCGGCGGTGGTGGGGCGTCCGGACGACACGACCGGCGAGGCTATTGTGGCGTTCGTGGTGCTCAAGCGTGCGCGTCCGACCGGCGACGAGGCCAAGCAACTGGCGCTGGAGTTGCGGAACTGGGTGGGCAAGGAGATCGGTCCGATCGCCAAGCCGAAGGACATCCGTTTCGGGGACAATCTGCCGAAGACGCGCTCGGGCAAGATCATGCGTCGTTTGCTGCGAGTGATCGCGAAGGGTGAGGAGATCACGCAGGACACGTCGACGCTTGAGAATCCGGCCATTCTGGAGCAACTCAAGCAGGCGCAGTAAGCGCGGGTTTGCACACCCAAGCCGCCTGCAATGACGCAACGCTCGCGGCCCGGCGCGCCGGGCTCCGCTGACGACGGCGGAACGTCGCCGGACGACATGTCCGGTGGCGCAGCGGGCGTTTCGTCGACCCCGTATGGGGGGCGAGGCGGTAACGCCGTCACCTCGCCCATCACCCCGGGCGATCACCATGACATTGCCTCCGGCACCCCCCACGACATTGCGCCGACGTCGGTGTCTTCGGGGCGGCGTGGCGCGTCCCTCATGTCTTCTTTATCCTCTGATGCAACCAGCCGTCATGCCGGCGCGCCCAATGTGGCGACGCCGACGGACCTACCTCCCGACATCGACTGGCACGGTCAGGCGGCGGCGATTGCTGCGCGTCACTGGCGTCGCACCTTATGGCTGGTGGGGGTGCTGATGGTGATCGGTTTCGTGGTGACGTTCGTGCCGCAGTTCTGGGCGCGTGAATGGGCTGCGATGCGATTTGCCGGATGGCCGTTGCCGTTCTACATGGGCGCGCAGGGTTCGATCCTGATCGACATTGGCCTGATCGTCGTCTACGCGTTGATTCAACGGCGCAACGACTCGCGTTATCGCGAGGCGTTGCATGCGTTGCGCGACGCGCGTCGCGACAGCCTCGGCCTCACCGATGACACGATGGAGCGCGCCATGGCGCCCGCCACATCACGAAGTGCGTCTTCTCGCGCCGCATCGGCGCATCTTTACCGATGAGTTTCACGCGCAGGTTGCTGCGCTACTACCTGTATTACACGGCGGGGTTTCTCGCGTTCGTGTTGATGATCGGCCTGCTCGAAAAGGTCAATGGCCCGGGCGTGTGGATCGGGTACGCGTTTCTTTTCGTGACGATTGCCGTCTACGCGGTAATCGGTCTGATTTCGCGTACCTCCGATGCGGCCGAGTATTACGTCGCGGGACGCCGCGTGCCGCCGATGTTTAACGGCATGGCGTGTGCGGCGGACTGGATGAGCGCGGCGTCGTTCATGGGGTTGGCGGGGTCGCTGTACGTATCCGGTTACGACGGCCTGGCCTACGTCATGGGATGGACGGGCGGCTACTGTCTGGTGGCGTTCCTGCTCGCGCCTTATTTACGCAAGATGGGCCGATATACGGTGCCCGACTTCCTCGGTACACGTTACGACAGCAATCTGGTGAGGGCGTTGGGCGTTTTCTCGACGATTCTGTGTTCGTTCGTCTATCTCGTTGCACAGATTCAGGGCGTGGGGTTGATTGCGTCGCGCTTCATTGGTGTGGAATTCACGATCGGCATCTTCTTCGGGCTGGCGGGGATTCTTGTGTGCTCGTTCCTGGGGGGGATGCGGGCGGTGACTTGGACGCAAGTCGCGCAGTACATCATCATGATCACGGCGTTTTTGGTGCCCACGGCGATGATCGGGCATCAGACGGGCAACGGCTGGTTCCCGCAGTTCACTTATGGTGAAGCGCTGGAGAAGGTCGAGGCATTGGAGAAGCAGCTCAAGAATTCGGTGCCTGAGCAGGAAGTGCGCGATTACTACCGTGAGCAGGCGGAGCAGATGCAGCGTCGGCTCGACGGATTGCCGGACACGTTCTATAGCGAGCGTGCGGAGCTTGAGCGGCAGTTGCTGGATACGAAGCGTCGCAATGGGCCGTTGCGTGATGTGAAGGTGCTTGAGGCGAAGCTGGAGGCATTTCCGCGAGACGTGGGGGAGGCGCAGAACCAGTGGTTGGAGATGCGTAATCAGTACGTTGAGCGGAGTGAACCGCCGCGTGCGATGACGGAACCGTTTCCGGCGCGTGACGACATGACGCGCGGTTCGCAGCGTTTGAATTTCCTGTTGTTGATGGTGTGCCTGATGATCGGCACGGCGAGCTTGCCGCATATCCTGACACGTTACGGCACGACTGCGACGGTGCAGGGCGCGCGGAGTTCCGTAGGGTGGACGTTGTTCTTCGTCGCGTTGTTGTATGTGAGTGCGCCGGCGTTGGCGGTGATGCTCAAGTACGACGTGCTGCTGCATTTGGTGGGGGCGCGATATGAGAACTTGCCGGGATGGGTGACGCAGTGGCGGCATGCGACGCCGGTGCAGTTAGACATCTCGGACGTTTATCGGGATGGTGTGGTGCAGTGGGGCGAGATCTGGATGCAGCCGGACATGTTGGTGCTGGCGGGGCCGGAGATTGCGGGGTTGCCGTACGTGATTTCGGGGTTGGTGGCGGCGGGCGCGTTGGCGGCGGTGTTATCGACGGCGGATGGGTTGTTGCTGACGATTGCGAACGCGTTGTCGCACGACGTCTACTTTCACATGGTGGACAGGAATGCGTCGAGTCAGAAGCGGGTGACGACGTCGAAGATATTGTTGTTGTGTGTGGCGATGTTTGCGTCGTATGTGACGTCGTTGAAGTTGGGGAACATCTTGTTTCTGGTGGGGGCGGCGTTTTCGTTGGCGGCGTCGTGTTTGTTCCCGGCGTTGGTGTTGGGGGTGTTCTGGAAGCGGACGACGCGACTCGGTGCGACGGCGGGGATGGTGAGTGGCTTGTTGGTGTGCGTGTATTACATCATGACGACGTACCCGTTCTTCACTCGTTTGACGGGCTTCGCGGGGTCAAGGTGGTGGGGTGTGGACCCGATCTCGGCGGGGGCGTTCGGCGTCCCGGTGGGATTCGCGGTGGCGATTGCTGTCAGCTTGCTGGGCAGCCGCCCAAGCGAGCGCGACCGCCATCTGGTGGACCATCTGAGACGCCCATGAGGCGGGGCGCTCAAAGGATTTTTGCTCGAGTCGCCACGAAATGGGTGAGATGTTGCCGCCGACCTGCTATAATGCGCGACCATTCAGGAGAGATGGATGAGTGGTTTAAGTCGCACGCCTGGAAAGCGTGTATAGGTTAATAGCCTATCGGGGGTTCGAATCCCCCTCTCTCCGCCAGATGAACTCTTAAAAGCCCGCAAATTCAGTGATTTGCGGGCTTTTTGTTTTTCCGACTGGCAAATCAACTATCAAATGGTGTTTGTAACTGACGCCCATATTGCTTGCGCGCCTCAGTCCTAAGACTGCTCCTCTGCAATCTCAATTGGCTGGGTTGGTTCAGTGCGGCCTTGGTCCAGGGCGCACTCCGTTATACTCCAACCATTCCTCATCTCTATTTATGGTCATGGCCCGGGCCGATCTCCTCGTCAATCTTGTCCGCGCAGGCTCGCAGGGCGATCAAAAGCTCTTCCGGTCTACGGTCGAGGCGCTCGCTGCTGACGAGCGAGCCAAGCGCCACACGCAGTTAGCCGACAAGCTGGAGGAGAACTTGCGTGCCGCAGTAACTCCGCCACGTGGGGCAGAGGTTGTTCGCAGCTTCGACGGCGGGCATGGGGGGCTGCTCTACGAAATCGAGCCGCGCCGCTCGCTGGACGCGATGTTGTTGCCTGGCGACGTTGATCGCGCTGTGCGGGAGTTAATAGAAGAGCAGCACCGACGCGATCTTCTCCGTTCGTACGGACTGGAGCCGAGGCATCGAGTACTACTTTCTGGGCCACCGGGGAACGGAAAGACGACTCTCGCCGAGGCGATCGCATTCGAGTTGATGGTGCCGCTGTTCGTTGTTCGCTATGAAGCTGTCGTGGGAAGTTTCTTGGGAGAAACGAGTGGACGTCTTAAACGACTTTTTGACTTCGCAAGAACTCACAATTGTGTACTTTTTTTCGATGAGTTCGACACGTTAGGCAAAGAGCGGGGGGACACTAATGAAACGGGTGAAATTAAACGCGTAGTTAGTTCTCTGTTGCTACAAATCGACGCACTCCCTAGCCATGTTGTTGTCGTGACGGCGACGAACCATTCCGAGCTGCTTGATCGTGCAGTGTGGAGAAGGTTTCAGCTGCGAATGGAGTTGCCGATTCCGACGCACGCACAGCGAACCGCGTGGTTCGAGAGATTTCAGGAAAAGATCGGTATCTCGCTCGGTGTGTCGCCTAGGACGCTCGCCACTCGATTAAAGGTGAGTAGCTTCTCCGATCTAGAGCAGTTTTGCCAAGACGTTCATAGGCGCTACGTCCTTTCATTGCCGTCTGGTAATATTAAGAAAATCGTGGCGATGCAAATGGACCAGTGGATGCATCGCTTTTCTGGTGAGTAGTATGAAGTCCTTAATAAAAATACGACCAGATGAGTACGGGACCACTTCCGCTACTTCTTTTTCCTAATCCAACTCCAATTCGGCGGGAAGCCGGGGCATCGATGTTCCCGACGCTGCATATTCCCAGCGGCCCTCGTCAGAGCCAGCGGTTGGCTACAAAATTTCAAACGCTTCGGGAAGCGTTCGATGCGCGCCGATTAGAATTGCAGGAGGTCGCGGCTAACGATGATCCTGATTTGGTCATCGTATTCGAGACCGTTGGCAGCATTAAAGACTTCATTTCAACAGCCCAACGCATTGCCGGTATGGAGTGGCTGACCAGCATGCTCGACGTTGAGTTTGCTCCGGACGAGGACTTTTACCATACGGATGATCAGCAACGATCCGTGAAGGGTAAGCTGTTTCTCGTCGGTACCAACCGGCATGCTCTCGACGAACTTGTGCGTCTTTGGAGACGTTATTCCGAGGATAGCTCTGCAAATCTTGGAGACGGACTCAGCGCGTGGAAGCAGGTCTTTGAGCGTCTTCGAGATGTTCGCTTTTGGGGGCCAGAGGACAGACTTGATGCCGACCTTCGTCATTTCTGGGAAGAGCGTATTGCCTATGAGGCGGGACCGGTACGTTTTGAAATCGAAGCTTGGTGCTTCCTTTCACCCTTAAAAAATGACCGAGCCAGTGAGGAAGTTCGCGCCGTTGTTCGGGCAATGAATGGCAGTGTGCTGAGTGAGCGCCTAGTCTCTGATATTGCTTATCACGGATTCCTAGTGGAGATGCCGGTGGCAAGCGTACGGTCCTTGCTTGACGACGCACGTTCTCCTTTGCTGATGTCGGACCGAGTGATGTTTTTGCGTCCGCAGGGGCAAAGCTATGGCGTCGGCGTTGACGCTGAAGAGCGCTTTGCCGATGTTCCTGTACCGTCAACACATACGTCCGGTGCTCCCGTCGTAGCATTGCTCGACGGCCTGCCGATGCAAAACCATCCTCGCCTACAAGGGCGAGTTCAAGTGGATGACCCGGACGATTGGGCGAACGGTTATCAGGTAAATGAGCGTGCGCATGGTACGGCGATGGCGTCGCTTATCGTCTGGGGTGATCTGAGCACTGGTTCAGTGGCGCTCGCGAAGCCGATCTACGTGCGCCCGATTTTGCGTCCAGACGGAGCACCGCTCGTTGGCGATGTGCCGCGACATGAGCGTACACCAGGCGATAGGCTTTTGATAGACATCGTTCACGAAGCGGTGCGCCGTATGTTTGAGCGGACGAACAATGTTGAGGCGTCGGCACCAAGCGTCAAAGTGATCAATCTATCGGTCGGAGATAGTACTCGCCCTTTCAATGGCTCTCTTTCGCCTTGGGCTCGACTTTTAGACTGGCTGTCACATCGTTATCAGGTTTTGTTCATTGTTAGTACGGGGAATCGAGCGGATGACCTAGGGCTGGACGTGCAGAGGGGGCAGCTCGCTAATACGTCCCAAAATGCCCGTGAGGGTGCAGCGATGCGCGCGCTGGTTGCCGTTGAGGGACATCGTCGCCTGATTTCACCGGCGGAATCTGTCAATGCTCTGACGGTTGGGGCGAGTTACAGCGACGCTGCCGATTTTGGGGGAGTCCATACTCGCTACACGCTATTTCCCGAGCATGGCGTTGCACCATATTCGTCTATAGGGCCGGGATATCGACGAGCGGTAAAGCCCGACATTCTCTTGCCCGGAGGTCGGGGACTATATGGGGAGCGACCAATGTCCCCGCCTGAATTCACTGAGGTCACTGGCTATTGGGACACTCCTAGAGCCCCTGGGCAAAGGACTGCGGTACCGGGGAATGGTGGCGACACGGCATTTACGCGAGGAACCAGCAATGCTGCCGCTATGGCGACACGGGGGGCTGCATTTGCGCATTCTGTTATTGAGGAGTTGCGGGCTGCGAATGCCTCAATGCTTCCGAGCCGTTATGATGCCGCGTTGATCAAGGCTCTTCTGGCTCATGGCGCGCGATGGGGCGATTTGGGTACCCCAATCCTTGGAGCGAGGCCAGACGTCGAACACTGGAATGCGCGGAAGCGTTTGGTGAGTCGATATATCGGTTATGGCTCAGCCGATATTCCTCGCGCATTGACCTGTACGGAGCAGAGGGCAACATTGCTGGGAATTGGTCAACTGCGAAACGAGAGAGCGTTGGAGTTTCGCGTTCCGCTACCTATTGGACTAAATGCTCGCGTATTGATGCGCCGACTGACTGTAACACTCGCCTGGTTGTCTCCGGTCAATCCTCGTCATTCACATTACAGAACGGCGCGGCTCTGGGTTGACGTACTTGATGACCCGCTTGGACTGACTCGCTCCGACGTAGAGTGGCGCCAAGCCAGGTCTGGCACTCTTCAGCATGAGATATTTGAGGGCGAAAACGCGGTCCCAGTCATTGATGATCAGGACCTGGTTTTACGGGTGAACTGCTTGGCCGATGCCGGGGCGCTTACCGACCCAGTGGATTTCGCGCTCTGTGTTTCATTGGAAGTCGCAGAGGGTGTCGATGTACCCATATACCAGCAAATTCGTGATCGCATTCAGCAGCGAGTTTCTGTTAGGTCAACAACAAGTTAAGGCCGAGTGTCTAACGTCCCCGCTTAGATGTAACGCAAGCTCGCTTGACGGTGGCTGTTCCGACACCAAATCTCTCTGCGGTATCTCGAATGCTTGCACCATTCTCATTACGCCACGCCTCTATTGCCGAATAGTCGTATGCACGGGGACGGCCTTTGTATTTCCCTGCGGCTTTCGCAATCGCCACACCGCGCCGTTGCATCTCGGCTCGATTCCTATAATCGGCCTCTCCTTGCGCCGCCATAAACGCCAGGATCGCGTCGCGAGTTGCTTTTTCGATGGGGTCTTTGGCTTGTCCGTCGAACGTCATCCCATTGAGCGTGCATTCGACGCGTACTCCGAGCTCCATCAACCGGCGCATGGTGCGGTGAAGTTCGTCGTAGCGGCGGCTGATCCGATCTAGCCAGCGCACGATGAGTACACCGCCGTGCCGCAGATCGTGCTCAGCTTTGCGCCACTGCTCCCGCTCGCCAGGAGCGACGTGGTATCCGCTTACACCCTCGTCAATAAAAACGTCCTTGTCCTGCACGCCGTGGGCTTTAGCGTCGTCATACTGGCTCGCGGACGACTGGCCGTCCGTGGTCGAAATCCGACCGTAATAAAGCTTGCGCATGGTTTGATATGGATCATTTGAATTTGTGGATCAATTGTAGCATGGCTCAAATTGACGGTTGATCCTGTTGATCCATGCGCCCGCACCCAATTCACTGGCTCATTACGGTGTACCCGTATAAGCCATCGAGCGAAGCTCAAAATCAAAGGGCATGCCCCCTCCATCAGATTGGTGCGCTGCTCAAGTTGCCCCGATGACCTGACGGCAGGATGTGTGCAGCGCTCTGCGACCCAGCACGAATGAGGAGGAATGTAATGATTGGAGAGTGACGGGAAGTGGCCGCGGAGCCACCGTTGACCGGTCAGCGGGGGGGGTATGTGGAATTTCTTACACTGATAGCTTTACATTGCCTTCAGCAGATAGTCGCGGGAGGAGGTGTCACGATTCAACGCAGCATAGTCGGCGATTTCGGGCTACGCATTCGATACGCCTTTGACAGTGAGTAACATTGCTGCGTACCTCGCGTACATCGCGTACGTCGAGCGACGCCTGCCTAAGCATGAGCCGAAGCGGGTTGGGCTGTATTTCGATGCCGTCAAGAGGCAAGTACATCGATCAACTCTGGAAGTTCTATGAGCATTATTTCTCGAACTTGCTCCGCGATCTGTCGATGCTCGAGCTGGGTGCTTTTATCTGCCCGAACAGTTACATAGTGCACAAAACTACGAATCGAGCCACTCATAAGTAGTGTGCTGGGAGTAAGCCCCTCCGGAAGAACAGCCCGAGCCACTTCCTTCGCCAACCCTTTTTCAAGAGCGGAGCGATAGACGCGCTGAGCTTGCTCAGCCAGCTCTCGCTGGGCAGTTTCCCACCACGCCGCGCGATCAGGATCGTTCTCCGGAAGGCTATTTTGCCTGTTCGTTTGATCTTGCAACCTTGCCTCACGGAAAACTGGGGGCTCTTGCACCGCAGCATAGCGCTGGCTGAACTCCTGGAAGCTAAACGACCTGTGCCGGAGGATTTGGCGCGCGATATCACGGGTAGTAGTGATTTCCACCACCATATGCGCCATTTCGAAAGGACTCCAGTGACGATTCTTGACCAAATACTTCAGCAAGCGGGGAGCGGTCTCGTGATTGAGCTGATTCCCAGGATTAGATACGCGAGCACAGAAAGCGACAAGTTCTCCCGCCGTTTGGCACGACTCGATGACTGGGCGCGTAATGGCAATCAATTTGACACAACTCATAAAAACCTCCAGCCCCCCCAGCACGCGGACGGAGAGGCGCGTTGACCATCTACCCGGCAGGCTGTCTAGGGTATTCATCCAGAGACCGACCATCTCAAGATATCATAACGGGTTGCCTAAAAGAGTGGCGCATATCGCGATAGGGCGGGATGCTACGAGTGTTCTGACAACTTGCCGTCGAACACTGACGACGACCTCTTTGTTTGGATGCTTATGAGCAAAAGAAAAGCCGAAACACCGTCGGTCGCGAGTTTTTTCTCCGGTTGCGGAGGACTTGACATTGGTTTCGAAACGGCAGGCTTCGATATTAGACACGCCTTTGATGTCGATCACGACGCACTGCTCACGTACAACTCAAATCTACGAAATGTTGCTCAGCACCTTGACCTGAGCACCAACACGCCCTGCGTCGGTCCTATCGATGTGCTGCTGGCCGGAGCTCCCTGCCAAGGATTCTCTACCGCCGGGAAACGGAACACCAACGACCCTCGAAATCAGTTGCTACTGCGCATCCCCGAACTGGTTGAGGCAAACTCCCCCAGAGTCGTGGTTGTCGAGAACGTCCCCGGAGTGCGTAGCGGCATCATGAACGACTACTGGGCAGCCCTCGAAGGAAGGCTTCGCGCTCAAGATTACCAGGTCAAAACGGAAGAGCTATCAGCTAACGAGGTCGGCGGAGCACAACTGAGAAAGCGGGTCTTCATGATCTGTTGGCGTGGAAACGCTGCCGATCCAAGTATTCCGCGTTCGGCAGCGGCAAAGAGTCTCGGCGAGGTACTTCTTGACATCGATCCACAAGCTCCAAATCATGACCTAACTGATTCGGTACTCGATAAGAAGACTTTGGCGATCGCTCGGAAAATCAAACCAGGCCAGAAGCTCTCCAACGTGAGAAGTGGTCCGCGATCTGTACATACGTGGTTAATTCCTCAGGTTTTTGGGGAAACTTCCGACATAGAGAAGCAAATCCTGCAGAGCTTGATCGGATTGAGGAGGCAGATACGTCGGCGTGAAAATGGTGACGCAGACCCAGTGGAAATCAAGATTCTAGAAAAAATGTTTGGTAAAAGTCAGGCTCGCAATGCGATTCGCACGCTGGTGGACAAAGACTATCTTGAGCGTCACGAGGTGGATTATGTTGACCTCAAGCATACGTTCAATGGATTGTATCGACGGCTGACACTTGACGCACCGAGTTACACTGTTGATACGAGATTCTGCAGCCCCCGTCATTTCTTGCACCCGAGCGCGAATCGCGGTTTCACCGCACGCGAAGCAGCCCGCATTCAGGGGTTTCCAGACAATTTCACGTTCATCGGAAAAAAAACATCGGTGCATAGAATGATTGGAAATGCTGTTTCCCCTGTCGTTTCTCGTGCGCTCGCGTCATTAGTTAAGGACCTTCTTCGCTGATATGACAATCGTAGAATCATGGCGTGAACAGGACGACCGACAGGCAGAATGCTCGAGGCTGGAGGCCAAATACGCACTTTACGAATCGAAGTTATTCGTAGGCTATGAACCACTGGCGGTAGTCCGTTCGGGACAACCAAAGAATTTTCAAGCACGACTGGATGCGTGGTTATCGGGTTTTCCTTCACTTGATCAATGGGATGCATTTAGGACAGTCGATGATATCGTTTTCCTAAGTGCCTTCGAGCTCCAAGAGTTGCAACGTGTTTCCTACGAGCATCATGCTACGGAGTGGGCGATTGACACACTAGATTTGAAGTACGGTGATCCCGAATTTGAATTAAAGCTCTCCGCCTTCCTGTCTAAAGCTTGGGTTTGCCCTCTGACAGATAGCCTGCGAATCAGCATGTTTCGCCATCTGAATCACATTTCCTCACCGGAGTACTTCCCAGACTGGCGCTCACTTGCAGAGTTTTCTTGCATTGAAAAACTAAAAAATTATGTCAACCGAGAAAACTTTACAGGCATCGTCTTAGTCGAGGATTTCGTTGGCTCTGGCCGTCAGTGTGCCGATGCGATAAATTTTGCCGCAGAGAATTTTGATTTACCAATCTTAGTTATGCCGTTGGTTATCGGTGAGCGCGGTGATTCCAAGTTTAACAAGCTGAAAGAAAAATTCGACAACGTCACCTACAAACCTGTGCTAGTCCTACCCAATAGTTGCAGGGTAACCCGGCGATCTTTGTCAATTGATACCGAACCCATCATACGGGCACGAAATTTGGTCAACTCCTACGCAAAGGTGACTTCGGATAATCAACCATTCGGCTTCGAGAAAAATCAAGGCTACATGTTTGCCATGGCGACCAATTGCCCCAACAACAGTCTGAAGTTTTTACATTCTGATTTTGGGAATTGGAACCCTCTTTTTCCTCGTTCCAATCGGAGGGCTCATGAGCGACGTGCCTAAGAATCCGTTTTCAGGCGCCTTAATCACGGAACAGATTGAGCCGGACGCCTTCGTGGAGTATTTCAGCGACACTCTCGTGAGAAATGCTGTCGGATTCTTTGATCTCGGTAATGTAGTAGTTAAAGGTACGCCCGGGAGCGGTAAGAGTATGCTTTTGACACTACTCAAACCCGAAACGCGCGTCGCTTACTTTCGTCAGAACAAAAATTTCCCAGTAAGCGGAAATGATGCAAAATTCATTTCTGGCGGTATAAATCTTACGAGGTCCGGCGCACATGATTTTGCAAATCGCCTAGCCCGGAACTCTCGTCACGGAACCTCAGTTGATGATTTGGCGTTGCTTTTTGCAGATTTTTTCAATTATTTTGTTTGCCGGGATTTGCTAAAATCCGTTCAAATATTTTTGAAAGATGATTTGGAGCCACTTCGAAGCGAGATTGGCCTCAAAACCGATCGAGATCGCCTGAATAAATTTTCCAAAAAAATAGCAAATAGTGATTGCTGGTTCTCGTATCTGGATGGAACTTCAGATTTCGATGATTTAATAAAAAGACTCGAACGCAGGCTCTTAGAATATCGATCTTACTTCAACTTCAATGTTGAGGAGCTTCGGCAAGAAATAATTTCATCGAAAACCTCAATTGGCGAGCCCATTGCTGTTATGGCGACAGCTCTTCGGGATGCCGGAATCATCGATGAAGAAACAATAGTTTTCATCCGTGTTGATCAACTTGAAGAGCTGTACAGTCTGGAAAAAAAGCATGGTCTCGGAGACAGCTATCGCCAAATAGTCAATAAGGCGTTGGGTATGCGCGATAGACGAATGGCCTATCGAATCGGCACTCGCGATTACGCATGGGAGCGGCAGCCGGGGATATATGGTACATCAGCAAAGTTAGAACAAAATCGGGATTATTCAGTCATTCCGCTGGATGAGTTGCTCCGTAGAAAGGAAAATCGGCGAGGATGGCTTTTCCCTGAGTTGGCGCAAGATATCTTTGCCCGCCGCCTGCAGCGATCCGGCTATAAATTTAAAGATAGCAAGAGCGTTCTGCGAGATGTGTTTGGCAGTTCCCCTCCGCGGGAACTCTTGGCACAAAGATACCTAGTTGGCCACGAACGGTCTATTGAAGCTAACGAATACCTCAACCAAGAAACTGCCGACCTGCCACCGCCAGTTATCGCTGCGATTCGCGACGTGGGAAACCACGATCCACTAGATGCTCAATTGGCTTCAGCTTGGGCTAGACAGCGCACACAGAAGAAGCTCTCTGTAGCTCAACTGGTTGAGGGCATCGAAAAGCAGGTGTGGCGGCAACGAACATGGTGGGTCAAAGAGCGCAAAGAACTAGCGCTCTTGCACCTTGCGGGTCGTATGAATCAGCGATTGATGTGGGGAGGGGCCGATGACGTGTTGGAGCTAAGTGGGCACAACGCGTTGGTATTCATATTCATAAGCCGCCAAATCTGGGACGTAGCAATACGGTCTAACTCACGGGCACTCCAGGATTTGGAGCAGGTGCAGATCGAATTCGAGACACAAGCCACTGGCATTTACGATACGAGCAGGTCATGGGTTGAGAAGCAGATACCACGTGGTATGCGTGGCGATGACCGCTTTCGACTTGTACAAACGCTAGGCGCCCATTTCAGACGAACCCTCATCGCCGACCGAGCAATGTCAAATCCGGGAACCAACGGGATTTCGCTAACGCTTGAAGACCTGAACGACAATCACGAGGTCAAGGAACTCTTGGAGTTCTCGAGTGACTTTGGGGATTTGGTTGCCCTTCCGCATACAACTAAGCTAAAAGATCAGAAGCCACGTAGAAAATGGTATCTTGCACCTATTCTGTCTCCTTATTTTAGAATTCCGCACATTCATACCAAGGAGCCAATATATATGACAGCTGACGAGCTTGTGACTATTCTCGGCGGATTACGGCAAGCAATGCTCACAGAGATTTCAGATGCGCCGAAATCAAGCGATCAACTGAGCCTGTTTTGAAGATGAAGAGACCATGGGGCTTACTCGACAAAGTTCTTCACCGTTTGGACCATGATCGAGGATGGGATTACGTCGGTTGCGTGTCGTTTGAGGATCGACATGTAGACGTATTGCGGCATTTTTCGGATCGCCTGACTGATAGGCGGGTCATTGTACGCGTCACAAACGAAGGCCAAAGTGATTTTCACGATGCTTGCATCGAACGCATAAATGAGCACTCGCGAGCGTTAGAGAATGGCAATTTGGCGGTGGCCGCTGATTTTGTTGACGCGACTTTTGAATTTAACTTGCCCACTGTTCAAGAAAAAGTGTTGGAACTCGCTGACGCATCCGACGGCAGAGTGTTAGTCGACATGAGCTGCATGCCGAAGCGATTCTTGTTTCTTATTCTCAAAACATTAATTCTCAGTGACAAAATAAAAGATTTGGTTGTGACGTACGCGATACCTGCGCAGTATGCTAACGATACGCTTGCTGGTGCAACCAATGCCCTCGGAGAACTTCCCGGGAGTAGAGGTCCCAACGCTGAGCTCGAAATCACCCCGCAGGTGATGATTATTAGTGTTGGGTATCTTCCGTTTGACCTTTCTCAAGCATCGGAAGCTTTGGTAACAGACGTGCCCAAGCAAGTAATTTTTCCTTTCCCCACATCGATACAAAATTATCGCCGGAATTGGGATTCACTTCAGTCGATCTTCAATGATGCCGCATTGATACCCGACCCAATACGAGTGGACGGTCGAGACGTCTCGTATGCATTTGATGTAATTAAAGACCTTACGGATAATGGAAAAATCGCTGCCAATCTTTATCCGTTTGGGCCGAAAACTCACTCCCTTGCTCTCGGCTTATACTCATTGGCATGTAATAACGCCTCATTGTGGTATGCGCAACCAACCAGATATAACCCCAAGTACTCTTCGGGAATTCGCTTTATTTCAGGCAAGCCGGAAATTTACGGATATTTAGTGAAATATAATGGAGCGAATCTGTATTCGATCTAGGGGTTATATAAAATCAGGGGCTGCAATGGAGCCCCCTCGAGCACGAGCGATGGCATTCTATCTCAGCACGCGGCTTCCGCCCCTCAGGCAACTCCAACGTACTGCATTGACCGGTTGAATCCTAGCTCTACGGCAGACGCTCACAGTTCGGGCTATTTGATCAGAGATGCAATTAGGAACTTGTTGGTGAGCATGCGCCCTTCAGTGTTTAGCATGAATTGCGCTTTTTTCTCGCAGGCGAACGTCTGGTCCCTCGATTTTCGAACTGCGCGACGGAATGCTCGGTAGCTGATCCCTAAAAGCAGTGGGTATATGGGCAGCATCAACCATTGCGACGACGTACTTTTCTCCGTTCTGTGAACTTCCATCGAGCTGAAGCCCGCCAGCATGGACAGCGTCCGAAGTTGCTGCGCCCCCATCAGGAACAGGTGCCCGTAGTACGTGCGGCCTCCTGACTCGCCCCAGACACTCTCCATCGCACTCGGCGGCGTGCCGCGCAGAATCTCGCTTTCAAAGAAGAGATACGCCAACTTTGACGCCAATGAGCTGCGATTCGGCGTAGTCAGGAATAGCTCTCCGCCCGGCTTGAGGATTCGACAAATCTCTTGTAACGCCGACAAGTGGTTCGGAAGGTGCTCGATCACCTCCTGCAGGATCACCGTGTCGACCGAGCCGCTCTCGATCGGCAACCCTTCCATGATATCGGCGAACTTCGCACCGCCCTCCACTTTGCATCGCTCCGGCAGGATGTCGTAAGGCCGCACTTCCGCCCCAAGACCTCGCAGCACATACGTTGTCCGTCCGTCCCCGCACGCGAGATCGACAACGGTCTTGCCTATCCAGTCACTTCGACTCCTCAGAATCCGGTCGACGTTCTTCCCGATTCCAGCCCCGATTTCTTTCTCGAACATAGCGGTTTTCTTCTCGACGTTGCTCAACGAACCCTCGGCGTCGGCTACCAACCAGCAATCGCGAGCGACAGACGAAAGACTGGGGAAGGACTCAAGGGGAAAATTAAAGAAACCGCATTGTAGAGTAAACTCGACAATGTTTGTCGTGTGTACTGCGTCGTTAATCAGTCGTCATACGGGCATCCTGCCCGGCATGGCAAAGAAGAAATTCCCGGCACCCGCAGTCCCATCGACCATTTCCGAGGCGATCGGCCGACGCATCAAGGAGTGCCGTCATGAAGTAGAAAAGTCGCAGGAAACACTAGCTTTTGAGGCGCAGGTGGACCGCACCTACATATCCGCAATCGAGCGAGGGATTGCGAACCCCACCATCGAAACAATCGCGAACATCTGCTTTGCGCTCGGCTATACGTTGTCGGAACTGTTCGCAACGCTCGATGACGTGTCACTCGAACCGACCGGCGAGCGCCGGACAAACGCCGCCACGCCGCCGGAAATCAAACGCACACGGCTGAGATAAGGGTTTACCCGCGGGCTAACATACGCGGCGTCGCGGCCCTAGTCACGCTAGAGCTGCTGTATCAGACAGGGGGTGTCACTACCCCTGTCCTGAGCGAAATGGCCCTTCCAAACGCGTTTTATGGCCCGGAGAAGCCATTGCGTCGTGGTGTTTGGCCGGTGCACGGACACAAGCCCTACCCATTTGTCTCTTTTTTGCAACAATTAGCGCTATCGCAAGTATTGTTGACTCGGCGTCGCGACCGAAAATGCAGCGAAAACTGTGCTAGGATTTCCGAAAATCAAGAATAATTCGTGCGAATTTTTCTGATTTTTTAGGATTTTCTTCTCGAAAAGGCGGTTTTTGTCTAATCGCCCTGAAAGAAATCCTCCTGCCTCGACGTTACCTGGGTGACGTCAATCGCCTGCAGCAATGCCGCTCATCTCCGCGTTTTTCCTCGCAACTTGAGCAGCCGACCGAGCGCCAACCCCAGGTGTCTTCGGGCTAACGCCGAACGGCGCGCCTAAGTCTCCATCGACTGATTTCCCTAAGCCTTAAATTTCCTTTTTCCGCATCGGCGGCGGCCTGTTTTCGCCTATTTATTTAGTACACCTATATATGAAAAACGATCAACCTGAAGAACATAAATTTCCACTCGGCAACATTCTTGCCACAGCCGGGGCCGTCGAAGTTCTTAATCGCACAAACACGAACGTTGTTGAACTGCTAAGACGCCATGCATCGGGCGACTGGGGCGTCGTGTTGACCTGCCCCCTACAACAGGGCCAGCCGGCGTCTAGTAAAGTTCGTTTTCGGAGAAGAAGACGAACATGAAGAAGCGATTTGCGGAGCAGCAAATCATCGGGTTTCTAAAGGAATCTGAAGCCGGCATGCCGGTTAAAGAACTGTGCAGGAAGAACTGTGCAGGAAGCACGGGTTCAGTGACGCGTCGTTCTACACGTGGCGCGTAAACCCCGCTGATGAATAATTCAAAATGCCTATTGCCATCATAGGTTTCTCGCCGACTTAGGCATCCAGCGCGCATTCATTGAGGAGCAGCTTAGTGTGGCCGACATGTACGCCAATCTGGCTGGATATGGCGCCGTACGTCGATAGCGGTCAACTAACTCACCGCCGAGAATGGAAATTGTTTTGCACGGAGGTCATAAATGACTGCAAATATTGCTGGTATTGCTGTTCCCGACAGCGCGTTTGCTCGCGAAATCACGGAGATCGTTCGTGACACCGAGTCACCACTGCTGTTCAATCACTCGAGCCGTGTCTTTTACTTCGCGGCACTTGCAGGCAAGCATCGTGGTTTGAAGTTCGATCCTGAACTGCTGTACTGCGGATGCATGTTCCACGACATGGGGCTGACGCACCAACACAGCAGTGCCTGCGAGCGATTTGAAGTTGATGGCGCCAATGCCGCCAAAGACTTCCTGAAGAGCAAAGGCATCACGCAAGCGGATATCGACGTGGTGTGGACCGCGATTGCCCTTCACACGACCCCGGGCATTCCCCAGCACATGCATCCGGTAATCGCGCTGGTAACGGCTGGCGTCGAAATGGATGTACTCGGAATGACTTACAACCAGTACACCGACATCGAACGAGACGCTGTAGTCGCTGCGCATCCGCGTACGCCAAATTTCAAGGAGGACATCATTCAGGCCTTCTACGACGGCATCAAAAATAAGCCTGACACGACGTTCGGCAACGTTAAAGCGGACGTCATCGCAGACAAAGAACCACATTTCCATGCCGGAAATTTCTGCAGCGTGATTCGTGCTTCCGCGTGGAAGGGCTGATCGCCGCAGCGGCCGCCTGCGCAACGTTTAACTGTCGGTGGTGTGTGCCGCCGGGCTCACGTTCCATCTGGACTACATCACCGATAGTCTTCCTGACGCATCGGCGAGAACGATCCGTGAGGAAATGAACAGTTGCTTGAACCTCATGAGTGAGGCGATGTATTGACCCGGCAAAACCTTCACAGGTAAAGCGGCTAAAGCGAATGCCTCAGCCGGGGTCTTCATCTTTGGCGCCTGATGAGGCCGTCGATAGTTGTAGAACTGAATCCAGTCCGCGATTGCACGGCTGGCGTGTTGCAATGTCTCGAAGCGATGCCGGTGCACGCATTGC
>NZ_CABPSB010000024.1 GCF_902459655.1 Pandoraea anhela
GCGCTAAAGATGAAGACCCCGGCCGAGGCATTCGCTTTAGCCGCTTAACCTGTGCAGGTTTTGCTAGGTCAATACACACCATTACTGTAAGTAGGTAAGGTCGACAAAACCCGGCTTAGGCCGGGTTCGCTGTTTCTTGGGCTGCTGCAGACATACCACACACCTGCAGCCCGCTTCGGGGGAACCTATCGACGCCGGTAGGCAACATCGCCGCGACGATTCAGGCACCCAATCTGACGGTGACGTCGGGCGGCCAGATCGTGAACGTGGGTAACGTGGTTGGGCAGTCGGTGTCGCTCACGGGCACGAGCTTGGTGAACGGCATCACGACGGCCAACACGTACACGCCGCAGGTGATCAGTCTGGCTCCGGCGAACGGTGGTCTTAACCTGACGATCCCGGCGAGCTTGGGCGGCGCAGGGTCGTCGATCCTGACGGGTGCCACAGGCCAGCAGAACGGGCCGAGCTACATCGTGGGCGGATTGGGTGCAACGCTCGATCCGGTATCGCCGCATGTGCTGCTGTCGAATTTGCCTGCGTCGCTGAAACCGAGCACGACGACGTTCTACTTCTCTCCCCGAAAAAAAGCCATTCAGCTGCAGCAAGCCGCCCTGACGCAGTTAAGGGGGAGGTGAAATCTGATAGCCGGGCATCACCCGAAAACGATACCGTGATGCCATATGATGAATACCGTGCTATCCGTTTTCTATCGATTCGCGCTGCGGGTCTCAATCGTTGTGTTGGTGGCCATCGTGGCCGTTTGGTCTGCGGCGGTGTATCTTCGTCATCCCGGCAAGAGCGGTTCCTGTCCGGATGTGACCGCGTCGGCATTGAGCAGTCATATCACACGCTATTTCCGCGTTGCTCGTCATGATGGCGACAAGACGTTCTCCGTACTGACCGGGACGAAGCAAGAAGTCAACCGCGACGACATGGTGTGGCTGGTGCCCATCGTCCACCGTGGTGCCGTCTTCACGGCGAATGTGGATTGCCGTGGCCGCGTGGAACTCTCCGACGGATGGCCTTGACACCTCACTCCTGCCCGCTCCTACGCACCCCTCACTCCATATAAACCTGCAACTGGCAATAAGCCGCACGCGTCATCGTCGCATCGATCCCGTGCTTCTCCGCACGTGTGACCAGATCGCCGACGATGGCGTCTGCCTCCAACCGCTTCGCGCCTGACGCGATATCGCGGGCCATCGAAGACGCCCACGTCGACTTCGGCGCAAGTAACAACGCCTCCATCTGCTTCACGGCGGCTTCCGGGATCGGATACCCCTCGGCCTGCGCAATCGCACGACCTTCCGACATGGTTCTGCGCATCAGCGCTTCGCCGTCGCGAGTCGCCATGATCTGACCGACATTGCCGCGCATCAGGCAAGTCATGATGCCGGCGCAAGACACCGCGATCCACTTACTCCACAACGCCTGCTCGATCTGCTCGCTGAGCGCACGCGTGCCCCTGGATTGGGCGAAAAGATCGTAGACATCCTGCGCCAACGGTCGCATCGCCTGAGTTCTCGCGCCGACGATGACATTGTCCCCGGACCCCTGATGCAGAATTTCACCGGACGGCAGCAACGTGGTCGCAATGTACGACACACCGCCCATCACGCGATGCCTGCCGAACGTCGCATCGAGACGCTCATACACCGACATCCCATTAAGGAATGGCAGGATGACGGTGCGCTCGCCCATCGCGGGCGCGATGGATTCGATGGCGCTGTCGAGATCGTAGGTCCTGCTCGCGAGCAGGATCAGATCGTATTCGGGCGTCACATCCCGACCCACAACCGTCGCCACCGATTGCTGCACGTCACCCAACTCGCTCCGGATCGTCAGCCCCTGCTTCGCCAGAACCTCAGCCCGTTTTTCCCGGACGAGATAAGTGACGTTCGCACCGGCCTGCGCCAGACGCGCACCGTAATAGCCACCGATAGCACCGGCGCCCAGAACAAGAATCTTCACGTTGACGCTCCTTCGAACCGTCATGAAATGAATGTGGGCGACTGCGCCACATCTGAGCGCTTGTCGGCCTCACGGTAAGTCGCCGACGGCATTTCGGGCCATCGTGGCTCGTGATATGATGGTCATCATACTATGAATTTCCGGCGCGTGTTTTCAACGTCGAACGGCCTCCATGCGGACGGCTGGACGTCTGTGAAACGTGACTACCGAATGGAGGGCTGACGTCAATGCGATACGGCGCAGATCACAAGCAGAAGTCTTACGAGCGGATTCTCGACGAGGCGTCGCAGGCGATTCGTCTGGAAGGACCGCACAAGGTCGGCGTGGCGTCCGTGATGCGTCAGGCGGGGCTCACGCACGGCGCCTTCTACGCGCACTTCTCGTCCAGGGATGCGCTGATCGAAGCCGCCATCGCATTCATGTTCGAGGGCAGTCTGTCGCGCTGGCAGCGTGTGACCGAAGGTGTCCCGCCGCAGCAGGGACTCGCGGCCTTCATCGATCACTATCTATCGGTCGAGCGCATGGACCAGCGTCCGCTGGGATGTCCGATGGCGGCGTTGGCGGCGGATGTCCCGCGCATGTCGCCTGCCGTGCAGACCGTATTCAGCGCAGGCGTGCGCACGTTGACGCAGGCGATGGCGGAAAAGCTCAAAGCAATCGATATCACGGATCCCGAGACCACCGCGCGGTCGATGATGAACGAACTTGTCGGCGCGATTTCGCTTGCGCGGTGCGAGCCGGACCGCGCGCGTTCATTGTCGATGCTTGAAGCGACGCGAACGAAAGTGAAAGCGCAGATTGGCATCGGCGCGCCGTCGCGCGACAATAGCTCGCCCTAACCACGCAAACGCTCATGGCATCTCACGTGAAGAAGTCCTTCGTCGGCCGGATTCGGGACCAACTGGATCAGCTCTCGCCTTCAGAGCGTCGTCTGGCGGAGTTCGCGCTGGATTTGCCCGGCGATCTGGCAGGCTACTCGGCGTCGGAACTGGCGGCGCTCGCGCAGGTGTCCAACGCGACCGTCACGCGCTTCGTGCGACGTCTGGGGTATACGTCGTTCGACGACGCGCGCAAGCACGTGCGATCCGAGCAACGCGCAGGGTCCCCGCTGGCAATGGCCGCGACCACGCCCGTGACGGACACGGCGACCGACGATCTCGTCGGCACACAACGTCAGCAAAGCCTCGCCAACATCGACGCCACCTACCGCCGTCTCTCGTCCACCGAAATCGAACAAATCGCCGCTGCGATTCTCGCGGCTCGCAAGGTGTGGGTCGTCGGATTCCGGTCGAGTCAACCGCTGGCGATGTATTTGCGATGGCAATTGCTGCAAATCGTGCCGAGCGCACAGGCGATCCCGGGCGCGGGCGAGACCTTGGGCGAGCATCTCGCGGGCATCGCGCCCGACGACATCGTGATCGTCTTCGCGCTGCGCCGCCGTGTGCGCCACATGCCGACGGTCGTTGCGCAACTCGCGAAAGCATGCCCCAATCTCGTCTACATCTGCGAGCGCACCGAGCATGCGACTGCCGCGAAGACGCCTGCCAAGTGGTCGCTGCAATGCGACGTGAAAGGACCGGGCGTGCTCGACAATCACACCGCGGTGATCGGCCTGTGCCACCTGATCGTCACGCAGGTGATGACCCAGGCGGGCAATCCGGGACGTCGGCATCTCGGCCTCGTGGAAGCGTTCCACGACGCGCTCGACGAAATCTGAACTCCACGCCGACGCGGGCGAATATCGAACGATTAACGGGTGAGTGCGGGTGAGTGCGGGTGAGTGCCGGCCGAAGTGCAACTCGCCGGTTCCTCCGCCTCACCTAGCCTTTACCGTCCCTCCACTTCTATTTGCTTATCGATTGGCGTGTCCGGCCAAGGATGACGCATGTCCGAACCGACGGCCCGAGGTTCGGAAGCACGTCGGGTGAAACCCTGATATGAAAAACAATTTTCAAAAACAAATAATTTGAAAAAATATTAACAAAACAGGATTCACCCGAGGGCGAGGCAAATCGGTCGCAAAGGCGCCAGTCAAGGCGCAGGGAGTTTTACGATGGGCGCAGAAGTGGTCGTATCCGCGTCGGAACCCAGGTCGCAGCAGCTCGAACGGGCGCTCGACGACATTGGGGTCACGCCGTCACACAAGAAAATCCTCGCGTTGATCCTGTTCGGAGTGTTGTTCGATGTTTTCGAGCAAAACGCGGTCGGCCTCGTAGGGCCGTTGCTGCGGGAGTACTGGGGCATCTCGGCAGCGCAAATCGGCTTTCTGAATACACTGACCTTCGGCGCGGCGGCGATCGGGCGGCTCGGCTCGGGCTATATTGCGGACCGCTACGGACGCCGCACGATGCTCAGCGTCAATCTGATGCTTTTCACGCTGGGTGCGCTGATCTGCGCACTCGCGACGAACTACAGCATGCTCGCCGCCGGACGCTTCATCGTCGGCTTCGGTCTCGGTGGTGAAATCTCGATTGCCGTCACCATGCTCGCCGAGTTCTGCTCGTCGCGCTTTCGTGGCGTGGCCGTCGGCGCGATCAACGTCGCCGGAGGCGGGCTGGGCAACATGCTCGCACCGGCTTTCGGACTGGCCGTCTTCGCGTTCTTCCCCGGGCCGGATAGCTGGCGCTGGCTGTTCGGCTGTCTGGTGCTGCCGGCCTTCTTCGTGCTGTTGTATCGCCGTTTCATCCCGGAGACGCCGCGCTTTCTGCTCTCCAAAGGCCGTGTGGAAGACGCTAACCGCGTGCTCAACATTCTGGCGTCGGGCAAGCTCGGCAAGCCCGCAGACGGTGATGCCCGGCGTTACCTGAGCGAAGCCGCAGTGGGCGCGCATCGCGCCGAGAGGGTGCGTCTGCGGGAAGTGTTCGTCGGACCGCTCGCGCGTCGCACGGTGGCTGTCGGCATCGCCGTGTGCATGACGTACGGTGCGCAGATTTCCGTCCTTACGCTGATGCCGACGATTCTCATGGCGCAGGGCTACACGCTAAGCAAGAGCTTTATGTTCACGATTGTGATGCAGTCGGGCAGCTTGCTCGGGGCGATCGCTGCGTCGTACTTCGGCTTTCGCTTTCCCCGCAAGCGCGTGTTGACGCTCGGCGCCATCGCGGCATGCGTGATCGGTCTGTGTTTCGGTTTTCTCTCGAAGTCGCCACCGCTCATTCTTGCTTTCGGTGCGGCGTTCCAGTTCTGTGTATTGTTGCTCAACACGTCCATCTGGATTTACGCGCCGGAACTTTACCCGACGCGGGTTCGCGCATTCGGCACGGCATTCATTCTGGCGCTGGGCACGCTGGCCGGCGCGGCAATGCCGCTGGTTGCCGGCCGCGTTTTCGATCAGTACGGCATTGGCGGCATGTTCGGCATGATGGCCGCAATGTATGCCGTGTTCGCCGTCGCGCTGACCTTCGCACCGGAGACGTTCGGCAAGCCGATCGATGGACCCGAAGCACCGGGCGATGCAGGCACCCCCACCGCCGGTCGTTCGTCGGCAGACGTGTCCGCGTCCGCCGCCTCCTGATATTTCCGCAGCGTTCGCTGCCCAAGACTCGCCGAGAATGTCATGACACAGATCCTGCTCATCAACCCCAACACGTCGACGGCGACGACGCGAATGATGGTCGACATTGCGCGCTCGTATCTTGCGAGCGCGGTGATGTCGCCGCCCGAGGTCGTCGGTGTGACGGCCTTGCGCGGGGCGCCGATGATCGTCGATGAGCGCGACCTGGCGGTCGCGGCCGATGCGGTGACCGACCCGGAGATCGTCGCGCTGGCGGCACAGTCGGACGGCGTGATCGTGGGGGCCTTCGGCGATCCCGGCATCGAGGCGCTGCGCGCGCGGTTGAATGTCCCCGTCGTGGGCATCGGGGCAGCGTCGGTGCGTGAGGCCGCCAGCGGCGGGCGGCGTTTCGGCATCGCCACGACGACGCCACGGCTGGCCGACTCGATCGCATCGAACGTCCGGAAACTCGGGCTCGACGCGAGCTTTGCCGGTTCGCGCTTCACGACGGGGGATCCCCTCGCGCTGGGCGACGTGCCGACGCAGTTGGAGCGCAGTCTCGCATGCGCCGTCGAAGCCTGCCTCCATGAAGACGGGGCACAGGCCGTCGTGATCGGCGGCGGACCGCTTGGTGAGGCGGCGCAGGCGTTGTGCGAGCGCTTTTCGATCCCGGTGATCGGTCCGGTGCCCGCCGCGTGCCGCGCGCTGCTTCGGTCGATGCGTTGGGGGGAGGTGTCGAAATGAATCAACCGCTACCCACACACGCTGGCGACGCAAGCCACACGTTTGCGAATCCGTCGCAGGACATGCTCGATCCGATTTACAGGAAGATCATGAGGCGGATCATCCCGTTCATTTTCGTGTTGTGGATGCTGGCGTGGATCGATCGCGTCAACGTCGGCTTCGCGAAGCTGCAAATGCAGCAGGATCTTGGCTTCAGCGAGACGGTGTACGGCATTGGCGCGGGCATCTTCTTTCTCGGATATTTCTTTCTGGAGATCCCGAGCAACTGGCTGCTGTTGCGTATCGGTGCGCGACGCACGCTCGCGCGCATCACGCTGGGCTGGGGCACCATCTGCGTGCTCATGATGTTCACGCACTCGCCGGCGTACTTCTACGTGATGCGGTTCCTGCTGGGAGCGTTCGAGGCGGGTTTTCAGCCGGGCGTGCTGCTGTATCTGACGTTCTGGTTTCCGGCGCATCGACGCGCGAAAGCATTCGCGTGGTTCATCTCGGCGTCGGCGGTGTCGTCGGTCGTGGGGGCGCCGCTGGCGGGGGTGATTCTGAACGGTATGCATGGCGTGAACGGCTGGGCGGGATGGCAATGGCTGTTCCTGCTCGAAGGCGTGCCGACAGTGCTCGCCGGACTCCTGGCGGTGTGGTTCCTGGTCGACAAGCCGGCGCAGGCAAGCTGGTTATCCGAGCAGGAAAAACGCTGGCTTCATGCCGATCTGGAAAAGGACCGCGCGAGTGCGGGCAAACGCGAGCACAACTTCATGCTGGCCGTGCGCAGCCCGCAACTGTGGCTGCTCACGGGCATCTATTTCGGCATCGTGGCCGCCAATGCGACGCTGTCATTCTTCGCGCCGACCATTGTGCGAGCGCTGGGACCAACCAATCCGCTGCATATCGGGTTGCTCGTGGGCGTGATGTACGTGTTCGGCGCGATCTTCCAGATTGCCATCGGATACCGCGCAGACAAGCGACGCGAAGCGCGCATGCATTGCGCGATCCCGGTCTTCGTGGGGGCGTGCGGACTGGCGGGCGTCGGGCTGTTCGCGGGGAGCAATGGTGTAGCGGCTTTCCTGTGCCTCGTGGTCGCCGTGTCGGGCACGATGGGCGCGATCCCGGTGTTCTGGCAGTTGCCGAATGCGTATCTCGCCGGCGGCGCTGCCGCGATGGGGGTGGCGTTCATCAACTCGGTGGCGAATCTGGCGGGGTTCGGCTCGCCCTACCTGCTGGGCATCGTCAAGGATGCGACGGGCAGTTTCAACGCCGGTCTCTGGGGCGTGGCGGCGCTCGAGGCTTTCGTCGCCGTGCTGATCTGGTGGCGGATACGCCGGCGGGCGGCACCTTCGGGCGCTCAGGCTGTTGCCTGAAAACGATAAACGGCCTTGACGAAAGGCTACGTGATGCCCGCGTAGCCTCTTTCGTATTTCAAGACGATTGCATCGGGAACCTAAGTAAAATCAGACCGCTTTCCGTAATGCCCTGTCTCGGCAGGCCGTATCGCATCGTCATGAAAAAGGTGGGACAGCAGCGCTGCCGCTGTCCCACCGATCCGCGATATGCCGATAGCGCAGTGATGTCGCACTATCTCAAAACGCCCGCAGGAAAATCGCTTCGATTTCCGCCTGCTCTGCGCGACGCGGGTTCGTCAATCCACATGCATCCTGCATGGCGTTGGCCGCCAGCGTCGGCACGTCGGCTTCCTTCGCGCCCAACTCGGCCAGCCCCGACGGAATACCGATGTCCTTCGACAAGCGACGGATCGCGGCAATTGCCGCCCTTGCACCTTCCTCGTCGCTCAATCCCTCGACCTTTTCGCCCATCGCCTGCGCGATATCTTTCAGACGCCCGGCGCTCGTGCTCACGTTGAATTCCTCCACGTGCGGCAGCAACACGGCATTACACACGCCGTGCGGCAGGTCGTAGAACCCGCCAAGCTGGTGCGCCATCGCGTGCACATATCCCAACGACGCGTTGTTGAACGCCATGCCGGCCAGAAACTGCGCGTACGCCATGTTCTCGCGCGCCGTCATGTCGTCGCCGTGCGATACCGCACGACGCAGGTTCTGCGAGATCAGCGTTACCGCCTTGAGCGCGCACGCATCGGTGATCGGTGTGGCCGCCGTGGAGACATAGGCTTCGGTCGCGTGCGTGAGCGCGTCCATCCCGGTGGCCGCCGTCAGGCCCTTCGGCATGGCCGCCATCAACGCCGGATCGTTGACCGACAACAGCGGCGTGACGTTACGGTCGACAATGGCCATCTTCACATGACGCTTCTCGTCCGTGATGATGCAAAAGCGTGTCATCTCGCTCGCGGTGCCTGCCGTCGTGTTGATGGCGACGAGCGGCAGTTGCGGTTTCTTCGACCGGTCGACGCCTTCGTAGTCGGCGATATGGCCGCCATTGGTCGCGCACAGCGCGATACCTTTGGCGCAGTCGTGCGGCGAACCGCCGCCGAGCGAAATCACGAAGTCGCACTGGTTCTGCTTGAGGATCGCCAGACCCGCTTCGACGTTGGCGACCGTCGGGTTCGGCTTCGCCCCGTCGAACAATACCGACTGGATGTCCTGCCGCGTGAGCAGCTTCGCAACCTTCTCGGCGACGCCCGCTTTGGCGAGACCGGCATCGGTCACGATCAGCGCGCGTCGGAATTGGTATTGGCGCAGCGCGGCAATCGCTTCGTCGAGGCTGCCGACGCCCATCATGTTGACGGCGGGAATGAAAAATGTCGTGCTCATCGACATGCTCCTTATCTGTTCTGTGAGGGGCACACCGCGTGCGCGAAAGGGCGCTCAACAGGGGGGGCGCGGTGTCCGGAATCATCACTCGCATGCTTCAAAGACAGCATCGCACTCGTCGTGCGATGCGTCTTTGATCTGCTGCAAAGTCAGGCGGAACTAGAGGCACTACTCGGGATGCGCGGCTCAGAAAAAGCCGAGCGGATTGACGTCGTAGCTCACGAGCAGATTCTTCGTCTGCTGGTAGTGGTCGAGCATCATCTTGTGCGTTTCGCGGCCGATGCCCGACTTCTTGTAACCGCCGAATGCGGCGTGCGCCGGATAGAGGTGGTAGCAGTTGGTCCAGACGCGTCCCGCCTGAATGCCGCGCCCCATTCGATACGCGCGATTGATGTCGCGTGTCCAGACCCCCGCGCCCAGCCCGAACTCGGTGTCGTTGGCGATGGCGAGCGCCTCGGCTTCGTCCTTGAACGTCGTCACCCCCACCACGGGTCCGAAAATTTCCTCCTGGAACACGCGCATGCGATTCTCGCCCTTGAGCAACGTCGGCTGAATGTAGAAGCCGCCGGCCAATCGGCCGTCCAGCATCTCGATGCCACCGCCCGCGAGCACCTGCGCGCCTTCTTTGCGTGCGAGATCGAGATAGGTGAGGATCTTGTCGAACTGTTGCTGCGACGCCTGCGCACCGACCGCCGTCTCGGTGTCGAGCGGATCGCCGCGCCTGATGCGTTCGACACGCTTCATCACCACTTCCATGAATGGCTCGTAAATCGATTCCTGTACGAGCGCTCGCGACGGGCAGGTGCAGACCTCGCCTTGATTGAGGAAGCCCAGCACGAGGCCTTCCGCGGCCTTTTCGACGAACTCCGGCTCTCCGCGCATGATGTCGTCGAAGAAGAGGTTGGGCGACTTGCCGCCCAGTTCGACGGTGCTCGGGATCAGGTTGGCGGCGGCGCGCGTCAGGATGTGATTGCCGACCGGGGTCGAGCCCGTGAACGCGATTTTGGCGATGCGTTTGCTCGTCGCGAGCGCTTCGCCGGCTTCCTTGCCGAAACCCTGAACGATGTTGAGGACTCCGGGCGGCAACAGATCGCCGACCAGTTCGGCGAAAAGCGTGATCGTGAGCGGCGTCTGCTCGGCGGGCTTGAGCACCACGCAGTTGCCGGCGGCGAGCGCCGGCGCGAGCTTCCAGGCGGCCATCAGCAAAGGGAAGTTCCACGGGATGATCTGACCGACGACGCCCAGCGGCTCGTGAAAGTGATACGCGGTGGTATGCTCGTCGATCTCTGCGGCGGTACCCTCCTGCGCGCGGAGGCAGCCGGCGAAGTAGCGGAAGTGATCGATGGCAAGCGGCAGGTCGGCGGCGAGCGTCTCGCGCACGGGCTTGCCGTTGTCCCAAGTCTCCGCCACCGCGAAGCGCTCCAGTTGCGATTCGAGGCGATCGGCGATCTGCAACAGAATGCGCGAGCGTGCTTGTACGGATGTTTTTCCCCACCTGGGCGCTGCGGCATGCGCGGCGTCGAGGGCCAGTTCGATGTCCGCGCCGTTGGAGCGCGGGAATTCGCCGATGTCCGCGCCGGTCACGGGCGAGGTGTTGACGAAGTAACGCCCTTCCACCGGCGCGACGAATTTGCCGCCGATGAAGTTCTCGTAACGAGGTTGCAGGGTCAGCAGGGCACCGGGTGTGCCGGGTGGCGCGTATCGCATGTCGTGTCTCCGGATATCGTTGTGTCGGCAGCCGGTCGTTTGCCGGCCACACGCGAGGCACCAAGCAAGTCGCGGGCCAGCCGGGCCCGATTTCGCATCGGCGCGCTGTCATGGCGCATTCATGGGGCTTTCGTGAGGGCGTCGTAACACGTGTTGCGGTGCGGCATGTGCCGAATCCGTGACACGTCTGTCTCGCGCGATGACACCGCCTGTATCGTGAACGTGACAATGCCGGGCGCCGTCAATCGCTTCTCGTGTTCCGATTGACATCGCGCATTGCAAACCCACCCGGCATGGGGGATGCTTCCGGGAGAACGACAAGATCCTCAGATCATCCGGCACGGGGGAGACGACCAATGCCACCATCTACCGAGTCCGCACACGCGCGCCGTGTGCTGCGCGTCTTGCAGGGCCAGCCGCCGGCGGGCGGCGCTGCGACGGATCCGAACATCGCCAGTTCGTGGCGTCGCTGTCTGGATACGCATGCGCTCGACCCGGGCGCACGCATGGCGCCGCGCGTGCTCGAATCCTCGCAACTGCGCGAGCGACGCAGCGCGTTGGCGTGTCTGCGCAGCGTCTCGATGCCGGTGCTGGAGCGTTTGCAGCGACAGTTGATGAACCCGCGTCAGGCGGTGTTGCTGACGGCGCCCGACGGCGTGATCGTCGACTCGCGTCTGCACGACGGCACCCGCGACGATTTTCATCGGGCCGGGTTATGGCCGGGGGCAGACTGGAGCGAGTCGAGTGAAGGCACGAACGGCATCGGGACCTGTGCGGTCGAACGCGCGCCCGTCATCATCTGTCAGCAGGATCACTTTCGCGCGCTTCACACGCCGCTTACCTGCACGGCAAGCCCGGTGTTCGCGCCGCAGGGCGATCTGCTCGCGGTGATCGACGTGTCGTGCACCACGGCAGACGTCACGCGTCAGAGCCAGTTTCACACGCTCGCTCTGGTCAATCTCTCGGCGAAGGTCGTGGAGAGCGAGTATTTCTTTCAGCACTATCGTGACGAGTGGCTGTTGCAATTGCAGGAGCAACCCGATCATCTCGGCGGATTCGCGCAGGCGCTGCTCGCATTCGACGATGCAGGCCACGTGCTCGCCGCCAATCAGAGCGCATTGAACTGTCTGGGCGCGACACGCGAGGAGATCGTCGGCACGCGCATCGACCGCTGGTTCGCGCAGACGCTCGACACGTTGCTGGCACAAGCGCACCCCGCGCCGAGCGCCTGCTGGCCGATTCGCACCCATGCGGGGGCGCCGTTGCTGGCGATGTTGCGTGCGCCGGCACGCGCGGCGCGTCGCGGCGGCCCTTCCGGCGGGCCGGGCATGCCGGGCGCCGGGCGCCATGCGCTCGCACAGGTGACGGCCGATCCGTTTGCCGATCCCGCGTTGGCGCGCGCATTCTCCCGCGCCTGCCGGGTGTTTTCGCATGACGTTCCCGTGCTGATTCGCGGCGAGACGGGCAGCGGCAAGGAAGTGTTCGCACGTGCCGTGCATGCGGCGAGCGCTCGCTCGGATGGCCCCTTCGTCGCGCTCAATTGCGCGGCCATCCCGGAGTCGCTGATCGAGAGCGAGTTGTTCGGTTACGTGGGTGGAAGCTTCACCGGGGCCCGCAAAGAGGGGATGAACGGCAAGCTGTGGCAGGCGAACGGCGGCACGTTGTTCCTCGACGAGATCGGCGACATGCCGTTCGCGATGCAGACACGGTTGCTGCGCGTGCTGGAAGATCGAATGGTGTCGCCGCTGGGCGGCGGCGAAGCGGTGCCGCTCGACATCCGCGTGCTCAGCGCCACGCACCGCGATCTGGCCGAGCGCATTGCCGAGCGACAATTCCGCGAGGATCTCTTCTATCGTCTGAGCGGACTCGAAGTCACGGTGCCGCCGCTGCGCGAACGGGAAGACAAGCTCGACCTGATCCGGCGTCTGTTGGCGCAGGCCGGCGCGAACGATCAGCATGGCGCGATTCATCTGACGGAGGACGCGCAGGATGGCCTGTGCCGCTATGCGTGGCCGGGCAATGTGCGTCAGATGCGCAGCGTGATCCGCACGTTGGCGGCGCTCAGCGAGAACGGTGTCGTCACGCTCGACGATCTGCCCGACGAAGTGCGCAACGCCGCGACGTCGGACGCTGCGCCGCCGGACGACCCTGCGGAAGCCCCGCTGGAGGCCGCGGAGCGTCAGGCGTTGCGCGCCGCGCTCGACGCCTGTCAGGGGCAGGTGAGCGCTGCGGCCCGACGCCTTGGCGTGAGCCGCAACACGTTGTACCGCAAGCTTCGGCGCTTCGGCTTGCTGCGTGGCTGACGGTCGTCGCGTAGGCTGCGCTCGGGCTCCCTCGGCTCTCTCGGCTCTCTCGGCTCAACCGGATCACTTCACCGGAATCGGCGTTGCCCGGTCCACGGGAACGGCGGTCACGCTGTTCTGCGGCGAGCCGTCGATGAGTTTGTCGGAGTAGGTGAGATAGACGAGCGTATTGCGCGCCTTGTCGACCATGCGCACGATGCGCAGCTTCTTGAAAAGCGGCGACAGGCCCTCCGAGAAGACTTCCTCTTCTTTGGGCAGCGGTTTCGAAAACGAGATCGGACCGACGGGGCGGCAGGCAATCGAAGCTTCCGCCTTGTCTTCGGCGAGACCGACCATGCCCTTGAGCCCGCCGGTCTTGGCGCGCGAGACGTAGCACGTTACGCCTTGCACCTTCGGGTCGTCGTAGGCGTCGACGACGATCTTGTGGTCCGGTCCGAGAAACTTGAATGCGGTGCTGACGTCGCCGATCTTCTCGGCATGCGCCCAACCTGCGGCGAGCATCAGCGCCAGCGCGACTACTGTCTTCATGAGAATGTCCCGTCGAAGGCGTAAGCGGCGACCATCGCCGAGCACGCCCGCTGCGGATTCTACTCGCCTCATATGACCCATGCGACCGGCAGTCGCGCGCCGTCACCCCGATGCGAGGCGACGGCTTTCGCGATTTACCACTTGTCGTCCTGCGCAGGCGCCGCCTGTGCGCCGGCGGACGACGGGCGCGTCTTCTCTGTCTGAGCGACCTTCGCCCCCGTTGCTGCGCCCGAGGGGGCCGCCTGAGGGTTCGCTTGCTGCGCCGCCTGAGCGGGGCGACCGGCGACTTCGCCGCGCACCTGAAGCCCGGCGATGGGCAAGGTGTCGAGGTTCAGGCCCGGGCGAACATTGTCGAGGTGCCCATACGACAGGTTTTGCGTCACGCGTTCCACGACCAGTTCGCAGCACGGGTTCTCGGTGCGTCCGAGGCTTTGTCCCGTCTGCGGATCCTTGAACTCGTTGCCCATCGCGACGACCGCATAGCGATTGCCTTCACGTAAGGCCTGCCCGCCCTGACTGACGACCACATTGGTTCCGTCGCGCGCGAGCACCGTGATCGGGAACGTCGATTGCAGGATCGCGCTCACGATGGCCTTGCTCGCCTGATCGGTCATCTCGGTGAGAATGCGCTGACTGTCGACACCGTTGCTCAGCGTGGTCGGCGCCGTCGACGGCATCGCGTTGCTCAGCGACCCGGCCGCAGTGACCTGACGTGTCGCGACATTCACCATCTTCTGGGAGAGTGCCCAGCCGCCCGAGTAGCTCACCAACTGACGATCGCTCGTGCGCAACTGCCGTGCGAGTCGCGTGTAGTTGAAGGCGCTCACGCGAGCGCTCCACACCAGATCGGCGCTCGCGGCTTGAGAGAGCTTCGTGAGTTCCGCGCTCGGGGCCTGACCGGATGCGATGATATCGAGTTCATGTTCGATCTCCGGGCTCATCTCGCGATCGAGCACGGCGAAGCGACCCGTTTGCACCAGCGCGTCGCTCACGCGTTGACGCAGCACTGCCGCGACTTCGCTCGACGGCACCGTGACGTCGCCCATCGGCAGACGGTCCTGCGCGAACACCACCGGTCCGATCACGACTTTGAGCTTCTGCATGTCGGCAGACGGCTTGAATTTGGCGATATCGGCTTCGATGGTCGCCTTGAAGCGCTTGTCGATGACCCCCGGTGCGTCGAGGCTCAACACGCGCAGGTGCTGAATGACACCGCCCGAGCGTTGCTCAACGATATCCGCAAAAGCGTTCGCGCGCAGCGACGCCGAGTCCTGATTCAGGCTGACATCGAGGCCATACTTCGCCACGACCGATTGTGCCTGCACGACTGCGCCGTTGACTTGCAGCAGCGCGAGTTTCATCGCTTCGAGCGTGGCTTCGCCGGCGGTGTCGCCAAAGCCGACCGCCGTCACCTTCTCGGTCTCGACTTTGCCGACATCGGGCACAGGGGCCGCAGCGGATGCCGATGCTGCGCTCGGCGCAGCGGTCGTTTGCGGGGTGTCGGCCGACTTCTCGGAGCAGCCGGCAATAAAAAAGAGGGCCGCGAGGGCCCCCGTGAGCGAGTTACGCATCATGTTGTTGTGATGGGATGTGTCGGTTTGCCAGCGCTTACAGGGCGGCCAGTGCCTTCGTGGCGTCCGACGGCACTTCGATGCCGTTGCTGCGGGCGAAGTCGACGGCGTTCTTGAGCGCCTTGCCGGCTTCCGTGACCGAACCCGGGAAGTTCGACAGCACATAAGTCGCGCCACCGAGCGACGTCAGCGCCATCGGCGATGCGCTCTTCATGTTGTTGCCCATCGACGTGACGTCGTTGCGCATGCCGGCGTAGTGCACCATGCCGAGCGCCAGATGCCCGAGGCCCTGCGCAAAGGTCTTCTTCGAGGCATCGTCGAGCACCGGCTTTTCCTTGAGCTTCGCTGCGATCGCGCCGCTGGTGTCGCCCACCGCGTTCACGGCCTTCGATGCGGAATCCTTGTCCTGCGTCGAGCCCGACGACAGTTGCGCTACCACGGCGGCTGCTTGCTCGGCTTGCGTCTTCAGACCCAGCGCTTCGCCCATCTTGGCGTTGGCGTTGAGCACGTCGACGTTGGCGGCGACGTAGTTCTTCACCAGTGCGGCTTGCTGGCCGCTCAGATCGACCGAGCTGTCGGACTTGCTGCCGCCGCCGACCAGGCTGGTCAACCCGCCGAGCTGCGCGTACGAGACGCCCGAAACGCCAACGAGAGCCGCCGCAACGGCGCAAGCGATGATCTTCTTCATGAACTTCTTCTCCACGTAAGGGATGGTTGAATACGACAATTAGCGCAAGCTGAGATTGGTGATCTGGCTGGTCAGCTCGCGTGAGGCGTTGTTCGCCGCCAGGCGCAGCGCGTTGGTGCGGGCTTCTTCTTCGGTCGGGCCGGTGCCGGCGTACTGCACGGGGCCGACGGACGCGACGGTGTCGGGAATGGTCTGACCGATGTCGAGCAGCTTCGCGTTGACGGTCACGGCCACGCGCATCAGGCCCGAATTCGGATCGCGATCCGCGAGGCCGACGTCGAGCGTGCCCAGCGCGATGTAGGCCATCTTCGCCACGCGCATGCCCGAGACCATCGAGGCGAGCGTCGCGGGTTTCAGATCCATGCCGCTCTTGTAGTCGTTCTCGACGTTGGCGACTTTGAACTGGCCGCCGGTGTAGGGTTCGACGAGAGCGGCTTCGTTGACCTTGAAACCGGCTTTGGCGAACGTCGATGTGAAGACTTGCGACAGGTTGGCGCTCGGAATCAGACGGAAGGTCGTGTCGGTGGCGCGGCGCGTCGTGCTGCCCCCGGTCTCGACCGAGGCCGTGCTGTGCACCGACGCACCGACCTTCGTGTTCGTCGACGCGTTGGTGCCGATCTGATTGCCGCGAATGTTCTCGCCTTCGACACCTTGCTCGGAAGCGTTAACTTGCGCGTTCACATCGACCTTGCGATCGACGCGTTTGTACACGCGATCGTCATATGCACGCGAGGTGCCGACTTCGCGCGACACGAAGATGAAAGCGAGCGGGGAGCGCGCTGCCGGGCCGCCCTTGACGACCGCCGAGTTCGACTTCACGGCGTTGCGCAGATTCGCCACGTTCAGCGAGACGCGCACGGCCACCGTGTACTGCTTCTTGTCGGCGTTCTCGTCTTCCGCGAGGATCGTGGAGTCGAGGATGTAGCGATCCGGCTCGGCGAGGATCTTCTGGCGAATCGCATCGAAGTTCTCCGACTCGGCTTCGCCGGCCTCGGCGTAGTAAAACTCCACGGCCTTCATTTGCGCCGCGGACAGGGCGCGCGCCTTATCGTCGCGCGAAATCGACCAGCCCTCGTAGGTCACGGTCGCCTTGCCGCGCGCCTGCTGCACCTGCGCCACGGCGCTCGACGCGAACAGTGCCGCAGCGAACAGCAAAATCAGTGTCTTCATCACTTGCATAGCTTCATCAATCCCATCGTCTTGTCGATTTGCGACGAAATGTCCGATGCCGAAGCCGCGGACTTCACCCATGACGTGTCCTTGCCCGCGACCGACTCGGCGAGCTTCACGAACAGGCCGTTGACGGCGTCGTAGTAGGCGGGGAAGTCGTCCACCCACGTTTGCGACGCCGGTACCGGTTTCACTTCGCCGTTCTTGAGCGACGTGTTGAGGTAGGTTGCACCGGTCAGCGGCTCGCGAATGGCGACGTCCGCATAGCTGCCGTAGATGTAAGCGGTGCCGACCGCGTTCTCGCTGTACTTGATCTTCTTGAAGTTCTTGAGCGAGACGTCGATCTCGTAATCGGGTTGCGGCAGCTTCAGGTTGTAGATCGTGCCGTCCATGATCTGCATGGACATGACGTTGCCGATCGCGTATCCCTTCGAGTACGGCACGACCGGCACGCCGACGCGCGTGGAGATGGCTTCGCTCACCATGTCCGCCACCCAGGTTTGCGCGGCGGCAGGCGTCGCCTTCAGATAGTCGGGCAGCACGGCGGCGGCTTCGGGCGTGACGTCCACGTGCGTGACTTGCAGGTAACGCGGGGCCTGATCGGGCAGTTGTGCCTCGGCGAGGGACGCGGCGAAGCGCGTGTACAGACCTGGCTTGCCGTTGGCGCCGTCGAAGACCATGCGCACGCGATCGAGCACTTCGGCGCGCGTGGGCTCATGGTCGAGGTTGTCGACATAGCCGAAGCTGACCGGATACGAGCGCAGCACCGTCATCGACTTGAAATCGAAGAACAGCACCTGAGCGCGTAGCAAAACGAACAGTTTGCGAATGGCCCCGAAGCGTTCGACGGAGACGGTCTCGGCGTTGATGACCAGCGAGACCACGAGCGCCTGATCGCGACCCTTGAGTTGATCGATGGGACCGGTGGTCAGTTTGAAATGTTGCGGGGGATTCTGATTCGCCGCCGCGAGCAGACGCTTGTACGGCGAGTCGCCCGTTGCCTTCAGACCGGCCTCGTAAGCGCGTGAATAAGGGAATCGTTTGTCGATGCTGGCGGCGTCGCCGCCGTAGGCAGCCCCCGCAAAGGTCACGGTCTTGTCCGTGGTCTGGGCCTGAACCTGTCCCGCAGACGTCATCGAAAATGCCATCGAAATAGCGACGGCAAGACGGAAGAGATACCCGCCGGCTTTCATATTGTTATGCTCCCCACCGTTCCCCGTATTGCGCCCGCAACGCCGGACGCGAGATCGCGGAATACTGGATGACTAACGTTTTTCCGTCAATCGATTGCATAGCGATCCTATCTAATTTGATAGGTATTTCTCCATTCGAATGGACGGGAGACGTCGGTGTGTTGAATGCGAATCAACGCGGCTCGGAGAATGTCTTGTTTCTGGCGGTTCAGAGGGGCGTCTGCCGGGGATGTCCGCCCGCCGATGTCGCGGTGGGGCCGGGGAGTTGCGGGCTTTGGTGAAATGCGCTATAGTCACGCCTCTTCGCGCGGGGGTATAGCTCAGCTGGGAGAGTGCTTGCATGGCATGCAAGAGGTCAGCGGTTCGATCCCGCTTACCTCCACCAAACGAATGACGATTTTTGTCCCCTTCGTCTAGAGGCCTAGGACATCACCCTTTCACGGTGAGTACAGGGGTTCGAATCCCCTAGGGGACGCCATCCAACGGCAGCGGTGTGATCAACGACACATCGAAGCCGGCCGGCGTCAGATTCGGCAACGTACGACAAAGCATGAAAAAAGCCGGATGTCTTCCCGACATCCGGCTTTTTGCTATGGAGCGCCAATGAGCAAACCCGCCCTTACCCTCAAGTTCAAGTGCACCAGGTGCGCCAAACCCGTCACGCTGTACTTGCAAAAGACCACCGCCTGCTCGCATATCACGCCTTATCAGGGCTGGTGCAAGTGCGGCCAGTTGATGCGTCATGCGACGGGCGACAAGGACGCCGTTGCGTCGTTCGTCGATTCGATGGATCCGCTCTGGTCGCATCACCATCACCACCACCATTGAGCCACGCGGGTGAGCGCCGCACACCGGGCCCCGGGCGGGACGCGACACTCGATTTGATCGATTCGCTTCGACTTGGCCTTATACATCTGACTCACGTCCGACTCGCCCGGCTGCCCTGAGTTGGCCGATCAGCCGGCTTTCGCGCGTCCGCCCATCCACGCGAGACGCTGCCGAAGGTACGCCTGCGCCGGCGCTTCCCACACGCGGAAGACGACCCGGGCGAGCGAGAACACCACAATCAGATACGCCGCCAGAAACCACGGGCTCGTTGCCGCTGTCGCGCTGGACATGCCCAGCCGTTGCAGCACGATCACCGTCGTGAGTTGCAGCGGGAAGTGGGTGAGATAGCTGGCGTAGGTGGTATTGCCGAGATCGGCGATGGGCACCGCCAGCCGCTCGGGAATCCACGGCTCGATGGCATGCAGCAACACGATCGAGACCGGTGCGATCACGGTCGCCGCCAGGTACTTCGTGCCGCCGAAGACCGCGCACACCGCGAACAATCCCGCATACGCCGCGCAGCACAGCAGCACCGTCGTGCGGCGGTGCGACTCGATCGCGTCGCGCCACCGTTCGTAGAACAGATGTACCGCGCCGCCCATGAAGAAGTAGAAGGCGCAGAACACGATGTTCGATTCGCTGCCCTTGATGTGCTGATGGATCAGCAGGCCGCCGGCCGCTGCCGACAGACACATGATCAGCAGCGTCCACACCAGTCCGATGCGCAAATACCGCGCGAGCAGGAAGAACGCAACGTAGATCACGATTTCCGTCGACACGCTCCATACCGGTCCGTTGAACGAATCGGTGTAGGGCGTGAGCCAGCCGGACGCGAAGATCACGTTGACGAAAAAGTCGTACGGCGTGTTGTACGGATAGACGAAGAACGCCGCGTTGTGGCGCACGTAATACGCCTGCAACAATGCCACGGCGATCAGCGTGACGATATGCAACGGATACAGCCGTGAGAAGCGATTCAGGAAGAACAGACCGCCGCAGACCTTGCGCGCCACGATCTTCGACAGATAGCGATTGAAGAAGATGAAGCCCGAGATCGTCCAGAAGACATTGACCCCGAGCCAGCCGAAATCGTAGAACGGTTGCAGCAGCCCGTAGAGCGGTTGCGCGGCGCGCACGACGTCGATGGAGGCCGTGTCGGCCCGGAAGAAGAAATGCTGGTAATGCCAGATGAGCACTGCGAATGCGCTGAAAAATCGCAGAATCTCGATGCCGACCATGCGGCCTTTGGCGCTGCCCGTACTGCCCATCGAATCGGGTCCTGTTGGTTCGGTTGTGCGGCGCGTTGCACGCGGCTTTACTTGATGCCCGCGCCGTTGCCCAGCAGCTTCTTCATCGTCTTGAGCCCCTTGCGCACGAGCGCCGAATACAACTCCGCGCCCTTGAGCGCCGGATCGACGTGCCGCTCATACGGCTGGATCTCGATCGGGAAGTACGGAGACAGCTTCGCCACGACCTGATCGAGCGGAATCTTCGTGTTGCTCTGGACCACGGCGAAGAGCCCGTCGCTCTGCGGTGCGAAGTAGTGCGCGGCGTCCCACTCCTGCATTTTGTCGGCGAACCACACGCTTTCGTCGGCATGCAGCGTGCGTTGCGGCGGCACCGCCTGCGTATGGTACTTGTCGAGCAGCCCGGCGCGCTCGGCGTTGAGCCAGTACAGCGTGTATTCCGTCCAGTCGATGGCGTAGTTCGCGAGCAGCACGCGCTTCCACTCGGTGCCGTTCACGGCTTCGAGCCGCTCCTGCAACGACAGGCACAGCGAGCGCGACAGCGTCGCGGGCGTCCACCATACCCCGTCACGGTCCAGATGCGGATCGACGTCGAGCAGCTTGGCCGACGCTTCCCAGTAATACGGCTCGACGCTGCGCCCTTTGAGGTGCGTGATTGCCCGGCCGTCCACGATCAGCGAGTGGTAATCGAAAGCGTGCGTGGCGAAGCAATCCGGATCGAAGATCAGGAAATACTCGGTCTCGATCCACTCCGGGGCGTTGATCTTGATGATCTGCTGGCGATGCCAGTTACGAATCTGGTGCCGCTGCGAGAACTCGTTGAACGCGCCCATGTACAGCGATTCGTCGATCACTTCGATGGGGAAGTCGGCCCATGCCTTGGCGTAGCCGCGCACTTGTTCGACCTCGTCATGCGGCACGATGATCACGAAGCGGTGAAACAGGTCCGGTGTCGTGAAGTGGCGCAACGAGGAAAACAGAATGTCACAACGCCCGATGTTGTCGGCGTAGTGCCTTCCTCGGGTCTTGATCGGCAGGATCGCGCTGATTTGTTGCATGATGGTCTGAACCGACGGCTAGAAGAACCGGTAGATGAAGCTCGGAATGTATCCGCGACGATGCGTGAGCGCTACGCCGATCAGTCGTCCGCCCGCGTCTTCGACTTGGGCCTTGAGGCCGGCGATGACCGGCTTGCGCGTCGCTTCGGCGCGCACCACGAGCACCGTGGCGTCGGCCAGCGACGCGTTCTCGATGCCGCTAAACGACTGGCTCGACGGCGGGGCGTGCACGACGATGTAGTCGTGCGATTCGCGCAACGCGTCGAACAGACGCGTGACCTGCTGCCACGACGACGGGATCGTACCGCTGCGCGGGTGCGCCACGACGATGTTGTGACGCTCGACCCGCATGAACGTGAGGTCGGCGAGGACTTGAGACGTCCCGGATTCGCCGGAGACGGTTTCCTCGGCGCTCGTCGAGCCGCTTCCTCCTCCTCCTCCTCCGTTCGACGGCCATTCCAGCAGCCCCTGCGCGTTCGGCTTGCCATAGATCGGCGAGTCCGGCGTCGAGGCGATATCCAGGATCAGAATCGGTTTGCCCGAGCGGTGCTCCAACTCGCTCGTCAGCCCCTGAATGACGGAGGACTGCCCGTCGTTCCTGCCCGTCGACAAGACCATGACGACCTTGGCGTGCGCATCGGTGCTGCTGTTGATCGCGGCGATCATCCGACCGTAAGCCAGATGGGCGGGGCGTGCATAGGCCGGCTCGGCGCCCGCCGCTCCCCCGGCGCCTGCCGTCGCCGCCGCACCGCGCCGGTCGCCGCCCAGCAGCACGGGGGCGTTCACCACCGGCAACAGCAGGGCACGCTCGACTTGCTCGGGGCTCAGGAAGGTCTCGCGCAGGCTCGACAGGATCAGCACCGTCAACGCGGAGAGTAGCAAGCCGGCTGCAATCGACGCGGCGATCAGCAGGCTGGCCGACACGCTGCGTTGCGACGGCGGGAAGGGCGCCTGAATCACACGCACGTTGGTGCCGTTGATCTGGCTGACCTGACCCTGCTGCACGCGGGCGAGTTCGACCTGACGCGAGCGCTCTTTGAAGCTGTCGGCCAGAATGTCGCGCCGCGCCTGCAACTGGCTCAACTGGCTCGAAACATCGCTCATGCCTTGGAGTTTGTTGCGCGTTTCCTTGATCTGCGCGTCGAGTTCGGCCTGCTGCGCAAGGCCGCCGGCAATGCTCGCGTTAAGCACCGCAAGACGCTCCTGCACCACGTCGTAGTAACTGTTATGACCGAGACGCGTTGCGGTCATCATCTCCTGACGCTGCTTCGCGATGTTCGCGCGCATGTCGGCGATCTGCTTGTCGAGTTGCACGACGAACGGGGAGGTCGCCATGTAGCGCGACGCGAAGTCCGCACGCTTGTTCTCGAGTTCGCTCAGCGAGCCTTGCAGGGCGTTGATCGCGCGACTGGTCTCGGAGTCGTCGGTATAGATCGGAATCGTCGAGCGTACGTCCTTCGTCGAAGCTTGCAGCGACTTCAGTTCGCTGCGGTCTTGCGCGAGCTTGGCATCGGTCTCCAGCTTGCGCTGCACGAGTTGCGATTCGAGCAGCACGGCACGCGACGTCTGATCGTCGATCTTCACGATGCCGTGCTTCTTCTGGAACGCTAGCAGATCCGCGTCGGCCTTGTCGAGTTGCTTGCCGACGTCGTCGCGCTGACTGACCAGCAGATTCACGCGACCGGACGTGAAGATCGATGCGCGCTGACGGAAATATTTGTCGAGCAGACGCGCGAGGGCATCGGCTGCCGCCTTCGGATCGGTATCCGAATACGTGAGCGTGATGGTGTTCGCGAGGTCGTTTTGCTCAATGTGCAGACGCTTCTCGAAATTCTGCAATTCGCGGTCGATGTCGCTCGCCGTGGCGCTGGGGCCGAGTTTCGACAGGATGACGTCGCGATGCAGTTCCGGGCTCGACAGAATCTGCGCTTCCACACCGTTGAGCTGTCCCGGCGGCGGTTGCAGCGACACGCCGCCGTTCGGATTGTTCGTCTGATCGTAGTAGCCCGCGTTGAGCACCAGCAGCGTGGCCTGTGCGCGATACGGAATCGGCACGAACAGCGCGACGAGCACGCCCAGCGCCACGATGGCGAGGAACACCGTCGTGGCGATCTTGCGGTAGTAGAAAAGGGTGTTGAGATAGTCGCGGATCGTCACGTCGACGACCGCGGCGTGCCGGTCAGGCCTTGTTCTGGTCGTAATTGCCATAGCGATGCAAGAAGCGGAAAGGTTGCCCGGCCACGATTGATGGTTTCAAGGCGCATATCTTACGCAAGAAAGTCCCCGGAAAGTCCCCCTGAATCCGCGATTATCCTAAATCCGACGCCGATTTATCGTGCTTGGCGAGACGACGGAAGTGCACTAGAGTACGGTCCAAACCGTGTAACCACCCCGGCCTCGTGCCATCTGTCCCATGAACATGCTCCGCCCGGCCTGCGTACTGGCGCTGATGACGCTGACGGCCTGCACCCACACCTGGGTCGACACCAAATACCAGCAATCCGACCGCTTCGCGACATGGGTCGATTCGACGACGCCCGCACCGTATCGACTGTTGCCCGGCGACGACATCTCCGTCGTGCTGCCGTTCAACATCGAGCTCAACTACAAGGGCCGCGTTGCGCCTGACGGCACGGTCGCCATGCCGTTCGCCGGCAACCTCCCGGCGGCCGGCCAGACGCTCGCGCAGTTCGGTGAAACGGTCAACCGCGCCCTCGCGGCCAACCACATGACCGCGAACGCGATGGCCATGGTCGCGGTGACGCAGACCGCCGCGCACGTGTTCGTCGGCGGCGAAGTCGGCAAGCCCGGCGAACTCGCGCTCACGCCCGGCATGAGCGTGATGCAGGCGATCATCACCGCGCAGGGCCTGCTCGACACCGCACGTACCGGCGAAATCGTGCTGATTCGCCGCAGCCCGGATGGTCGTCCGATGCTGCGCACGGTCGACGTCAAGGCGCTCACGCAACAAGGCGATCCCGCGCAGGACATCGTGCTGCAATCGAACGACACTATCTTCGTGCCGAAGTCGTCGATTGCCGAAGTGGATCTGTGGGTCGACCAGTACATCAACAAGGCATTGCCGTTCAACAAGAACGTCAACTACGACATCAACGGCGCGCGCAGCTTCTGATCGCTCGACGCCGGGTGTGGCGAGCCACTCGCGACACCCGGCGCCGTCCCCGGGATCGCACCACCGCCCGAACCGATTCGCTCAAGTCTAACCACCGAATTCAACCGCTTCGTGACAGCTGCGCAGCCACCCCTCGAAATGGAAACCGCGCCGGGCAATGCGACCGGGGCGACGCACGGGACGCCGGAGATGCCGGTCCACGACGACCTGCCGGCCGTCTTTGCGGGCGGCCTGCCGCGCGCCTTCGTCGTCGGTTGCCTGGTGGTGGTGCTGCCGCTTTTCGGCCAGACCTTTCACTACATCGCGACGTTGTATCCGTTGTGGGCGCTCTCGAAGGCGTTCCCGATACTGACGCTGCCGCTGGTGCTGCGTCTGGGCAGTCAGCCGCGCTTTCCCATCACGCGGCAGGTATTGCTGAGTTTCGCGTGGCTGGTCATGGTGCCGAGCTTCGCCGCCGTCATCTATTTCAACGAAAGCTTTTTCACGAGTGTCACGGCACAGGTGAAGCTGCTGCCGATCCTGTATTTCTTTTCCTTTCTGGCGCTGCTCCTGATGCTCAAGCCCACGTTGCAGGAGCTTGGGCGCAGCTTCGTGATTTTGGGCGCGGTCATCGTCGGCGCGCTGATTCTGATGTGGCTGCTGGTGCCGGCCGACTGGTACAAGGAAACCTACGTCTTCGGTCAGGCGCCGTTCTTCACGAGCGACAGTCGCGGGCACCGTATCCGCATGTCGATGTACTTCCCGTTCATCCTGCTGTTTTTCTCCTATCGTCGAGCGTTCTTCGAGCGTAACGTGGGCTATCTCGTGAGTGTGCTCATCGGGCTGGCCGTGGCGCTGCTGATCGTGAAGTCCCGTGCGCTGGCCATCGGCATCATGGGGGTGCTGGTGATCAATACGTTCGTCTGGGCGCGTCCGCGCGCGCGCATCGGCCTGATGCTGGTTGCGCCGATCGTGCTTGTCGGCATTTTCTCGATGGGATACCTGGCGACGATTTTCAGCGCCAACGCCGAGACCGGCTTCGACACGCGTCGGATCTCGGCGCTGCTCGCGACGCGCTTTCTCGGCAACGACTCGCTGCGCTGGCTGTTCGGCGTGGGGACGATCAGTCCCGCGAGCGGCGACACGCTGACCACGTATTTCCATCACTTCTTCTTCCTCGCCGACATCACGTGGCTGGGGATCGTGTTCGAGTACGGTCTGCTCGGCGCGCTCGTTATTTTGTGTTTTCAGTTGCGCGGCCTGTTTTTCTATCGGCGCCTGCGTGCGGAAGTCGAAGACGACTTCCTGGGCGCGCTGTACGACTATCTGGTCTTCGTGCTGCTGGTATCGTTTTTCTACCCGCCAACGCTCGCGCCAGGCGAAACGGCCGTCATTCTGGCGATCTTCGTCTACATCTGGCGCGCCGGCGGATTCGATCATCGTGCTGCCCCCCGGAGTCTCCATGCGCGTATTGCCGCGCCGTAGTGCGTATTCCCGATGGATTCAACTCGTCGGCGCGGCCGTCTTGCTGTCGTCCGCCGCCTGTACCAAAGCCACGCCGGGCGGACCGCTCGCCGTGTCGATCGCCGTGGATGCGGCGGCCGATCGCCATCCGATCAATCCGTTGATCTACGGCATCAACTTCGGCACGACGGCAATGTTGCAGGACCTGCGCGCGCCGCTGAACCGCTCGGGCGGCAACAGCGCGTCGGCCTACAACTGGCGGCTCGACGCGCGTAATGCCGGTCGCGACTGGTACTACGAGAGCCTGCCCGTCAACCCGACCGACATCAACGATCAGTTCGGCGACCGTTTCGTTGCCCTGACGCAGGCCGCAGGCGCACAGCCGATCGTCACCATCTCCATGCTCGGCCGGGTGGCGACGCTCTCGCGTTCGCGCGACCGGCTGGCGAGCTTCTCCATCGCCAAGTACGGCCCGCAGCAGAACTACGACGTGGACGGCATGACGGACGCCGGCAACGGCATTCTGCGCGACGGCACGCCCGTAGTGAACGATCCGGACGATGCCACCGTGCCCGACGATCCCGCAAGCCAGCAGGCGCGCGTCACGGCGTTGGTGCAGCAGTTCGGACCGGCCCGCGCGGGCGGCGTGAAGTATTACGCGATGGATAACGAGCCGAGTCTGTGGCAGTTGATCCACAACAACTCGCATCCGACGGGCGCACATGCCAGCGAAATCGCCGCAAAGGTGATTGCCTACTCCCGTGCAGTCAAGCGCGCCGATCCGGACGCCAAGGTGCTCGCGCCGGAAGAGTGGGGCTGGAACGGTTATCTGTACAGCGGCTTCGATCAGCAGTTTTCGATAACGCACGGCTACGCGCAGGCGCCGGACCGGCTGAAGGAAACCGGCGGCATGCCGTATATCCCGTGGTTGCTCACACAGTGGAAGCATGCCGGTCGTCCGGTCGACATCTTCAGTCTGCACTTCTATCCGCAGAGCAAAGAGTACGAAGAACCTGCGACCGGGAATTCGACGGCCATCGCGCTCATGCGCAACCGTTCCACGCGCAATCTGTGGGACCCGAATTACAAGGACCCGACGTGGATCAATAGCGTGGTTGCGCTGATTCCGATGATGCGTCAGTGGGTGGATACGTATTACTACCCCGGCACGCCCATCGCGCTCACCGAATACAACTGGGGTGCGGACACTCGCATGAACGGGGCGACGGCGCAGGCCGACATTCTCGGCATCTTCGGGCGCGAACGGCTGGACATGGCGACGCGCTGGGGCACGCTCGACCCGTCGATGCCCGTCTACAAGGCGATCAAGCTGTATCGCAATTACGACGACAAAGGCGGCGAGTTCGGCTCGATCAGCGTGTCCGCCACCGTGCCCGATCCGGATACCGTGTCGGCATTCGCGGCGTTGCGCGAAACGGACGGCGCGATGACCGTGGTCGTCATCAACAAGCAACTCGATCGCGCGGCGCAGGCCACGGTCTCGCTTGCCAATTTTGCGGCGACGGGCATGAGCGAAGTCTGGCAACTGGCGGATAACAAGCTCGCGCGCGCGCCGGATGTCCCGGTGTCCGGCGGCGAACTGCAAGTCGAACTGCCGCCGCAGAGCATCAAGCTTTTCGTGTTGCGCAAGCCGGCCAACTGAGATCAGCGAGATGTCGACGCCGCGTAATTCGCCTGAATCGCCTGAATCGCCTGAATCGTCTGAAGTGCCCGGCTCGCGTCCGGCGTCCGGGCCCTCGTCGGCATCGCCAGGCAAGTCGGGCGCCTCGATGATTCGCGGCAGCGTGATCAGTCTGGGCGTGCGTCTGCTGGATCTGCCGAGCCGCTACGGTTTTCACCTGCTGATCGCGGCGGCGCTGGGCGTCGTCGAGACCGGCAATTTCTACATCGTCTTCAGCACGATGGTGGCGCTCGCCGGGTTCGGACGTCTCGGCATCGATCAGGCGCTCACGCGGCAGTTGGCGATGGATCTCGCGTCAGGCGGGGCCGCTGCCGTGCGCCCGACGATTCGCCGCGCACTGGGGCATGTCTTCCTGGCATCGACAGCCGTGTCGATGCTGCTCATGGCAGGCGCGGCGCTCTTTGCCGATCGCATTCTGCACAAGCCCGACCTGGCCGCGCCGCTCATGCTCGGTGCACTCTCTTTCGTGCCGCAGAATATGGGGGCGGCGATTGCGGGGGCGCTCGCCGGACTCCAGCGCGTGGGTGTCAGTCAGATGATCTATTCGTGGCTGTGGCCCGCGATCTTCTGCGTGGCGGCGATCCCGCTGGTGGCGACAGGCAAACTGACGGTGGCCAACACGCTGGTGCTGACGGCGGCGAGCTTTTCCGTCGCGGCTGTCGTGGGCGCGGTGTTGCTGCGACGATGCCTGCGCGAGGTGCCGTCGGGGGCGCCGCACGGCGTGGTCCCCGTCGTTCCCGGCCTGCTGAAACCGGGGCTGTCGTTGTTCACGCTCGAACTCACCAAGTTGCTGATCACGTCCGCCCCGGCCATCGTGCTGGGGATCGTGGCGTCGTCGCGCGAGACGGGGCTGTTCGCGCTGGCGTGGCGTCTGGCGCTCGTCGTCAACATTCTGATCAGCGGCGTGACGGGAATGGCCGCGCCGCGATTCGCGAGCCTCTACGCGCGTCGGGACCTGCCGGCGCTGGAGCGCAGCGCGGCACAGGCGATCGGGCTGGTGCTGTGTCTGGCGTTGCCGGTGACGCTTGGCATGCTGCTCGTGCCGCACTTCCTGCTGGGCCTGTTCGGCCACGGTTTCGACGACGGGGCGAACGCGCTGCGCGTGCTGGCGCTCGGTCAGATCGCGGCGGCCTGCTTTACCGCGATGCCGGAACTGCTCGGCATGACCGCGCACACGCGCTCGCTCATGCGTATCAATGTGGTCTCGGTCGTGGTGTTGCTGCTGGGCCTTGCGGCGCTCGCGCCGATGGGCGGCAGCGTCGGGGCGTCGGTGGCGGCCTCGCTGGCGATTGCGGTGAATGGGGCGGCTGCCGCATGGGCGGCACGCCGCTTGCTCGGCGTATCACCGTTCACCACGCTCTGGCGCTGGACGGCGGGACGCCTGACGCGACGTTGATCGCGCCGCCGTCGGTCAGGCGCGTGCGGCTTCCGCCTTGAGCGCTTCGCGCCAGGGCGTCCACGTCAGATCGAACGTCGTCTCGGCGCGACGGGCATCCAGACGAATGTCCTGCTGCCACAGACGTGCGAGTGAGGGCGGCAACGGCGGCGGCAATCCCCTGACGCCGACCTTGCGACCCAGCATCTCGGCGATCTTGAGCGCGGGCGCCACGAGTTTCGTCTCGATCTTCAGACGTCGTCCACCGATGCGCCTCACGGGCGTTGCCCCCAGCGCCATCGCGTACGCGACGAAGTATTCGTTCCAGCGCGGAGCGTCGGCCATCGCAAGGTTATACGCGCGTCCGCCCGCGTCGGGACGACGCAGTGCGCCCAGCACGACCTTCACCACATCGTCGACATGCACGAGATTGCTGTGGGCGTCGCCTGCCGCGCCGAGGTCGCCGAGACGGCCGGCGCGCAGCAGGTCGGCGATGCGTTCGGACCATTGCGGACTGCCGCCGCCGTAGACGCATCCCGGACGCAGCAGCGAGACCGTCGGCAGACCCGCAAGCGCTTTCTCGGCCTCCACCTTCGCCATGCCGTACGGGCTTGCGCCCGCGAGCGCGGCGGATTCGTCGATACGCCCTTCTGCGCTGCCGTACACGGCCATCGAGCTGAAGTACACGACAGGCAGTGGCTTGCCGAGCGTGTCGAGCGCCTCGCGCAGGGCGCGGGCATTGCTCACGATGGTTTCCGGCGATCCGGCGACGCAGTTCACCAGCGCGTCGACATCGGCCAGCGCGGCAACGAGCGAAGCCGGGGAGAGCGCGTCGACGGCGCGCATGCCGGCGTCGGCCCGACGCGATGCGGCGACCGGCTCGGCCCAGTCGCTGGCGGCGAGGGCGTTGGTGACATGGCGACCGATGAAGCCGGTCGCGCCGGTGACAAGAATGCGAGCTTTCATATGGCGGACGAGATCAGTTAGTCGACGAGGAAGTCGGTGGTGCGGGCAGGGCGGTGATGTTCGCAGGGCCCTGCAAATGATGCGCGAGACGCAGGGCCAGCGCCACGATGCTAAGGGTGGGGTTGGCTTGCCCGGAGGTCGGGAAGACCGCCGCACCCGCGATAAACACGTTGTCGGCCTCATGCAGGCGGGCGTCGCCGTTCACGACACTGCTGCGTGGGTCGTCGCCCATGCGCGCCGTGCCGATGTGATGACCGCCATAGGCGCCGTAGCGTGTCATTTCGGCCTCCACGTCGGCAGCATCGTACGAGAAGCGGCCCACGCCGGTGCGCGCGATTTCCTGCGCCAGTGCGGCAAGAGCGCGCGTCACGGTGAAAACGTCCTGCGGCGTGTAGCGCCAATCGATGTGGATGCGTCGCATGCCGAGCGCGTCGCGCGTATCGCTCAGCGTCACACGGCTGTTCTCGCAGGGCGCCTGTTCGGCGTGGAAGTCCAGACTGAAGCGCAGGTTGGCCGGACGCACGATCACCGACGGAAACTTGCGGGCCGCGAGCGTGCGATGTGTGGCCCAGTGTGCGAGAAAGCGCACGGTATTGGGAACGTCCGTGATCACGTTGCGTGCGTGCGCGAGCCAGTTGCCGATGCCGCCCGGAGCGTCGCCGTAAAGGCGCTTGGCGTATTCGTACGGCACGATCGGGCGCGCCAGATACAGCGCCGAGAGAATGCCGTTGCCGTGCCCGGCGTCCGGAATGCGCGGATGATGCAGGCGAGCGATGAAGTTGCCGGCATGCAGATCGCGCTGGGCCTGTGGGCGCAATGCCAGACGGCGCCGACAGTAGGTGCCGTCGTCGGAGACGTCGTATCCGTGCCAGACCGACGTCGCCCCCGAGAGATCGACGGTGCCGATAGTCCCGGCCAGATGGCTCATGTAGTAGCGGCCGACGACGTCATGGGCATTGCCCAGCCCTCGACCGCTCACCCCAGGGCTGTTCAGCAGCAGACGCGGCACTTCGAGACCGCCCGTCGCGAGCACATAGGCGCGCGCGGCGACGGTAAAGGTCTTGCCATCGAGCGTCTTCACCTGCGCGGGGCCGACGAGACGCGTCTGAGCATCCTGCATCGGCAGATGACAGAGGTTGGCGTGCTGGATGACCCGAACGCGGCTTTTTGCGAGACGAGCGCGATAGCGGTTGCCGAAATCTGTCGGACAACTAAATCTCTCCAGAGTGTTCGTCGAGAACACATCGCTATCGAAGTTGCCGATCATCGGGCGCGACGGGGCCGAAGCGCGCGGGAACGCCTGCTCTGCGGTGTAAGCGAACTCGCCGGCTTCGCATAGCGCATTGGCCTGGGCATACCACGGCATCAGATCGTCGAGCCCGATGGGCCAGCCGCTGTGCGGCATGTAGTCGCGCCTTTCGAAGTCGATGGCGTCGAGCGGCATGCAGCGTCCGCCCCACAGGGTGGTCGACCCGCCGAAGCGGCGCACGCGATAGCTGTCGGCGGGATGATGCAGGCGGGTGTCCTCGACGGTGCCGGTGTACAACTGCTGGACGGCCGGCTCGGGGGCTTCGCCGCCGCTTTCGAGCAGCACCACGTCGAGCCCGCTCGCTTCGAGCGCGAGCGCTAGGGTAATGCCGGCGGCGCCTGCGCCCGCAATGCACAGGTCGGCTTGCAGTTCGGTGCCGGAGGGAATGTCGTGAGCGTCGAGGATCATTGGTCGCGGCAAGGCCGGGCGGTCTTGCGGTGGATGGACAGGTGACGTCGTGAAATACGCGACATATCGTGAAAAGTGTCACTGACGGGCCGGGTGGGCGCTGCTACTATCGTGCCTGCCATCGAACGTCGCCGGTACTGCCGGACGATGAGGGCATGCGGGAAACGTTGTATTCGCTGGATATGGGGAACACGATAGGTCATGAGCCGTGACACTGAACTGAAAGCCGCGCCGGAAGCCGACGCTCGCGAAGTCTTCGAGCCCAACGTTGCCTTGTTCGGTCTGAACATCGCCGCCGTGCCGTTCGGGCAGGCCGTCGATGTGCTCGCGCATGCCGCTGCGCAACGCGACGGTCGCTCGCGCATCGTGGTGACGCCGAACGTCGACCATATCGTGCGGCTCGACGTTCTGCCGGCGTTCAAGCAGCAATATCGCAAGGCCGATTTCCTCTTCGCCGACGGCATGCCCATCATCTGGGCCAGCCGACTCTTCGGCAGACCGTTGCCCGGGCGTGTGACCGGCGCCGATCTGCTGCCCGCGTTGTGCGACAGGGCACGGGCGTCGGGCCGAAAGGCGGTGTTCGTGGGTGGGCGTCCCGGGCAGGAGGCGCAACTGCACGCAGGACTCTCGCAGCGTTTTCCAGGGCTCGATTTCACGTTGATGATTCCGTCGATGACGTTCGACCCGACGGGGCCGGAAGGACAGGACATCGCGCAGCGCGTGCGCGAGCTTGCCCCCGATCTCATCTTCGTGTGTCTGGGCATGCCCAAGCAGGAGCGCTGGGCCATGGCGTACGCGGACACGATGCCGGGCGGGGTGATGCTGTGCGTGGGGGCCGCCATCGAGTTCGCCGCAGGCATGCAAAAGCGCGCGCCGAAGTGGATGCAGCGCAGCGGTTGCGAATGGATGTACCGCATTTTGCAGGACCCGGGTCGCATGTGGCGTCGTTACCTCGTCGAAGACCGGCGTTTTATCGGTATCTGCTGGCGGCAGTGGCGCGCGCTCTGCCGGGAATGAGCGCGGTGGCCGCTAGGGCAGTGGTTTCCGCCAGCGCCACGATTGTCGCTGCCGCGTTCGCCGATATCGCGCCGGCGTTGTGATGCAATGAAGCCGTCTTGAAAGACGCCACCGAAGACGATCAACGCCGTCGATTCAGACGGCGTTGCGTCCCGTCACCATGACGGGAATCGTCTTGAGCAGGATCTTGATGTCGAGCCACAACGACCAGTGCGTAATGTAGTAACGGTCGTACTCCACGCGTCGCTGCATCTTGTCCGGCGTGTCGGTCTCTCCGCGCAGGCCGTTGATCTGCGCCCATCCCGTAATGCCCGGTTTGACGCTGTGACGCAGCATGTATCCGGGAATCATGCGACGGTACATCTCGTTGTGCTCCTCCGCGTGCGGACGCGGCCCCACCAGACTCATCGACCCTGCCAATACGTCGAACAACTGCGGCAGTTCGTCGAGCGACGTGCGGCGCAGGTGCCTGCCGATCGGCGTAATACGGCTGTCGCCCGCGTGCGCCTGACGCAATCCGCCGGTCGCGGCGGCCGCGGCGTCTTCCGGCTGCATCACGCGCATCGAACGAAACTTGTGGATGACGATCGGCTCGCCGCGCTCGCCATAGCGACGCTGACGAAACAGGATCGGTCCCGGCGAGTCGAGACGCACCGCAATGGCGACCCCCAGCATCACCGGGCTGAGCAGCACCAGAATCAGCATCGCACCGACGACATCGATGCCACGCTTGATCATGCGTAACAAGCCCTGCACCGTGATGTCGTGCAGCGCAAGCAACGGCACGCCGGCGATGTCGGTGCTCGTCATCGGCAGATCGCCGGGGAAGCGGAACTCGGGCAGCAGGTAGATGGCCGCGGTCGAGTCGTACAGACGGTGAACGATCTCGGTGGTGAGTTCCTTGTTGTCCTGCTGACCGATGGCGATGAAGACGATTTCGTATTCGTTCGCCTGGATATTCGCTGCGGCGTCGGCGTAGCGGCCGAGGTAGGGCGGGAAGACTTCGCCGGCGTCCGGTGTGACCGGCGTATCGTTGTAGTAACCCGCGACCTGAATGCCGAGGATGGGCGAGCGTTGCAGGCGCAGATTCAGCTTGCGCGCCTCGGGCCCCAGACCGAAGAACGCCGCGCGACGCTGGTTGCCCGGCGCGTTGTTGATGCTGTGCGCCATGCCGCGCAGTACCGCGAGTCCGATCATCTGCAACGGCAGGGCGAGCGACGTCCACTCGGCGACCATCATGCGTACGTCGTTCTGACTCTCGTAAGTGAGGAACAGCAGCACGATGACCGTCAGCAGCAATCGGCACCATCGCATGGCGCCGCGTCCGAGCATCCAGCCGAGATTCCGGGCGCTGGCAAGCAGATGAAAGCGTGCGAAGACGACGAATGCGGCCGCCGCCAATGCACAGACGAGTGTGATGCCGTAAGGGGTGTAGGGGTTGTGACCGTTGAGCCGAAGGACGGTGAAAAAGGCGCCCGCGTTGAGCACTGCACTGAAGCCGCCGACCATCGCCATGAAGAGCCGATGGTGGTAAGTCGTCTGAGTCGACATGACGAAATTCGAAGGTAGCGGTAACTGACGGACTCGGCAAAGTTCCGGAACGGCGGGGGCCCTCCGATGGTCGCACCGATTTTCGCGCGTATCTTAGCAGGTCAAATTTGCTTTGCGTGTGACCGCGCTCTGGCCGTCGATTATGGGTTGCCGCCGTCCCCCGGGCGTCCCCCGGGCATTCCTCGTCTCCTGCGCTGCGTGGGCCGGCACCGGCCACGAAAATGAAAACGCCCGCCGGGGGGAATCCCGGCGGGCGCTCGATACTGTCGACGACGATGCTTGTCGTCGCCTCGGCTTAATACGGATACACCGTGTCGTTCGAGATCGCGGCGCGCTGGCCTTGCTGCACGCGCAGCGGCGGCGCTTGCGTGACGGTGGCGACGCGGCCGTCGTCCAGACGGACCGTGATGCGGTAGAGGACGTTCGGCTCGCCCATGCTGTTTTCGATCCGGTTGCCCGCGATGCCGCCGATCGCCGCGCCGGCGATGGTGGTGGCGGTGCGTCCGCGTCCGCCGCCCATCGTATTGCCGAGCAGGCCGCCGGCCGCTGCGCCGAGCACCGTACCCAGAATGTTCGGGCTGTTGTTCGGACCGTTCAGTTGCTCGATCGACTGGACCGTGCCGTAAAGGGCCCCCTGCTGTTGCGGCGGCTGGTAGCCTTGCTGATAGCCCTGTTGGTAACCCTGCTGCTGGTAGCCGTATTGCGGGCCCGGCGCCACGCAACCGGCCAACATGACAGCGGCCAGCGCCGCGCTGATTCCCGTAAGTGCTTTGATCTTCATTTTGGATCCGTCCTCGTGAGCGTGAGGTGTTAATTCTTGGTCGTGCGCCCCGGCCGCAACTCGGTCACGGTTGCACACCATGTGGCACATGTATTGCGACCACGATGCGGAATGTAGGGTTCCGCAGCCCTTCTTGCTGTAAGAAAAGGTAAGCGTCTGTTAAAGACTGTGCACTGCCGCAGACCCCCGCGCTGCGCGGATTTGCCGGCGGTCGCCCCCGACTTGGGAGATGCCTCGATGAGGTTCCCGTCCGGTGAGACATGGGGTCATGCTCTGCGATTGCTTAACTTGCGAGGGGGATTCGCTATGAATTTGGGATTTGTGCAGCATATTTTAGTGCTAAATCCCGTAGGGGTGGCGGATGGCGGGGGAATCGTCTAAGCATATAACCAGAAAGCCCTTGGGTGCTCCGGGGGCAGACGGTAGCATCGCGACCTTTGGCGTTCGCTTTTTCCGGTTCAGTCTCATGTCAGTCGACGTTTCCCTGTCTTCCCCCGTCTCCGCTCAAACGAGTGCGGACTCAGTGGCCTCGGCGCCCGCGGCGCCCGTGATTCCCGCCGGCGGTCCCGCCGTTATTCGTTCCGCCGCAGATGTCGCACGACTCGTCAACGAGGGCGGCGCGCGCGTATCGAATGCCCGCTGGATCGTCGCCATCGCACTCGGCGGCGTTTTCCTCGACGCCTACGATCTCGGTGCGCTCGCCTTTGGATTGAAGGACGTTAGCCGCGAATTTCAACTCACGCCGGCGGGCACGGGCATGGTGGCGTCGGCCATTACGTTCGGTGCGATCGTCGGGGCGTTCCTCGGCGGTTATTTCACCGATCGCATCGGGCGTTATCGTGTATTCATGGCCGACATGCTGTGCTTCGTGATCGCGGCGATCGCGTGTGCGCTGGCACCGAACGCGTATGTGCTCGCCGGTGCGCGTTTCGTGATGGGGCTGGGCGTCGGTATCGATTTGCCGGTGGCGATGGCCTTCCTCGCGGAGTTTTCGAAACTCAAGGGACGCGGCAACAAGGCCGCGCGGGTCGCGATGTGGTGCCCCACCTGGTACGCGGCGATATGCGGGTCTTACTTGCTCGTGCTGCTGTGCTACTCGCTGCTGCCGGCGTCGCACAGCGCGCTGCTCTGGCGCATCATTCTCGGCTTCGGTGCGATTCCGGCGCTGGCGATCATCGCCGTTCGTAGCCGATACATGAGCGAATCGCCCGTGTGGGCAGCGAATCAGGGCGACCTCGACGCCGCCGCGAAGATTCTCAAGCGCGCCTATGGGATCGACGCGGTGGTTGCCACGGATGCCGAGCGCGCTGCGCCCCGGCGTCCGGCGGCGTGGAGCAACTACGGCAAGCTGCTCAAGGGCGTGTATCTGCGTCGTACGACGCTCGCGACCATCATCGCGGTGGCCTCCTCGTTCGCGTACAACGCCGTGGCGTTCGGCCTGCCGGTGATCATCGCCAGCTTCCTCGCGCAGTCGATGCTCACCACCATTCTGATGTCGCTCGCGCTCAATCTGTTGTTCGCGTTCACGGGCGGTCTGCTGGGCGTGCGTCTCGTGCCGAAGGTCGGGGCCTGGAAGCTCACGGTCGTGGGCTATGCCTGCCAGTTGACGGCCCTCGTCGGCCTGGCGCTCGTGGGCAAGCCGCACGGCGCGATGCAAGTCGCGTGGGCGCTCGGTTTCCTCGCGTTGTTCCTGCTCGGTCAGGGCTTCGGCCCCGGGGCGCACTCGATGACGTTCGCGTCGCTGAGCTACCCGACGTCGTTGCGTGGCGTGGGCGTGGGCTTCAACCAGACGCTCATGCGTGCGAGTTCGACCGTCTCCCTGTTCCTGTTCCCTGTGCTGGCCGCAGCGCTCTCGACGAAGGTGTTCTGGGTCATCGCTGCCGCGCCCGCCATCGGCTTGCTCGCGCTGCTGGCGATTCGCTGGGAACCGTCGAATTACGATGTCGACGCGGAAGATTTTTGATCGTGCCGCGTGATCTCGTCGCGTTTGCAGGAAATGACCGGGGAGATCGGTAACGCCACGATCGGGTGAAAGCGATCGTGGCGTTCTGACGCCGGGTGGCCCTCGACCGCGATCAGTTGCCCTGTAGCGCCTGTGCGATGGCGATGCGACCGGCGTTGGCGTCTGCGGGAACACCCGGTTGCGCGCCCAGCGAGGGCGTCGAAACGATGATGTTCGGCGTGGGGCGAATGCCATCACCCGAAATGCCGCCGCGACCGTGCGCCAGCGTCGTGACACCGTCGGCGTTGCGCACACCGACGTAGGTCGAGCCGCCGCCATCGAGCGCCAGTGTCGAGGCGTTGCCGCCGGTGCCGCTGAAGTGGGCGTGACCCTGGGCTGAGTCGGCCCCGATCTTCGTGAGTTTCTGCCAGTCGGCCATCTTGGCGCCGTTGGTGCGGCTGCCGCCTGCCGTGAGCGCGTGCATGACGACATCGCCACGATCTCCGGCGGCCGACATGTTGACGCTGATCGCCGAGCGCTCGATCGGGTCGCCGCAGGGCGTCATGGCTCCACCGAGTTTATTGAGCTCGTTCTCGTGCTTTCCGTCGGGGCGATACAGGAACTTGTTGTCGGTGAACGGCACGGCTTCCTGTTCGCCGTTCTGTGCGAGCAACGGACCGCTGCATAGCGCCGTTTCGTCGTTGATCTTGACCTGCCCGTAATAGGGCTTCCAGATCTCGGAGATCGGCTGATGGTCCGAGCGGTGTGAGGTCGGACCGATCGTGACGCCGATTTTGTCGATCGATTTGCCCTGATCGTCGAGCATGCCGGGTTTGTGGATGAAGTAGCCGCCATTGACGATCGCCGTCGGCACAGGCGTGTGTTGCGCCAGCACTTCGGGACGCGCCGGCAGCGCGCCATCCGTCGTGCCGATGACGCGCGTTTGCCCTGCGCCGCCTGCTACCGTGACGCGGGTGTATTCGGACGTCGGCTTCATGAGGCCTTGAATGCGGCTCAAGGGGGTGTGCGCGCTACTGGCGGGCGATGAATCCGGCTTCGGTGGTCTGATCGTCGTTTTGACGATGCCGGGCGCGACCGATTGCACGCGCACTTGCTGGCGTACGCGAGCGCCTTCGAGAGTGGCCTTGGCGCGTGCGATCTGGCGCGCGGGTAATCCGGACAGTTGGACGTCCATCGCGTTATGGGACGAAACTTCTGCCGCACCGGTACTCGCAGGGGCGGGTGCTGCGGGTTGCGCAGTGTCGGCGGCAGGGGCATTACTTCGAATTTTCATGCGGCGTGTATGACAAGGAGGTGAATCGTATGGTGCGGGTGCATCGTGTGACCCGCAGGGCTCGCTCGGAGCGCGCGTAGCTTGACCGGTTCGACCCTGTCGGGACGCAGCAAACGCGAATGCGATTGGCGAAAAGCGCACGGTGTTTATCGCGATGGGGCATTCGTCACACGGTTGTCATGCGACGGATGCCTGGCGCACGGCGCTTGACGTGACAAGGAGAAAGGGAAGGGAGGGCGGACAGCAAAAAACGGCGCTTCGTCGCGAAGCGCCGTGCCCCTGATTACGCTGTCGGACTTATCTCTGGCGAGCGGGCGGGTGGCCGGGCAGGCGGACGGCAGGCTGCCGCGCCGCTCAACTCGGCCGCGACGGTGATGTGCCGACCAGAGCGGCGCTGCCGCCCATGATGTAGTTCTCCAACTGGTCGATCGTGAACTGCTGCTCGGTGATGATCGCCTTGACCAGATCGCCGATGGACAACAGGCCGACCAGTTCGCCGTCTTTCATCACGGGCAGGTGACGGATGCGATGCTGGGTCATGAGCGACATGCACTCTTCGTTGGTCTGCTCGGGGCTGACATAGCGCACGGCGGCGGTCATGACGTCGCGCACTGGCGTGTCGACCGAGGTCCGGCCCATAAGCGCCACTTTGCGGGCGTAGTCGCGCTCGGTGAAGATGCCGACGATCGCACGGTCGTCTTCGCTGACCAGCACCGCGCCGATGCGGGCCTCGGCCATCAGGGTCAGGGCATCGAGTACCGAATCGGACGGGCGTACCTTGTACACCGTGTCGACCGATTTGGACTTCAGGATCTGAGCGACGGTTTTCATGGTCAATCCTCCTGCGGGCTACGGGTACTTACAGCATAGTTGAGTGCGCGTTGCGCGTCACATCGGCGTTCACCCCGAGTGAACCGGGTATCGGTTTTCGCTCATTGGTGCATTGCGCAACAAATAGACGACAAAGCGTGCATTTAGGCGGGCGGGCGCCATTTTTTCTACACGGGCGACACAGAAAGGCGTATCCTTGCGGGATCGGCGAAAATTCGCCGATCATCGCCTGACGATCGCGAAATGCTTTATCGGCGCCGCGGACACCCCTGTCCTGCGAGCCGGATCACTCGCTGTGCCGATGACGCGGACCGATCCGGTCTTCGCCCTCCCGACACGCACTGCTCGTCGTTGCGGCACTGCCGCAATGTGCCTTGCTCCTTCGAACCACCGCCGCTTTTCGGTGCACCGCTCGCCTCGATGGCCGGTCCACCGGGTAGGCTCCTTTTGGCGTTCGATGTGCACCCCCGTCAGATTCCGGGTGCGGGGACGGTATTGGCGAACGAACTTTCAGTAACACCGGTGCTGCGCCCCTCGCGAGCGGCACCCTCAAGAGGACACGATATTGGCCAAGGAAGAACTGATCGAATTCAGCGGACACGTTTCGGATGTGTTGCCGGACAATCGCTTTCGCGTCACGCTCGAGAACGGCGTGGAAGTGGTGGCATATGCGAGCGGCCGCATGCAGAAGAACCGCATTCGTATTCTCGCGGGTGACCGCGTGACGCTGGAAATGTCGCCCTATGACCTGAGCAAGGGCCGCATCAACTACCGTCACAAGAATTAAGTCGGCGCTGGCGTTCGCCGGAACGTCATCAGGTCTGGCATTTGCGCGTCAGACGTTGCCCGTCGCGGGCATAGCCATGGCGCGCATAGAAGCGATGTGCGGCGACCCGATGGTCGCTGCTCGTCACTTCGATCTTCTCGCACCCCCGCTCGTTGAACCATGCGTGAGCGGCCGCCATCAGCGCGTGCCCGACACCCGAGCCCCGCACGTTTTCCTCCACCACCAGCGCCGTAATGCGTCCCAGCCGCCCCGCCAGATGGAACATGGTGAGCGTGTGCAGTCCGATACATCCCACAAGGCTTTCGTTTTCGTCGAGCGCGACGAACGCGGCGTCGTCGCCACCGGCCGTCGATAGCGCGATATTGCGACGAACGATGTCGAGCGGCGTTTCGTAACCCAACTGGGCGAGCAGGGCGACGATGCGCGGGGCATCGTCCGGCTTGGCACGGCGTGTGCTGGGCGTGGGTGATGTCATGGGACGGGCGCGCGCGAGCGTTCGGGTCAGAGTTGTTCGAACCGGTCGAAACGGCGTCCGGTGTACTCCACTTCGCTTTCGAAATCCGTCACGCGTGCGCCCGGCGGGCCGCGCCGCATCCATTCGAGCATCTTGTCGACCTGATCGGGCGTGCCTTGCACCATGGCGAGGATGTCGCCCTCCGGCAGCGCCTGCACCCAGCCGCGAACACCGATCAGGTGCCCCTCGCGCACGGCTGCCTGACGGTAGCCCACGCCCTGAATCTTGCCGCGCAGACGCACGGCCACGGTTTCCAGCGATGAACTGGTCGAGAGAGACTTCATAACGTCATGCCTTGCCCGGCGTGCCCGGCACGAGCCGGATGCGCGTGATTTCGGACGGGGCGCCGAAGCGTTTCGGCGGGCCCCAGTAGCCGGTTCCCCGGCTCACATAGATCGCCAGTCGGCCCAACCGGTGCAGGCCGTGTACAAACGGCTGTTGCAGGGGGACGAAGTACATCCACGGCCAGAATTGTCCCCCATGCGTGTGTCCGGACAGTTGCAGATCGAAGCCGGCCGCCTGCGCCGCCGGCGCGCTGCGCGGCTGATGGGCCAGCAGCACGCGCGGCACGCCCTGGGGCGCACCGGCCACGGCCGCCATCGGGTCGCTGCGCTTCGCTTCGTCGAAATGGTGTGCCGTGAAGTCCGTGACCCCGGCCACCGTGAGCGACGCGCCTTCGTGTTCGAGCACCACATGCTCGTTTTCGAGCACGGTGAGGCCGATGCGTCGCAACTCTGCGACCCAGGCGGGCGCGCCCGAGTAATACTCGTGGTTGCCCGTGCACACGTAAGTGCCGTGGCGCGAGGTGAGTTGCCCGAGCGGTGCGATGTGATCGCGCAAGGCCGGCACGCCGCCATCGACCAGATCGCCGGTGATGGCGACAAGATCCGGCTTGAGTGCGTTCGATGCTTCCACGATCGCTTCGATGTAGCGGCGCCGGATCGTCGAACTCACGTGAATGTCGCTCAGTTGCACGATGGTGAAACCTTCGAGCTCGGGCGGCAGGTCGGCAATGGGAATGTCGACCTCGACGACACGCGCCAGACGCCGGGCGTTGTAGAAGCCAAGCACTGTCGAGGCCGCGGTCAGGATCAGCACGATCACGGCCGAGCGGGCGACGAGTTGCGCGTCGAGCGCGGAGAAGGCCATCGCCACGCCGAGCACGACATCGCGCAGCAATGTCAGCACGAACAGCGACGAAAAGATGCCGATGGCCGTCATGCCTGTCCACGTGAGGAGCGTGGCGAGCGGCTCCCTCTGGATGGCGCGGCTCATCAGGCCGAGCGGAATCAGCACGGTCGAGGCGGCGAGCCAGAGGCCGCCGAGCACCTTCCAGCCGAGGGCGACCGGCAGCGGCGTGAGCAGCCGCCAGCCGATGTAAGCATGCAGCAAAGCGATGATCGCGAGCATCAACCAGCGCGGGCGCGCGGGCAACGTGCGCTTGGACGGCTTGCCGTGCGTGTGGCCCGCGCCGGGCGAGGTCTGGGTGGCCTGCGAAGCTTGACGGGGTTGAGACATAGCGTTGTCGGATCGGAATTCGGGGCGGACTCTTGCGGTTATGCGGGCGCGACGCCCGATTGCAAGGGGGGCGGCATCGACGTCGGTGCCGGCGCACGGGGCCATGCCGCTTTGCGCATCCGCTCGCCCCCGCCCGGTCGTCCTACGTCTTTGGCGCCGGATACTTCTGCGCGTTCATCACAAGCTTCTCGGCCACCGCGCGATTGAGGTCGACACCGAGGACCATCGACAGGCGCACGAGGTACATGGCGATGTCGGCGAGTTCCTGCTCGACATGCCGCGCCTCCTCCGTTTGCATCACGGCCTTGGCTTGTGCATCCGTATGCCACTGGAAGATTTCGACCAGTTCAGCGACTTCGACCGACAACGCCATCGCGAGGTTCTTGGGCGTGTGATGGCGATGCCAGTCACGGGCATCGGCGAACGCATGCAACTCGGCCTCGAGCCCGGCGGTATCGATAAGATGAGCGGCGGGACGCGCAGTGACGGGTGGCGACGCGTCGGCGGCGGCCGGCGGGCGGAGATCCTTGGGGCTTGTGGACATGGGATTGGGGACTCGGAAGTAGGGTATGGTAGCGCGTTGGCGCAAGTCGCGCCGTGTAGCGTTTTGATCCCCGTCGCGCCGTTCATTCCTTGGACTCTCCCGTTCCCGCCAAACCCCAAGCCGCACCCGCTGCCGGGCCATACCGCGTCACGCTGCTGCCGTCCGGCTGGCAGTTCGATGCGCCGGCCGATGTGCCGATCCTGCTCGCGGCGCAGGCGGCGGGCATCAAGCTGCCGAGTCTGTGCCGCAACGGCACGTGCCGCGCCTGTCTGTGTCAGGCGCGCACCGGCGGCGCCGGCGCACCGGTCACTTACCGGATCGAATGGCCGGGACTGTCGCGCGACGAGAAGGCGGACGGCTGGTTGCTGCCGTGCTGCGCCTACGCGGGCCACGACCTCGTCATCGACGCACCCGATGCTGTGCGTGCTGCGCTTTGATAAACTTGCCGCTGTCTGGCGCTCGCCCGTGAGCCGTCATAACCGTTTCAGGATCAGGAAAGCCGAATGGCACAGTACGTATTCAGCATGAACCGCGTGGGCAAGATCGTGCCGCCCAAGCGTCACATCCTCAAGGACATCTCCCTGTCGTTCTTCCCGGGCGCCAAGATCGGCGTGCTGGGTCTGAACGGCTCGGGTAAATCGACGCTGCTCAAGATCATGGCGGGCGTCGACAAGGAAATCGAGGGCGAAGCGATCCCGATGGCGAACCTGAACATCGGTTATCTGCCGCAAGAGCCGCAACTCGACCCGGAGCAGACCGTGCGCGAGGCCGTCGAAGGCGGCATGGGCGAGATCATGGAAGCCCGCACGAAGCTCGACGAAATCTATGCCGCCTACGCCGAGCCGGACGCCGACTTCGACGCGCTGGCCGCCGAGCAGGCCAAGTACGAAGCGATTCTGGCCGCGAGCGACGGCAACAACATCGAGCAGACGCTGGAAGTCGCCGCCGATGCGCTGCGTCTGCCGGCATGGGACGCCAAGATCGGCGTGCTCTCCGGCGGTGAAAAGCGTCGCGTGGCGCTGGCCCGCCTGCTGCTCTCGAAGCCGGACATGCTGCTGCTCGACGAGCCGACCAACCACCTCGACGCCGAATCCGTCGACTGGCTTGAACAGTTCCTCACGCGCTTTCCCGGCACGGTCGTCGCCGTGACCCACGATCGCTACTTCCTCGATAACGCTGCCGAGTGGATTCTCGAACTCGACCGCGGCCATGGCATTCCCTGGAAGGGCAACTACAGCTCGTGGCTCGATCAGAAGGAACAGCGTCTGAAGCAGGAAGAGTCGAGCGAATCGGCGCGTCAGAAGGCGCTCAAGAAGGAACTGGAATGGGTGCGCCAGAACCCGAAGGGCCGTCAGGCGAAGTCGAAGGCGCGTCTCGCCCGTTTCGACGAGCTGAACAGCCAGGAATACCAGAAGCGCAACGAAACCCAGGAAATCTTCATCCCCGTGGGTGAGCGTCTGGGTAATGAGGTCATCGAATTCAAGAACGTGTCGAAGGCCTTCGGCGACCGTCTGCTGATCGACGACCTGAGCTTCCAGGTGCCGCCGGGCGCCATCGTCGGCATCATTGGCCCGAACGGCGCCGGTAAGTCGACTTTCTTCAAGATGCTCACGGGTCGCGAACAGCCGGACAGCGGTGAGATCAAGGTCGGCCCGACGGTCAAGATGGCATACGTCGACCAGAGCCGCGATGCGCTGGACGGCACCAAGACCGTGTTCGAAGAGATTTCGGGCGGCGCCGACGTGCTGACCGTGGGCAAGTACGAGACGCCGTCGCGCGCCTACATCGGCCGTTTCAATTTCAAGGGCTCTGACCAGCAGAAGCAGGTCGGTTCGCTCTCCGGTGGTGAGCGCGGCCGTCTGCACATGGCCAAGACGCTGATCTCCGGTGGCAACGTGCTGCTGCTCGATGAACCGTCGAACGATCTGGACGTCGAAACCCTGCGTGCACTCGAGGACGCGCTGCTCGAGTTCGCCGGTTGTGTGATGGTCATCTCGCACGATCGCTGGTTCCTCGATCGTATCGCCACGCATATTCTGGCCTTCGAAGGCGACTCGCACGTCGAGTTCTTCCCGGGCAACTATCAGGAGTACGAGGCGGACAAGAAGAAACGCCTCGGCGAGGAGGCAGCAAAACCGAAGCGAATCCGCTACAAGCCGATCGCGCGGTAATGCAGGAAAAGGCGCCGCAAGGCGCCTTTTCTGTTTGTGCGGCGGCCAGGCACGCCCGCATTGTGTTCTCGGGGTATGCCAGATCGCCATCCGCCAGTGTCCGACGCGTCGTGCGTGAGCTTTCACGCGCCGCACGACCCGCCATTTTGACGAATCAGGAGTGTGCAAATGAGCCAGTCAGTGAATCAGTTGAATGGGAAGGTCGCCGTGGTGACCGGGGCCGCCAGCGGCATCGGCAAGGAGATTGCATTGACGCTGGCACGTGCCGGTGCCGCCATTGCCATCGCCGATCTGAATCAGCAGGGCGCCGATGCCGTCGCCGAGGAGATCAAGGCCGCTGGTGGCCGAGCGATCGGTGTGGCGATGGACGTCACCAACGAGGACGCCGTGAACAGCGGTATCGACAAGGTTGCACAGACGTTCGGCGCGATCGACATCCTGATTTCGAACGCGGGCATCCAGATCGTCAATCCCATCGAGAACTACGCGTTCTCCGACTGGAAGAAGATGCAGGCGATTCACGTGGACGGCGCGTTCCTCACGACCAAGGCGGCGCTCAAGCACATGTACCGGGACGACCGCGGTGGCATCGTCATTTACATGGGCTCGGTGCACTCGCATGAGGCATCGCCGCTGAAGTCGGCCTACGTGGCGGCCAAGCACGCGTTGCTCGGGCTGGCGCGCGTGCTGGCCAAGGAAGGCGCGAAGCACAATGTGCGCTCGCATGTCATCTGCCCGGGCTTCGTGCGCACGCCGCTCGTGGACAAACAGATTCCGGAGCAGGCGAAGGAACTGGGGATTTCGGAAGACGAGGTCATCAAGAAGGTGATGCTCGGCGGCACCGTCGATGGCGTGTTCACCACGGTCGACGACGTGGCGCAGACGGCGCTCTTTCTCGCCACGTTCCCGACAGCCGCGTTCACCGGGCAATCGTTCGTGGTAAGCCACGGGTGGTTCATGCAGTAACTCGGTCGGCGCCCGGTGGTTCGCCGTCCCCCGGGAGCCGTCGCCGCATGCATCGCATTCAAGGCATTCACGGCATTCACGGCATTCACGAAATTCACAGCAGGCGTGTGCCGGAGTGGTGTCAGCCCTTCCGGTTCACGCAACACGCATCAGGAGAACGGTCATGACGGCCAACCCGCCGAAAGTCCCCAAACGCGCCATCGATCTGCCGCCTTACGAGACGGTGGCGCTCGTCTTGCAGGGTGGCGGTGCGCTCGGGGCTTATCAGGCCGGGGTCTATGCCGGGTTGTACGAAGCGGGCATTGCGCCGAACTGGATCGCGGGCATTTCCATCGGTGCGCTGAACACCGCGATCATTGCGGGCAATGCGCCGGAGCGTCGGGTGGCGCAGCTCGAAGCGTTCTGGCGGACGATTTGCGAGCCGGGCGTCTTTCCGCCCTTGCCGGCGCCGGTCGAGGCGGCCATCCTCAACGGTCCCGAATCCGGGCGCATTGCCTACAGCGCATGGCAGGCGTGGCGCGCGCTGGTCGAGGGGCAGAAGGGGTTCTTCACGCCGCGCTGGCCGCAGCCGTTGCCGACCGCCATGGGCGACCCGGCGCATGCGAGCTATTACGACACGTCGGCGCTGCGCGGCACGCTGGAGCGGTTTGCCGACTTCGACCGGATCAACTCGCGTGAAATTCGTGTGTCGGTCGGGGCGGTGAATGTGCAAACGGGCAACTTCGTGTACTTCGACAACACACGCGAGCGGTTGCGTGCGGAGCACTTCATGGCGTCGGGTGCGTTGCCGCCGGGGTTTCCGGCGGTGGAGATCGACGGACAGTATTTCTGGGATGGCGGACTGGTGTCGAACACGCCGCTCTCGGAAGTGCTGGGCACGTCGCCACGGCGTGACACGCTCGCGTTTCAGGTCGATTTATGGAGTGCGCGCGGGCCGCTGCCGGACAATCTGAACGATGTCGCGGGTCGGCAGAAGGACATTCAGTTTTCGAGCCGAACGCGTCTGGTGACGGACAACCTTCAGCGCGCGCAGCACTATCGTCGGGTGCTGCGGGAGGTGCTGGACCGGGTGCCGGCGGAGGTGCGTGCGCGCGATCCGTGGTGTCACGCGGCCGAGGAGATTGCGTGCAGCAAGCGGTACAACGTCATCCAGTTGATTTACCGCAACAAGGAATACGAGGGGCACTACAAGGACTACCAGTTCGGCCTGGCGACGATGCTGGACCATTGGGGGAGCGGCCTCGACGACATGCGCCGCACGCTCGCGAATCCCGACTGGCTGGCGATGCCCGACGATGCGCGCGGTTTCGTCACGCACGACATTCATCGTCATGAAGTGATCTGACGTCGGCATACTACCCCTGCGGCGTGCCCCCCGACACGCCGCAGGGCCCTACGACCGGCGCTCGCGATTCGCCGGCACTTCTTTGACAGGTCGGCCGCTCACTGCGCCAGCGCCGTCTCCAGCCGCATCTTGAGCGGTTGCAGATCGAGCAGCATGGCGGTGCGCGCCGCGCCGTCCGCCGCCGGCAATTCCACCGCCTCGCGCATGTCGTTGCGCATCTCGTGCGTGGCGCGTCCGAGTAGCAGCGCAGGCACCGGTAATTTGTCCGCGTCGTCAAGCGTTACGATGTTCTCGATGGCGTCGACCAGCAATCCGAACTTGTCCTTGCCGTGCTCGATGACGAGAATCTTGCGCGTTTGCGTATCGTCCTGCGCCGGCATGCCGTACAGCGCACGCAGATCGACGATCGTCACCAGTTCGCGGCGCAGATTGAGCATGCCGCGTACGAACGAAGGCGACCCCGGTGCCGGCATCACCTCCGGCGAATCGTGGATGATTTCGCGCAACTGGTCGAGGCGCACCGCGAGCATGTGTTGCAGACGAAACGACACGTAGGCATGACGCGTGCCGCGCGACGACTTTGCGCCCGCACCGCGCCAGGCACCATCGCCCGCCGTCGCCCGCTGCGCGGGATCCGTCTCGCGATACAGCTCGCGATGCCCGCGCGTGAGTTCGAGCACCTGCGAATGCGTGAAGAGTTCGTCTGCGTTGAGCAGCACGATGTCGTCCGCCGCCTCACGCGCAATGCATCCCGAGAACAGTTGCGCATGCGACGCGCTGAACGACGGCATCGCCAGCAACTCGTCGGCAAAATAGGTGACGATGCTATCCACGGCATCCACCAGCAAGCCGAAATGCACGTCTTCCTGTTTGACGATCAGAATACGACGCGGGTCGGACGCCGTGCCGGCAATCTCCGCATCCGGACGGCTCGCCTGCAACCCCAGAAAGTGCGCGAAGTCGATGACCGGCACGACCGTGCCGCGCAGGTTCAGCATGCCGACGCAAAACACGCTCGCCAGGGCCGAGTTCTGCAAATCGGGAATGCGGATGATTTCGCGAATCGCGCCCATCGGCAACGCCAGGCGCGAGTGCTCGACCGTGAACGACACACATTGGAGCCGCTGACGCTGCTGGCGGCGCTGCGGTGCGGTGAGTGCCTGACGCGCGAGCAACTGCGGCATGTTCTCGATGCGCACGAGCGCGGCGGGAGCGAGGATCTGCAGGATGCGATCGCCGCCGTCGAGCTTGATCGCACCGGAAACCACGTGCGGTGCGGTATGCGACGGATCGTATTCGAAGCCCGTGCGTTGCGATGCCCGCACACGCAGGATCTCGCTCGTGCTGTCGAACAGTAACCCGACCCGTACGCCGTCCACGTCGACGATGGCGATCTTCTCCGTCATCGGCGTCGTTATCCCCTTCACGTTCCCCGCAATCGCCAGCAATGGCTTCAGATCGACGATCGGAATGAGCGTGCCGCGCAGATTGAACAGGCCAAGCAAAAACGCCGGAGCGAGCGGCACGGGCGTGACGCGCGCCGGGTAATTCACGACCTCCTGCAACGCGGCAATCGGCAGGGCGAATTCCACATCGCCCAGATGAAACGAGCCGAAGACCTCGACGTCGTCCGAACGCGCTGCGCGGGACGAAGCGGACGAACTGGACGAAGCGGGCGTCGCGAGCGGTCGCGCTTGCGGCGCAATGGAAGCTTCGTGTGCCTGCGGGGCGTCTGACGCACGTCGGTCCGGCGCCTGCGGTGCATGGCCGACACGCGTCGTCATCCCCGGCAGGGGGCCGTAGGCCGTCGTCCCGTAGCCCGTCGTCTCCCGATACCCCTGATACCCTTGATACGGCGATATCGTTGGCGGTAAAACCGTCGATCCGGCGATGACGTCGCGTTGCAGAAACGGAAATCCCGGTGTCCGTGCATTCATGATTCCCGTCCCACGAGTCTGAGCGCCGGGCGACGCGGCATCGCTGCGCCGCCGTTGGAGCCGATGGTGCGCACCACGAACGCGTGATGCGCGCAGTCGATCATCAGTTGCCGGCCGACCTCGCCGCCGACTTCGACGTGCACGATCGGGATGCCCGTCTCGGTGATCAGCGCCTGAGCCATTTTGGCGTTGGCCACACCGATCAGCCCATGTTTGGCCGGCGGCTGGTGCGGCATCATATTGCCACCGCCTGCGATCACGGCTTCGATTTCGCTGCGACGCGCGCCGTCCGCCTTCATCAAGGCGAGCAGCGACGGCACCGCCTGCGTCACATACTTCGCACCGATGGCAAGCATGGGTTGCGGCGCTTCGGGCAGCAGACAATGTGCGAGACCGTAAAGACCGCGCGCACGCCACATCAGCGCGATGCCGACGCACGAACCGAGGGTCGCGCGCAGCACGTCTTCACCGCGCCCGATGCGCACCTCGCCCATCAACACCTGAATGTCATGCGACTGCCCCATTCGATGCCCCCTGATTGCGGTAAATGAGCGGTTGCTCGAACTGATAGCCGGTCGAGAGTCGCGAGAGCGACTCGGATTCGCCGACGATCAGCACGCCTTCGGGGGTAAGCGTGCGCCGTACGTTTTCCAACACCCGTTCCTGATCGCCCGCCTCGAAATAAATCAGCACGTTGCGCAGCATGACGAGATCGAAGGCCTCGCGATAGGCCAGACGCTGATACAGGTTGTGCTCCGCAAACGATACATGGGCGCGCAGCGCCGGCGCCACGGTGAAGCCGCCCGCGCAAGGGCGGAAGTACTTCGCGAGCATGGCGGGACGTTGCTGCTTGAGACCGTCGATGCTGCGCCCGCCATAGTTGCCGGCCGTCGCGACGGCCAGCACCTGACTCGAAATGTCGGTCGCATGAATCTGATACTGGAAGCCCGCGTGACGCGTGCGGAATTCTTCGCAGATCATCGCCGCCGAGTAGGACTCTTCTCCGGACGACGCCGCTGCCGACCACATCCGGAACGTGCGACCCGGGTTCGCCGCCTGCCAGCGTGGCAGGTAATGCTGGGCGAAGTAATCCCACACGCGCGGCGTGCGAAAGAACGTGGTTTCGTTCGTGGTGACGAGGTTCACGAAGTTGCGCACTTCGTCAGGCGTGTTTTCGAGCAACGCCAGATAGTCGCGATAGCAGCGTAGCGATAACGTGCGCAGGCGCGGGCGCAGACGGCCCTGCAACATCGTCCACTTCTTCTCGTTCATCGAGATGCCGGTATGCCGGTGGACAGCGCGCAGGAGTGCTTGCTGGGTGACGGCGTCGGCGTCGGCTTCGATTTCCATATCGGGCCCTCCTGGTGAACGTGGGGAGGCTTACACCTTGAATCGCGACACGGTGCGATCGAGCTCCTCCGCCCCCTGGTTGAGGCCGGTCGTCGCCTGCGCGATGGTCTCGCACGCCCCCGCCGACTTCTCCGTCTCTTCAGCGACGTGCTGGATGGCGAGGCTCACTTCGCGCGCCGCAACGAGTTGCTCCTCGGCGGCGCACGAAATTTCGGAGATCGCTTGCGTGGTGCGCGATACGCCGTTCACGATCTTCTCGAACGCTTCACCCGCCTGACGCGATACGTCGCTGCCTTGCGTCACGCGCTTGGTCGACTCGTTGATGAGCTTGGAGATTTCCTTGGTCGCCTGCGACGACCGCTCCGCGAGCTTGCGCACTTCGTCGGCCACGACCGAGAAGCCTAGGCCGTGCTCGCCGGCGCGCGCCGCTTCGATAGCCGCGTTGAACGCGAGCAGGTTGGTTTGCCCCGCGATCTCGCCGATGACCTTCACGATCTCGCCGATGTCCTCCGAGGACTTGTTGATCAGTTCCATCGCTTCGATCGAACGCGCGATGGCGCGCGAGCCGGTCTCTGCTTCCTGTTGCGTCGACTTGGCAAGCTGGTCCGCGCCTTTGGTGTTGTCCGCAATCGAGTTGATCGACGCCGTCAGTTCCTCGATGGACGCATTCATTTCCTCGACCGTCGCGCCCAGCGCCTGCGCGCCCGTCGCCACGGTATTGGCGCGGTCGGCAATGTCGCGCGACGCGCCGGAGAACTCGCCCGCCGAGTGGACCACCTTGCCGATCACGCCGCGCAGGTCGTCCATCATGTGACGAATGCCGTCGGCCAACTGGTCGATCGGGTCGGCGCCCGTGACGGTGATCTCGCCCGTGAGATCGCCGGCCGCCGCGCGATTGACGGTATCGAGCAGCAACGCCACCTTGCGCTGATCCTCCTCGGCCCGCCGCTTCACGCTCGCTTCCAATTCGACTTGCTGCGTGATGTCCGTAGCGAACTTCACGACTTTATATGGCCGGCCGTTCGCGTCGAGGATCGGGTTGTACGTGGCCTGGATCCAGATTTCGCGTCCGCCTTGACCCATGCGCTTGTAGCGGCCGGCGTCGAATTCGCCGCGATTGAGCTTGGCCCAGAAGTCGCGGTACGCGTTCGAGGCGACGTAATCCGGCTCGCAGAACATCCGATGGTGTTTGCCGCGAATCTCGTCGAGCGAGTAGCCGAGCGTTTTCAGGAAGTTGTCATTGGCCGTGATCACGGTGCCGTCGAGATTGAATTCGATGACGGCCTGCGCGATGTCCATGGCGCGCACTTTGCCCTCGAACTCTGCCTGACGGGTGCGATCTGCCGTGATGTCCGTGGCGAACTTGATGACCTTGTAGGCGACGCCGTTGGCATCGAACACCGGGTTATACGACGCACGGATCCACACTTCGCGACCGCCTTTGCCGAGGCGCTTGTATTCGCCGGCGTCGAACTCGCCGCGCCCGAGCTTGGCCCAGAAATCGCGATACGCGGTGGACGCTGCGTACTCCGGCTCGCAAAACATCCGATGATGCTGGCCTTGAATCTCGTCGAGCCGGTAGCCGACCGTTTGCAGGAAGTTTTCGTTGGCGTGAAGAATGCGGCCCTGCAAGTCGAACTCGATGACGGCCTGCACGCGGTTGAGTGCGGCGGTGACAGCCTGTAGTTCCTGTTGTTCCATCTGGAATTCAGGCGTGGCGATTTCCATGACTATTCCCCTGAGACGCTTGCCCCGGCGCGTGTCGTGCGGCCGTCACGAAAAGGATCTGCGCATCCCCCCCAATTGAGAACGCAGTCCTCTATAGACGCGATTACGACAGCGAAATAGGCAACTTGAGATCGGTGCCTACCCGCATCTGGTTAATGCCGATAACGGGAGAAATCGCTTAGAAAACCGCACCCAATAAGGCTTTAAAGATAAATGAATCGCATAGGAAGGCGAAGCGGTTATAGCGTCGATACATTTCAAACGCACAGATGAAATGAAAACACAAAGGCGCATGCACGTTAGCGGTGCAGGAAATGGGCGTGATCGCTTGTCGGAATCCATGACCGGCAAGGATCGGAGAGATGGGAAAAAAATCCTCCTCCCGTGTCTGCAACGGGAGGAGGGTTTGAGTTAAAGCCGCACTCTTCGGGGCATTTGAAAGGGCGACGGGAAAGAACATGCAAGCCTCATGCCAGGCGGACCGGATCCCGGAAACCCGCATGGCGTCTGGATCTCTCCGGCGGGCGAGGCACACCGGGGGCGCGATGTTACGGCCACACACCTGCCGTGTTACGTAACAAAGTGCGACACATTGCCCGTTTGGCAACCTTCGCTTACACGGCTTACACACGCGTGATGGGCTTCCTACAGGCGCGGCGATATAAAGAAAGCGAACGGATTCGCGTTCGTCCCTGTGGAGTCAGATCATGAAGTTAGTCGTTGCCGCATTGCTTGCCGTTACCCTTGCCGGGTGTGTCGTCGTTCCGGAGCGGCCGTATTACGGAGGGTATTACGGCGGCTACTACGGACATCGTTGCTGCTATCGCTATTGATGCCCAAATCGATATTTTCCGGTGAAGTGATTTTCATTTCGTTGCATGAGAATGCAGGGGATATCGGGGTTTTAAGGGGGGTTAATGGGGTTTAAGGGGGTGAGGGGGTAAGGGCTTTTAAGGTGAGCCACGCCAATTCGAAATCGACCAATGCATTCGCGCGCAATCACGCGTGGCGCTTCGAGGCATGGGCGAGGTGTCATGCGGACATTGCATGAGTGACGGCGACACCGATGGCAACGATTTGCTGAGGTGGCGGGCCCATCACGGGCCACGCCGGGGACTCGCGATCGATTGGGGGCAAAAAAAGCCCCGCAGGCCGACGGACCTTGCGGGGCTTCTCGCCTTCACGACGAAGACGGTTAACGATGATGATGGCGGTCGTGACGATCCCAATCCCGTCGTTCCCAACCGCGTCGCTCCCAACCGCGATCGTGGTGCCAGTGACGCGGCGGCGGACCGCGCCAGTAACGCGGGGGCGGCCCGTAGACCACCGGCGGCGGCGCCATGACCATAGGGGCCGGGGCGGCGTAAACCGGCGGCGCAGCGTAGACAGGGCCCGGCGCGACGAAGGCCGGACCGGGAATGCCGATGTTGACCGACACGTCCGTGCGGGCAAAAGCGCTACCCGACGTGACCGCAACTGCAAGGCCGCTAATGGCAGCCGTCGCGATCCAGAAACGAAATTGCATCTGTTCTCCTCCTCTGATTTAGTGTGCCCCGCGCGGATAGGCATGTGCCGTTCACGTTCGCGCCTGCCTGCGGCGTCTTTGACGCATCGCACATGGCGCAAAGGCCCGCAATCCGTGACCGAATTTTACGGACGACCAGCAGCGCGCAGTGCTACTGCGGCACTACAGATGTAACAAGGCGTAAGGGAACCTGCGACTAGCGACTAGCGACTAGCGGCGTCGGGCGACGCGTGCCGGGCGAGGTGCGATGCCCGGCTCGGCGGCGTTGAAGGCAGACGCGCTCAGCGGCGCTCGTGATCGCGTGGGGCGAGAAAACTGGCGGGGCGGCGGCCGCGGCGGGCGGAAGTGGCGAAGTACGAGGGGCGGCGTAGATCCTGCGTGTCGTGCGGCGAGCGCCAGTAGGGCGTGCGCGGGGTGCCGAGCAGGTCGCCGGGGCGATGGGGCGAGAGCGGCGGCATGGCTGTGGGCCATGCGACGTTGCGCCACCGGGCGCCGGCAGGCACCACGAGCACCAGCATGACGAAAACGAGCGTCACGACGGCGTAGACGACGACGGGCGAAAGCGAGGAAAAAGCGGTCTCCATGACAAAACTCCGGTCGCAAACCTGTCACACCACTGGGGGGATGCACGCCAAATGCCGTTTGGCGAGCAAAGTGTGGCGTTTTCACTATAGTCCATGCGGCTCCGGCTGACACTCGGTTGATGCCACGCGGGTTGCAGGACTACACTACAGACGCAGTTTCCCGAATGCCGTCGCCACTTCGCACGCCGGGGGATCGTGATGAACTACGCCGCACCAGACCCCAGTCTTGCCGTCGAATCCACGGTACGCGTGGCTTGCATAACCCCCGTGGCGATCGATCACGTCGCATATCCGAGTTACGACGCGACCCTCACGCACCGATTCTACGTCGAGGTCATGGGATTCACGCTGGCAGGGGCGCAGACCGGCATGAGCCGTCTGTGGGGCAAGCCTTATTTGCTGGTGAGCTATCAGATCGCGCCGGGCGAAGCGCTCGCGTTTTTCAATTGCGACGGCCTCGCGCCCGAACCCCATCCAGAAACTCCCGCAACGCAGATTCACCATCTGGCCCTGCGCGTGCGCGACCGCGAATCGCTCGATCGCTGGAAATCGCGTCTGAGCGCGCATGATGTGCCGTTTGCCGCCGAGCGTCATGGCGACGGCGAGCATCTCTATCTGCTCGACCCGAACGAGATCATGCTGGAATTGTGCGTGCAGACACCGGAGTCGGCCGCCGGACAGGCGCAGGGCGCACTGGAGACGTTGCAGCGTTGGGTAGACGGCGTGCGGTGAGCGGCTGCCGGGATGCCGCGACGGGCGGGCCGTCGTGCGTCAATGAAGGCGTCAGCCTTCGGCGTTCCGGTTCGCGTCTTTCGCCAGACCGTCCCAGCTGGAGGCGGCGGGAGGGGCAATCCCGAACAGATCGATGACGCGGGCGACCGTGTCGTCGACCATCGCGTCGAGCGATGCCGGCCGGTTGTAGAACGCGGGAAGTGGCGGATAGACGATGCCGCCCATTTCGGTGACGGCGGTCATGTTGCGCAGATGCGCGAGGTTGAAGGGCGTCTCCCGCACCATCAGCACGAGGCGGCGGCGCTCTTTGAGCGTAACATCGGCGGCACGGGCGATCAGGTTGTCCGCGAGTCCATGCGCCACGCTCGCGAGCGTCTTCATCGAGCACGGTGCGACCACCATGCCCGCCGTGGCGAACGAGCCGCTGGCAATGTTCGCGCCCACCTCACGCACGCTGTGGTACTGATCGGCGAGCGCCTGCACGTCCGAACGCTCCAGGCCGAGTTCGTGACGCAGCGTGAGCCAGCCCGCACTCGACACCATCAAATGCGTTTCGACGCCGCCCATGGCGCGCAGGCGTTCGAGCAGACGCACGCCATACACCGCGCCGGTCGCGCCCGTGATGGCCACGACCAGACGCACGGGGGGGCGGGAGGCTCCCGTCGAAACCGTCATCGACCGCAGATCGACGATCGGGAGATCAGGCGAGTTCCGCGAGAACCTGCTTGAGTTCGCCGCTCTGGTACATCTCCATCATGATGTCCGAGCCGCCGATGAATTCGCCGTTGATGTAGAGCTGCGGAATGGTCGGCCAGTTGGCGAATTCCTTCACGCCCTGACGGATTTCGTCGTCTTGCAGCACGTCGACCGTGAACAGGTCGCCCACTTCGCATGCCTTCAGGATCTGCACGGCACGGCCCGAGAAGCCGCACATCGGGAATTGCGCGTTGCCCTTCATGAAAAGGACGACGGGGTGTTCGGAGACGATTTGCTGGATACGTTGCTGGGTAGTCATGATCGGAAGCCCGTGGGGATGCCGGAAAGTCGGCGTATCCGGCATTTTAGCGGTTTTCCGGCGCGCCCGTCGGACACCGCTCAGGCGCGTCGGCCGCCCGTGGTGCGCTCGATCCCGGCGAGGTCGCGCTCGGACATCACGTCCACCAGCCCCGCCGCCGTGCAGAGGTCGCGCACGTCCGCCGCCTGATGGTAGCCGTGCTCGCACAGCAGCCAGCTGTCCGGCAGCAGTCGCGAGGGGGCGCCGGCGACGATGACGCGCAAGGCGGCGAGGCCGTCCGCATGATCCGTGAGGGCGTCGACCGGTTCGAAGCGCAGGTCGTCCTGGGAGAGGTGTTCGTCGCCCGACACGATGTAGGGCGGGTTGGAGACGATGATGTCGAAGGCAGCCCCAGGCGCGCCATCCGTCGGCAATGCGGCGTACCAGTCGCTTGCGAGGAAGTCGACATGGGCGTCCAATCCGAGTTGCCGGGCGTTCTGCCGGGCGATGGCCAGCGCCTCGGCCGATCGGTCGACGGCCGTCACGCTCGCATCCGGGCGACGATGGGCGATGGCCAGCGCAATTGCGCCGCTACCGGTCCCCAGATCGAGCACGCGAGGGGCGCGCCGTGAGGCGAGGCGGGCGAGCGCCAATTCCACGAGCAGTTCGGTTTCCGGGCGGGGAATCAGCACCGACGGGCTCACCGCCAGCGTCAGCCCGAAGAATTCCCGGGTGCCGGTGAGGTAGGCGATGGGCTCGCCTGCCACGCGCCGCGCGTGCAGTGCGCGGTAGCGGGCGACCGTCTCGGGGGCGAGCGGCTCGCGGTCGCGGGTAATCAGTTGGGTGCGGCTCCAGCCCAGCACGTGAGCGAGCAGTATGCGGGACTCCGCTGGCGGCAAGCCTCGCTCGCGCAGCAACGACGCGACCGTGGCCACATCGACCTGTCCGTCCGGTCCAGGTTTTCCGTCAGTCCCCTGCGCCGCGCCCGACGTCATCAGGCGGCCTCGCCCAGCGACGCCAGCAACTCTGCCTGATGCTCGGTCACCAGCGCGTTGATCATCTCGTCGAGATCGCCGTCCATGATGTATTCGAGCTTGTAGAGCGTGAGGTTGATACGGTGATCCGTCATCCGCCCTTGCGGGAAGTTGTACGTGCGGATGCGCTCCGAGCGGTCGCCCGAGCCGATCAGGCTCTTGCGCGTGGCCGCTTCCTTGGCTTGCTGCGCGCGCAACTGGGCGTCCTTGATGCGGGCCGCGAGCACCTTGAGCGCCTTGTCCTTGTTGCGATGCTGCGAGCGGTCGTCCTGGCATTCCACCACGATGCCCGTGGGCAAGTGCGTGATGCGCACGGCCGAATCCGTCTTGTTGACGTGCTGCCCGCCTGCGCCCGACGCGCGGAACGTGTCGATACGAATGTCCGCCGGGTTGATTTCGACCTCGGCGACGTCGTCGGCCTCAGGCATCACGGCGACGGTGCAGGCAGACGTATGGATGCGTCCCTGCGTCTCCGTGGCGGGCACGCGTTGCACACGATGGCCGCCCGACTCGAACTTCAGCCGCGAATACGCGCCCTGACCGATCAGCCGGACGATCACTTCCTTGTAACCGCCCAGATCCGACTCGCTCGCCGACATGATTTCGACCTGCCAGCGCTGGCGTTCGGCATAACGCGTGTACATGCGCAACAGATCCCCCGCGAACAGCGCCGATTCGTCGCCGCCGGTGCCCGCGCGGATTTCCAGGTAGATGTTGCGGTCGTCGTTGGGATCGCGCGGCAGCAGCATGCGTTGCAGCGTGCCCTCCATGTCGTCCATGCGGGCACGGGCATTCGCGGCTTCGTCTTCCGCGAACTCGCGCATCTCAGGGTCGGACGCCATTTCCTGCGCGGCCGCGACGTCGTTCTGCGCCTGACGGTACTGCTGATATTGCGCAACGACCGGCGCCAGCTCGGCGTGTTCGCGCGTGAGCTTGCGGTAGTTGTCCAGGTCGCGGGTAACGTCGCCCTGGCTCAATAGGCCATCAAGCTCGACCAGACGTTGCGTCAATTGGTCGAGCTTGGCTTGCATGCTCGCTTTCATCTATTTGTCGGCGGATCCCGAGGTGCGGAACAGTTCGGGAATGAGGTGAATGATTTGCTCGCGCGAATCGCCGCGCGCGTTATTGAGCGCGTGGGTCGGGCCGTGCAGGAATTTCTTGGTGAGGGACTGGGACAGGGCTTCGAGCACGGCGGCAGGGTCGTCGCCACGCGCGAGCATGCGCTGGGCACGCTCGAGTTCGGCCACACGCATGGCCTCGGCGGTGCCGTGGATGTCGCGAATGACCGGCACGACGCTGCGCGCGTCGAGCCATTGCATGAAGTGCTGCACGCGCGTCTCGATGATCGCTTCGGCCTGCGCGACCGCCGCCTGACGCAGTGCATTGCCTTCGCGCACGACGGCGCCGAGATCGTCGACGGTGTAGAGGAAAACATCCGCCAGACGACCGACTTCCGGTTCGATATCGCGCGGCACGGCCAGATCGACCATGAACATCGGCTTGTGCTTGCGGGCCTTGATGGCGCGCTCGACGGCGCCCAGCCCGATCAGCGGCAGCGTGCTCGCCGTGCACGACACGACGATGTCGAACTCATGCAGACGCTGCGGCAATTCGGACAAGCGGATGGCCGTGCCACCCAGACGCTCGGCGAGTTTCTCGCCGCGCTCGGCGGTGCGGTTGGCGATGTAGAGGGCCTTCGGATTCTGGGCGGCGAAGTGCGTGGCGCACAGGTCGATCATTTCGCCCGCGCCGATGAACAGCACTTTTTGCGTGCTGATGCTCTCGAAAATGCGCTGCGCGAGACGCACGGCGGCGGCGGCCATCGACACCGAATGCGCGCCGATCTCGGTCTGGCCGCGAACTTCCTTGGCCACCGCGAAGGTGCGCTGGAAAAGCTGGTTCAGATAGGTGCCGAGCGCGCCGGCCTCGGCGGCGGTGCGCACGGCGTCCTTCAACTGCCCGAGGATCTGCGTCTCGCCGAGCACCATCGAGTCCAGACCGCTCGCCACGCGGAAGGCGTGACGTACGGCGTCCGACTGGGGCAGGGCGTAAAGGTGGGGCGCGAGGTCGCTGGCCGGGATGTTGTGGAACTGGGAGAGCCAGTGCACCGCGCGCTCACGGGCAGCGGCGTCGTCGGTCACGCAGTAGATCTCGGTGCGGTTGCACGTCGACAGAATGGCCGCCTCGGCGGCGCTCGACCTGCTGCTGCCTGTCCACAGACTCTTGAGGCCCGCCAGCGCCGGCTCGATCCGCTCGAACGGAAACGCCACCCGTTCGCGCAGCGAGACGGGTGCCGTGTGGTGGTTCAGGCCGAGAGCGAGCAGTTGCATGATGTGGGGGATCTGATAGCCCCTGATTATAGCGCGTCGACGCAATGCCGGTTTTCTCGGCCTCGCGTACCCCGCACGTTGGGACAGCGTGCCCCATCATCGCGCAGCCGACCGCTTTTGACAAATAGTCATCCCTTATACCGGGGATAGCACGGGATTGCCCACCCCCCGGGGACGGTGGCGGCGTTCGTCGATCAACCCGAACGGCGCGACGCCAGGGGGCCGGAAGCGTAACGGCGCGGAGATCGGAATGGGGGACGGGCATCCAGGCGGTAATCGAGAGGTAATCGAGAGGTAATCGAGACCGGGGCGCGAGGGATACCTCGATGGGAGACTGGGGTACGGACCTTCGGAAATCGGGGCTATACTGCGTTCGGGTTCCCGTCCTTGGAGGTACGTCATGGGCATTATCGGCACCATCGTCGTCGGTCTGATCGTCGGTCTCATCGCGCGCGCCCTGCATCCCGGGCGTGACAGCATGGGCATCATCATGACCGTCATCCTCGGCATCGCCGGCGCGCTCCTCGCCAAGTATGTCGGGCAGTTCCTGCACCTCTACACAGAAGGCGAATCGGCCGGATGGATCGCCTCGATCATCGGCGCGATCGTGCTGCTGGCGATATACGGGGTCATCAAGCGCAATCGCGGCACCGCGTGACGTGCCTTGTCGCCGGCTAATGTCGACCCAGACCGCCGCGCCATAAATTCTCACTCCGTGATAATGCGATGACGCCCCGACTGCGACGATAAGCCGCAAGCGGCTATCGCATTTCGGGACGTCGGGTGTCGCTCCCGGGCAACGCGTGACGTTGCCCGGGTATTTCGTCGTCCAAAACCTTCCATAACCTGGACCGCGGCAGGGTTTTGGTCACACCGGGCCGCGCCCCGTAAGGCTTGGTTGAGGACAAGTGCTGCCATCGATGAGTGTCGTACGCGTTTTGCCGCGTTCGGCTATGCTTGAGCCCATCGCCAGGCCCAAGTCGTCTTGACTACGCGTGCGGCTGCGCCGCCACGTTCGATCCCCGTCTTCCGCTATCTGGTGTGGCTGTTGCGCCTCACGCGGGCGCCATGCCGCTTCCGCAAGTTGTTACGCACCCCCACTTAAAAAAACACATGTCTGCGACACGCAATTCCGTGCGGCCATTGATCGTGGCATCCGTCATGGCGGCAACGTCCATGGTCGCCATCGAAGCGACGATCATCTCGACGGCCATGCCGCAAATCGTCGCCCAGCTCGGTGGCCTGAATCTCTACAGTTGGGTCTTTTCCGCTTTCCTGCTCGCGCAGACGGCCATGACCGTGGTGTTCGGCAAGCTGGCCGACATCTACGGACGCAAGCCGGTCATCCTCATCGGCATTGCCGTCTTCCTGATTGCCTCGCTCGGCGGGGGACTCGCGTGGTCCATGCCGGCCATGATCGGCTTCCGCCTGTTGCAGGGCGTCGGCGCCGCGTGCATTCAGCCGGTCAGCCTGGTGATCATTGCCGATCACTATCCGATCAGCGAACGCGGCAAGGTGCAGGGCTATCTGGCGAGCGTCTGGGCCATTTCGGCCGTACTCGGCCCGATGCTCGGCGGCCTCATCATTCGCGATCTGTCCTGGTCGTGGATCTTCTGGATCAACATTCCGATCGGTCTGCTGGCGGCAGCCGGCTTTGTCGCTTATCTGCATGAGGACGCGCCGCGCCAACGTCCGAGTATCGACGTGATGGGCGCCGTGTACTTCACCATTGCGGTCGCCGGGTTGATGATCGCGCTGACCGACGCCAACGCGTTCACCGACACGCATGTTTGGGGCGGCGTGCTCGCCTGCGCTATTGCGGGCCTGCTGTTCGTCTGGCAAGAGCGTCGCGCGAAGGATCCGATGATTTCGTTCGCGCTGTGGAGCCGCCGTCCGATTGCGGCCGCCAATGCGGCGACGCTGCTCTCGGGCATGGTGCTCATGGGCTTGACGACATTCCTGCCGGTGTACGCGCAGGGCGTGCTGCGTCAGACGCCGGTCGTGGCTGGCATGGCGCTCACGATGATTATGGTCGGCTGGCCGATCGGCGCCACGCTTGCGGCCAAGACGTTTACGCGTTTCGGCCTGCGCCGCATTCTCGTCGGCGGGAGTCTGCTGATGCCGGTCGGCGGCATCGTCTTCGCCTTGCTCGGGCCGAACAGCTCGCCGTTGCTCGCCGGCTTCGGGTCGCTGCTGATGGGCTTCTCGATGGGCACCGGCAGCGTGAGTGCGCTCGTCCTGATTCAGGAAATCGTCGATCCGTCGCAGCGCGGCAGCGCCACCGCGTCGAACATCTTTTCGCGGAATCTGGGCAGCACGCTCGGCGCAACGCTCTTCGGCGCGGTCCTCAACTTCGGCCTCACGCATTCCAGCGGTCTCGCGCCGGTGACGTCCGACCAGTTGCGTCACGTGCTGGAAGATCGCGGCGTGTCCACGATGGCCGATCAGGCGATTCGTGCGGTGCTGCAACATTCGCTACACCTTACGTTCCTGTCGATTCTGGCGATCTCCGTCGGCGTCGTCTTGCTGCTCCTGCTGGTGCCGACCAATGCCGTGGACGCGCGCAACATCAAACGCGACAAACCGGAGTTCGTGCCGGGCGGTCATTGATCGATCGACCGAGGACGGATCGACAATGGATCGACAACGGACCGATCGATCATGCGTGCGGTGGACGATGCCTCGCGGCAGACGCACATTGCAGCCTCGGAGACAGCCGGCGGGAGATTCCGGCCGGCTGTTTTTCAGCGTGCTATTCACGTTGTCGCGGATTGCAGCCGCGCACATAGTGAACTTAGCGAACTTAGCGAACTCAACGCGACGCCTCCGGCACCAGATGCAGTCGTGACTCCGTGGCGGCTTCCACCGCCGCGCGGGTGTAGGGCAACTTGAAGTATTCGCCGTCGAGCCACTTTTGCGCCAGGTCGCGATAGTGCGGGCTGTCGGGGTTGCCCGATTCCCCCGGCAGGTTTATCGCGCGCGTGTTATCCCAGTTGCCCACGTCGACGACGATGCGCAACGACGGCCCGTTCGTCTGACGGAAGTCGCTCACGCGATAGGTCGACTGATTCGGCGTGAACGGGCTGCCGCCTTTGGGCAACGGTCCGACGTTGAGCTTGGCGCGCATCTCGACGTCCACCGCGTCCGCGAGCGGATGGGCGTTCAGGTTCGTGTGAAGCTTGCCCCATCGCCATGCGGCGGGGTCTGCGCCTTGCAGCTTGACCATTTCGCCCCACGCGTCACCCAGGCTTGAGAGCAACACGGCGTCGCGCTTTGCGGTGGCGCTGGCCGTGCCGTTATGCCCGAAGCGGGCCGCAGGCTGTTCCAGCGCGTCGAGCATCGACGCCGGATCGGGCGCGCCGAAGCTCTCGGCCGCCGTCTTCGGGAGGACCGCGTTCTTGTAGGCGCGCCCCAGATGCCGGCTGAACCAGACTTCTTCCAGCGCCGCTTGCGCCGAGTCGGCACCCATGTGAGCGTCCCATCCCTTGAGCAGCTTCAGCGCAGCGGATGTCTGCGGGTCGTCGCTCGAGAGCGGCGCGAGCAGCGCGATCAGACGCCGGGCCGGTATCGACACGATATCGTTTTGCAAACGCTCGGAATCTTCCAGCGAGACTTTGTCCATTCCCTTCAGTACTTCGTCGATGCGTGCATGCCGCGAGCCGTTCGTCCACTCGAAGCCCAGCTTGCGCTGCGCATACGGATAGCCGGCCGGCAGGTTCATTTCGTTGGACGTCGTGAAGTAGCCGCTCGCCGGGTTGTACGCCGACGGCAACTGGTCGCGACGCCAGAAGCCCGCCCACTCGTAACGCCCGTCGCCGGGCACCGGCATCAGGCCGTCCCAGTTCGGACGAATCGGCGCCATGCCGCTTGGCACCCACCCGATGTTGCCGGACGTGTCCGCGTAGACCTGATTCACGGTCGGCGCTCCCCAGGTATCGAGCGCCGTCCGGAATTGTGAAAACGTTTTGGCGCGCATGTAGCGCATGGCGTCGAAGTACGGCGACATGCCCGGCTCGAGCCATGCCGTGCGCACCGCATAGGCGCGATGTCTGGCGGCGTCGACGTAAATCACCGGCCCGTGCTTCGTGAATTTGAGATCGGTCTGCACCGGCGCGCCATCGCGCACCTCGATCGTTTCATGGACGGTACGCATCGGCACCCATTTGCCACGGTAGCGGTACTGATCGGGGTTCGCGGGATTGAGCGCGTAGACGTACAGGTCTTCCTGATCGATGTTGAAGATCGTGAGGCCGAAAGCAATGGTGCCGTTGTGTCCGATGGCGACGCCCGGAATCGCCGGCTCGCCCGCGCCGATCAGATCGAGCGTGGGCGTGCTGACCTGCACGATGTAGCGCAGACTCGGTGCGGCGTATGCGCGGTGCGGGTCGTTGGCCATGATGGCGCGGCCCGTTGCCGACTTTTGCGGTGCGATAACCCAGTTGTTACTGCCTTCCGCCGATTCCGTGGAGACGTCGTAAGGGCCGCTCTCGGCCAGTTGCACGACGTCTGCGTCGGCGTGTTGCAGCGAGTCCTTCGTGATCTTCACGCCTTGCGTCGCGAGATCGAAAACCTTGAGCAGATCGTCTGGCAGACACGGATCGAGGCCGTCGGGCACCTGCGTCTTCCAGGCCGGTTGCAGGCCGACACGCACACTGTCTGCGTCGAGCGACGCCTGGCATACCACCTTGGCGCGGGCGACTTCGCTCTTGAGGTTACGGGTCAGACCGTGACTGCGAATACGCACGATGTCCTCGGCCGACCATTTCGCGGGCCAGTAACCGACCTTGCGGAATTCGTACGGCATCTGGTCGGGATGCTTCGCGAGCCAGTCGATGTAGGCGTTCACGCCGGCGGCGAAGGCCTCGGCGGCCGGCTTCGCGTCCGGACCGTAGCGTCGCCATTCCTCGGCCATGTCGCCCCGGTAGACGAAGCGGCGCGCGGCGTCGTCCTGCGCGACGTAAGCGCGGCCGAACACTTCGGATAACTGGCCGAGTCCCCGGCGTCGCCAGAGGTCGATCTGGAACAGACGGTCGCGAGCGGCGTTGAAGCCCTGCACGAAGAAGCCGTCGCGCTCGTTGGCGGCGAAGATGTGCGGCACGCCGTTGTGGTCGATCAGAATGTCGGCAGGCTGTGACAGCCCTTCGACGGTGAGCGTTTGCGAGGGCAGGGACGACGACGCGGCGGTTCCGGTATCGGCAGCATGCAGTGACGCGCTCCACGTTGTCACGGCAAAGATCAGAACGCTGGCGGCGTGGATGGCATTGGGGCGTTGCATCGGCTTCCTCCTGTAGATTGCGGATGTCGTCTCTTGTCTTGCTTGTCGGTGCTGTCATCATGAAGTACCTCGCAATCCTAGACGTCTCGCTCAGGCGTGCAACCCATGGCCTGCGAAAATGGCATAAATTCTTACTCATCGAGCCCTGACGGGGCGATGCGCCGATGCTGCACCGCAAACGTTTGGCGACGGTCGGTGCGTGCGCCCGTATCGTCAGGTGAACCCGTCTTCGCCGTCATTCATCTTTGCGACCAAACCGATGCCGGATCTGCGTCAGACGTCCTCCTCCGAGGCCACTACACGCCTGCAACGCTGGCGCACGTCGCCGCACGTGCGTACGTTCGTCGTGCCGCTCATGCGCTTCGGGGTCTCGGGAGGGGTGGCGACGGCTGTGCACGTGATCGTGGCGATCACGCTCATCGCGGTGTTCGGTGTGGGATCGGTGCCGGCCAACGCGGTCGCTTTCTGCGTCGCAACACCGTGTTCCTACCTGCTGAACACGTTATGGAGTTTTTCGGCGCGCGTTCATCGCACGAGCCTCGCGCGGTTTTTGCCCGTGTCGGTCTTCGGGCTTGTGCTCACGACGTTCGTCGCACGAACGGTCGAGCATCTGGGGGGGAACCATTGGCTCGGGATCGCAGCGGTCGTGCTGACCGTGCCGCCGACGACTTTCCTGCTCCACCGCTACTGGACGTATCGAGGCGCGTGAGTACGCGCATCCCGGCACGCGACGGCAAGTGGCTGACCTTCACGCTGGCCTGGTAGCGGCGGCGCACGAGATACAGCGGACGTCCCTTCGATTCGTAATAAATGCGCCCGACGTACTCCCCGATCACCCCGATGCCGACCAGTTGAATCCCGCCGAGAAAGAGCGTGCCTACGAGCAACGAGGCATAGCCGGGCACGTCCACGCCGTGAATGATCGTGCGCAATGCGATGTAGCTGCCATAGGCGAGCGACATCAGCGCCAGCGACACGCCGATATAGGTCCAGCAGCGCAACGGCACGGTGCTGAAACTGGTAATGCCTTCGAGCGCGAAGTTCCACAGTCGCCAACCGGAGAACTTCGATTCGCCCGCGCTGCGCGGATCGCGGACGTACTCCACGACTTCCGTATGGAATCCGACCCACGCGAACAGCCCCTTCATGAAGCGGCGGCGCTCGGGCAGCCGCTTGATGGCGGTCACGACACGGCGGTCCATCAGCCGGAAATCGCCGACGTTCTCCGGCAGCTTGACCTCCGACAACCGGTTGTGGACGCGGTAATACAAGCCCGCCGCCACCCGCTTGGCGAAGCTGTCGCTTGCGCGGTTGGTGCGCTTGGCGAGCACGACTTCGGCACCGTCGCGCCAGCGCTCGATCATCACCGGGATCAGGGTGGGCGGGTCTTGTAGGTCGGCGTCGATGGGGATGACGGCGTCGCCCTGCGCCTCATCGATGCCTGCGCTCAGGGCCGCTTCCTTGCCGAAATTGCGGGTGAAATCGATGACGCGGATACGCGCGTCCTTGCGTCGCAATGCAAGCAGGGCGTTCAGCGTGTCGTCGGTGCTGCCGTCGTTCACGCAGACGATTTCGAAGCGCACGTTCGCTACGCTGTCGAGGACCGGGGCGACGGCGTGGTAGAACTTGTCGAGCGCCGGCGCTTCGTTGTGGCATGGCACGACGAGTGAAATCAGCGGCGCACGATAAGTCGCCGGCGTATGCGATGTGTGTGACGTGTGGGGCGTGTCGGTACGAGCGGCGCGGGGCATGGCGATTACCTGGTGAACGCAGGCGCGGTGACGGCGTGACGCGTTAGGGCGGCGGGAGCGGCGGCAGCGCTGCGGTCTTCGTCCGGAGTGTCGAATGCCTCGCCCTCGCGCACGTGTGCGAGGCGACGACGACGTCGCCACAGCATGGCGAGGGTGCCCAGCGTGATGAATGGCAGGAACTGGAAGCCGATCTGCAACGAGCCGAGCAGGCCGAGCGCCGGGGTAATCCACAGCAGCACAAGCCATTCGCGTTCGCCGCGCAGCCAGCCGCGTGCAACGCCGTCGCGCACATACCAGGCGATCACGAGTGCAAGGAGCGCGAGGTCGTAATCGTAGAGATACGGGCTGATGAGTGTGGTGGCGCACACGAGCGTGGCGGCGCGCAAGGCGAACACGCCCGGCCGCCGCCAGAAGTCGATCAACACCGCCAGCGCGCACAAGGCCACGATGCCGTGGACGACGGCAGAGACTTCGATGGCGGCGCCGAGCATGCGTGCGGTGACGAAAAACGTGGGCACGCGGGCGATCTGCGCCGTGCCGTTCACGATGCTTTGCCGCGCGAATTCCGAGGCGTGCAGGAAGGTGACGTAGACGTCGATGCTGAAGACCGCGGCGGCAAGCGCCGTCGTGCCGATGACGGTTGCGATACACGCGCCGAGCGCGCGCCACTCGCGGGCGCAGAGGAACGCGAGCGGGAAGAGCAGCGCAACATGCGGCTTTACGAAGAGCAGTCCGGCCAGCACGCCGGCCCAGACGGGGCGCTTGCGTAACAGCGCCAGCGAGAAGCCCGCGAGCGCTGTCGTGTAGAGGGCGATCTGACCGGCAATGATCACCAGCAGCACGCCCGGAAAGCCGAGCGTCGGCAGACGCGCGACGCGCCAGGGGGCCGTGCGCCGCAACGCGGCGTAATAGAGACCGAGGCCGATCAGCGCGTATAGCGTGTACGCATAGGTGAACGAGAGCAACGCGACCGGCGCGAGAAACACCATCATTACCGGCGGATACAACCACGGCAGCACGCCACCGATCTTGTCGGCCCACGGTTGCTCCGCGATTTGCACCTGCGACATCAGGTCGACGTTATAGGCATCGAGCGGATGTCCCTGCAATACGAAGTGCGATGCGCCCCAGAACGGCAGGAAGTCCAGTCCGATAGGGCTGATGGTCGGGGTGGCGGACAATGCATACCGATAGCCCCAGATGAACAGGACGGCGAAGCTCAGGACAAGTCCGACGCCGCTGTAAAGGCGAATGCGCGCCGGGTCCTCGGACCAGTGGCGACGCTCGCGCGGGATGTGCGGAGCGATTTTCGTGACAGCCGACGACTTCGATGTCATGCAAGAACCTCCCCTTGGCTGCATGAAACGGCGTTGCCAGACGACGGTGACTGCATTCGGTGATTCGCGTGAGACGCCTGTAATCGCCTCTTTCGTCTTGTTCTGCGCACGCTGCTGACGAACGATTGTCGCGGGACGCCACTAGTGGTCTCAAGCAGGGCATTCCCGATACGGTCCATATTAGTCGAGACGGTCTGCCAAAAGATCGCGGAATCGACGGGGCGAGGCGCCGCCGTCGGCGCCGCACGGCACACAACCGCCGCACCTGCGCGGTGCCAGCGGCGCTGCGCCGACGTCGGGAGAGTGGCCTGATGCGGCGTCGAATCCTTGCCGGCACGGTCTTCGCGAGCCATCGGGCAGTATCGTCGCGGTGGCCGTGCGATGGTCTCCCGGCCAGGATCGCAAACCAGCGTTTGAAATGATTTCTCGGGATGCGCGGAGCTGTCGGCCCATGAAAAGGGCCGGAAAGTCTGGAAATTCCGGAAAGTCAGGAAACTCAGAAGATCCGAAGGATTCCGATTGCGTGCCACCAGAGCGCCGTGAGCGGCACGACCGTGAGCAGTGCCATGCATGCGGTGGCAAGGCAATAACGTGTCGCGTCCCGAATGCCGATGCCGGCCAGCGCCATGGCGAGTACGAGGGGTGGCGCCTGATAGGGCAACGCGATGGTGGAAATGCCGACAGCTTGCGTCAACAGGACCGCCTTTACGCCGAATGGCGCGCCGACAGCGAGGGCAGGGACCAATGGCGTGAAGAGCGCCGGGGCGGCGTTCGAGGTCACGAGAAAGGTCAGCGCGATCGACAGTGCGACGAGCGTCAGATAGGCGGGCATCGCCGACAGTTGCGCGAGATCGAGGCGGGCGAGCAGCGGACGTAAGGCATCGGCCAGCCCAGCGTGCTCGACGGCCGCCGTCAGACCGATGATCGCGGCGACGAACCATAGCGGGGCGAGCTTGACCTGCGCGAGGAACGCGTCCGGATTCACCAGGCGCAACGGCCCGAGGCACAGCAGTGCGATACCCAATCCGGCCCAACCGGCCGCCACGTGATGCCAGGGCTCCGTCAACCAGAGGGCGAGCATCAGCGCCAGGGCGGCGAGCAGCCGCCTTTCGTCGGCCCGCATTGGCGTGCCGGGCATGGCGACCCTGGATATGTGTGCGATGTCGCGCGACGCGAGACGGTCCGGGAAGAGGCGTTGAGCGACGACGACCAGCACAACGCCGCGAACGATCGCAAGCGTGGGGACGAGGGCGATGGCGTATTCACCATAGCCGAGTCGCAGTCCGAGGACGGTTTCCGCCGTTCCCGCCATGACGAGATTGGGCAGGTTCGCGGGCAGGATCGCCGTCGACAGCTCGCAACTGGCCAGTGCGGTGGCAAGCATCAGGCCCTGACGTCCCGGGCGTCCCTGCGTGAGACCGACGCGTTCGCAGAAACTCAGCACGATGGGCGTGAGGATGGCGATTCTGCCCAGCGTGGACGGCATCACGATCCCCAATGCGAAGGCGATAGCGACGAAGCCGGCAAGGGCGAGTCCGTAGGCGTGACCGCAGTGATCGGCCAGACGCGAGGCCACCCGCTCTCCCAACCCGGTGACACGCAACCCCATGCCGATCACTGCACCGCTGAAGACCAGCCAGAAAGCGCTCGACGTGAAGCCGGAAAAGACGACGTTGGCGCCGAGCGAGGTGCCTGCGGCGAGCAGAAACATCAGCAGCAAGGACACGAGGAAATCCGGCAACCAACCCGTCGCCCAGTAACTCAGGCAAAGCAGCACGATGACGGCCACGGCGAGCGCGTCGCCATGAAGTCCCGCGGCGAGCAAGCCCAAGCCGGCGGCGGCGCAGAGCCCGCCGAGCAGGGCATGTCGCCAGAGGCGGCCTGGCGGGAACGCGCCGCTACTGGACATGACGGCGTTCGGCGCGATGCGCGAGACCGCCGCTGTGGCGCGGGAAGCGTGCGGCGAGGCGACCGCTTCGGTTTCCGAAAAAGGAGAGGAAAACTGCGCCGGCGGCGTCGATCGAGAGGACGGTGATGAGGGTGAGGGGGGTAAGGGGGGGGATGAGGGTGAGGATCGGGGGAGAGACATCGGCGTCACCTTTCGTCAAATAATATATAATTTGACATTATTATATATAGTTAACGGAATGGGGTGATCGATGCGTGAGGAATCCGGGACGGGCACTGCGGTGGAACGGGCTTACGAAGCGTTGCGCGAGCAGATCGGGCGTGGCGATTTGAAACCGGGCGAGGCGTTGCGTCAGGATCACCTCGCGGCGTCGCTGGGTGTGAGTCACGTGCCGGTGCGCGAGGCGCTCACGATGCTGGCCTCGGACGGGCTGGCGGTGAGCCGAACGAATCGCGGCACCGTCGTGACGGCGCTCACCGAAGACGATGCGATCGAGTTGGCGGACTACCGGGCGTTGCTGGAGGGACGTCTGATGGCGCTGGCGATGCCGAATCTGTCGCGTGCGGATCTTGCGCGAGCGCGGGCTGCGCTGGACGCGTTGGAGGCGGCGACCGATCTGACGGACATCGTCACGCGTAATGCGGCGTTTCACGGCATGTTGTATGCCAAGGCCGAGCGCCCGTATTTCCAGCGCGCGGTCGCCACGGCACGCCTCAACCTCGGTCGGTACCTGTTCCTGACCTGGCAAAAGGCGGACAACGCGTCGCGCTCACATGCGGAGCATCGCGAGTTGCTGCGCCTGTGCGAAGCGGGCGACGACGCAGGCGCGGTGGCGCTCGTGCAGGCGCACAACCGGGCGACGGGAGAGCAGATCGCACGAATCATTCGCGAGGGATGGGCGTAATTCGCGAGCGACTTGCGATCCTTGCGTGAGCGCCCCCGGAACGCGTCGGGCGCCGGGCGTGATGGCGTGATGGCGTCAAGTTTTACGGGCAACCACACCATTCCAACCCGAAGGCCGGTGCAAAACCGTCAGCGATCTGTAGCGATGCGAAAGCATCGTCGGTATTCCGAAGAGTGTAGAGACTCACGATGCAGATTTCGTTTTTTTCGCTATCGATACCCATTCGATTGAGGTAGCCAATATGGCGGGTACACCATCGACGTGCAGGTGCAGGGTGTCTCTCATGAAATGCTCCCTGCGCGCCTGCGTGATATTCGCCAACGCGTTTCTACTTCTCTTCGTAAATTTCACAGGTACATCATGACAACAGTGAATTCCTCGACAGTGAATACGACGGCAGCAACCCACGCTGCTGCCGCCACGTCGCTCCCGAAAAGCGGTGAGTCCAGCCCCGCTGGCGACGTCTCGCATCTCGAGAAGGAAATCAAGCAATTGATGCAGGAAATGATGCAGATCCTTAAGCAGTCGCTTTCGGGTCATTCCAAAGAAGGCAGTATGCCCCCGCTTGCGTCCGCAACCACCCAGCCGGGGATGGCGGCGCCCGCAGGTACCGCCTCCCCCGCGCAACACCAGCATCATCACCATCACCACGCGGGGTGACGTCGCCTAAATCGACGTCACTCGACGTCGTGAGGCGCAGTGGGACGTAGTGCGGCGTCATCCGACTTACCTCGGCATAACGCCGGTGCATCGCACGACATCGGGCAGATTTTTGCGCAGTCGAACGCCAAGTCGATTGCGTTGCTCGATGTCGGGCGGCTTCTTGTCTACTGGCTTCGCGTTACCGGATTGTCCGGAATTTCACGATGTTTCGGACAATCCACGCCAAGACAGTCCAGGCGCGTTGTCGTCACTGCAAGTGGGAAGGGCGTGGAAAACGCCTGACAATGAAACGGACGGGGTGTCGAGGCGATGCTGAGTCCGCTGAGCGCAAGATAAACGACTAACCCTGGCTGCAACGTCGCCCAGGACGGACTGCGACCGGTGGTGTCCTTTCGATGGCGCGTCCGATCCGGGTTGCGCCAATCCCCCCCATACACAACGTTCCCCGGATCGATCGGATCGGTGCGTCTCCCGCTGTGTCGACCGGCCGGCGGGGGCGCAGCGCAGCGCTGCGTGCCGGCCAGCGGCATCAAACCATCTTCGGTGCCGGCTTCTTCAGTCGATAGCCGTCTGCGGTCTTCTCCCACAGGTCCGGACGTGTAGCAGGGACCAGAATGAGGTTGACACCGGAGCCGCCCTCGAACCGGAAGCCGAGCTTGCTGTAGGCGGCGCGCGATGCCTGATCGAGGAATTGCAGGTGGACCATACCCGATCCGCCGTTCTTCGCCGACATGTTGACCGCCGCCTCGATGAGCGCGCCGCCGACGCCCTTCGTGTCGGGATGCGTCACGACGCCGTTAATGTGGACATGGCCATCCGAGCGCAGGTCGGATGTCATGACGCCCACCGGCTTGCCGCCATTGAGCATGTAGACATGCTGCTGATTGCCCGTCATGTGATCGCTGAGAACCTTTGCCGCGCTTGCGCCGCGATCGGTGCCGCGGAACTTTTGCATCTCCATCTGAAACTTGTGAGACAACGTGAACCACGACTGATCGTTGACCAGGACAGGCCGGCCGTCCCATTTCGACTTCGCTGCGGCGGGTGCCGTACCGGCAGGCTTGGCCGGAGCGGACGTCGGCGCCGCACCGTGGGCGCCGGGCCGTTTCATCGGCGCCTGCGCTGGTGTCATGCCGGTGGGCGCCGGTGGACGATGCGTTGGGGCCGACGTCGGCATGCCGTGAAGCGATGTCGACGGATAGTTCGGTCGCAGGTACTGGGACGGCCGCTCCGGCAGTGGAGGGCGCGGCTGCGGCCTGGCTTGCGTGGGCATCGGAGGGGGCGCGACAGGGGGACGGTTCGGCTTGAAATATGCCGAAAGCGGCGGCTGTGCCGCCATGCCATAGCCGCCGCCGGGCCTGAGCGCGGCCGGCACCGGCGGACGGGGCGGTGTCTGCACATATTGCGCCATCGGCCCCATGGGGGTCGATTTGACCGGCGCGGTGCCCAGCAGCGACGCCAAAGGTTGCCGGGGCGGCAGGGAAGGCGCGCCCGTCTGCCCGGACCCCTGCTTGTAACGTCTCGGCATCATCCCAAGGGGGGGCGGCACGCCATGTCGCGGCCCCGCAGCCGGCAAGTTCGTGGCCGCCGTCGACGTGGCCGGGTTGTGGCCCGGACGAAGCACGGCAGGGATGTCTAGGATGTTCGCTCGGCGGATCGGCAATGGCATGGTGTGCTCGCGATCGAATCAATGTCCTCGATGCTGGGCCGAGCAGGCCATGGGCGACGTCGGCGACGCGAACCTGTGTTCGCGCACACGAAGCGAAGGGGGTTGCCTGATGAGCGTGAGGCGAGAGGCGAGAGGGGAGCGAGAAGAGAAAAATGGCGAAGCGGTGGTTGCAGCCGTGGACATCGGCTCCCGACGTCCACGGCTGAAATCGTCAGACGTCAGACGTTGAGCAGGCACCCCCGAGTTCCAGGAGCATGGACTATCGTGTAACTAGTTGTTTTTTCTATGGAAATGAATATGTTTTCAATGTCCATTCCTCAGGACGAAAATGCACTTATTTGGGCGGCTGAATGTCCATAATCGCAGGCTTCTCTCTCAGCGGGGTTGGCGGGGGTCGGAGCTCATCGAGCCTAGACTGAAGAAGTGCATTTTTCTGTAGGACTTCGAGCACCAAGCGATGGGCACTTGTGAGTTGAGACTGCGCATCGTCGCGTTCCTTTCTAAGCCGCATAACTTGCGCTTCAAGGTCCTCGCGCTTGCGCCTTTCCCGCTTGCGACTGGCTTGTTGCGTCTTCTGTCGTTCGCTATGGATTTGTATCCATGCTTGAATTTCGCGAACCAGCGCCGGAAATCGTTTCTTTCGAAGTGCGGTCGGGTCCGTGCCGGCCTCTCTAGCAACATTATTTTGACTGACAGAAGTTCCGCGCGGCAGTCTCAGCGGACGGTCATCTCTTAGACGCTCGAAAGCGCTTCGAAATCGTTGCTCCGCAGTTTCAGGTTCGGTCTTCGTTGGTACAGCATCGTTCATACGGCCCACCTATGGATGTGGTTTGCACAAAAAACGCGACCGGTTATTAGCCCCGTCAAACGACCGTATCTTGGAGGCAGACAGGTCACTGCTTCGTCTTACGCTTGTGCGCCGCGAACGAAAATTCATCAGGCCCCCTAAAAATAACGCGGTTCAAGCAAAGACACCTTTCTTCAAACTGTTCCCTCCAACCAGTCGTTCAACCCCAGGGGGCTGCGCTCATCTGAATGCTGACTGGGCGTGCGGAACCGTCTTTCTATGTGCCTCGTTGCTTCTTCTGCTTGGTGACCCTCAGGTAGTTTTCCATGCCGGTGATTTCGGAGCTCAGTGCTTGAGCGCGAGGGCTGTCGATTGATGACTTTCTGCGCTGTACTTTGATGCTTTCAAGTTGACGTTCTACCATGGGTCGTTTTCGTGTGTCGTATAACACATCATGGCAAGGATTTTTACCATCGCCGCCAGAGCAACGCGCTACTGATTCGATTCCACCGTAGTCACAATGTCCACGCTTAGCGCATGCGCCAAGCCTCGTCTCCCGGAATGGGACATCTCCATTTTCGGCAGCCCTAATAAGCGCCTTAAAGTCTCGGGTGCCAACCAAATTGACGATAACTTCGTCCTTTCGTTCGTCGCCATACGGTGAGATATAGTGTTCGCCGACAAGGGCCTGTATCTGTCGGCTCATGACTTCGTATCGAGCAGAAACGACTTGATTTTCGAAGTCTTCACTGAATCGAAGGCGGCTGAAATTTCGACCGTAGTAACGAGTCTGGAAGAGAGTGAGATGCTTCAATATGACTTGAATCGAACTGTCGCACAGTAGCCCGCTGGCGAACATGTTGATGGCGCCCGTCCTTCTGAGCTCGTGATATGCCAACGGCCAAGTCTTGCCCACCGCGAATCGTCCATCCTTGTTGAGATTAGGTGTGAACTTGCGTGCAATCTCCAGGTCCGCTTCGGTTACCTTTAACACTTCCAGGTCAAATAGGCGGGGGTATCGAAGCAACAAGTACGCGTACGACTGAAGCTTAGGCCTCGTCGAATAGGGTTTCCATTTTCCGGGAATCGCCGCCCATGGCTCAAACGCATTGTGGAATAAGAAAGGATTGTTGCGGTCATCCTTGTTGCAGTTAGCAGTGGGGTTTTGGGCGGCACAATTTATGCGCAGCCTCGCGACCGCTGTCATTGCATTTACTGCAACTTCGACACTGCTGCTCGTGGGCCATCGTGCGTCGCTGTCTGGGTCTGTCTTAATGGTCTCACCGCAGATAATCGGGATGCGACCGAGCACCGGGTCCTGTTCCCAGCGTAGACAGTCCGCCCTCAATGCAGCGACTTCCTCTTTTCGCTGGAGTGTGAAGTTGGCGATATATGACGCTCCAACCGTCTGAACGAGCGTCAGATAGGCTGTAAACGACATCAGTTCAATCGTGCTTCTTTGCGGCGGTAGCACCCACTTTTCTAAAAGTTCGAAGATACCGAACTCTTTAGCGATGAACTCGAAAGAACCGTAGAACTGCCGCCCGTTTAAGATACCGAAGTTTTTCGGTTGTTTTGTAAATGGACGAAAGCGGCTGCGGTCTCCCTCGTAAAGGAATGCTGCCTCAAGTGTCCCAAAGTTATGCGCGTAGGCATCGACACAGAACTTAAAGCAATTTTCGACTCGTTCCCGATGTTCAAGAAAATCATCAAGGCATTCCCGCAATCGACGTACTTGGTAGACCCAAATTCGCGGCGGGATGTAGGGCGTTTGCTCTCCAATGCCTTCGTCGACTTGCGCGCCCGCTTCGCGCGATTTGTTTTTTTTCATCGCGCCGGCTAAGGCAAGTAGGCCTGCCTCATTCAGTAGGGTGAATCCAATACTGACTTCGGAACGAAGAAGTCGGTCCATGATTCGGAGAATGGCTTTAGCTTCTTCGCTCCTGGGGTATAAGGCCGCGAGCTTATCGACCAAAATTGGATAGCGAACGAGGTCGCATGCAACGATTCGCTCAGCTTCACAAAGAGCAACAATCCGGCGCAGAAGGTTAAAATGCCTTTTGAGGTTCGACCAGCTTCGAGCGCCCATGGGGCCCCACAGAATCCAGGTGGCCAACGTTCTCATGACATTCTGATTCTCGGGACCAAGCGCGGGAGCGCTTCGATTGTGGTGTCCTCCTGAGAAGTCGAATCGAAGGGAACTACCACGCCACGCAGAGAAATCCCAATATGGGTCACTCCATCTCGACTTGGGATTGCCATTCTCGTCTAAGCTGACCACCCAGTCTGCTGGCGGTGGCCAACTAGGTGGCCGGTAACAAAAGTGTTTTCTTGCGATTGGACATTCAATGACGTTGAGCCCAAATTCTGAGATTGCCTCTATCACAGTGCACCCTCCAGTTCGGCAAGCTCCGCTTCGAAGTCAAGGTGATACCAACCTTCGGCAATACGCGCTCGAGCTGACATGCCCCCTTCAATCGGGCCAATGGGCTTCTAGCAAAGTCCCTTTAAACCAACTCCTGGAAAGCGGTAGGAGC
>NZ_CABPSB010000025.1 GCF_902459655.1 Pandoraea anhela
GGTATGCAGTCGGATCAGGTGCGCGAACTCAAGCAGTTACAGGAAGAGAACGCGCGGCTCAAGAAGTTGGTGGCTGAACTGAGCCTGGATAAGGCCATTCTGCAGGACGTTGCTTCAAAAAAGTGGCCCGGCGGCCCGCGCTGAGAAAAGACGTGGTGGATTACGTGATAAGCCACTATGGATTGACGATGAGGCGGGCCTGCAGGCTGGTCAAGCAGCCACGCAGCGTGCAGTATTACCAAAGTGTGAAAGACCCTCGAGCAGCGCTGCGAGCCCCCATCCCGCAAGACACTAGGATCGATAAGGTTCGGTAAAAACCGGCAACGCACTAGAGGTGTGCAACATTTTCCCGGTAACAGGACGGTAACAGCGAGCCAAAAGAGAAAGGGGTTACAAGCCGACGGCTTGTAACCCCTCGATCCTGCTGGTCGGAGCGATAGGATTCGAACCTACGACCCTCTGATCCCAAATCAGATTTTTTGCAATTCCACCCAGATCATTGACGCTCACGAATATACGTAAGCATTTGATATATAATGACTTTTATTTAAAGCTAAGATTTTCCACATCCATCGAAATCAACGTAGATGGTAGCAATGGAGTAGCAATGGAATGGGCCATTCAAGCAAGATCTCATTGAACTTCACCAAAGCAGTTATCGAGGGACTGCCGCCACCCGAGACCGGCTGGAAGTATTACTACGACACGAAAGTGAGTGGTCTTGCGGTCGGCGTTGGGGCCAGCGGGGTCAAGACGTTCGTCTTGTATCGGAAAGTCAATCGCAAGCCGGAGCGGGTCAAAATTGGGCGCTTCCCCGATCTGACGATCGACAAAGCGCGTGCCCAAGCGATGAAGCTCAACTCGGAGATCGCCGAGGGGATAAATCCTGCCGAAGCGAAACGAACCCGACGTGCCGAGATGACGTTCGGTGATCTCTTCGACGAGTACTATACGAATCACAGTCTCCCGCACAAAAAGACCGCAGCCGAGGACAAGCAAAAATTCGAAAAATATCTATCGAGCAATACAGACGGCGTCAATCTTGCATCGCGGCAACTTTCGGAGATCACCAAGTCCACGATTGCCCAATTGTTCACCAAGGTAAGCAAGGAACACAAGATCATGGCGAACCGTGTCCTCGCGTTGGTCAGCAGCGTGTTCGGCAAAGCAATTGAATGGGGAATTTGGGACAAACTCAACCCTTGCCATGGAATCCGCAAGCACAGTGAGGTGAGTCGTGATCGATTCCTCCAACCCGATGAGTTGCCCAAATTCTTCGAACAAGTGCTGGCATATCCCAACCCGACCGTCCGCGATTTCATCTTGATCAGCTTGTTCACGGGAGCGCGGCGCGGGAACGTTCTAGCAATGCGCTGGGATCAGATCAATTTCGATCGCGCCGAATGGCGTATCCCGGACACAAAAAATGGAACACCCCAAACTGTACCGCTTGTTGCCGATGCCATCGCAATCCTGAAGGCTCGTAACAGTGCCCGCGCCAACTCGCCATTCGTCTTTCCCGGTGAAGGCGAGACCGGACATCTCGTTTCACCGAAGAATGCCTGGAGGGCGATTCTCGAAAAAGCGGGCATTGCAGATCTTCGCATACACGATTTGCGGCGTACGATGGGGTCATGGCAGGCTGGAACCGGCGCGAATATGTCTGTGATCGGTCGCTCGCTAAATCACAAGTCAACACAAACGACCGCGATCTACGCTCGACTGTGGCTTGAACCAGTGCGCAATTCTATGGAGGTTGCGACGTCAGCAATGCTACAGGCCGCACGAACACCCAATGCAAACATAGACACACCGGGTGAAAATAACGACTGAACATATCGAAAAATTGCGTCAATACCTGAGATGCAAGTTGAATCACAACTTCCGGCTGATCGAAGACGTTCAGTCCGATGCGACGAATGGCCGCGTTTGCGCGAATTTGACGTGGTCATGCGTATAGTGGCGTTGACTTGAACACCGAGTCTCCCCTCACTATCCAAGGACATGTTGCATGACCGACCGAGAAATCATTGTTCCCACTGCAATGGAGCAGATCGTTGAACGCGCGGGCTATGCGCCAGCCGTCAAAGTAGGAGCAACCGTCTTCTGCGCCGGGCAAGTCGGACGTACACATGAACTTGAGGTCATCCACGATCCTGAGGCACAGTTCATCGTATGCCGGGAGATCTAAAGACACTTCTCAATGCGGCAGGCTGTACGTTTGAGGACATTGTCGAGATGACGACTTACCACGTACAAATGAGCGCACACATGTCGGTCTTCCGCGAGGTGAAGAACCGCGTTTTTCCAAGTGGCAAGTGTGCCTGGACTGCGGTTGGGGTATCGGAGCTCGCGCATCCGGGCCTGCTGGCCGAAATCAAATGCGTGGCGATACAACGAAGCTCAGCCGAGGCGTGAGCCTCTGCTGTCGATTTGAATTCGGACGTCCGATGCCAGTGTTTGACTTTCTCGGTTGAATCCACAGTCGGAGGCCGACGGTCGTGATCCGCGGCACTCTGCCATCTTCAGCCGTTCGATTAGCGCTCACATTGTCATTCGGGCGACCACTCCGCATGGTACTCACGCTTACACGTATGATCAAAGCCAACAAGTCGTTCGCGGACTAAAACATCATCCGTGCTGAAGTCACGCCCTACGGCACAATCCTTATCGCCCCCGACTCGATATTTACAAAGACGTATTGAAAACCAGGCTCGGCTCTCGGTGCATAGCTCGTGTCTACGGCATCATCGTTAACCAACAGAAGCCGATATGTCGCAGCGCTGCCGTTCGAGCGCAGCTTCGATACCGCCTTTTGCTTCTTGGGACCGAAAAACGAAGGCGCCACATTGAACGCCTCTCCAACTAGCGTGCGGCCTTGGTGATCCTTCCCTCTTATATCGAAGCCGTTGTGGTCTTCGTTGCCGAATTCGACGAGATAACTGTCAATGCCAAACGTTCCCGCGCGAATCAGGCCTGCAATGCCCCGCAATATGACTAGGTCCGACATGATGCGATTCGCGGCCTCGAAGAGACTGACACCCGGGTACGGCCCGTGCGCCAACTTCTCCCGCTTTAGTGCCGTGAGCAACGGGATTCCACGAAGCCCGTGGATGGAATCACCTAGACTGGCGAGTGTTTCCAAAAAGCTCTCTGTTATTTGATTGACATTGTCTGCGGTCAAGATTCGTTCTGGTTGCTGCATTCTCGTAATAGCCCTAAGGGTATGCGTCAGGTACCTGGTGATTGCTCGCTCGCCGAACCAACAAGTTGGGCGTGGCTACAGCCATAGCTTGAATGCCCGCGACGGTGCCACGTGCTTCAGTTTCGTTCTACCCCTCTCTCTCATCACGAGCGCCTGATCGCCGCCCTTACCGTTGAACCTGCGGATTCGTGGTGACAGAGATGCCAGACGACAATCGAAACGCTTGCTCTCTGGCAACCTCATCGCCTTCAGCCATGACCGTTTGGGGTCGCAAGCAGTCCGTCGCAACAGGTGGAAATTGGCCATCAGCAGCCGCTCAGGCTAGACTGCTCGCATTGGTCAATGCAGCAAAAGAAACTGGCAATCCGTCAACGAAAAGACCAGTCACGTTACGCCAAGCGCACCTCATAACGTTCGACCTTCTCCATGGGGAACGGGAGTGGCTCAGGTGCTCGGACGAACCCGGCCCGCCCCTAGACAGCCTTGCACTGCGGAATGCAGCTGAACAGTCAGGGCGTTCCGATGGATGCCGCAGTACTGCCTGAATGGATTGAGTCCGCCCAAAGGGTCTTCCAAAGTAATCAGATGTCCAACCGCTATAAATACCGTCCCTTGTCAGTTGCTGTAACCTTGGCATTTCCGTCGTCAATAATTTTAAGTGGAACCTCGCCAACGCCAATCGCACGTTCGACGAGCAATGTGTCGCCTGTAGTCACTAGCAACTCCTGAAGCTTGCCAAAATCTCCGCACCAAAGGGTTTCGACGTCTTTGTCGCGCGAGGTGTCGTGATTTTTCGTCAGTGCAACGGCCCGAACTTGGAGCCGGCCCGTTTGGGTGTGGCCACCGAGTTCCACCCCATAGTCAGGGACGGCTGGATTCTTGACGACGACTCGTCCATCGCGTGCCCACGCCGTCTGCATTCCCTCATTGACCTCGTAGCCGAGCCGAGCCAGACCATTCAGGATTACGCCTCGCCTAGCCTGTGCGGCTTTTCGGTCCTGCTCCCGTGCGATTAGCTCGCGACATTCAGCTGCAAGTCGCCCGATCTCATTTAGCGTCGTTGCTGGGCCGCACAACCTAATTTGGCCGACGAGCGCTTTTGCCCCAGCGCTAGCTTCGGCACTCATCTCCGAGGCAAGCTCGTGAAGCTCCTCAATAGCCGCGTTATGCGCGCGAGACATTCTCACTGCACTTGCGAGATCAAGTATCAAGCTGTCAAGCAATAGGTTGCGGCGGGACTCGTTGACGTCCCTTTCGATCAACCGTAGCTTTTCCGCAAACGTGGCGACTTCGGATTCATCAAGGAGCACCTGCGCTTCTGCGATTTGACGGTCGACTCGGTTAATGAGCGGATTATGCATCCGCGACATGTTGGCGGCCTTCCACTCTCCAAAATCCTGAGTCCTTTCGCCCTCCAACAATCGGCCGGCAAGCTCCTTCTGCGCCACACTGATTTCTCGCGCGGTTTCCGGTACTAGCAAGCTGAATCCGCGAGCAAGCAAAACATCTGCGTCTAAAACCTCTGCACCCGAGGCAACAAGGGCAAGCTTTGATACCAAGTCTTGCGGCAGTTCGACGCCCTTCGACTTGAGCGCAGCCAACAATGTCGTGGCGCTGTCTTGCCCTTGTCTCCGGCGCTTAACAAGCTGTTCTGCTTTATCTATCGCGATGGCTTGGCGTCGAATCACATCGTCCTTTAGGAAGGCAATTTCGTCCGTAACCTTCTTTTGCAGCTCCATGAATGCGTCTGTCGCAATCAAGGCAGCAAGCCCGCGTTGACGCGCTCGGGTCGCCGCAATCTCTTCGGCAGAAAGCTCCCCGATTCGTTGTCCAGCCACGGCCCAAGCGACTATCGCCTGATCGAGCCGCCGAAGATGCCCCTCACAAATAGCAAGCATCTCTTCGCGGGTAACAATGCGAACCACCTTCGGACCACTCATGCGGCAATCTCCAATTTCAGAGCGGTGTAAATCGCCGCTTTCAACCGAGCTCTTTCTTCCTCAGCGTTGTGATACCAACCTTGCGATGAAACCCGGTGAAGGTTTGGAATGGCGCGCCGCAATACGGACGGGCGCCAGATTTCACGTGCGCGGGCTCGTTGTAGCAACGGGTGACGCGGAGCGTCACATTCGATACCGATTGCGTACAAGCCCGTTTCTGGATCGGCGATGGCAAAATCAAGTCCGAAAGCGTCGCCTTCCTGTGCACTGACCGGAGACAGGCCAAGGTCGCGAAGGAACTCCAGGACATCCGTCGCGAAGCCATCATTGTCCGCAGTTTCGTACAGTTTTGCATGCGCGCGCTCGCTGCTCATCCGTCCGAGGAGCGAGCGGCCACTTGGGAATTCTCCGTTGGAAATTGCGCGCGCGTACTCCAAATATCCCTGAAGATAGTCACGCGGGATGGCCGGCTTTCTCTTGGTATTTAGCATGTCGGAAATGTCGCGGATTGGCATCGAAGTGATCAGTACGACCTTCTTTCTGGCACGAGTTACTGCGACATTCAGGCGCCGCTCCCCGCCCCTTTGCCCTAGCACGCCGAAATAGCGCTTGAACGCGCCTTGGTTGTTACGCCCAAACGTCGTCGAGAAAACGATAACGTCGCGCTCATCCCCTTGGACATTTTCCACGTTCTTGACGAATACACCCATGTCTTCGCCACCGTCGGAGCGATCAGCCTCTTCCCGATAGGCGTTACGGAAATCCTCATCCTCTTCTGCACGAAGCTCAAGCCGCTCCTCAATCAGGTTAGCTTGCTTGAGGTTGAAAGAGACGACACCAACGGACGGTCGTTGGTCGTAAGGCGTCCTCCATAGCTCGGCAAGGTATTCGACAACACGGTCCGCTTCGTCCGAATTCGTCTGACGTTCATAGACACCGTTTACCGGAATCAGCTCAAGCGGCTTGACCGCTCGAATCATTGCTTCGGGGTGTCGCACCGGCACACTCAGCTCGTTGTCGTAGAAAGCAGCGTTCGAGTAACCAATCAATTCACGGTACTCAGACCGATAGTGGATCTGCAGCGTGGTTACAGGCAGGGAAGTCCGCGCCATTTGAAGGAGGTCAGGGCAATCCTTGATCTCACGACGATTCCAGGTGTCCTCGAAGAGTTCGCGTTCCTCCTCCGTAGCATCTTCGTCGAGAGACTCCCCGTCATAATTATCAGGCTCGTCGCTGTCTACACGGCCGGAGAAGAAACTCGCTGGCGGCATCTGCTTTTCGTCCCCGCTGACAACAGAAATGCTGCCACGGAAGAGCGTCGGAATGGCGTATTCCACCGGCATTTGCGACGCTTCATCGTAGACCACAGTATCGAACAGATTTGATTTAAGCGGCAGAACGCGGCTCGCCACATCCGGGTTCATCATCCAGACCGGACGCAGCGCCATCAATCCGAGCCCCGTACCTAGCTCGATGAATTCGCGCAATCGGCGAGAGCGGCGCCCCGTCAGGCGTGTCACATCCTCCCAGTCTCGGGCTGAGCCAAGTCTGCTTCGGTCGATGCCATTGCGTAGTATTTCCCGATTAAGACGGCGCATTTCCTCGTCGGCGTTTGCCAGAGCTTCCACCTTTGCCGCCGTCTCCCCCCTATCAAGGAGGAGCTCCGGAGTTTCCTGCTCGAAACGACGCTTCCAGCCCAGTCGAGCTTCACGATTGATCAGTCGACGCACTTCCCAGTCGATGTCTTCTGGGGCGATACCTGCGAACGCCTCCGCGTGTGGCCGCATCACTGCGAAGACCTCAAGGGCTTGAGGATTGAGATGCTTCGCCCGCGTCCGGAACTGTTGGAATGCGGCAAGTGTGGGCAGCGCGTCGTTGATGCGGTTGAGTGGCGTTTGATAGGAGAGATTGTCCGCGACTGCGCTTCGACACGCGTCCGCTAACTCAGGAACGATCCACTCTTCGAGTACGCGCAATGCCTCGAGACTGTGCTGACGGGCGTTATAGCGAATGAATGCTGTTTCAAATCCATCGAGTAGCTGTCTGACGGGCGCCTGATCTCCAGTCATTACGGCGGAATCAAACTCGTCGCCACGCGGCGCAATGGAGAGATGCTGCGAAAGCTCACGGATCTCTTCAAGTCGCCTAAGGCGGCTCAAACACTCCTCTGCGAGTGTCGGGCCACACGTCTGTGAGACGGTATCCAACTGTAGCGATTTGCTCGTCGCGTTTAACGCCTCTCGCTCTTGCCGCCACGACTGTTCAAGGCGTGCAGCCGCCAGCAGGGCTCGAAGGGCGACATCCGTCGTCGGGACCCCACAACTCGCGAGGTATTTTCTCAAGCCGCTACGTCTGATGTACGTGGCGGGATTGATGCGACTAATGAACGTTGGAACTTGTGTGGCAAGTGTCGCTCGCATTTCGATGGCATTCAGCTCGACGAGGGGCAATGTAGCTAGCGCGGGTGACAGCGTTTTGTCATAAGCGCCGCCGTCGATGGCCAGCAAATTCTCATGGAGCTGCTTTAGTGAGGCGTAATGCTTATGTCCCGGGGCATCCTCTCTGTTTGCCGGACGAAACAAAGGCAGCCATTGTGCAAGACGCTTACGCTGTGTCTCATCGAGGTTTACCAGTCGGATAGCGTTGCTATCGAGCCAGGCACGATATGGCGCTGGATCTTCGACGTCAAAGCGGGCTGGATGAGCTGCAAGCGTTTCGACACGTAACCGCTCGGCTTCGAGGAAGCGAACGAAAACGTCGGTGTACTCCGCGATTGTTGCGGGGTCGGTAGCAAACGACTTCAGTTGGACCAGCGCGCTCCCTTCAAATTTCGCTGGTAGCCAATAGCGCGCCAGCGGGGCGCACTGTTCCTCAAGCGCCGTTAGCGAGGATATGTCCAACTCGGCCAACTTCCCTCTCAGTTGGGGAACGCTCAATGGCGCTTCGCCAGCTTCCAACTGGATCAATTCGCCAAGCAAGGACCGGTAGCTCAAGCCGGTTGACTCGTCCACATGGTGGAGCGCTTGATGTTGTCGGTCGAGCTCACCCTCAAGCGCTTCGATCCTGGCGGCCATGCGTTCACGTTGGCGCGTCCAGTTGGTGTCAAACGGTGAGCCCCGGTTGACTGCATCGAGCTGCTCTCGAACTGCTCGGATGGTTGGCTCTCGATCCTTATTCACATCGTTGATCATTACAATGCGATCACCGAGCCCTTCTGCGACCAATCGCTTGTGCACGACCTCGAGTGCCGCATGCTTCTGGCAAACGATGAGCAAGCTCGTGCCTCGCCCAATTGCGTCTGCAACCATGTTGACGATCGTCTGGCTCTTACCAGTCCCGGGTGGCCCTTCAACCAGGAGACCCGGACCTTGTCGCGCCTTCATGATCGCGGATTCTTGAGACGGGTCGCTGGAGACGGTAAGAAAACGTTCGAGCTCTGCGGCAGGGCCGTCGGGTGCCTTCTGCTCAGACTTGTCATCGAGTCGCAACATTGACGCAAGCGAGGTTCCCGCCGGCGATAAGACCTTCAATTGGCGCAAGTCCTCACCGATGGCTTGGCCGGCGAAGTCTACATGGAAAAGCACCGCAGAGCAGGCGAGACGAGGCTCGCCGGCGGGCACCTCGACCGCTGGCGACGGCAGCGCGCCAAGCTGACGCCGCTCAGTGTTTGCCAACATCCCAAATGCGTCAATGACGTCGGCTACCTTCAGGGCCGAGCGACCCAATACATCATCGGCCGCGGCACGCCATGCTTTCACCGCATCCCTTCCTAACAGCCCCTCAAGCGCAGGATTCAAGCGCACCTCTTCGCGCTCACAATCGAAAGCCAACGCAACCTGACCACGAGCGCCAAGTTCCATCAGAAGTTTGACAGGCCAAAGCAGGATTGGAGTAATGCGTGGACGCGAGCCACTACGGCTGTCCCGGGTATGCAGGAACGGGAAGCCCAGATACATCCCGTCAATACCGGTATCTCGCTTGTACAAAGAAGTTTGACGATGGAGCGTGTTCAGTCGGCTCTCCAGCGTCAGGTCTGCTCCGAAAATGGCGGGGTCGATGGAAACCGACTGTGCATTGCGTTGAAGTAAGTGCTCGAGCAATGCGGTACATGAATACCGCTCGCTATTCAGTTCATGAACGTCAACACGACCGGTCGTCTTGCCGATTGTCATGCGCACCAATGGACCGCGCAGTACGGTTGTGGCGACCTTCTTTTCGAAGAATTCCAGAATCTGCGACACATAGTGCTGCTTTTGCGGCTCCAGCCACTGCTCGGTTGGCACGGAAAGCAAAACGAGGACCTGGTGCAATGGAAGGCGTCGCTCCAGGCGAAAATGCTCAGCCCAGCCATCAATCAAACTATTGCCAGTGTGCGCGAAGCCGGCGATTCGGTCGTCGACCCTGCGAAAGAGTTCCATGCGGGATTGCGCGAGCTCATCGCGAGCCACTTCCTTGTCAAAAGTGAGAATCTGCTCGCGCTTGGCAACGTCGGTTGCCTGATTGAGAATTTCGTCAACGCTGCGGAACTGCGTGATCTTTGCGCTCAGAAGGACAATAAGGTCTTCTTCGCTGACGATGCGACGTTCCGATAGCGAAAGCAAGCCCGGGTGCGTCGAATCGGGTAAAAGTAGGCGCCGCGCGTCCCATTGCGCTGCGAGTTGGGCTCGGGACGTGGAAAGTACTGCGATTCGCAGCATGTCTTCATCCAGCTCAATCGCGTGATTGTGCGCGCGGTTTCGGACTTCATCGGCGCGCCGCTGAAGCCTCGAGAGCCATGTCTCAGTCTGCAAGCGTTCAAGGAAGGAGGGGACGGCCCCAGTTACCAAGTCGTAACCTTCTAGCGGGTTGCTGAGCAACCAGCCTGGGGTGACAATCTCGCCACGCAGAATAAGTGGCATCTCGGGATTCAACAGCTTTAACGCGATCATCAGACGCCAGTCGTCGTCCACGCCATCGAGTAGCACCACTTGACGCAGGCCAGCGAGTTGTTTTGCCAAAACGCCAGCCTGTTCGGCCCAAGTGACCACAAGACCTCGACTGAGATGGTCGCGAGCCTCCTCCCAGTTCTCTCGTTCCGCTGCCGCAAGCGCGAACATGCTAGGCTTTCGATACTGTATTGCGCCGAGCGTGATACTTGCGCCTTCCGCTGAGTCGGTCTCGGTGGTCTGAGACTCTGGAGCATCGACCGGCTTACCATCAAGCCACGCCTTGACCTGGGGCCATTGCCAGCGTTGATGCCGATCACGGGCCAACAAACCTCGCAGAAGCAAGTGAAGCGATGGATCAAGGTCGTCGGGCAGCGTGACGCCATTTGCGAGCACGTGAATCAGAAAGGCTCGCGGATTGACGCCTTCAAAGCACTTACCCGCTGTCAGTTGCTCAAGCAGGATCATGCCGAGGCTCCACCAGTCAGACGCTGCGGCAACGCCGCCAGCGATGGCTTCGGGTGCCATGTAACGCGTCGTTTCGAGCGGAGAAACGATGTCGAGATCGAATTCTGACAGTCGGGCCGATCCGAATCCGCTGATCACCAGATCGAGCGGATCTTTACTACGCACAAGCAATGTGCCCGGGCGGAGGTCGCGGTGTCGCAAGCCTGCTTCCGAAAAGGCGTTGAGTGCCTGTCCAAGTTCATCGACTACGTGTCGGATCGTTGCAATGTCCCGCAGAGCAATGCCCGCGTCGGCAAGCGTTCCGCCGCTAAGCTCCTCTGCGACTTCATAAGCCCGAGTATCCCACCGGCCGGTTGCGATGATCTCCGGAACATGTTCGCGAGGAAGACGACGGACGACATCGTAGACTGACGTGTCTGGTTCAGCGCCGTCGCGGTATAGCGTAAGTATTGCCTGCCGGCCGGTATTGCTGTGCTGGGCAATGAACCGCTCGCGCACACCGTCCGTACTGGAAATCTGCCTGAGCAGGCGCCAACCGTCGATTTGCGTTTCGGCGTGTGTTTCGGATGTACCGCTAACGATATTCGTTTCACCAAAACTAGCGGCATCACTTTTGGCACTTTCAACGATGTTCGGATCTGCCCCGCACTCAAGGCACATCAGGTCTCCGTCGTTCATCGTGTGCCCGTTTGTGCACGTCTGTTGCGGGGAAACTCTCGGGCCCAAATCGGGCTCAGGGTCGCCCAGGCCATCGCGGGTAACGATTTCCTGTTCGCGCCACCCGCGCGCCCGGATTGGCAGGCCAGACAGGTCCCAGTCACATTTGTCGCCGGCGACGATGCCCGCGCAGAACCATTCATCAACAGACCTTTCGGTCTTGCAGTTCGGGCAAAAACGCATCATTGCTGAAATTTCCTGTCTTATCTGTTCTGCGCTTTGTCAGCGCTGATCTGGACTCGATGGCCCTGATCGGTCAATAGGTCGCGTAATCGCTGGAAGTCGCCCCGGTTCGGTATTCCCGCGAACCAGACGCTACCGTCCTCATCGAACATGACGTCAAGCGACTTGTCGCTCTCGGTCAGCTCTCGTTCATACTGTGAATAGAGTGCTCTGCCACGCTCCGTGAGCATATGCAGCCGCTGGTTGTCACTACCGCGAAGAGGACGGGTATGCGGGGCATCTATTTCAAACGGGTCGGTAACGAGCGCGTCAATTGCGCCATTAACCCGTTCCAGAGTGCCTGCGAGCGCCCCAAAGGGGTGGCCGCTGTAGACCAGAACATCGGCGCTAGATGCTTCTTGCAGGGCGCCGACAAGCGCGACTAGAGCATCCGGCTGATCAAATGGCTCTCCCCCGGAAATGGTGAAACCGTCGGCTTGAGGTAGCCAGATACTGATTTGCTCCAACACCCGCCCGACTGTCGACTCGCCGCCGGTCATAGTCCACGTATCGGCTGATATGCATCCCGGGCAACGTATGCTGCAGCCTTGGAACCATATTCCAATCCGTCTTCCTGGTCCCAAGGATGTGACGGGGAAATGCAAACGCGACAGACGAATGTTCATGACTGTTGGTGCTTGTGCAATTGCAGTTCGCCGTCGGCAATGTTGGTGACTAGAAAGCTATCGCCGGGCTTCGCATCTTGATCGAACATGCCGCGCGCGAGCGGGTTGATCAGATGCGCCTCGATCTGGTTACGGATGCCGCGACCACCATTGGAAAGATCACTTAGGCACCGATGCTTAAGAGCAACCACCAACGGTGGGTCCAGTTCGACAGAAATTCCCTGAGAAGCAATGTCGTCGAGAACGGCGCCGATCATCTGGTCAAAAATATCTTGCGCGACGTTCTCCCGGATGAAATCGAAAACAATAATGTTCTCGCCAATCCGGTTCAGGATTTCGGGACGGTTGAGCACCAACTTAAAGTGCCGTTGAATTTCAGAGAGCACTTTCGTGCCAATGTCGTCAAAAGAATCGTCTGGGACGACATTGGGTACTCGTTGTCCAAGCTCGTCCTCTCGGAATATCCCCAGATTCGAGGTGAATACGATCAGCGCCTCGGAAAAGTACACCCTGTCTCCTCGCCCTGACGTGAGCACGCCGTCGTCGAGAATTTGCAGAAATTTATCGAGAATTCGCGGGTGCGCTTTTTCGATTTCGTCGAAAAGCACAACGCTGAACGGTCGCTCCCGAATTGCGTTCGTCAACTCTCCGCCAACGTCATAGCCGACGTACCCAGGCGGCGCACCAATAAGCCGTTGGTCAGAATGCTCAGAGCTGAACTCGGACATATCGAAGCGAATATATGCGCTCTCGTCGCCGAAAAGAAGGCTGGTGAGCGTCTTCGCAAGCTCCGTCTTACCCACGCCCGTCGGTCCAGCAAGAAACGCGACGCCGCGCGGCCTGTTGCCTTTGCGCTGTACACCAACACCAGTCATAGCTCGCTTGACAAGGTCAAGCATGTGCGTCACTGCATGTGTTTGTCCCTTAACCCGCTTGCGGATCGTAAGCTCAGCGTTGCGGATCTTCTCGCGGTCAATTCGAAGCCACGGGTCTTCCGTGACGCCAACCTTGTAGCGTCTGACGGCATCGGAAATCTTGCCGATGGGAACGCTTTCGACACGAGCGAGGGTAGCGATTGCATTCATGTCAGCGAGCAACAGGCCCTCGGTACCATCGATGAATGCCGACTCGGCATCTTCCATGATGGCTGGTGTTGCCTCTCTTGAGCCAGGCACTCCTCGCAGAAGCGCTGGTGAAAGCGCGCGCCTAGCCGCGCTGTCGGGTTTGGAGACGGGCACATGCCTGATTCTCGGATTGCCAATAAGCAGCCAGTCGGGCAAGTCGCTTTCCTTGTCAACAACCCAAAGTACAGTATTGAAGAATGGGCGACGCTGTTCGCCGGCCGGGCGTGGTGTGCACGTGTGTGAAAGAACGAGTGCACGCGTAAAGAGATTGTGTTCCGCCGCGCTCAGTGACTCCGTCCGGACGGCTAGTCGAGAGGCAAAGTCCACGACAAGCGCTATCGGCGGGCCCTCCATCGCAACAAGTCGCTCTAGGCACGCGGTTAGCACGTCGATTCCGCCAGGCGCCGAATTTCCAACTGGGGTCAAACCGAGACGCTGTAGCGTATCTTCGCCTCGTTCGACTTGATGTATGCGGCTTTCCGGAATGCCAAATCCGGATACAGGATTCCAGACCACCAACTGAGCATAGCCGGCTTCGCCAAGGTTATCAGCGAGCGTATTCACAAGCGATTGCGCCGTGATCATTTCTGGCGCGACCTCGCAGGCCTGCAAATCTCTAACATTTCCGGAAAGGACAAACTGACTCTTCAACGGCAAGAATCGCAGTAGGTCTTTCAACCAGCGAGGATTTTCAAAGGCAGGCATGGCATTTTTTAACGACTTGAAAGTAATTCAAGACGTTATCATAGCCTGCCACGCACCGGCATGCTAACGACAAGACGTCGTTAGTTGTCACGTAAAGATCACGTTCTAATGGCTTGATTGTTCGAGACTAACCGGCACGGCATAGCCGATTTTTTTAGTCGTCGCCAGCAATTGGACTGGGTGGAGAAGCAACTTCACGTAGCGAGGGGCATGGTTCAAGCTTGCTGCTCGTTCCTAGTGGGCGCAACGACGCTTAGCATGAGTACTTGGAAGATAGTAATTTTCGGCAAATAAGCCGTATTAATCGGGGATCTCTTATGGGCGCGTTGGGAAGTACTTTTGTTGTTATTGGTGTGCTTACTGTAGTGGTCGGCGTATTCGGTTTTGTCGACACACGCAAGGTCGATCGTCGATTTAGAACTGGCTATAAGAACAATGAGCCGGACACAAGAAACTTCCCTCGAGCTGGCAGAAGAATACTGTGGGGCGTAGGGATTTGCATTGTCGGTGCGGCACTGAACAATCTCATAGGAGCGCATAGTGTTCCCGGTCCGGCGAACTCGCCGCAAGTCACGGGCGCTGCTAATCGACTAGAGCAGCTTGAAGCCCCCCCACGCTCGGTTGGAACTGCGCCGCAGTCCGCCGAGTCTGTGCAAGAACAATCCGTCAAGGGCGTCCAATCGACAAACGAGCGAGTTGTAACTTCGTCCCTTACTCCACACCGCGAACCTCAGCATGCGTCTTGGGACGGCCAACAATCCGGGGGCGCCCAGACCTTTGTGACGATTTTTGATTGTGCTCGCGCATCATCAAGCGACGAATTGCAGATTTGCAACGATCCAGGGCTTGCAGCGATGGACGTTGAGTTGGGACAGATGTATCGGACAGCGTTGGCATCTGTAGCGGATCCCGGTGCTCTCAAACGTTCGCAGTTGGATTGGTTGTCATCTCGTCGTACATGTGGCGACAACCTGAACTGCTTGCGGCAAAAGTATGGCGAAAGAATTGGTCAGTTCAATGGCTCGCTGGGCGCTGCGCCGCTACCTTCCTTGCGGTTCGAAGCAACGAAGCCATGACCGGCTGATTCGCGTAGCTGGGCTGTTGCCGATTGGTTCGAGCGCGACGTATCCGTGATATTGGGCGCCAGCCGCTTATGCCCAATACACATGTATCTGCATTATTTGACGATTAGGAGGATGACCGCCTCCAAATCATGGGAGCTTCGGCACAGCCAATACAGGATGTAGCTGGCGTTGAATGCCGTGGCTAAAGAATAAAGCAATGAGGTGAATATGGAATCTGCGCAGGACAAGATCACCGGAGAAATCGTTGAAGCCGAGCAACTTTGGCTCATCGCATCAGTCGACAAGGACCGATACGTGTGCCGCGGGTGTGGAGTCAAGCTCACGCCCGCTGCTTATCGACCAGAAAACGTGGTCCGCCCCTACTTCACTGCAAGGGACACCGATCACAGGCCGAACTGCGATGTCGACGGGGAGCGAAAGCTGGCTCGCAAGGGCAAGAAGCAACGCCTAAGCACACCGAGGGACGGATTCCCTGCCCCGTATCCGTCAAAGCTGGTCCTGCGCGATCGACGCATCATTACTGACGGGCCAGACTCCGAAGACAGTGATGCGACACGTCGGCGAGACGCAAGCGCCAGACGAACGACTGGCAGCGACCAAGATACTCCGACAACAAGTCGTCGCCGTGCGGCAAACACAATTCGACCAATCTGCCGGACGTTCATAAACTTCCCATACGACCGAGATCTAGAACTAGATGTGCCTGGCGTCCTTGCCACAAAGTACATTTCCGTGTTCAAAAAGCTGAAGTGGGACGAACTAGTCTCATACCCGGACGCTCGGATCTTCTATGCAGCCATTCGGTGGAGTAAACCCGTCGAATCAGACGAATATCTCGAGATCATTGTGGACGCGGGTGAACGCGATCAGGAAAAGCGTCTTACACAGGGGCACCGCATTCGAGTCGAATGGGCAGAATGGAGCAAGGCGAAACGCACATACGTTCGCAATGAGATTGAAGCTGCTCGCAAGGAAGCGATTGCGGCAAAAAACAGCGATGCGAATGAAAAGGGATATCTGTTCTTTATTGGAGAGCAAGACGCCGGAGACGCATCGCTATTCCACGTAAACGACCACCGATTAATCTGTTGCCTAGTTGACGAAATAACCTACCCCACACTTGCCAGGTAACCGTCAAATCCGTCTCTAAGATCGGTCGCAGGATACTTCGTTGCGTTATATTTCGGGCTGCCAATGGAGCCAACTCAATTGGATTCTTTGGCAGCAGCAGGCTTTTTCCTCGACCTGCCCTCCCGGATAACCGAGCACTTTGGCCTAGAGAGTTCCGGCTTCAAGGTGGGCAAGTCGGAACTCACCCGGAGTCAAATCGCCTAGTGAACTATGCGGTCTGAAGTCGTTGTAATCCTGTCGCCAGCCTTCGATCTTTTCTCGGGCATCGTCCAGTGACAGAAACCAATGCACGTTCAGGCATTCATCCCGAAAACTGCCGTTAAATGACTCGATGAACGGATTGTCCGTGGGTTTGCCGGGACGGGAGAAGTCCAACGTTACGCCATTTTCATACGCCCAGTGATCCAGCGCATGAGAAATAAATTCGCTCCCATTATCGACCTGTATCCGTTTCGAGGTACCTCGCAGCGCTTTTAGATGTCCCATCGTTGCCACCACATCGGCTGCCTTCAAGGCGTAATCGACGGTAATCGCCAAGCTCTCCCGACTAAAGTTATCGACCACAGTTAAGGCCTGGATTTTCTGCCCGTTGAACAACTGATCGGCCACGAAATCCATGCTCCAGCACGCATTTACCGTAGAGATTTCGGGGCGCTCCATACGGTGTGCCGCAGCGACACGACGGCGAGGCCGCTTACGCCTCAGGTTCAGCCCCTCTTCAAAGTAGATTCGGTAGGTCTTCTTGTGATTGATCAACCAGCCTTCGTGGCGCAGTAGAACGTGAATGCGCTCTACGCCGTAGCGTATCCGAGTCTCGGCAATCTCCAGGATGCGCCGACGCTCGGCACGGTCATCACGTGGGCTCAGCACATAGAAGTACGTGGCCTGGCGTAGCTGCAATAGTGCTGTCGCACGCCGGATGCTCACCCGATACGCTTGAATCAAAAAATCAGCCAGCTCGCGCTTACGAGCTGGCTTCACAGCTTTTTTTGCACCGCCTCCTGAAGCAGTTGCTTGTCGAGGCTTAGGTCGGCCACCATGCGCTTGAGTCGGGCGTTCTCCTCTTCGAGTTGCTTTAAGCGCCGCAACTCCGAGACTCCGAGGCCGCCGTACTTCTTCTTCCAGTTGTAGAACGTGGCTTCGGAAATACCCATCTTCCGACACACTTCTGCCACCGTGGTACCCAGTTCGGCCTGCTTCAGCGCGAACGCGATCTGCTCTTCCGTGTACCTAGATTTCTTCATGCAAACCTCCCGCCCGTCAGGGCTTCAAATTTGCCAGAAATCTCTACTTCTCGCCGCTACGTTTTTTCGGGGGGAGGTCGGTCGATGGATTTCGTGTTCGACCGAACAGCGGAGGGCCGCGTCATCAAGAACCTGACGGTGGTCGACGACGCCACGCATGAGGCTGTGGCCATTGTGCCGGAGCGAGCGATTGGTGGCCTGGCGCTCACGCGTATTCTGGATCGTGTGGCGCTGCATCGCGGTTTGCCGCAAGCGATTCGTACCGATAACGGTAAGGAATTCTGCGGTCGTGCAATGCTGAGCTGGGCGCACGGGCGAGGTGTGAAGCTATTTCTGATTGAGCCGGGCACGCCAAACCAGAACGCCTATATTGAATCGTTCAACGGACGCTTTCGGGATGAATGCCTGAACGGGCACTGGTTCACCAGCCTGTCTCACGCCAAGGTCGTGATCGAAGCTTGGCGGCGGGAGTACAACGAGGAGCGACCGAAGAAGTCACTGGGCGGACTATCACCAGCAATCTACGCCCGAAGACTGGCAGCAAAGCAGTTCGCCTAGCCCCGCGTATATGAGCATCATTCCCCGCGCCGCAAAATTCGTTACCCCTAGCTTCACTCGCTCGGTGACGCTGATCCCGCAGGTCCTGGGACGTCGAAGCCAATAATCATTCCATGCCCAGAATTCCACATTAACTGGCGAGAGATCACTGCAATCCCGGAACACCAGTGAATACCCGCATCGAACCGCAGGAAGCACATTCGACCCCTGCTGAAATCCCTTAAGTCTGCTAGGTTGATGCATATTCCGCATCAAGTTCTGATTTTTTTTTTCGAATGCATCCGTTTTTTTTTCCTAAAGAATCATGACCAAGGATTTGAAGCAAACCGTTGAACGGTCCGCCAATTTACATACCAACCAATAGGTATTTTTCTTTCTCAACTCTGGAGAGCGTCATGGCGCACGACGGAAAACGGCGTACTCAGGCGGATCGTACCGCCATGGCGCGGGCGGCACTTGTCGAGTCGGCCATTTCGTTGCTTAGTGAGCATGGCTTCGCGTACGCCACAACCGCAGCTATCGCGCAACATGCACGAGTGACTACGGGGGCACTACATCATCACTTCCCCACCAAGGAAAGTCTGCTCATTGCCGTTCTAGACGAACTGACTGAAGACGCGCTGGCACTGTTCCGTGATCTGCACGAGTCCCGCGCAGGCGGGCAAGGGCCTGCCCGTGCCATCGTAACGAAGCTCTGGTCACTTTACGGTAGCCGCCGGTATTGGGCGGTCTGGGAAATCAACATCGGGTTACGTCGAGACAAGGCGCTCTACCAAGCGCTGATCGAACACCGCGGAACGACGCGCGAACGTATGTTGCGAACCGTCACTGCGAACGTCGCTCTCAAACCCGAAACCAAACAGGCGCTGCAAGAACTCCTTCCCTTCTTGTTATCTGCAATGCGCGGCATCTTCCTAGACACGTTCTTCGCCGGTCACGAACCCGGCGTACTCGACCGTCAACTAGAACGCCTGATTCATGCATTGGACCAAGAACTCGAAGCGCTCTCGCTTGACGGCCCACACCGGTCGTCGGTCGCACCGTATTCGCCGCGTTGATGGTCCTGAAGCCGCGTCACCCACGGGGAGAGCGCTGCAGGTAGTCCGAAAACGAAATGGGCCAATGAAGGCCTTAGGAGTGTCCCATGCAAAACGCCAATCGCGCTGATGTGCTGCCCCAGGCCCCCCCCCGAGCACCGGCCAAGCGCCTCACTCTTGATGCCGTCACAAAACGATATGGTCACGTTCATGCACTCGACGCCCTGTCGTTATCCGTATCGCCGGGCGAATTGGTGGCGTTACTGGGTCCCTCGGGGTGTGGCAAGACGACCACGTTGCGCTTGATTGCCGGATTCGAATATCTGGACGCGGGCGTGATCTCGATTGACGAACAAGACGTATCGGCCCTACCGCCGAACAAGCGCTCACTGGGCATGGTGTTTCAGAACTACAGTTTGTTCCCGCACATGACGGTCGGGGAGAACATCAGCTTCGGATTGCGCATGGCGGGGGCGAGTCGCGACGCAATTCAGAGTGCCGTAAAGCGCATGCTCGACCTGATCCGTTTGCCTGACTACGCCGAGCGTCGCATAGGCCAGCTTTCGGGCGGACAACAACAACGCGTAGCACTCGCGCGCGCCATTGTCACCGACCCCTCGGTACTGCTGCTCGACGAACCGCTGGGGGCACTGGACAAGAATTTGCGTGAGGGTATGCAGTTCGAAATCCGCCGGTTGCAACAAAATCTCGGCATTACAAGTGTGATGGTCACGCACGATCAGGAAGAGGCCATGACGATGAGCGATCGCGTCGTCGTCATGAGTCAGGGGAAGATTCTGCAAAGCGGCGCGCCACGTGAAGTGTATGATCGTCCGCGCACGCGCTTCGTCGCTGAGTTCCTCGGCACAGCTAATGTCATCGCCTGTTGGGTGCTAGCGCGAAGCTTCCATGGCGTGACGCTCGCATTGCCTGCCGAGGATAACTCGCCCCCAGTGGAGTGCGCCGTGGCGTTGCCGACACAATGGTCGGGGGAGTTGCCCCCGATCGTCCATGTTGCAATACGCCCGGAAAAGATCGTCATCGATGCACCCAGCGACGGGCGGCCGACATTGCGTGGGCGCATCGTACAGCACATATTCCGTGGCTCACAGCATTCTTATGAAATCGACGTGCCGGCCTTCGGCAAGCGTGTCTACGCTTACGCACAAGCCACGTCCTCCGAACACGCATCTCATCGGCCTGGCACTGCGGTCTCTATCACGTTCTCCGCCGCTGACGTTGTCGCGCTGGCCCCGGAGGCGCCCGTCGAGACGTCATCGCATGCCGTCGTCAATGATTCCGCGTCCGATGCAGCGAGGGTGTTAGTTCGGGACGGGGGACGATAATGCAATCTGTCTCCCCCACTCGGATTCACGCCGTGCCGCTGCCGGGCATCGTGCGTGCACGGCGTTCTGCTGCTTTGCGCATCGCCTTGCTTTGCACACCCGCATGCTTCCTCCTATTGGTATTCTTTGCAGTTCCGCTGTTAGGGAATGCAGCGCGCAGCCTCGGTGTGGACCTGCACGCGACCTCTTCAGACGCGCATGCGCTAGCCAATTACGAGCGCCTATTCCTCGATCCGTACTATCGCTCCATCGTGTGGGAGACGCTCAACGTGAGCTTCTTCACTACCGTGCTTTGTCTTCTGCTCGGCTACCCGGTAGCCCATTTCATGGTGCGTCGCGCCGGATGGTTGGCCATGCCGATGCTGTTCCTGCTAATCACGCCGTTGCTGACGTCAATCATCATGCGCACTTTCGGCTGGCGGGTGCTGTTTGCACGTCACGGCTTATTCAACGACGTGCTGATGTGGATGAACCTCATCGAACACCCTCTGAAGGTGCTTGGCGGGCCGCTTGGCGTGTACATCGGACTTGTACACGTCATGGTGCCGTTCATGGTGCTATCCATTATTCCCGTGCTGCGTGGCGTAGACCGTCGGCTGGAAGAGTCAGCCCGCACTCTCGGTGCCGGGGTGATTCGCACATTCTTACTGGTCACCCTACCACTGGCCGCCGAAGGCGTCGCTACAGGATGTGTACTGGTGTTCATGCTGACGAGCGGTAGCTTCGTCACTCAACTCATGCTCGGCGATGGCAGTGTCGTAACGCTTCCGCTTTTGATCTTCCAGCAATTCTCGTTGACGCAAGACCTGGGTTTCGCGAGTGCAATGGGCAATCTACTGCTGGCGATCGTGCTGATTTGCCTGTATCTGCAATTACGCATGTCTGACCGGAAGGGAGATGCCTGATGCTGATTATTCGCCCGTACCACGAACTCGCTGCTCGGACCGCAACCGCTATCCATGCGCTATTCACAGCATGCTTCTTCGTCGCATTAATCGCACCGATTGCAGTGGTCGTGATCGTGTCCTTCACGCCCGACGAATCGATTACTGTGCCTTTTCATGGCATTTCCCTGAGATGGTATCAACGCCTGTGGGAATATCGCCCCTTCGTCGACTCGTTGCTCACCAGCCTCTACCTTGCGCTGACGTCGGCTTTCATCGCGATCGTGATTGCCGTTCCAGCAGCACTCGGCGTCGGCCGCAGCCGCGCCCGCGTCGCCACTGCGCTAACAACGTTCCTGCTCGCCCCGATTGCAATCCCAGCGCTGGTTATCGGATTGTCGCTGCTCTACTTTTTTTCGAACATTGGGATCGGCGTGTCATTCACCGCACTGCTAATCGCCCACACTGTGGTTTCAGTTCCCTACGTGATGCGCACAACGCTGGCGACCTACAAGAACACCCAGGCGTCCTACCTGGAAGCCGCCTCAGTGCTCGGCGCCACGCGCTGGCAAACACTCCGTTACGTCACGCTACCGCTGATCGCCCCCGGCATTTTTGCCGGCGCGCTGTTCTCGATTCTCGTCTCGCTCGACAACCTCGGCGTGTCGTACTTCTTCGGCACCGCCAATGTGACGACGCTGCCAGTTGTCATGCTGTCGTACCTGCAAAATCAGTTCGATCCCGCCATTGCCGCCATCAGTACCGTGCAGATGATCATCACTATCGCGCTCTTGCTGATTGTCGAGAAAACTTATGGACTTCGCGCGCTCATGACGCAGTAGAACAACCCGCGTTGGCAAATCGCGATCTCGCATCTTTCAGTTATCTGCTTTTCACATCACCGCTATATCAGAGGGAGTCGCAATGAAATTACCGCATTCTTTCGCTGCCAGCGCCATTACGCTGGCATTGGGAATATCCGCGGCAAGCGCCCATGCGGCGGATTTGACGGTTACGGCATATGGCGGGGCATGGGAGCAAGCCTACCGAAGGTGCTTTGTGCAGCCGTTCGAAAAGAAAACGGGCAAACGTGTCGACGTCATCTTGGGCAGCCCGATGCAATGGATCAATCAGATCGCGGCAAACCCTGCCAAGCCGCCAATCGACGTAATGGTCGGGCTGGTAGACAGTGGCGAAATCGCTCGTGAGCGCGGGCTGGTCGAAAAGCTAAACGATTCGGATCTGCCGAACCTAAAAGAACTCAAACCCAACATGCTGGGCTTCGGCAAAGGTTACGGCTTCCCCATCGCGTCTGGCGACTTCGGGCTGATGTACAGCAAAAAAGCCGTTGCTAATCCTCCGAAGACATGGCAGGAATTCGTCGACGGTGTTGTCGCGGGGAAATGGCACGCCGCCGTTCCGGGCATTGCATACGTGGCTACAGCACAAGGCTTCATCGGTCTGTTTGCAACGCTTTATGGCGGGAGTCTGGACAACGTCCAACCCGGCCTTGATCAGATCAAGCGCCTTAAGGCCAGTGGAAACGTCACGTTCTACAGCGAGCCTAATTCTCCCCTTGTCGCGCTCAAATCCGGCGACATCGATATGGCGATGTATTTCGATGGTCGCGCGTGGGCGGAACACGATGCAAGCAATCCGGACATCGGCTATCTGAATCCGAAGCCGGGCGCGGTGGCTTTCCCAACGATGGTTCAGAAAGTCAAGAATGGTTCGCCGCTGGCGTGGCAATTTATGAACGACCTGGCTTCGGCGGACCGACAAAGTTGTTTTGCCAACGCGATGCAGTACTCGGCCTCGAATCGTAACGTCAAGTATTCCGAGCAGGTCAAACCACGCGTGCCTAGAGACGACGATTCGATGTGGCTGTCATTCGACACGATCTCGAAGAAGACGCCGCAATGGATCGAAATGTGGAACAAGCAAATCGGTCGCTGAACCCCAAAGAGGAACTGAAAATGAGTTTGAGAATTGGTGTCGACATCGGTGGTTCCTTTACCGATTTCGCTGTGCTTGACGATGAAACCAGAAAGATTCGCACGCTGAAGGTATTCTCGCGTCCGGACAGCCCGGGCAGCGAAGTGTTGGCTGGAATTGCGGGCCTCGTCGAGCGGTACAAAATCGCACCGGAGGACGTCTCCTACTTTACCCATGGGACCACCGTGGGTGTCAATGCCGTGGTTCAACGTAAAGGCTTGCGGCTTGCCTTGGTGACCACCGAGAAATTCGAGGACGTGCTGGAAATCGCGCGATTGAAGATTCCGGACATGTATCACTTGCTCTCGCGTCGACCAGAGCCGCTGATTCCCCGCGATCGCGTGTTCGGTGTCGCGGAACGTATCGGTGCAGACGGCCAGGAAGAATTGCCCGTCGACGAAGCGAGTGTCCTGAAAGCGATTCGCGCAGCACAGGCAAGCGGATGCGAGGGTGTTGTGATCTCGCTCTTGCACGCGTATCGGAATCCGACGCATGAATTGGAGGTCAAGGCACTCTTCGCCATGCACGCACCGGCGTTGTTCGTATCTTGTTCCCATGAGGTCTGGCCAATCATTCGGGAGTATGAGCGAACCTCCACAGCGATCATCAGCGGCTACGTGCAGCCGAAGGTTGCGAACTATCTTACGAAGTTGCAGGGAGCACTGGCCGAAGCTGGCGTCTGCGCAGAACTCAAAGTCACCAAGTCCAACGGCGGTGTGATGAGCGCCGAAAACGGCAAGTCGAACTGCGTGCAGATGATTTTGTCTGGTACGGCGTCGGGGGTGATCGGCGCTACTTATGTCGCCAATCAGTGCGGCATCAAGAATTGCATGAGCCTCGATATCGGCGGAACCACAGCCGACGTCGCCTTGATCGTCAATGGTGAACCGCAATACGCCACAGGTGAATACATTGGCGATTTCCAAATCCAGATCCCGTCCGTGTCGGTTTCGTCGATTGGAGACGGCGGCGGATCAATCGCATGGGTCGACGACTTCGGTGTACTCAAGGTTGGGCCGCAAAGTGCGGGTTCCAGCCCCGGCCCGGCGTGTTACGGCAGAGGGGGTGACAAGCCCACCATCACCGACGCGTTCGCGGTCATGGGATTCCTAGGTCAATCCGATCTAGGGTACAACTCGGTGTCGCTCGATCGAGACTCGGCGCGCACGGCGATAGGCCCACTTGCAGAGCGCCTGGGGAAAACGGTCGAGCAAGCCGCAGAGGCGATTATCCGTGTGTCGACTTCAAGCATGTATGCAGGCACTAGCCGCTTGATATCGAGATTCGGCATCGATCCGCGAACGTTTACCTTGCTGCCGTTCGGCGGTGCCGGTCCAATGCTTGCTTGCTATCTTGCGCGCGCGTTGAGTATGCCTAGCGTAACCGTTCCGCGAACGCCAGGGGTCCTGAGTGCATTGGGAGGGCTTATCGCCGATATCAAGAACGATTTCGTCAAGACGACCTACTACGAGCTCGATGCAAGCGTGCTCCCAACGCTTGCCTATGACGTTCGAATGCTGGAAGCGCAAGCGCGCGACTGGATGACAGAGCAGGTGGGCAACAGCATGGGCGCAATGCTAACCATGACGGCAGATATGCGATATCGAGGTCAGTCGTTCGAAATTGAAACGCCGCTGGATATTGGTGCCGTCATGAAAGGTGACATCGACTCGATCAGCAACGCGTTTCACGAGGAGCACCGCCGGTTGTATGGTCACAGCGACGAACATGCGGGTATCCAACTGGTTGCGCTGCGGCTCGTGATTGCCTGCGCGACACCCAAGCCAGAGCTTGAACGTATCGAAACGTCGGAAGTCGCGCCCGTTCCAGCGCGAATGATCCGCGTTTGGGTGGACGATGCTGAGCGCGACATTTCACTCTACCGACGCGCCGACCTGCTCGCAGGTCAATCATTCGAAGGCCCGGCGGTGGTATCGCAGGACGATGCGACGACCTGTGTTCTGTCGGGCTTCTCCGTGACCGTCGACGCCTTTGGCAATCTCGTGATGTCCAATCGCGCAACCCAACACTGAGCACCGATGATGACCTTCGAAAAATCGGAACTGCAGATATTTGCTAATTATTGCGTGGCCGCTGCCGAAAGCATGGCTTATACACTTGTGCGAACCGCGCATTCGACGTTCGTCAAGGAGACTGAGGACTTCTCGTGTGCACTGACCAGTGTGACGGGGCAGACTTTCGCTTCACCTCGAACGTTCGGCGCGACTTGGTACGTGGGGCTTGACTATGGTCCTGTCGTTGCCGCGTTCGACAACTATCGTCCTGGCGATGTCTGTATGACCAACGACCCGTACAGCGGCTATGTTGCCACCCACACGCCTGACGTGGTGATGTGGAAGCCGGTGTTCCATGAAGGAGAAATAATTTGCTTCGTGGGGGGGCACATCCACAACACTGACATGGGCGGTGCTGTTCCCGCTTCGTTGTCGCGATCACTCACGGAGATTCATCAGGAAGGCGTTCGTTTTCCTCCCACAAAAGTGGTCGAGGCGGGCCAGCTCAATGAAACACTGTTGGATTGGATAATGCGTAACGTTCGTGCCCCGGACCAGAACATCGGCGATCTCAAGGCGCAGATCGCCTGTTTGATGACAGGTGAGCGCCGCGTGCTCGAAATCGTGGAGCGCTTCGGCATCGATGCGTTCAAGGCTGGCATCGGGCAGTTGCTGGACTATTCCGAGACACAGGCGCGCGCCGTAGCGCGCACGATTCCTAATGGTACTTACCGTTTCAGTGAGTACGCCGATGAGGATGCCGTAGACGGCAAGCCAATGCGTATCGCCTTGGCATTGACCGTCGCGGACGGATTGTTGCATTTCGACTTCTCCGGGAGCGACCCGCAGTTGACGTCCTCTCTGAATGTCCCTACAGGAGGGCACCCGCGCCACGCATTGTTGCTGGTCGGCTTGAACTACGTGCTTTACGCGCTCAATCCGGACATTCTGCTCAACGCGGGAATGCTACGTATCGCGACATGCGACATGCCGCTCGGCAGCGTGCTCAATCCTGTCCCTCCTGCGGCGGTGGGGATGCGAAGCCTGACTTGCGTCGTGGTGCAGGCAGCCGTCTTCGGCGCATTTGCGCAAGCACTCCCCGAACTGATGCCCGCGTGCCCGGCCTCCAGCGTTTGCCTGGTCAACGTCAAGACAACGGATGCACAAGGCCGCACCATCATGGCCTCCATTGGCCCGGTGGGCGGAGGGGCGGGTGGCGCTGCGGCAGGCGATGGCTCCGATGCGTCGGGTGCGAATATGGCCTTTCTGCGTAATACGCCGGTGGAAATCAACGAAGCCGAGGTCCCCGTCCGTATACGCGAATACCGTCTGGTTGCCGATAGCGGTGGCGCAGGGATGCACCGCGGGGGATTGGGTGTCGTAATGGAATTCCAGGTGTTCGCCCCCAATTCGCTGGTCACCGCCCGGAATCGAGATCGTACGATTTTCGGATCGTGGGGAATACGAGGCGGCCATGCGGGACGAACCTCGCGCTTCCTGCGCAATCCCGGCACCGACCGCGAGGAAGACTTGGGCAACACGGACCTTGTCACATGCTCGCCCGGCGACATCATCCGTTTGGAGGGTAACGGTGGTGGTGGGTTCGGCGCACCTTACACTCGCCCCATCGATGCCGTGCTGCAAGATGTTAGACGCGGCTACGTTTCGCGCGAGGCTGCCAGCTCGGTCTACGGCGTCGAGCTTCACGAAAACGGGGGCGAAATTGTCCCGGATACGCAGGCAACCGACACGGCACGTGCAGCATTGCTCAGCGCTGACGCGAGCGCCGACAACTTCTTCGGCTATGGAGCGAACCGCAATGCGCATGAGGCCGTTTGGACACCCGAACGCTATGCGGCATTGCATCGTTGTCTCGATGCCGTGGCTATAGATTGGCGGTTCTTTCTCAAACACCAAATGTTTGACCGAATGAGCGCTGCCACGTGTGCCGGCCTGGCACCGGCCGGTGAGGGTGTCGTCTACGAACTATTCGATGGTCTGGTCAGCGCGTTTCCAGCGCTCAAGGCGCAGTGTGCCTCATTGCCGAAGGCGGCCTGACGTATGGCCTTCCTGGACGATTTACGAGAGATTGTGGGACCAACAGGTCTCGTAGACATTGCCGACATCGCTGCTGCCGCCCCCTATCTGATCGACTGGCGTGGGCGATATCGCGGTAACGCGCGTGCGATTGCGCGCCCTGCCAGCACCGGCGAAGTTTCTGCCGTGCTTTCGTTATGCGCCGATCACGGCGTGCCCGTGGTACCGCAGGGCGGCAACACAGGATTGGTAGCAGGCGCCACGCCGTCGGAAACTGGTGATGCGGTGATTGTTTGCCTGTCTCGCATGTCACAAGTGCGCGAGATCGATATCGGCAACGACACCATGACCGTGGACGCTGGTTGCACACTGAAACAGGTTCAGGAGGCGGCAGCCGATGTTGACCGGTTGTTCCCTTTGTCCCTTGCCAGCGAAGGGTCGTGCCAGATTGGTGGAAACATTGCAACGAATGCGGGCGGTACAGCCGTACTTCGCTACGGCAACATGCGCGCGTTGGTGCTTGGTCTGGAAGTAGTATTGCCGGATGGACGAATCTGGCATGGCCTGCGCGGGCTTCGCAAGGACAACACCGGCTTCGACATGAAGCAACTTTACATTGGCTCGGAGGGAACGCTCGGCATCGTTACGGCGGCCGTGCTTAAACTCTTTCCTGCACAGCATGCGCACGCGCTCGCGTGGGTAGCTTTGAATTCTCCCGAGGCAGCTGTGAATTTGCTCGGTCGGTGCCGCGCCGCCGCTGGAGAAGCCCTGACGTCCTTCGAGCTAATGTCGCGCAGCCAATTGGATGTTGTCTACGCGACTGTGCCTGATACACGTGACCCACTCGACAGCAAGTCGGCCTGGGTACTGATGGTGGAGTTGACGGCAGGCCCACACGATGCGCCCTTGCAGACCTTACTCGAGTCCGTTATTGGCGAAGCACTTGAGGACGGAGTCGCACAAGATGCCGCACTACCTGTCAGCGAGACCCAGCGGCAGGCGTTATGGCACCTTCGCCACGCCGTCTCGGAAGCCAACCAACACTTCGGCGTCAGCGTAACCCACGACATTTCCCTGCCGATATCGCGCATCGCGCAATGCCTGCGCGAGACAGAAAGGCGGCTTGACGCATCGGGTCTGACTTGCGACGCACGCTACTTGTACGTAGGTCATGTGGGGGACGGCAACATACATTTCATCGTACTCTTTCCGCATGACGCGTGGGAGCGTGTGACTGACCAGCGAGCACAAATTGACGCGATCGGCCGCATCGTCAACGACGCAGCTGTCGAGTTTGGTGGCAGTATCAGCGCCGAGCACGGCATCGGGCGAGCCCACCGCGACGAGCTCATACATTACAAGAGCGACGTGGAGCTAGATCTGATGCGTGCTGTCAAGCACGCGTTGGATTCGAGCGGACGTATGAATCCAGGTAAGTTGCTATAACCCGACACCAAACAAAGAGAACGAAGATGACGTTACATCAACGTGACCTTAAGGGCATGTTCCCTGCGCTGCCGACGCCGATGAATGCCGCTGGCGAGATCGACCTCGAGCGCCTGTCGGTGTTGGTCGCGACATTGATCGACGAGGGCGTGGCGGGACTGGTTCCCGTGGGCGGTTCAGGGGAATACACAGCACTTTCACCGGAGGACCGGGTACGCGTCGTCGCTACCACGGTCGAAGCGGCGCGCGGCCGGGTGCCCGTCATCCCCGGAATACTTTCGCCGGGATACGACGAGGCACTGTCTAACGGGCGCCGCTTCGTCGAAGTCGGGGCGGCGGGGCTTCTTTTGGTGACGCCTTACTATGTGACGCCGACAGACCAGGGTGTTCGTGCCTACTTTCGAAAATATCGTCAAATTGTGGGGGTGCCGCTGCTGCTATACGACATTCCTGCACGCACGCGTTACGCGACGCCACCGGCGACAGTGGCAGCCATGGGCAGCGACGATGGCTGCATTATAGGGATGAAAGCGTGCAATCCCGATCTGGGCCTATTCGCGCAGACAGTTCAAATGGCGAAGAATGACGTAGCGGTGATGAGCGGAGACGATCTGTTGTACGTCCATCATGTACTACTCGGCGCGACCGGTGGCATCCTTAGTTCCGCCGGCTTGTTGCCACGATTTTGGAACGACATCCACCGCTTGGCAAGCAATGGAGAAGTCGGCCGAGCATCGGCCGAACACAGCCGACTGGTTCCCGCACTCCACGCTCTATTCAGAGAACCTAACCCAGGTCCAGTGAAAGCGGCGTTTGGATTGATCGGAGACCCTGTTGGAGAGGTGAGATTGCCGCTAATACCGCCGCGAGCCCAAACCTTGGAAGCTGTCAAAAAAGAGCTGGCTTTCCTGCTAGACAACAGGCAGGAGTTGAACGGTTAAGTTCGACCGAACCGGGGCACGTACCAATGGATGCCTGACGGATTTCTCCCATCATGTCTATGCTGCTCCTAAGTTTGGAAGGAGACGCTAGCGCCGATTCGCCGATGAAGCCCCCCAATATCCGAAGTCCGACTTTGTTTTCCGGTCGTCGCCTCAGTTCTTCGTTCGTCGCATATCGTATGCCGCGCACAGCGCTCCCAGCATCAGAAGTATCGGCAACACTGAAGTCTGTGGTGCCCCCCCCGGATACCCATTTTGGCGAAAATGTTCTCCATGAATAGGTGTCCGATGACCAAACAACGTCGTTCGTTTTCCGCTGGGTTCAAATGCAATGCTGCGGCGCTGGTACTCGACCAAAGCTACAGTCGCTACGCAACCAGTTACTCAGTCGCTCTGCCCACTAACCGACGATGCTAGGGCAGATTCGGTTGGCATTGCGATCGGGCGTTTTGTATCAAAACTCGCCGCTAGCCTTTGGGCGAAAACCGCAATTGTGATTATATTCAATGCAGTCATAAGTGTAGCTCCGCAAGCCGATTTTGCGTAAAAAGCGTAACACCGGTTGGGCTTTCTAATTAAGTGATGGCACGACTTGATGGCGTTTATCGCGGACGGCAAGCCTATGCCCTAGCTGCCCACTACACTGCACCGTCCCGCGTCAAGATCATCCGGGCGTCCATATGGCCGCTGACGTCGTTCCATGACTCGACAGCCAGGAGCTTTTGTCCATCAAAATGCTTGAGACTAAACGAGTCCGACGTCACTGTGCATCTTTGAGGTGCGGCGACTGCGGCTGGAAGCCACCCTGCCATTTGCATCTTGATGCCGAATTGATCCGACCAAAACCAGGGAGCTTCGGGGGCAGGAATCGGGTGACAGCAAAGCGTCATTGCGGCAATGCGAGCTTGCTCCTGCGCTGCCTGCACCGATTCCCATCGGGTATATCGTTGGTACCGCGCGCTGAAGCTGCGAGCGCAGTCACCTATCGCAAGAATGTCGGGTTCCGAACTAACTTGCCGGGAGTCGACGACAATCCCATCCTCGCACACTAGACCAGCGTCTTTCGCGAGCGAATCCCGAGCGACAGATCCAATACCGGCGAGACATACATCCGTGACACATTCCTCTCCGCAGCTGAGGCGCATAGTCGCGCGGAGAGGATTCTTGGGGGCCGGAATGCTAGTTATGGAGACGACTTCGGCGTTGCAACGGATGTCAACGCCGTTCTCTCGATGCAGTGTTGCCACGCGCTCAGCGAAGGCAGGAGAAGCAACTCGGCTCAGTATCCGATGCGACCGCTCGATAACCGAAACGGAGACCCCCAGGGATCTCGCTGCGGCGGCGACCTCCAACCCAATGAAGCCGCCCCCCACGACAGTGAGATGTGCGGCATTCTGCAAGGCGCCTCTAAGCGCGCGGCTGTCACTCGCGGTAGATAAACTTAGGGCTGAGTAGCTACTGCACCCCGCACCAGACGTCCATTTTCTCGGTTGCGAACCGGTCGCCATTACGAGTTTGCCGTAGCCGAGCACTTTCCCGGATGCCAAATGGACCCGGCGTGCGCGCACATCAATGTGGATGGCGGGGTCGCCTGGGCACCAAGTCAAGGAGTTCCCGTCAAAGAACGCTGGAGGACGCAACGGAAGCAGTGTTGGTTCCTCTGCGCCCACCAACATTGCCTTTGAGAGCTGTGGGCGTTGATATGGCGTCTCGGGTTGAGCGTCAAGTAAAGTGAGCGTTCCTGTGTATCCAAGCCGGCGTAACGTTGCGGCGCATGTGACGCCAGCATGGCCAGCGCCTATAACGACAACGGATTGCAGTGTCATGACGACCTCGCGACAATCAGATCGACCTCGACGAGGGCTCCCCTTCCGAGTCGTGCAACGCCGACAGTCGTTCTTCCGGGAAGCGCAGCGGGGTTCGCGTAGTACCGAAAATAGATGTCGTTGAAGCCTTCGAAATCGCGCTCGAACTCAAGAAGGTAAGCACGGACAAAAAGCGTGTGGCTAAGTGAATAGCCGGCGGCCGTTGCGATCAGTTGCAGGTTACGAAATACGAGTTCGGTCTGTTCCCGAATACGGAGCGGCAGCGGGTTGTCGGGTGCGTCTGGGTCAATGGGCAACTGCCCCGTGATGTAAAGCGTCTGCTGGTACTCGGTTGCGTGGGCATAGCGCGAGGACTTCGGCGGTGGAGCAGCTTGGGGACAGTAGATGTGCTTAATCATGTATGGGTACAGAACTGGTAGTTGTCGGTTGCACTTCCTTCCGTGCCTGAAAGAAGGCGATGTTTCGTCCGATGTTTTTAAAATGGCCCACACCTCCGCGCAGTTCGCGCCAGAAGAAGGTCAGTATTCCTGCTCGGCAACTTCGACGCGCAAGCCCTGCATGGACTCGTCGACAGTGACCTGGCAAGCCAGGCGGCTGCGGGGATGCCGGTTGGTCAAGCTCGAAAGCAGCGCGTCCTCCCCCGGTGTCGGCGCACCCACTAGGCCCCAGGCCGTTTCCGATACACGAATGTGGCAAGTGCCGCATGCGGCGGATCCGCCGCAATCGCCCAGGATTCCAGGAATGCCATTCGCCAGCGAGATGCTCATCAGGCTCTGGCCTGGCTTGGCTTGCACCGTGAAAACGCCATCCGCAGGCGTGGTGAATGAAATTGAGATCATTTTCGCAGTGACCATATGTAAGTGCCGCAAGGCGTGGAATGATTGGCAAGAAGGTGGCGCGTTCAGGCGTTGAATTCAGACAACGAAGCAGAGCTCGACAGGTGGTTATCCAGCCGATCTCGCAACACCTGGAATTCATTCGACGAGATATCTCGTGGAAAGGCATCGGGAATCGTCACGATTTCCGTAATTCGCCCTGGCGTGCCGCTCATTAGAACCACCCGGTCCGCCAATGCCAGGGCTTCAGAAAGGTCGTGCGTCACCATCAAGACTGTCGCATGAGTATCACGCCATGTCGCAAGAAGATAGCTGTGCATCATCCGACGCGTCTGAATATCCAGAGCGCCGAAAGGCTCGTCCAACAGAAGGACTGAAGGTTCTGTCGAGAAAGCTCGTACGAGCGCCACTCGCTGTTTCATGCCCCCCGAAAGTTCAGATGGCGTGCAGTTTGCGAATCGTCCGAGGCCGACGCGCTCGAGTAGCGTCATGGCGCTTTTCCGGGCGTCTTCCTTCGGGAGGCCACGATTCTCCAGCGCAAAGGCCACGTTCCCCAATGCAGTCATCCAGGGGAAAAGGTTGTACGTCTGAAACAACAGCGCTGTGTCTGTGGTAGGGCCTGCGACTTGGCGACCGGAAACAAACACGTAGCCATCACTCGGCTGTTCGAGGCCAGCCACCATATTGAGAATGGTGCTTTTCCCGCAGCCGGACGGCCCAATGAAGGCGGTAAACGATCCGGCCGGTAACTTCAGCGAGATGTTTTCGACGGCCATCCGATCACGCCATCGCTTCGTAGCGTGGTCTATGACGATGCTTCCTTTCACGCCTGATGTAGTGACTTCAGCCATTTCTTTGCCACCAAATAATGTGCCCCTGCATCCAGAGCATTAAACGGTCCATTGCGAACCCCAGGAGGCCAATGGTTAATACACCGACCATCACCAACTTCATGTTGAACATCTGCTGGCCCGTAATGACCAGATAGCCCAGGCCGGAATTGATGCCTGCCATTTCACCGGCAAGCACCGCCATCCAGGCACCAAACAGACTCATTCGAAGCATGGTGAGGATGCTGGGGGCTGCGGCGGGCAGCAAGACATGCCTCCATAGTCGCTGCCTGGAAGTGCCCAGCGTCTGAGCAACCTTGATGTATTCCTGAGGCACCCCATCGAACGCGGCCACAGCCGAAATGGTGACGGAGCTGAAGATCGCCATGACCACGACAAATATCGCCGCGGGAACGCCCACCCCCACGATGGCAATAGCAAATGGGATCCAAGCCACAGGCGCGACAGGGGCCAGTGTCTGGACGATCGGCATGACGAGGCGCCTGACCACGCGCACTTCTATGACCAGTATCGAGACCACCATGGCTAGCAAGATACCAAGCAGGAGTCCGCCAAATATGCGTGCCATGGTGATTAGGCTAGACTCAAAAAGACTCGATTTCTGAACGCCGAACCCTACCGACGCCGATCCGCTGAAGAGATAGGGAAGCGTTTCGCTTGGGGGCGGAAGGATGTGCGGATTTAGTAGTCCGGTTGCCGCGCAGATTTCCCAGAGCGCCACAATAATTAGCCAGGCAAGCACGAACCAGCCGAGATTGCAGAGGGCATCTTTCGATAATCCTTGCTTCCGCTTTACGGTCTTTTCAGATGCCCCTGGAACGCGGATGCCAGGCAACTCGTCGCTCTGCGCCGGCAATGCATGAGATGGCTCTGCAAGCGAGGCATTGCGGGTATCTTCGATGGATGGCGTTTTTGCCGCGTCTATCGCATGCACTGAGTTCATGGCCGCTCCCGTTCAGATGTGACCTCACCAAGCGCATTCACGGCTGAAGCAAAACAGGCAACGGGGGCCTCGGCGACGCCAATGCCAATCCAGCCAGAGATCCCGTTGCGATGCGCAACGCCGGTATGAATGCGGACGCCGGTGGCTCGTTCGAGAACGGCGTAAGCATCAAGGCCCAGCCCTAGAGCCGGCGCTCCGGATAGCGCCGGTGCGCGCCAGGAATGGTGACCAGCAAACAGTCGTTGCATGGCGTTCCCGCAGGCTGTTGCTTCCTCCCAGCTTCTATCCATCGCTCGCGCAATCTCCGGAGACGTGTGGGCGATGCACCCTCCCAGACCAAAGGCCTCCATGATTGCGCTGTCTCCGAGGTCAGCGTGCGCGTCGACCTCGGAGAACCCGGGGAACCATGCACCTCTGGGCAAGACTGCCGGCGCCTTGAACCACCGCCCAGGAAGGCCTGCGATCTGAATGCCGCAGTCTGAGCCATTGCGGCTGATTGCGGTAACGATGCTCGATCCGGAGACCCCGACTGCTGCGTCAAGGCACAGCTTGGCAGCGGCCATCGCGTAATTCAGGAAGTGTTGCGGATGGCTGATGAGCCAATCGCGTACATCCATCGGCAACGATGGGGCCAACGCCGACAAGAAGGACAACATGCCGGCAATATTGCGTTGATGAACGTCGTCTCCAAGCTCAACTGCGCGCTCAAGCAACGGCAGCATGGGCAAACCATCAGGGGGGAGCGCTTGCGCAATCGCATCGGCAATCGTTGTTTCTACGAAACGCAGCCCTTGCGCGACGTCCGTACCATAGGCGCCGAACCGCAGCACGCGCTGTCCTTTTTCCGCAAGCGTCGCAAAACTGCATGCGCCACTCGCCTCGTCCACGACCCGAAACAACCGCTGACTCGGCCTAACGACCCCCGCCATGGGAGAGACGACACCTAACGAGTGGTTGGCGTGGAGCCTGATCTCTCCCTCAAGAATGAGACGCTTCGCGTCGATTGGGTTGCTTGCCCACCCCTCGTGCTGCACCGCGCCCATCAAAGCGTGAAGCAGCGTTGGCGCGGGCACCTGCCCTGGGTCCAGCGGCGGCCCGGCATGTCCAAGGCTTCGACCTTCGAAGCCAATGACGTCGCTTGCAAGAACGACTTCTTTCAGGATTGGAGCGCATGCACGAATGCGCTTCAGGGCGATTGCATTGGCGGCATTTGTCGATTCGCGGGCGCTCACACGGTCTCTCCGGTTGGCGTCACGTCGTTGTCAAACGGTGCGAGCACCTCATCGACCGAATGCCCGGTGATTTCGGCCATGCCTGGAACATGGGGAATCACCTCTTTCCATGGGCTGGAGGCGCGCGCCCAGATGTCGACCATGCGCTTGGCAAGTGGGGCGTCATGGATAAGGCAATCCATGAGCCCGCTCACAGTGGAGTCTGTCGGCACCTCGGCAAGATGTTTGCAGAAGGCGTAGATTTCTCGACTCTCGCGCTCGCGCCATTCAGGATAAGCCGTGGGCCAATCGCCGTTGACGATGAACGTTGACAGCGCTTCTGACGCATGCAAAGCGTCGCATATGCCCTGTGCGCCGGCGGGATGTTTAAAATGCGCCGCGTCGCCGACCAATGCCCAGCCGGCTCCTGTGTGCTGCCTATAGAAACCTTCGAGCTTTGTCGAGCCAAGTACGCGGCTGACTTTTGTCGCGCCTTCCAGCCGGGCCCACAAAGCGGGAATGGACTGAATGCGCTCCAGATAGAACGCCTCCATGTCGCTGATGCTGTTACGCAGGTTGACCGGACCATTCATGGTGACGACATGGTGATCGTCGTCCGCAGGGAAGTGCGCGCAGATCCAAGGAGGGGCGAAGAAAAAGTCCTGAGTGTTGCGCGACTTGGCTCCCTTCCAGTAAGCAAAGTAGAGCATCGTCTCGCTTGGCATCACCTTTTTCCGCTCGAGACCAAGGCATCGAGCCATCGTGGAGTTCACGCCGTCGGCCCCCACAACTAGCGGCGCACTGAATCGCTCCTCTCCATCCGGGCCTTGGCACACAATGCCGGTGACGGGGTCTGTCGACGTACCAGAGCCCAACAGAGAAACCACCTGCATCCCCTCCAGGACGACGCATCCCAGTGACCGAGCCTTGTTCACCAGGATGGCGTCCAAAGTGATGCGTCGCACGCACAACGCCCAGTCACGTCCATTCACCGGCGCATGGGGGGCGACTACCGCGCGTCCCTGGTGGTGCCAGGCCGTATACAGTGGCGGCGGCCGATGCGCCTCAATCTCGTCGAGCACCCCAAGTGCTTCAAGTCGCGCCAAAGTATTGGGGTAGATCACATGCGTGGAAAGCGTATCGGAAGGAAAACGAGCCCGGTCGACGGCTAGCACACGAAGCCCTTTGCGGACCAAATTGATTGCCAGGGAAGCGCCTGCGGCACGCGTTCCGACAATAATGACGTCAAAGGTTGAAGCGTTCATTGTTCGATAGGAGAGTTCTGAGGGCTTGGAGCGGGGGCAGACATAGTTATGCAGCGGGCTGCAACCTCAGGTCCATAACAGCGTCAGCGAAGTTGTCCTTGAAGTAACCCAGGGCAATCAAGTACTTCATACCGCTGCGAATGCCATTGACGCCGCTGGCTTGAATGACTGGATTGGGCGACTGGCGCCGCAGGGCCTCGTACAGAATCGCCTTAGGCGCGGAATAGATGGGTTCCAACTCGGCGACTGCTGCGTCGTAATCGGCCGCCATCGAGGCGGCTGCGTCTTTCAAGATCGCCATGTACGTTTTCAGTACGGCCTGCTTAGCGCTCAATGACTTTGTGGTCGTATTGATCACACAGTCCGGCGCATGCGGGCCCCACACTGAATTCGAATCTGTCAGGTACGTGGCGCCATTCTTCGCAACAACGCTCTGTGCATATGGCTGGGCAAGCGTACAAACATCGATAGAACCGTTTGCGATACCCTCCCCCATCCCAACCATGCTGGGGAAGAAGGTCATCTTGTAGTCGTCGTAGGATTTGCCATGCTTTGCCATGGTGCCGTACCCGACAAGCTCGAGCGTATCGAGCCGGAGCGTGCCGACTCTGAGCCCCTTTCCTGCTGCGTCGATAAACTCAGCCACATTTTTGACGCTGCCCTTACGGGCGACCAACTCGATGCCCGCCTGCCCGGACCCTCCAATAATGCGAAGTTCTCGACTTCCTTCGCCGTACGCGGCCATAGTCGTCGTCCAGGGGTTGTGCATGGCGTCCAGAGACTCGCTTAGCAATGCCTGCAGGTTTTCCGAGGGCCCATTGAACTGGGTCAGTTCGACATTCAAACCTGCCTTCGCAAATAACCCCCGCTTCTTCGCCAGAAGAACGTGTGAAACACAGCCTGCCGGCAGGTGCCCGATTCTCAGCCGCTCTCCGCCTGCGCGCGCTTCAGCACGTGACTCCGAAGCCAACAGCGCTGCACCGACAGGGGAAAGATAGAGTGCAGAGCAGCCGCAGCCTGCTAGAAAGGAGCGGCGTGACTGGAGGTGAAAAGGCGTATCGGCTGGCGATGCGCTTTCACCGTCGCTCAAAATGCTGGAATCAGCATGCGCTTTAACCCGGAACAGACTCATGAGCTTCTCCATAGGTGGCTGAGGTAGACCAATCAGTCTACGCAAAAAATGTGCCAACGATGAAATCAGTCAAAACGGCCTGTCAACGCGTGCGAGAGCTTGCTCGACGCCCGGGAATGGGGCTTACCGCATCGGAGGTGTGCCAAAAGAGGGCCGACAATGCGGCCTATTGGTGCGCGTTAAGCGAGGGCTTGGACGGGAGCTACCCGTTAGTTCCGGTGGGATAGTGTGCCTGGAGGGTGCCGAAGCAATATTCGATGTCCAATAGCGACAGATTGCTGCCTGTTTGACAGCACGCCGGGAGACAGCGCCCCGGCAATTACTGCTCGCGCTGACATGGGGCCACACCGATAAGCGGAGTTCCTCAGCGGCCGCCGCGAGGGGCGGCGCGAAGTTGGCGAGGCAAACGGACTAAATGGGCAGTTGTAGTCCTGCAGCGGTGAGCAGGTCGGCAGTAGTCTCGCGGGCCAGGTCTGCGACAGAGGCATCTCCGGTGACCATCGCTGCGATGATGGCGCCGTCGATGACCATCGCGATCTTGTCGGTCAGGCGCTCGGGCGAAGGCGCGCCAGCGGATTGGAGCAATGCGATGACCCGGCGGTCCACGTTTCTCCTGTGATCAAGAGCAAAGGTACGAACCCAGCCGCTCTCCTTATCGTGCTCCGCCACAGCGTTCAAGAAGATGCAGCCGTAAAAATCGTCTCTTCCAAACCATTCCTTCAGAAGGTCAAAAAGCGTCAATAACTGACCGAGGGGGGCAATGGAGCATTTCGGTAACTTTTCGTCGAACCACCGATACCACATGCTCGCCTCCAACTCGAAGACGGCCCGGAGCAAATTCTCTTTTGAACCATAAGTTAGGTACAGGGTGCGTCTGGCAACACGCGCCTCATCGAGCAAACGGGAGATGCCCGTCGCGTGAATTCCCTCCCTGCAGAAAAGGCGACGCGCAGACAGCAGGAGCTTGCGCTCAGCGGATAGATCGAAACTAGTAACCGTATCGGGTGATATAGATGACATTGAAGTGCGCGGAGATGCCGACCAGCGTCAATTGTGCCTGAAAGATGCGCGAAGGCACCGCATCGCCCCCCCACTCTGACATGGCTCATCTACACCACGGGCGTTTAACTCGGCGTTGCATGCAACGGGCACAGCGCTCTTGACGCTCATCGCCATTTCGCTCGTGCCGCAAGAACGCTTAGACAGGGCTGGGCACCTAGGGCGTTGCGAGGATCCTAGCTGGCAATTCTGTGGTACCCATATTGTCCCACGGTCAAGAGTCAGAACGTCCCCACATGTCAAACCTGCGCATCACAAAAAATACACAGCCTTACTGTATATAATACTTACACACATACTCCATATAGACCTCGAACATGGACACCAACAACTTGAAGCAAGTCGTGACGCGATTCAACCGCGAAGTGATCCAGGACGGCAATCGCGAATCGTTTGACGCCTTGATGTCACCTGATTTTGTCAATTGGTCCGCCCCCGACGCTTCGCTTCGCGGAGCGGAAACAATGTGGAGGACGTTTGATACCGTATTGCGTCCGGCACTCTCGGATATGCAGGTCCGAATTCTCGATCAGCTATGTGAGGGCGATAAGGTCACGACACGAAAGACCATCTCGGGTCGTCATACAGGACCGTTGCTCGGCATTGAGCCCACCGATCGGATGATATCGATCGACGTCATTGACATCGTTCGTATTCGCGACGGCCGATACGCGGAGCATTGGGGTGTTAACACGCTGGCAGCTGTCCTCGCCCAACTTCAAAACAAGTGAGGCCTGTCGAAGTGACCAGATCCCATCCTAAGGCGTCGTGCAGCGCCTGCAGCGAAGCAACCGTCTTGGCGGAGTCAATCCGTGACGTTGTCGGTCGTCTCGTGCGGGCCGTGCGCGAACATAGCGGGACGACATGGAACGCACAGAATGAAACCCTCGCTTTTCTCGAGCGAACAGGGCCGACAAGTGTTGCAAAACTCGCGATCGGCCGGGGCGTTACGCATCAGACCATGCGCTTGATCGTAGGGAGACTAGTGGATCAAGGGGTCTTACACCTCGTCCGGGACGCCGAGGATCGTCGTGCCTACCTCGTGCACATGACTCCGGCTGGACGGGAACAACTCGCGAGGGACAGGACTGCGCGAACGGAGTGGTTGGCTCAGCAGATCTTATCGAAAACCAGCGAGGAGGAACGCACACTTCTGGCAAGTGCCGTTTCGCTGTTACATCAATTGACTCGCGCAACCAAGCCATAAGAAACGCCAATAGAAGCGGATCGAAAAATCCCACTTGTTCGCGCCAAGGTCCGCTTTTTACACTCCGTTCTGTCATATCGAACATCGCCCGCCGCGGTGTTCGCAAACAAATATAAACAGAACACGGAGACTACAAATGATGATCGAACCTATAGGTCATCCCGAGCGCCAGTTCGGTGCGGTGATCAGCGGCTTGCGCGTCGACGAGATTACGTCGGACACCACATTCACGCTTCTCAGTCAAACACTCGCTCGATATGCAGTAGTCGGCATTCGCGATTTGCCGCTCGAAGATGAGGTTCAGCTGGCGCTCGCGGATCGCTTTGGCCCCATTCACCATTCGATCCTCGACGCATCGCGCAGGCGACTCGTCGATCGACGGCTGAACGACGTCGGCAATGTCGACGTCACTGGCAACTTGAGTGGCGCGACGAAGCCTGCTTACGGCGACTCGAACCTGCTCTGGCACGCGGACCTGTCGTTTCTTGCGCGCCCGGCACGCGTAACTCTCTTGTCCGCGCGCGTTTTGCCGCCCGCCCCTCCTCCCACCGAATACACCGACATGCGCGCGGCATGGGATGCGCTATCTGCGGCGCGTCAGCAGAAACTGGCGTCGCTCGAAGTCGAGCATAGCGTGTTCGTGCAACGGGCCAAATGCGGCTTCACCCAGTTCACGGAAGAAGAGCGTCGACAGGCCCCCCCGGCCAGACACGCGCTCGTACGTCGTCATGCGCAGAGTGGGCGATCCTCGTTGTATCTCTCGTCGAGCGCTTCGCATATCGTCGGATGGCCTGAGGAAGAAGGGCGCGCACTGATCGATGAATTGACCACCCATGCGACACAGCCCGATTTCATGTTGAGCTACGCATGGCATGCGAACGATCTGCTGATGTGGGACAACAGCATAACGATGCATCGCGCGACCCCTTTCGCATCAACCGAACACCGACGGGAATTGCGCTGGACGGCGACCGTCGAGACAACGTGACCGACACAGACAATACAGAATGCGCCGCAGCGCATCACAGGAGACACCCCCATGAGCTCGGTAATCTCATCCGTCACCACCGATACCGGCAACATCGAATCTCGCGCTTTCCGCAAGATCGATCTGCGTATCGCGGCCGTGTTGTTCGGCTGTTTCGTATTGTCCTACATTGATAGAGTCAACATCAGCTTCGCGCATTTGCAAATGCGCCAGGACATCGGCTTGAGTGACCAGCAGTATGGCTTCGCTGTGGGCCTCCTTTTCTTCAGCTATGTGTTGTTCGAGGTCCCCAGCAATCTGCTGATGGTTCGCATCGGAGCGCGCAAGACGCTGTCGCGCATCATGATCCTCTGGGGAATCGTCTCGACACTTACATTTGCCGTCCAGACGCCTTCACATCTGTACGTGGCACGCCTTGCCCTCGGCGCCGCGGAGGCAGGTTTCTTCCCGGGAGCATTACTGTTCTTCACTCGGTGGTATCCGTCAAGACGCCGAGCTCGAGTGATCGGCATGTTTGCGCTAGCAGTTCCCGTTGCGGGCTTCATCGGTGGTCCGTTATCTGGCTGGATTCTGCACGCGATGAACGACGTCGGTGGCATGCAGGCGTGGCGTTGGTTGTTCGTGATTGAAGGCGTCCCATCGATCATCGCAGGCGCGCTGCTCTACTTTTTTCTTACCGAGCGCCCGGAGGACGCGCGCTGGCTGACCGGCGCAGAGAAAGCCCTGATTGCCGACGCACTGGCATCCGAGCGCAATGCCAAGGGCAAAGATCTCGCCTCGCATCATTTCAGTGCAGCACTCAGGACGCCGCGCCTGTACATCGCTGCGCTCGTATATATGGCAGTTCCCTGGGTTGCGAACGTCATCACTTATTGGAGCCCTTCCATTATCAAGCAAGCGGGAGGCGTCAACACGGTCGACGTCGGCTTGTATTCGATGATCCCGTACATGATCGGGGCTGTCTGTATGCTGCTGATCTGCCGCAGCTCGGACATGCGCCTCGAACGACGTTGGCATTGGGCGGCTTGCGGAACGTTGGCGGCGTTGTCGCTGGTCGCGCAAACCTTTGTCATGCACGACCTGGCATTGACTATCGTCACATTCACCCTGATGACAATCGGTTTTCTCGGAATCGCGGCACTCTTTTTCACGATTCCGCTCGCCTACCTTTCCGGCACGGCAGCCGCAGGTGGATTGGCACTCATTAGTGCGCTTGGCCAGCTCATCGGCTCACTTGCGCCCATGGCGATCGGGCATATCAAGCAGCATACGGGCAGCCTCGTGGGCGGCCTGTACCTGGTTGCGGCAGTCGTCATGACCGCCGTGCTCATAGTTCTTCTGCTCATTCCTGCGCAGACCCTGCATGAGCGTCGCTGACCGCTCAATCCCCCGCTACGCGCGACAAAGAAGCTAAAAGAAAACGACTGGAGACACTATGAATAAGGTGCCACGCCTATGTGCGTTTGCGCTCGGGGTTGCATGCGCGAGCACTTCTTACGCGCAATCGAACGTCACGCTATACGGCCTCATTGATACCGGCATCACCTGGTCCAGTAATCAGTATGGCAGCAGTAATTGGGAAGTGACGTCAGGAAAGTTGTCGGGTGCGCGTTGGGGCATTCGCTTTACCGAGGATATCGGCGATGGATGGCGTGCGCTTGGGGTGCTGGAAAACGGGTTCAATTCGGCAAACGGGGCGGCCTTGCAGAATGGTCGCATGTTCGGTCGGCAAGCCTATATCGGCGTGCTCAACAACACGTACGGCACGCTGCTTTTCGGCCGGCAGTACACACCGCTCGCGCTGTACGGTGGATTTCTCACATCGGCACTACGCTGGGGTACCTCACTGATGGCGCACCCGCTCGACCTCGATCTGCTCGCCGGAACCACGCGCTTTAACAACGCGATCGATTACGAAAGCCCGAACTTCGGCGGCTTCACATACAAGCTGCAATATGCCTTCAGCAACCAAGCCTCCGGTTCTGCCGGCACCGGCTTCTCGAACAACCGTGAGTGGGGGAGCGCCATTCGATATGTCAGCAACGACCTCACGATCTCTGCCGGTTATGCGCAAATCAGCCGTCCTGATTCGGCTTCCAATGCGAACGGCGCCGTAGTCGGTGACTATCAGACCGCGCTGCCGTTGTGGGTGAGACAAGTTGATTCGACGTTGTCGGGCACCTCACCATCCGCAGCGGCACTCGTGGTGGGCATTCAAAAGACCGGCATGATTGCGATGCTCTACACGCTCGATCGATGGAGCGTCGGTGCTGTCGTTTCACGCACACTGCTCAGCGACGACGTCATGACGCACGCGAGCACGACCAACATGAATGGCAATGGCAGTCTTTCGCTTGACGTCGCAGAGCTTAATCTGACCTATCAGATAACTCCGGCAAATTACACGGGCCTAATGGTTACGTATTCTTCTGGTCAATTTCAGAGCGGCGCGACACACACGTCACCACACTGGTGGCAGATTGGCATCGCGAATGACTACTTCCTTTCCAAGCGCACGGATGTTTATGTCGCAGCAGCGTACGAAATTGGCGGGGCACGCGACGCAATCGCTCAGATCACCCTCAACGCCCCATCGTCCTCGCGCACTGAAGCTGGCGTGAGCGTGGGTATGCGGCATCGATTCTAGGGAGATATGCCGGTGAAACTGCTATCTTTCATGCGTGACGACCAGCTCACATGGGGTGCCCTTGTCGCACGCAACGAACAAGGCTTCGATATCATCGACGGACAGCAGGCGACTCACGGACGATTCGCAACCCTCGACGACGTGATCGCAGCGGAAGCGATCGGCCACATTGCCGACGCCCTGGTGAGCTCGACCGCGACGTTGCGTTCCAAAACCATCAATTGGCGAATTCCCGTCCGACCTCGAAAGCTGCTTGCGGTCGGTGGGAATTACGCCGCGCATGCTCGTGAGATCGGCATGAAGGAGCCCGCGGCCCCGGTTTTTTTTAGCCGCTTTTGCGATTCTCTCGTCGCACCTGAAGCGCCGCTGATTCGCCCACGTGTGTCGAAACAACTCGACTTCGAGGGTGAACTGGCGGTCGTGATCGGCAAGCCCGGACGTTACATCGATGCGAGCAAAGCCGGGCAGCACATTGCCGGTTATACGTGCTTCGACGACGGCAGCGTGCGGGATTTCCAGAAGCAGTCAATTGAAGCGGGCAAGAATTTCTACGCCACCGGATCGCTGGGCCCGTGGGTTGTCACTTCCGACGAACTCGCCGATCCCGCTCAGTGCGTGCTGTATACCCGGGTCAATGGCGAAGTGATGCAAAGCGCTCCCCTTTCCGATCTCATTCATCCTGTTACGTCTCTGATCGCCTACGCGTCCACATTCACACCGCTCGCCTGTGGCGACGTGATTGCGACGGGCACTCCCGCTGGCATCGGCGCGCGCCGAACGCCTCAGCGCTGGCTGGAGCCGGGTGATATCGTGGAAATTGAAATTTCGAGAATTGGCGTGCTAAGAAACGGCGTCACCGACGAATAGCGTTCACGCTACACGTATAGAACGGTGCAACTTGTCGTGTTCGACTATGCGCTCCACCACTCGCTGAATGATGGACTGTCGCTCATCGGTACGATACACAAGCGTCAGGTCATAACACTCCGGCGGCAATTGTGGCGACAGATCGATTACCCGTCCCGCATCGAGCAGCGGCTTTGCAAGTGCCATTGCTACGAGACCAATGCCGCCAGTCTCCTCAATCATCCTCAGCATGCTGATCATGTTGCTGCATGTATTCACATGCAGCGGCGATGCGCCACATTTTTTCAGTGTATCGAGCGAGCGCGGGAAAAACTCCGACGGTCGAGACACGAACCAGAGCGGCCTGCTATCCAGCTTTGCAGCCAGGTCGCACGCTTCGTCGAAACCCTCTTCCATTGCACTTGCGCCCATGAGCCAGCGCAGTTCCTCTGCCGCCAGCGACCGGGTGGCGAACATCGGGTGCTCGATGCGCCCAGCAACCACCGCAAGGTCCAGCTTTCCGGACTCCAGTTTGTGCAGCATGTTCATGCTCAGGTCTGTCTCGATGTCGTATTGCACCAGGGGCATATCACGACGCAGTTGTGCGAGCACGCGACCGAACCAGGTCATCGTCACGATACCAATGCCGAGGCGTAACGTGCCACGCGCGGAGGTCACATCGGCGTGCGTCGTGACCGCCTCCTCAAGTTGAATGACGAGAGGCTCGACACGCTCGATGAACTGACGGCCTTCCTCCGTCAGTTCCATGTTTCGCCCACGCTTTCTGAAGAACTGGATACCGAGCGACTGTTCAAGCTCTCGCACCCGCCCAGTGACCGTGGGCTGGGAGGCGTTGAGTCGCTCTGCAGCCGCGGAAAACGTGCCCACGCGCGCGATGCAGCACACAGTCTCGAGATTGGTCAGGTTCAGGCGGCTCATGAGCAGATTGTCGATGTGGGAAGCGATCGGAATGATCGATCAAACAATATTAAGATTTCGAGCTTATTTGAATAGGCGCAAATACGTACACTGAATCGCTAAGGAGACATCGGATGCCGGTAACTTATGTTGAAAGGCTCGCGGCGTTCATCGCTAATCGCAATGCAGACATGCTCACGGAGCTCGTCAATGAGAAGCTGCAGGCTTGCCTGCTATTCAATTTAAGCATCGCCTTCGCTGCGCCTACTGTGGACCCCATTCGTCACTCATTGGAAGCGGTCCATGCCATGAGCGGTAACGCCATCTGCTGGCGTACGGGGGAAGAACTTTCGCCCGCTGACGCCGCTTTTCGCAACGCCGCGCTGATCAGCGCCCGAGGCCAGAATGACACCCACGCAGAGATAAACGGACATATCGGATGCGTCGCGATTCCCGCAGTAATTGCACTCGCCCAATCTGGCAATGCGACCGCGGGAGATGTGTGCGCCGCACTAGCTTGTGCATATGATGTGGCGCCGCTGGTCGCGCGTTCGGTCGCGATTAAGAGCGGCCAAAGAGGCTTTCGCGGCACCTCGCTTTTCGCCACGTTCGCGGCTGCTGCCGGTGCTGCACGTGTGTTGAAACTAAACGTCGCACAATGCGCTGCAGCGCTCTCCATCGCAAGCCAGTTCTGCGGCGGAACGACGCAATGCTGGGCGGAGGGCACGCAGGAGTGGCTTATTCAAGTCGGCAACGCGAGTCGGGCAGGCGTTGTCGCCGCGTTACTTGCGCAAGGCGGCATGCGTGGCGCTATCAATGCGCTCGAGGGACCTAATGGCTTTTATCGTGCCTTTGTCGGCGACATTCCCGACTGGCATTGGGACGGCCAGGCCATTGACGAGATACTCAACGTGACGTTCAAACCTTTCCCGGGATGCGCAATCAATCAATTGCCGGTCAAAACGCTCATCGACTGCAAACGTCAGATGTGTTTTGGTGATAGTGACGTCAGCCGAATGACACTCGCGCTTCACCCCCTGTATGCGCGTTACCCGGGGGTTGATCGCTACGGCCCGTTCGAAAGCGCTACAAGCGCTATCATGAGTGCGCCGTTCATGTTGCAGACGGCGCTCGAGAATGACACGCTCACCATGGACGACTTCTCCCAAGGCTTTGGTCCGTCTTCGCGGCACGATCGGAGTCGCCAGATTGATGTTGTCTCAGACGATGCTCTTGAACCGTTTCATTGCTGGATAGACATTCAGTTACGAAATGGCTCTCGCACACGCGCTATCTCCGGCCCCCCGTCTAATCTGGCGTACTCGCTCATCGAATCCCGTTCGTTGACTGGAAAGATCGCACAAGAATGGCGAATCGCGGAGCGCGATCAAGCCCACGCCCTGCTACTGAAGCAGGTTGCAGCGTTATGCTCGGTGGAAGGACGTAGGCGTCGGATTCGAGATGTGTTCGATATGAGTGCTTTTCGCCAAATCGACGCGGGATAGTAGGTCTGCCGGACATCGAGCGCGCAACACAGATTAGGTATCGCTCCAATAATGGCCCGAACGGCGACTGTTACGGAGCGATACTGGATGCATCACGAGCGCGATGATGTCTGCTATCGACTATTTATCATCGCGAGTATCGCGTTTGACAGATCGCTCCCCTCAATGCCGACACGATCCACTGCATCGAAGTGGTGACCGTCACGCTGACGCACAATCTGGACATCCAGACCATGACCATTCAGAAGCGTCTGAAACTGGGCTTGCAACCGATGAAACTCGTCTGACTCGTCCCCACCTACACTGAGAATGTAAGGCAACGGCACGGGGGGAAGATGCTGGATCGGGCTGAAATCGGCAACTTCTCGTTCATTGAGCTGTACTGCTTCGTTCAGATAGCAGAGGCGAATCGGCTCGAGATCGTAGAGCCCACTAATGGCACATGCCCCTTTGATCAAATTGACCGGCGCGCCATATGAAAGCCAGTCGGTACCGGCCAATGCTGCGCTCAAATGACCGCCAGCCGAGCTGCCGCACACATAGATCGCGTCGCCATCGATCCCGAGTTCCGCCGCATGTCGATACAGATGCAATACAGCCTGTCGGTTGTCCTCGACGATATCCCCCATCCGAACTGCGGGCGCCAAACGGTAGTTCACGACCACGAAGTTGATGTCGTTAGCCTGATAGAGACCGGCGAGCACGCTGAAATCTGACTTGTCCAGCGATTGCCAGTAACCGCCATGAATAAACACCAACGTCGGTCTTCCGTTGCGTCGCGCGGGAAACAGGTCGTAGGTCTGCTTCTCATCGGGGCCGTACGCCACATCCTCATGAACAGTGGCTGCTCGGCGAAATGTCTCACTGGTGACAGCCCATCGAGAGAAGATCTCGAGATGATCGGGAATGCCCGCCCGAACGTTATATTGACGATCTAGTGCCTCTTGATCAAATGAACGGTAAACCGTCATGCTAGCCTCACTCATCGGAATTGAAGTTGATTTCCCGCCGTATTCTGTCGGCGCGAGAAGCGAATCTAAGACAGCCGCGCCACAACGGCGCGCGAGCAGGTGTCAATCTATACCGAGGTCACGCCATGTTCGGAAAGAGTGAGGATCGAGACGACTATCAACGGATCGCACGCCCTGTTGGCGGGATGGCGCGCGACCTGCCCGATCGGTTCTTCATCGATTACCACGAGCACGTCCGGGGGCAATTGATCTATGCGTGCTCAGGCTCCATCATCGTAACAACGGCCAAAGGGAGCTGGGTCGTGCCGCCGTTACGCGCCGTGTGGGTGCCGCCACAAGTGAGACACTGCATGCAAGCGGTCGGCCCCATCGAAATGCGAACGCTGTATTTCGACGCAGACCATACGCCCCTTCACTCCAGCGATTGCTGCGTGGTGTCGGTATCGCCTCTGCTACGCGAACTTATCGACTCGATCACCCGAATGCCCCTCGATTACGCGATGGATGGCAGAGATGCTGCCGTCGTGCATCTGCTGTATTACGAGATCAGACCACTAGGCATCGAACCGCTGCACCTCCCTATGCCCTCGGACGAACGCATTGCCCGCATCTGCCGGTGGATTCTGTCGAACCCAGCGGAAGAGACGTCCGTCGCGGCGTGGAGCCAGATCGTCGGCGCTAGCGAACGCACGATCATCCGCTTGTTTCCCGAGCAAACCGGCATGACTTTCACGCGATGGCGGCAGCAAGCCCGCCTGCTCGCGGCGGTACAGATGCTCAGCGCACAACGCTCGGTCACGGATATCGCTTCATCGCTTGGCTACGACAGTACGAGCGCGTTCAGCGCTATGTTCCGCAAGGCGCTCGGATGCACGCCGACCGAGTTCTTCAAGTCCGGGAGTTCCTGACGCCAAATGGCATAAGCGCGACAAACGTCGGCGTCACCGCCACATTTTCTGCTTTCGGCATCATCCAGAATTGAATGGCAGCCGCAGCCGCGGCGCTTTTCTGGAGATCATATGAGCGTCTACCAACGCATCGCCGAAGCGGGCCTCGTCCTGCCTCGCCTTTCAGTAACATCCGCGCCCTTCAAGCCCTTCAGGCTCTACGAAAACACGCTGATCGTCTCGGGACAGTTACCAGTGCGCGACGGCGCAACTGTCTGGACCGGCAAAGTGCCTGCCGACGTGTCCACCGACGACGCGCGTAACGCTGCGAGACTTTGCATCATGAACGTTCTCGGGTGGGCGCACGTTGCCACGGATGGACAGTTGGACCGCGTGGCGAGTGTGCTGCGCGTCGGCGGATTTGTTGCCACGTCGGAGGGATTTGCAGACGCACCGTCCATCGTGAACGCGGCGTCGGAGCTGCTAACACGACTATTCGGTGAAGCCGGGGCACACGCTCGCATTGCTATCGGCGTTGCCAGCCTCCCGTTCAACGCTCCCGTCGAAGTCGAAGCCACCTTCGCGCTCAACTCATGAACGCTTCGACAGGGCACGCCGACGTGGTCGTCCGCTAGTCATACCCGCGACTCGGGAAATCACAACAACTTGCGTCGGTGCATATCGCTCTCGGTCGTTTGCGTCGTATTGCGTCGCGGACGTCGATCAGGGAATTGCACACGAATAGCGACTAAAAATCGCCAAAATGAGACATCAAACATGACACCTGATTACCTCGATAGCTCGATGCGTCGGACCGATCTGGCATGGCACGACTGGCCTGCCATCGAAGCATTCTTGCGAGACGAACTGATTTGCCGTGCCGTCGTGAACGACGCCCCGTTTCCCTATGTTGTGCCGCAGAGCTTTACATTCACGGGGGATGCGTTCCTGATCCATTGCACTCGATTCGGACGATTCTCCCGACTGATCCAACAAAATCCGCACATCGTGATTGCAGTCGATCGCCCCGTGGCGCTGCTAAAAGCGCCCAAGGGACAAAACACGAGTCTCGAGTACTACAGCGTTATCGCGCGTTGCCGGGCGACTGTCAGCCTGGACACGCCTCATGTCATCGCACATCAGAACGAGGCGCTCGCAAAGTTTCGTCCGGAAAATGATCACACCCCAATAGAGCAGGGCGCTGCGAATCAGATCATGGCGATTCGCTGCCGAATAGAAAGCCTCAGCGCGAAAAAACGCATTCTTGCGGACGGACAGTACTCCCCTCCCGGTCTGCCACAGGCGCCGTATCTTCGCTATCCGTTCGAGCGCGGCGCGTGCGTATCCGGCTTGCCCGCGGGAGCCTTCGACCCCCAGCGTTTCGATCGCAGGACATGACCCGATAGTCTTCGACTTGCGACACGGAGAGTGCCTCATTTTGGCGTAACTTCGATCACTTACGACATTTTCCAGCGCGCCACGTGAGTTTTGGCGACCGACATTGATGCAGCCAGTACCGATCATCGGCACTGAGGAATTCAACGGAGTGTGTCAACACGGAGAATGTCGTATGAAGATGCAATCGATTGAAATGGGCCGCATCATGGCAGCGCAACGTCTCGAGCGCCTTCCAATCTGCGGGTATCACCGATGGTTGTTTATCGTCATATCGCTGGCGTTTTTCTTCGACAACATCGATCTCGCCACCATGACATTCGTGCTCGGATCGATCAAGGCGGACTTTGCGCTCACGAATATGCAGGCCGGCATGATCGGTAGTGCAAGCTTCGTCGGCATGGCAATCGGCGCAATCTGCTCGGGCGTTGCCGCCGACCGATTCGGACGAAAACCCGTATTTCAGATCAGCATGGTGATCTGGGGGCTGGGTAGCATCATGTGCGCCGTTTCACCGGGAGCGATGGGACTGAGCATATGTCGGGTACTCCTCGGGATCGGAATGGGAATGGAGCTGCCGCTCGCACAAACCATGCTTTCGGAGTTCATTCCAGCGCAAAGTCGGGGCAAATACCTCGCGTTGATGGACGGAAACTGGCCCGTTGCATTCATCTGCGCTGGGCTCTTGTCCTACGCCGTTCTGGCACATCACAGTTGGCGCATCCTGTTCGCCCTAGAGGCAGTCCCGGCCCTCTTCCTCTTCGCAGTTCGCCGCTATGTGCCCGAGTCGGCACGCTGGCTCGAGTCGCAGGGACGATACGCCCAGGCCGACGCAGTCGTGGAAAAAATCGAACGCTCGGTGATGCGTCGTCTCCGTCTGAGCGCCCTGTCTTCGATCTCGCCGACGACCGCGGAGCCGCTGGCCGTTGGGCAAGGTCTGCCCGTTATTTGGTCCGCCGATTATCGAATTCGCACCCTCGTCGTCGGAGCACTGTGGTTTTTCGCGCTGCTGGGGTTCTACGGGTTAAACACCTGGTTGGGCGCTTTGCAACAGGCGGCCGGAATCGAGGTGACGAAGTCCGTGCTGTTCACCGTGTACATCTCGCTCGGCGGCATTCCCGGCTTCCTCGTCGCCGCGTGGGCCGTAGAGCGGCTAGGACGAAAGTTGACATGTGTCGGCACCCTCGTCGGCAGCGCACTTGCCACATACACATTCGGGCAACTGATGTTGGCTGGCTCCGCTCAGTGGTCAATTTTTGCGGCGGGAGCGAGCATGCAATTCTTCGCTTTCGGCATGTGGGCGGTCCTATACGCCTACACGCCGGAACTGTTTCCTTCGAGAGCACGCGCCACGGGATGTGGATACGCGTCCCTCTGTGGTCGGATCGGCGCTTTGATCGGGCCGACGCTCATGGGCGCTATCGTCACCTGGTCGACACGCGACGCCATATTTCCGTTTGGTGCAGCGTGCTTCGCAATCGCTGCGGCTTGCGTTTGGTGCTTCGGCGTTGAAACCAGGGGAGCCCAACTCGAAACAGTATCGACATGACATCCTGCTTGATCTTTCAGCAGAAGCGCTGCCGTCCGCGTCCGGGGCAGCGCAGCCGGCAGACTTTTCAAGGGATCCTTAGTCTCCGCAGCTCCCATGACCTTCACAGCGTCCCGGCCCCATATACGACCGTTCAAAACGATGCACCACGCAAATGCGTTTCTCCAAATCCTCGTTCATGCGAATCGGCTCGCAAATAGTCCTTCGTCTGGCATTGAAATGAAAAAAGAAATCTAACGCACCAAACATAAGATTGATTCGCGTTGAGCCCATGACAAACGGCTCGCTGGAATCTATTGGAGATCTGGATGGACACAATTGGCACACACGAACAAAACCCCGACAAAGTGACGCGGCGGCAATTGCTTTCCCTTGCCGGCCGGTTCGCTGGCGGTGCAGCGATGTACCATACCGCTCACAGTCTCGGGTTCGCGGCCGAGTCGACGTTCACGGGCCCGCCCAGGCTTTCCGAAGCGAAACGTGGTGCCACGGTCCTGATACTCGGTGCCGGTCTGGCCGGGATGACGGCAGCCTACGAGCTTCGGAAAGTGGGTTACCAAGTCCGCATTCTCGAGTTCAACGAGCGCGCCGGCGGCCGCTGCTGGACCATTCGCGGGGGAGACACCATTACCGACCTGAGTGGTGAAACGCAGCGATGTGGCTTCGCCAAAGGCAATTACTTCAACGCCGGCCCTTGGCGAATTCCTTATCACCATCATGGTGTCATGCACTACTGCCGCGAACTGGGCGTCAAGCTTGAACCGTTCGTTCAGAACAACTTCAATGCCTATTTGCATAACACGAATGCGTTCGGGGGGAAGCCACAGCGCTTCCGGCATGTTCAGACGGATTACCAGGGCCATATCGCGGAATTGCTGGCCAAGGCCACAAACCAGGGAGCACTCGACGACACCGTGACGCAGGAAGATCGCGACAAGCTGCTGGAAAGTCTTCGGTCGTGGGGAGCACTCGACACTCGGATGAAATACGTGAAAGGCGCGTCCAGCAGTGCACGTCGCGGGTTTGAAGTAGACCCTGGCGGTGGATTGTCTTCAGCCCCCGTGCATTCGACGCCAATTGACCGTTCGACACTTCTCCGCTCTGACTTGTGGAAGCAGATCAGCACAGGACAGGAGTATGAATATGCACCCGCGATCTTCCAGCCGTCCGGCGGGATGGACTCAATTGCACATGCCTTCGAAAAATCGCTCTGGCCATTCATTCAGTACGCGGCAAAAGTAGTGCGGATTCACCAGTCGGACACCAAAGTCACCATTGCATTTGTCGATTCCAGGAATGGCGGAGCACCGCGTGAAGTCAGCGCCGACTGGTGCGTCTGCACCATTCCGCTCACCATTCTCAACCAATTGCAGGAATTGCAGGTCTCCGACGGCATGCGCAGCGCGATCGCTGCCGTTCCTTATGCAGCATCCTACAAAGCCGCCATTGAGTTCAAGCGACGCTTCTGGGAACAGGACGAGAGCATTTACGGCGGGATCAGTTATACCAATTTGCCCCTTCGCCAGATCGCTTACCCCAGCGACAATTTCAACGCGTCGGGCCCCGGTGTCATGCTGGCGGCTTACACGTTTGGGGTGAATGCATTCGAATTCACAGCCCAACCTCACTCACAGCGGATGCAACACGTTCTCGACTTCGGCGCCAAGATCCATCCGCAGATGCGTGAGGAATTCGCCAGTGGCATCGACGTGGGTTGGCATCGAATGCCGTTCAGCCAGGGGTGCTACGGCCTGTGGACGCCCGAAACTCGAGAGAGGTACTACGACACTGTGTGCAGTATCGACGGCCGGTTGGTGCTCGCCGGCGAACATGCGTCATATCTTCCGGCCTGGCAGGAGGGAGCCGTTCTGTCCGCGCTAGACGCCATTGAACGCCTTCACGCCAAAGCGATCGCATGACCGTTCAATCCACAGGAGATAACACATGAAAAAGTTGATCGCACCAGTCACCTCCATCGTCATGATCGCGCTGGTGAACCAAAGCGTGCATGCCGGCCCGGCGAACGGAACGTCCCCAGATCCCACTTTCTCGACTGGGGGCGTGTTCAATCAACGCTCAGGGAAAGCCATCTACGAAGCCGTTTGCGCGGGGTGTCACATGCTCAACGGCGAAGGTGCCAAAGGTGCCGGATTCTATCCGGTGTTGTCGAAAAACCCTCGACTTGCTTCACCGGCCTACCCCGAGTATGTCGTAGTCCACGGGCTTCGAGGCATGCCCCCTATTGGGCCGTACCTGTCGGATCAACAGGTTGCAGACGTTGTAACGTACATACGCACAAGCTTCGGCAATCAATACCCGGACCCGGTGAAGATCGACGATATTGCGAAAATTCGCACCGGCAAATGATGGAGATTAAAACGATGAACCTCGATTGGTGCACTCGCTCGACTATCGGAACCATGACGCTCCTTCTGCTCGGCCCCGTCTCGCAAGCCTCAGAATCGCCAAATGTGATACGCACCATCGCGCCCGATAGCAAACTTCCCATCGCGCAAGCCGTTGAAATACCCGCAGGCTATTCGACCGTCTATTTGTCGGGCGTCGTCCCCGCGAAAACGACTAACGCACCCGGTCGCAATGCCTACGGACACGATACTCGCGAACAGACACTGAATGTCTTGCAGCGCATCGCTGCCCAGTTGTCCACCCTGAATTTGAGCATGCGGGACGTCATAAAGATGCAGGTCTTTCTCGTCGCGGATCCAAACAAGGGCGACAAGATGGACTTCGGCGGATTCATGGATGCTTACCGGCAGTACTTCGGCACTGCTGGGCAGCCCAATCTCCCCGCGCGATCGCTGGTTCAGGTGGCCGCACTGGCAAGCCCTGACTTTCTTGTAGAAATCGAAGTCGTGGCGGTAAGACCGCTTCCCTGACGCACCGATGCGAGAACTCGCCTGAATGGTCGCTCTCCTCCGAGGGGGAGATGACTACCTCGCCGCATTTCCAAGAGTGTTTCATTCTCACCCGTAGGGTATTCCACAGTAATTTACTGCTTGAAACAATCTCGCAAAAAAATTTAACTCTTAGTCATGGTCCTGCCCTATGAACTCTGAATTTACGGCCTTGTCTCATGGATAGTATCGACAAAAGGATTATCGAGATTCTGCAAGAGAACGCAGAAACTCCGATTCAGACGATTGCAGAGCGAGTCAATCTCTCGACCACACCATGCTGGCGTCGGGTTCAAAAACTGAAAGACACAGGGGTCATTCGGCGGCAGGTCGTGCTTTGCGATGCAAAACATCTGAATGTCGGGATTACGGTTTTCATCACAATCCGTACGGCGCAACACTCGCCAGCGTGGCTCAATAAGTTCGTAAAGCACGTGGGTGACATTCCGGAAGTCATCGAGTTCTATCGAATGACGGGGCGTATTGACTACATGCTGCGCGTGGTTGTCCCCAATATCGAAAGCTATGATCGCGTCTACAAACGGCTGATCGACATTGCCGATCTGTATGATGTCAGTTCGTCCTTTGCGATGGAGCAACTCAAGTACACCACGGCACTTCCAGTTGACTACGCATAACTACACCGTGGAGGGCGCCCGAAACGCCCTCCGTAAGACGCCTCAAGTTATGAGTTCGGCGATGCGATTGACGTGGGTGGCGATTCGTTCCCCCTCAACGCCGTACACATGAACAGAGATCGCGACGTGTTCACTCGTGTTACGTAATCGGTGAACGGCGTCCATGCCGGCATGCCCGCCGACCACGGTACCTGCAGGACGTTTCTCGCTCCCGACCTGCGTAGCCTTACCCGTCGCTCTGTCCCAGGTGAACTGCTCCTCGAGCAAAACCCCCGTCATCACGGCATACGAGCACCATGTAAAGTGTCCGTGAACCGGCGTGTACTGTCCGGGATTCCACACCAAAGCCACGATCGTGAACCTGCCCCTAGGGTGTGCGTACATCACATGCCGCGTGTACTGCGCCGAACTGCCTTGCTGCTGGGCTTTCGTAAGCAACGCATCGCAATCAATATTGCTCTCCAAGAGTCGACATACCTCATGGGGAATTCGGGTCGCAGGTGCGGTGTCGCAGATGTGTTGGATCCCTCCGATTAGCGCCTGCAGACGTGTCGTCAGCGCCACCGGCAAAGCTGATGTGGAAAAGCGGTTCATGATCGGAATCAATTCTCGTAATCGATGCATAAATGCTACGTCACAACGATTAGAAAATTGACCGAAAGATCCCACGTGTTTCCATGCTTATCGGCGCGTTTTTCTACGCCACACAAGCTGAAAGAAAAACTTTCCTAACGGAAGCCATTCACCGAATGTTCAGTCCGGAATTCTGACTCGCAGCGCATTTCTGTCAATCTTGTTTGTCGCCGCCAACGGCATGGCATCGATGAAATAGACTCGCCGGGGATGTTGATATGCGGGTGCGTTGGCAAGCGTGAACCGCTTGATATCCTCCTCCGTCACATGCTGTCCATCTCGAAGCACGACGAAAGCGACCGGCTTCTGCCCCTTGATCTCATCAGGCACCGGAAGCACGCAAGCCTGCAACACTTCGGGCATCTTCTCGATGACCTGCTCCACCTCTCCCGGATAAATGTTCTCGCCACCACAGTTGAACATATCGTCGGCGCGGCCGACGAAATGAAAACACCCATTGGCATCGCACTTGAAGATATCGCCGGTCTTGTACCAGCCGTCGGGCGTCAGGACTTCGGCCGTCCTCTCGGGCATGTTCAAGTACCCGCTCATATTGGCGGGCGTCCGTAGCCATAGCTCCCCCTCGTGAGCATCCTGTCCGCTTTCGTTTATCAGCCTGGCCTCGACCCCTGGGAGGGGCCATCCCAGTCCACCACCCACAGGGAGCTTTCGACCTTGCGTCGGGCCAAACGTAATTGGCCCACCTTCCGTCGTACCGTACCCGCCTGCGATGGTAGCGTTGGGAAAAGCCGCCTGCACAGCGGCATACAATTGCGGCGTGGCCGGTGCCGACCCCATGCGAACATATCGAACGGCCGATGTATCAATGCTAGCCAGCGCATCGGTCTCCCGAACAACCATCGCCATCATCGTTGGCACAGACGTCACCCACGTCACACTGAATTTCCCGATCGCTTCGATAAACGTCTTTGCTTGAAACTGCGGCATCAAAACTACACTGGCATGCGCACTCAGGGCGAACTTGCATGCGGCAAGCGCGTTCATATGAAATAGCGGGGCGGCGACAATCATGCGCTCCTCATCGAACGACTGACGCGTCGCGAATCGGGCCTTAACCGTCCAGATCTGTCCATCGTGAGAGAGCTGAACGCCTTTGGGCCGTCCCGTGGAACCGGACGTGTAAAGAATCATTGCGCATTCGTCCCGCTCCGGTTCGATTGCGTCAAACGGACCGAAGTCGAGCAGGGCGTCCCAGACGGGCCCGTTCAACGGCATGCCGTCGACTCCAGCAGGAACCAGACCGATGCGCGGATCGTCCACGAAAACGGCCTTCGCGCCGCAGTCAGCCAGAATGAACGACACCGTCTCGGAAGACAGCTTGTGATTGACGGGAACCGCAATCATTCCCGCACGAAGAATTGCCAGGTAGGCGATCAGAAACTCGGCGCAATTTGCGCTCATCAGGCCGATCGCATCGCCTCGCCGGTAGCCGCGTGCGAGCAAACCACGAGCACAAGCGTCCGCAAGATCGTCGAGCTGGCCGTGCGTGAGCATAAGGGGCACGCCCTCACTGCTGCAGTCGACAATGGCTATGACATCCCTCGCCTTTGTCGCATTCGTCAATTTCCCGAGATTGCTCCACGAATTCTCATTCCGCATGATGACTGTCCGTACTGAATTGAAAAAAAATGCTAAAGCGCCTGTGCAAAACTGGGGGCTTCATTCATCGTGTCCACCGAAGGAGCCAATGATGTCCCCGAGTGTCTTTTCCGAAACCTATGCTGAAGCGAGAGAGAAATTTCTGAATGCCGCGAGTGAGGCGGGAGCGAGCATTCGCTCGTACCAGCATCCGTCCGAAACGGGCCCGCACGGTGAATCGCTTTATCTCGACGCTGCCTTTGCGGGGAATATGAACGCTCGGAAAGTGCTGGTTGTTGGGAGCGGGACGCATGGGATCGAGGGATACTCCGGCTCCGCCGCACAGACCCATTGGCTGAACCTGCATGGACACACCCTTCCGGCCGACGTTGCTGTCCTCATGCTGCACGCTCACAATCCATGGGGTTTCGCACACGCCTTGCGCTTCACGGAAGAAAACGTCGACCTGAACCGGAATTTCGTCGATTTCTCCGCACCGCTCCCCGAGAATCCGCAATACGAACGGGTACATGAAGCCATCTCGCTCAAGTGCTGGGACGAGTCCTCGGTCGACAGCATGTTCGAAGCGCTGGATCGCATTCGCGAGGACATCGGCGAGCAAGCATTCTCCGACGCCTTCAACGGCGGCCAATACACCCACGCTGACGGAATCTTCTACGGAGGCGTTCGTGAGCAATGGTCCAATCGCGCATTTCGCGGTGCGCTTTCCGAGCATCTCGGAAATGCCACCGAGGTGGCCATGATCGACTTCCATACCGGAATCGGGCCTGAGCGAGGACATGTCTTTCTCTGTTTCCATGAATCTGGCAGTGCCTCCTACGAGCGCGCTCGTGCCTATTGGGGTGAGCGCGCGGTCAATCGAGAAGGTGTGACACACAAGGCCATCGCGAAGTACCAGGGCCTCCTGGTGGACGCTTTCGTGAACAGCCTGCCTCATGCCGAGACCACTGCCGTCGTTGTCGAGTTCGGCACCCTTCCCCGACGCGCGATGCAACGCGCTTCGATGGCTGCACGCTGGCTTAGGACGGCTACGGCGGATAGCAGACTACGCGCAGGACTCATGTCGTCGATCCGTGAAGCGTTTTACCCCAATGCCCCGGACTGGCGCGAAGGTGTCCTTCGTCAGTCCGGGGAAATCGTGAATCAGGCTGTCGCTGGTTTGCGCGACGGCAAAAGATGAGCTCACTACTCAGAGAGGGATCGACTGCTCTCGCTTCGATCCCAGAACACCAGCCTCCTATGCAAGAGCTTAATTAACTGGCTGCCGCCAATGCCCATGGCAGCGAGACTGATCAGTGCGGCGAACATCGTGCTGGTATCCAACGTCGTCGTCGCCGCATTGATCAGATATCCGAGTCCCTCGGTTGACGACACGAACTCTGCAACGACCGCACCGATCAGCCCGAGCACCACCGAAATCTGAAGTCCGGCGAAGATGTGCCCGGCGGCTGACGGAATCTTGATACGCGTCAGAATGTGCCAGCGGCTGGCCGAAAATGCCTTCATGAGATCGATAAGCGACGGATCGGTGGCTTTCAGGCCAACGGCCGTATTGACGAACATCGGAAAAAAGCAAACCAGCCCCACCATCACGACTTTCGACCCAAGGCCAAACCCGAACCACACGAGAATGAGCGGTGCCAGAGCCACCTTCGGCATCGACTGAAGTCCCAGCACGAACGGGTACAGCAAGCGTTCGATGGATCGGAACTCGGCGAACAGAATACCCACCACGAACGCCAGCACGCATCCTGAGACGTAGCCAAGGAGCGTGCTCATCAACGTGAACCTGAAATCCCCCCAAAAAGCGCCGTCGATATAGCCTCGCTTGAGTGCCGCGGCGACTCCATCGAGCGATGGAAGAATATAGTTGGGCACTCCCCACCGGCTCACGGCCAGATACCAGACGCCAACAAGAGCGCAGAGAAGCGCCAGCGGGTAAAGCACCGTTTTGGTACGTTCTTTCATGTCATATCCGCCTAGCGAGGTGCGTTCGAGAACATCGCGCGAAGCTCGGAACACAGTTCGGCAAAGCGCGGGTGGGACAGGGTTTCCTGAGTTCGAGGTACCGGAAGATCCACGGTCACCTCACGGAGGATCCGTGCCGGCCGGGCCGAGAGCACAATGACGCGATTCGAAAGGAAGACGGCTTCCGGAATCGAATGCGTGATGAAGAGGACCGACTTACGCGTCTCCATCCAGATACGCTGAAGCTCCTCCATCATGTGTTCGCGCGTCATGGCATCGAGTGCAGCGAACGGTTCGTCCATCAGAAGCAGGCTCGGGTCGTGAATCAAGCCACGCGCAATACCGACACGCTGCTGCATTCCCCCCGACAGCTCGTACGGATAGTGGCTCTCGAACTTCTCCAGCCCCATCATCTTGAGCAGCGACCGGGCCCGCAGTGCGCCTTCCTCGACATTCATGCCAAGCGTTCTGATGGGTAGCAGAACGTTTTCCAGAACCGTTTGCCACGGCAGCAGTGTGGCCTGCTGAAAAACGATGCCGACGTCTCGTCTAGGGCCCTTGATAGGCCTCCCACCGAATTCTGCGATGCCGCTCGATGGCGCAAGAAGGCCTGACGCGACCTTGAGCAACGTCGACTTGCCGCAGCCGGAGGGGCCGAGGACCGATAGAAACTCGCCTGCTCCGAGAGAAGTGCTGAACGAATCTAGTGCCTTGGTCGCCCCGCGAGACGACTGGTAAGTCACAGTGAGTTTCTCGGCCCGAAACACCGGCGCCAGATTGGTCATGGGAACGCCTCTGTCCATCAGAATTTATTCCTTGAACGCTTTTGCCTGCGCCACAACCTTCGCGGCGTCGAACTTGGCGAACTCGGGAACCAGTGCATTGGTATAGCAGCCTTGAACATTGGCTGCCCGAGCCTGCATCTGCCCACCTTGGTACAAAGCCTCCGCAAAATTGCCCCAGGCCTGCGGGTCAGACTCCCCCCACCGGCGCGCAGTTTGGCCACCAGGAAACGCCAACATCCGGGTAAGCCGAGCGGAAAGCACCTGAACGCCGTCGGCCAGAACCTTCGCAGGATCGCCCACCGGTTTCGTATTCGGGTATTCCTTCCAGAACAGTTCGACGCACGCCACCTTGTTGGCCTCGCAGAAGACCGTCGCCTTCGCGATAGCACGACCAAAGCCGCCCAGCAGCTGAGGCTTATCGCGAATCATGTCGTCGTGCGCAACCAATCCGTTGCTCGGTAACTGCGAATACCGCACCAACTGGCTCAAACGACGGATCTTCGTTCCCTGGGATTCGAGGGTCGCGATTTGGGTGTCGTACAGGTTGATGGCGTCGATGCTCTTGTTGGTTAGCGCCAGAAAAGCAGCACTTCCCGTACCGACCGGAACCAACGTTGCATTGACACCGATATCCTTGAACTCGGCACGGGTGATGGGAACGTTGCCGAACGTCATCGCCCCGACGCCGATGTTCTTCCCATTCAGATCCTTCAGCGATTTGATCGGGGAGTCAGCGTTGACAACGAACTCCCAGATCGACGTTCGCGCGGAGTTGTAGAAGAATTTCAGCGGCAGCGGCTGCTTCCCCGGTTCATGGGAAAGGATGAGCGTGTCGGGATTGGGGTAGCCGATGTCGACACGCTTCGAGAGCATTTGCGGGATGAGCGTGCCAGCCCCCTTGAAGCTGATCATCTCGACATCAAGCCCCTCCTCTTTGAAGTAATTCATTTGTTTCGCCACGACCACGGGTGCTTGCGCCAGCGTCATATCCGTCGTATTGCCGTAGCGAATTCTGGTGAGTTCCGCGCTGGCTGCAAGCGACCAACCCGCCAACAGCAGGCCTCCACCCACAAGCGCAAAACGATATGTATGTTTGCAAAGCATGCCCCCCCTTACCCGGAAATGGGCACGTAGGTTCCGCGCCCGATCGCCACCAGCTTTCCGTCGGGAGACATCACTTCGATATCGACGACAGCTGAAGTCTTGCCGATCTTTCGAACAACCGACACGCAGTCGACATACTCGCCAATGGCTGGACGTAAGTAGTCGATGCGCAGATTCATCGTCGGCACCCCACCGCCCACAAGCATGCCGACAGCAAAATCACCAACGACATCGATCAGCGCCGCGAGCGGTCCTCCATGAAACTGACGCGTACCAGCACCTCGCTCGAACATGTCGGAAAGTGGCATCCGTACGCCGAAGCGTGAACGCTCATGATCGACCTCGGTAACGCTGAGATTCATGGTTCGGATGAACGCCGAACGAGCGAAGATTGCGGCGATCTCGTCGCGGCCGATATGTGTGGAGGATGTTGTACTCATGCCTTCACCACCACTTTTCCGAACACAAGGCGGTCCTCGAGTTGTCGGAAGGCCTCATTTACTTCGGACAGGTGGTAGGTCTTATCGATCACCGGCAGGAGCTTGCCCTGGCGAACCAGATCCAGAAGGCTCGTGAGGTCTTCACGTGCCCAGCCATTGGAGCCGAGAATCTGCAGCTCATAGCTCCAGATGAAACGCAGATCCTCCTTCGGGTCGTAACCCGCAGTGGCACCGCATGTCAAAACGCGGCCACCCCGATGCAATGTGCGAAGCGACTTCACCCAGGTGTCTCCCCCCGTAAAGTTCACGGCCACGTCGACACCGTTCTCATGGAGACGACGATGCGGTTTGCCAAACTTTGCGAAGACCCATTTCATGAAATCGTCTTTTTTATAGTTGAGCAAATGATCTGCGCCCAGCGACTTGAGGCGATCCAGCTTCTCTTCGCTCGACGCCGCGGCAATGACTTCAGCCCCGGCCAGCTTCGCCAGTTGCACGCAGCATGTGCCCACACCGCCCGAAGCCCCGAGGATCAGCACACGCTCGCCGGCACTGATCTTGCCGATGGCCATCATCATGCGCCACGCTGTGCCGTAGGCGACCGGCAGGCTTGCGGCAACCTCGTAGCTCACATCGCCCGGGAGAGAGACCAGGTGGTGATCCGGGACCGCACAGTACTCGGCCAGTCCGCCGTGGCGGGCCTCACCGATCACACCACCGAAAGTCTTGCGGTCCGACGGGTCAATGAGCACACGATCACCCACTTTCCAACCGCCGACGACATTCGGCCCGACTTCGACGATTTCGCCGGCAAAATCGAGCCCCATGATGATGGGCATAGGAACGGAAATACCCGGCATGCCATTGCGGGTAAACACGTCGTGATAGTTCAACGACGCGGCCCCCACCTTGACGATGACCTCGCCCGCTTGAGCGACGGGGTCAGGAAAATCGGTTTCATACGAGATACTGCCGGGACCACCATGTTCGTAAATTACGGCTGCTTTCATGACTACCGCTCTCCAATCTTAGAAGTGATTGTTTATGCCTGTACAAACTGAATAGGCGAGACTGTTCCCTCAAGGGGACCAACCCAGACCGAGCGCTTCTCCGTTCCGATCTGAGAGGCCAGCTCGTATGTAATGCCCACGTCGCCAAGATAAGCTTCGAGACGCTCCAGAGAATCGACGTCAATGCACGCAGCGCCTACGCGCTCGAATGCATCAGCACAGGCTCGAGGCACCATCGAGCGCATGGCCTGCGATCCACAAACCCAAAGCTCTCCGCTTCGCAAAGCAAAGCGAAATGCACCGCAGCACGATTGGGCTGGCCCCAGCAACGTTGCGAGCTGGTTGCTCCGCTCGTCAGGCCTGTCGCTCACCAGATAGACTCGACTGAGACCGAGTGCACCGTTCGGATGAGATAGATAGTGGGGCTGCCATAGGACGTCGCGTGTCTTGTGTTCGATAACGATGAAGCGAGCGTCGGGAAACGCATGTATATCGGGATAGACATTGGCGAACCTCGCACAGCGAACATGCTCACCTTGTGCACCGAATGCAGCGTCACGCTCGAGCCGAATAGGAGCGGAAACATGTACGCCTCGCTTTACGTACTCACGGTAAGCTTCGTTAACGTCCGCGGTATCGAGTGCAACAATGTGGAGCCCCTCATACTTTGCGAGCATGGCCTTCACGTTGCTGGGCAGCGATGGGTCGACCAACCCCAGAATCTCGAAGTACCCTCGCTGAAACATGGCGCATTGATTTCCCGACCCCCACGGGACCACCGGACCGCCGGGCTCAAGACTTCCCGCATGCATGCTTTTTGCTGTCAGCTGAAATCCGAGTCGGAGATAAGCGACGCTCGAATCGCCAAGATTTCGTACTGCAAGGCCAACATGATCCAATCCCAGATCTACCGTCACAACGCCTCCACTAGCCGCTCAGTCAAAGCAATTTTGTGAATCCATCATACGTGGCACATCTGGAATAAATTATTCAACAACGTGCGCAATGATTGGCAAATAGGAAAATAAATTCCCCCAACATGAGCTTCCGTATTAATTAATTCCAAAATAAGGGTTTCTACGGGTGCAAGATACGGGAGCCGCCCCTCGAAAAACGAAGCCTCCCAGGAGCAATTAGTTCTTCGAGCTCTGGGGCTTGTGACGCAAACGAAGTCCGGCAACGTGGCTCGTTACTACTAACCGGAGTGGTTGACATCCGCAGCCAGATAGACACCCGTGATCAGCCTCCAACAGAAAATTGCGCACTTTCGCTGGCGAATTCACGAAACACAAGCCCCCCCAAAAAACAAACTCTATCAATCCAATTCATATAGACAAAAAAACATCAAATCAAGATCCAAATTCATAAGAAATTCTGAACCTAATTTATTACAATTTCCAATTTTCAATTCAAAAAATATATTTGTATTATTTTTTACATTCATCAGCCATGCGGGCAACCTCACCTTGAATCCCACATCGATGCTACCCTGAAAAATTTTTGCGATGAGAACTCGATATTTTTTAGAATTTTTATGCCCTGACGGGCCAGAGATTTGCATGAAAAAATCGGAGCTCAAAAAAGATCAGACAGCACATCCAATCCAGCGTGCCGAGGGACCACGATTACGGAAGATTGCCGGAGGATGGCGGGTGCGCAAGCCGCGTTCAACAACAGGAAAAAGTTCGGATGCCTTGGTGCTTACGAACTAAGGCGCCTGAAACGGCTGGAAGAAGAAGACACTCGACTTCAGCGCTTGGTGGCCGATCTCAGCCAAGACGAGCAGATGCTGCTCGATCTGTTGAAAAAGCAGTTGTGAGTCCCGCTCACAAGCGCGAAGAGAGTCACATTCCCTGTTGAACGAGGGCAACAAAATTAAATAGTTCCACCTGCGGCAGCACGCTGGTGAAATCGCCACCTCGATCTCAAAGTTGTGCTGGTGATGCGACCTGCCGAGACGCACGTTTATTACAAGCCGGTGAGGGCCCAACCCTGAGAGCAACTGAGATTCGCAGAACCGATCGTGGTCATGAGCAAAATCTCCGTCAGTCAGTTATCGCACGACGGTCCTACGCCCGTACTCAGCCGATGCGTTTTCGCCCCGCCGCCTACGTCGCCGGCAACGGTGCTCTTCGACTCTGAACCTTGCCTGTAGCTGGAATGAAACTGGAACTGAGCCGAGTACAATTCCGATCAGAACTTCCGGCTCAGTGGGGATCTCAATGGAAGAGAGGTCGATAGCTGGACCACCACAATCTCACGTGCGCCAAGACCGCACTGTTTGATGCCAGGCAACCCGCCTAGGCGAGCGGCGACGGACGTAGCCTTGAACAACACAATAGACTTAGGAACGGGGACGAACAGTGGAGAGCTTCAACTACATCTCCTTCGGTAATCGGGAATACCTAGAGGGGAACGTCAACGATGTCCTCATGGGCCGGGGACGCATGTTTGAATACACACCATCTGACACTGAGAAGCGACTTGAAAGTCTCGATTCCACGGCGATCGCTTTTCTCGAAGGGCTGCCGACCTTTCTATGCAGCGAGATCGAGCCAACCGGAAACGTGTTCTCAATGCTCATCAAGTTCGGTCGGATTTCCCACACCACGCCCGTGCCAAGAGCAGTCTCCACCACGTTTGAAACGTTGATCGATTTCGGTGAGGTCGTGTTCGACCACATTGAGGCAGCCAGGGCGGTGTTCAGCGCTGATCGATTCCAGCTCTACCGCACTCACTGGGCAGTTCGTGAAGGCGACGCGCGGATGGTGTTACGCCGATTGGCCGATCTTAAGCCCGACCTCGCGCATCTCGTTGTGGCACAGGAGACGCCCGCTGCCGGCGCTGTGGCGATACAACCTCCGCCGCGTGACAAGAGAATCCTAGGCGTCGCTGACAGTGTGGAGTCATTCCTCCAACTCCTCTACAGCTCGCCAGGAAAAGTTGCGACTGAGACGTTTTTTCGAGGCCACAGTGATTCACGTTATGAGCTAACGCCGTCACTGCTGCGCAAATGGGAGAATGGCGACTGGCAGTTCATGCCAAGCGAGGACCGGCTATGCAAGGAATTGCTGATTGCTCATTACGATGAGTTCCAGGGAGACGAGTATTGTTTCGACCGCCTCGTGCGTATGCAGCACTACGGCTTGCCTACGAGACTGTTGGACATCTCGGGTAATCCGCTGGTGGCGCTATTCTTCGCCTGCTCCTGCAGGTCAGACCAATTGGAAATTGAAGGTGAGGTTATCGTCTTTCAAGTCTCGTCGGAAGTGGTGAAATACTTTGACTCGGATACCGTCAGTTGCCTTTCAAACCTATCCAACCTGACGTATTCGCAGAAGAATGAGATCGATCTAAGCCTAGACAAAGACGCATTCAATGGAACAGACGTCGCCGAAAAGCTGCTCCATCACATTAAGTCAGAGAAAGGATTTTTTGAGAGACGGATCGTCCCAGACGACCTAAGGTCGATCATTTGTGTGAAAGCAAAGCGTACTAATACGCGCATCAAATCGCAGTCCGGCGCCTTTCTGCTGTTTGGGCTCGAAGCGGCACTCCCCGATGCTGGCCAGGATGGGATCGAAATAAGCCGGGTCTTGATCCGGAACAAGGCGCACATTCTCGAACAGCTCGATCGAATTAACATCAACGCGACAACTGTATATCCCAGCATCGACCAGACCGCGGTTCATCTGAGGGATCAACATCGGGCGCCGCCCCCCGTGAAGACAGACGCTATTGCTCCGCCCAACGACGCTCCAGAAACCTGATGGGACGGCTGCCGTGCGTGGTTAGGTCCAGATGCGGCTGCAGCGAACAGTTCAGAGAATAGAGCCCCATTATGCGGATGTACGGATTCGATCACCCGCATGAATTGAGTGTGGGAGGCATCAGAAATACGATCTGCGGGTGAAGCCCTCGCTCCGTTATTTGATCAAGGACGCAATCAAGAACTTGTTGGTCAACACTCGGCCGTCAACATTTAGTCGAAGCTGCGCGCTCTTCTCGGAAGCATAAGCCAGCTCACCGGACTTTCGCAGCGCTCGGCGATACGCGCGATAGCTAACACCGAAGATCGCAGGGTAGAAAGGCAGCATTAGCCACTGCGACGACGAGCTCTTTTCGGTCCGATGCACCGTCATCGATGCAAACCCCGCGAGCATCGACAACGTCCGAAGTTGCTGTGCGCCCAGGAGAAACAAATGCCCGTAGTAACGTCGCCCGCCAGACTCCCCCCATACGCTCTCCATCGCACTCACCGGTGTTCCTCGCAGGATCTCACTTTCGAAACATAGATATGCCAGCTTTGACGCCAATGAACTCCGATTGGGGGTCGTGAGGAATAGCTCTCCTCCAGGCTTGAGAATTCGGCAGATTTCCTGCAGCGCGGACAAGTGGTTGGGGAGATGCTCGATGACTTCCTGCAGGATGACTACGTCAACCGACTCGCTCTCGATCGGCAACCCCTCCATGATGTCGGCGTACTGCGCCCCACCCTCCAGCTTGCAACTCTCCGGCATGATGTCGTACGGCGTCACGTCCGCACCGAGCCCCCGCAGTATGTAAGTTGTTCGCCCGTCGCCGCACGCGAGATCCACCACTGACTTTCCGTGCCAGTCGCTGCGACTCTTTAGGATTCGGTCGACGTTACGGCCAATACCTACGCCGATTTCTTTTTCAAACATGATGACTTCGTAAATATTGTTCGCACCCTATGCGGTGCATGACTCGGCGCAAGACTGACTGCCCCAAAAGAAATGCCGTTACCCCGGCTGACATCTGCTCAATCTCAAGTGCTACCAACGTTTGCGCACGCATGGAGTGCCCCGTCGGTAGCAGCTGTCGTAGTAGTCATTGATCGGCTTGCCCATGCTCGGGTCGGTGACGTTGTCCTCATAAACGTCCTGCACGATAGCCGCCATGTATCCCTGGGCAGAGATCGGCATCGCACCAACAAACGCCATCTGCTGCACTTGAGATAACCCATCATTGCGGCAACGAATAACCCGCTCTGCGATGCTGTACTTCTCGTCGACAAGCACGGGACAAGCCGAAGCAGCACGCTTTGCTGCTTCGAAGTCACTCTTCGTCGTCTGCCCTGCCCCACCTTGCCCCGTGGCTCCGCTCATGCTCCTCCCCGAATATGGGGCCGACTGATCCGCTTGGGACGCCGACGTGACCTGTGAAGACACAAGACCGTTAGCAAACGAAGCCGCATCGCGCGCTGACTGCACCAGCCCGGATAGTTGGTTTAGTTGTGCATGCCCGACGATCGGGCCGAGCGCGAAAAGAAGTACAAAAAGACATCTCGACTTGGTCATGCTGGTCCTTGGGTTCTTCGGATTTAAGGTTTTTGCGCCAAATGAAACGACTCACGGCAGCCTGTGAGACCGATCCTGTCTGTCTAGCTGAGTTGCACACGTGCGGAAAAGCGAATCACCTAGTAACCCGCATCGTTTCAACGTGGCGAGGCGACTGCGACGAATTTCCATGCATTGCGACTCATCTCCCAAAAGCGTCAATGCCGCGCGCTCCAGTTCTCCTCGAACTTTGTGACGAGCAACCAGGTACGGCACCACGACAAACACGCCGAAAAATGCACTCGCCAGCAACCAGGCTCCCGCCGAGAGCCAAACTCGGTTGACGCGAAGAGCGTGAATATCCACCTGAATCGCCACCGCAAGCAAAGCACTTGTGCCCAGCCAAGCCACCATCAGAATGCTCATGAGTCCTCCTCGCGCAACAAACCCGTATGCGCATTTCGCATATGATAAATGCGAATTTAGAATTTTTCCATGCCTCATCCAATTCATGACCCCCGCTACCAAGTAGTTGCCGCCCGCCTTCGTGAACTGCGCGAAGCGCGTGGCTGGTTTCAACACGATGTCGCTGATCGACTTGGAAGGAACCAGACTTTCGTCTCAAAGTACGAGAGTGGTATTCGGAGAGTCGATGTGATTGAATTGCTCGACATCCTGCGCGTACTCGGTGCCGACCCGCATGAGTTCCTTGACTACATTAGCGCCCCGTCAATGAACGCTCTGCCACGCTGAAAAGCGTTCCCAGCCGAACATGAGGACACGGCAATCAATCGTCTTCCATCCCCTCAGCCAAACTGCCCAGCCCTTCCCCATAAAGGGGGACGCTTCAGGGGGGTGCACCAGCGATAGCGTTGACCGTCGGGTCTATCAACTTCCTCCGACCGTAAAACGGGCAGCTGCCCTTGCGCACCGTGTAGCGGCATCACAAAAAAATCACCAAAATTCCGTCTGATTTTGCATTTTTGATCGAAAAATCACAAAAATTAGAATTTTTCACCAAAAATCCTGATTTTTTGATATATTTGGCGAGAATCGATCAAACTCGGTTCTGCTGTCACGCGACCGTTCGCTAGCTTCTCGCGAGCAGCAAATCTGCTTCTGTGTGAGATATCTAGCCTCACACAGTCAGCAACGCAAACCCAGCATCTTGTTGTATGTCGCCACCTCCGGCGTCTTTCCAAGCATCAACCTCGGCTGAAATTCCCTAGTTCTCTTTGACTTATCCGCACCCGCGGAGGGCCTCTTGCAGTCATTTTACTTAGGATACCTATATGAAATCCTTGCCTAAAAATCCGCCCCGCTTCCTCCTTGGAACCGTGCTGGCCACTGCTGGAGCATTCGATCTGATCGAACGCACCGGAACCAATGCAGTAGAGCTGCTCATGCGACACGTGAGCGGTGACTGGGGAACCGTATGCGAAGCCGATGCGCTGCTGAACGATTTGGCAGTCGCTGCCGGCGAACGGGTGCTCTCCGCGTATGAAATCGGGCCGGAGCGCGAGTTGATATGGGTCATTACGGAAGCCGATCGCAGCGCGACAACACTGCTTTTGCCGCGAGACTACTAATGCCCTTCACCGTGCAAAAACTCCTCCCTGCACTCCGCGCGGGTTTGCGACTGACGATTGTGGGATCGAACTCACCAGCGTTCAGTTTTCAGGGAAGCTTCGACTCGTCATGTGCACTGCACGCGGCTGCGATGGCGCTCGCCGTACACCAATGCATGCCCAACCCACTGCGCCCGGCGTCCCGATACTCCGCAGATCAACATGAGTTCATCCTCCGCGCAGGACAGTTTTGGCATTCAGGAGTATCGCTGCCGCAGTTGTGTCATCTGCTTGAGAAGTTGGATTTGGGATTGACGCCAAAGCACTTCGAAGGACCGCACCCGGATGTCTTGCGGTTTTGCACAGAACAAGTGCTGGCAGGATGGCCAGTCGTACTTTGCTTTCACGAATGGCACCGGACCACTAAGCATGCGGCACTCGCCATCGGTGTTGAAGGGATTCAGTCGGGCAGAGTGCTGCACCCGCACGCCCTCCTCCTGATCGATTCTGCCGAGTATGAGCCGTGCTTGGCCGCATATAACGCCAGATTCACATGGTGTTCAGACGACACGTCGGCAAGCACACGTGCGCTCTACGAAACGGCGTTCCAGCGAAGCAAGATCGTGGCCGTTGGAGCTATCGCAATCAAGAAGCGCAAAAGGAAGACGAGCACGCATGACAAGCCGCCATAGCGCCGCCCCAGCATCACTCATCAGCAACGGATGTCAATTTGTCATCCGTCAGCCGATCACGCGTCAACAACCATTGCCGCACCACTACTTTTTCGCATACTCAAGGATGTCAAAATGACTCACCCTGTCGAAAACAACGATTCGCAAGAACCCGCATCAACCCAGCCACGTCGCAACCGTACCGCGCGATGGATATGGGCCATCGTGTGCGCCGTCGTCGCATTCTTTGCCGTGTCGGTCTATCTATCACCCAAGTCGCACGCGTTCCCACTCAAGTACTTGTGTCTATGGATTGCCGGCAGCATTCTCGGCTACATCGGCGTACGACTTGGCGACGGCGTTCGACGCATCATGCAGCCGGACGTACTCGTGACAAGTGCTCGAGTTTCAGACGCCATCTGGACGCGCATCTGCTGGGCGATCGGGCCGCAGATTGTTGGGCTCTATCTTGGCACCGTAGTCGGCACGAGCATATTGGTCGACTGGATCGCTTGACGTTGGAATGATGTAATTGGCAGTTTTGACGGGCATGTCATTTTGTCATCGCGACCATTGGGAGTCATGGTGCTTGCGAATTCGTTGATGTCGCGATCTACCACATGACACTTTGACATCGGGGACAGATTGACATGCCCACAGTGCGCTATGCCCTGAATGACAGGGGCATACGTGCGGATGTCAATTTGTCACGGGATGTACTGATGACCTCGTGCAGCAGTGATGGAGTGACAAACTGTGTATATAGAGTATGTAATACGGTAACTGACCTGCCCCCGATTTTAGTCCGAAACGCTTTTAGAGTCCGAGGTTAAAAACTTCTGTTCTTCATGCGCCCGAGCAAACTGCTCGGGCGT
>NZ_CABPSB010000026.1 GCF_902459655.1 Pandoraea anhela
GTCGGGCAGACGGGCAAGATCGTGGCGCCGCAGTTGTACGTGGCGGTGGGGATCTCGGGGGCGATTCAGCACCTGGCAGGGATGAAGGATTCGAAGGTGATCGTGGCGATCAACAAGGATCCGGAAGCGCCGATCTTCTCGGTGGCCGATTACGGTCTGGTGGGCGATCTGTTCACCGTCGTGCCGGAACTCACGGGCGCGCTGTAAGCGTCTGATGCCCGTCTGGGAATTCGGGTGGCGCGCATCCATGCCGTCGCCCGGTTCCCGAGGCGGCCCCGAGCCGCAAACAGGGAACAGCAATGGACAAAGTCGATTGCGTCGTGATCGGCGCGGGCGTGGTGGGATTGGCCGTCGCACGAACGATGGCCATGGCCGGGCACGAGGTGGTGGTGCTGGAAGCCGAGCGCGCCATCGGCACGGGCACGAGTTCGCGTAACAGCGAGGTGATCCACGGCGGCATCTACTACCCGCCGGGGTCGCTGAAGGCGAAGCTGTGTGTCGAGGGGAAGCATCGGCTGTACGAGTTTTGCGCGTCGCATAGGGTGGAGCACCGCCAATGCGGCAAGCTGATCGTCGCGACGACCGATCGTCAGGTCGGGGAACTCGACGCCATCGCCGCTAATGCACTTGCCAGCGGTGTGGAGGATCTTCGGTGGCTCAGCGCCGGGGAAGTGGCGCAACTCGAACCTGAATTGCACTCATTTGGTGCATTGCTCTCACCGTCAACGGGCATCGTCGACAGTCACGGTCTCATGCTTGCGTTGCAGGGCGATGCGCAGACCGCTGGCGCAATGCTCGCTTTCGACGCGCGCGTGACCGGCGCTCGCGTGGGTGGCCCGCACGGCATCGCGCTGGACGTCGAGACCGACGGCGTCACCTCAACACTGTTTGCGCAGACCGTGATCAACAGTGCGGGGCTTTACGCGGTGGACGTTGCGCGTCGGTTCGACGGACTGTCGTCGGCGCACATTCCGCAGCGGTACTTCGCGAAGGGCAGCTATTTCGCCTGCGCGCAGCGAGCGCCGTTCACCCATCTGATCTATCCGGTGCCGGAGCCCGGCGGGCTGGGCGTTCACCTGACGCTCGATCTCGGCGGTCAGGCGCGCTTCGGACCGAATGTCGAATGGGTCGACAAGATCGACTACACGGTGAACCCGTCGGATGGCGACGCGTTTTACGCAGCGGTTCGGCGCTATTGGCCGACGCTGGCGGATGGCGCCTTGCAACCGGGCTATGCGGGCATTCGACCGAAGATCAGCGGACCGGGAGAACCGGCGGCAGATTTCCGAATCGATGGACCTGACGTACACGGCGTGGCAGGACTCGTGAACCTGTTCGGTATCGAGTCGCCGGGGCTTACGGCATCGTTGGCCATTGCCGAAGCGGTACGCGCAGCGCTTTCCTGACGCGACACATCGTACATGTCGCGAGGCACAATTCGCGAGATGGACCGCCCGGCCACATCTCGCCATCAGACTGCTATTACTGCTATCTGGCTAACCCCGTGATATCCCGACGACGGTGTTGCGAGCGTTGCGCAACCTTCCTGTCGGCGGAAATCCTTGCATCGGTAGACCTGCGTGAGCCGGTGTGCGGGTCAGCACACCCACAATCGCATGTATCAGCGCATGGCCACCGGCGGCTTCCACGACGCCGGATTCGTCCAGAACACACCGCGCAGGCGATCGGTGTCGCCACACGGGGTGCTACGGGCCGGCTTGCTGATTTGACCTGCACAGGCGCTGATATCGCGTCCCGATTGTTGCAGGCGTTTCAGGATCGTATCGAGCATGCCCGATTCGCGCCATTCATTCAGTTTGCGACGGCAGGTCGGCACGGAGGGATACTGCATGGGCAGCTTGGACCAGCTCTCGCCAGTGAACAGCACCCACAAGACAGCATTGGTCAGCGTGCGCTGCTCGACTTGAGGGCGTCCGCGTCGTTCCGTACGGACCGGTCGGTCGCAAATCAGATCACGCAGGGCGTGCCATTCAACGTCGCTCAGTTCAGTAAACATAACACCTCGACCCAAAACAAACGGAGGCGCCGCAAGGGGCGAGTCCGGGCTTCGCGATCTGGCACATACCGGTGCAATCTGGTGCGTACTTATCGTCAAAACTCGGCCAAGGCGGCGTCGATCCCCGATGCTGGAAATACAAGCAACAAGCATGCCAGGACATCGGGTTCTCTCGTGAAGAACACCGCGGGCGGGTCGAACCACACTGCGAAGGGAGCGTTTGACCAGCAAAAAAACGCCCACTTGGCAGGTGGGCGCAGCTCCTGAGTGGCTATTGGGATAGGCAATCGCAAAAGCGTCAGGAGAAAAGGAATACGTGCCTTTTGGCCAGTCCGGATCGTTTGTTGTTCTCGGCCCCGGCCAGGGTGTCTCGCTCCACATGCGCCAGCTTGTCAAGCTTGCAGGCGCAATCATGACAAAAAGCGGGGGTCGACGCGCTTCGGAATTACCCCCATTGCGGTGCATGGGGTGCACCGAAGGGGACGGGGTTCGGAACGACGCGAAATGTCAGGTCGCCTGCCCTAGATGAGTGCCAGACTGCGCTCCGATAGGGCACTGTGTCGCGAGAACGGGCGCAACCCATCGCAACCGGGCATTGACGCCGGCGCAACCGTGTCTCGCCTGGTGAGAAAGTTTTTCGATGAAGTGGCCCGGTGGCGTCATGGTCTTCCGTCATGGCCGTGTGGCGGGACCGTGGCCTATAATGTGCGCCTTCGATGAATATCGTCTATCGGCTGCGCGGAATCGCCGCACACCGGTCGGCGCCATTGTGCGCAAACGGCATGAGCAACGACAGCGATAACAAATACTCGGTCCCGGGCCTGGAGCGCGGCCTGCGCATTCTCATGACTTTCTCGGCGCGTGAGCCGGTGCTGGCCGGAGCGGATCTGGCGCGGCGTCTGGACATTCCGCGTTCCACGGTTTTTCGTCTGCTGCAAACGCTCGAGGCGGAGGGCTTCATCGAGAAGGCCGGGGACGATCGCCATTACCGGCTCGGCGTGGCGGTGCTGCGTCTTGGCTTCGAATACCTGAACTCGCTCGAATTGACGGATCTCGGCACGCCGGTGATCGAGAAACTGCGCGATGCCACGGGCTTTTCCAGTCACATCCTGATTCTCGATCAGCGCGACGCGGTCTTCGTTGCGAAGGCGGCGAGCCGTGAACTGGTGTTCGGCACGGTGCGCGTGGGCACGCGTTTGCCTGCGCATGCGACCGCCGTCGGCCATATTCTGCTGGGCGATTACTCGCTGCCGTCGCTCAAGCAGCTTTATCCGGAGCGCAAACTCGAAGCGTTCACGGCGCATACGCCGACGACCGTCGATGCCCTTCACCGTGTCGTGCAGGAAGACATCGCCCGTGGCTACAGCATGAGTCAGGCCTTCTTCGAGCAGAACATTTCCACGATTGCCGCGCCTGTGCGCAATCATCGTGGCCAGATCGTCGCCGTCATCAGCGTGACGATTCCGCAGGCTCGCGTCGAAGCGGATCTGCTCGAGAACGGCATCGTCGAGAAGGTTGTCTCCGCCGCCGACGAGCTATCGCACAAGCTGAACTATCGGGCCGAGCGGGCCGGGGTTTTGAGCTGATCCTGGAATGGCGGGGCGGCGCCAGTGACCGGCCCGCTGATGTCGCGGCTTCATAAAGGTCGCGCAGCGTCATAGCGCCGACGATTGCCGCTAAGCCTGCGCCATACTTTTTCGCTTTCGTGCGCCGTGGGGCTTCCGGGGCGGTTATCGGTGGAAGGTGGCGCTTTGCCGTTCATCGCGCCCGGGTGGCGCTGTCGTGTCGGTAGCGATCCTCACCTCGGCGTCCTTCATCTTCACTTTGTTCCGCGGACGATGGTGGCGCCGTCTCGCGTTTCCATTTCCCGTGCATTTCCCGCGACCTCGCTGCGCTGATCTCCCGATCGGGTTGTCGCGCCGGCGTGCGGTCACGCCCTGTCTTATTTCTTATTTATCTCTTATTTATCTTTTACCGCCGCGTGCATGGCTCGCGCCGGTTTGCCGGCCGAGTCCACCCTCGATTTTTTTCCGCAGACGCGCGACACCTTTCTGATTAGCATCTGCGCATTCTCAATAAACGCTTACTTATTTTCTGCTTGTCTCGTTGAATTCACTTCGCCATAATTGTCTCGCATATTAACAAATGTTTCATAAGTGAGACAAAAATGATGCATCGGCCGACACGTGACGTAGGGCATCGACGCTGTCGGTACAGGGGGTAAAGCGCCCAAAAAGCATCAGGAAGCACAACAGGAGTGGATGGTGAAGAGACGCAGTATCGGCGCAGCCGGCCTCTGGCTGGGACTCACGTGCGCTGGCGTGGCACATGCCGCAGGCAGTTCGTTACAGATCTACGGGACGGTCGACGACGGCCTCACTTATGTGAGCAATCAGGGCGGCGGACGTCTGTTCAAAATGGACGCCGGTATCGGCCAGCCCGATCGCTTCGGCCTGAAGGGACGGGAAGACCTCGGCGGTGGCCTCTCGGCTGTCTTCCAACTGGAGCAGGGCTTCAATACGAGCACCGGTGCGCTGATCAACAGTGGCGTGGAGTGGAATCGTCAGGCCTGGGTCGGTCTCGCGGGCGACCGGTTCGGCACGGTGTCGATCGGCCATCAGACCGACTTCATGCAAGACGTCTCGATTCGCTATTCGAACGGCTTCTGGCAGCACAATCTGTATGCCTATCACCCGGGCAACCTCGACAATCTGGCGAACTCGTCGCAGATCGATAACGCGGTGAAGTGGCACAGCGCCAGTTTTCACGGGCTGACCGGCGGTCTGATGTACGGCTTCGCCGGGGGCAACGCGCTGGGCCGCACCGTCGGGGGCTATGTGAAGTACGACAACGGGCCGCTGTCCGTTGCCGCGACTTACGTGAGCATCAACAAGCGGACGTTCGATTTCTCCTCGCGCCTCGGCATCTCGTCGATCTTCGGGCAGTCGGCGCTGTCCGCAACGAATGTCTTCAAATCGGATGCCGTGAACAACACCGGTATCGGCGCTTCGTACCGTCTGTGGTCGCGGTGGAACGTGCACGCGCTGTACACCCGCAGCGAAGTCCGTGCGCCGGGCGGCTCGGGCAACATGTTCAATTACGACATTGGCACGGAGTACCGGGTAACGGAAGCGAACGCGCTTACGCTGGGGTATTCGTATTCGTCGTTCAATCACACGCACTACAACCAGATCGAAGCGGGTGACCTGTATTCGCTCTCCAAGCGTACGCAATTGCAGGCGCAAGTGACGTATATCGCCGCGACGGGCGACCACCACGCCGCGTCGTATCCGATCGGCGCGTCGAGCAATCACGATCAGATGTTGCTGCGCGTCGGGATGTATCACAGTTTCTAAGTCGCGACGTCTCCGGGGCCAACGTCGCAGACGGCTCCATCGATGTCGATGCCGGCAGGTTTTCGGCGGCGATCCTCGGGCGCCGCCGCACATTACGAGATGCAATATGTCAGGTTCTCTGCCTCCGTCCTCTTTGAACGCTTCCTCCTCTTCGTCGTCCTCGTCGTCTTCGTTGTCCCCGAGCGCCGCGTTCTCACAACGACCATCGCGCGTGCGCTACTGGATGCTCTTTCTGATCTTCGTCGGCACGGTCATCAACTACGTCGACCGTGCCAATTTGTCGGTTGCTGCGCCGATGCTCAAGCAGGAGTTCGGACTCGGTCCCGTCGAACTGGGCTTCATTTTTTCCGCATACGCGTGGACGTACGTGATCGCGAACATTCCCGGCGGCTGGGTCATCGACCGCTTCGGCACGCGCGCGATTTACGGCGTCGCCATCCTCAGCTGGTCGATCCTCACGTTCATGCAGGGGTTCACATCGCGTTTTGCCACGCTCTTCGGCATGCGACTGGGTGTCGGTGTCGCCGAAGCCCCGACGTTTCCTGTGAACAATCGGGTGGTTTCGATCTGGTTCGCGCAACGCGAGCGGGGCGTGGCGACCAGCGTTTATCTGGTTGGTCAATACATCGGCATGGCCGCGCTCACGCCGGTGCTGTTCTGGATTGCCCACACATGGGGCTGGCGCGAAATATTCTATGCGACCGGCTTGCTGGGCATCGTCTGGGCGGGCGTGTGGTTCGTTGGCTATCGCGATCCGGACAAGTGCGCGTGGGCGAACGCCGCCGAGCTTGACCACATTCGTAGCGGTGGGGCGCTCGTCGAAGTGAAACCGGCAGCACGCGCGACATCGCAGAAATTTCCGTGGCGCAAACTGCTGGTGCTGTTCCGCAATCGTCAGATCATTGCGATTTGCGTGGGCAAGTTCGCGTCGCTCTCGTCGCTGTACTTTTTCCTGACGTGGTTTCCGACCTACCTCATGACCGAGCGGCATATGACGGTGCTCAAGGCGGGCGGTGTGACGTCGGTGCCGTTTTTGGCCGCGTCCATCGGTGTGGTCTGCGGCGGCTGGCTCTCCGACGGGTTGCTGCGCCGTGGCGTGGCGGTCGGCACCGCGCGCAAGACGCCCATCGTCACCGGGCTGCTGCTCGTGCCGACGATGTCGCTCACGGTGCTTACCGATGCCAACTGGCTGGTGATCGCCATCATGTCGTTTGCGTTCTTCGCGCAAGGCGTGGCGTCGGCGTCGTGGTCGCTCGTGGCGGACATCGCGCCGAAGGGCATGGTCGGTATCACGGGGGGCGCGGTGAACTTCGCCGGGAACCTCTCAGGCATCATCACGCCAATCGCGATCGGCTTCATTGTGAAAGCGACAGGCTCGTTCGGCTGGGCGCTCGGCCTCATCAGCCTCTTCGCGATCGCCGGTGTGCTGTGCTATCTGCTGCTGCTTGGCGAAGTGAAACGTATCGAACTCGACGACGATGACGGCGAAAGCCGCACCGTCGATGCCGGGCGCGAACCGCGTGAGCGTTGGGACGGCGCATAGCGCAAGGGGAAGGGCGCCGACGCGCATCGCCCTGGCCCGACGTCACGCGCTGCTAGCGGTCGCGACATTGCCATGACGGAACGTGACACAACGTGATGCGTCGCCGGTCCCGATACGACCGGCGTGGCCGCGCGCGATCCCAAACATCGACCTCACGCTTCGGCCGCCTGACGCCGGTAATCGCCCGGCCGTGCCCCCGTCCATTTGCGAAAAGCACGGAAAAATGCGCTGGGGTCCGCAAACCCTAACGACAGCGCGATTTCCAGCATTGGCTTGGACGTGTGGCAAAGCGCGTGAATGGCGAGATCGCGTCGCAACTGATCCTTGATCGACTGGTACGACTGACCTTCGTCCTCAAGCCGGCGACGCAGTGTCGACGGGGTGGTATGGAATTCGCCCGCCAATGCTTCGAACGCCGGCCAGCTATCCGTGGGCATGGTTTTCAGACGCCGCCGCACCCGCGCCACCATCCCCTTCGTGTTCTTGTACTTGAGAATGATGTTCCCCGGCGCGGCGCGCAGGAAGTCCTTCACGCTGACTTCGTTTTGCACGACCGGCAGGTCGAGACACGCTGCGTCGAACTCGATGGCCGTATGGGCGGCGTTGAAGATCAGACGTGCCGAATACATGGTTCGGTACTCGTCGCTGTACACCGGCTCATCGTAGGCAAAGTACGCAGTGCTCAGCGTGACGCGACGCGCGATCAGCCAGCACGTGAGCGCATAGAAGAGGATCAGCAGCGTTTCATGTCCGAACACGCGTGGCGCTCGGGCATCTGCACGCTCGTGGACTTCCAGCCGGGCGAGGGCGCCGTCGCGCACCAGTTGCATCTCCAGATCGTCGAGCAGCAAACCGAAGAAACGGGCGGCGCGCTGCAAAGCTTGCTCCAGCGTGCGGCAGGCAACCACGCTGTGACACAACATGGCAAAGCTGCCCACTTTCATGCGACGCGAATCCTGACCGAAGAATTCGTCGTCCAGCGCCACACTGATGAGGCGCCACAGATGCGCATAACGATCCGCCGACACGCGGCCTTGCGGATGCGTGAGCAGCGACGGTGCAATATCGGCGGCGTGCAGCAATGCCGCCGGATCGCCGCCGAGTCGTTCGACGTGCGCCAATGCGTTGACCACGAAATGTATCGAAATGCTGCCTTTTTCCATGCGTCGCGATTCGGAACCGGTGCAATGCCATAGCAGGGGGACGCAGGAATTCTAGCAGTGCGGCCCATGATGACGCTTCCGGCGCCGTCCGAAAAGCGGATCGGCGTATTCCGAATTCGCAGGTGACGTCGCTTACGCACTCGTCCGCGACGTCGTTCGCGGCGGAGATTGCGATGCTTCGACGGCTTACTTCGGCGCCATGCGCAGCGCGCCGTCAAGGCGAATGACTTCGCCGTTGATCATGGTGTTCTCGACGATATGACGCACGAGCGCGGCGTACTCGGACGGGCGTCCCAGCCGCGGCGGGAAGGGCACCGACGCGCCGAGCGCCGCCTGAACTTCCGGCGTCATGCCGGCCATCATCGGCGTCTCGAAGATGCCCGGGGCAATCGTCACGACGCGCACGCCCACGCGCGCCAGTTCGCGTGCGGCAGGCAGCGTGAGCGCTGCAACGCCGCCTTTAGACGCCGCGTAGGCCGCCTGTCCGATCTGGCCGTCGAACGCGGCGACAGATGCGGTGTTCACGACCACGCCGCGCTCGCCTTCGGCATCGGCCGCGCCTTGCGCCATGGCCGACGCGGCGATGCGCAGCACGTTGAAGGTGCCGATCAAATTGACGTTGACGATGCGAGCGAAGCTCTCGAGTCGATGCGGGCCCTGTTTGCCGAGAATGCGTTCGCCGATGACGAGGCCTGCGCAATTGACGACACCGTTCAACTGGCCGAAAGCGCTTTGGGCGGTGTCGACGAGACGCTGCACATCGTCTTCACGGGTAATGTCCGTGGCGACGAAGCGAGCGGCGTCGCCCAGCGCATCCGCCTGGCTTGCGCCGGCTTCGGCGTTGATATCGCCGAGCACGACGCTGGCGCCGGCGTCGACGAACATGCGCGCCGTGGCGGCGCCGAGACCCGACGATGCGCCGGTGACGAGAAAAACGCGATCCTTGATTTGCATGCGTAGCGATCCTGATAAAGGCTAGAGAGTGGCTTGGCGACTTTCACTCGACGTTCGCGCGACGTTCACTCGACGTTCAGGCGAACTTTCGGTCGACATTCATATGCGCTCATGCCGCGCTGGCCCAGGTTTGCGAGGTCTTGGCGATCTCCTGGTTGCGCAGAATGAAGCGCTGGAGCTTGCCGCTCGGCGTCTTGGGCAACTCGGTGACGAATTCGATTTCACGCGGGTACGAATGCGTGGACAGTCGTTGGCGAACGTGTTCCTGCAATTCGCGGGCGAGCGCATCGGTCGGCGCAAACTGTGCATGCAGCACTACGAACGCCTTGACCAGCTCCGTGCGTTCGGGGTCCGGTTTGCCGATCACGGCCGTCTCGATCACCGCAGGATGCTCGATCAGCGCACTCTCCACTTCGAACGGTCCGATACGGTAGCCCGAGGAGGTGATGACGTCGTCGTTCCGGCCTACGAAGCTGATACTGCCATCGGCGTTACGCTCGACCGTGTCGCCCGACAGGTAATAGTCGCCCACGAATGCCGGCGTCTCGCGCTCCCAGTAGCCGCCGAACCACATCAGCGGCGACCGCTTGCGGTCGAGCGCGAGCACGCCCGGCGTGCCGACGGGACACTCACGCCCGTCGTCGTCGAGCACGACGACGCGATGGCCGGGCGATGCAAAACCCGCTGCGCCGGTCTGCACCGGGTGGGCGAGCGCATGGTGATTGCACACGACCATGCCTAGTTCCGTTTGGCCGTAATGATCGTGAATGGTCACGCCGAGATGTTCCGCGAACCAGCGGATGACCTCCGGATTGAGCGGCTCGCCGGCGCTGGACACGGCGCGCAAACGGCCCTTGACCGATGCGGTCGCCTTGTCGCCACCGGCGATCAGCAGACGGAAGGCCGTAGGCGATCCGGCGAGATTGGTGATGCCGAGTTTGTGGATGACACGACAGGTGCTCTCGACATTGAAAGGACCATCGTAGAACGTGGTGGGAATGCCCATCGCGAGCGGCCCCGTGACGGCGTAGTAAAGCCCATACGCCCAGCCCGGATCGGCAATATTCCAGAACGTGTCGGTCGGTCGCAGATCGACGGCGTCGCGCATGTAGCCCACGAACGCCATGATCGCGCGCAGCGGCACCATGACCGGTTTGGCAGCGCCTGTCGTGCCGGACGTGAACATCATGAGGAAAGGATCGTCGCCGCGACGCATTACCGGTGTGAACGCCGCGTCATGTTGCTCGACTTCATGCCAGAAGCTGAAGTCGCCGCGTCGCACGCCCTCGCCGCGCGGACCGCTGACGGTGACGACCGGCGGGCAGTTCGCAACGTCGTCGAGCTTGATACGGTTGGCGGGGTCGGTCACCACCAGCTTGCTTTGGGCGCCATGCAGGCGATGCTCGATCGCCTTGGGGCCGAATGCGGTAAAGAGCGGCTGATAGACGGCGCCCGCCCGCCACGTGCCCAGGATCGTGATCAGCAATTCCGGTGTGCGCGGCAGCAGGCCGCTCACGCGGTCGCCGGGTTGCACGCTTTGTTCGCGCAGGAAGTTGGCGAAGCGCGCCGACAGCGTCTGCAATTGCTTGAAGGTCCATGTCTGGCTCGCGCCGTCTTTGCCCTCCCAGAATAGGGCGATGCGTCCGGGCATGGCGTGACGGTCGCAGCACTCGACGCATGCATTCATGGCGTCGAGGTTGCCGCTGAGCGTGGCGCGTACCGTAGCGTCGAGGTCGAACGCGTCGTAGGCTTGGGCGTAATCCGCAGTCATCGGTCGTCTCCTGTTGTCAGATGCTCGCCGGCGGGCGCGTCTATGATGCAAAAGGACCTCGATGCGCGTCGTCGGCTGCCCCTGGCGCCGTCTGTGGATGGGAATGGACGCGGCGCTCACGGGCAAAGGCGAAATTCATGCTAATGCGTGGCCTCGGCGGCAGGCAATGCCCAAACGGGTCAGAGTTTGTGAGGGATTTATCCACTCCGCAGATATGGGATTTCGCGCCGCCGCCGCACGCCAGGGGGCGTTGCCCTGCGGCGGGGGGCGGTGGGGGGGCGGCGGGATGTGGGGGGATATAGCGGGATATGGCGAGAAAGCGGGCAGCAAGGGTTTGTCCGGATCGGCATACAGACGATTCCGATGGCAATTCCGCTCATCCAATTTGCCGTTTTTGGCTATGGTGCCAACGCGCTGCGATCCCTACACTGGATCCATCGACATGGCATGAACGTCGGCGATTCGTCCCCGGTGGGGGCGGATCACGCCACGACGCAGGAGACCGATATGGATTTCTATACTGAAGACCAACGCATGATCCGCGACATGGCGCGCGCATTTTCGTCCGAACAACTCGCACCTAACGCCGCACAGTGGGACCGTGAGTGTGCATTGCCCGACGCGATGGTCGCGCAGATGGGCGAACTGGGGCTGCTCGGCATGATGGTGCCGGAGCAGTACGGCGGGTCGTACACCGACTACACGGCGTATGCCTTGGCAATGGAAGAGATTGCGGCCGGTTGCGCTTCGACGGCGACCATGATGTCCGTCCACAACTCGGTCGGGTGCGCACCGATTCTGAAATTCGGCACGGATGCCCAGCGTGAGCGCTGGCTGCCGGATTTGGCGGCCGGCAAGAAGATCGGCGCGTTTTGTCTCACCGAGCCGCAGGCCGGATCGGAAGCCAATAACTTGCGAACCCGTGCCGAGCGCCGTGGCGACAAGTGGGTACTCAACGGCAGCAAGCAGTTCGTGACGAACGGCAAGCGTGCCGCAGTCGCGATCGTCTTCGCGGTCACGGATCCCGCGGCGGGCAAGCGCGGCATCTCGGCGTTCATCGTGCCGACCCACACGCCGGGATTCGACGTCGGACACCCCGAACACAAGCTCGGCATCCGGGCGTCGGACACGTGTCCGATTACGCTCGTCGACTGTGAGGTCGGCGACGAGGCCCTGCTCGGTGAGCCGGGGCAGGGGCTGAAAATCGCATTGTCCAATCTCGAGGGCGGGCGCATCGGGATTGCCGCACTGGCCCTCGGCGTGGCCCGCGCGGCATTCGAAGCGGCGCTGAAGTATGCGAACGAGCGTCAGCAGTTCGGCAAGCCGATTCGTGAGCATCAGAGCATTGCGAACATGCTGGCGGACATGACGACGCGTATCAACGCGGCCCGCTTTCTGATTCTTCACGCCGCAGCCCTTCGTACGCAGGGGTTGCCTTGCCTATCCGAGGCGTCGCAGGCGAAGCTGTTCGCGTCCGAACTGGCCGAATGGGTTTGCACGCACGCGATCCAGATTCACGGCGGCTACGGCTATCTCGAAGACTATCCTGTCGAGCGCTATTACCGAGACGCGCGCATCACCCAAATTTACGAAGGCACGAGCGAGATTCAGCGGCAAGTCATTGCCCGCGCGCTCGATTGAGCGCCGTTCGGGCGTACACCGGTTCGCCGGGACGGCCGCGTGAGGCCAACGCGAGAGAATAAATCTGTCGATCCCGACCCTTCAGCGTCACGAGGAGGACGAGTGAGTTTGCACGATAGCGCGATCGATGCGCAGGATGAGGTGTTGTTCGATGTGATCAACGGATTTGGCGTGATCACGCTGAATCGGCCGAAAGCGCTGAACGCCATCACCCATGGCATGGTGCGTGCCATGTGGCGGCAGCTCAACGCGTGGGTCGACGATCCTGCGGTGCGCGCCGTGCTGATCGAAGGGGCTGGGGAGAAGGCGTTCTGTGCTGGCGGCGATGTGCGCGCGTTGTACGAGAGCCGGATAAGCAACGCCGATCGTCATCAGACGTTTTTCATCGACGAGTACCGGCTCGACTACCTGATTCACCGATACCCGAAGCCCTATATCGCCCTGCTCGACGGCATTGTGATGGGCGGTGGCATGGGCGTCGCGCAGGGCGCGGCGCTGAGAATCGTGACCGACAGAACACGGCTGGCAATGCCTGAGACGGGGATCGGACTGTTTCCCGATGTCGGCGCCAGTTGGTTCCTCGGACATCTGGCACCCACGCTCGCGCGCTATCTCGGTTTGTCCGGCGCGACGATCACAGCGGCAGACGCGCTTTACTGCGGGTTGGCAGACGTATGGCTCGAAGGCGATGCCCCGGCAGCGGTGCATGAGGTGCTGCGACGGTTCGAATGGCCGGATGGCGCTCATGCGCGTCAGGCCGATGACCTGCTGGCAGCGCTTCGCGCCGCCATCTTGCCGCTGGGCCGCACATGGACCGATGCTGCTCCGCTCGCACGGGTAAGAGCTACGCTCGACCGGCATTTCAGCGCGCCGGACGTTCAGGGGGTTGTGGCCTCGCTGCGCACCGATACCGAAAGTTCGTGGGCTGCCGAGACGCTTACGCTCCTGCGGCAGCGTTCGCCGCTCAGTCTGTGCGTGACGGACCGGCAGTTGCAGAAGGGCCGTCGTCTCGATCTGGCCGATGCCTTTCGCATGGAGTTGATGTTGGGCTATCACGCATTTGCGTCCGGTGATTTCGTGGAGGGCGTCCGCGCGTTGCTGATCGACAAGGACAAGCAACCGCGCTGGCGATACCCCTCGCTGGCTGAGGTGCCGACGGCGCAAGTCGATGCGTTCTTCGTTTGCCCGTGGCCAGCGGGCGAGCATCCACTGGCGGCCTTGGGCGATAGCGCGGTGAGCAGGGGTTGAACTCGGGCAAACGCATGCGACAATGCCGGTTTTGCGGGGGACCGCACAACCCGTTGGAGTCCAGATGCTCGTCGAAATCGCCCGTCTGCTGCTAGACCTTGTTTTCTCGCTATTCGGCGCTTTGTTGCTATTGCGTGTGTGGATGCAGGCGACACGGCTGCCGCCGAGAAATCCGCTCTCACAAGGGGTATTCCAGTTCACTAACTGGATCGTGTTGCCGTTGCGGCGTGTCGTGCCGGGTGTGGGCGGCATCGACTGGGCGTGCGTGATCGGCGCATGGCTGGCCGCCATGCTTTATCTCGTGCTGATCACAGCGGTGGTGGGGGTGTCGCCGATCTCGGTGTTTCCGCGTGGCTTGCTGGTGGCGTTGGTGCTCGTGGCCAAGTGGGGCGCCAATCTCGTGATGTGGCTAACGCTGCTTATGGCGGTGCTGTCGTGGGTGAACCCGCGCGCGACCGCCATGCCGATTCTCCAGCACCTGCTCGACCCGTTGCTGCGCCCCATTCGCCGCGTCATTCCGATGGTCGGCGGCTTCGACCTGTCGCCGTTGGGGCTGTTCCTGCTGATGCAGATTCTGCTGATCGTGCTCGCGCGCTTAAGCCTGTTCTTCGCGATGCTCTGACGTTTTCCCCGAAGCGTCCGCCGGCAGCGACGCTGCCTGCCGGCCTTCCATCGGCTGCGCCAAGTCGCGGCCGATCGGCGAATTGAGGGTGTTATCTTCTGCGCGGGCGCGCATCGCCAGATGCGACGCCGGCCCGCGCTCCCCGCCTGAGCGTTCCAATCCCAGACGACGCAACACCCGATGACCGTCTTCGGTCACGCTCACCTTCGTTTGTCCCTCGTCTACCGCGACCTGCACCAGTTGGGCTTGCTCCAGCGCCGCGAGGTCGGGCGGTTCGAGCGCATCGGCATCGATAGGACCCAGCGACGCGGCCGCCAATAACAGCGTGGCGATTTCATGCGGGCTCAGCATGGTCATGCTCCTTGAGGCGAATGGCTTTCATGTCAACGCAGTCAGGGTAAAGGGCAGATGTAAGCCCGCGACTACGCCATGTTTACTGCACGTTACGACCCGCCTCCGACCCGGCCTCCCCAGGCGGTCCTGTCACTTTGCGATGACTTTCCCATGACGTGGTGCGACGGTCGTGTACGCCGGCTATCCGACGCATCACGGTGATCCGGCGCCGCTTTGCAGACCGGTCGGCATCCACCGGGCGATACCTCGTGGCCTCAGCGTCGGATCGCAACGCCGCCGGCAAGTTCGTGCATTCGGGTTTCCCCTAGTATGCCCGTTTTTCGCGTACGACTGTGGCCCGTCCCCCTTGTTTTGACAGGGTTTGCGGGATGGGTAAGGGAAATGCCTCGTGCTCGGCGGACCGGCTGGCTGCATTTGAACTATTTTTTTTCTTTTGACGGGGTGGTGATGAAAATATACTTTCTTTTACTCCGAACGATGACTGTTATCCATGATCGACGCCGATTCGCCGTCTGCCGACTTGCCGCTCACCGAGCGCATCGTGCGAGCCATGCCCGAACTCACGCCTGCACAACAGCGCATGGCGGCGTTCGTGCTCGACAACACGTTTCGCGCGGCGACCATGCGGATCGACGAATTTGCCGATGCGGTCGGCGTCTCGCTGGCCACCGTCAATCGCTTCGCGCGGGCCCTGGGCTTCGACGGCTATCCGCAATGTCGCGCGGCGATGGTGCGTGGCTACGAGGCCACGCTCGCACCCATCGAAAGCCTGCGCACGAGCAAGGCGCAGGCGAGCGCCAGTGCTGACGTGATGGCGGCGTCGCTGGCGCAGGCCATCGAGAATCTGGAATGGACGCGCCGTGCCCTCGACGCCGCCACCTGCGAGCGCGCCGTCGATGCGATCTTGCAGGCGCAGCGCCTTTACGTGCTCGGCCTCGGCGCGAGCGGATACCTCGCCGGCTTGCTGCACCACGGCCTCGACCCATATTGCGAGAACGTGCAATCGGTCGTCGGGGCGGGCGGCTCGACGCATGCCGCGCGCCAGTTGTTCAAGCTGCGCGAGGGCGATCTGGTGATCGCGCTCGGCTTTCCACGTTACGTATCCGATACCGTTACGCTATGCCGCCGTTTGCGCGGACGCGGGGTGCCGGTGATGGTGCTGACCGACAGCCCCACGTCGCCATTGGCGCCGCTCGGCGATATCGTGATGTTCGTGCGCAGCAAACCCCGCCTGTCGAGCAATTCCGAGGCGAGCGTGCTGGCGGTGATCGACGCGATTTGCGATGCCGTCGCACAACGTGCCAAACACGCGGTCGACCGCGCCACCGAACTGACCGATTTTCTGCTGCCGTGGATCGACTCCACGTCATCGTCGGCTTCATCGCCGTCGTCGCCGTTGTCGTCGTCGTCGTCGTTGATGTTGCCGAATGCACCCGCCAACGCCTCGGCCAATCGCTTGGCCAATGCGCCAAAGACCGCCACCACGCCGGGCGCACCCAAGTCGGCGCCTGCGAACGTTTCGAACCTGTCGGCCGCACCGCTTAGCGCCGGCTGTGCCGCCGCGGCCATTGCAAGCGACGCGCTTCCCGACCTCGGGGCAGGCGGCAACGAAAGAAAAAAGGACACTGCATCATGAGTCGCACCCAACGTGCCGTGATCGCCATTCACGGTGGCGCCGGAACGATCAGCCGCGATACGCCGCCCGAGGAAGTCAAGGCGTATCACGAGGCATTGGCCGACGTGCTGCGCGCCGGGCAGGCCGTGCTCGCCGCCGGTGGCTCGGCGCTCGACGCCGTGACCGAAGCCGTGCGCCATCTCGAAGACTGTCCGCGCTTTAACGCCGGGCGCGGCGCCGTGTTCACCCATGGAGGCACCCATGAACTCGACGCCGCGATCATGAACGGCGCCACGCTCGATGCGGGAGCGATCGCGTGCGTCCATCGCCTGCGCAACCCGATTCTCGCCGCACGCTCGGTGCTGGAGCGCAGCCCGCACGTGCTGCTCGTGGGCGAAGGCGCGGAAGCGTTCGCCGCCGCGAACGGCGCGGAACTGGTCGACCCCGAGTACTTCTTCACCGAGGCCCGTTACGCCCAATGGCAACGCGCGCTCGCCAGTGCCAGCGTCTCGCTCGACCACGATATGCCGCTCAGGCAAGCGCCCATCGACCCGGACACCAAGTTCGGCACGGTCGGTGCGGTCGCCTGCGACATCCACGGCCATGTGGCTGCCGCCACGTCCACGGGCGGGATGACGAACAAGGCCGTCGGCCGCGTGGGCGATTCCCCGCTCATCGGCGCCGGCTGCTATGCCAACGACGCGACCGCCGCCGTGTCGGCGACGGGCACGGGCGAGGCGTTCATTCGCGCCGTCGCCTGTTATGAAGTCGGCGCGTTGATGGCCTACGCGGGCCTGTCGCTGGCGGACGCCGCCGAGCGCGTGATTCGCGAGCGTCTGCCCCGCGTGAACGGCCGCGGCGGGCTGATCGCCGTGGACGCACAGGGTCATGTGGCGCTGCCGTTCAATACGGAAGGGATGTACCGCGGCGTGGCGCGCGTTGGTGAAACGCCCGTGACGGCCATTCACGAGTAAGGCCGGATGTCCCGGGACGTCACCGGACGTCACCGGACGTTCGGGCAGGACGGCGCGAGGCCATACGCGGCTGCGCGTACCAGTATCGGATTCAGCAAGAGAAGATTAGCGAGGACAGGCGTGGCTGAGCGTGAGACAACCCCAACGATTTCGTTGCCCGAGGAGCGCGTGCTCGACGTGCGCGGCATTACCGTGCAGTTCGCGACGTCCGAGCGCGTGGTGACTGCCGTGCGCGACCTGTCCTTCCATGTCGACCGTGGCGAGACGCTCGCCATCGTGGGCGAGTCGGGCTCCGGCAAGTCGGTGACCTCGCTTGCGGCCATGCGCCTCGTCGAGAACGGCGGCGGTCGCATCACCCAGGGCTCGATGATCATGCGCCGCCGCAACGGCAAACTCGTCGACCTCACACGCGCCGGCGGCAGCACCATGCGCAGCATCCGAGGTGCCGACATGGCGATGATTTTCCAGGAGCCGATGACCTCGCTCAACCCGGTCTTCCCGGTGGGCGAGCAGATCGCGGAGTCCATTCGCCTGCATCAGGGCAAGGATGCCGCTGCCGCGCGCGCCGAAGCGCTGCGCATGCTCGAACTCGTGCGCATTCCCGAAGCGAAGCGCGTGCTCGGCCGCTTCCCGCATCAGCTCTCGGGCGGTATGCGTCAGCGCGTGATGATCGCGATGGCGCTCTCCTGCAAGCCGGGCCTGCTGATCGCAGACGAGCCGACCACCGCCCTCGATGTGACGATTCAGGCGCAGATTCTGCAGCTTATCCGGGCGCTTCAGGACGAAATGCACATGGGGGTCGTGTTTATCACGCACGACATGGGCGTGGTGGCCGAAGTCGCCGACCGCGTGCTTGTGATGCATCGTGGCGACAAGGTGGAAGAGGGCAAGTCGGCGGAAATCTTCGCGGCGCCGCGCGAGCGTTACACGCAGGCGCTGCTCTCAGCGGTGCCGCGTCTGGGCTCGATGCAGGGCACGGACCTGCCGGCGCGTTTCCCGCTGTTGCGCTACGACGCCCCGGCGGACGCCAAACCCGCCGCCGAAACCCCGCAACCGACCGTCATGACCGAGGCCGGCCCGATCCTGCGCGTGAAGGATCTCGTTGCGCGCTTCGATGTGCCCTCGGGCTTGCTCGGCCGCGTGAAGCAACGTGTGCACGCCGTCGAGCGCGTGAGTTTCGATCTTTATCCTGGCGAGACGCTGGGCCTTGTGGGCGAGTCCGGCTGTGGCAAGTCGACCACCGGCCGTGCCTTGCTGCGTCTGGTCGCCAGTCAGGGCGGCTCGATCGAGTTCGGCGGCAAGCCCATTCACGATCTCGCCGGCCGCGCGTTGCAGACCTTACGTCGCGACATCCAGTTCATCTTCCAGGATCCGTTCGCTTCGCTCGATCCGCGCCTGACCGTGGGCTTCTCGATCATGGAGCCGCTGCTGGTGCATGGCGTGGCGAGCGGGGCGCAAGCCGAGAAGCGCGTGGCGGAACTGCTCGAACGCGTGGGACTGCCTGCCGAATACGCACAACGCTACCCGCATGAGTTCTCGGGCGGCCAGCGTCAGCGCATCGCGATCGCCCGTGCGCTGGCGCTCAAGCCGAAGGTCGTGATCGCGGATGAATCCGTCTCCGCGCTGGACGTCTCCGTGCAGGCGCAGATCATCAACCTGATGCTCGACCTGCAAAAGGAATTCGGCATCGCGTTCCTGTTCATCTCGCATGACATGGCGGTCGTGGAGCGCATCAGCCATCGGGTGGCGGTGATGTACCTCGGCCAGATCGTTGAGATCGGCCCGCGTCGGGCGATCTTCGAAAACCCGCAGCACCCGTACACGAAGAAGCTGATGTCGGCGGTGCCGATTGCCGATCCGGCGCGTCGTCACGCCAGGCGGGAACTGTTGACGGAAGAGATTCCGAGCCCGATCCGCACGATCGGCGACGAACCGCAGGTGCAACCGCTCGTGGAGGTCGGCGCGGGGCACTTCGTGGCGCGTCACCGCGTGGCCGGCGCTTATTGATCGGCCTCGGTCGATGCTTTGGTCGGCTCGTGATCGCGTTGTGATGGATTCGGCGGCCGAACGTCCGGCACCGGATTTTGCATTCCCCGGGGATCTGGGTTCCCGGCAGTTTCAGGTAGTCCCCAAGTTGCACGTCTCGTTGTAGCCATAATGCCCGCCAAGTGGCGCAGTCTCACGACGCGTCCGCGGCGACCTCGTCAGACCAGAAGGAGAAGGACAGATGTCGAAAAACGTTGTGTTGGGCGCTCGCTGGAAAACCGCGCTCGCGTCCGTCGCCGTGGCGTCCGCCGTGTTCGGCGCAGCCCCGGCGTTCGCCGCCAAGGATGTCGTGATGGCCGTGCAGTCGACCTTCACGACGATGGATCCGTACGATGCGAACGATACGCTGTCGCAAGCCGTCGCGAAGTCGTTCTACGAGGGCATGTTCGGTTTCGACAAGGACATGAAGCTGGTGAACGTGCTGGCCGATAGCTATACGGTCTCGCCGGACGGCCTCGTCTACACGATCAAGCTCAAGTCGGGCGTGAAGTTCCAGGACGGCACGACCTTCGACGCGGCCGCCGTGAAGGCGAACTTCGACCGCGTGACGAACCCGGACAACAAACTCAAGCGCTACAACCTGTACAAGGAAATCGCCAAGACGGAAGCGGTCGATGCGCACACGGTGAAGTTCACGCTCAAGGAGCCGTTCTCGCCGTTCATCAACACGCTGGCGCACCCGTCGGCCGTGATCATCTCGCCCGAAGCGCTGAAGAAGTATGGCAAGGACATCGCCTCGCATCCGGTCGGTACCGGCCCGTTCGAGTTCGTCGAATGGAACCGCACCGATTACGTGAAGGTGAAGAAGTTCGACGGCTACTGGAAGAAGGGCTACCCGAAGGTCGACACGATCACCTTCAAGCCGGTGGTCGACAACAACACGCGCGCGGCCGTCATGCAGACCGGCGAAGCGGGTTTCGCTTTCCCGTTGCCGTATGAGCAGGCCGACGGCCTGAAGGCCAGCGGCAAGGTCGATGTGATCGCCGGCCCGTCCATCATCCAGCGCTATGTGAGCTTCAATACGAAGCAGAAGCCGTTCGACGACGTGCGTGTGCGTCAGGCGATCAACTACGCCATCAACAAGGAAGCGCTGGTGAAGGTGGCCTTCGCGGGTTATGCCACGCCGACCGACGGTGTGGTGCCGACGGGCGTGGACTACGCGGTCAAGACCGGCCCCTGGCCGTACAACCCGGCCAAGGCGAAGGAACTGCTCAAGGAAGCGGGCTATCCGAACGGTTTCGAGACCACGCTGTGGTCGGCCTACACGTACACCACGGTGCAGAAGGTGATCCAGTTCGTGCAGCAGCAACTGGCGCAGGTCGGCATCAAGGCGCAGGTTCGCGCGCTCGAAGCCGGTCAGCGTGTCGAACTGGTCGAATCGGCCCCGGATCCCGAAAAGGCGCCGGTGCGCATGTACTACGTGGGCTGGTCGTCGTCGACGGGCGAAGCCGACTGGGCGCTGCGTCCGCTGCTGGGCTCGGAGTCGTTCCCGCCGAAGCTTTTCAACACCGCCTACTACAAGAACGAGGCCGTTGACGCCGACTTCAGCAAGGCGTTGCTGACGACCGATCGTGCCGAGAAGGCCAAGCTGTACACGGACGCCCAGCAAAAGATCTGGAACGACGCGCCGTGGGCGTTCCTCGTGACGGAAAAGCTGCTGTACGCACGAAACAAGAACCTGTCCGGTGTGTACACGATGCCTGACGGCTCGTTCAACTTCACCGAAATTTCGATGAAGTAAGCGCGACGCCCGTCGCCGCCCTCAAAAACGCTGCGAGGGCAGGCGCGTGTGATGTTCCCCGCACCGCCGGTTACGGCCGGTGGTGCGGTCTACCGCAAGACATGGTTTCGGCAAGACGTTCGGCAAGACTGCGATGCTCAATTACTTTCTCAAACGCCTGCTCGGCCTGATCCCTACGTTGCTGATCGTGGCAGTGCTGGTGTTCGGCTTCGTGCACATGTTGCCGGGCGATCCGGCGCGTCTGGCTGCCGGTCCGCAGGCGGACGAGGCGACCGTGGCGCTGGTGCGTCAGGATCTCGGCCTCGACAAGCCGCTGCTCACCCAGTTCACCACTTTCATCACCAATGCGGTGCGCGGCGACTTCGGTCTGTCCATGCGCAGCAAGCAACCGGTCTCGGCGGAAATCGCCAGCCGTTTCATGCCGACGCTGTGGCTCACGCTGGTGAGCATGGTCTGGTCGGTGCTGATCGGCATGGGACTTGGGGTAGCGTCTGCCGTGTGGCGCAATCGCTGGCCCGACCGGCTCGGCATGACGTTCGCGGTTTCGGGCATCTCGTTCCCGGCGTTCGCGCTGGGCATGTTGCTCATGCAGATTTTCTCGGTGCAGCTCGGCTGGCTGCCGACCATCGGCGCCGATTCGTGGAAGAGCTACATCCTGCCCTCGATCACGTTGGGCGCGGCCGTCGCCGCCGTGATGGCGCGCTTTACACGTTCGGCGTTCGTCGAAGTGTTGCACGAGGACTTCGTGCGCACGGCCCGTGCGAAGGGCCTGAACGAAATGCGCGTGGTGTTCAAGCACGCGCTGCGCAACGCCATGATCCCCGTCGTCACCATGATGGGGTTGCAGTTCGGTTTTCTGCTCGGCGGCTCGATCGTCGTCGAGGTGGTATTCAACTGGCCCGGACTCGGACGCCTGCTGATCGACTCGGTCGAGATGCGCGACTACCCGGTGATTCAGGCGCTGGTGCTGCTGTTCTCGCTTGAGTTCATTCTGATCAATCTCGTGGTCGACGTGCTGTACGCCGTCATCAACCCGACCATTCGCTACAAGTGAGGCACGTATCATGAGCGCAAGCCAACCGACAACGCAACCGGCGACGGCGACTGCTGCGGCCGCCGGCGGCAATCGCGTGCGCACGCCGTGGCGCGAGTTCTGGCGCAAATTCAGGAAGCAGCATATCGCGATGGTCGCGGGCGCATTCGTGCTGGTGCTGGTCGTCATCGCGATCCTTGCGCCGCACCTCGTGCCGTTCGATCCGGAGAACTTCTTCGACTACGACGCCCTGAACGCCGGGCCGTCTGCAAAGCACTGGTTCGGCGTGGATTCGCTCGGGCGCGACATCTTCAGCCGCGTGCTCGCGGGCACGCGCATTTCGCTCGCCGCCGGCTTCGGCTCGGTGGCGATCGGCGCGGTGATCGGCACGGTGCTGGGGCTGCTGGCGGGTTATTACGAGGGCTGGTGGGACCGCATCGTCATGCGTATCTCCGACGTGCTGTTCGCCTTCCCGGGCATTCTGCTCGCCATCGGCGTGGTGGCCGTGCTGGGTAACGGCATGATCAACGTGATCGTGGCTGTGGCCATTTTCTCCATTCCGGCGTTCGCGCGACTCGTGCGCGGCAACACGCTGGTGCTCAAGCATCTGACGTATATCGAAGCGGCGCGCTCCATCGGGGCGTCGGACTGGACGATTATCATGCGCCATATTCTGCCGGGCACGGTATCCTCCATCGTCGTGTACTTTTCGATGCGTATCGGCACGTCGATCATCACGGCCGCGAGCCTGTCGTTCCTCGGGCTGGGCGCGCAACCGCCAACGCCGGAGTGGGGCGCCATGCTCAACGAAGCGCGTGCCGACATGGTCAATGCCCCGCACATCGCCATTTTCCCGAGCCTGGCCATTTTCCTGACCGTGCTCGCGTTCAATCTGCTCGGCGACGGCCTGCGCGACGCGCTCGATCCGAAGCTCGACCGGCATTGACGACTGCGCAGGAGCGCGAAATGATGCCCCCCTCAGACTTTCGCGAAGCATTGTTCGGCGCCCCCCACGTCGGGTGGCTCCCCGCCGGGCCGCGCGACGCGATCTCGGACGTGCCCGGTGTCTTCGTCGGGCATGCGACGCTCGCCGACGGACCGGTGCAGACGGGCGTGACGGTCGTCTGCCCGACGCCCGCCACGACGATGGATCATGGCGGCGCTGCCGCCGGCGCGATCTCGCCGAGCCCGCAGTGGGACCCGTTTCGCACCAAGATCCCTGCGGCCGCTGCCGTCATCAACGGCTTCGGCAAGAGCGTCGGTCTGATGCAGATCGACGAACTCGGCGTCGTCGAAACACCGCTGGCGCTCACCAACACGTTTTCCGTCAGTCACGTGGTGCTCGGCCAGTTGCGGGCAGCCATCGCGGCGAATCCCGGCATCGGGCGGGACAGGCCGTCGCTGAACCCCACGGTATTCGAGTGCAACGACGGCTATCTGAACGACATGCAGGCCTTCGCCGTGACCGAAGCGGATTACGCGCAGGCGCTGGCGAGCGCCTCGGTCGACGTCGCGCAGGGCGCGGTCGGCGCCGGGCGCGGCATGTCGAGCTTCGGTCTGAAGGGCGGTATCGGGTCCGCGTCGCGAGTCGTGGAGACGGCCGGGGCGATGTTTACGGTCGGTGTGCTTGTGCTATCCAACTTCGGCCGCCCGTCGCAACTCACGATTGCCGGGCGGCATGTCGGACCGGTGCTCGACGAACGCCTCGCTCAGCCCGAGTCAGGGGCGGCGCCGGAGCGTGGCTCGATCATCATGCTCGTGGCCACCGATGCACCGCTCGACGCCCGTCAGTTGCGCCGTGTGGCCACCCGCACCGGCGCGGGACTGGCCCGCACCGGTTCCGTCTACGGTCATGGCAGCGGCGACGTCGCGCTGGCTTTCACCACCGGCTACACGGTGCCTCACGACGCGATGGGGCGCGTGGCCCCTGCGGCGCTGGTCCCCGACGCCTTGCTCGATCCCATTTTTCAGGCCACGGCCGACGCGACGGAGCAGGCCATTCTGCACGCCCTGTTCGCCGCCGAGTCCGTGCTCGGGCGCGACGCTCACGTGCGGCGCGCCCTTGCCGACGTACTGCCGGACTGGGCGACGTTGTAGACGGGCCCTGCCGGCCCCGTAGCCACTCACGACACAATCGACACGATGCGAATTCTGATCTCTACCGATATCGAGGGCGTCGCAGGCGTCTTTCATGCCGAGCAGACACGGGCGGGCAACGGCGAGTACGAGCGCGCCCGCCGCTGGATGACGCGCGAAGCCAACGCCGCCGTGGAAGGTGCGTTCGCGGGCGGTGCGACCGAAGTGATGGTCAACGACTCGCACGGCGGCTTCCGTAACCTGTTGCCGGACGAACTCGATCCGCGCGCCCGTCTCGTGCTGGGCAAGCCGCGCTATCTCGGCATGGTCGCAGGCGTCGAAGCCGGATGCGACGCGCTTTTCATGATCGGCTATCACGGCAAGGCCCAGAGCGCGGGAATTCTGGCGCATACGATCAACAGCTTCGCCTTCGCGCGCGTGTGGCTGGGCGGTGTCGAGGCCAGCGAGGCCCTGCTGTACGGGGCGCTTGCGGGCGAGCGCGGCGTGCCGGTGGTCATGGGCAGCGGCGACGATGTCTTCTGCGAGGAAACGCAACTGATTTTTCCCGCCGCGCATTTCGTGCAGACGAAGGCGGCGTGGGGGCAGGGCAGCGGCATGACGCTCAGCCCGTCGCAGTCGTGCGACCTGATCCGCGAGGCGGCGAAAGCGTCGCTGGAGGACTCGCGCAAGTGGCACACGTACAGGGTGCAGACGCCCGTCGAAGTGCGTCTGCAAGCGCAGAGCACGGCGCTTGCCGATCTCTTCGGCCAGTGGCCGACGCTCGAGCGAGTGGACGGGGTCACGCTGCAATACGTCGCGCCAAGCGTCGAGGCGGCGGTGCGGGTGCTCAATTGTTTGTCGGCAATGTCGTTCATGTTGCGCTGACAGGGCGTGGCTATCGCCCGCATGTACCGCGAAATCATCTGAGATATGCCGTTTTCAAGGCTTAAACCCGTGCTAAACGGCTTCGTATCTTTTTGATTTGCCGGGATTTGTGGAGTTTTGTCACCGGTATTTCCCTGTCAACCGATCCGGCACTGCCCGCTTAGCCCCGCCAGTGCTGGATCTACGGTTTTCATGTTGCGGCGGCACGACTTTCTCAGGGTTCACCACGCCGAAACGTCAAGGGCGGACGTGCGATAATCCGTAATATTTTGTAACAGCGGCACCGCGCTATCGGGTGCTGCGACGGATTATCGAGCGTCGGCGAGCGTCGACGGTGAATCATGGATATCAGAAACGCCCGACGTTGGGCGGAGCCCGGCGCAAAGCGCTATGTGGGCGCGTTAATGGTGGTACTCGCTGCGTTTCTCATTCGCAGCCTCCTGCATCCGGTGCTCGATCACGCGATGCCGGGCGTCTTTTTCGTTTGCGCCGCCATCATCGTCGAATTCACCTGGGGGCTGGGGCCGGCCATCATGGCGATGGTCATCAGCATTCCGATTTTCGACTTTTTCTTCGTGCCGCCGTTTCGCGACATCGCCGAGCTCGACCGTCGCGACGTGATGATCGTCGCGGGCTTCATGCTCATCACGCCGCTGTCGGTCGCGCTCATCGAGCGCCTGCGCCGTGCGCAGTATCGTGCCGAGCTTCTCGCGGAAGTCGCCCAGACGCGTTACGAGATGCTGTTGCGCGCCGAGAACGAACGCATGGTGCTGTCGGACTCGGTGCAATTGGGCAACGCGCTCATGACCTACCTGACCAAGCACCTCGACTCGATCTTCTATCTGGCCAATCCCGCAACGCACTACGAATTCATCGACGAGCATTTCCGTCGCGAAACGGGCGTGTTGCCGGAGGTCGTCAAGCGAGAAGGCCTGCGGGCGCTGCTGCATCCGGAGGACGCGCAGCGCATGGCGGGGCTCTTCTCGACGGACGGCGAGCAGCCGGCGCCGGGCGCGTACAACCTGCGCGTGCGCATGCGCGACGGCGAATACGACGTGGTGCACTGCGAGTTGCAGCACTTCCGTGCGCATGTCGGCACGTATGTGATCCTGCGCCAGCATACGGGGCCGGCGGTGCGCCCGCTCAGCCCGGTGACGCAGTTGCACGCTGCCGCACCGGGCGAGCGCGCATCCCACACGCCTTCCACGGCCAGCACGGCCGGCGAGCCTGAAGTTACGCAGACGTCCGGCGTCTGTGGCGGGGTTTGACTATGTTTCAGCAAGATATCTTCTACAAAGGCGGCGAGCACGCCGTGCTGTTGCTGCCGGGCCTGTCGAGCACGCCGCTCGAGATGCGTCCGGTCGCGAAGGCGCTGCATCGCGATGACTATACCGTCTCGGTCCCGCACATCGAGGGTTACGGCCTCGGCTCGCCGTGCACTCACTGGCGCGAGTGGATCGCCGCCGCCCGCGCGAAGTACCGCGAACTGCGCGAGACGCACCAGACCGTGTCGTTGTGCGGGCTGAGCATGGGCGCGACGCTCGCACTGGCCGTGGCGGAAGAGGAGCCGGACGTGGCCGCCATCTCGGTGCTCGCCGTCACGCTGGTGTACGACGGCTGGACCATTCCGCTCGCCTATCCGCTGCTCGACCTGCTCTACCATCTGCCGTTCGGCCACCGCTATCGCTATTACGAGAAGGCGCCGTTCGGGCTGAAGAACGAGGCGCTGCGCGCCCGCGTGCAGAAGTCGATGTCGCTGCACGACGCGTCTGAAATCGGCTCCGCCTCGCTGCCCATCGCCCACCTGTACAACGCACGCCGGCTCGCGGCCCACGTGCGCAACCGGCTCGATCGCGTGACGGCGGACTGCCTGATCGTGCACGCGGTGGACGACGACACCGCCAGCCCGCACAACGCACGCATCGTCTACCAGGGCGTGTCGTCCGATGTGAAGCAGAAGTGTCTGCTCGGCGAGAGCTATCACATCGTCACGATGGACAACGAGCGTGAGACCGTCGCCGACGAGACGCGCCGTTTCTTCCGCGACGCTATCGCGCGCCGCACCGGTGCGGCCACCTCCGAGACGCGCATCATCTCCAAGGCGCTGCTGCGCGCCAAACGCCGTCAGGCTGCCTGACCGGTCGCCTGATATCCGGCTGGCGCGCGAGCCGCGCCGGCGTTGATGCACACGATGTCATCAAACTGCCATCGATGGCCGGTTAAGGTCGGGGTTTTCCGATCCAGCCGCCGCGCCGATTCCCCTCGGGCAGGCGCCGCGTACAACCGGTCATGTCATCGCTCGTCATCGAATCCGTCAGCAAGCAGTGGGGAGACACGCACGCCCTTCAGGAGGTGAGTTTCACCGCCGACGCGGGGTCGCTGGTGGTGCTGCTCGGCCCGTCGGGTTGCGGCAAGTCCACGTTGTTGCGCATGATCGCTGGCCTCGAGACGCCGACGCACGGGCGCATTCTGCTCGGCGGCGACGATGTGACGGCTTTGCCGCCGGCGCGTCGCAAGTTGTCGATGGTGTTCCAGTCCTACGCGCTCTTCCCGCACCTGTCCGTGCGCGAAAACCTGTTGTTCGGCCTGCGCGTGCGCCGTGAGCCGACGCGTGACTATCCCCAGCGTCTGGCGCGCGTCGCCTCGTTGCTGGGATTGGCGCCATATCTGGAGCGCAAGCCGTCGCAACTCTCGGGCGGCCAGCAGCAGCGTGTGGCGCTGGGCCGCGCGGTGATCGCCGAGACTTCCGTGTGTCTGATGGACGAACCGCTGTCGAATCTCGATGCGCAATTGCGTCAGGAGATGCGCCGCGAAATCCGGGCGCTGCAACAGCAACTCGGCATGACGCTCATTTACGTCACGCACGATCAGACCGAAGCGATGAGCATGGCCGATCAGGTCGTGCTGTTGCGCAACGGTCGTATCGAGCAGCACGGCGCCCCGCATTCGCTTCACGCCACGCCGTCGACGCGCTTCGCCGCGACTTTTATCGGCACGCCGCCGATGCAGTTGCTGCGCCTCGAACGTCATGGCGACGCGCTGGTGCCTGCCGCTCGGACGGGCCCCGCGCTCGCCATCGCCGGCCAGCGCGACAGCGCACTGCTCGGCCTGCGTCCGGAGCATGTCCGCGCGGTAGCGCCGACCGCCATCGGCGCTGTACTCGCGACAGTAAGCGCCGTCGAATATCTCGGTGCCGACACGCTGGTGGCCTGCACGCTCGGCGATGCCGGCGAGATCGCCACGCGCGTGCCGGGCCATCGGCCGTTTCTGCCGGGCGATGCCATCGGCCTCCAATGGGAGGCTGCCGATCAGCATTGGTTCGACGCGACGTCCGGCGTGCGGCTGGCGGACGCATCGACGAATGCGCGGCTGCCGGCGGCGGCCGCCACGACCGAAACCATCAGCACACCTGCGCCGGCCGCCGCGACCCCGCTCGTGACGGCAACGCGTGCCGAACAACACGCCTGAGCAAGGGCGGGGCAGTCGGTCGCGGCCGACGTCGGCGGGCATGGCGTGTCCGGGACGCTCACCGGCGCGATCGCGAACACCAGTCACACCACCACGCTTATATGGGGAACCCAGGGAAATGCGACGCACGATTCTGAAAACGTTTGCGACCGGCCTGATGGCGGCCGCTGCGATGTCGTTGGGCGGTCTGAGCCGCCCGGTCTTTGCGCAACAGAAGCCGGTTGAACTCCAGTTCTACTACCCGGTTGCCATCGGCGGCCCGGTTACGAAGATCATCAACGACCTGGTGGCGGATTTCGAGAAAGATCATCCGACCATCAAGATCAAGCCCGTGTACGCCGGGTCGTATCAGGATTCCGTGGTCAAGGCGCTGACCGCCGCGAAAGCCGGCACGCCCCCGCAACTGGCCGTGCTGGCCGCCGCCGATGTCTTCACGCTGATCGACGAAGACGCTGTCGTGCCTATCGACAGCATCGCGAACACGCCGGCCGACAAGCAATGGCTCGACGGCTTCTATCCGGCGCTGATGCTGAACTCGCGCATCGACGGTCACACGTGGGGCGTGCCGTTCCAGCGTTCGACCATCGTCATGTACTGGAACAAGGACGCATTTCGCGACGCCGGTCTCGACCCGGATCGCGCCCCGGCGAACTGGGACGAACTCGTGAGCTACGCCCAGAAGCTCACCCGACGCGACGCGTCGGGCAACGTGACGCAGTGGGGCATCAAGGTGCCGTCGGTCGGTTTCGCTTACTGGCTGTTCCAGGCGTTCACCACGCCCGCCGGCATCGAACTGATGAACCCGGCGGGCACGAAGACGTTCCTCAACGCGCCGCAGGCCGTGCAGTCGCTGCAATACTGGGTCGATCTGACGACAAAGTACAAGGTCATGCCGACAGGCTCGATCGAGTGGGGTACTACGCCGAAGGATTTCCTCGAGAAGAAGGCCGCCATCATTTACACGACGACCGGCAACCTGACCAACATCCGCACCAACGCCACGTTCCCGTTCGGCGTAGGCAAGATGCCGGCGAAGGTGCGCGGCGGCAGCCCGACCGGCGGCGGCAACTTCTACGTCTTCAAAAAGACGACGCCGGAAGAAAAGCAGGCGGCGATGACATTCATCAAGTGGGCTAGCGCGCCTGAGCGCGCTGCACAGTTCGGCATCGACACGGGTTACGTCGCCGTGACGCCGGCCGCGTGGGAAACGCCGGCGATGAAACAGTACGTGCAGAAGGTGCCTGCCGCCGCCGTGGCGCGTGACCAGCTGAGCGTAAGCGTGGCCGAGTTCTCGACGCATGACAACCAGCGCGTGACGAAAGCCCTCAACGATGCCATTCAGGCCGCCGTGACCGGGACCAAGTCGCCGAAGCAGGCGCTCGACGACGCGCAACGCGACGCCGATCGCATTCTGCGTCCGTATGCACGTTGAGCGATAGCGAAGGGAACCCGTTTCGTAGCCAACCGTTGCCGTACGGCATTTTCCGTGCGTCAACGGGGGCCGAACCGATGAACTGCCGATGAACTGCCGATCGACTGTCGATGAACCGTACCTCCGTCACCTGGGTGCCCTGGCTGCTGCTGTTGCCGGCGTTGCTGCTGCTCGTCGCCTTCACTCACTATCCTGCCGTCGCGACACTGTGGCACAGCGTGTTTTCGACGGCACGCGCCGGCGCACCTTCGGTGTTCGTCGGTGCCGAAAATTATCAGCTGCTGCTCGACGATCCGGTGTTCTGGCAAGCGCTGCGCAATAACGTCCTGTTCGCGCTGATCACCGTGCCGGCGGCTATCGCGTTGTCGATCGTGATGGCGCTATGGGTGCATCGGCAGGTGCCGGGGCGCGCCCTGTTGCGCCTCGCTTACTTCACGCCCGCCATACTGCCGATGATCGCCGTGGCGAACATCTGGCTGTTTCTCTACACGCCGCAGTACGGCCTCGTCGCGCAGATTACCCAGGCGCTGGGCTGGGGCGATCACAACTGGCTCGGCCAGCCGGGCACCGCGCTGCCTGCCCTGATGGTCGTGACGATCTGGAAAGAAGCCGGATTCTTCATGATTTTCTATCTGGCGGCGTTGCAGCAGATATCACCGACGCTGGCCGAGGCGGCTGCGCTCGAAGGCGCGTCGCGTTGGCAGTTCTTCCGGCGCGTGCAATGGCCGCTGCTCATGCCCACCACGGTGTTCGTCGTCGTCAATGCGGTGATCAACGCGTTTCGTCTGGTCGATCACGTGGTCGTGATGACGCGCGGCGGGCCGGATAACGCGACGCAACTGCTGCTCTATTACGTTTATCAGGTGGCGTTCAGTTTCTGGGATACGTCGTACGCGGCGGCGCTGACCGTGGTGCTGCTCACGCTGCTCGCCATCGTCGCCTTCGTGAAGTTTCGCCTGCTCGACTCACGCACGCATTATCAATGACGACCTCGGCCAATCCTTCCGGCGCCTCGCAAACGTCGGCGCAAGAGACTGCGCGTCCCACGTCGCCGGCATTTTCCGCGACGGGCCATGCAAGCCGGCTCGATGTCGCCGGCGCGTGGCTGCTCGGTCTGCTGTGGCTGCTGCCGCTGCTCTACGCGGTGTGGAGTGCGTTCCACCCGTCTGCTTACGCCACGCGCTTTTCGCTGGCGGCGCCGCTCACGCTGGAGAACTTTGTCAACGCGTGGCAGGCGGCGCCGTTCGGGCGCTATCTCGTCAACACGTTCGTGCTGGTGACGGTGATCCTCGCCGCGCAACTCGTGCTGGCCACGCTTGCCGCTTACGCGTTTGCCCGCTTCACGTTCCGTGGCAGCGAAGTGGCGTTCATGATCGTGCTGCTGCAACTGATGGTCATGCCGGACGTGCTGATCGTCGAGAACTACCGCACCATTGCATGGATGGGGCTGCGAGACACGATTCTCGGCATTGCGCTGCCATATTTCGCGTCGGCATTCGGCATTTTCCTGTTGCGTCAGGCATTCAAGACCGTGCCGCGTGAGCTCGACGACGCGGCGCGTGTGGAAGGCGCCAACGCGTGGCAAGTGTTGTGGCGCGTGTACGTGCCGCTCGCGCGTCCGGTGTATGTGGCGTATGCGCTGGTGTCGATCAGCCATCACTGGAACAACTTTCTGTGGCCGCTGATCGTGACGAACTCGGTGCAGACGCGTCCGCTGACCGTGGGCCTGCAAGTGTTTGCGGCGACCGATCAGGGCATCGACTGGTCGCTCATCACGGCGGCGACACTGATGACGGCGGCGCCGCTGTTCGTCGCCTTCCTGCTGTTTCAGCGCCAGTTCGTGCAATCGTTCATGCGCGCAGGCATTCGCTGACGCCGCTATGGCGTGGCTGGGTGGTGGCTGAGTGAGGGCCGAATGAGGGCCGAATGAGGGCCGTGCGCATGACGCACACCAAAAGCAAAACGGCACGCGGGGAGCGTGCCGTCGTATGGCGTATTTGCGCGATATTCGATCGATATTTGCGCAATACTTGCGCCTTGTCGTCTATCGTCGGCGGACGTAGCGGCCTTTTGGGGCAGGTGGAGCCGCAGGTCCTGATGACGATGCCCGCCTGAGCGGCGTGTGTTATTTATCGGCCGCCTTCACCAGCAGCACCGGCAAGGTGGTGATGCGCAGCAGTGTTTCCGCCACGCTGCCGAGCAGCAGACGGTTGATGCCGCGGCGTCCGTGCGTGCCGAGCACGATCACATCGGCGTTCCACTCCTGCGCTTCGCGCAGCACGGCGTCGGCGATTTCGTCGGTGCCGGCTTCGAGCGTGATCATCTTCGTCTCGGCGTCGACGCCGCGCTTTTTCAGATCGGCCTGCGCCTTGGCGAGAATTTCATCCGTCTCCTTCTCGAACGACGCCTGGCTCTCCAGAGGGACGAAGCCGCTGTAAGCGCCCGCGGCGTAAGCGTTAGCGAGCGATGGGACGACCGAGACCAGGCGAATTTTCCCCTGGCTGAGTGCTACGAGCTTGACCGCTTCGTCGATGGCTCGGTTCGAGGGAGTGCTGCCGTCGATCGAAACCAGAATGCGTTCATACATGATGGTGTCCTCTTGGGGCTGAAAATGCGTGAAAGCGCGCGTCTTGCCGCAGACGACGGCCGGCGTTGCGACATCGCCCGGCCTGCGACAATTCGTCGGGGGGTGAATTTCATTCTCGCACTGCGTGCCTTGGAAGTCATCCCATCCGATGCAGGGGAATTGACCGCACGCAATAAGGCATCGCAATTAAGGCATCGCAATCAACGAATCGCAATTCATGAATCGCAATTAACGCATCGTAATGCCAACGGCCGGTGCGTGCACGTCACGCTGCCGGTCGCCGAAACGCGTTTTGGGACGACGCTCAGTTCCGGTGGCAGGCGATCACCAGATTGGCGACGTTGCCGTTCACTTCGCGCGTGAGTATGTCGTAACCCTTCTGCGCGCATTGCGTGAGCGCGCGCTGTTCGCAGTCTCCCGGGCTCACGGCGGAGCACTGAATTTGCACGGTAGGGCGACCGTCGGACGTGAACAGCGGGGCGGACGAGCCGCAGGCGGACAGCGTGACAGTGAGAAGCCCCGAGGCAAGCAGAATGGCGATCTTGGCGAGATTTTTCATAGTGGTCGTCTTACAGGCTTTCGCGAGTATAGCGCGCCATCGCGCGGGTGCACGACAGGGCGCCCGCGTGGCCGGTGCGCGAGGCGATGCGTGCCGCCCGGCTCAGACCGGCGGGTTGCGCCCCATCGCGCGCTGGCGGCGCAGCGTGCGAACGCTATCGAACACGATGAGCGCCACGCCGATCCAGATCGGCACGTAGGTCCACAGCCCCTGCGCGGTGAACGGCTCGCCGAGCAGGAAGATCGACACGGCGAACAGCAGCACCGGTTCGACGTAGCCGAGAATGCCGTACAGCCCGATCGGCAGCACCCGCGCAGCAGCGAACGTGCTCGCGAGCGCGCTCGCGCTGAGCAGGCCCAGCGCCGGTAGCCAGAACCAGAAGCGCGGCTCGGCGAGCGCCGGCGCGTTTTGCGTCCACGTGCTGCCGATCAGCGCGACGGCCACCGGCGCCATCGCCAGCATCTCCAGAATGAAGCCGCTCAGGGCGTCGAGATGCAGTCGGCGGCGCAGCAGGAAGTACGGCGGATAGCCGAACATGATGAGCGCCGTGACCCAGGACAGCGCCCGGGTCTCCCATAGCTCGTGCGCGACGCCGAGCGCCGCAAAGATCACCGCCGCGGTTTGCAGCGGGCTCAGACGTTCCTGATACACCGTACGGCCGGCCAGCACCATCGTGAGGGGCAGCAGGAAGTAGCCGAGCGACGCGTCGAGCATGCGCTGTTGCAGCGGCGCCCAGACGAACAGCCAAAGCTGCACGCCGAGCATCGCCGCGCACAGCAGGACCGCGCCGAGCAGCGCAGGCCGGTGCAGCACGTGGGAGACGGTGCTGGCCACGATTTCCCAACGCCGCAGCGCCGTGACGATGACGAGCGTGCCGGGCAGCGTGAGCAGGATGCGCCAGGCGAAGACGTCCAGCCCGGACAGGGGCGACAACTGCGCCACCAGCGCCGGCATGACCGAAAACATGACCGACGCCGAAACGGAAAGCATCACGCCGCGACCGGAAAGCATGGGAGTCCTGTCAAAGAGGTGGGAGGAACGGGACCGGAAAAGGAAAAGGAGACGGAGCAAGGCCCCGATCCGGCCGCGAGCATAGCGCATTTGCACCACTTTTGGGCGCTCTCGAGGGCACGTCGCGCCTTTCCTGATCGTCGTCGTGTTCGCCGCCTCGTTGTCGCCCCATCCTCTCGAAGGCTCCCGTATCTTTCCTAATCGCGTCGTCTTGCCGCAAGCGATGGCCCCGCCTGTCGTCGCGGCGTCAGCGGGGAGCGCGTATCATCGCGATGTACCAGGTATTTTTCCCATTCGCCGCTGCACGCGGCCCCTTTTACCGGAGATTCGTGCATGTCGTCTTCCCCTGCCGTCGCTGAATATGCTGCCTTCGCCGCTTCGCTGGCCGACGCCGTTCGGCCGCTGTCGCTGGGCTGGTTCCGCCGGCGTCTGGCGGTTGACGACAAGGCTGACGAAAGCCCGGTGACGATTGCTGACCGTGAGGTCGAGACCGCGCTGCGCGAGAAGATCGCCGAGCGCTACCCGTCGCACGGGATCTGGGGCGAGGAATTCGGCAAGCGCGGACTGGACGCCGAGTTCGTCTGGTCGGTCGACCCGATCGACGGCACGCGCAGCTTCATCACGGGCCACCCGCTGTGGGGCACCTTGCTCGCGTTGCTGCAAAACGGTCAGCCCATCGTCGGTCTGATCGATATTCCGGCGACCGGCGAGCGCTGGATCGGCGTGAACGATGTTGCCGGCGGCGTGCGCGAAGCGCGCTTCGGTCAGGCGCATTGTGCGACCAGCCCCGTGACGTCGCTCGCGGACGCCACGGTCTACGCGACGTCGCCCGACATTTTCGACGCGGCCCAGTACGCCCGCTTCGAGCGTCTGACGAAGGCGGTGAGCCGCCGTCGTTTCGGTGGGGACTGCTACGCCTACGGATTGCTCGCGAGCGGGCACATCGAACTGGTGATGGAAGCGGGTTTGCAGACTTACGACTATCTTGCCGTAGCGCCCGTGATCGAAGCGGCGGGCGGCGTTATCACCGACTGGGATGGCAAACCGCTGACGCTTACCTCGCAGGGACAAGTGCTCGCGGCCGCCAACGCCGAACTTCACGCGGCGGCGCTCGCCTGTATTCGCGACGCGTAACGGCGCCCCCACCGGCCGCCGGACGCAACGCCTTCGGCCTTAGGCTTTCGGTCGTCAGGCGGCCCGGCCGGGCAAGCCCCGCCAGATGCGCGGCAACAGCACGCCGAGCACGAGGCCGCGCGTGGCAAGAAACGCCATGAGCGCGACCCACAAACCGTGATTGCCCCACGCCTCGAGCGTGAGCGGCATTAGCGCGCCAAACACCAGCAGACCGATCAGCGACGACGTCAGCAACTCGCGCGTGCGTGTCGCACCGATGAACACGCCGTCCAGCTGGAAGCACCAGACCGCGACGATGGGCGAGAGCACCGCCCACGGCAGAAATTCGCGTGCGGTCTCGCGCAATGCCGGTTGGTCGGTCAGCGCGTCGATGATCGTATGGCCCGCGACCGCGTAGATCAGCGCGAACGCAATCGCGCAGGCAAGCGCCCATCCCAGCGACAACCGGATCGCATGCAGCAGCGCCTGCCGCTGGCGGGCGCCGACGTACGCGCCGACGAGCGCCTCGGCCGCATGTGCGAAGCCGTCGAGGCCATAAGCCATGAACGTCTGAAAGTTCAGCAGGAGCGCATTGGCCGCGAGCGTGGTGTCGCCCAGGCGGGCGCCGACGCGGGCAAACCAGGCGAACGCGAGTTGCAGGAACAGGGTGCGCAGGAAGATGTCGAGATTCAGACGCAGCAGCCGCCACAGCGCGCCGCGCTCCACCAGCGTCGCCCATTGCAGCGGCGGCAGCCCTGGCGTGCGGGCCAGCCATAGCAGCCACGCGCCGAGCGCGAAGCCGAGCACGTCGGCGAGCGCCGTCGCCCACGCGATGCCGGCCACGCCCCAGTCGAAGCCGCGAACGAACGCGAGCACCGCCACGATGTTCACGACATTGATGACCACTTGCACGGCAAGGCCCTGACGCACCCGCTGGCACGCGAGCAAGTAGCCGAGCACCGCATAGTTGCCGAGCGCAAACGGCGCGGCGAGCATGCGGATGCCTGCGTATTCGCGTCCGAGCGACTGCACCTGCTCGCTGCCGCCGAGCCACGACACGCCAAGCGACACCAGCGGCTCACGCAGCACGAGCAACGCCATGCCGATCGCGAAGGCCAGCGCCAGCGCGCGGGCGAGCGTGTCGCGCAGGCGTTCGGCGTCGCGCGCGCCGTAAGCCTGCGCGGCCAGACCGGTGGTGCCCATGCGCAGGAACGAAAAACCCCAGAAGATCAGGTTCAGGAGCAATCCGCCGAGCGCGACACCGCCCAGATAGGCGGGGCCCGGCAGATGGCCGGCCACTGCCGTATCGACGGCGGAGAGCAGCGGTTGAGTGAGGTTGGCGAGCACGATCGGCACCGCCAGACGAAGCAATTGCCGGTGACCGGCAGCCGCAGGGGCAGGGTTCATGGGTGAGCTGTGCGGCGGCCGTTCATGGCGGCGGCGCCGTCGGATTCCGCACGCGGCGGCAGGTTGTGAGTGCGCCGATTATAAGGGCTAGGGCTAAGGCAGGGGCGCCACGCCCCATGTCCGCGACGGCAGGCATGTCGACGCATGGCATCGGGCGTCACTCGCCGCGCGGGCGGCCTGCGTACGCATCGAACGACACGGCACGCGCGATTTCGCCGGGGCCGGTGAACATCTGCCTGCGCAATGCGGCGATCTGCGCGGCCTTCTGATCGTCGGTCAACGGCGACGTCTCGATCGTCGCGCGCCGCGCGGCATACGTGGCGTACCGCTGTCGCCATGCGTTGTCCTGTGCCTCGAATTGCAGCAGGCGCTCGGTCGCGGCTGCACCGATGCGCGGCGACAGGATTTCGCGCATGCGCGCCGGTGGGGTGCCGTCCGTCTGCAATTGCGCGATCCATGCAATGACCTCGTTGCGCGCGCGGCGACGCTCCCGAAGCGAGCGCTCATCTGCCGGAAGGGTTTCGTCGATGACGAGCGCTTGCGCGTCGCTGAAAGCCGGCCCCTGAACGGCGCGCAATTGTGCGATGTCGCGTCGGGCGCGGGCAAAATCGTCGGCGAAGAAGATGTCTGTCCAGTCCGCCAGGGTGCGGCGCGCGAGCGCTTCGCGCTGTTCGACGATGCGTGTGAGTGCAGCCGGATCGACGCGGCCCGCCGCGTTGCCGTGCCCCGCAATGTCGCGAAGGCCGAGATCGTAGGCGCGATAACGCTGCCAGACGTCGAGCGCTTGCGCCTGTGCGGGCATGCCGGCGACTTGCCGCGCGATCTGGTCGCTGGCGAACGCGTCGAGGCCGCTCGATGTGAAATCGACCTCTGCCAGCAGGCAGTAATCGAAAAAGTCCTGAATCGCCGGCACGCGCGCGAGATGGCCGTTTGCGTCGACGGGCAGACGCGGCGCCACGGTGCCGGCGAGCGCCGGCGGCAGAGGGCGTGCGTGCCGCTCGCTTGCCGTGTCGGGCCCTTGAGGCGAGGGCAAGGCGACGCAGCCCCCGAGCGACAGGAGCAGGGCCAATCCCGCGACGGCACCGTGCCGACGCCGCAGGAAGATCGATCCGGCCGATTGACGCGTTGGCGAGTTCACAGCCCCCTCCGCTTCAGGCGATTGGCGTGGGTGCGCAATGCCGCTACCGGATCTTCGGCATAGGCGCCGAGAACGCCCATCATCTGGTTGATCTCGTCCACGTGATTCCAGTGATACGCGGTGCTGATAACGTTGCCGAACATCGCGCTGCACACGGACACGAGCCCGTCGTTGGCGCCGCCGCCGCGATTGAGCGTCACGACGCCCGTGTGCTGCATGGCGAGCGTCGTCGGGTCGAGGAAAAGGGCGGCATCGACGAACGGTCTCACGCTGGTGTCCTTCGCGAGCACCAGATCGCCGAGGGTGCCGTTTTCCTGAATGGCCGAGCCGGTCCACGAGTACAGCCAATGCCGGTAGCCGTCGACCTCTTCGCTGGGCGCGCCCGGCTCGCATGTGCCCGGCGCGGACAGTCCCGCCGTCGGATACCGCTCGTTGAAGCGGGCGGTCTGCGCCGTGGTGAGGGTGGACAGGGCACGGATCGCGTCCTGACGCGTATCGTGCGCCGTGTTCGTCAGAAAGCCGAACAGGTTGGCGATCTGTCCGACGATGGTGAGCGACGCGCCGGTGGGATCGACCGTCAGCATACGCTGGACGTAGTCGGCATACACTGCGCCGCGGTGCGGTGTGCCCACGGTGGTGACGGACGCGACGAGTTGCGGTGCAACGGCGGCGGCGTAGCGCGCTGTCAGTCCGCCCTGACTGTGGCCGATCAGATTCACTTTTGTCGCGCCCGTGACGGCCAGCACGCGCCGGAGATAGGCGACGAGTTGCTCGCCGCGCCCGTCCGGGCCGTCATCCGACTGAAATGCCCTCACGTTCGCAACGTAGACCGTTGCGCCGTGTCGTTCGAGATCCGTCTGAATGCCGTACCAGTAGTCGATGACGTTGCCGATGCGATCGGAGCCCGTCAACCCGTGCACCAGCACAATCGGGTACTGCGTGGCGGCGTAATCGTCGAGCACTTCGGCATCTTTCGCGGTGGGCGACGCCCCGGCGATCGCTGCCCCCGGCATGCAGGGCAATGCCGCACCGCTGCCGACCCACGCCGCTACGATCATGCGGCGCAGCCACTTTCCCCTCGCCGGGCTCACGGGCGTTTGATCGAGTGACATCGGCATGGTCTCCACAACGCGTTCGTACTGCCGTTCGTACTCCCGTTCGTGCTCTCGCTGGTCTTCCCGTTGGCATTCCCGGCACCGGGTCTCCCGCCGACGGTGTGCATCAGACCACCTGCGTGCGGAAGTCGGGAAACTCGCCGCCCGTGTAGAGCGAAGGGGCGGTTCGCGCGTAAGCCGACGCCAGTTGAAAGGCCGTCAGATCGTCCAGGGTGTTGGCCACGATCTGCATGCCCAGCGGCAAATTGCCCGGTCCGATGCCGATGGGCGCCGACACCACGGGGTACAGACCGAGGAGGTTCCATACCCACGTCAGCGCGAACGACAGTCCACTGACCTGTTTGTCGCCGATCTTCGCGGTGTCCGTGCCCGGGTGAAGCCCGTGCTCCGCCGGAATGAGCGGGGTGCCCAAGGTCGGCATGATCAGCGCACGATAGCCCTTCGAGAACACTGTCGACTGCACGCGTTGCTGATACTCGTTGATCAGGGCTTCGTTGCGCACCAGCGCTTCGGGGCCGATCTCGGTCTTCATCTTTTCGAACAATTGACGCGTGTAGGGCATCAGCGCGTCGGGCGACTTGAGCGCCTCGACGAGCATGCCGCCCATGCTCGTCGACATCAGCCCGCGCAGATAGGTCTCCATGTCCGCTGCGCGAAATCCCACATCGACCGTCTCGACCACCACGCCGCGTTGCCTGAGTATGTCGATCGCGCGCGCCATGCCGGTGGCGACCGATGGGTCGAGCGGCGTGATGCCCGGCATCGGGTCGTAAGCCACCTTCCATCCCGACACGCTCGCATACGTCGCCGGATAGCGCAGTCGCGGTCGCAAGGACGAGTGAATCGCGGGGTGGGGGCCGACCATGGCGTCGGTGAGGATGACCAGATCGTCGAACGTGCGCGCCATCGGCCCTTCGGCTTCGAAGGGCACTTCGCTCGTCGGCACGCGCCCGAATGGCGGCTTGAACCCGTAAAGCCCGCATTGGGACGCCGGAATGCGAATCGAGCCGCCCATGTCCGAGCCGAGCGCGAGCGTGGTAAAGCCCGCCGCGAGCGCTGCGCCCGAACCGCCCGACGAACCGCCGGGCGTGTAAGCCAGGTTCCAGGGATTGCGCGTCACGCCCCACAACCGGGTGGCGGTCGTCATCCAGACGTAGAACTCCGGCACCGTCGTTTGAATATGGAAGAGGGCGCCTGCCGCGCGCAGACGTTCGGCGACCGGTCCGTCCTCGGTGGCGAGCGGCGCGTTCCTGAGCAGTTCCGAGCCCATCGTGGTGCGCCAGCCTTTGACGGCGTACTCGTCCTTGACCGCGATGCTCAGTCCTTCGAGCGGACGCGGGTTGCCGTGCCGGTAGCTGGCCTCGGATTCGCGGGCGGCGGCGCGCGCCTCGTCGAAGCGCCTGACGGTGATGCAGTCGACTTTGCTCTCCCACGCTTCGATGCGACGAATCTGTGCGTCGAGCACGTCGAGCGGCGATAACTGTCGTTTGCGGAACAGTGTCAACAACACCGAGGCCGGCAAATAGGACGGATCGTCTGCCGCCGCCGCGCGCATCGACGATCCTGTCAGCACGGCCGCACCGGCGACATGCCCGGAGATTTTGAGAAAATCGCGTCGATTCACCATCGATCACTCCTGTGGATGTGATGCGCTGCATCGCGTGCAGGGTCGCGTGAATTTCGTACGCACCGCGGGCGCTCGGCGATCCCGGGGCAGTCGCTGACCCGAGAGGCCCGCCCGTAAAAACGCAGTCGCGCGCAGCGGCGCCGGCGGACGCCGATACGGACGCCGATATGGACGCCGATATGGACGGAGATGCGCCGATGTGGTCTGAGAGGGCGGCGTGTCAGATTTCGGACAACTATATACTAACGAGTCGACAATGGATCGAGATGATTGATTAGCATACCGATGCTTGAAGTCGTGCCGTCTGTGTGGCGGAAGGGGTCGCAGGCGCTCCCGACAGTGCGTCATTCCCGATCGGTACAATGGGCCACTTCCGTGTTTTCGCCGACCGTCTACGTATGTCGTCTTCGTTGCTTTTTGCGGTCTCGTCCGCGACAACCTTCCTGCGTGCGCATCGACGTCACGCGCTTGCCGCCGTCATGTGTCTGGCGAGTCTGCCCGCGCTTGCCGATGTGACGCTGCAACGCGGCCCGCCGCCGCCGCGCTTCGAAGACCCGCACGCCGCGCCACAGGGCGAGTTCTGGGTGCCCGGCTACTGGCAATGGAAAGACGGGCGATACGACTGGGTCGACGGCCACATGGAAGCGAAACGCCCGGGCATGCGCTACACCCCGCCGCATTGGGAAGAGACAGGCGAGCATGAATGGACGTTGCGCGACGGCAAATGGGATCCGACCGGCTGGGGCCCCGGCACGATCCACGAGATTCGTTCGCCCAAGTGATCCCCGACCGCCGACGGCCTCGCCCCCGGTCATCTCCCGCGGCCTGCTTTTTCGCACAGCAATGCGGAAAACAGGTCGCCCGGCGCGGTAGCGCGCTGTCGCATCGATTGAAATAATTTCATCTATCCCTGTTGTAATTTTTATCGACGGCGAGGGAGCAAACACTCGCTCGCGTCGAGGGAAGGCCACGTCTCGCCCCCACGGGAGACGGCTGGCGTTTATTGCTAAGTACTCCGATTGACTTGGTGAAAATGAGGACTTGACGCGCGCAAGCCGGAGACCTTACGCAAAACCTGTTGACACGTCAGAAACGTTGAACAACACTATGCCCACACTGCGTCCCCGCCAAATGCGGAACAGTGGCGGATAGCGTAATTTTTATTACTTGCGTTGCTGCGATGCGCGACGAAAGTGTCGTTTGCACAATTGAATAAGTGCGCCGTGTGCGCCCCCCAACACTAACGCCTGGCGGTTCGCGCTCGGGTGCATAACGTACGACCGGTTCCCGGTCTGCTGTCTTTCGGTCTGCGTGGCAGAGGCCGCGCAGATGAGTCGTTTCCTGAAGTCTTGTGTGCCAGAGGTGCAGGATGTCGGCCGCCGAAGCGCGGTCAGGCCATCACAGAAGTGTGACCCGTGGCAGGAGCCTGTATGCAGTGTTCAGTTCCGCTGTTCAATGCCGTGCCGTTGATCACCGTGTTCGTTTGCGTCGTCCTGGGTCAGTGGCTCGGGCGAATCAAGTTCGGCCCGATCCAGCTCGGTGGCGTGTGCGGGGCATTGCTCGTCGCGCTGCTCGTGGGGCAGACGGGGTGCATGGTCGAAGGCTCGCTCAAGGATTTCGCGTTTGCCCTGTTCATCTTTGCGATGGGCTTTTCCGCCGGGCCGCAGTTCGTTGAAAACCTGAATCTGCGCGGCTTGCGCTTTGGCGTGCTGTCGATCATCGAAGTGGTCTTCGTGTTCGGCATCGTTATGCTCGCCGTGAACTTTCTCGGCCTCGATTCGGGCACGGCAGGCGGGTTGGCCGCCGGCGCCGCGACGGAATCGGCGATGGTCGGCACGGCCATCGAAGCGTTGAGCCGGCTCGGTCTCGATCCCGCGACGTTCAAGGCCATGCAGGCCAATGTCGTGACGGCTTACACGCTCACTTACGTGTTCGGTCTGATCACCATCGTACTGTTCACCAATCTGCTCGCGCCGCGTTTGCTGGGGATCGATCTCAAGGCGGAAAGCGCACGGCTGTCCCGGGAGATGGACGACGACAGCGGTGAAGCCTTCGGCACGCCGGCGGCGCCGGATCTGGTCGGACGCAGCTACCGGGTTGCGCATCCGGGGCTGACGGTGGCTGCCGTAGAAGCGGCGCTCGACGGACGTGTCGCCGTGGAGCGGGTGCGGCGGGCGTCGGCGCACGTGCCGGTCACGCAAGACCTCGTGCTGTCGCCTGACGACGAACTCCTGCTCGTGGGGCGGCGCGACGCCATGCTCGACGCCCACGCCCTCATCGGCGCGGAAGTGGCAGGCACCGAAACGAGCGACATCGTACTCGTGGAGCGTGAGTACGTCATGACGAACAAGGAAGCCGAAGGCCGCACGGTCGCCGATCTGCGACGCGAAGCGCCGGTCGAGTTGCGCCACGGCGTGTTCGTCAAATCCGTCAAGCGCATGGGCATGCAGTTGCCCTCGCTCAACAAAATTCCGCTGCAACGCGGCGATATGGTGACATTGCAGGGCCTGTCGGGTGACGTCGAGCGCGCCGGGGCCGTGTTGGGCAAGCCCGTGCCGCATGGCAACAAGACGAGCCTCGTTTTCGTCGGTCTCGCGCTGATCGTCGGTCTGTGCATCGGGCACTTGTCCGTGCATGTCGGGGGCGCGCCCATCACGCTGGGCTCGGGAGGCGGCGCACTGGTCGCGGGCCTGGCGAGCGGTTGGTTGCTCTCGCGTCGTCCGACGTGGGGCACGTTCCCGCCGGCGGCTTATGAGTTGCTTAAGGATCTCGGGCTGGCGGTGTTCGTGGTGTGCGTGGGGTTGTCGGCAGGGCCGCAGGCGGCCGTGCTGCTGCGTGAACACGGCATGGCGCTGCCCGTCGTCGGTATCTGTGTCTCGCTCGTTCCGGCGCTGGTGTCGTTGTGGGTGGGACACAAGTTGCTGCGCATCGATGGCCCGATTCTGATCGGTGCGATCGCGGGTCAGCAGGCGAGCACGCCTGCCATCAGCGCAGTGGTGCAAACGGCGAACAGCGCATTGCCGGTCGTGGGGTACACGGTGACGTACGCCCTGTCGAACGTGCTGCTGCCATTGATGGGCCCGGCGGTGGTGTTCGTCGCCCATCAGTTCACGCGCTGAGCTGTCGTATTGCGTTCTCGTATCGCGTTGCTTTTGCGTCGTCGCGTGCCGGCTCCCCCGCCGGGCGCCGCCATTCATTTTTGACGGAGGTTCTGCCGTGGAACTGGTGCATACGATTCTCAACCATGTCCCGGAGGTCGCGATTTTCCTGTCGCTCGCCCTCGGGTACGCCATCGGGGCGATCAAGTTCGGCTCGTTCCAGCTAGGCGGTGTCGGTGGTTCGCTGCTGGTGGCCGTGGTCGTCTCGCAGATTGGCATCTCGGTCGATGCCGGCGTGAAGAGCATCATGTTCGCGCTGTTCATCTACGCCGTGGGTTATGAAAGCGGGCCGCAATTCTTCAGCTCGCTCTCGCGCAAGACGTTGCGAGAAATCGGCATGGCTCTGTTTCTCGCGGCATCCGGGCTCGTCACGGTGCTGATCTGCGCCAAGATTTTCGGCTTCGACAAGGGACTCGCCGCCGGTGTGGCCGGTGGCGGTCTCACGCAGTCGGCCATCATCGGAACGGCGGGCGATGCGATCGCGCGTCTGGGCTTGCCGGCCGAGGAGGTCAAGCGCCTGCAATCCGAAGTCGCGATCGGCTACGCGGTGACCTACATCTTTGGCAGTCTGGGCGCGATCATCGTCTGCGCGTCGCTGGTGCCGAAACTCATGGGCCGCACGCTCAAGGAAGACGCCAAGAAGGCCGAACTCGAAATGGCGGGCGGTCGCGCCGTGCTCTCCGCCGATCAGGTCGACTCGTTGCCGGCGCTCGTGGGCCGGGTGTATCGCGTGACGACCGGTGCGGGCAAGCGGGTGGTCGACGTGGAGAAGCAACTGACCGATGGCGTGACCATCGAACGGTTGCGCCGCAACGGCAAGATCATCATCGCGACCGACGATCTGGTGCTCGAAGCGGGCGACGACGTCATGCTCATCGGACGCCGCGAAGCCGCCACCGAAGCATGGCGTCTGCTCGGCGACGAACAGCGCCCGTCTGCCGATCTCGATATTCCGTTGCGCATGCAGGAGGTTGTCTTCGCCCGTAAGGGCGGCAACGGCAAGACCCTCGGCGAGTTGAAGGCCGGGGTGGAGCGCGACGTCAAACACGGTGTGTACATCGCCAAGATCATGCGCATGGGGCAGCCCGTGCCGATTCTCGACGACACGGTCGTGTATCACGGCGACGTCGTTACGCTGTACGGCGCGGACAGCGACGTGCAACGCGCGGCCAAGGAAGCCGGCTACCCGGTCGCCTACTCGGTGAAGACCGACTACGTCTACATGGGGATCGGCATCGTGGTCGGCTTGCTGATCGGCTACTTCGTGGTCAAGGTCGGCGGCATTCCGCTCACGCTGGGCAGCGGCGGCGGCGCACTGCTTGCGGGGCTGGTCTTCGGCTGGCTGCGCGGCAAACATCCGACTTTCGGCGCGATGCCGCTTGCGGCAAGCTCCCTGCTCAAGGAACTCGGGCTGGCGACGTTCGTGACCTGCGTGGGCCTCTCGGCCGGCGCGCAGGCATGGCAGACGTTGCAGCAAAGCGGTCTCTCGATCTTCGTTGCGGGTGTGATCGTCACCATCGTGCCGCTGTTGCTCACGTATCTGTTCGGGCGCTACGTGCTGCGCTACGACAACGTGGCGATTCTGGCCGGTGCACTGTCCGGTTCGCGCAGCGCCAACCCGGCGTTCGGCGAGATTCTGGACAAGGCCGAGAGCAACGTGCCGACGGTGCCGTTCGCCATCACCTACGCCATCGCCAACGTGCTGCTCACGCTGCTCGGGCCGCTGGTGGTCTCGCTCACCTGATGTCGCGCTTCGCGAAACGTCTCTGCAGTTTTCGTCCCGATTGCCCGTGGCTGTCACGCGTTCCCCCACAGCACGGAATCGACATTGGTTGTAAGTGGTTGTTCATGGAGAAATCGCTATGAAATCGAAGGAACTCGACGCACTCGCCAAACTCAGCCCGTTCGAATTCAAGGACACGCTGATCGAACTCGCTCAGGACAATGGCGCGCAGCGCTCGATGCTCAACGCCGGTCGCGGCAATCCGAACTTCCTCGCCCTCGAACCGCGTCACGGCTTCTTCCAGTTGGGCTTGTTCGCGTTGTCGGAGGCTCAGCGTCAGTTCACGTACATGCCGGAAGGCGTGGGCGGCATTCCGCCGGGCAAGGGGGTGGAAGCCCGCTGGCAGGATTTCGCTCGCGAGAACAAAGACGCCCCGGGCGTGCAGTTCCTGGAGAAGTCGATTTCGTACGTGCGCGACCAGATGGGACTCGTCGTCGAGGATTTCCTCACGGAGATGGTGCACGGCATTCTCGGCTGTAACTACCCGGTGCCGGATCGCATGCTGCGCAACACCGAGAAGATCTCCGCGAAGTATCTCAAACGCGAGATGGTCGGACGCCATCCGTTCGTGGGCAACTTCGACCTGTTCGCGGTCGAAGGCGGCACGGCGGCCATGACCTATCTGTTCAACACGCTCAAGACGAACCATCTGCTGCAAGCGGGCGACGCCATTGCGCTGGGCATGCCGATCTTCACGCCGTATATCGAAATTCCGGAGCTCGCGGACTATCAGCTTCACGAAGTGAATCTGAACGCGGATCCGGACCTGGGCTGGCAGTACTCGAAGAAGGAACTCGACAAGCTGCTCGACCCGAAGATCAAGGCGTTTTTCCTCGTGAACCCGAGCAACCCGCCGTCGGTCAAGCTCGACGACGCGTCGCTCGAGCATCTCGCCGCCATCGTCAAGAAGCGCCCGGACCTCATCATCCTCACCGATGACGTCTACGGCACGTTTGCCGACGACTTCCGCTCGCTGTTCGCGATTGCGCCTTACAACACCATCCTCGTGTACTCGTACTCGAAGTATTTCGGGGCGACCGGCTGGCGCCTCGGTGCGATCGCCACGCACGAGAAGAACGTGTTCGACGACAAGATCGCCAAGTTGCCCAAGGCGCAGCGCGATGGGCTCAATGCCCGCTACTCGTCGATCACGACGGAGCCGGAAAAGCTCAAGTTCATCGACCGTCTGGTCGCGGACAGCCGTGCGGTGGCGCTCAACCACACGGCGGGGCTGTCGACGCCGCAACAGGTGCAGATGGCGCTCTTCTCGCTGTTCTGCCTGATGGACGAGCCCGATGCTTACAAGCATGCCGTCAAGCGCATCATCCGCCGCCGCAAGGCCGCAATGTATCGCGCGGCCGGGATCGCCGAGGAAACCGGGCCGACCGCCGTCGATTACTACAACATTCTCGATCTCGAGGTGTTGGGCACGAAGATCTACGGCAAGGCGTTCGTGGACTGGTTCATGAAGAACATCGATCCGTCGGAGGTGCTGTTCCGTCTGGCCAAGGAAAGCGGCGTGGTGCTGCTGCCGGGGCGTGGCTTCGGCACGCTGCATCCGTCGGGCCGGGTCTCGCTCGCGAACCTCAACGAGCCCGACTACATCCAGATCGGTGCGACGGTGCGCAAGCTCATGGACGAGTACAACGAGCGCTTCCTCGCCGGCGGCAGCAAGGGCGGCAAGAAGAAGTAACGCCGCGCCTCAGGCGGCGTAACGTCTGCATCGCGCAGATCGCTTACACCGCTACCGCTTGCGTCCGGGCGTCGCCCGACGGTCATGATGCCGCGCCCGCATTCGACGGGTTGCGGCATCGGCAAGCCCCCCCTCGATCGCCCCTCCATGGCGATCGACCATTGCCCGGGAACCTTCTTCCCGGGCTTTTTTTTTGTGATGTGAAATCACAAAATAAAATGCCCGCACGGGGCGGGCAAAAATCACTACAGGGGAAGTCACGCGATATGAGTGGCGATCCCGTGAAAGAGTTCCCAATGTTTTTGCGCGTTTCGTGACTGGCAGAGCGTCATCCGATCGACGTAGAATGGACGCTTGTCGCTACATCACCCCCTCATGTCGAAAGCGGCGTACAACGCCAGTGGACGGCATCAGCGTGGGGTGGGATTTTGGGTGTCGAATGTCGGTAAAGCCGGTCGTGCGGAGTCGCCTCCTGCTGGCCGCGTGCCTGAGTACCGGAGTACCGGCAGGTGCGCACGCACAATCTTTGTTCTCGGATCCTAATCCGCCATGTTTCACTGAGCAGAACGCTGTGTCCTACGGACTGTGGGACCGTGGGCTTGCACCTCAGTATTTCGTACCGCCTCCACCGCCGCCGGCACCGCCCGTCGTGCAGGATCCCGGCGCCTCGACCGATCCCATCGCGTTGTTCGCAGGTGACGATCCGGGCGCTGTGGCCGCAGCCGTCGACCGCGAAGCCGCCCAGCGCGCGGCGGCAGCCGGCGACGCTGCGACTGCTGTTGCCGGCGGGGATGCCGGGGCGACGCCATCGGCCACGCCCCCTACCAGCGCCGGCGATGTCGAGAGCGCGGCGACGGAAGACGCCACAACGCCCGCACCCTTGCCATCTTCGCCGCCTCTCCCGGCGGGCGATTTTGCCGTCTCCCCGGAACTGAGCGCGGATGGCACGGCGATTTCGGCCGTCGATATCGACGCCGCAGCGTCGGCCGCTTCCGCAACGGTGGCCGGCGTCGAGACGCCGCAGCCCACGCCCGACGTCGCACCGCCCAATGCGTTTCTTGCGCGCGCGTCGTGTCTGCGCGGTATGCCGCGCCACGAGAGCCTCGCGAACCGTAATATCCGCATGCTGATGCGGCGCGGTCTGGTGGTGAGAGACGAGCAGTTGCCGCTCATCGCCACGCGCAGCCGTACGCCGGGCGAAGGGGCGGTGGGCTTTCAGGTGCTCAACGAGCGTCCGTACCAGTTCAACGTCGGCATGAACAACAGCGGCATGACGACCACGGGCAAGATGCAGGGCACCGCGAACCTGCTGATGAACAACCCGCTCGGCATGTACGGCAAGTTCAACACGACGCTCAGCCAGGACTTTCAGAACGCGCGTCGCGACGCGACCAACCGCGACCTGAGCGCCAACTATTCGGTACCGATCGATGCCGACTGGACCGTCGGCATTACCGGCAAGACCAACGCGGCCACCGATCAGATCGCGGCGGGCACGACACAGACGCAGACGTTGCAATGGCGCGTGCGTCGCGCGTTCGATGTGACGTCGAACGGCACCACGGGTGTCGAGCTGCGCTATAACCGGAGCCGCACGGAAGATCCGAACGCCATTCACACGTACGACAGCTACGCGGAAGTCGGCCTGAGCCATACGCATTATCTGGGCACATCGAAGCTCGATCTGTCGGTGATGCAGCGCCTGAACGCGCCCTGGATGCCGGCGTCGAGCGGCCCGCCGGGTTGGTCCTATCGCTTCCAGTCGATCGACGCGAAGCTTACCGTACCGTTCTGAGGACATCCGTCGCGGTATCGGACGATATCGTTGACGTGGCGCTCATGCCTCGTGTGCTTGGCCGGCATCTCGGCCGAATGCCGCTCCTCCCCGACCTGAATCACGGGCTTGCCGCCATACACGGCAAGCCCGCTTTCGTTGTGCGTACGGTGCGTACTGTGCGTAAGGTGCGTACGGTGCGTATGGTGGTTTGTGCGTATCGTAAGTGCCGCCGGCAAGACGGGCCTCTCACGCCGCCGCCGACAACTCAACTGCTGAAAGCCCAAAGGGCGTGAACGAAGCGCCGATGGCGCGGCGATCGAGAGGGGGTGCGAAATCTGCGGGCAAAAAAAAACCCGCCGGGTCGGCGGGTGAGGAAGCAGGCCTCCCACGGGGAAGTGAAAGCCTGGTCTCGCGAGGTGTTTGCGAGACCCGTGTAGTATCGTGATCCAGACGTCTGTTGGCTATGGGCTAAGTCCTAAAGTGCGTGTAAGACGCTTTCCAATTCCGTTTCCTAACCTTTCTGACGTTACCGGGGCGATAGATGACCGAACCTACCGAAACTACACCGGCCAGTGCCGCCCAGATGGCCGCCATGAAAGCGCTGCGCACGGCGCTTCTTGCCCAGCACAAGGTGTTGATCGACTACGACCGTCAGCAATACGAAGCAGTTTTCGGCCCCGTGCCCACCGGCCGTTTCGTGCAACTGTTCACTGAGGATCCCTGGTTCCGCTGGCTCGACCCGCTCTCGCGACTGATCGTCGCACTCGACGAGTGGCAGGAGCAGGAACCGCCGCTGCGTGAGGCCGGCATCGCGCTCGCCGACGATGCCGCGAAGCTGTTCCGTCACACGGACCAGGAATTCGGCGAGCGGTATCTGCTGGCCTTGCAGAAAGCACCGGACGCCGTACTGGGTCAAAGTCAGGTTGTCGCGGCACTGCGCGCGGCGCCACAGTCGCCGCCTGCCTCCGACGATGCCTGAGCGCGTTTTTTCCGGCGCAAAGTAAGAAGGAGCCCGATGCGTCCGCCATTGAGGGACCAGGCCGTTGAGCAGGGAGGGGACGGACCGTCAAGCCGAATATTTGTTCCGAGGCTGATCGTTTTTTAAGCAAGGCTCTTGACAGCCAATGTTCACGGGGCTGCCGAGAAGGTGGTCTCAGGTTATCCAGTGGGTTATCCACAAAGGGTGTGGACAACTTTCTGACCGAGAAGGGGGGCGGCACGGATCGTGCGGTTGTCGCTGTTTCGTTCGCCGATACAACGTCGGGCCGTGCTTCCACCCCATGCATCCGCTTCAGCCCTTCCACGCCTTTCACCCCCGTCGGACGCAAACTTTGTCAGTCGTTTTCCGACACCCCGCCGCGTATGATCGACATGACCACCGCCCCCATCGTGCTACTGGTGCTGCTCTCCGCGCTGATGCACGCCACCTGGAACGCTTTCCTTCACGCAAGTCCCGACCGGGTGTGGCAAGTCGGCATGATGGCGGTGCCGCAACTGCTCGCAGCGCTCGTCGGCATCGCTTTGCTGCCCATGCCGCCGGCACAGGTCTGGCCGCTCATCGGGCTGTCCGCGTGTGCACAAGTGGCCTATACGGCGGCGCTCATTCGGGCGTATCGCGTCGGTGAGTTCGGACAAATCTATCCCATCGCGTGCGGCATCTCGCCGTTGCTGATCTCGGGGGCGGCGCTGCTGCTGGCGGGCGAGTCGCCTCGGTGGATGGCGGCGCTCGGCATCGTCTGCATCTGCGCCGGCATTCTGTCGCTCGCCCTGCGCGGACGACGCCTGTCCGGCGACAGCGTGCCGGCCGCGTTGCTCACGGGGGTGTTCATCGCGGCCTATACGATCATCGACGGGTTCGGTGTGCGTCTATCGAGCGGCAACGGCGTCGCTTACATCGCGTGGGCGTATCTCTTCGCGAGCGTGCCGCTCGTGGGGACCGTGTGGATGATGCGCGGCGGATGGCGCGGCATGTTCCTCGCCCCGCGCCGTCGGGTGGCCGAGGCGCTGGGCGCCGGTGTGGTCGCGCAATGCGCGTATGGCATGGTGGTCTTCGCGCTGCAATATCTGCCGATGGGTGTGGTCTCGGCGCTGCGCGAGTCGAGTGCGATCTTCGCGGTGCTGCTGGGCTGGCTGTTTTTGCGGGAACGGCTCAACGCCCGCCGGCTCGTGGCATGCAGCCTTGTGGTCGGCGGTGCGATCCTCATCAAACTGGGCGCATGAATCGGCCGGGTGGACGGTGAGCGGTGGGCAGGACTGCGCGTCTATGCCGACGCGCGACGCGACTGCCCGTCGTGTCATCCACGCGGCCAGAGTTCGGCGCGGTGCGCAGTGATCGCCGCCACGACGATCTCGCGCATGCCGTGCCCGTCGGTCGTTTCGAGATGTTCGAGAATCGTCATGCGCATGCGTGGCGCCCAGAAGCGGCGCAGGTGGCCCGCGATGTTCTCGAGCGCTTCGCTGCGATCGGGCATCGTCTCGAAGAAATCCCCGATCTGATTGGCCATTTTGACCAGGTTGTCGGTGTCCATGATCTGTGTTTTCCCCTGTGATCGTTCTGCCGTGGCCGGCGTCGTTCGGTTTCGCTCGCGTTGTCCTGCGTTGTCCTGCGTTGTCCTGCATTGTCGTGCATTGATGCGTATGGCCAATCTCGCGTCCGCCGCGCCGCCCGTTGGCAATAGACGGCGAAGCCCGCCGGCGCTGTGCGACCTGCCCGGCGTCGGACGCGGATTGTTCCTGGCCGCGCACGGCATCGCCTCGCGGCGACACTGTGCGCGTCGTTTTTGCTTGCTGCGCCCTCAGTTCGCGCTCGCTTCCGTGGCGCTGTGCGCGTGTCCGAGGAACGCTTCTTGCTGTCGGTTGAAATCCGAGTACTGACGTTGCCATTCCGAGGGCTGCGCCACCGGCGTGACCTGCACGGCCGTCACCTTGTACTCGGGGCAGTTGGTCGCCCAGTCCGAGTTGTCCGTCGTGATGACGTTCGCGCCCGATTCCGGGAAGTGGAACGTCGTGTACACCACGCCCGGCTGCATGCGGTCGCTGACGATCGCGCGCAGCACCGTCTCGCCGGCACGGCTTTGGATGCCGACCCAGTCGCCGTCCTTGATGCCGCGCTCCTCGGCATCGTGCGGATGGAGTTCGAGCCGGTCTTCGCTATGCCACTGGTTGTTGTCGGTACGGCGCGTCTGCGCACCGACGTTGTACTGCGACAGGATCCGCCCGGTCGTGAGGATGAGCGGGAAGCGACGCGTGACCTTCTCATCTGTCGGCACGTACTGCGTGATGAGGAACTTGCCCTTGCCGCGCACGAATTCGTCGATGTGCATGACGGGCGTGCCGTCGGGCGCGTCGTCGTTACACGGCCATTGCACGCTGCCCACGCGGTCGAGCTTCTCGTAGCTCACCCCCGTGAAGGTGGGCGTGAGGCGCGCGATTTCGTCCATGATTTCCGACGGATGTGAGTAGTTCATCTCGTAGCCCAGACGTTTGGCGAGCTGAATCGTCACTTCCCAGTCGGCGTAGCCGGCGCGCGGCGGCATGACCTGGCGCACACGCGAAATACGGCGCTCGGCGTTGGTAAACGTGCCGTCTTTTTCGAGGAACGACGAACCCGGCAGCAGCACGTGCGCATACTTGGCGGTTTCGTTGAGGAAGATGTCCTGCACGACGATGCACTCCATCTGTTCGAGCGCATGCGTGACGTGCTGCGTGTTCGGGTCCGACTGCACGATGTCTTCGCCCTGGCAGTACAGGCCCATGAAGGTGCCGGCGAGCGCCGCGTCGAACATGTTCGGAATGCGCAGGCCCGGCTCGGATTGCAGCTCGACGCCCCATTCCGCTTCGAACAGCGCGCGTGCGCTCGAATCCGATACATGACGGTAGCCCGGCAGTTCGTGCGGGAACGCCCCCATGTCGCACGACCCCTGTACATTGTTCTGACCGCGCAGCGGGTTCACGCCCACGCCTTCCCGACCGATATTGCCGGTCGCCATGGCGAGGTTGGCGATGCCGATCACCGTCGTCGATCCCTGTGCGTGTTCCGTCACGCCCAGCCCGTAATAGATCGCTGCGTTACCGCCCGTGGCGTACAGGCGCGCGGCGCCGCGCACGAGATGGGCGGGCACGCCGGTGTGGGCTTCGGTGGCTTCCGGCGAATTCTCGGCGCGGGCGATGAAGTCGCGCCATTGCGAGAAGGCGCGATCTTCGCAGCGCTCGGCGATGAAGGCGTCGGCCATCAGACCTTCGGTGACGATCACGTGCGCCAGGGCATTGATCATGGCGACGTTCGTGCCCGGACGCAGTTGCAGGTGATAGTCGGCCTTGATATGCGGGCTCTTGACCAGATCGATACGACGCGGGTCGATCACGATCAGTTTCGCGCCTTCGCGCAGACGCTTCTTCATGCGCGAGCCGAATACCGGGTGGCCGTCCGTGGGGTTCGCACCCATCACGAGAATCACGTCGGACTGCTCGACCGATTTGAACGTCTGCGTGCCGGCCGATTCCCCGAGCGTGGCCTTCAGGCCGTAGCCGGTCGGCGAGTGGCACACTCGTGCGCAGGTGTCGACGTTGTTGTTGCCGAACGCGGCGCGCACCAGCTTTTGCACGAGATAGTCCTCTTCGTTCGTGCAACGCGACGACACGAGGCCGCCGATGGAGTCGCGCCCGTACTTCGCCTGAATGCGCTTGAATTCCGACGCCGCGTAATCGAGCGCCTCGTCCCACGACACTTCCTGCCACGGGTCGGTGATCTTCTTGCGGATCTTGGGCGTGAGAATACGGTCCTTGTGCGTGGCGTAACCCCAGGCGAAGCGACCCTTCACGCAGGCATGGCCTTCGTTGGCCTGACCGTCCTTGTGCGGCACCATGCGCACGACTTCGTTGCCCTTCATCTCCGCCTTGAACGAGCAGCCCACGCCGCAATAGGCGCAGGTGGTGATCTTGGCGTGCTCGGCCTGACCGAGATGGATGACCGACTTTTCCTGCAAGGTTGCGGTCGGGCAGGCGGCCACGCAGGCGCCGCACGACACGCATTCCGAATCCATGAACGGCTGGTCCTGACCCGGCGACACACGGGCTTCGAAGCCACGGCCCGAGATCGTCAGCGCGAACGTGCCCTGCGTTTCCTCGCAGGCGCGCACGCAGCGGTTGCAGACGATGCACTTCGAGGCGTCATAAGTGAAATAGGGGTTCGACTCGTCTTTCTCGCTGTCGAAGTGGTTCGCGCCATCGAAGCCGTAGCGCACTTCGCGCAGGCCGGTGACGCCGGCCATGTCCTGCAATTCGCAGTCGCCGTTCGCGGCACACGTCAGACAGTCCAGCGGGTGATCGGAGATATAGAGCTCCATCACGTCCTTGCGCAGTTCCTGGAGCTTCGGCGATTGCGTGCGCACTTTCATGCCGGGTTCGACCGGTGTGGTGCACGACGCCGGGAAGCCGCGACGGCCTTCGATTTCGACCAGACACAGACGGCACGAACCGAAGGGTTCGAGCGAGTCGGTCGCGCACAGCTTGGGCACGTTCACGCCGCCCTCGGCGGCCGCGCGCATGATCGACGTGCCGGCAGGCACGGTGATCTGTTCGCCGTCGATCTCCAGCGTGACTTCCTTCGTCGATTCACGGCGCGGGGTGCCGTAGTCCTTCTCAAACATCGGGTCCATCATGATCGGGGGTCTCCTAGGCGGCCTTGGTCGGCAGGTTCGACGATTCGGCCGCGCCGAAGTCTTCTGGGAAATGATTCAGCGCAGACAGCACGGGGTAGGGTGTCATGCCGCCCATGGCGCACAGCGAACCGTTGAGCATCGTGTCGCACAGGTCGCGCAGCAGCTTGATCTGCTTGGGGCGGTCGCGCCCGTCGATGATCTTGTCCATCACCTCGACGCCGCGCGTGGAACCGATGCGGCAGGGCGTGCACTTGCCGCACGATTCGATGGTGCAGAACTCCATCGCATACCGGGCGAGCCTGGCGAGATCGACCGTGTCGTCGTGCGCCACGATGCCGCCGTGGCCGAGCACGGCCCAGTGCGCGGCGAATGCTTCGTAGTCGAGCGGCGTGTCCCACTGCGATTCCGGCAGATATGAGCCGAGCGGGCCGCCGACCTGCACCGCGCGCAACGCACGGCCGGTGATCGCACCGCCGCCGTAGTCGTAGAGAATTTCGCGCAGCGTCACGCCGAAGGCCTTCTCGATGAGGCCGCCGTACTTGATGTTGCCCGCGAGCTGGATGGGCAGCGTGCCGCGCGAGCGGCCCATGCCGAAGTTCTTGTAGAAGTCGGCGCCGCGATCCATGATGATCGGCACCGACGCCAGCGAGATCACGTTGTTGATGACCGTGGGCTGGCCGAAGAGACCTTCGATGGCGGGCAGCGGCGGCTTGGCGCGCACCACGCCGCGCTTGCCTTCGAGACTCTCGAGCAGCGCCGTTTCTTCGCCGCAGACGTAAGCGCCGGCCGCTTTGCGCACTTCCAGGTGGAAGGTCTTGCCCGAGCCGAGAATGTTCTCGCCGAGGTAGCCCGCCTTGCTGGCGTTTGCAATGGCGACGTTCAGCACATCGATGGCGTGCGGATATTCGCTGCGAACGTAGATATAGCCGCGTGTCGCACCCACGGCGACACCGGCGATCGTCATGCCTTCGACGAGCACGAGCGGATCGCCTTCCATCAGCATGCGGTCCGCGAATGTGCCCGAATCGCCTTCGTCCGCGTTGCAAACGATGTACTTCTGCGCAGCAGGGGTGTTCAGCACCGTCTTCCACTTGATGCCGGTCGGGAATGCCGCACCGCCGCGACCGCGCAGGCCGGACTCGGTGACTTGCGCGACGATGGCGGCGCCGTCGAGCGCCAGCGCGTTGCGCAGGCCGCGATAGCCGTCGTGCGCGACGTAGTCGTCGACCGAGACGGGATCGGTGATGCCGACGCGGGCGAACGTCAGGCGCTCCTGCTTCTTGAAATACGGAATGTCTTCGGTCGGACCGAGGGCGAGCGGATGATCGCCGCCGGCGGTGACGTCGGCGTCGAACAGGCTGGCGACGTCGTCGACTTCGACCGGTCCGTAAGCCACGCGACCGGCCGGGGTCACGACTTCGAGCAGCGGTTCGAGCCAGAGCATGCCGCGCGTGCCGTTGCGTACCAGTTCGATGTCGATGCCGCGCTGCGCGGCTTGTGCGGTGATGGCTTCGGCGACTTCGTCGGCGTCCAGCGCGAGGGCGGCGGAGTCACGCGGCAGATAGAGCCGCACCGTGTGGGTGTTCGGGGACTGGCTCATACGGCATCCTTGGCGCGGGCGACCAGACGGTCGAATTTCTCGGGGGTGACGCGCGCGTGCAGCTTGTCGTCGATGGTGATGGCCGGTGAAGTCGCGCATTGCCCAAGGCAAAACACGGGTTCGAGGGCGACATCGCCGCTGTGGCTGTGCATTGCGCAACCCAATACGCGTTCGGCGTGGGCCACGAGTGCATCGGCACCCATGCTCTGACACGCCTCGGCGCGACAGATCTGAACCACGTGTCGCGGCGGCGGGCTGGTGCGGAAATGGTGATAGAACGTGATCACGCCGTGGACTTCGGCGCGAGACAGGTTGAGGGCGGTGGCGATGACGGGCACGGCATCCGGGGGAACGTAGCCGAAAGCGTCCTGAACGTCATGAAGAATCGGCAGAAGGGGGCCTTCCTGATCTGCATGAGCGTCCAGAATCGCTTGCACCGTCGCGATGGAAAAAGCCTCGCGCATGGCTGATGTCTCCTGTTCGGCGCACTGAGGGGAGCGGCGCACGTTAGGTGTTGATATGTTTTTATCCTGCCCCGGGGCGAGAGACCCAATTGGTCGCATGCGGAGACGCTGCTCGGGTCTAGCGATCAGCGCGACGCCACATGAGCGTGCGACACACAGCCCCCACCATATGTCGCACGGGCTCGGCCTCTCGCCCGTTGCTGACTTCGTCAACCTTCGGTCAGTATGTGAAACACGATATATCATATACGGTATACGTGCAATAGCGTGACAAGCGGATTTGCAGGATCGTTTACCCGGAGTCGAAAGCCCGGGCGGGCGCAGTCGAAACGTGACGCGCGAGAGGGGGCGTCGACAGATGTGCCGGACCGAAGCGGGCGGCGGTGGGACGTTACGGATCAACGAAAAAAGCCAGCGACCGTGTCGGGTATCGCTGGCTTTTTCTCGACGTGCGTTAGCGCGTCGGGCGGGGAGGGAACGGCTTACTCGAGGAAGTCGCAGTGCTCTTCGACGAAGGCCGCCAGTCCAAGGGTGTGGTCGCGCGCGAGCTTCTCGGCAAGTTCCGTGTCGCGCTTTTCGAGCGCCGTGATGATCTTCAGATGATCGACGATCGAGCGCGCTGCCCGGTCGTTCTGAGCGATCGTCACCTTGCGGATGGCGCGCACGTGAATGAACAGATTCTTGATCGTGTTGGCGATAGCCTGCGAGCCGCCGAGATTGATCAGTGCCTGATGAAAGTCGATGTTCGCGTCGGAATACTCTTCGATGTGGTCCGTCGGCGGTGCATTGACGAATTCGTCGAACAGGTGACGCAGCTTCGCAATCTCTTCGTCGCTCGCGTGCAGCGTGGCCAGACGCGCGGACATCCCTTCGAGGGCAGCCCACATCTGGATCATTTCCACGATTTCCCGCTTGGTCTTGCGGATGATAAAGATGCCCCGGCGCGGCACCGTACGAAGAAAGCCTTCCTGTTCCAGCAAGGTCATGGCTTCGCGAATCGGGGTGCGCGAAACGCCAAGCACCTGGATGAGCTGACGCTCGTCCAGGCGAATTTCATCTTTCTGGTTATAGATGTCGGCATCGGCGATGGCTTTTTTCAATAGCGCATACGCCTGATTACGAAAACTCGTCGTGGTGTCGATCGGCTCCAGTGCGAGTGGCGTCACGCGCACCGGAGTTGGGGTGATCAGGGACATGCAATAGTCTCCTAGGTATTACGGCCCCTTCAGAGGCGCAATGCTTGCTGCCCCACGAGGGTGGCCGGCTTTGTGACGAGTTTACCCGATTCGTTTGCCTGCGTGGTTTCCGCCAGGTAAGCGAAACGGCCATTCGATTCGGCCTTTTCGAGCATCTTGGCGGGCAGGGCGACGAACAGATGAACCATCGCAACACCGGCGGCGAGGGCGGAAGCCAGGGCAAGCAGAGTAAGGGCAGCGACTAACATATGACACTCCAGATAAAGTTGACGGGTCGTTATGTGGGGGAGAACTTGCTAGGCATTGTATGTCGCGCCGCAGCAAGTCTCAAGATATACCACATACCGAATATCAAAATTTATCGTTTTTCGGGACGTCTTTCGCGTCACACTGCGCTTACGCGGCTCGGATTTGTCTCTTTTTCCGATAGTGCGGAGTGGGTCGGATCAGATCGATGATGGCGATGAACCTCCTCGGACGGCCGTCTGGCTTGCCATGTTGCGGATTTCGGGACGCCGGTGGCGCACGCAGTTTTCGATGATTCGGATCACGCTTTCTGGGTGGGGCAAATGCACGTTATTGCGTTGCCGCGAAACCACATCCGGTAAGGCCTGCATGCACCGGACAGCCCCTGCGTTTCCGGCAAAATCGGCCGCGACCGGTGGTGCTTCGGCGGCACGTATGAGCGAGTGCAGTGCAGGGGGCGGGCGGGATTTTCCGGTCCCGCTGTATTGCCCGCTATATAAATAGCCGTGAACCGGCCGGTGAGGCGAGACGACTTGCCCCGGGATCCCCGAACCGATGGCTCACGCAAACGGCGGCGGCGATGGCGGCGGCGGCCGACGCCGGCCAATCCCGCTCGCCGGCGCCCGGCACATCGGGCGCACGGCGCTCAAGACTGTCTTGCGCTCGATCACGCGGCCTTGGCCAGACGCTCCTGCGCCGCCGCTACGGCATCGGGTTTAGTCATGAATTCGCGCTGTTTGATGAGCGCGAGCACGACGTCGAGGGTCGGCGTGGGGACGTTGGCCAGACGGCCCATCTCCTGCACGACGGAGACGAGCGGATCGATTTCCATCGCGCGGTCGCGCTCCAGATCCTGAAGCATCGACGTCTTGTGAGCCCCCACCGCGCCGGCGCCATTGATGCGTCGCTCGACGTCGACACGGAAATGCACGCCGAACTTGTCGCCGATGGCTTTGGCTTCGAGCATCATGGCGCGCGCGACGGCCCGGGTGCCCGGATCGCTGGCAATGATGTCGAGCGTGCCGTGCGTGAGGGCCGAGATCGGGTTGAAGCAGAGGTTGCCCCACAGCTTGAGCCAGATTTCGTCGCGGATGTTTTCGCGAATCGGCGCGTCGAGCCCGCCGGCGATCATCATCTGCGAGAGCGCCTGCACGCGCTCGGTGCGCTCGCCGCTGGCTTCGCCGAGCGGGAACTTGTTGCCGTAGACGTGCTGGATCACGCCGGGCGCCACGACTTCTGTCGCCGGATACACCACGCAGCCGATGGCGCGCTCCGGTCCGAGTTCGCGCCATTGGCGACCGCCCGGATCGATGCTCTCGAGCGTCGTCCCTTCGAGTGCGCCGCCGTGCTTATAGAAGTACCAGTAGGGGATGCCGTTCACGGCAGTGACCACGGCCGTATTCGGGCCGATCAGCGGTTGCATCGCGTCGAGTACCGACGGGACCGAATGTGCCTTGAGCGCGATGATCACGTAATCCTGATGCCCGAGTTCGCGCGCGTCGTCCGTGCAGCGCAGATGGGCGACGCGTTCTTCGCCGTCGATGAGCAACTTGAGTCCGTTCTCGCGCATGGCCGCCAGATGCGGTCCACGCGCCACCAGACTGACATCGGCTCCGGCGCGCGCGAGTTGCACGCCGAGGTAGCCACCGATGGCGCCGGCGCCATAGATGCAAATCTTCATGAAGTCTCTCCCTCCAAAGGTGAATCGAAACCCGGGCCTGGTACTGGCCGCTTGTGTTCTCTTTATTTTTCTAATACCAAATGTTGTATATCGTATATCACAAGGGAGGCAACGCCAAGTCTTGTTGGGGTATTGGGGCTCATGGTTTCCCCGCAGACGCCCGAAAACCGGCGGTTCGCATGTGTGAGCGTTGCGGGCATCAATTGCATTTGCGAAATACCCGACACCGCCCCGCGAGTGAATTATTACGGTGTGTTACAGCGCGGGAAGATTCGAGTCGGGGTGCGTTTTTTGTGAACAAAATTCACAGGAATATCGCCTTGTGCCCGTTTCAAAAAATCCCAAGGAGCCCGATACAAAAGGCGTTAGCGCCTTATCGGGCAACGTTCCAGGATCAGGTTAACTCCTTAGTGTTTTCGCATTGCGTTGTTGCGCCGCTCCGTCCTACAGTTGCGTTACTGTATCTAGCCGCCACTTAGGACAGTGCCTCGCGTGCCGGTGTTGTTGTCGCTGCAATGGACGAAAACGACATCGGCACGCGAGGGGGAAGCGAGGACAGCAATAAATTAGTGTTGACTTATATCTGATATATCGTATATTTCGTTCGGTATATTTACGGGAAATGCAATGGACCCCGTAAGCGTCAGAGACAAGTCGACGAGGCCAAGACCTCGTAAAGCATGCCCAGGGGGCGCAGACCCCATCCGGAAGGTGTTGTTGTTGTGAAGCTGCCAAACAACTGAAAACCGATGGAGGAGGTACAAAGTGGAGACGACAAATCAACACGGTAAGCAATCCGTGTTCGCGAGCCCTTGGGTTCAGCTCGTGTTCGGCGTGATTTGCATGGCGATGATCGCCAACCTGCAGTACGGGTGGACGCTGTTCGTCAACCCGATCGACGAGAAGTATGGGTGGGGCCGTACGGCCATTCAGGTGGCGTTCACGATTTTCGTCGTGACGGAAACCTGGCTGGTGCCGATCGAAGGGTATCTGGTCGACAAGTTCGGCCCGCGCCCGGTGGTCGTCGGCGGCGGTCTGTTGTGCGGTATTGCATGGGTGCTCAACGCCTATGCGTCTTCGCTGCCGATGCTGTATTTCGCGGCGGCAGTCGGCGGTGTCGGCGCCGGTGCGGTGTACGGCACCTGCGTGGGTAACGCGCTGAAGTGGTTCCCGGATCGCCGCGGTCTTGCCGCGGGCCTGACCGCCGCCGGTTTCGGCGCAGGTTCGGCGCTGACCGTGGTGCCGATCGCCAACATGATCAAGTCGAGCGGCTACGAGAACACCTTCCTGACGTTCGGTCTGGGTCAGGGGATCATCGTGCTGTTGCTGGGTCTGGCGCTCGCCAACCCGCCGGCCTCGATCGAAGCGCTCAAGAAGCTGGCGCCGGGCGCAATGCGCTACAACGCCAAGCCGACGGAAGTCATGCGCTCTCCGGTGTTCTGGCTGATGTATCTGATGTTCGTGCTGATGGCCGCCGGCGGTCTGATGGCAACGGCTCAGCTCGGCCCGATCGCCAAGGACTACGGTCTGGATCAGGCGCCGGTCTCGATTCTCGGCCTTACGCTGCCCGCACTGACCTTCGCGCTGGCCATCGACCGTGTGCTCAACGGGGTGACGCGTCCGGTGTTCGGCTGGATCTCGGACAAGATCGGACGGGAAAACACCATGTTCATCGCCTTCGCGATGGAAGCTGCGGGGATTTACGCACTGGCGAAGTTCGGTCAGCACCCGGTGGCCTTCGTGATCCTGACCGGTCTGGTGTTCTTCGCCTGGGGTGAGATCTACAGCTTGTTCCCGGCGACTTGCGCCGATACGTATGGTTCGAAGTACGCCGCCACCAACGCGGGCATGCTGTACACCGCGAAGGGAACCGCCGCGTTGCTGGTGCCGTTCTCGAGCATCATCACCGTGTCGACCGGTAGCTGGCAGGCCGTGTTCATGATCGCTTGCGCCATGAACGCCTTCGCCGCCTTCCTTGCCTTGTTCGTTCTCAAGCCGATGCGTGCCCGTCTGGCACAGCGTTACGCCAGCGACTACAAGGCGGAATCGAACGAGCCGATAGTCAAAGCGACGGACCTGAGCCGCAGCACGACGTGAGGCAGACCCAATACGTCAGCTTGACGTTAAGTAGTACTAAGTAGGAAGGCAGACTGACTGGCTTGATTAGAGACATGTCTCACCGGCGTGCAATCCGGGCCCTGAACGACGCAAGGCCCGATTGCACGACCGGAAGGACAAGTAGAGAAGCAGTACAGGAATACCCACTAATCGTCAGACAAGACGACGCAACACTGAAACCGGAAAAATTGGAGGAGAGAATTATGTCCATTGCGATGACCGTGCCAGTCGGCAAGGCGGAAAACGACACGCTCGAAGACAACAGCCGACACGCGAACATCGTGTCCGAGGCAGCAACGACCGATGGCTTCCATCTGGTCATCGATGCCCTGAAAGCGAACGACATCGACACCATCTTCGGTCTGGTGGGGATTCCCATCACCGACCTGGCTCGCCTCGCGCAAGCCGAAGGCCTGCGTTTCATCGGCTTCCGCCACGAACAGCACGCCGGCCACGCCGCTGCGATCGCCGGCTACATGACGCAAAAGCCGGGCATCTGCCTGACGGTGTCCGCACCGGGCTTCCTGAACGGTTTGACGGCCCTTGCCAATGCGACCACCAACTGCTTCCCGATGATTCTGATCAGCGGTTCGAGCGAGCGCGAGATCGTCGACTTGCAGCAGGGCGACTACGAAGAAATGGATCAGCTCAATGCGGCCAAGCCCTATTGCAAGGCGGCTTACCGCGTGCTGCACGCAGAAGACATCGGCGTGGGTCTGGCGCGCGCCATCCGTGCCGCCGTATCGGGGCGCCCCGGCGGCGTCTATCTGGATCTGCCGGCCAAGCTGCTGTCGCAGACCATCGACGCGCAGAAGGCCAAGGATTCGCTGATTCGCGTGATCGACGCCGCACCGCGTCAGATCCCGGCGCAGGACGCCGTTCAGCGTGCCCTCGACGTCATCAAGGGCGCCAAGCGTCCGCTGATTTTGCTGGGCAAGGGCGCATCGTACGCTCAGGCTGACGAAGACATTCGTGCGCTCATCGAGAAGACGGGCATTCCGTACCTGCCGATGTCGATGGCCAAGGGGCTGCTGCCCGACACGCACGAGCAATCGGCCTCGGCCGCCCGTTCGTTCGTGCTGCAAGAAGCCGACGTCGTCGTGCTGATCGGCGCGCGTCTGAACTGGCTGCTCGCCCACGGCAAGGGCAAGACCTGGGGGGCGGCACCGAAGAAGTTCGTGCAGATCGACATCTCGCCCACGGAAATCGACAGCAACGTGGCGATCGCCGCCCCGGTGATCGGTGACATCGGTTCGTGCGTCAAGGCGCTGCTCGCCGGCGTGGACGCCAACTTCGGCAAGCCGTCGACCGAGTGGACCGGTGCGATTGCGGAACGCAAGAACAAGAACCTGGCGAAGATGGCTGCAACGCTGGCCCAGAATCCGTCGCCGATGAACTTCCACAGCGCACTCGGCGCGATCCGCGATGTGCTGAAGAAGCATCCGGACATCAATCTCGTCAACGAAGGTGCAAACACGCTCGACTACGCCCGCGCCATCATCGACCAGTATCAGCCGCGCAAGCGTTTCGACTCGGGTACCTGGGGCGTGATGGGCATCGGTATGGGCTTCGCGATTGGCGCCGCCGTCACGAGCGGCCTGCCGGTCGTGGCGATCGAAGGCGACAGCGCTTTCGGCTTCAGCGGCATGGAACTCGAAACCATCTGCCGTTACGAGCTGCCGGTCACCACCATCATCTTCAATAACAACGGCGTGTACCGAGGCACCGACGTCAACCCGACCGGCGGCAAGGACGTGGCCCCGACGGTGTTCGTCAAGGGCGCGCGCTACGACAAGATGATCGAAGCGTTCGGCGGCATTGGTTACAACGTGACCACGCCGGCCGAGCTGATCAAGGCGCTCGAGGAATCCATCGCGTCGGGCAAGCCGAGCCTGATCAACGCTGTGATCGACGAATCCGCCGGTACGGAAAGCGGCCGTCTGACGAATCTGAACCCGCAAAGCGCGGCGATGAAAAAGTAAGTGCCGAGTCAATCAAGGAGACATGACATGAGCAAACCCCTCGAAGGAATCAAGATCATCGACTTCACGCACGTGCAGGCCGGTCCGGCATGTACCCAGCTGCTGGCATGGTTCGGCGCCGACGTGATCAAGGTGGAGCGCCCGGGCTCGGGCGACGTCACGCGTAGTCAACTGCGCGACATCCCTGACGCCGATGCCTTGTACTTCACGATGCTCAACAGCAACAAGCGCTCGCTGACGCTGGACACGAAGACGCCGGAAGGCAAGGAAGTGCTCGAAAAGCTCGTGAAGGAATCGGACGTGCTGGTCGAGAACTTCGCGCCGGGCGCACTGGATCGCATGGGCTTTACGTGGGAGCGCCTGAACGAACTGAACCCGAAGCTCATCGTGGCATCGGTCAAGGGCTTCTCGGACGGTCACCACTACGATGACCTGAAGGTCTACGAAAACGTGGCGCAGTGCGCCGGCGGTGCGGCGTCGACCACCGGCTTCTGGGACGGCCCGCCGACGGTGTCCGCCGCAGCGCTGGGCGATAGCAACACCGGTATGCACCTGGCGATCGGCATTCTGACGGCCCTGATCGGCCGTGGCCAGACCGGCCGTGGTCAGAAGGTCGCCGTCTCGATGCAGGATTCGGTCATCAACCTGTGCCGCGTGAAGCTGCGCGACCAGCAGCGTCTGGACCGTGTCGGCTACCTCGAAGAGTATCCGCAGTATCCGCATGGCGAGTTCAGCGACGTCGTGCCGCGTGGCGGCAACGCCGGCGGTGGCGGTCAGCCGGGCTGGGTGCTCAAGTGCAAGGGCTGGGAAACGGACCCGAACGCTTACATCTACTTCACGATTCAGGGCCACGCCTGGGAGCCGATCTGCCGCGCATTGGGCAAGCCGGAATGGATCAGCGATCCGAACTACGCGACGGCGCAAGCGCGTCAACCGCACATCTTCGACATCTTCGCGACCATTGAAGAATGGCTTGCCGACAAGACGAAGTACGAAGCGGTCGACATCCTGCGCAAGTTCGACATTCCGTGCGCACCGGTGCTGTCCATGAAGGAAATCGCCAACGATCCGTCGCTGCGCGCCTCGGGCACGATCGTGGAAGTGCCGCACAAGGAACGCGGTTCGTACCTGACCGTGGGCAGCCCGATCAAGTTCTCGGGTCTGAAGCCGGAAATCACGGGTTCGCCGCTGCTGGGTGAGCACACCGACGAGATCCTGGCCGAGCTGGGCTACAGCAAGGATCAGATCGCCAACCTGCACGCAGCACGTTCGGTCTAAGTTCGCCTGGCCGTCAGGCCAACGGTGTCGCGTCGTGCACCGCGTGCACGCGGTGTATCCGGTGTACAACGTGCACCCCGTTACCGCCTGCGGCGGTAACGGCGTGTGCGGCCGCAGGTGAGGTTGTTCATGGGTGCGGCTCCGTGCGGAGCGGCGCCCATTTTCATTTTCGGGACCGCGCTGTCCTCTAATTGATGTAATTTATCTACATGTTTGGCGGTGGCGACAATGTTGCCGATCGCATTCCCCACAAGACTATTGGAGACACCATGAGCGCATCCGTCGACGTCAATCAGTTGGTGCAGGTCGTAGGCGACGCCATCGTCGTAGCCGACCCCGCAAACATCATCACGCTGTGGAATTCGGGCGCGGAGAAAATGTTCGGTTTCCCGGCGGCCGAAGCCGTGGGGCAACCGCTCGACATCATCATCCCCGACCGGTTGCGAGCGCGCCACAACGAGGGCTATGCGAAGACGATGGAAACCGGGCAGACGAAGTACGGCAGCGATCTGCTCAAGGTGCCCGCCACGCACAAAGACGGCCGCGCCATGTCGATCGCGTTTACCGTGGCTTTGCTGCATGGCGAGGCGGGGGAGGTGACCGGTATCGTTGCCGTGATCCGTGACGAGACCGCCCGTTTTCAGGAGGATCGCCAGTTGCGCAAGCGCGTGACCGAGCTCGAAGCGAAGCTGGCGGCGACGGCCAGTGGCGTCGCGTAACGAGGCATGGCTGCGCAGGTCCCGGGCCGAACGAGGCCTTAGATTGCGCTAGATTGCGGGAATCGACGCGCAGTCGTCCGGCGTCGCCCGTCGAAAAGAAGCACCGATGCGTCATGCGCACCGGTGCTTTTTGCTTTCTTGCGTCAGCGAACAGATAAGGCACGCTCTTATCGGTATTTTGTATTCAATATATTTCGAGGAATTCATCACGCACCCTGATCGAACTCGGTCCTGTCATCCCGGCGGCACATGCCTGTAAACCCCTAGCCGGCCATCGCGGCGCGCAACTTGCTGCAATGCGCAACCCCTTTATTCGCAGGCTTCTGCGCGTTTCCTGCGAGGAAATGCCGCGCCACAGCAAAGGGCATCGGCAACAAAAAGCCGTTGATAAAATATCGTGTATGAAATACCGTATATCACAAGATTCGATCGACGAAAGGCATAGCGCCCGAAGTGGCGACGACCGCCGTCAGATCCGGCGAGGCCCGCGATATTGCTGCACGCGAAAGGCACGATGCTTGTGCGTTCTTCGGTGCACCTCGCATACCAATTACATAAACGCCGTCGCATCAGGAGGAGACAAACCATGGGAAAGGCACTCGAAGGTGTGCGCATTCTCGACTTCACGCATGTGCAGTCCGGGCCGACGTGTACGCAGTTGCTGGCCTGGTTCGGCGCAGACGTGATCAAGATCGAACGCGCGGGGCACGGCGACGTGACGCGCGATCAACTGCGCGATATTCCCGACGCGGACAGCCTTTACTTCACGATGCTCAACAGCAATAAGCGGTCGATCACGCTCGACACGAAGCATCCGGAAGGCAAGGCGGTGCTCGAGCGCATGATCCGCGACTGCGACGTGCTCGTGGAGAACTTCGCCCCGGGCGCGCTCGATCGCATGGGCTTTACGTGGGAACACATTCACGCGCTCAACCCGCGCATGATCGTCGCGTCGGTCAAGGGCTTCGGCCCCGGTCCGTATCAGGACTGCAAGGTCTACGAGAACGTGGCGCAGTGCGTCGGCGGCGCCGCATCGACGACCGGTTTCGACGACGGCCCCCCGATGGTGACGGGCGCGCAAATCGGCGACTCCGGCACCGGCCTGCATCTGGCGCTGGGCATCGTCACGGCGCTCTATCAGCGCACGATGACCGGCCAGGGGCAGCGCGTGCTCGCCGCCATGCAGGACGGTGTGCTGAACCTGTGCCGCGTGAAGCTGCGCGATCAGCAGCGCCTGGAGCGTGCGCGTGTGATGGAGGAGTATCCGCAGTATCCGAACGGCGAATTCGGCGATGCCGTGCCGCGCGCCGGCAATGCGTCGGGTGGCGGTCAGCCGGGCTGGATTCTGAAGTGCAAGGGCTGGGAGACGGACCCGAACGCCTACATCTACTTCATCACGCAGGCTCCGGTGTGGGGGGCGATCTGCAAGGTGATCGGCAAACCCGAGTGGGTCGAGCATCCGGATTACGCCACGCCGCGTGCGCGCCTGCCGCGACTGCGCGAGATCTTCGACACCATCGAACAGTGGACCGTGACGAAGACCAAGTTCGAAGTCATGCGCATTCTCAACGAATACGACATCCCGTGCGGCCCGATCCTTTCGATGAAGGAGATCGCCGAAGACATGTCGCTGCGCGAGACCGGCACCATCGTCGAAGTCGATCACCCGAAGCGCGGCAAGTACCTGACCGTGGGCAACCCGATCAAGCTCTCGGACAGCCCCACGCATGTGGAGCGCTCCCCGCTGCTCGGCGAACACACCGACGACGTGCTCTCGGAATTCGGCTACAGCGCGCAGCAGATCGCGGCGCTGCGCGAAGTCGGCGCGGTCTGACGCGCCCGCAACACGACGCGAGGCACGCCAACGGACGTGAAACAACCCGCGCCCGAGTGTCTGCAAGAGGCAGATGTGAATGACTTCAAGACATCGCGTGAGGCGTGCGCACGGCGAGGGTTGCCGGGCCGCTTCACCGCTACAGGAATGGCAAACGCATGAAGCTCTGGACCCGATTCAAAACCGCACATGGCCGCATCGGCTTTGGCCTGTTGCAGGGCGATCACATTCTCGAACATCGCGGCGATCTCTACGATCAGCCGGTCGCGACGGGTGCCACGATTGCACGCGACGCCGTCGATCTGCTGTGCCCCTGCGAGCCCTCGAAAATCGTGGCGCTCTGGAACAACTTTCACGCGCTCGGCGCCAAGCTCGGCAAGGCCGCGCCGTCGCATCCGCTGTTTCTCATCAAACCGGCCACCACGCTCAACGGTCCCGACGGCGTGATTCGACGTCCGGCCTCGTATGCCGGGAAGATCGTCTTCGAGGGCGAACTGGGCATCGTGATCGGCAAGCGGGCGAGCAACGTGAGCGAGGAAGCGGCGCGCGATTACATCCTCGGCTACACCTTGGTCAACGACGTTACGGCCGCTGAAATCATCGAGCAGGACGGCAACTTCGCGCAGTGGACGCGCGCCAAGGGCTTCGACACGTTCGGCTGCCTCGGCCCGTTCATCGCCGAGGATTTCGACTGGCGCGAGGCCGAACTCGTCACGACACTCGACGGCACGGAGCGTCAGCGCTACCCGCTTGCCGACATGATTTTCAACCCGTGGCAACTCGTTGCGCGTCTGTCTCAGGACATGACGCTGCTGCCCGGCGATGTGATCGCGGTGGGCACGTCGATCGGCGTGGGCTCGATGAAAGAGGGCGCGCTGGTGGAAGTGAGCATCGAGGGACTGGGGACGCTGGCCAACCGCATGGGCGGCTGAGTCCGGCGCGCGTGTCGCGAGCAACCGATTTCACGGTGGTCGGCCGGGGTGGCAATGGCCTGAGTCGATCGCCTTTTTTCATTCGGCGGACCGGAACGATCTGCCCGGGCAGGCCCGTGATGGGGCCTACTTCGTGTCGCCGCCTGTGGGCGGCGGCACGGGGCTCTTGTAGGCCATCATGCCGTCGATCAATGCCGCGCCTTCCGACAGCAGGAACTGACGGAAGGCGAGTGCGACCGGCGGCAGCCGCTTGCTGCGGCGATGCACGACGTACCAGCTTTGCCAGGCGGGAAAGCCCTGTACGTCGAGCACCGTCAACTGGCCCGTCTGCAACTCCATGCCGACGGTGTGTGCGGACAGGAAGCTGATCCCCATGCCCGCGATCACTGCCTGCTTGATGGTTTCCGTGCTGGCGATTTCCATCGCGATTTTCAGTTGCTGGGTGCGATGGCCGAAAGCGTCCTGCAGGGAATTCCAGGTGTCGGATCCACGCTCGCGGCTGATGAACGGTTCTTGCGTCAGTCGTGAAAACGGAATCTGTTTCTGACCGGCCAGCGCATGGCCTGGCGGCGCCACGATGATGTACGGGTGCGGTGCGAAGGCTTCGTTGATCGTGTCGATCTCATGCGGGGGGCGCACCATCACCGCCAGATCGGTGAGGTTTTCGGTGAGTTGGTGCAGCAGTTCCTCGCGGTTGTGCACCGTGAGATTGAGGGTCACGCCGGGATGGCGCACGGTGAATGCCGCGAGCAGGCGGGGGAAGAAATAGTCGCCGGCGCTGATGACGGCCACATTGAGTTTGCCGCCCGTAATGCCTTTGAGGTGATCCATCGCCTCTTCGGTTTCGCGAAACAGCGCAATGATCGCGCGGCTGTAATGCAGCATTTCGTTGCCTGCCGGGGTCAGGAAGATCTTCTTGCCCAGTTGCTCGAAAAGCGGCAATCCGGCGTGTGTCTCAAGTTGCTTGACCTGTGTCGAGACGGCCGGTTGGGTGAGATGCAGTTCCTCGGCAGCGCGCGAAAAGCTCAGGTGGCGCGCCACGGCTTCGAAGACTTTCAACTGGCGGAGCGTGGCGTGTTTCATGCGGCGGAGGTCCGGTGGAAAAGGGCGTGAGCAACGTGCTACGGCGTGTCGTGCGTTCGCATCACGGTCTTGCGGAAGTATAAGTAATCGTTGATGGTTTGCATAATTAACTTTAACTGTCTTTTATATGTCGGGCTGCGTACTCTGCAATGGCAGCCCGCATGACAGTGGTGTGACGACAAAGCGAAAAATGTAGAGGTAGTGCATAGCGGTAACGCCGTCAGGCAACGCGCTTACGTCAGGCGCCACGCGGGTTTGGACGATCACTATTTGGGAGACGCCATCATGTCGGTCATCGAAACGCATATCAAACCCGCCGCCCTGGCACCGGTTGCCAACGCACATCTGCATGCGTTCAACAACGCATTCGTCGAACTGGGTCTGGACTGGTATTGGGATAACCAAACCTACACCCGCTTGCTTCATACCACCGGCAACCAGGATTTGCCGCTGGCGTATCTCGAAGGCGCTTCGGCGCAGGTGTTGCGCATGGCCGAGCTGGTGTTGATCGGGGCTTATCTCGACGGCCATCAGCCGCACCTGCTGCGCGCCTACGAACCGGAATTCCTTTGCGACCTGATTCACTGCACCAAGGTGCGTTGCTTCGAAGCGGCCAACGAAGGTCGTTCGATGCAGGCGCCGAGAGCCGCTGCGGCCTGAGTTTCACAACACGACAGGGGCTCAGACCCCGAGACAATAACTATGCATATTGGCATTCCAAAGGAGACGGCCGACGGCGAATCCCGCGTCGCGGCCACACCGGAAACGGTGAAGAAGCTGGTGAGCGCGGGACATCGCGTCACTGTGGAGCATGGCGCCGGAGCGGCGGCGAGCGTACCCGATGCGGCGTATGTCGCGGCGGGCGCGTCGAGCGGCACGGCCGCCGAGGCGTTCGGTGCGGAGATGGTGCTGAAGGTGCGTGCGCCGTCGGTCGCCGAGATCGCCCGGATGCACCGCGGCGCGGTGGTCGTCGGCATGCTCAATCCGTTCGATGCCGAAAACAACGCACGCATGGCCGCCGCCGGCGTCGTCGGCTTCGCGCTCGAAGCCGCACCGCGCACCACGCGTGCGCAAAGCATGGACGTGCTGTCCTCGCAGGCCAACATCGCCG
>NZ_CABPSB010000027.1 GCF_902459655.1 Pandoraea anhela
ATGTCTTCTTCCATCGCCTTGCTCATCGTCTTTTCCTCGATTATGACTTGAGCAGGTTTTCACTGGGTCAATACACAGACGGAGCTCGTTGCACAAACATTCCCCGCACCATTTCGTCTTCGGTACGACGAGCCCAATCATCAGCGTCCCGCTTTAGGCGAAAAGTCTTGATGGTCGTTGGAAATCCCCGCTTCCTAATGACGGCCTTCCAGGTTCCGGATTCCGTTTTGACGATGGTTGCCATAAGTGAGCACGTCTGTGACTGACTGCGCCTACTGTACCGAAACTGTACCGACGAGGCAATATTTACGGATACGGTCCTGCGTGCAGCGATACGACCAACACATCTCCACTCAAAAGAAGCGCGCAAACTACGAACACAAACCATTGATTACAAAACAAAAAGCCCCTGACGTCACCGTCAGGGGCTTTCTTACTTCTTTGGTAGGCCGTGCTGGGTTCGAACCAGCGACCAAGGGATTATGAGTCCCCTGCTCTAACCGCTGAGCTAACGGCCCTCAACTACCGGCGCTCGCTCAGCAGCAATCAATTGCCTTCGAGGAACGACTTGAGCTTGTCGGAACGGCTCGGGTGACGCAGCTTGCGCAGCGCCTTGGCTTCAATCTGACGAATACGCTCACGCGTCACGTCGAACTGCTTGCCCACTTCCTCGAGCGTGTGGTCCGTGCTCATCTCGATACCGAAACGCATACGCAGCACCTTGGCTTCACGCGGCGTCAGCGAGTCGAGCACGTCCTTCACGACGTCGCGCATACTACCATGCAATGCGGCGTCCGCAGGGGCTACCGTACCGGTATCTTCAATGAAATCGCCCAAATGCGAATCGTCGTCGTCACCGATCGGCGTTTCCATGGAGATCGGTTCCTTCGCGATCTTCATGATCTTGCGGATCTTGTCCTCGGGCATTTCCATCTTCTCGGCCAGCGTCGCCGGATCCGGCTCGACACCGGTTTCCTGCAGAATCTGACGCGAGATCCGGTTCATCTTGTTGATCGTTTCGATCATGTGCACCGGAATACGGATGGTACGCGCCTGGTCCGCGATCGAACGCGTGATGGCCTGACGGATCCACCACGTCGCATACGTCGAGAACTTGTAACCACGACGGTATTCGAACTTGTCCACCGCCTTCATCAGGCCGATGTTGCCTTCCTGAATCAGATCCAGGAACTGCAGGCCACGGTTCGTGTACTTTTTCGCGATCGAAATCACCAGACGCAAGTTCGCTTCGGTCATCTCGCGCTTGGCCTTGCGGGCACGGCGCTCGCCTTCCGACATCTTGCGATTGACATCCTTGAGCTCTGCGAGCGGCAGCACCACACGCGCTTGCAGGTCGATCAGCTTTTGCTGCAATTCCTGCACGGCCGGCACGTTACGCTCGACCACCGAGCTGTATGCCTTGCTGTCGGCGACAACGGTGTAGATCCAGTCGAGATTGGTTTCGTTGCCGGGGAAACGCGACACGAAATCGGCGCGCGGCATGCCGCACTTGTCGACCACGATGTTCAGGATGGCGCGCTCGATGTTGCGCACTTCATCCACTTGCGAGCGCAGCGTGTCGCACAGACGCTCGACGGTACGCGCCGTGAAGCGGATCGTCATCAGCTCGGTCTGGATCGCTTCGCCAGCCTTCACGTACGGCTTGGACTGATAGCCTTCCTTCTCGAACGCACGACGCCTCTTGCCGAACCAGTCGGCGATCACGGCGAACTTGGCGAGCGAATCGCGCTTGAGCTGCTCGACCTGCGCCGCCGAAGCGCCGCCGCCGCTGCCGCCGCCGTCTTCCTCGTCGTCGCCGTCTTCCTCTTCCTCTTCTTCCTCGTCTTCGTCCGCATCGGCGTCGAAGTCTTCGTCATCGGAGGCGGCGGCTGCCGCGTTGGCTTCCGCGTTCGGATCGATCAGGCCGTCGACCACTTCGTCGATGCGCATTTCTTCGCGCTCGACCTTTTCGGCCATTGCCAGGATCTCGGCGATCGTCGTCGGGCATGCGGAGATGGCCTGCACCATGTGCTTCAGGCCTTCTTCGATGCGCTTCGCGATCTCGATTTCCCCTTCGCGCGTGAGCAGTTCGACCGTCCCCATCTCGCGCATGTACATACGCACCGGATCGGTCGTGCGGCCGAACTCGGAGTCGACCGTCGACAGCGCCGCTTCCGCCTGCTCTTCGACTTCGTCGTCCGTTGCAGCGTTCGGCGCATTGTCGTTGAGCAGCAGCGTCTCGGCATCGGGCGCCTGCTCATAGACGGCAACGCCCATGTCGTTAAACGTTGCGATCACGCCTTCGAGCGCGTCGCCTTCCACCACGTCGTCAGGAAGGTGGTCGTTGATCTCTGCAAAGGTCAGGAAGCCTCGTTCCTTGCCCAGCTTGATCAGTGTCCGCAGCTTGCCGCGACGTTCCTCAAGTTCCTCGGCCGTTCCGGGCTGGTGCGAGGAAAATGCGTCCTTGAGCAGTGCTTTCTCTTTTGCCCGGCGATCACGCGCCTTCTGCTTTTCCACTTTGGTCTGATCTTCGTTCACGGGTTGATCATTAGTATTCGCTGCGACGTTCTGCTCCACCGGGGCCGTGGTCTTCGCGGCTCTGCCGCGTGCTTTTGGGACGACCGGCTCAACTGCTGCCGGCGTAACCTCCACCACTGCCTCCGGTTTGCTGGAAGCCCCGGTCTTGCGTGGGGCTTTCGTCGCAGGTGTACTGCGGCCCGCCAGGCTCGAAGCCTTGGCGGTGGTTGCGCTCTTCGCGCTTTTTTCAGCGGGTTGTCGGGCCTGCGGTTTCCCGCCTGCCGTCGCCTTCGTGGCCGTTGCCGCCCCGGTCGCTTTGACCTTGGCGGGCGGCTCGGACTTCACCGTCGGCCTGACTGCCTTCGCAGCCCCCACCGTCGTGGCGGTCGCACTCTTGCGCTTGGTGACATCGGTCACCTTCGCAGCCGTCTTGCCGGTCGCCTTCGTGGCACCGGCGGCTGCCTTGGTTTGCGTAGTACGTTTCGCCGAACTTACCTGGCTGGCTGTCTTCTTCGTCGCTTGCGACACCGCACCGGCCTTTCCTGCAACGCCAGCTTTCGCAGATCGAGACGCCCCCTTTCCACCAGATGCCGCCGCCGCGCTCGTCGCGCGCTTTGCCTTCGGTGAAGGGATAACCGTCTTTTTTCCGCTGGTCGTTGTCATCTTTGCCATAGCGATCTCGCTTGCCAGAAAACAGCCCACTGAAAACTTTCCATTATAGCACGCGGGCTTACCTCAACTTCGCGCGCCTCCTGTGCCAGCCGTAGCCAGCCATCGCTTCAATTCGTCGCGTTCGCGCGACAGCGCCTGAGCGTGGCGCAATTCATCGGACGTCAACGACGCCCGCTTGAAAATCGTCTCCAGTGCTTCGCACAAATGGTCGTAATGCAGGCGCCGGATCGCGCTGCGCAACTCGGTGAGTCGCAGCGCAATCTGCTCCTCACGACGCTCGACCTGTGCCTCGTCTTCCGGGTCGAACAGCATCAGATCACGCGCATTTTCCTCAAACGAGAGGATTTCGCGAACGATGTCGTCGAAACTCGCCCAGTTCGGCGAAATTCGCAGCCGGTCCGACAGATAGCGGAAGTCGGCCTCTGCGCCCATTTCACGGCAAAGCGTCAGCACTTCCGCGAAAATCTCGCCGTGCTGACTCATCTCCCGCAAAATCTTGGTCTCTTCTTCCGTCAATTCGTTTCCCAACGACGGAAACATCAAGAGGTTCTGCAATGCCCGGTGCTCGGTGCCCACGACCCGACGCTTCTCGCGCTTGGCCGGCGCCTTGTCCCATGCGTTCTGGCGGCGTGCCGCACCGATATGCAACTCGCACAACTCGGCCACTTCTTCCACCGAACTGCCGACCCGTTCGGCAAGCGCGTGAATGATCTGACCGCGCAACGCGTTCGCCGGCATCTGTTGCAACAACGGCTTTGCCTCGAACAACGCCCGCGCGCGGCCTTCCGGCTGGTGCATCTCTTTGCCCGCAATCACTTCACCGATCAGGAACTGCGACATCGGCATGGCGCGCGAGACTTCTTCCGCGAACGCCTGCGTGCCGTACTCGCGCACATAACTGTCCGGATCGTGCTCGCTCGGCAAGAACAGAAACTTGAAACTGCGGTTGTCGTCCGCGTGCGGCAAACAGGCCTCGAGCGCACGGCGTGCCGCCCGGCGACCGGCCGCGTCGCCGTCGAAACTGAACACTACCGTTTCCGTCTGGCGCAACAGCTTTTGCACATGCATCGGCGTGCAGGCAGTGCCCAGCGTGGCGACCGCCTGCGGAAAGCCCAGCTGCGCGAGCGCCACCACGTCCATATACCCTTCGACGACCAGCACGTACCCCGCATCGCGAATACCGATACGCGCCTCGAACAACCCGTAAAGCTCGCTGCCCTTGCTGAAAAGCGGCGTTTCGGGAGAATTCAGATACTTGGGTTCGCCCTTGTCGAGAACACGTCCGCCGAACGCGATCACCTGCCCCTTCGTATTGCGGATCGGGAACATGATCCGGTCGCGAAAACGGTCATAGCGTCGCTTGGTGCTGCCCGCCTCGCCCTTCTCGCTGTCGATGACAAGACCGGCATCGAGCAATTGATCGTCCCGGTAATTCTCGAACGCGGCGTCGAGGTTCTGCCAAGCATCGGGGGCATAGCCCAGTCCGAAATGCGCGGCGATCTCCCCCGTGAGCCCACGTCGCTTCAAATACTCGATGGCCACCGGTGCGCCGCGCAACTGCTTGCGGTAGTAGTCGCACGCGCGCGTCATCACGTCGACCAGCCCAAGGGTTTGCGCTCGCTGCGCGGCAGGTGCCGGCGCGCCCGGCATCGGCGCCTCACGCGGCACATCCAGCCCGACATTTCGGGCCAATTCCTCGACGGCTTCGACAAATCCGAGCCCGGCATGCTCCATCAGGAAGCTGATCGCGCTGCCGTGCGCGCCACACCCGAAGCAGTGATAGAACTGCTTGGTGGGACTTACCGTAAATGAGGGCGACTTCTCATTATGAAAGGGGCACAGCCCCATGAAGTTCGCCCCGCCTTTCTTCAACTGAACGTAACGGCCCACCACCTCGACAATATCGACGCGGTTGAGCAGGTCCTGCAGGAACGACTGGGGAATCACTGGATCGATGCCATCGCAGCGCGGTGCCGGGCCGTCGCGCGAGCGACAGTCACGAACCGCACCACTGGATTACGCAGCCAACGCCGCCTTCACCTGCGCGGACACGGCGGTCATGTCGGCGCGACCGGCCAGTAGGCCCTTGAGCACGCCCATCACCTTACCCATGTCCTGCGGACCGGCGGCCCCCGTTTGGGCCACTGCCGCCTTGACCGCCTGCGCGACTTCGTCCGCCGAGAGCTGCTGCGGCATGTAGACCATGAGCACTTCGAGTTCCGCGGCCTCCTTGTCGGCCAGATCGGTCCGACCGGCAGCCTGGAACTGGCTGATGGAATCCTTGCGTTGTTTGATCAGCTTGTCGACGATGGCCACGGTGGCCGCGTCATCGAGCGTGATGCGCTCGTCGACTTCTTTTTGTTTGATGGCGGCAAGCAGCAGACGGATGGTCCCCAGTTTATCGGCGGCCTTGGCGCGCATGGCCGTCTTCATGTCTTCGTTGATGCGTTCTTTCAGACTCATGAGCAGGGGTTCCGGAATTCGATTACGTTTCAGTGTAGTGCATGCCGTCCCAAAGAAAAGGACGGCGGCGGTATGCCTGAGTCCTGCCCAAGCCGCTGCCGGTAAGCTGGCGCAGAATTACGCGGGAGCACAAAGCACAAAAACCCGCTTGGGGAAACGATCACACACGCGATCACAAGCGGGCTCGTCGGAGACCCGAATCGCCACCGCGCAAGCGGCATCGACCCCCGCGACCGATGACGTGTCGGGCGCAATCCTCCGGACAATACGTCGGAGGCGCCTCGAAGCCGTGCTCAGCGCCCGCCGAAACGACTGATGCCGCCAGAATAGCGCCGTCTCCACGAAGGAGAGAGCGTAGCACAGCGCACGAGTGGCCGTCTATGACAGTGCGTGGCCTTTCACGCCTACCGATGCCCGCCTGCGTCCCCCCGACGTTCGCGAGGGGATCGTCCCAAAACACGTCAAGCCGCGCCTTCGCTCGCCCTGGCCGTCTGAATGCTCTCGGACATCGCCCGCGCGCACGCCACGGCAGACGCCCATGCCCACTGGAAGTTGTAGCCCCCCAGCCACCCCGTGACATCGACAACCTCCCCGACGAAGTGCAAGCCCGGCTGCGCGCGCGCCTCCAGCGTCGCCGACGACAGCGCCCGGGTGTCGACGCCGCCTCGCGTGACCTCCGCCTTGCGCCACCCTTCCGAACCACAGGGCTTGAGTGTCCAGCCCGAAAACGCCTGCGCCAGCGCACGCAGCGCCTTATCCGGCAGTTCCTGCACGCGCGCCTGCGGCGGCAGACCGCTGTTGGCCACCCAGGCGTCCGCGAGGCGCGCCGGCACCCATTGCGCCAGCAGATTGCTCAATTGACGTTTGGACGTCGCCTTCGCCTCGAACAGCGCCGCCTCGATATCGGACGAAGGCGCGAGGTCCAGCGTAATCGGCTGCCCCGGCGTCCAGTAGCTGGAGATCTGGAGGATCGCGGGCCCCGAAAGACCGCGGTGCGTGAACAACAGATCCTCAAGAAAACTGCCGGCGTCCTGGCCTTTTCCGGTGGCGACTTCGACTTCCAGCGACAAACCCGACAAGCCGGCAAAAGGCGCCCACGTCGATGCATCGAACATGAGCGGCACGAGCGCCGGACGCGGCTCGACGATATCCAGCCCGAACTGGCGGGCGAGGCGATAACCCCAGTCCGTCGCCCCGATCTTCGGAATCGACAGGCCGCCCGTCGCGACGACAAGGCGTTTAGCCGCGATATGTCCGGCATCTGTCGTCAAATGATAGGGATGCGCGCCGCCCGCATTCGTATGTGCCACTGTATGGACTGCGCAAGGCATACGCCAGTGCACATGGCCTGCCGCACACTCCTTTCGCAGCATTTCGATGATGTCTTCAGCGCTTTCGTCGCAGAAGAGCTGCCCACGATGCTTTTCGTGCCACGCAATACGGTGCCGCTTGAGCAGATCCAGAAAGTCGCGGGGCGTATAACGGGCCAGCGCCGAACGACAGAAGCGCGGGTTCTCCGACAGGTAATTCGCCGGCCCGGCGTTGATATTGGTGAAATTGCAGCGCCCGCCGCCCGAAATGCGGATCTTTTCCGCCAGACGCGTCGCATGATCGATGAGCACCACGCGCAGCCCCAACTGCCCGGCCACGGCCGCGCACATCAGGCCGGCCGCACCGGCGCCCACGATCGCTACATCGAACTTTTCCATGGCGCGCATTGTAACCGGCAGTCGATGGGGTCGACTGGTATACTTGCGGGTTATCCATCTCTATTGACGCTGCGCGCCTCTCCTCCCGCCATGCTGGTTTTAGGCATTGAAAGCTCCTGCGACGAAACCGGGCTCGCCCTCTACGACACCGAGGCCGGGCTGCTCTCGCATGCGCTGCATTCGCAGATTGCCATGCACCGCGAATATGGCGGCGTAGTGCCCGAGCTGGCGTCGCGCGACCACATTCGTCGCGCGCTGCCGCTGGCCGAGGAAGTGCTGGCCCAGGCGGGCAAGGCGCTTAGCGCCGTCGACGCCATCGCCTACACACAGGGCCCCGGCCTTGCGGGCGCGTTGCTCGTCGGCGCGAGCGTGGCCAACGCGCTGGCATTCGCGCTCGAGCGCCCCGTTGTCGGTGTGCACCATCTGGAAGGCCATTTGCTGTCTCCGCTGCTCGCACCGGACGCCCCGGCCTTCCCGTTCGTCGCGCTGCTCGTCTCGGGTGGCCATACACAACTGATGGAAGTTCGTGCCTTCGGCCAGTACGCCATGCTCGGCGAGACGCTCGACGATGCCGCAGGCGAAGCTTTCGACAAGACGGCCAAGCTCCTGGGACTCGGCTACCCGGGCGGCCCCGCCGTTTCGCGACTGGCCGACTTCGGCACACCGGGCCGTTACGATCTGCCGCGACCGATGAAGCATTCGGGCAACCTCGATTTCAGCTTCAGCGGCCTGAAGACCGCAGTGCTCACGCAAGTGCGCAATCTCGGCGGTAACGTCTGCGAACAGGAAAAGGCCGATCTCGCACGCGGGTTCGTCGACGCCATCGTCGAAGTGCTCGTCGCCAAATCGATGGCCGCGCTCAAGCAAACCGGCATGAAGACGCTGGTGGTGGCCGGCGGCGTGGGTGCGAATGCGCAACTCCGTGCAGGGCTGACCGAAGCGGCACGCCGTCGCGGCTATCGCGTGCACTATCCCGACCTCGCGTTCTGCACGGATAACGGCGCGATGATCGCCTTCGCCGGCGCCATGCGCCTCAAGCACTGGCCGGACGAAGCCGATAGCGAGTACGCCTACACCGTGCGCCCGCGCTGGGACCTGGCCGATATCGTACGAAGCGTCTGATTCAGGCGCGCTCACTCAGCGTCACTGGCGCCTGCCGCACTCCCCGTGCAGCAGGCAGACGCCCATAAAAAAACCGCTCCGAGGAGCGGTTTTTTGTTGTCGACCGACGCCGGCCGGCAGCGAGTCAACCCCGTCAACCCAACAACCTGTTACGCCGCAAGGCGCTTATCGCGCTTATCGCGCTCAATCACTGCGTAGGCACTGTGATTGTGAATCGACTCGAAGTTCTCGGCCTGAAGTACGTAGGCAGCGATGCGCGGGTCATCGTTCAGACGCGTCGCCACGTCACGCACCAGATCCTCCACGAACTTCGGATTCTCATAGGCGCGCTCGGTCACATACTTCTCATCCGGGCGCTTGAGCAACCCCCACAACTCGCACGACGCCTCTTCCTCAGCCATACGCACCAGCTCCTCGACGGCGATGTCGCTGGCGATCTCGGCCTCGATAGTGATGTGCGAACGCTGATTGTGCGCACCGTACTGAGAAATCTTCTTCGAGCACGGGCACAGGCTCGTGACCGGCACGAGCACCTTGAGCCATACGCGCGTCTCGCCATTGCGTACGTCGCCCGTGAGCGTGACTTCATAGTCCATCAGACTTTGGACACCGGACACCGGCGCCGTCTTGTTGATGAAGTACGGGAATGTCACTTCGATGCGACCGGCTTCGGCTTCGAGCTTTTCCAGCATGCTGTCGAGCATGGCGCGAAAGCCCTTGAGGTCCAGCGGCGCGCGATTCGCTTCGAGCAACGCCACGAAGCGGGACATGTGCGTGCCCTTCTGATCGCCAGGCAAATGCACGTCGAGATTAAACAAGCCGATGGTGGACTGCACGTCGCCATCGGCAAGACGCACCGACAGCGGATGACGCACGCCGCGCACACCAACGCGCTGAATCGGAATCTGCCGGGTGTCGACGCTGCTCTGTACGTCCGGCATAACGAAAGCGGGGTTCATCTGGTTCATCTGATTTCCTTCTTTGCCGGCAAGCCGACTGGGGGGAGGCAATGGACAAAACACACCCGTTGCGCGACTCACGCACCTATGGCGAGTGCCACCGGGGATGTGCCGGGGGCCCCCGGCACGGGATGCAGAATGCGGTATGCCAAACGAAACGATCCGGCGTTTGCGCCGGATCGTTCAGACACTCAGGACTTCCGGGCGGCTCAGGCGACGAGCTTCGTCGTCACTTGATCGGATGCCTTCGAGGCGCCTGCCGGCTGGAGATCGAAGCGCTCGCAGATCGACTTCGCGATACCTGCGGCGTCGAGACCCAACCCCGACAGAAGCAGTGCCGGGTCGCCATGATCGATGAAACGATCGGGCAGGCCCAATTGTAGTATGGGTCGATTACCCCCACTGGCCAACAGGGATTCCGCCACGGCCGAACCTGCGCCGCCCATGATGCTGCCCTCTTCGACCGTCACGAGATAATCGTGCGTCTGTGCCAGACGCGCAATCAGTTCATCGTCGATCGGCTTGACGAAGCGCATGTCCGCCACGGTGGCGTCGAGTTGCTGCGCGGCGGCCAGCGACGGCGCAACCATGCTGCCGAATGCCAGGATCGCGACGCGGCTTCCCGGTTGCGCTTCGCTTTCGCGACGCACGACACCCTTGCCGATCGGCAGCGCCGTCATCGTTTGCTCGATGGCTGCCCCCGTGCCCGCACCGCGCGGGTAACGCACCGCCGACGGCCCGTCGATCTGCACGCCGGTGTAGAGCATCTGACGGCACTCATTTTCATCCGACGGGGTCATCACGACCATGTTCGGAATGCAGCGCATGAACGGAATGTCGTAAGCGCCGGCGTGCGTGGCGCCGTCGGCGCCGACAAGGCCCGAGCGATCCAGCGCGAAGACGACGGGCAGATTCTGCAACGCGACGTCGTGGATCAACTGGTCGTAACCGCGTTGCAGGAACGTCGAGTAGATCGCAACGACAGGCTTCAGACCTTCCGTCGCCATACCGCCCGCGAACGTAACGGCGTGCTGTTCGGCGATGCCGACGTCGTAATAGCGATCCGGGAAACGCTTTTCGAATTCGACGAGCCCCGAACCCTCGCGCATGGCCGGGGTGATGCCCACGATGCGCTTGTCCACGGCGGCGATATCGCAAAGCCACTCGCCGAACACCTGCGTGTAGGTCTTCTTGCTGCTCGCGCTCGGCTTGATGCCTTCGGCCGGATTGAACTTGCCCGGACCGTGATACAGCACCGGATCCGCCTCGGCGAGCTTATAGCCGTATCCCTTACGCGTGACGACGTGCAGGAATTGCGGCCCTTTCAGATTCTTGATGTTTTCGAGCGTCGGAATCAGCGAGTCGAGGTCGTGACCGTCGATCGGGCCAATGTAGTTGAAGCCGAACTCCTCGAACATCGTGGCCGGCACCACCATGCCCTTGGCATGTTCTTCGAACTTGCGCGCCAGTTCCAGCACCGGCGGGGCCACACTCAGCACCTTTTCCACGCCCTTCTTCGCCGCCGCGTAGAAACGCCCCGACATCAGGCGGGCCAGATATCGGTTGAGCGCACCGACCGGCGGCGAGATCGACATGTCGTTGTCGTTCAGGATGACGAGCAGCGGCACGTCTTCGTGCACACCCGCATTGTTCATCGCCTCGAACGCCATACCGGCGGTCATCGAACCGTCACCGATCACGGCGATGCCGAAGCGGTTCTCACCCTTCGTGCGTGCGCCGAGCGCCATACCGAGCGCGGCGGAAATCGACGTGCTCGAGTGCGCCGTGCCGAACGTGTCGTAAGGCGATTCGTCACGCTTCGGGAAACCCGAGATGCCGCCAAGCTGACGCAGCGAGCCCATCGCGTCGCGACGGCCGGTCAGAATCTTGTGCGGATAGCTCTGGTGCCCCACGTCCCAGACGATGCGATCTTCCGGCGTGTTGAAGACGTAGTGCAGCGCAATCGTCAGCTCGACCGTGCCGAGATTGGACGACAGGTGGCCGCCCGTACGCGACACGCTCTCGAGCACGAAAGCGCGCAGCTCCTCGGCCAGCGGCGCGAGTTGACGACGCTCCAGACGCCGCAGATCGGCCGGGTCATCGATAGTATTTAGAAGTTCGTACATCGTCGTTCCATATATAGGCGTTCCTTACCGGGCCGCTCCCCCTGTGAGCGTTTCCCGATCTCCTGCCGGTGCGTTCTGTGGGGAGATCGCGCCGACCCTCCTTGCCCCTTGCTCAATTCCTACTGCATACCGTCCCGCCAACACCACTCACGCCAGATTTACGCCCAACTGACGCGCCTGACATGATTGACGTGCCGCCGGGACCGTTCAGACAACCATGAATGATCTTGCAATGCAGGCCGGCATTTTCGCCGCTTCTGCGGCGAACCGCCCGCCTACACCCATCAGTTGATGCGATCGACCACGTAATCGGCCAGCGCACGCAGACGTTCCGCATTACCCAGCGAAGTGCTCGCGGCATGCGCGTGCGCACGCAGCTTCTCGGCGTACGCGCGGGCGCCGTCGAGCCCCATGAGCGACACATACGTCGGCTTGTCGTTCGCGGCGTCCTTGCCTGCCGTCTTGCCCAGCGTGGCCGAGTCGGCCGTCGCATCGAGAATGTCGTCCACCACCTGGAAAGCAAGGCCGACGGCCGCCGCATACGCATCGAGCGCAACGGTTTCGTCGTCCGACAATGCACGACCACAAATCGCGCCCATGCGCAGCGACGCGCGCAGCAACGCCCCGGTCTTCAGACGGTGCATGTTTTCCAGTTGCGCCTGGGTGAGCTTGATGCCGACGCTTTCCAGATCGATCGCCTGTCCACCCGCCATGCCGAGCGCACCCGAGGCCAGCGCCAGTTCGCGCACCAGCGCCAGCGATTGCGCGGCGCTCAGATCGCTCGTGGCCTCCCCCAGCAACGCGAACGCCTGGGTTTGCAGACCGTCGCCGGCGAGCAGCCCGGTCGCTTCGTCGTATTGCACGTGCACCGTCGGCTTGCCGCGGCGCAGATCGTCGTCGTCCATACACGGCAGATCGTCGTGCACCAGCGAATAGGCATGAATCATTTCGACGGCACATGCGGCACGGTCGAGCGCCGCTTCGCTCGCCTGCGTGACTTCGCCCGCAGCGAAACACAGCAACGGACGCACCCGCTTGCCGCCGCCGAGCACGGCGTAACGCATCGATTCGTTGAGGCGTGCCGAGCCGCCATCGGCAGCCTGCGGCAGCGCGGCGTCGAGCGCCTGTTCCACACGGGCCTGCACTGCCTGCATCCAGGCCTTGATATTCTGATCCGCCATCGTCTTCGTCCTGCACGTGCCCCTTGGGCCGTGCGTGTTATTGAAGCGCCCCGGTGTCGCGGGAACGCTGTGGGTCGTGGGTCGTCTTGCCGTGTTGCCGAATCCGGGGCGAGCGGCTCAAAACTCGTCGCGCGTCGTCGCGTCGAGCGGCTTGAGCGTCTCGCCTTCGAGCACCTTCACCTGCTGCTCCACCTTCTCGAGCAGGCCCTGGCAGTACTTCACCAGCACGGCGCCGCGCCGGTAGGCGCCAAGCGAGTCCTCCAGTCCCAGATCACCGCCCTCCATGCGCCCGACGAGCGTTTCCAGCTCGGCTAGCGCAGCCTCGTAGGTCTCGGGCAGGTCTTGCGGCACGTCGGGTGCCGCGTCTTGCGACTTTGCAGTCTTGGCCATAAACGCAAAATTCGGGTCGAATGTTCCATTTTACGGCAAAAGCGCACTAGCTCGCAGAGCGTAAATTGCCTCAAAACGGCTCGCACTGACAATTTTCGGACATTATTTAACGTAAATCATGGACTTAGCAGCCCCCGGAAGCTTAGACCGGGTATAATCGTCGGTTCCCCTAAATCGATTTTTCGATGGTTGGGTTGTTCACTGCTTTCAAGCTAGACGGGAGTGGGAATGTCCAATCTAAGCAGCGCTTTGCAACTGAAACCGGCCTCGAGCCAACTGCCGGTCTACACGTATTTCGACGAGGCGCTCCTCGCCCGCGAGCGTGAAGTCCTTTTTAAGCACGGCCCGCGTTACGTGGGCCATGAATTGATGGTCCCGGAAGCCGGCGATTATTTCGCCCTTCCGGCAGAGCAGGAAGGCCGCATGCTGGTCCGCAATGGCGCGGGCGAGCATAACGGCATCGAACTGCTTTCCAACGTCTGCCGCCATCGACAGGCGGTCATGCTCAATGGGCGCGGGAATACGCCCAACATCGTGTGTCCGCTTCACCGTTGGACTTACGACACAAAGGGCGAACTGCTCGGCGCGCCGCATTTTCCGGAAAAGCCCTGCCTGAACCTCGGCAAATTCCCGCTGCAACGCTGGAATGGGCTGCTGTTCGAAGCCGAAGGCCGCGACGTACAGAAGGATCTCGCACGGCTTGGCGTGAAGCACCATCTCGACTTTTCGAACTTCATGTTCGATCACGTCGAAGTGCACGAGTGTAACTACAACTGGAAGACGTTCATCGAGGTGTACCTCGAGGACTACCACGTCGTCCCGTTCCATCCGGGTCTGGGGAGTTTCGTCTCATGCGAAGACCTCAGTTGGGAGTTCGGCGACTGGTACAGCGTCCAGACCGTTGGCGTTCACGAAGGCCTCGCGAAACCGGGCAGCCCCATCTACCGCCAGTGGCACGACGTGCTGCTGCGCTACCGCGAAGGGGTGCCGCCGGACTTCGGCGCGATCTGGATGGTGTACTACCCGCATCTCATGATCGAGTGGTATCCGCATGTGCTGGTGGTGTCGTGGCTGATTCCGCGCGGTCCGCAGAAGACGACCAACATCGTCGAATTCTATTACCCGGAGGAAATCGCGCTCTTCGAGCGCGAATTCATCGAGGCCGAGCGTGCCGCGTATATGGAAACGGCGCGCGAGGACGACGAGATCGCCGAACGCATGGACGCCGGCCGCCGTGCCCTGTTCGAGCGCGGGGTCTCCGAAGTCGGGCCTTACCAGAGCCCGATGGAAGACGGCATGCAGCACTTCCACGAGTTCCTGCGTCGTCAAATGGGCGACTTCTGAGGCTAAGACACCGGCAATCTCACTCAAGAAGCCGGTGAAGCCCACTGACGCACCTCAGACGCCCATCAGCCCCGTTGTGGTTTGGGCGAGACTGAATTAAATATTTGCCGAAATATTCGCTGAACGGCGGGCCATGTGCCCGCCGTTTTCGTTAGAATCGTCGCCATGCTTACGATATGACCGTGGACGAGGCGTTTGTGCCGCACAGTCATCTGCGCACGGCATAAAACGCGTTCGTTTGCGCTATTGCGCCCGCCCCCTTTCTCGCCGTCATCGGCCACAACTCGCCATGCAATCGCTCTGGATGTTGGTCTCCGCCTTCATGTTCACGTTGATGGGGCTCTTCATCAAACTGGCGGCAAGCGAGTACAACACCGGCGAAATCGTGCTCTATCGCAGTCTTATCGGCGTCATCGTCCTGCTTGCGATTTCACGTGCGCGAGGGCAGTCGGTCCGCACGCGGCATCTGGGTTCGCACATCAAACGCAGCGTGGCCGGCGTGGTCTCCCTCGGGCTTTGGTTCTATTCCCTCACGCAACTGCCGCTCTCCACGGCGATGACGCTCAACTACATGTCGCCGATCTGGATTTCCCTGATCGTCATGGGGACCGCCGCCATTCGCGGAAGCCTGCGCACCGACTTTCGTCTGGTCGCGGCCATTTTCGCGGGGTTCGTCGGCGTTGCACTGCTGTTGCAGCCGACGATCGACAGTCAGGCTTGGGGGGGCGGCGTCGCCGGGGTAGTCTCAGGCGTGTTTTCGGCCGTGGCTTACATGCAGGTCAAGGAACTGGGCCGCGCGGGCGAACCCGATTGGCGCATCGTCTTCTATTTCTCGACCGGCGGTGTACTGCTGGGCCTCGCGTGGGTAGCGATCGACGGAATGCATGCGCTTACCTGGCATGGCGCCGGGCTGATGCTCGGTGTCGGTATTGCGGCGCTCATTGCGCAAACCGCGCTCACCCGGGCGTTCAGTCTGGGCAACACGCTCGTTACCGCGAATCTCCAATACTCGGGCGTAATCTTCGCTACACTGATCAGCATGCTTGTCTGGGGCGACTGGCCTGCGCTGGCCGGCTGGATCGGCATGCTGCTCATCGTGGCGAGCGGCATGACCGCGCTTCGCCGACCGTCACCCTCCGCCTGATCGCCGCCGAACGATTCCCCCACGCTCGCTTGCGGAGACGTCATGATTCACACGCATTTCACCACGCTCATCAGTCCGCAAAATCTCGACGCGCTGATGCAAACCGCCGCCGATGGCGGCGCCCCGGTGGTCATCTTCGACTGCCGATTCGATCTCGCTGACCCGACGGCAGGCGAAGCCGCCTACGTGGGCGGCCATCTCTTCGGCGCGTTCTACGCGCACCTCGAACGCGACCTTTCCGGCAAGACGACCGGCAAGAACGGCCGCCACCCGCTCCCCGATCGTGACACGCTCGTGCGTCATCTCGTCGCGTGCGGCTTGTCCAAAGGCCAGCAGGTCGTGGCTTACGACGCGCAAGGCGGCATGTACGCAGCGCGCCTGTGGTGGTTGCTCCGCTGGCTGGGGCATGAATCCGTCGCGGTGCTGGACGGCGGTCTGCAAGCCTGGGAAGCCGCAGGCTTCAAGCTGGACGCCGCCCCGCCGGAGGAGCCGCCCCCTGGGGACTTCACCCCGGGAGAGCCGCTGGCGACGACCGCAGATGCCGCAGCGATCGAGCGCAACCTCACATCGCATGAGCGCCTGGTCATCGACGCGCGCGCCCCCGACCGCTATCGCGGCGAGAACGAAACGCTCGATCCGATCGGCGGCCATATCCCGGGCGCGGCCAATCGCTTCTTCAAAGACAATCTCGGGCCGGATGGACGCTTCAAGCCCGCGGCCGCACTTCGGGAAGCGTTCGTGCAGGTCATTGGCCATGACCGCCAGCCCGAACGCGTCATCTCGCAATGCGGCTCGGGCGTCACAGCCTGCCACAACCTGCTCGCGATGGAAGTCGCCGGCCTGCACGGCGCCAGCCTCTATCCTGGATCGTGGAGCGAGTGGTGCGCCGACAAACGCCGCCCGGTAGCGACGGGCGCGCAGCCGTAAAACCCGATCGTCGAAGGACAACGCTACGGGTGTCGCCCTCGGGACGAATCACGTAGCCGTCGCCAACGACCGGCCACGAAAAAGCCGCTTCGACCGTCATCGAAGCGGCTTTTTTGTTGAGAATCGATACTCGCGGCGGCAGACGCGCTCGGGCGACGCGATCTCGTATGGCCGAAACTGCCTGAACTGCAAGCAGGCCCCAAACGATCAATGGGGCCCCAAAGGCCTAAGAGGCACAAAGACCTAAAAGACACAAAGAGCAAAAAGCACACAAGGACACAAAAGACACAACGGGCCCGAAAGGCCCGAAGCACCCAAATTGCCGAGGCCGTCAGCGCTTTGCGTCGGCGCCCGTCGAAGTCTCGCCTACGCTTGCCGCCACCGCCGACAGCGCAAGCGCGCTACCGCCGTTGTCGCGGTCATGTCCATGACCGTGCTCATGATCGTGACCATTGAGCCAGACGACCAACGCGAGTCCCACGGCGATCAGCAGGATCTGCGGCAGCGCATCGCGCGGCGACGTACGACGCTGCATCTGCGGCATCAGGTCGGACACGGCAATGTAGATAAAGCTGCTTGCAGCGAGCGCCAACAGGTACGGAATCAGGCTTTGCAGACGATCGAGCATGAAGTAGCCGAGCACGCCGCCCAGCAGCGCCGTCAGGCTCGAGGCAAGCGTGAGCACCAGCGCCTTGCGGCGCTTGAAGCCGGCATTGAGCAACACCATGAAGTCGCCGAGCTTGTGCGCCACTTCGTGCACCGTAATCGATACCGTCGCCGCTACCCCCAGGCGCGGATCCGTGAGGAACGCCGCCGCGATTACCACGCCGTCGGCGAAATTATGGATCGCGCTGCCGACCAGAATCATCCAACCGCCCTTGCCCGCCTCGTGCGCGTCATGCCCATGCTCGTGATGATGCCCGTCTCCCTCGTGATGGTGGCTATGACGCAGCAATGCGAGCTTCTCCAGCAGAAAGAACCCCAGCAATCCGCCTAACAACCAGCGCGTGATGACATGAGCGTCGACGTGCGACTCCAGGCTCTCGGGCAGCAAATGCAGCAGCGCCGTGCCGAGCAGCACCCCCGCCGAGAAGCTGACCATCTTGTCGATGAGCTTCGAGAGCAGGCCGAGCGACAACGACGCCGCGCCGAACAGGCTCAATACGCCGGAAGCCAGCGTGGCGATAACGATGAAAAGAAAGATGGCGTCGATGGTGATTCTCCCGCAGGCAAGCCGGCGATTTAACCAGCTTTTACCGCGTCAGGCAAACCGTCGGCCCATGCGGTGCAAAGGTGCAAAGGGGCGAAGGGACAAAGGGACAAAGGGACGAAGAGGCAAAGAGGCAAAGGAACGAACGGGCACAGAGACATAGGGGCGGCAGTTCCCTCTGCTCGCCGTCACGCGCCGCCGACGCACTGGACCCCACGTCGTTCAGCGGCCCGCCGACCCTTTTCCGGGACGCGGGCGCGGCCGATGCAAAGGCTCATCGACTCACCCCGAGCCGCCGCCCCCACCGGCCCACCAACGCGGAAGCCGGTCAGACCACACCGTGCTTGCGGAACCAATCCTGCGCCAGCGCCCAGCCCTCTTTGGCGTCTGCCTCGACGTAGCTCTGCCGGTAATCCGCGAAGAAAGCATGCCCGGAATTCGGGAAGACCTTCAGTTCGGAGCCCTTCGACGCCGCGTTGCCCTTTGCCAGCACCTCGCGCGCCTGCTCCACGCCTGCCACCGGAATCCCCGTATCCTTGCCGCCGTACAACCCCAGCAGCGGGCCGTGCAGTTTGCCCGCGATGTCGATCGGGTTGTAGGGGAAAGACTCGCTCTTGTCGCCGACGATACGCCCGTACCACGCCACCGCCGCTTTCACGTTCGGGTTGTGCGCGTCGTACAGCCAAGTGACACGTCCACCCCAGCAAAAGCCAGTAATGCCCAGACGCTTCTCGTCACCACCATTCGCCACCGCCCATTTCACCGTCGCGTCGATATCGCTCAACACCTGTTTGTCCGGCGTCTTCGCAACGATCTGCGACTGAATTTCGGCAATCGTGCCCAGCGCTTGCGGATCGCCCGCGCGCGCGAACAGTTCCGGCGCGACCGCCAGATAACCGAGCTTCGCGAAGCGACGGCAAATGTCCGCGATATGCTGATGCACGCCAAAGATCTCCGAGACGACAACGATCGTCGGCAGATGGGTCTTCCCGGCGGGCTTCGCGTAGTACACCGGCATTTTGATACCGGGCACATCGAGCATATGCTCACCCGCGTCCAACCCTTGCGTGTCCGTGGTGATCGTTTCGGCAGCCACCGGCAACACCGCCAGCGCAAACGCCGAACCAACGGCGGTCTTCAGAAAATCGCGGCGATTGCGCGGCGCCACTTCGGGCACGAGACTATCCAGATCCGCTTGCGACATGTCGCACTCCAGAGAAAGCGTCGATGAAAGAATGGTCAGGGATGCGGCCAAAAAGGAAAAGTGTGATGCGCCGCCGACCCGAGGCCGGACGTTCGGATATTACTAGAGAGGGAAGCCGTGTGCACTCGGACAGCAGCCCTTTCACGCTCGGAACTGTCTGAAAACTTGTGAGGCGCCGTGAAAAGGGGGAAAGCGAGGACGGCGTGCGGCGAGAGAAACCGGATCGGGGGGGGGGAGGGAAACCTGCGGACGGGACCGGTCGCGGCCGAGCAAGCGTCGCGCCGCACGAACCGCAAAGGCAGAAAACCCTTGCGGTCCGGCCGTCCGACAATACCGACAATACCGACAATACCGACGACGGGCGACGGCGGCGCGTCAGTGAAGCTTCACGCGCGGTACCGTAGAGCGACGCAGACGATTCGCCACCGTGTCGAGCATCATGCGCCAGACACCGTGCAGCGCCGCCACGTGCATCCGATAAAGCGACGTGTACATGACCCGCGCGAACAGCCCCTCGATGAACATGCTGCCGCCGATCAACCCGCCCATCAGATTGCCAACCGCGCTGAACTTGCCCAGCGAGACGAGCGACCCGAAGTCGCGATAGGTGAACGTAGGCAGGTTTTGCCCCTTCAGACGCGCATCGATCGCCTTCACCAGAAAACTCGCCTGCTGATGCGCTGCCTGCGCGCGCGGCGGCACGAAGCCGTGCTCCGGCCACTCGCAGCTCGCGCAATCGCCGAACGCGAAGATATCCGGATCGGTCTTGCTTTGCAGCGTCGGCAGCACTTCGATCTGATTGAGACGGTTGACGGACAGCCCCAGCGTGCCGAGCACCGGGGGTGCCGTAATGCCGGCCGACCACACGGTGATATCGGCGGGCAGAACCTTGCCGCTCGTGGTCGTCACCTCGTTCGGACGCACTTCGGCTACTGAATCGCCGCACAGAATGTCGACGTCGAGCTTGGTAAGCAATCCTGCAACCGCCCCCGACACGCGCTCGGGCAGCGCCTTGAGAATACGCGGACTCGATTCGATGATGGTGATGCGCACGTCTTTGCGCGGATCGAGCTTCAATCCGTACGAGCGCAATACTTCCGCGGTATTGCGCAACTCCGCCGAGAGCTCCACTCCGGTCGCCCCCGCCCCAACGATGACGAGATTCACCTTAGGACGTTGCGCCGCCGGCGGCGACAGCAAAGCGCCGCCCGAGTGAGCCCCCGCAGCCGACGTCGAATCGCCCTGCGCCGGCGCATCGGCCGCGTTTTGCGCACGCACGCAAGCCGCCATCAGACGACGACGAAAGCGCTCCGCCTGCTCGACGGTGTCGAGCGCGATGGTGTTTTCCTGCGCGCCGCGCACGCCGAAGAAGTTGGTGGTGCTGCCGATGGCGAGCACGAGCGTGTCGTACGGCAGCGTGCGCTCCGGCAACAGATCGCCCTCGCCTTCGTCGGCCGCCGCCGGGACCGCCGCCAGACGAATCGTCTTAGCCGCCCGATCCAGACCGATCATCTCGCCCGTCGCGAACTCGAAGTGGTGCCAGTTCGCCTGCGCCACATAGGACAGTTGATGCGTTGCCGTGTCCATGACACCCGCTGCCACCTCATGCAGCAACGGCTTCCAGATGTGCGACAGCGAACGGTCGACCAGCGTTACCTTAACGTCCTTGCCACGCCCGTACTTGTCACCCAACCGCGTGACGAGTTCAAGACCACCGGCGCCGCCGCCGACCACAACGATACGATGCACACTCACGATCACTCCCCCGTACTTGGAAAACCGTCCGACCGGTCGGCTATCAGCGCGACCGGCGATAGCAATCACCATACCGCAGAGTACGAACTTAGGGTATACCCGACACCCTATTTCCGTTATTGCGTGAACTCGATCGTGGTACCGCCCTGAGCGTGCCAAGAAAGACATCCTTACGCGCACTTGACGCTTGGGCCCTGCACTTTCAGTGCGCCTGCTCCCAATTTTCGCCGACGCCCACTTCTGCGACGAGCGGCACCTTCAGCTTCGCCACACCGCACATCAGCTCCGGCAAACGCTTGCGCACTTCCGCCAGTTCGTGGTCCGGAACTTCGAGCACGAGTTCGTCGTGCACCTGCATGATCTGTCGCGTTTGCAAGCCACTATCGTCGAGCCAGCGCTGCACCGCAATCATGGAAAGCTTGATGAGGTCCGCCGCCGTGCCCTGCATCGGCGCATTGATGGCGGCGCGCTCGGCGGCCTGGCGTCGAGGCCCGTTGCCGCCGTTGATGTCCGGCAGCCACAGGCGGCGGCCGAACACGGTCTCGACATAGCCACGCGCCTTGGCGCTCTTGCGTGTCTCATCCATGTAACGCGCCACGCCCGGATAACGCATGAAGTAGCGATCGATGTATTGCTTGGCGGCGTCACGCTCGATACCGAGGTTTGCGGCAAGGCCGAACGCGCTCATCCCGTAAATCAGACCGAAGTTGATGACCTTGGCGTAGCGACGCTGCTCGGAGGACACCTCCAGCGGCGTGACCGCGAAAATCTCTGCGGCGGTCGCGCGGTGAATGTCCTCGCCGTTGGCGAACGCGCGCAGCAGGCTTTCGTCACCTGAGATATGCGCCATGATGCGCAACTCGATCTGCGAATAGTCGGCCGACACCAGTTGACTGCCCGGCGGCGCCACGAACGCCTCGCGAATCCGACGGCCCTCGGCCGTGCGCACGGGAATGTTCTGAAGATTCGGATCGTTCGACGCGAGACGCCCCGTGATCGCCACCGCCTGTGCATAGTTCGTGTGCACGCGCCCCGTGGACGGATTGACCATCTTCGGCAGCTTGTCGGTGTACGTCGATTTCAGCTTGGCGAGCCCGCGATACTCCAGCAGGACCTTCGGCAGCGGATAGTCCTCGGCAAGCTTTTGGAGCACCTCTTCGTCGGTCGACGGCGCGCCGCTTGCGGTCTTCTTGACAACGGGCAGTTGCAATTGTGTGAAGAAAATATCGCCGATCTGCTTGGGCGAATTCAGATTGAACTGCTGTCCTGCGAGCGTGTAGGCCTCGCTCTCGAGCGCGATCAGCTTGCGACCGATTTCGTCGCTTTGCGCGGCCAGACGCGCCGTGTCGACCAGCACGCCGTTGCGCTCCATACGCTGAAGCACGCGCGCCGTGGGCAATTCGATATCGCGATAGACGAATTCGAGCGTGCCTTCGCGGGCGACATCCGGATACAGCGCACGATGCAGACGCAAGGTGATGTCGGCGTCTTCCGCCGCATATTCGGTCGCTCGCTCCACGCTCACTTCGTCGAAGCCGATCTGCTTCGCGCCCTTGCCGCAAACGTCTTCGTACTTGATCGTCGTCACGCCGAGATGACGCGACGCCAGGCTGTCCATGTCATGGCTGCGATGCGATTCGAGCACATAGGATTCGAGCAACGTATCGTGAGCGATACCATGCAACGCAATGCCGTAGTTCTCCAGCACATGTGCGTCGTACTTCAGGTTCTGCCCGACCTTCTTGTGGTCCGGGCTTTCGAGCCAGTGCTTCAGGCGCGCCAGCACTTCGTCTCGCGGCAATTGCTCGACGTCTCCCGGCGCGCGGTGGGCGACCGGAATGTACGCGGCGCGCCCCGGTTCGCACGAGAACGACAGGCCCACGAGTTGCGCCTGCATCGCGTCGAGCGAGGTCGTCTCGGTATCGAACGCCGTGAGTTCGGCGGCTTCGATGATCTTCATCCATGCATCGAACTGCGCCCAGGTCAGCACCGCTTCGTACTGACGCTCGAGGGTGTCGGCGGCAGGCGCGGGCGCCGGCTCTCCGGCTTGCGTCGCCACGGCGGCCTCGGCTTCGCGCAGCAACGTCTTGAAACCATGACGCGAGAAGAAATCGCGCAGGACTTCCGCGTCTTCGGGCTGCGTTTGCAGACTGGCTTCGATGGACGTGACCTGCGGCGCGAGGTCGCAGTCGAGCGCCACCGTCACGAGCTTGCGCCCCATCGGCAGCCAGTCGAGCGCGCGGCGCAGATTGTCGCCGACGGCACCCTTCACGTCGGCAGCGTTCGCCACGAGATTGTCGAGATCGCCATACTGCGTGAGCCATTTGACGGCCGTCTTCGGGCCGCATTTCTCGACGCCCGGCACGTTATCGACGGTATCGCCCACGAGCGTGAGGTAGTCGACGATGCGCTCGGGCGGCACACCGAACTTCGCCGTGACGGCAGCGGCATCCAGCGTTTCGTTCGTCATCGTGTTGACGAGCGTCACACGGTCGTTCACGAGTTGAGCGAGATCCTTGTCGCCGGTCGAGACGACCACCCGCATGCCGCGCTCGGCGGCCTGTTTCGCGAGCGTGCCGATGACGTCGTCCGCTTCCACGCCGTCGATCATCAGCAACGGCCAGCCCATCGCGCGTACCGCTTCGTGAATCGGTTCGATCTGGGCGCGCAGGTCGTCGGGCATGGCGGGACGATTCGCCTTGTACTCGGGATACCAGTCGTCGCGAAACGTCTTGCCCTTTGCATCGAAAACGCAAGCGCTGTACTCTGCATGAACGTCCTTACGCATGCGGCGCAGCATATTGACGATGCCGTGCAGCGCGCCCGTAGGTTCGCCGCTGGGGCCGCGCAAATCCGGCAGGGCGTGATAGGCTCGATAGAGGTAACTCGAACCATCGACCAATAAGAGCGTCTTACCTTCCAGACTTTGCTGTTCCGACATATGACCAAGAGAAGAAAAGAGATACCGAGTCTGCGCATGTTGGCAGACCATGAGCGCGCCACCGCCAAGAAGGCCCGCGCGTCGTGGCAGATGTTCACGATTATGGCAGAGTTCATCGAGGCGACCGAGTACCTGTCCGAGATCCGGCCGGCCGTGAGCATCTACGGAAGTGCGCGCATCAAGCCCAAATCGCCGTTCTACAAACTGACGATGACCATCGCCCGTAAGTTTTCGGATAACGGCTTCGCCGTGATCTCCGGCGGCGGTCCCGGCATCATGGAAGCGGCAAACAAGGGCGCGCATGGCGGCGCGTCGCCGACCGTCGGCCTGAACATCGAACTGCCGCACGAACAGAAAGGCAACCAGTGGCAGGACATATCTCTGCGTTTCCGTCACTTCTTCACGCGCAAAGTCACGTTCGTGAAGAATTCGGACGCCTTCGTCATCATGCCCGGCGGCTTCGGCACGCTCGATGAACTGTCCGAAGTGCTCACCCTCATCCAGACCCAGAAATCACGCCATGTACCGGTGATTCTCGTGGGGTCGGAATTCTGGAAAGGGTTGCTCGACTGGGTGCGCTCGTCGATGCTGCCGATGGGCCTCATCAGTGAGAAGGACCTCGATCTGGTGCAAGTGATCGACGACCCGGACGAAATCCTCAAAGCCGTGTTCGCGTTCTACGACGGGCACATCGAACCCGAGACGGAAACCAGCGAGAAGATGTTCTATCTCTGATCGCTATGCCCGACGTCGTTGCACGATATCGTTGCTCGATGTCGTTGCTCGATATAGTTGCTCGATGTCGCTCAATGCAAAACGGCGCTGCGAGACGATCGCAAGCGCCGTTCCTGTCTGCGCACGGGCGGGCGTCCGCCTTGGCACGCGGGCTTCAGCAGCCGCTTTCGCGCGGCGTGGTCTCGACTTCCAGACCGAACAACGGCCGCAGACGCGTGCCGAACACATTGCCGAAGAAGGCCGCCACCAGCCACAGCCAACCGTGCAGGCTGCCCGAGATGATGCCGCTGAAGTACGCGCCGATATTGCAGCCATATGCCAGACGCGCACCGTAGCCGAGCAGCAAACCGCCCACGACGGCCGCGATCAGCGAACGCACGGGAATCTTCCACACCGGCGCGAACTTGCCGGCCAGCGACGCCGCCACCAAGGCGCCCAGAATAATGCCGAGGTCCATGACCGTGGTCACGTCCTGCGAGACCGGCGCCTTGAGCACGTTGACCTGCTTGGCCCAGTACGGCCAGGACGCGACATCCACACCCAGCGCCATGAACGCCTTGGCGCCCCACAACGCGAAGGCCGACGTCACCCCCCACGGACGACCGGCCAGCGCCAGCGTCGCATAGTTGAGCAACACGAGCGCGAGGGCGCCCCACAGCAACGGCCACGGTCCGCGCAGCAGTGCCGGCGTACCCTTGGCGCTGCGCGTCATCGGCACCCCGACCACGCGACCGTGCCGGCGCTTCTCCGCCCACAACGTGAACCCACCGATCGCAGCGAACAACGCCAGATTGGCAACGAGCGCCGGCCACAACCCCCATGCCTTCACCAGCGAAACCGGTTTGATGTGCGGCAGCGACTCCCACCAGGGCAAATGCGCCGTCGCCACGACCGAGCCGACGATGAAGGCCGCGAGCGCGACGATCATGCGCGTGTTGCCGCCGCCTGCGGTATACAGCGTGCCGGACGCGCAACCGCCACCGAGCTGCATGCCGATACCGAAGATGAACGCCCCGAACGCGACCGACACACCGACCGGCGAGACGAGGCCGACCACCTTGTTGCCGAACAACGTGCCTTCGGCCAGCGCCGGGAAGAACAGGGCAACACCGACGGCGAGCATCACCATCTGCGCACGCAACCCTGCCCCGCGACGATCCGCGATGAACACGCGCCACGCCGAAGTAAAACCGAACGCGGCGTGATAGAGCGCGACGCCGAGCAGTGCGCCGACGCCCGCCAGCGCAGCCTGCTTCGGCCCGACGGTCGCCTGAAGGTAGGCGATACCGATGACGATAAGCACCAACGCGACCGTCAGCGGGCGCGCATTGTAGGAAGAGGGGGAAGGCGGCGCGGTTTTCAGACCGGCCGATGCGGCGGAAGACGACATGACTTTCGGACTCCAGAATGCAGATGGGTGGCACCTGGCCACCCATTGAGACAACGTTGCAGGGTGCCAGAAGGCGTCATCGATGAAAACTACCGATTCGTTATTTTCTTATAACTCACAGAAATATGAGAATACTCGTTCACGTCGTCGACTTACGGCCTGATCCCGCCGTCCGAGCTCCCCCTCAAGCATCGACATTTCGGAATGCAGCGCTGTCACGGAACGTTCACTGAGGACCCACCGCCGTCATGCAGGCGAGCAACCACGGCGCATTCAACGCGATTCCACAATGCGAAGCGGGGCACGTTTGATAGAATGGTCACACATTGGATGCCACTGCGACGCGTCGGCCCCGCCTGTGCGTCGCAGATGCGTTCCCGCCCTCGGAGAATAATGATGAAAACGCGCTTTTCCCGTGCCCTGCCCCTGTTGATCGGTGCCGGTCTGCTGCTCGCCGGTCAGGCTTTCGCCCAGGAAGGCAAGGAGACCGCCGCTCAAGCCGCCAAACGCGAGGCCGATGCCCGTGCCGCCGCCAGCAGCAACCAGTCGGTCGACGTCAATCAGGAACGCAAGCCGAGCTATTACGTCAACGACCAGGGCACCACCGTGACCGAGTACCGTGATCGCGGCAAGCCCACGGAGATCGACGTCCACTCCCGTTTCGGCACCAACTACCAGTTGACCACGCCGCCGGACAACTCGCCGCGCGCACGTGACAACACATCGCAAAACGACCGTCTGCCGTCCGTCGGACTGAAGTTCTGACGTCTCTGGTAATCTGACTCTTTCGCGCGTCTCATTGCGGCGCGCCAGCTTCCTGTTTGTCTCGAACCAGCGGCCCGCTGCACGTGCACGGGCCGTTTGTCTGAGTCTCATCCACTCAACGCACGCATGGCCGTTTTCACTTCCGTCTCGCCCGAGCAGCTCGAACAGTGGCTGCGACGCTACGATTTGGGGAAAGTTCTCGACTTCCGGGGCATCAGCTCGGGCATCGAGAACACCAACTATTTCCTGACCACCGAGCGCGGCGAGTTCGTGCTGACGTTGTTCGAGAAGCTCACGGCCACGCAACTGCCGTTCTATCTGCAACTGATGGGGCACCTCGCGCATCATAGCGTGCCGGTGCCCGATCCGATTCCGGATCGTTCCGGTGAAATTCTGGGTGAGCTGAACGGCAAGCCGGCGACCATCGTTACCAAGCTCTCCGGACGCTCCGAACTGGCCCCCACGCCGGAACACTGTGCGCATGTGGGCGCCATGCTCGCTCGCATGCACCTGGCCGGGCGCGACTTCACGCTCGAACAGGCCAATCTGCGCAGCCTGCCGTGGTGGCGCGAAGCCACGCCCGCCGTGCTGCCGTTCCTGAGCGACGCCGAGCGCGCGCTGCTGGAAAGCGAAATGGCGCATCAGGAAGCGTTCTTCGCCTCAAGCGATTACTCCGCGATGCAGGCCGGCCCGTGCCATTGCGATCTGTTCCGCGACAACGTACTGTTCGATACGGCCCAGGACGGCTCGCCGCGCCTGGGCGGCTTCTTCGACTTCTACTTTGCCGGTTGCGACAAGTGGCTGTTCGATCTTGCCGTGACGGTCAACGACTGGTGCTGCGATCTCGCGACCGGCACGCTGGACGACACCCGCGTGCACGCCATGTTGCGTGCCTACGAAACCGTGCGTCCGCTCACCGCGATCGAGGCGTCACACTGGCGCGATATGCTGCGTGCAGGCGCGCTGCGATTCTGGGTGTCGCGCCTGTATGATTTCCACCTGCCGCGAGCGGCCGAAATGCTCAAGCCGCATGATCCGGGGCATTTCGAACGAATCCTGCGCAAACGCATCGAAGCCGTTTCCATTCCCTGGCTGTAACCCGACCCCAATCGGAGTCATTCAAACCCTATGCAATTGCTTGAAGTCCCGCCGAAGAGTGGTTATGTGTGGCTGCGCCAGGGCATCTGGCTGTTCCGCAAAAACCCGCTCGCCATCATGAGCCTGCTGTTCGCCTACCTCTTCGGTACTTTGGTGATCTCCTTCGTTCCGGTGATCGGCGGACTCATCTCGCTGGTGCTCGTCCCGGGCCTGTCGGTGGGTTTCATGGCCGCCTGTCGCGACATCATCAAGAACAAGCAGGTGTTGCCGCAAGTGCTGCTCGACGGTTTTCGCGGACACGGCAAGGAAATCGCCCGCCGGCTGCTGATCCTCGGCGGCTACTATATGGCGGCGACGGTGGTCGCGTACCTGATTTCGTCGCTGTTCAACGGCAGCGATCTGATCAACAAACTGCTGTTCGACGGCAACGTGAATCGCGACGAAGTCATGAACGGCACCGCCGGCATGGTCGCCGCCATGGCGTTCGCCGTCGCCTACATTCCGGTGGCCATGCTGTTCTGGTTCGCACCGGTGCTGGTGGCATGGCACGACATTACGCCGGTCAAAGCCATCTTCTTCAGCTGGACGGCATGCACGCGCAATTTCCGCGCGTTCGTGGTCTACGGCCTGTGCGTGATGCTGCTCGCGATGGTGTCGTCCATGATCCTCATGGTCATCATGGCCGTGCTGGGCATCTTCCAATACGCGATGCTGGTGATCTGGCCGCTGTCGCTGCTGTTCGCCGCCATCGTCTATTGCTCGTTCTACGCGAGCTATCGCGGCTGCTTCGGCGTGCAGGAGATCGGCGCTATCGATCCGAACGTCGCGCCGCCCGAGGCGTGAGTCTCGCGCCGCGCAGCGGAAAAAACGAAGGGCACCCCAGGGTGCCCTTCTTCACGTTCGGCGCTGCGGTGAGATGTGCGGCATGCACGACAACCACCTCATGCAACGGCAGTGCCGGCGCACCAGCCCCGCCGCCGTTAGTCGTTCGTCACTCGATCGGCTGAAGCTTGGCGACGGCCAGCGCCAGCCACTTCTCGCCGTGACGGCCGAACTTCACGTGCGCCCGCGCCTCGTCGCCCGTGCCTTCCAGTCCGATGATCTTGCCTTCGCCGAACTTGGTGTGGAACACGCCCTGCCCGAGCTTGAAGCCCGTCTCCGACGCGCGCGAACGGTCCGCCAGCGCTTTCTCCGGTTTCGTGGCCGCCCACTCGTCCTTGGGAGCGCTCGTTTGCGGACGGGCGAACCAGTCCCGGCCCCAGGCCGGCTCGGCCTGCCCCAGACGCGCGCCCGGTTGCGCACGCGGCGTGAGGAATTTCAGCACTGTCTCGGGAATTTCGTCGAAGAAGCGCGACCGCACGTTGTAACGCGTCTGGCCGTGCAGCATGCGGCTTTGAGTGAACGACAGGTACAAACGCTCCTTGGCACGCGTGATCGCCACGTACATCAGACGTCGCTCTTCTTCCAGGCCGTCGAGTTCGAGCGCACTGTTCTCGTGCGGGAACAGCCCCTCCTCCAGACCGGTGACGAACACCGCCGTGAATTCGAGCCCCTTGGCCGCATGCACCGTCATCAGTTGCACGGCGTCCTGCCCCGCCTCGGCCTGATTGTCGCCGGCTTCGAGCGACGCATGCGACAGGAACCCCGCCAGCGGCGTCATCTCGACCGGCGTGTCGGCATCGACCACACCATCGGGCGACGCTAGCACATCGGGCGCACCGGGCAGCGCCGGCCGCAATGCGATCAGACGCGCGGGCGCGTCCAGCCCATAGCCCTCCTCGGCGATGAAGGCCGTGGCGGCATGCACCAGTTCCTGCAAGTTCTCGATGCGGTCCTGCCCTTCCTTCTCCGTCTGGTAATGCGCGATCAGGCCGCTCGCGTCGATGACATGCGTCACCACTTCCGGCAGCGTCAGGCGCTCGGTGTCGTGACGCATCTGCTCGATCATCCGGACGAAAGCCAGCAAATTCGTCCCCGCCTTGCCCGTCATATAAGGCACGGCGGCATACATCGAGCAGTTGTAGAGACGGGCGGCGTCGGCCAGTTGCTCCAGGGAGCGCGCGCCGATGCCTCGCGTCGGGAAGTTGACGACACGCACGAACGCGGTGTCGTCGTTCGGGTTCTCGATCAGCCGCAGGTACGCCAGCGCGTGCTTGACTTCCTGACGCTCGAAAAAGCGCAGTCCGCCGTACACGCGGTACGCGATGCCCGCGCCCACGAGCGCATGCTCCATGACCCGCGACTGCGCGTTGCTGCGGTAAAGGATGGCGACGTCCTGCCGCGAGAGCCCCTGCGCGACAAGCGCCTTGATCTCCTCGACCAGCCAGCTCGCCTCCTGCAAATCCGTCGCGGCCTCATACACACGAATCGGTTCACCGTGCCCGGCGTCGGTACGCAGATTCTTGCCCAGCCGCCGCGCGTTATTCGAGATCAGCGCGTTCGCCGCGTCGAGAATGTTGCCGTGCGAGCGATAGTTCTGCTCCAGCTTGATCAGGTGACGAACGCGGAACTCGCGCTCGAAGTCGGCCATATTGCCAACGTTGGCGCCACGAAACGCGTAGATGCTCTGATCGTCGTCACCGACGGCGAACACGGCGGCGTTCGCGCCGGCGAGCATCTTGAGCCACGCGTACTGAAGCTTGTTGGTGTCTTGAAACTCGTCGACCAGGATGTGGCGAAAGCGCGACTGATAGTGCACGCGCAGCGGCTCGTTGTGCTTGAGCAGTTCGAAGCAGCGCAGCAGCAATTCGGCGAAATCGACCACGCCCTCGCGCTGACATTGCTCCTGATAACTTGCGTACAGCTCGACGAACTTCTGGTTGAAGGCGTCGTTGGCCTCGACCTCGTGCGGTCGCAGCCCCTGTTCCTTGGCGTTGTTGATGAAATACTGGAGATTCTTGGGCGGAAATTTCTCATCGTCGACATTCGCCGCCTTCATCATTCGCTTGATGGCGGAGAGCTGGTCGGACTGATCCAGAATCTGAAAGCTCTGCGGCAGCCCGGCATCGCGGAAATGCGCGCGCAGCATGCGGTTACACAGCCCGTGGAAGGTGCCGATCCACATGGCGCGCGTACTGATCGGCAGCATCGCGCCCAGGCGGGCCTGCATTTCCTTGGCCGCCTTGTTGGTAAAGGTCACCGCCAGAATGCCCGCCGGACCGACGTGCCCCTGCTGGATCAGCCAGGCGATGCGGGTCGTGAGCACGCGCGTCTTGCCGGAACCCGCGCCCGCGAGGATGAGGGCCGGCTCGTCGGGAAGCGTGACGGCGGCCAGTTGTTCGGGGTTCAGATTGGCGAGCAGATCGGGCATGTCGGGAGCGAAATTCGAGTGAAGCCCGATTATAAATCCTGCCGCGGCGCGGAAATGGCACCGAATCTTTTATAATTCGGGGTTTCACGCATTACACGGTCCATTCAATCCATGAGCGACAGCGACAATACGCTTGCCAAGAGCTTCGAGCCGCAGGACGTCGAAGCCCACTGGGGCCCCGAATGGGAACGCCGCGGCTATGCCCGGCCGACTTTCGACGACGCCCGTGAAGATTTCAGCATCCAGTTGCCGCCGCCGAACGTCACCGGCACGCTGCACATGGGGCACGCGTTCAACCAGACGATCATGGACGGTCTGACGCGCTACTACCGCATGAAGGGCGCCAACACCCTGTGGGTGCCGGGCACCGACCATGCGGGCATCGCCACGCAGATCGTCGTCGAGCGCCAACTGGACGCCAAGAAGGTGTCTCGCCATGACCTGGGCCGCGAGACGTTCGTCGAGCGCGTCTGGGAGTGGAAAGAGCAGTCCGGCAGCACGATTACGCGCCAGATCCGCCGTCTCGGGGCTTCCATCGATTGGAGCCGCGAATACTTTACGATGGACGAGAAGATGTCCCGGGCCGTGCGCGACGTGTTCGTCACGCTCTACGAGCAGGGGCTGATCTATCGCGGCAAGCGTCTCGTGAACTGGGAATCGACGCTGCTCACCGCCGTGTCCGATCTGGAAGTGGTCAGCGAGGAAGAGGAAGGGTCGCTGTGGCACATCCGCTACCCGCTCGCCGACGGCTCGGGCACGCTCACGGTCGCGACCACGCGTCCCGAGACCATGCTGGGCGACACCGCGCTGATGGTTCACCCGGAAGACGAGCGCTACAAGGCGCTGATCGGCAAGACCGCCAGACTGCCGCTGTGCGATCGCGAAATCCCGATCATCGCCGACGATTACGTCGACCGCGAGTTCGGCACGGGTGTGGTGAAGGTCACGCCAGCGCACGATTTCAACGACTACGCCGTGGGTCAGCGTCACAACCTGCCGCAGATCAACATCCTCACGCTCGACGCGAAGATCAACGATAACGCCCCGGAGAAGTACCGTGGTCTGGATCGTTTCGACGCCCGCAAGCAGATCGTGGCCGATCTGGACGCCCTCGGCCTGCTCGAATCGGTCAAGCCGCACAAGCTGATGGTGCCGCGCAGCGACCGTACGGGCACGATCATCGAGCCGATGCTCACCGACCAGTGGTTCGTGGCGATGAGCAAGCCGGCCCCCGAAGGCACGTTCCATCCCGGCAAGTCGATCACGGAAACCGCGCTCGACGTCGTGCGCAGCGGCGAAATCAAGTTCGTCCCGGAAAACTGGACGACGACGTACAACCAGTGGCTCGAAAACATTCAGGACTGGTGTATCTCGCGTCAGCTCTGGTGGGGCCACCAGATCCCGGCGTGGTACGACGAAAACGGCAATGTGTTCGTCGCACGCTCGGAAGACGAAGCCATCGAGAAGGCGCGCGCCGCCGGCTCGACCGGCGCGCTCAAGCGCGACGAAGACGTGCTCGACACGTGGTTCTCGTCGGCGTTGGTGCCGTTCTCGTCGCTCGGCTGGCCGCAGGAGACGCCGGAACTGAAGCACTTCCTACCGTCGTCGGTGCTCGTGACCGGCTTCGACATCATCTTCTTCTGGGTCGCGCGCATGGTCATGATGACCACGCACTTCACGGGCAAGGTGCCGTTCAAGACGGTGTACGTGCACGGGCTCGTGCGCGACGCCGAAGGTCAGAAGATGTCGAAATCGAAGGGCAACACGCTCGACCCGATCGATATCGTCGACGGCGTGTCGCTCGACGCCCTGCTCGCCAAGCGCACCACGGGCCTGATGAACCCGAAGCAAGCGGCAAGCATCGAGAAGAAGACCCGCAAGGAGTTCCCGGAGGGCATCGCGCCGTTCGGCACCGATGCGCTGCGCTTCACGTTCGCCTCGATGGCGACGCTCGGCCGCAACATCAACTTCGATCTCGCGCGCTGCGAAGGCTACCGCAACTTCTGCAACAAGCTGTGGAACGCCACGCGCTTCGTGCTGATGAACTGCGAAGGCCACGACTGCGGCCTGGCGCCGTGCGTGGGCGATTGCGGCCCTGAAGGCCAGCTCGATTTTTCGCGCGCCGACCGCTGGATCGTGTCGTTGCTCCAGCGCGTGGAAACCGATGTGGCCAAGGGTTTCGCGGACTATCGCTTCGACAACATCGCCAGCACGATCTACAAGTTCGTGTGGGACGAGTATTGCGACTGGTACGTCGAACTGGCCAAGTGGCAGATCCAGAACGGCACGCCCGCGCAACAGCGCGCTACGCGTCGCACGTTGCTGCGTGTGCTCGAAACGGTACTTCGTCTGGCCCATCCGATCATTCCGTTCATCACCGAAGCCCTTTGGCAAAAGGTTGCGCCGCTCGCCGGTCGTTATCCTGCCGACAAGGCGCCGGGCGATGCCAGTATCATGGTGCAGCCGTATCCGGTCGCGGACATGAGCAAGATCGACGAAGGCGACGAAGCGTGGATGCAGCAGTTGAAGGCGGCGGTGGATGCATGCCGCAATCTGCGCGGCGAGATGAATCTGTCGCCGGCACAGCGCGTGCCGCTGCTGGTCGCGGGCGATGTGCCGTTCCTGACGTCGATTGCGCCGTATCTGCAAACGCTTGCCAAGCTCTCCGAAGTGCAGGTGCTGGCGGACGAAGCCACGCTCGACGCGCAGGCCGCAGGTGCGCCGCTGGCCGTGGTGGGCCCGAACAAGCTCGCACTCAAGGTGGAAATCGATGTCGCCGCGGAACGCGAGCGCCTCGGCAAGGAAGTGAAGCGTCTGGAAGGCGAGATCGCGAAATGTCACGGCAAGCTGTCTAACGAGAGCTTCGTGGCGCGCGCACCCGCCAATGTGGTGGAACTTGAGAAGCAACGATTGGTCGACTTTGAAGCCGTTCTCGGGAAGTTGCAGGCACAGCTCGCGCGCTTGCCCGCCTGAGACGCGATAAATTGATCAGGGAGATACCAATGAAAACCGTTGTGACCAAAGCCGTTTTCCCCGTCGCGGGCCTCGGCACCCGGTTTCTGCCGGCAACCAAGGCGAGCCCGAAGGAAATGCTGCCGGTCGTGGACAAGCCGCTGATTCAGTACGCCGTGGAAGAGGCGGTGGCCGCCGGCATCACGGAGATGATCTTCGTCACGGGCCGCAACAAGCGCGCCATCGAAGATCACTTCGACACGGCCTTCGAACTCGAAGCGGAACTCGAAGCGAAGAACAAGCAGGCGTTGCTCGACGTGGTGCATTCGATCAAGCCGGCGCACATCGATTGTTTCTATGTGCGTCAGCCTAAGGCGCTGGGTCTCGGCCATGCCGTGCTGTGTGCAGAGAAGCTCGTGGGCGATGAACCGTTTGCGGTCATCCTTGCCGACGACTTGCTCGACGGTCGGCCGCCCGTGCTCAAGCAGATGGTCGATCTGTACAACCACTATCACAACTCGATCATCGGCGTGGAAGAGATCCCCATCGAGCAAAGTCGCTCGTACGGTATCGTCAAGGGTACCGACTGGGGCGAGAAGGCCATCGTCAAGCTCACGGATATCGTCGAGAAGCCGGCACCCGAGAACGCACCGTCGAACCTGGGGGTGGTCGGCCGTTACGTGCTGCGCCCGCGCATTTTCGATTGCATCCGCGAGATCGATCCGGGATCGGGCGGCGAGATTCAGTTGACCGACGCCATCCAGAAGCTGATGCACGATGAAGTCGTGCTGGCGTATCGCTACAACGGCAAGCGCTTCGACTGCGGCAGCAAGCTGGGATATCTGAAGGCGACGGTGGAGTTTGCACTGCGTCACCCGGAACTGAAAGACGCTTTCCGCAAGTACCTGCAAGACGAAGTGCACGGCGATCTGGCGTAACGATCGGCACTTCCCATGAAAAAACCGACGGCATGTCCGTCGGTTTTTTTCGTCTGCCGTGCCGCGCGTTCGTGGATGTCGGCGGCGGCAGCGCATGGCGAGGCCGCCGCGCGATCAGCGGCGACGCATCCAGAAGTGGAACGTCTTGCCCTCTTCGCGCGACTCGAGCAGTTCGTTACCGGTCTGCTTGGCAAACGCGCTGAAGTCGCGCCCGGAGCCCGGATCGGTGGCGATGATGTGCAGCACTTCACCGCTTTGCATCTCGGCCAGCGCCTTCTTTGCACGCAGGATCGGCAGCGGGCAATTCAGACCGCTCGCGTCGACTTCTTTCTGGAATTCCATGCTCATGTCCCTCTCTTCGGTCTCGTTCGAATCTCTTTTGCCGGGTTCGCCCCGCAAGCCGCGATTCTACCGTAGTCGTGGCGCCGGGCCGCGGTATGGCTTGCTTGGCCCACTTAGCACGCTTAGCACGCTATTCGGCAATCGATAGCCGGGCGGAATCGACGTATTCGACGGGCAGATTGCGTCGGCGCAGCCATTCGGCCACGGCGTGGCCCGTGCCGGCGCGCCACGGACGCACCTGATGCGGCGCCACCAGCCGGAATTCGGCAAGCTCCTCCGAGAGACGGATATCGCCGTCGCATACCGCGTGGTAGGCGATGATCAGTTCGTTCTTGCGCATGAACTCGTAGACGCCGAGCAACGAAATCGCGTCGGCCTCCAGATTCGTCTCCTCCTTGATCTCACGGCGAACGCCGTCCTCAGGGGTTTCGTCGCGCTCCAGAAAACCGGTAATGAGCGCGAACATGCCTTCGGTCCAGGCTGCGTTGCGTGCCAGCAGAATCTGTCCACGGTACTCGACGAGCCCCGCGACCACCGGCAGCGGATTGTCCCAGTGGACGAAACCGCACGCGTTGTCGGGACACGCGCGACGAATGCGCCCGGCAACTTCGCGTGAATCGAGGGCCGAGGCGCAGCGAGGACAAAAAATGAGTTCGTTCATGATCGTTCTTCAGCGAATGGGAACATCTTAAATGAACTCATGACGCGCTGCACATTCGGTAAATTCCGAGACGCCTTCGGACCAAGCCCAGGAATGCCCGGGCGTATAATCGACGAACGTCTTTCAATTTTCGCCCCGGCCCGTGTCCGACATTCCGCCGAACGCTCCCCTATCCTCTTCTGCGCCCTCTTCTGCGCCCGCTGTTGTGCCCTGCGCTGCGCCCTCTGCCTCGGACTCACCGCCCTCGTCCACCTCGTCCACTTCGTCCACTTCGTCCACTTCGTCCACTTCGTCAACTTCGTCCACCTCGCCTCCGAATTCGCCTCCCGCCTCACCGCCCGCCTCACCTCCGACCTCGCCGCCACCGTCCGACTCGCCTGCCGCCACACCCGGCGCCTCATTGTCGACTCGCCTGACGCAACGCGGCGTGCGTCGCTCGCGACGCCTCTGGCACAACTACGGCGTGTTCTGGCTCGGCGCGGTCCTCGTGGGCCTCGTTTCCGTGGCATACGCCAAGCTGGTGGATTTCGGTTTCGAGCTCTTTCAGCGCATGCTCTCGCATGGCTTCTGGCTGCCGCTGATCGTCACGCCGCTCGGCGCGGCGTTGGCCATCTGGCTCACGCAGAAGTTTTTCCGGGGGGCCGAGGGAAGCGGGATTCCACAGGTCATCGCCACGCTTCAGGATTCCCGTCTGTCGAAGTCTTTGCTGACGCTGCGCATCATGTTCGGCAAGATCGCGATCTCGTTTCTCGGCATTCTGTGCGGCTTCACGATCGGACGGGAAGGCCCGACGGTCCAGATCGGCGCCTCGCTCATGTACGCCATGCGCCACGGCTATCGACGCAGCAGCGTACACATCGAGCGCCAGCTGACGTTGGCCGGCGCAGCGGCAGGTCTGGCAGCGGCGTTCAACACGCCTCTCGCAGGGGTGGTGTTCGCCATCGAGGAACTGAGTCGCAGTTTCGTTGCGCGCAACAGCGGCACGCTCATTACCGCCATCATTTTCTCCGGCGTCGTAGCGCTCGGCCTGCAAGGCAACTATCTGTATTTCGGTCAGATCAAGGCGATCAGCGAATTCCGGTGGGCGCTCATTCCGGTGCTCGTTGCAGCGAGTTTGCTCACCGGTGTGGCCGGCGGCCTGTTCGGCTGGCTGATGCTCAATGTGCCGCGCTGGATGCCCAAGCCGCTGGTGGATATGCGCCGCACGTATCCGGTGCGTTTCGCGTTGATTTGCGGTCTTGCGATTGCAGTGATCGGCGTCGTCTCGGGAGGCACGACATTCGGCAGCGGCTACGCCGAAGCGCGCGGCCTGCTCGAATCGCACGCGACGCTCTCCCCGCTATACGCCGTGCTGAAATTCGCTGCATTGTGCGTGTCGTACCTTTCCGGCATTCCGGGGGGCATCTTCGCGCCATCGCTCGCGATTGGTGCGGGGCTGGGCAACGTCATGGCGCACGTCACGTCGGTGGTGCCGCTGCCGGCCATGGCTGCCCTGTGCATGGTCGGCTATCTGGCGGCGGTCACGCAGTCGCCCATCACGTCGTTCGTGATCGTCATGGAGATGATCGACGGTCATCAGATGGTGATTCCGCTCATGGCCGTCGCTCTGCTGTCCACGCAGGTTTCGCGGGCGATTGCGCCGTCGTTCTACCACACGCTGGCGCACCGGTTCCTGACACCGACCGTGCCCGCGCCGCGTCAGGCGTAATGTCGGGTAGGTTGACGATCGATGGTCGATGTCGATGTCGATGTCGATGTCATTAGAGGCGCCGACGTCAGGCATCAGGTCGGGCTCGACGTCGGGCAGCGATCCGGGCCGGCGCGAAAAGGTTCAGGCTTTCGTGCTCAAGGCAAGAATGTCGGCGGCCAGACGCTCGACCGTCTCCGGTCGCGTATCCCATGCACACATGAAACGGCACCCGCCTGCGCCGATGAAGGTGTAGAAGCGCCAGCCCTTGGCGCGCAGCGCCTCGATCACATGCGCCGGCAGTTCTGCAAATACGCCGTTGGCTTGCGTCTCGAACATAACCGAGACCCCGGGCACGTCGCGAATTCGGCTTGCGAGCAATTGCGCCATGTCGTTCGCGTGGCGCGCATGGCGCAGCCACGTATCGTTCTCCAGCATGCCGAGCCATGGGGCGGAGATGAAGCGCATCTTCGACGCCAGTTGACCGGCCTGCTTCACCCGGTACGCGAAATCCTCCGCCAGCGCGCGATTGAAGAAAACCACCGCCTCGCCTACGGGCAGGCCGTTCTTCGTGCCGCCGAAGCAGAGCACGTCCACGCCTGCGCGCCACGTAACATCGCCCGGATGGCAGCCCAGCGTTGCCACGGCATTCGCAAAACGCGCACCATCCATATGGACGCGCAAATTTCGGCGCCTGGCAACCGCCGAAATCGCCTTGATCTCGTCGACGGTGTACACCGTGCCGACTTCGGTGGCTTGGGTGAGCGTGACGACCTTCGGTTTAGGAAAGTGGATGTCGGAACGACGATTGATGACGGACTCGACGGCATCCGGCGTGAGCTTGCCGTTATTCTCGCGGCCGCGCGCGGTGAGCAGTTTCGCGCCGTTGGAGAAGAACTCCGGACCACCGCACTCGTCCGTCTCGACGTGCGCCAGTTCATGGCAGATGACCGAGTGATAGGACTGCGACAGCGACGCGAGCGCCAGCGAATTCGCCGCCGTACCGTTGAAGACGAAGAACACCTCGCAGTCCGTGTCGAACAGTTGACGAATGCCGTCGCACACACGTTGCGTCCAGGTATCGTCGCCGTAAGAAACTTCGTGACCGCTAGCGTTCGCCTCCACCAGATAGCGCATCGCTTCGGGACAAATACCGGCGTAGTTGTCCGACGCAAAGTGTTGTGGCGTTTGCAGCGCACCGTCGATGGCGGTAGCGGTGGCAGCGCTTGCTGCGTTGGCGGGGATGTTCGATACGGACGGGACTTGCGACATAACGACCTCTTCAAAGCGACGGGGACTCCGCAAGCGCCCCCGTCTCAGACTTGTCCGGCGAGAAGCGCCGGCCTACCGCAATTCGGCGGACTGACGTCGGCCGTCCCGCTCAACGCGGATCCGACCAGAGCGTGCCGCCCGTCGACCAGTTCTCCGGCTTGACGTCGGTGATGATGATATCGACGGACTCTGGCGTGCAACCGATCGTCTCGACAGCCGCTTGCGTGACGGCTTTGACGAACGCGCGCTTTTGCTCGACGGTGCGCCCCTCGAACATCTCGACGTGAAACGTTGGCATTGCGATCTATCTCCTTGTGTCGTTCTTGGAATCCTGAATCAGACGTCAGCCGCGCTACGCACGCTCATCAGCATGATCCGCAGCGTTGCCGCTCGTTCTCGATGGCGGCGCCGGATTCGGTAACGTTCGACATATCGAGAACGTTCCACGATACCGCGCCGTCAATCACGAAACGAGGCGTCTATTCTATCGAGTTTGCGCAGCAGCGCGGGCCACTCCAGCACACCCTCGATCGCGCCGCCGTCTTCCAGTTGAACGGCTGTCTTGTCCTGCACCGCCGGACTCGGCAGATTCGGTGCCGCGCCGCCCGCAAGCGCCTGTAGCTGAATCTCGCACGCCTTGATGAGCGTCGCCATCAGCACGTACGCCTCCGCCACCGTGCGGCCGAGCGTCAACGTGCCGTGATTGCGCAGCAACATGGCCGCATGCGTGCCGAGCGACGTCGTCAGCCGTTCGCCCTCAGACGGCGAGAAGGCCAGTCCTTCGTAATCGTGATACCCGATGCGCTCGTGAAAACGCAACGCGTGCTGCGAGATGGGCAACAGGCCATGCGGCTGAATCGATACGGCGATTCCCGCCGTATTGTGCAGATGCATGACACATACGGCATCAGGCCGCGCCGCGTGCACCGCACCGTGCAGCGCAAAGCCCGTCACGTTCACCGGATGTTCGCTCTCGCCCACGATCTCGCCGTTCATCGTGATCTTCACGAGATTCGACGCGCTCACCTCATCGAACGTCAATCCAAAGGGATTGATAAGGAAGTGCCCCGGCTCGCCCGGCACCATCGCGGAAATATGGGTGTAGATGAGGTCGTCCCAGCCGTTGAGGGCGACGAGACGATAGCAGGCGGCAAGATCGACGCGCATGCGGCGTTCCTCGTCGCGCATCGCCGTGGCGGCTTTTTTGCCGGCCTTCAGGGTAAAAGACATCGATGTTCTCTGGGAAAGTCCCGCAGCGGATGTCGCCGACATCCCAGCGGGGCGCATCGTGGGGCGTTGCCGATACGACTCAGGGCGCGTGTTCGAGCGAGCGCCGCCAGTCCCACACGAAGCCGGCAGCACCGAGCACCAGCACCCCGCTCGCACACAGGAGCGCTGTCGTGAAGCCGCCGGTCGCTGCGACGAGCGGTGCGGCCACCAACGGGCCGACGATCTGCCCGATCCCGTAGGATGCCGTCACGAGACCGATCAGGCCATTGGCGTTGTCCCCACGCAGGCGTCGGCATTCGCGAACGGTGTACACCGTAATCGCCGTGAACGGCAGCCCCACGAGCACACTGCCCAACGCGAAACCCGCGACGTTCGGAAACACGATGCCGATCCCGACGCCCAGTCCTTGCATGATGTAGCAGACCGCGAGCAACAGGCGGTTGTCCCACGTGAGCGGCGCGCGTGCACCGATGATGGCGCCCGGAATCACCATAAGGCCGAGCAGCGGGAAAAAAAGATCGGGCCACGGCGAGCCGGGCAACGCCTGGCGCGCGATCACCGGCAAGAAGGTCGCGGTAATGATGTAGCCGAACCCGGCGAAGCTGTAGAGGAGGGTGACGGGGATCACGCTCTCACCGCTGCCATGATGGACGACGGATGCCGCAGCAGGCTTATCGGGGCCCGTCGATTTTTCAGCGCCGGGGGCATCGGGAGCATCGGCCACGAACGTGCGCCAGATCACCGCAAGCAAGAGCAATGCGAGAACGCCGCACAGCAACCAGCCGCCGCGCGCAGGCCAGCCGAGCGCCTCGTTCAGGCTCGCGAGCAACCCCGTCACGACGATGCCCGCGCCCGGCCCGGCGAACATCACGCCCCCCAGACTCGGCATGCGCAATTCTGCCAGCTTGCGAAAGCCCCACCCGGCCGAGAACACCATCGCCCACGCGCTCATCACCCCGGCAAGTGTGCGCACGACGGCCCACACCGCAAACGAGTCGAGCAGGCCCATCGCCAGCGTCAGCGCGACGGTCGCGACCAGCGCGAAACGAATGAGGCGCGTCGGAGAAAAATGCAGCCACATGCACGAGAGCGCCCCGACGAAGTACCCCGCATAGTTGAGCGACGCGAGCCAACTGCCGTGTTGAATGTCGGTGAGGCGCTCGTGCAGCATGAGCGGCAGCATCGGCGTAAAAGCGAATCGTCCGATACCCATGGCGATCGACAACGCCAGCATGCAAGACAAGGCAATACGCCATGCCGCCCGCTCAGGCGAGGGCGAGTGCAACTTCGAAGAAACCGGGTCGGGGCTGGCGAGTGTGGCTGGCATGGCGATGACGGGTCCGCAGGCGGAGGAAAGCGAACGAGAACGCGTTCGCACAAACGACAGGCGCGCAGCGATTCTTAATACGTCCACCGTAGATTGCTTGTGCGCGCGCAACGTACCGAATACTTTACATGCAAACCATTGCCGGATGCGACGGTTCCCCTGCGCGCCGCAGGGCAATCGGACGCGCCGTTTGCAACACTCACGCCAACCCCCGGCGCATCGTTTCTCGAAACGAAACCGTGCTGCCGGCACCGCCAGATCGTCTCACGTGCATGCGGCGCCGGAAAGGCAAAACGCGCACCGAAGTGCGCGTTTTGCTCGTTTCCATCCGAGTCGGTCGGCCTGTCGCGACCCATGTCACGCCAGGCGATGCCGACACGATGAATCGTTACAGCTTGCCTGCGACCCAGCCTTGCACGCCGGCGAGGGCCTGCGGCAATTGCGACGGATCGGTACCGCCCGCCTGCGCCATATCCGGGCGGCCACCGCCCTTGCCACCGACTTGCTGCGCGACGAAGTTGACGAGTTCGCCCGCCTTGACCTTGGCCGTAGCGTCAGCGGTCACACCGGCGATCAGCGTCACCTTGCCGCCTTCGACGGCTGCCAGCACGATGGCGGCGTGCTTGAGCTTGTCCTTGAGCTTGTCCATCGTCTCGCGCAGCGTCTTGGCATCGGCGCCTTCGAGTTGCGCGGCCAGCACCTTAAGCCCGTTCACGTCGACAGCCTTCTCGACCAGTTCGTCACCCTGGCTCGACGCCAGCTTCGACTTGAGCGCCGCCAGTTCCTTCTCCAGCGACTTGACCTGCTCCTGCACCTGCGCGATGCGCGGGGTCAATTCGGCAGGCTGCGTCTTGAGCGCGGCGGCCGCCTCGTTGATCTGATCGTCCAGTTTCTGGACGAAGCGCACCGAGTTGTCGCCCGTAATCGCCTCCACGCGACGGATACCGGCAGCCACGCCACCTTCCATCACGATCTTGAACAGGCCGATATCGCCCGTGCGAGAGACGTGCGTGCCGCCGCACAGCTCGCGCGACGTCCCGATGTCGAGCACGCGCACTTCGTCGCCGTACTTCTCCCCGAACAGGGCCATGGCACCGCCCTTCACGGCGTCGTCGAACGACATCAGCGCGGCTTGCGTGGGGGCGTTGGCCAGCACTTCGGCGTTCACGATGTCTTCTACGCGACGGATTTCGTCGGCGGTCATCGCCGCATTGTGAGCAAAGTCGAAACGCGTCTTGTCGGCGTCGACGAGCGAGCCCTTCTGTTGCACGTGGCCGCCGAGCACTTCACGCAGTGCCTTGTGCATCAGGTGGGTCGCCGAGTGGTTACGCACGGTGCGCGCACGGCGCACGGCGTCCACCTGGGCGGTCACGGCGTCGCCGACCTTCAGTTCGCCCGACTCGAGCGCACCGTAGTGACCGAAAACGTCGGCCTGGATCTTCTGCGTGTCCGACACGCCGAAACGCGCGCCGCCCGCGACGATCACCCCCTGGTCGCCGACCTGACCGCCCGACTCGGCGTAGAACGGCGTGGTGTCAAGCACCACGATACCTTGCTGGCCGGCGGACAGCTTGCCGACGCTGGTGCCGTCGACGTAAAGCGCCGTGACCTTCGCGCCTTCGATCGCGAGTTTGTCGTAGCCTTCGAAGCGCGTCTTGTCGCCGGTGTATTCGAGGGCTGTTGCCATCTTGAACTTGCCGGCAGCGCGCGCCTGTTCGCGCTGACGCGCCATCGCGGCGTCGAAACCGGCCTCGTCGACCGAGATGCTGCGCTCGCGGCAGACATCCGCCGTCAGATCGAGCGGGAAGCCGTACGTATCGTGCAGCTTGAACGCGAGTTCGCCGTCGAGCGTGGTCACGCCGCGCTTGGCCAGATCGGCCAGCGCGCCCTCGAGAATCTCCATGCCGTTCTCGATGGTCTCGCCAAAGCGTTCTTCTTCCTGCTTGAGCACGTCCGTCACGCGCTGTTGTGCCTGAGCCAGTTCCGGATAAGCGACGCCCATCTCGGCCACGAGGTCCGGCACGAGCTTGTAGAAAAACGGCGTCTTGCAGCCGAGCTTGTAACCGTGACGGATGGCGCGACGGACGATACGGCGCAGCACGTAACCGCGGCCTTCGTTGCCCGGAATCACGCCGTCGACGATCAGGAACGAGCACGCGCGGATGTGATCGGCGATCACCTTGAGCGAGTTCGCCGTGAGGTCGGTCACGCCCGTCTCGCGACCGGCAGCCTTGATCAGGTGCTGGAACAGGTCGATCTCGTAGTTGCTATGAACGTGTTGCAGCACCGCTGCAATACGCTCCAGCCCCATGCCGGTGTCAACGCACGGCTTGGGCAGCGGCGTCATGTTGCCCTGCTCGTCGCGGTTGAACTGCATGAACACGAGGTTCCAGATTTCGATGTAGCGGTCACCGTCTTCCTCCGGCGATCCCGGCGGTCCACCCCACACGTCCGGGCCGTGGTCGAAGAAAATTTCCGAGCACGGACCGCACGGGCCGGTATCGGCCATCTGCCAGAAGTTGTCCGAGGCGTAACGAGCGCCCTTGTTGTCGCCGATGCGGATGATGCGCTCGGTCGGCACGCCCACTTCCTTGGCCCAAATGTCGTAGGCTTCGTCGTCTTCCTTATAGACGGTGACCCAGAGCTTTTCCTTCGGCAACTGGTAGACGGTCGTCAGCAATTCCCACGCGTACTGAATCGCTTCGCGCTTGAAGTAGTCGCCGAACGAGAAGTTACCCAGCATTTCGAAGAACGTATGGTGGCGGGCGGTGTAGCCCACGTTCTCGAGGTCGTTGTGCTTGCCGCCGGCGCGCACGCTGCGCTGGGCCGTGGTCGCGCGCGTGTAGGGGCGCGATTCGAGTCCGAGGAAGACGTCCTTGAACTGCACCATGCCGGAGTTCGTGAACAGCAGCGTGGGGTCATTGGACGGCACGAGGCTCGACGAGCGCACGATGGTGTGCCTCTTCGACTCGAAGAAGTTTAGGAATTTTTCCCGAATGTCTGCGACTTTCATAGCGTGCTTGGGAGCGTGGGGACCGGGCGAGCTAAGCCTGGCGGGTATTTTGCAAACTTTTGATTATACGGGAAATCGATCTATCCACAGCGTTGCGCCGCTAACCGCAGTGCGAAACGGCGCTGGTCATGCACCAGCCGACGGACGTAGACTCTCGGCCACAAGTTCCGCAATGCAAAACAACGTTTTGCATCAGCGGCACCCCTCCGTCACACGACGGACGCAACCGAGGAGAGAGACAACGATGGGCGCGCTGAGTCATATCCGGGTACTGGACCTTTCGCGCGTGCTCGCGGGCCCGTGGGCCACCCAGAATCTGGCGGACCTGGGGGCGGACGTCATCAAGGTCGAGCGTCCCGGCGCCGGCGACGACACGCGTCGCTGGGGTCCCCCCTACCAGCGCGACGCCGAGGGGCGCGACACTGCGGAAGCGGCGTACTACCTCGCGGCCAACCGTAACAAGCGTTCGCTCACGCTGGACATTTCGTCGGGCGAGGGGCAGGCCATTGTGAAGGCGTTGGCCGCGCAGAGCGATGTCGTGGTCGAGAATTACAAAGTCGGGCAGTTGGCGAAGTACGGATTGGATTATGCGTCGCTGCGCGAGATCAAGCCGGATCTCGTCTACTGCTCGGTGACGGGGTTTGGCCAGGACGGCCCGTACGCATCGCGCGCGGGCTACGACTTTATCGTGCAGGGCATCGGCGGCTTCATGAGCATTACGGGCGAACGGGATGCGCTGCCGGGTGGCGGTCCGCAGAAGGCGGGCGTCGCCATTGCCGACCTGATGACGGGCATGTACGCGACCATCGCCATCATGGCCGCCCTCACCCATCGTGATCGCACGGGCGTGGGGCAGTACATCGACATGGCGTTGCTCGACACTCAGGTCGCGATGCTCGCCAACATGAACACGAACTATCTCGCGAGCGGTGAGGCGCCGGTGCGCTGGGGAAATGCGCATCCGAACATCGTGCCTTATCAGACGTTCCAGACGGGCGACGACGGTTGGATCATCGTGGCCGTGGGCAACGACGGGCAGTTTCGCAAGTTCGTGGAAGTCGGTGAAGAACCGGCATGGGCGGACGACGAACGGTTCGCGACGAATCCTTCTCGCGTGCGTCACCGGGAGGTGCTGGTGCCGCTTTTGGCGCAGATGGTGCGCAAATTCGGCAAGGACGACTGGATCGCCAAACTCGAAGCGGCGGGCGTACCCTGTGGGCCGATCAATACGTTGCCGGAAGTGTTCGCCCATCCGCAGGTGAAGGCACGCGGTATGGAGGTCTCGCTGCCGCATGCGTCGGGCGGCATGGCGAGGGTCGTCGCGAGTCCGATGAAGATGAGTGAGACACCGCCTGTCGCCCGCAGCGCCCCGCCGACACTCGGCCAGCACAGCGATGACATCCTGCGCGAGCGCCTCGGGTTCGATGCGACGAGGATTGCGCAATTGCGCGCCGACGGCGTGGTGTGACCGCACGACCCAGCCATCTCCGACGGTCTTCACTGACCGTGCATGCCGGAGTTTCGCGCAAGCGATAGGAAACCGTCGTCGTCTCGATGCCGGCTTCGGCCCCCAACTCGCGAGGGGCGGCGTGGCAAGGGATTTCGCCGCACGTCACCGCCCCATCGGGTCATCGGCGTCATCGGCGTCGACGCGCCGGCGGCCCGACGCCTGCCGTTGCAACTGCCCCTAAGCGATCCTGATGCGTATTGGAACTTGACGCTCGGCATGGGGCAAGACGCTTGCCCCGTTCGCGCCCCCCCCCAAGAAGAGCCGCCACAACACCCAGCATGGACCTTCTGCACGTCACCTGAGCATCATTTCTATGCGTCGGACCTGATACGACGATGGCCCGGCAAGGCCCCTCCTGCATCGAGTGGCTCAACTTCATCTCAGGGCGAGAGACCTCAGGGCACTTAGGATCCGGACGACATTCGACGGGATCGGTCTGACTCTATAGCCCTCACCGCCGCCCGACCACCCGAAAGCACCTCCCCGCATCCTCAATCTCAGTAACGCTTCAGTGACCCGCTCCGAAAAATAACCATCGGCGATGGCGCGCTCAGCGTCGAATTTCACCGATTCGCTGCCTCATACTGACCCTCCCGTCTAGATCTACCAGCACCAGTGACACGCGCACGCGCCGGCAACTCGGCCGTTGCACCGTTGACTTTGATACTATTTTTTAATACCATAAGCCACATGAAATCCAAATCAAGACGAACTCTTGATCTGCTTTTCTCTCGCCCAACGCCGGCTAACGTGAAGTGGGGCGACGTCGTCGCGCTGTTCCATGACCTTGGCGGAGAGCTGGACGAACGAGAAGGATCCCGCGTCGCGGTCTATCTGTTCAAACAAGTCAAGGTGCTACACCGACCTCATCCGTCTCCCGATATGGATAAGGGCGCAGTCGCATCAATTCGCAAGTGGCTTGAGGAAAACGGAGTGAAACCATGAACAACATCATGATCATCGAAGGGCACAAGGCAGTCATCGCCTATGGCCCAGAAATCGACATGTTCAGAGGGGAGTTTGTTGGTCTGAATGGCGGTGCAGATTTTTATGCCGCCGATGTTTCGGGACTGCGCGCCGAAGGCGAACTTTCGTTGAAAATTTTTCTTGAGGAATGTGCGCGACGTGGCATCGAGCCGCAGAAGCAGTTTTCCGGAAAATTCGTTGTTCGCCTGACGCCGAAGACTCACGAGGCGGCTGCAATCGCGGCAGCCGCGCACGGGCAAAGTCTAAATCAATGGGTGGCGGAAACGCTTGAGCACGCGGCGCTCGCAACTCCCGATAGTGCGTAATGACGGTGGACACCAGCGTCTTCATCGACACTCTGTCGAGATCCCTACCCTCATTCACTGCCACCTCAATTTCGCAAGCCCATTCAGTTGCCTGCGCCTTCGTCCGAATTGTTTTTGCTATACTCTTGCCCTCGCGTCGGACTTGAGCGCGCCAACGCGTTCCTACCTGCACAATCGATGCCACTGCCACCCTCCTTGCTGTAGCAAAAGTGTAGCAACGGCGACGTGAAACGGCAGGTTGCGGAGTGATCTGGAGTGATACTATAGGGGTATCGCAATCAGCCGGAAAGCCCCGTGGAATAAGGCGATGCCTTTGATTTCAAAGGACATCGCGCTACTGGATGGAATCCAGTCTCTCCCTGTAGTTCAATGGATAGAACGAGTGCCTCCTAAGCGCTAGATACAGGTTCGATTCCTGTCGGGGGGACCAATGAAGCAACCAACGTTACCCAAGGATTACTAAAAAGCCCCGCAAAGCCTTGCCTGTCGGGGCTTTTTTCTGCCATCATTGCCCAACAACTCCCAGCAGCGCACAGAATTTTTTGGGGTATCAATGGGGAGATCGAGCGATACCCCCAATGATTGATACCCCCATATGCCCAAAGTCATTGCTCCACTCACCGACCTCCAAGTCAAGAAGGCAAAGCCGGCAGAAAGACCCTATCGTCTAGCCGATGGCAAGGGTCTGTATCTGCAAGTGATGCCCAATGGGTCGAAATACTGGCGGATGAAATATCGGTTCGACGGCAAAGAAAAAGTGGCATCGTTTGGCGTTTATCCCGAGGCGTCTTTAGCGGAAGCACGCGAGGCATGCTTAGCCGCCAGACGAAAGATATCCGCCGGGACAGACCCGTCAACGCAGAAGAAAGAGATGCGGCGAGCTCGCGTTATTGCTGCCGCATCGACGTTCGAAGCTGTAGCCCGCGAATGGTACGAAAATCAGCGGCCTGGCTGGACTGCTGTATATGCCGGGAAAGTACTCAAGTCACTGGAGATCGATGCATTTCCACGCATAGGCCAACGAGCAATCTCATCAATTGAGGCGCCAGATATGCTCGAAATTGTTCGGTCAATCGAGGCTAGAGGTGTTCGCGAAACCGCCATCAGAGTGCTTCAGCGTTCGCGTGCCGTCTTTCAGTACGGGATTATGACTGGCCGATGCTCAAGGAATCCCGCCGCTGATATTGATGCGGCAACGATCCTGAAGAAAAGCCCTGGCGTAAAGCACATGGCCCGAGTCAAAGCATCGGAGATCCCACACCTCCTGCGTGACATCGAGCTGTACCAAGGCGACGTCGTGACCAAGCTAGCACTCAAGTTCATGGCCCTCACCTTTGCACGCACGATGGAAATGATTCGTGCAGAGTGGTCAGAGTTTTCGACGGGTGAAAGCCCCGAGTGGCGTATCCCATCGGAGCGGATGAAGATGCGCGAGCCGCACATCGTTCCGCTATCGCGACAAGCTATCGCGATTCTCGAAGAACTGCGAACAATTAATGGGCATAGGGCTCACGTCTTTTATAGCGTCCAAGGTGGCGGCCCCATTTCAAACAACACCATGCTGTTCGCGCTCTATCGTATGGGCTACAAAGGCAAGATGACCGGGCACGGATTCCGAGGCCTAGCTGCTACTGCACTTCGTGAAAACGGTTTTTCCAGGGACGTCGTTGACAGGCAACTCGCCCATGCGGAAAGAAATCAAGTCACAGCGGCCTATGTGCACGCTGAGTATTTGAAAGAACGGCGCGAAATGATGCAGTGGTGGGGTGACCAACTGCAAACGCAGGAAGCGCCTCCGTCAACATAGTCGGATCGATGACGGAACCGCAGACGATCGACCTGCCAACGACTTTCAATCAACTAGTGCCGCTTGTCCGTTGGGGTAACTCCGATGAAAGCATTGAGTGTGAAACAGGTTGCCGAAAAACTGTCTCTTAGCCGGACCACTATCTATCGAATGGTCGCGGCGGGAGTACTTCCAAAGCCGTTCTTTGTTTTCGGCAATCGTACTGCGTGGCTGGAAGAGGATATCGATGCTTGGCTTGCAAAGCCTGCGGGCAAAGTCACACCGAACGCTTCGCCCAACCTTCTCTCACCTGCTCATAACCCGGCCGAATCACGCACTCAAGTGACAGTAGCGCCTCGGCCCGACAAGCCCACCATTGATACCGAAGCAATCCTGTCCCGACTTGATACGCTCATAACACTGCTTTCGCGCCCCCAACTCGAACTGCGGGACAGGCTGTGGAGCATTGAGGAAATCTCTGAGTGGATGTTATTGCCAGCCTCGGCAGTGAAACAGCGAGTCATTTCCCAGCCGGGCTTCCCGCGCCCCTTTCGACCTGGAGGGTCTGCTCACTCCCAGTCTCGTTGGTTTGCCGGAGAAGTCATTAAGTGGGCACACGAGCATCGTGGAAAGCTGCCACTTCGCATATCGAAAGGCTCCCAAACGCCCCCTCTGAATGGCTAACTGGCGCTCGGCTCCGGCGCGTCCTGCGACGGGTCACTCACACGCAGCGGTTCACCTAGCATGGGCCGCCCGGCATTCTGCCTATCTGTAATCGCGTGGCCTTAGACGAGGTGTCATAACGATGGAAAAATCAAACAACGTGGAACGCCTACTGAAACTGAAAGACGTGGTAGATCAAGTCGGCTTCGGGAAGACCGCAATCTACAAGCGCGTGAAGGACGGCACATTTCCGAGACCGGTGAACATCGGCTATGCCAGTCGCTGGCTGGAGTCTGAGGTTCAGCAGTGGATCGCCAAACAGGTTGCAGCGGCGCGCGGCGGTTTGGTGGAGGATGCTGATTCGGGTACGGTGCAAGCCGCGCACTGACGGTGGTATTTCTGGTGGTATCTCATCACGCTGATACGCCAATAACCTCGTGAATATTGGCTCACACGAAATATTTCGATCCCCTCCGGCACGTCTTCCCAAGTGTGCGGGGTGACATTCGCCCGATCAGTGACGGTACCCTATTCGCCGCCTCGGCGGCTGTCGGCAGACTGCCCGGAATCAGTTCATCGGAGTTCGAGCGAAGTGCGGCGATCGTCGGGGCGAGATCATCGCCAAGCTGGCCAGCGATTCGGCCCGCGGCTGATTGCTCGCCGCCACGCACTGCTGACCACGCTCGCGACGCCAGCGGACGCGCAGCGTTAATGCCAGCGCCCAGCAGCTGGCCGGCGCCGTATCCGAGTGCGCCGAGTCCGGCGCCTTCCACAGCGCCAGGCAGTATGCCCGTGTCGTTCAACGCCCCTTGACTGGCGCCATAAGCGCCGCCGGCGGCAATCTGCGGCAGCAATTCCGGTCCAGCGAAGAGCATAGGCACGACTGCGCCGCCGATGTTGCCCGCCGTGCGCCAGCCCGAGGTAGAGGTTCGACGATGCGTTGTTCGCATTCGACGCGCCCGTCAGCGCCGCTTGTTGCGCGTTGAGCCAGTTGTAGTAGTTCGAGCTGTTCTGGCTGTTGTTCGCCTGATTCGCAGCCGTCCCCACAGATTGATTCGCGAGGTTGACCTGATTCTGCTGTGCGGCGTTCTGCGTCGCTACGCCCGCGGCCGTGTTGTAGGCCGAGTTGTACATGCCCGCGGTGTTGTTCGAGAGTGCCGTCGCGAGGTTTTGCTCGTTCTGCCCTGTTGCCTGCGCCTGCGCGCTTCCGCCGAATGCGCCGGCATTGCGGAATTGGGCCAGCGTGGTGGGTGCCGTGGTGTTTTGATACGCATCCGTGATCTGCTTGTTGGATGCTGCAACCGTCGCCGCGAGATAGGGATTGTTCGCCGGATCGGCGTACGCGCTGGCAGCCGTCGAAGCGGTCACGTTGCCGGTGTATGGGTTCTTGGTCTGATAGGCCGAACCGCCCGCGAGCTGCTGTGCAATGTTGCTTGCCGCAGTTGCGGTCTGCGCTTGATTGGCGGCGGCACCGGTTAAGCCAGAAATGGCTCCAGTCTGCGTCCCGTTCATGCCGGCGACGACTTGGCCGTCATATTGCGGTACAGGCTGATTGGACAGGTCGGCACCCCT
>NZ_CABPSB010000028.1 GCF_902459655.1 Pandoraea anhela
CGCTGTCGTTGCGAGAGACGAGATATTAGTGAAAACCCCGAACCTTGGCAAGCGCTTTGTGAAAATAATTTGAAAAGCTATGAAAAAGCCCCGTCGCGACGGGGCTTTTTCATTTCACACGGCACCTGCCGGCGCCGTGTCGTGCCTGGCATCAGGACTTCTTCTTGCCGAAGTAACGCTCGTAGATCGCGTCATAGGTGCCGTCCGCCTTCACCGCGTCGATGCCCTTGTTGATCTTGGCCAGCAGTTCGGCGTCACCCTTACGCACAGCGATGCCGTAATACTCCTTCGGGAAGTTGCTGTCGGCGACCGTGCGAAGCTTGGCATTCGGATTATTCGCAATGAAATTCACCACGACACCGTTATCTGCGACCACCGCATCTACCCCCCCCGCCTCAAGCTCCTTCATCGCGAGCGGCGTGCCTTCGAAGCGCTTGACCGACGGATTGTTCTTGCCCATCAGCTTCTGCACGACTTCATCGCCGGTCGTCGCCGTCTGTACGCCCACCTTCATCGACTTGAGGTCGTCAAACTTCTGCACCGTGGAATTCGCCGGCACGGCGATCAGCTGCGACGCTTCGAAGTACGGCGTCGAGAAATCCATCTGCTTGCTGCGCTCGTCCGTAATCGTGATCGCCGAGATGAGGATGTCGCGATCGCCCTGCACGAGCGAATTGAAAATGCCCTCGAACGGCGTATTGATGAAACGGATGGAGATGCCCGCCTTATCGGCGACCGCTTTCATCACGTCGATATCGAAGCCGGCGATCTGACGATTATCGGTTTCGTATTCGAACGGCGCATAGGCGGCGTCCGACCCGACGACGTACACAGGTTGCGAGCCATCAGGCCCCACAGACCGGCCCGCAGCCGATTCTTCCTTTTTCCCGCAGGCACTTAACAGCAGCCCGGAGGCCATCACCAAGGCCAGCGCAAATGCACGTCGTTTCATCGACATCGTTTCGTCCCTTGCGTAAAAAACCGGCAGACTATCATAGGACGGCCTCCTCGCAGCAGGCCGTCCCGGTTTTTTCCAACAGATCAACGATGTTTGAAAACCGGCTTGCGCTTCTCGACGAACGCCGCCATGCCTTCCTTCTGATCTTCCAAAGCGAACAGCGAATGGAACATGCGGCGCTCGAATTGCACGCCCTCGTCGAGCGTCGATTCGAAAGCGCGGTTGACGGACTCCTTCGCGGCCATGACAACCGGCAACGAGAATTCGCAGATGGTGTTAGCCGCGCCGATCGCTTCGTCGAGCAGTTTCTCGAACGGCACGATGCGCGACACCAGGCCTGCGCGCTCGGCTTCGGTGGCATCCATGAAGCGCGCCGTCAGGCACATATCCATCGCCTTGGCTTTCGACACTGCGCGCGTCAGGCGCTGCGTGCCGCCCGCCCCCGGAATCACACCGAGTTTGATCTCCGGCTGACCGAACTTCGCGTTGTCGGCCGCGATGATGAAGTCGCACATCATCGCCAGTTCGCATCCGCCCCCAAGGGCAAAACCCGACACAGCCGCGATCACCGGCTTGCGGATGCGGCGCACCGTCTCCCAGTTACGCGTGATGTAGTCGCCCTTGAAAACGTCGGCAAAGGTGTACTTCGACATCATGCCGATGTCTGCGCCCGCCGCGAACGCCTTCTCGCTCCCGGTGATCACCATGCAACCGATGGCTTCGTCCGCATCGAATGCGGTGAGCGCTGCGCCCAGTTCGTCCATCAGCGCGTCGTTCAGCGCATTGAGCGCTTTCGGACGATTCAGCGTGATCAGACCGACGCGGCCGCGCGTCTCCACCAGAATGTTCTCGTACGTCATCCTTTTACTCCTCCAGTCAAAGTCTCGTCTTGTGGTTCGGGGGCAGGCGCACCTCCCGGCACGACAGCATCGTGCCCGGACGAGCGCCGGAAACGGTTAAGGCGATGGACACGCCATCGGTTCGCAACGGCGCGGCGGCGCACACGGCAGCCAGGGTAGACGGCTCGCCGGGCGTCGACTGTAGTGGTTAGGCATGATGCCATCGATCCCCAGGGCACGCACCTTCCGTTCCGCCACGCAGATCGACCACCGTAGCGCGCGTCGACACGGCAACACCACGCTGAATATTCTTATATAGAGGGACCCTCCAATCGGCCAGACCGGCCGCCAATCTCAAGTCCGTTCTCAAGCCAGTTCATCCGTCCGGGAAAACCCGGCGTCGTCGTGCGCCACGCCCGGAAGATTTGGTGCTATATTAACAAACCAACCGGTCGGTCAATTAATGTCGACAAAACCTGATTGAGACGAACCGGTGCCGTCTCCTGCGTCTTGCCGCGCGAGCCACGAACTTGCCCGCAGGCACAGACAGCGAATCCGCCAGCCGCATCCCGATACGGACAGATCCACGACCATGACTCATCCCCTCTTCGCCAAGCACCAAGAGACTCTCGAGCGCGCCCTTCAGGCCATCGCCACGCGTGGTTACTGGAGCCCGTTCACGGAAATGCCGAGCCCCCGTGCTTATGGCGAGACGGCTGCCGCCGACGGCGAAGCCGCTTTCCAACAGTATCTGAACGCCGCTTTCCCGCTGGAACAGCGCGGCAGCACGGGCAACGTCGGCCAGGAGGCGTCGCCGTTCGGCTTCGCGCTCGGCACGACGTACCCCGGTTTCGAAATCGACGCCCTGCTCGCCCGCGTGAGCGACGCCCACAAGTCGTGGCGCGCCGCGACCCCTGACGCCTGGGTCGGCGTCTCGCTCGAAATCCTCAAGCGTCTGAACGCGCGCAGCTTCGAGATGGCCAACGCCGTGATGCACACGACGGGGCAGGCATTCATGATGGCCTTCCAGGCAGGTGGCCCGCACGCCCAGGATCGCGGCCTCGAAGCCGTCGCCTATGCGTGGGACGAACTGCGCCGCATCCCCGCAAACGCCTACTGGGAAAAGCCGCAAGGCAAGAACCCGCCGCTGGCGATGGAAAAGCGTTACACCGTGGTGCCGCGCGGCGTGGCGCTGGTGCTCGGTTGCTGCACGTTCCCAACGTGGAACGGCTACCCCGGCCTGTTCGCCAGCCTTGCGACCGGCAACGCTGTCATCGTCAAGCCGCATCCGGGTGCGATCCTGCCGCTCGCCATTACCGTGAAGATCGCCCGTGAAGTGCTGAAGGAAGCCGGTTTCGATCCGGACGTCGTCACGCTCGCCGCCACCGATCCGAACGACGGCGCCATCGTTCAGCAACTGGCGACCCGTGGCGAAGTGCGCGTGATCGACTTCACCGGCAGCACCGCCAACGGCGACTGGCTCGAGACCAACGCCCGTCAGGCGCAGGTCTACACGGAGAAAGCCGGTGTGAACCAGATCGTGATCGACTCGACGGACGATCTCAAGGGCATGGCCCGCAACATCGGCTTCTCGCTCGCGCTGTATTCCGGCCAGATGTGTACGGCGCCCCAGAACATCTACATTCCGCGTGACGGCATTCGGACGCCGGACGGCGACGTGTCGTTCGACGAAGTCGTTGCGGCCATCGTAGGCAGTGTGCAAAAGACATGCAGCGACCCGGCCAAGGCCGTCGAACTGCTCGGCGCGATTCAGAACGAAGGCGTACTCGCCCGGATCGACGAAGCGCGCAAGGTCGGCCGCGTCGTACTCGACAGCCAGACGCTTCAGCACCCGGCGTTCGCCGAGGCTCGCGTGCGTACGCCGCTGATCGTTGCCCTGGATGTCGCCGACAAAGCCACGTATACCCGCGAATGGTTCGGCCCGATCACGTTCGTGATCGCCGTCGACAGCAGCGCGCAAGCGTTCGCACTGGCCGGACGTACCGCCGCCGAGCATGGCGCCCTCACGCTGTCGGCCTACACGACGTCCGCACAAGGCGAAGCACAAGCGCTCGACGCCGCCGTCGAAGGCCGTGTCGCGCTGTCGCTGAACCTGACGGGCGGCGTGTTCGTGAATCAGTCGGCGGCGTACTCGGACTACCACGGCACGGGCGGCAACCCGGCCGCGAACGCCAGTCTGGCCGACGCCGCATTCGTCGCGAACCGTTTCCGCGTAGTGCAAAGCCGTCATCACGTGCCGGCCAAGTCCGAAGCGGGCGCCGCCTGAGTCCGACGTCAGATCCAACATCCAGATAGAGAGGACGGGAAACCCCTCACGCCAGCGCGACGGTAAGTCACTACTATAGTCACTCGCCGTCGCCGGTCGCTTCGCATCATCACGCTGCGGCCATCGTGCCGCCCGGCCACGCGACCGGCCTTCCCGCCCCAACGCCAAGACAGGAAAACGAAACACCATGACCGAAGCCTTCATCTGCGACGCGATCCGCACGCCCATCGGCCGTTACGGCGGTGCACTGAAAGACGTTCGCGCCGACAACCTCGGGGCCGTTCCCCTCAAGGCGCTGATGGCGCGCAACCCGAACGTCGACTGGACGCTGATCGACGATGTCATCTACGGTTGCGCCAATCAGGCAGGTGAAGACAACCGCAACGTGGCCCGCATGGCGTCGCTGCTCGCCGAGTTGCCGATCGACGTGCCGGGCGCCACCCTCAACCGCCTGTGCGGTTCGGGCATGGACGCCATCGGCACCGCCGCGCGCGCCATCAAGGCCGGCGAAGCGGGTCTGATGATCGCCGGCGGCGTGGAGTCGATGACGCGCGCACCGTTCGTGATGGGCAAGGCCGACAGCGCGTTCTCGCGACAGGCCGCGATCTTCGATACGACCATCGGCTGGCGCTTCATCAACCCGCTGATGAAAGCCCAATACGGTGTGGACTCGATGCCGGAGACGGCCGAGAACGTGGCCGACGACTTCAAGATCAACCGCGAAGACCAGGACCGCTTCGCGCTGCGCAGTCAGGAGAAGGCCGCACGCGCACAAGCCGACGGCACGCTCGCCCAGGAAATCACGCCCGTGTCCATCGCCCAGAAGAAGGGAGATCCGGTCGTCGTGGAACATGACGAACACCCGCGCGCCACGAGCATGGAGGCACTCGGCAAGCTCAAGGGCGTGGTGCGCACGGACGGCACCGTCACCGCCGGCAACGCCTCGGGCGTGAACGACGGCGCGTGCGCCCTGCTGCTCGCGAGCGAAAGCGCCGCCCGGCTGCATGGCCTCACGCCGCGCGCGCGCGTGCTCGGCATGGCGACCGCAGGTGTCGCGCCGCGCATCATGGGCATCGGCCCGGCGCCGGCCACGGTCAAGCTCCTCAAGCAACTGAACATGACGCTCGACCAGTTCGACGTGATCGAACTGAACGAGGCGTTCGCCAGCCAGGGGCTGGCGGTGCTGCGTCAACTCGGCCTCGCCGACGACGACGCCCGCGTGAATCCGAATGGTGGCGCGATTGCGTTGGGCCACCCGCTGGGCGCGTCGGGCGCGCGTCTGGTGACCACGGCGATGTATCAGTTGCACCGTACGGGCGGCCGCTTCGCGCTGTGCACGATGTGTATCGGCGTGGGTCAGGGCATCGCCATCGCCATCGAACGCGTCTGATCTCACGTCCCCCAGAGGAAACCCCGCCATGACGACCACCGCCACGGTTCAACTCACGCACCAGGATAACGTCGCGACGATCACGCTCAACCGTCCCGAGAAGCTCAACAGCTTCACACGGCAGATGCATGCGGAACTGCGTGACGCCCTCGATACCGCGCAGGCGCAAGGTGCCCGCGCCATTGTGCTCACCGGGGCCGGACGCGGCTTCTGCGCCGGTCAGGACCTGGCGGACCTCGACTTTACCCCGGGCGCGTCCACCGATCTCGGCGCACTGATCGACGAGAACTTCAATCCGCTCGTCCGAAAGCTGCGCGCCCTGCCGATGCCGGTGATCGCTGCCGTGAACGGCATCGCCGCCGGCGCGGGCGCGAATCTGGCGCTCGCCTGCGACATCGTGCTCGCAGGGGCGTGCGTCAACTTCATTCAGGCATTTGTGAAGATCGGCCTCGTGCCCGACACCGGCGGCACGTGGTTCCTGCCGCAACGCATCGGCATGGCCCGCGCGATGGGCCTGGCGATGCTCGGCGACAAACTGTCGGCCGAGCAAGCGCAGCAGTGGGGCCTGATCTGGCGCTGTGTCGACGACGACGCCCTGCTGCCCGAAGCCCAAAAGCTCGCCGCGCAACTGGCCACGCAGCCGACGAAGGCGCTCGCGACCATCAAGCATGCGCTTTACGCGTCGACGACCAACACGCTCGATCAGCAGCTCGACCTCGAGCGCGACGGACAACGCTCGCTGGGCGCGTCCTACGACTACGCGGAAGGCGTGAACGCGTTTTTCGAAAAGCGGGCGCCGAAGTTCGAAGGCCGCTGATCGGCACAAGCAGTGCAAGCAGTGCAAGCAGTACAAGCAGCTAAAGCGGCACAAAGGACGTACACGACAGCAGGACCAGGGAAAAGCAAGACAACGCAGCGACGACGCACATCAGATGCCAAAACCACGCGCTGCGCGAGAGACGCACAACATAACAAGACGAGAGACAACGAGGAGCCCCCGATGAGCCAGACCTCCACCGCCGCCAAGGCCGTCAGCGAGATGACACCGGAAGAACTCGCCCATGCCACGGGCGCGGCCATGTACAGCACGGACCGCGCGAGTCAATGGCTGGGCATGGAGTTGCAGGAAGTGCGCCCCGGTTATGCCCGCATGACCATGCGCATCCGCGACGAATTCCTCAACGGTCACGCCATCTGTCACGGCGGCCTGATGTTCACGCTGGCGGATTCGACCTTTGCGTTTGCCTGCAACAGCTACAACGTCGTCACCGTGGCCGCAGGGTGCAGCATCGAGTTCCTCAAACCCGTCTCGGGCGGCGACACGCTCACCGCAGAGGCGCAGGAGCAGGTGCGCTCGGGACGCCACGGCATCTACGACATCCGTTTGACGAACAATGCCGGTGAAGTCGTGGCGATGTTCCGCGGCAAATCCGCACAGATCAAGGGCACGGTCGTCTGACGTGACCCGGCAATACGCGCGTCCGGGCACGGACATGCGAGACAGAAACGTAACAAGCGTAAGCAGCAAGCCCCAAGGAGACAGTCATGACCACCGCCCTGCCGCTCGAGCCGATCGAGAAAGCGAGCCTCGACGAATTGCGCGCCCTTCAGCTCGACCGTCTGAAGACGACGTTGCGGCATGCCTATGAGAATTCGCCGGTGTATCGCCGGAAGTTCGAAGAGGCCGGCGTCCATCCGGACGATCTGACCTCGCTGGCCGACCTGGCCCGGTTCCCGTTCACGACGAAGCAGGATCTGCGCGACAGTTATCCCTTCGGCATGTTCGCGGTACCGATGGAACAGGTCTCGCGCGTGCATGCGTCCTCGGGCACGACCGGCAAGCCGACGGTCGTGGGCTATACCGCCAACGACATCAGCACGTGGGCCGATCTGGTCGCCCGCTCGATTCGCGCCTCAGGTGCGCGCCGCGGCGACAAGGTGCACGTCAGCTACGGTTACGGTCTGTTCACGGGCGGGCTCGGCGCGCATTACGGTGCGGAGCGCGCGGGCCTCACGGTCATTCCTTTCGGCGGCGGTCAGACGGAAAAGCAGGTCCAGCTGATTCAGGACTTCAAGCCGGACATCATCATGGTGACGCCGAGCTATATGCTCGCGATTGCCGACGAGCTTGAGCGCCAGGGCGTCGTGGCCGCCGAATCGTCGCTGCGCATCGGCATCTTCGGCGCCGAACCGTGGACGAACGACATGCGTACGGCCATCGAGAAGCGCATGGGCATCGATGCCGTCGATATCTACGGTCTGTCGGAAGTGATGGGGCCGGGCGTGGCGTGCGAATGCGCCGAGACAAAGGACGGCCCGACCATCTGGGAAGATCACTTTTACCCCGAAATCATCGATCCGGAGACCGGCGAAGTGCTGCCCGACGGCGAATTCGGCGAACTGGTGTTCACCTCGCTCACGAAGGAAGCGCTGCCGATCATCCGCTATCGCACGCGAGACCTCACGCGTTTGCTGCCAGGCACCGCACGCACGATGCGTCGCATGGAGAAGATCACCGGCCGCTCGGACGACATGATGATCATTCGCGGCGTGAACGTCTTCCCGTCGCAGATCGAAGAACTGCTGCTGCGTCAGCCGGTGCTCTCCCCGCACTACCAGATCATTCTGGACAAGGAGGGCCCGATGGACACGATGGCGGTGGACGTCGAAGCCGCCGTCGGGTGCGACGACGCCGCCGCGCTGCAATCGGCCGGCAGCGAACTCAAGCGCGATATCAAGACACTCATCGGCGTGTCGTGCGCGGTACGCGTGAAACCGGTCGGCGGCATCGAGCGCTCGGTCGGCAAAGCGCGTCGCGTCGTGGACAAGCGTCCGCGCTGAGCGAGACCGACGTCGTAAAAAAGCCCGCGAATTCGCGGGCTTTTTCTTTGCCGTTCGGCCGGATCGCGCCCTCCATACCCGCCTGCCGGCGCAACGTCGCCGATGTCAGAGGCTCGTACCGCCGTCGACCTTCATGTTCGCACCGGTGATGAACTTGGCCTCGGGTCCCGCGAGAAACGCGGCCAGCGACGCGACATCCTCCACCTCGCCATAGTGCCCGAGCGCAATGGATGCGCTGAGCCGCCCGGCCATCGGACCGTCTGCGGGATTCATGTCGGTGTCGATTCGGCCGGGCTGAATGTTGTTGACGGTAATGCCGCGCTTGCCGAGGTCTCGCGCCAATGCGCGTGTCATGCTCGCCACAGCCCCCTTGGTCGTGGCATACACGCTCGCACCGGCAATCGGCACGTAGTCGCTGGTAATACTGCCGATATTGATCACGCGCCCGCCGTCAGGCATGAAGCGCAGCGATTCCTGGATCGCGACGAACACGCCGGCCACATTGACGGCGAGCATGCGTTGCATCGTTTCGATCGGGAAATTGTCGATGGTGTCGACGTGCAATATGCCGGCGTTATTCACCAGAATGTCGATCTTGCCGAAGTGCTGCGCTGCGAGGCGAATCGCGCTTTGGATCGCCGGCATATCGGCGCCTTCCGCCTGCAACGCGAGCGCCTGGCCACCCTCTCGTTCGATGTCGGCGACCAGCGATGCCGCCTCTTGCGAAGACGTCACGTAAGTAATGCACACCGCTGCGCCCTCGCGCGCGAAACGCCGGGCGATGGACGCACCGATACCTCGGCCGCCGCCGGTGATGAACGCCGTCTTGCCCGATAGCGAGGGGGGAGACACCGCGAGGGCATGAGCCTCGTGACGGGACACTTCGGGGAGATTTTGTTCTGACATTTGACGAAGCTTCGAGGAGGCGCGGAGGCGCGGACGACGGAATGAAATCGGGCAAGGGCGAGCGACAGTTCAAGCCAGGCTGGCCAGACGTCATCCCTCGTCCCGGATCCCGCTCTGCGCCGCGCTTGCTGCGGCCAATGTTGAATTGTTGTTTTTTTCCCGACGCCCGGGTAACGGCGATGCGAACCTGTTGCCGCAAAAGCACAGGAAAGCGCGTCAAGCTTCATGCGCTGCCGCGCTTCGGGATGGCCCCCCCCATCCAAGACATCGCCGCTCTGGCCCGGCGGGTCGTGACTAAACCTCAACGCATCGGCCGCGACGCACACATCGATGTCGACAGACGAAACAAAAAAATTCACGTGAAGTTGCGCGCAATGCAACCTTGAGGCAACTTGCCGTGCGCACGTGGCGCGCAAAAAAAAGCGCGGCCGCAGAGGGACACTGCGGCCGCGCTTTTCATCAGGAATCAGGCGTCGGAGCGTCGCCGACGCTTACTGGTTAGGCAAAAACACCCACATCCGGCCGCTCTGGCGCATGCGTCCGGCAAGATCGCCGGCGTCGTCGCCCAACCCCCAGAAGAAGTCGGCCCGCACGCCGCCCTTGATCGCACTGCCAGTGTCCTGCGCGAACATCAGACGGTTGATCGGCGCATTGGCCTGGGGTCCGAAAGGCGGACGCGTCGTCGACAGGAACACCGGGCTGCCCAACGGAATCGAGGTCGGATCCACGGCAATCGAGCGCTCCGCTGTGAGCGGCACGCCCAATGCGCCGATAGGTCCTTCGATGCCGCCCACGCCGTGATTCGGCATCTCGCGGAAGAAAACGAAACGCGGGTTCACGTCGAGCAGCGCATCGACGCGAGACGGGTTGGCCCTTGCCCACGCACGAATGCCTTGCATCGTCGCCTGTGCCGCCGTGATCTCACCGCGGTCGATCAGCCAGCGGCCAATCGACTTGTACGGCTGATCGTTGTTGCCCGCGTAGCCCACCCGCATGACGGTGCCGTCGTCGAGCAACACCTGTCCCGAGCCCTGCACTTGAAGGAAAAACGCCTCGATGGGGTCGTCCACATAGACCAGTTCGTAGCCGCGCAGCATGCCGCTGCGCATCAGTTCGGCGCGCGCCGGCAACGAGCCGGCGTTGCGGCCGGCGGGCCATTTGTAGAGCGGCGTCTGGTAGACCCCGCTTCGCACGCGCGAGCCATGCAGCAGCGGTTCGTAGTAACCGGTGATGAGGCCGGTCTGCGTGCCGTCGGAGTTCGCGATACGGAACGGCGTAAAGTACTGTTCGAAGAACTGACGAACGGAGGCGGCATCGAGGTCGTCGAGCTGTTCCGACGCGCGACAGGCGGGCTGCCACTTGGTCTGACGGCCCAGCTTCACGCAGGTTTGCGCAAGCGCCAGACGTGCGCCGATCAGGGAGTCGTCCTGCCAGCCGTCAACGTCGGCCCACGAGACGGCCTGCATGCGCCCCGTGCCCGACGGGGGGGTTGCCACATTCGAAGGCGGAACACCTGGACGCGGCGGGGTCGACGGAGGCACACTCGAACAACCATAGAGCAATACGGCAAACGCGGCGAGCGCCAGGCCCCGGCCGGCTCGCCACCGCCCGAACACATTCAGGAAGAGCGTCATGAGTAATCTGTTCGATGAATATCCGGCGTTGCTGGTCTTGCCGGAGGTGTTGCTGGCGATCGTGATCGTCGCCGCTATCGTCATTCTGCGACGCAAGCCGTCGCCAAGGCGCCGTGTCCGCCAAACGCGCGCAATCCGCCCGATGCCGAGCGATACCGTCGATCCGATCGACCCCTCCGGCACACCGTCCGACGATCCGCTCAAACGGGAAGACTGGTCGGACGACCGGCGCTGACGTTCCGGCGTTGCGCGCATGCCCCGGCTCAATGCAGCGTGCGCGGCATGGTGAGCGCGAACTCGGCAATCGGCACTTCGAAACGCGTGCCGTCTTCCGCCACGCAAAAATACTCGCCGCGCATGGTGCCGACAGGCGTGCCGACCATCGCCCAGCTCGTGTACTCGAACTGCTCGCCGGGCTGAAGGAACGGTTGATGACCGACGACACCCAGCCCGTTCACTTCCTGCACCTTGTTGTCGCCGTCGGTAATCACCCAGTGACGCGAAATCAACTGCGCCGGCACCTCGCCACTATTGCGGATCGTGATCGTGTAGGCGAAAGCAAACTGCCGCCGGTCCGGCTCCGACTGTTCCGGCAGGTACTGCGGGCGCACGGTCACGGTAAATTCGTACTGGCTCATCGGATGTTCCTGTTGCGCATGCTGGCTCTCTGATGTCGTTCTGGTCTGATAATGGGTTGGCTTTTCGTCCGATGCTGACGGGACGACGGCGCGCTCCGGCATGGTGACAGGCGTTAAACACAAGCGTTGTCCCGTTTTGCAAGGCATTCTGCGGCAAGTTGCGGCGGGTCGCAACCGGCAAACACCCCGGCAATCGCGACCGTAAGGCCCCCCGCCCCGACACCTGCGGCGGCCCGACGCGCGGGATTGCCGAAAGGTTTCCCGTCGCGGCAATCCGACACACTGCGGGCAGGTGTCATGTGAAAGCTTTAAAATAACGCTTTTGACGCCTTCCCCCCTGCCCCGCCATGACGCAATTCTGTATCGCCCCCAGTATCCTGTCCGCCGACTTTGCCCGGCTGGGCGAAGAAGTCCGTAACGTCGTGGCGGCAGGCGCCGACTGGATTCACTTCGACGTGATGGACAATCATTACGTTCCCAACCTGACGATCGGCCCGATGGTCTGCGAGGCGATCCGCCCGCATGTGGACGTGCCCATCGACGTGCACCTGATGGTGCGTCCGGTCGATCGGATCGTGCCGGACTTCGCCAAGGCCGGCGCGAACCTCATCACCTTCCACCCGGAAGCCTCGGAACACGTGGACCGTACGCTGGGCCTGATTCGTGACAGCGGCTGCAAGGCCGGCCTCGTCTTCAACCCGGGCACCCCGCTGCATTACCTCGATCACGTGATGGATCGCCTCGACATGGTGCTGATCATGTCGGTCAACCCGGGCTTCGGCGGCCAATCGTTCATTTCGGAAGCCCTCAACAAGCTGCGCGCCGTGCGCGCCCGTATCGACGCCTACACCGCCGAGACCGGCCGTGAGATCCGTCTGGAAATCGACGGCGGCGTGAAGGTCGACAACATCGCGGAAATCGCCGCAGCCGGCGCCGACACGTTCGTGGCCGGTTCGGCCATCTTCGGCAAACCCGACTACAAGGCGGTCATCGATCAGATGCGCGCCCAACTCGCGAGCGTCGCATGATCCAGAATCCCCACCTCCGGCTCGACGGCATTCGCGCCGTACTGATCGACCTCGACGGCACGCTCGTCGACACGGCAGGCGACTTCGGCGTGGCGCTCAACGCCATGCTGGCCGACCTCGGCGCCGAGCCGGTGCCGGTCGAGCGCCTGATGACGTTCGTGGGCAAAGGCACTGCCAATCTGGTGCGCAAGACGCTGGCCGAGCGCTTCCCCGAGGGTGAAATCGACGCCCTGTTCGCGCGCGCACAGGCCAGGTATGAAGCCGTCTACACGTCGATCAACGGCGAGAACACGGTGCTCTACCCGGAAGTCCGCGAGGGGCTGGCGGCCTTGCGCGAAGCGGGCCTGCCGCTCGCTTGCATCACCAACAAGCAGCATCGCTTCGCGGTGGCATTGCTCGAACACTACGGCCTCACGGATCGGTTCGACCTCGTGTACGGCGGCGACTCATGGCCCAAACGCAAGCCGGACCCGATGCCGCTCGTCAAAGCCTGCGAAGCGTTCGGCGTGACGCCGGCGCTAGCCGTCCTCATCGGCGATTCGGGTAACGACGCGCAGGCCGCACGCGCCGCAGGCTGCCGGTCGCTCACGGTGCCGTACGGCTACAACCATGGCGAATCTATACAAACGATCGACACGGATGGTATAGTCGGCTCAATTCTGGGCGCTGCCCGGGCGATTCTGCCCAAGGCGACGTCCGCTCTGGCGAGTTGAATTCGCCGTCTTCCACACTGCATTCAAGCGCAATGTTCCTGAACAAGAAACGGAGTCTTAGCGTGATCGACCGGGGGGCCTGGCCCTGGCGACGCTGGTCCTGCTGAACCCTTCCCAAAGGGGTGGCCGGGACCGCTGAAGTTCGTCTTCAGCAACCCGTTTCTTGCATCGTTGTTGTTCCCAAGAAGTCATCTATCGGCGTGCCGCCACCGCGGCGCGCGGATTCGTCGAGACGCATCGTCGCCGTCGCCTTCGGGCGCGCGCGCTCGTGGCGGCCAGACGTGGGTCAGCACATCCACCCCCGACATGACTCAGGTATTCTCAACGCCAATCCACGCCGATTCTGCGGGACCGCCCGCCGGCAACCCACTTGCAGGCAGAGTGCAACATGACCGAACTCGAATTCAAATCGCTGGCCAATCAAGGCTTTAACCGCATTCCGCTGATCGCAGAAGCCTTTGCCGATCTCGATACCCCGCTCTCGCTCTATCTGAAGCTGGCGCTGGGCGACCGCCGCGGGGCCAACACCTTCCTGCTCGAATCCGTGGTCGGCGGCGAACGCTTCGGCCGCTACTCGTTCATCGGCCTGTCCGCGCACACGCTGCTGCGCAGTTTCGGCCCGAAGACCGAAGTCGTGCGCGACGGCACGGTCGTCGAGACCCACGAGGGCGATCCGCTCGAATTCATCACCCAGTTTCAGGCTCGCTTCAAAGTCGCACTGCGCCCGGGCATGCCGCGCTTTTGCGGCGGCCTCGCCGGCTACTTCGGTTACGACGCCGTGCGCTACATCGAGAAGAAGCTCGCGCACACCACGCCGCGCGACGATCTGCACCTGCCGGACATCCAGTTGCTGCTCACGGAAGAACTCGCCGTGATCGACAACCTGACCGGCAAGCTCTATCTCATCATCTACGCCGACCCCACGCAGCCGGAAGCCTATTCGAAGGCACGCCTGCGCCTGCGTGAACTGCGTGCCCGCCTGAAGGCGCCGGTGGACGCGCCCGTCACCTCCGGCAGCGTGCGCACCGAGACCTTCCGCGAATTCGCCAAGCCGGACTATCTGGCTGCCGTCGCGAAAGCCAAGGAAGCCATTGCGGCCGGCGAACTGATGCAGGTGCAAGTCGGCCAGCGTCTCATCAAGCCGTATCGCGACGCCCCACTCTCGCTCTACCGGGCGCTGCGCTCGCTCAATCCGTCGCCGTACATGTACTTCTACAACTTCGGCGATTTTCAGGTCGTGGGGGCGTCGCCCGAGATCCTCGTGCGGCAGGAACGTCGTCAGACGCCGGACGGCGAGCAGGAAATCGTGACGATTCGCCCGCTGGCAGGCACGCGTCCGCGAGGCGCTACCCCGGAGCGCGATGCGGAGCTGGCGAAGGAATTGCTTGGCGATCCGAAGGAAATCGCCGAACACGTGATGCTGATCGATCTGGCGCGCAACGACGTGGGTCGCATCGCGCAGACCGGCACCGTCGAAGTCACCGACAAGATGGTCATCGAGAAGTACTCGCACGTGCAACACATCGTAAGTTCGGTCGAAGGACGTCTGCAACCCGGCCTGTCGAACATCGACGTGCTGCGCGCCACCTTCCCGGCCGGCACGCTCACCGGCGCACCGAAGGTCCGCGCCATGGAACTCATCGACCAGCTCGAACCGGTCAAGCGCGGCCTGTACGGCGGCGCAGTCGGTTATCTGTCGTTCGGCGGTGAAATGGACGTGGCCATCGCGATTCGCACCGGTGTCGTCAAAGACGGCAACCTCTACGTTCAGGCCGCTGCCGGCATCGTTGCCGACTCCGTGCCCGAATCCGAATGGCAAGAGACGGAAAACAAGGCCCGCGCCGTGCTGCGCGCCGCCGAGCAGGTACAGGACGGACTCGACGCCGAGTATTGATCGCCGAGTACCGATCCGCAAGGCGCGTCTGTCGCCTCACCGACGACCGACGCGCCGCCGCACCAATGTAATGCATGTTGCAGCTTGGAACGCTACGCCCTCCCCGCTAAGGCATGCCGTCGTGCCACATCGCGAAAGGCCTCGAATCGATGCACCAGTCGATTCGGGGCCTTTGTTGATTTAGCACAACCGTTCGCTTTTTTCGACCACTCCGGTATACGCCGATTGACGTCACTCAAGATATAGTTAGGTGTCCGTCGGGAGGTCGAAGCTTCTATGGCGAAACCATGCAATCCACGTATGCGTTCCGGTATCGCGAATATCCTTGCGATACCTCTAACACCGATTCGGCCCATCACAACCATAGCGGCTGTGCTGGTCGTGACCGGACTTGGCGGCTGCATATCGATGGCGCCGTCTTACGAGCGCCCTGCCGCCCCCGTGGCCAACGTGTGGTCACCGGATGTGAGCACGTTACCGGCCACCGCTGCCGCGCAACCGGCTTCCGCGCTCGATTGGCGCGAGTATTTCGCCGATCCGCAACTACGCAGCCTTATCGAAACCGCGCTCGCCAATAACCGCGATCTGCGCGTTGCCCTGGCCCGCGTAGAACAGTCGCGAGCGGTGTATGGCATTCAGCGCGCCGATCTGTTTCCTGCGGTGGGTGTCGGGGCGAGCGGAACACGGCAGCGTCTGCCGGGCGATCTGAGCCTCACCGGCAACCCCTACATCAGCAGCCAGTATCAGGTGGGGCTCGGCCTGTCCACCTGGGAACTCGACTTCTGGGGGCGCATCCGCAATCTGAAGGATGCCGCACTCGACGATTATCTGGCGTCCGATGCATCTCGCCGCGCACTCGAACTGAGCCTGATCTCGCAAGTCGCGCAAACATGGCTGAGCCTGCGCGAATACGACGAGCGCATTGCGTTGGCGCAACAGACCGTCGACAGCCGCGCCGAGTCGCTACGGATTTTCACGCGACGCGAGCAAGTCGGCTCGACATCCAAACTCGACCTCACCGAAGTCACCACGCTCTGGCAACAGGCACGCGCGCTCGTCACGCAACTCGAACAACAGCGCGCCACCCAGGCCCACGCCTTGCAGGTGCTCGTGGGCGTGCCCATCGACACCTCCCCGCAGGCGCTCGACCGCATGGCCGACGATGCGAGCCTGATGCGCGATCTCGACCCCGGCCTGCCATCGTCGCTGCTGGAAGACCGCCCCGACATCATCGCGGCCGAGTATCAACTGCGCGCGGCGCACGCGAACATCGGCGCGGCGCGTGCGGCGTTCTTCCCGCAGATCACGCTGACAGGCTCCGTCGGCACCGCGAGCAGCGCGCTCGATGGTCTGTTCAAGGCAGGCAGCGCCGCGTGGACGTTCACCCCGAGCATCAGTATTCCGATCTTTCAGGGCGGACGTCTCGTGAACAACCTCGACCTGGCCGAGGCGCGTCGTATCGAGTCGGTCGCGAACTACGAGAAAACGATTCAGAGCGCATTTCGCGATGTCGCGGACGCCCTGAGCGCACGCCGCTGGCTGGCCGATCAGGTCACGATTCTGCAAGCGACGCAAGACGCACAAGCCGAGCGCGCACGCCTTGCGAAACTGCGGTACGACCACGGTGCGGCCGCTTTCCTCGAGGTGCTCGACGCGCAGCGCGACCTCCTCGCCATCGAACAACAAACGGTCCAGACGCGCCGCGCATTGCTGTCCGCACGCGTGGCGCTTTACACGGCGCTGGGCGGCGGCAGCCGCCTCATGCCCGCCGCCGACGCGCCGGCCGGCCCGTTCGCGCGCACGCCACGCGTCGTCGAACCGACGCCGCCGGCATCTCCCGCCTCGGCCCAGACCGTCCAATAAATTCAAAAGGTCAACGAACATGACGCTCCCTAAAGCGAAGCAACTCGTGCCGGCCCTGATCGTGCTCGCGGTGATCGGGCTGGGTTGGTACGCATGGAAGACGTACAGCAACACCGGCCCCGGCGACGGTTTCGCCAGCGGCAACGGGCGTATCGAGGCGACCGAAGTCGATATCGCGACCAAGATGGCCGGACGTGTCGACGCCATCTACGTGCGCGAAGGCGACTTCGTGAAGGCCGGTCAGGTGCTCGCCAAGATGCAGATCGACACCCTAACGGCACAACGCGACGAAGCGCGGGCCCAATATCAGCAGGCCGTGACCAACGTCGCCGCAATTCAGGCGCAGGCCGCCGCGCGGCTGTCGGACAAGGCGACTGCCGAGGCAAACGTCGCCGCGCGCGAAGCCGAACTCGACGCCGCCCAGCGGCGTCTGTCACGCTCGGAAACGCTCTCGAAGGAAGGCGCCTCGTCGGTGCAGGAACTGGACGACGACCGCGCCCGCGTGCGCAGCACACGGGCCGCCGTCACCGCCGCCCGCGCGCAGGTCGCGGCGGCCCAGTCGGCCGTGGAAGCGGCGAACGCGCAAGTCACCGGCTCGAAGTCGACGGTCGAAGCCGCACAGGCGACCATCGCGCGTATCGAAGCCGACATCGCCGACAGCGAACTGAAAGCCCCGCGCGACGGCCGAGTGCAGTATCGCGTCGCGCAACCGGGCGAAGTGCTGGCAGCCGGTGGCAAGGTGCTCAACCTCGTCGACCTGTCGGACGTGTACATGACGTTCTTCCTGCCCGAAGCCGTTGCGGGACGCCTCGCCATGGGCGCCGAGGCCCGCATCGTGCTCGACGCCGCGCCGCAGTTCGTCATCCCGGCGAGCATCTCGTTCGTCTCCAGCACCGCGCAGTTCACGCCGAAGACCGTGGAGACGGAGAGCGAGCGTCAGAAGCTGATGTTCCGCGTGCGCGCACAGATCGCGCCGGAATTGCTGCAACAGCATCTGAAGCTCGTGAAGACCGGTCTGCCCGGCGTGGCGTGGGTGAAGACCGACAGCAAGGCCGAATGGCCGGCCCAGTTGCAGACGAAGCTCCCGCAGTGAGCCGCGCATCATGACGGCGACTCCGGCCCCTCCCGATCACCGTGCCCCGCCCCCCGGGCATGGCGTGCCGCCTGTCGTTCATGTGGTCGACGTCACACTGACGTACGGTCGCAAGACAGTGGCGCTCGACAACGTGGCGATCGACATTCCGGCGAACCGCATGGTCGGGCTGATCGGGCCGGACGGTGTCGGCAAATCGACGCTGCTTTCGCTGATCGCCGGTGCCCGTGCGGTGCAGACGGGCGTGGTCGAAGCGCTGGGCGGCGACATGGCGAGCAAGGCGCACCGCGACCTCGTTTGCCCGCGCATCGCTTACATGCCGCAAGGGTTGGGCAAGAACCTCTATCCCACGCTCTCCGTCGAGGAGAATCTGCAATTCTTCGCGCGACTGTTCGGTCACGACGCCGCCGAGCGTCGCCGTCGCATCGACGATCTCACGCGCAGCACCGGCCTGCATCCGTTCCTGGACCGCCCGGCCGGCAAGCTCTCGGGCGGCATGAAGCAGAAGCTCGGCCTGTGCTGCGCGCTGATTCACGATCCGGACCTCCTGATTCTCGACGAGCCGACCACCGGCGTGGACCCGCTCGCCCGCGCGCAATTCTGGGATCTGATCGCGCGCATCCGGCGCGAGCGTCCGGCCATGAGCGTGATCGTCGCCACGGCGTATATGGACGAAGCGCAGCGCTTCGACTGGCTCGTCGCCATGGACGCCGGCAAGGTGCTCGCCACCGGCACACCGGCCGAACTGCTCGCGCGTACGCATCGCGATAACCTCGAAGCAGCCTTTATCGATCTGCTGCCGGAGGAAAAGAAGCGTGGCTACGAGCCGGTCGTGATCCCGCCGTTGCATATCGACGAACACACGGAGATCGCCATCGAAGCCAAGGGGCTGACAATGCGCTTCGGCGATTTCGTCGCGGTCGATCACGTGGATTTCCGCATTCGTCGCGGCGAAATCTTCGGCTTCCTCGGCTCGAACGGCTGCGGCAAGTCCACCACGATGAAGATGCTCACGGGCTTGCTTCAGGCAAGCGAGGGACAGGCGTGGCTGTTCGGTCACGAAGTCGACCCGAAGGACATCGACACCCGACGCCGCGTGGGCTACATGTCGCAGGCGTTCTCGCTCTACACCGAACTGACGGTGCACCAGAACCTCGTGTTGCACGCGCGCCTGTTCCATGTGCCGGAAGTGGAAGTCGATGCCCGCGTCGCGGAAATGGTGCAGCGTTTCGATCTTGCCGAGGTCATCGACGCCCTGCCCGACAGCATTCCGCTCGGCATGCGTCAGCGCCTCTCGCTGGCGGTGGCGATGGTCCACAAGCCCGAGTTGCTGATTCTCGACGAGCCGACATCGGGCGTCGATCCGGTGGCGCGCGACAACTTCTGGCGCCTGCTGGTCGAACTCTCGCGCCGCGACCGCGTGACGATCTTCATCTCCACGCACTTCATGAACGAGGCCGACCGCTGCGACCGCATCTCGCTGATGCACGCCGGGCGCGTACTCGTCTCCGATCCGCCCGCGAAGATCACCCGGGACAAAGGGGCAGACACGCTCGAGCAGGCGTTCATCGAATACCTCGTGGAAGCGGGTGGCGGCACGCCCGAAGCCCCGGAGACGCCCAAGTCGGACACCCCGCCCGTCGAGGCCGCCCATGCGACGCACAGGGGCTTCTCGCTGAGCCGCATGATCAGCTACCTCTGGCGCGAGACGCTGGAGTTGCAGCGCGACCCGGTGCGCGCCACGCTCGCACTCGTCGGCTCGCTCGTGCTCATGCTCGTGATGGGCTACGGCATCAGCATGGACGTCGAAGACCTGCGCTACGCCGTACTCGATCGCGACCAGACGACCCTGAGCCAGAACTATGCGCTCAACATCGCCGGCTCGCGCTATTTCATCGAGCAGGCGCCGATCACCGACTACGACGACATGGACCGTCGGCTACGCGCCGGCGAACTGGCGCTGGCCATCGAGATTCCGCCGGGCTTCGCGCGCGACGTCGCACGTGGCAAGGCCGTGCAGATCGGCGCCTGGATCGACGGCGCGATGCCGATGCGCGCGGAAACCGTGCAAGGCTACGTGCAGGGCATGCATCAGAACTGGCTTGCGGATCAGTCGTTGCGCCGGCTCGGCGTGAAGCCCACGGCGTCGCTCGATATCGAGACGCGCTACCGCTACAACCCCGACGTGAAGAGTCTGCCCTCCATGGTGCCGGCCGTGATCCCGCTGCTCCTGCTGATGCTGCCCGCCATGCTCACCGCGCTGTCGGTCGTGCGCGAGAAGGAGTTGGGGTCGATCCTGAACCTGTACGTCACGCCGGTCACGCGCACGGAATTCCTGATCGGCAAGCAGATTCCGTACGTGGCGCTCGCCATGCTCAACTTCCTGCTCATGGCGCTGATCGCCGTGACGCTCTTCGGCGTGCCTATCAAGGGAAGTTTTCTGACGCTCATCACCGCCGTGTTCATTTTCAACGTGGTCGCCACGGGCATCGGCCTGCTCGCGTCCACCTTTACCCGCAGCCAGATCGCGGCCCTGTTCTTCACGATGATCGGCACGATGATTCCGGTGATCCAGTTCTCCGGGATGATCACGCCGGTGCCGTCGATGGAAGGCTCGGGCCGGTTCATCGGCGAGATCTATCCGGCGACTTACATGCTGATCATCAGCCGGGGCGTGTTCAACAAGGCGCTCGGCTTCGGTGATCTCGGCAACGCCTTCTGGCCGATGCTCGTCGCCGTGCCCGTGATTCTGGGCACCACGATCCTGCTGCTCAAGAAACAGGACAAGTGATGGTCAGCCCGAGCACACCGAACGCCTCTGCCCCGACGGCGCCCACCTCACCCGCAAGCGCCGCGCCGCCGCACCGCCGGCATCCGTGGCTGCGCCACCTCGCGAACATCTACCGGCTCGGTGTGAAGGAGCTTTGGAGCCTCGCGCGCGACCCGATGATGCTCGTACTCATCATCTACACATTCACGGCTTCGGTGTACTCGGCCGCGACCGCACAACCCGATACGCTGCATCTGGCGCCCATCGCCATCGTGGACGAAGACGCCTCGCCGCTCTCGCAACGCATCGTCTCGGCGTTCTATCCGCCGCAATTCAGCATGCCGCAGATGATCACGGCGGACGCCGTTGACCGGGGAATGGACGAAGGGGCGTACACCTTCGCACTGAACATTCCGCCGAACTTCCAGCGCGACATACTGGCCGGCCGCGCGGCCGAAGTGCAGCTCAACGTGGACGCCACGCGCATGAGTCAGGCGTTCTCCGGCAGCGGCTACGTGCAGCAGATCGTGTCGGCGGAAGTGCGCGAATTCCTCCAGCGATACCGGGCAACGGCCGAGCTTCCCGTCGATCTCGCACTGCGTGTGCGCTTCAACCCGACGCTGGAGCGCGCGTGGTTCGGCTCGCTCATGCAGATCATCAACAACATCACCATGCTGTCGATCATCCTCACGGGCGCGGCGCTCATCCGCGAGCGAGAGCACGGCACCATCGAGCACTTGCTCGTCATGCCGGTGACACCGTCCGAGATCATGCTGGCGAAAGTCTGGTCGATGGGACTGGTGGTGCTGATCGCGGCCGCCATGTCGCTGTGGCTGATCGTGAGCGGCGCGCTGCACGTGCCGATCGGCGGCTCGGTGGCGCTGTTCCTGCTCGGTGCGACGTTGCATTTGTTTGCGACCACCTCGATGGGGATCTTCCTCGCGACGCTCGCGCGCTCGATGCCGCAGTTCGGCATGCTGCTGATTCTGGTGCTACTGCCGCTGCAAATGCTCTCGGGCGGGAACACGCCGCGCGAGAGCATGCCGAAGCTGGTGCAGGACGTCATGCTCGCCGCGCCCACGACACACTTCGTCGAACTGGGTCAGGCAATTCTGTTTCGTGGCGCCGGGATCGGCGTCGTGTGGGTGCAGTTCGTGGCGCTCGCCGCCATCGGTGCGGTGTTCTTCGCCGTTTCGCTGCGGCGTTTTCGACGCACGCTCAGTTCGATGGCGTAGCGTCTGTCGCGCCCGGTGGATTGGCCGGTCTACGGCCCAAACGCCGCCCCTGGTGCGGCGCCTGCGATGTTTTGCAACGCGTACGACGCTTGCGACATTTCCGTCGTTCACGTCATTCACGTCATTCGCGCCCGGCATGCCAGTCACGCCGTGCCGGGCGTTCGCCAACGCTGTCATGCCGGATCTGAGAGGTCATTACCATGCCTGCCAAATCGTCCGCCGCACTCGAACGCAACGCTTCCCGACGCGCGAGCGCGTCCACGCCAGCCGCCCCCGCCGGCAACGCACCGTGGCTCGCCGCCAATCCGTGGCTGGCCAACCTGCCATGGATGGCGGCCGCCGCCGAATACGCCGTCGACGCGTGGCAGCGCAGCGTGCTGTTCGCCGATGTCATGCGTCAGCGCGGCAATCAGTATCAGGCGCATCTGGCCGAGTCCGCGCCGAACGTGCTGGACTTCGCCTCGGAAGTGATCCTCGACGGACACGAACTGCAGCGCCCCTGCAACTACAGCCTGATGCGCATTCTGCCGCTCGAGGACACGCCGACGCAGCCCAACGCACGGCCGTTCGTCGTCGTCGACCCCCGCGCCGGACACGGCCCGGGCATCGGGGGCTTCAAGCCCGACAGCGAAATCGGCGCGGCGCTGCGTGCCGGACATCCCTGCTATTTCGTCGGCTTCCTGCCCGATCCGGTGCCGGGACAGACGGTGGAAGACGTCATGCGCGCGGAAGCGGCCTTTCTCGAGAAGGTGATTTCGCTGCACCCGGAAAGCGCAGGCAAACCGGCCGTCATCGGCAACTGTCAGGCCGGGTGGCAGATCCTGATGACGGCAGCGATGCGTCCGGAGCTGTTCGGACCGATCATCGTCGCCGGCGCGCCGCTGTCCTATTGGGCAGGCTGGCGCGGGCGCAACCCCATGCGTTACTCGGGTGGACTGCTCGGCGGCAGTTGGTTGACGGCGCTCACGAGCGACCTCGGCGACGGCCGGTTCGACGGCGCGTGGCTGGTCGAGAACTTCGAAAACCTCGATCCGGCGAACACGTTGTGGCGCAAGAAATACCACCTGTACGCCAACGTCGACACCGAGGCGCCGCGCTATCTCGGTTTCGAGAAATACTGGGGCGGACATGTTTTCCTGAATGCGCAGGAGATGCAGTACATCGTCGACAACCTCTTCGTGGGCAACCGGCTCACGAGCGCGGAGCTCATTACGAGCGACGGCATTCGCCTCGACCTGCGCAACATCCGCTCGCCCATCGTCGTGTTCTGCTCGTACGGCGACAACATCACGCCGCCACCACAGGCGCTCGGCTTCATCACCGACATGTACCGCGACGACGCCGAGGTGCTCAGTCACGATCAGACCATCGTGTACGCCACGCACGACAGCATCGGCCACCTCGGCATCTTCGTCTCGGGCAGCACAGGCCGTAAGGAACATCGCAAGTTCGTCAACAACATCGATCTGATCGACGTGCTGCCCGCCGGGATCTATCAGGCGCAGATCGCCGACAAGACCGACGACACGCTGCACGGTGAACTGGCGGACGGCGATTACGTGATGTCGATTCAGCGACGCAGTGTGGAGGACGTGCGCGCCATCGTGCAGCCGGATACCGAGAGCGACCGGCGTTTCGCGGCGGTCGCCCATCTGTCGGACATTCACCTCGGCCTGTATCGCAGCCTCGTGCAGCCCTGGGTGCGCGCGGCAGTGACGCCGACGTCCGCCTACTGGATGCGTCTGCTCCATCCGTTGCGCGTGAGCTACGAGCTGTGGTCGGATCGCAATCCGTTCGCCGTGCCGTTCGCGCAAAAGGCGGAGCGCGTGCGGTCGTCGCGTCATCCGGTGTCTGCCGACAACCCGTTCCTCGCGCTGGAGACGGCCGTCTCGACGGCCATCGAACAGTCGCTGAATTTCTATCGCGACGTGCGCGACGACGGTTATGAGAAGGCGTTCGAGCTGATTTACGGTCAGCCGTGGGTGCAGGCGCTGGCGGGACTGCACGGCAGCGACGGCGCGGCGGTGCGCGTGCACCCGGGCACGTCGCCGGAGCACGTGGCGTTCGTGAAGGAGGCGCTGGCGCGCCGGCGTCACGAATTGCATGAGGGCGGCGTGCTCGAAGCGGGGATTCGCGCGCTGTTGTGGGTGCATCGCCTGCATGGCGAAGCGGACGAGCGTCAGTTCAATCTCGCGCGCTCGCTGCCGCGCGGCGACGCCGAGATTTCCATCGAGCGGTTCCGCGAAATCATCCGGCGTCAGGCCGGGTTGCTGCGCATGGCGCCCGATGCCGCGATGGCGGCGATTCCCGACATGTTGGCCCAGGCGTCGCCCGAGCCTATCCGTCTGGTGGCGAAGGCTGTCAGAGAGTTGAGCTTCGCCGTGCCGTTGCAGGACGGCGAGCAAAACGACCTGGAACGCGTGCTCAGCGTGTTCGAACACGCGGCGCAGAAGCGGCAAGCCGAAGCCGGCGGCGGCGCGAAACCGCGTGCGCGCCCGACACGTGCTGCCGCGAGCCGCAAGGCTGCAACACCCGAAACACCCGCCGCCCCGACGCGCAAGCGTGCAGCGGCGGCGAAAAGGGCAGGCGTCGCAGCGGGGAAAGGGATGAAGGCGGGATGAAGGCGGGATGAAAGCCATCAAATCGACGAAGACAAAGACGAAGGAGACGACCTGAGGGCGATGCGGCGCTGACGCGCGGTTCGGCGCCGCCATCGTGCTATCCATTGCCGCTGACGGCGCCAGCGCCTGCGGCAACACCGGCAGGCACATACAACCGCGCCAGCAAACCGCCGCCCTCGCGCGGCGCGAACTCCAACTGCGCATCGAACCGTCTCGCGATCGCCTGCACGATGGAAATTCCCAGACCCGCGCCCTCACCCTGCTGGCGTCGCTGATCGCCGCGCCAGAATCGTTGTCCGAGTCTCGCCGTTTGCTCGGGCGCCAGCCCCGGCCCCCGATCGCCCACTTCGATGCAGTAGCGACGATTTGTCTCATCGGCGTGCACAGTCAGCGTGATCTCGCTGTCGGCGGGGGAGTATCGCATCGCATTGTCGACGATGTTCCTCACCGCCGTGCCGAGCATCGAGCGCGGCAACACCGAGCCGCTGTCCACACCCGCCATCCGGAAGACGAACCGGTCCGTGTCGCCCCATTCGCTCAGCACGTCGTCGATCACACTGCCGACCGACTCGCATTTGTCCTGTGCATGCACCGGCGCTTCGGCCTGCGCCAGCGTCATCAGTTGATCGAGCGTGTGCCGCAAACGCCTCACCCCCGCGCCGGCCTGCTGCAACGCAAGCTTCGACGCGCGCCCATCGGTCATCTCCGCTACCTGCAAATGCGTATCGATGGCGGTGAGCGGCGTGCGCAGTTCGTGGGCCGCACCGTCGGTGAACGCCCGCTGGCCCGCCAGCGTCGTCGCCAGACGCTCCAGCCATGCGTTCAGTGCGCCGACAACCGGCTGCAACTCGGTCGGCGCGCGGCCGATATCGACGGGTGTCGTATCGTCGGTCCTTTTGCGACGCAGCGCGGCGCGCAAGCGCTCCAACGGCTGAAGTCCGCGTCCGATGCCGATCCACAGCGCGAGCAGGCCACCCACCACCGCAATCAGGAACGGCACGCCCGCCGCGCGCAGCATGTCGCGCGTGAGCACCGCGCGCCGGTCCACGCGGTCGGCTGTCATCACCTGATAGCCGCCTGCGTCCTGCAACACATAAATGCGCCAGCGCCGGCCGTCGATCTCGCGCGTGCTGAAGCCGGTTGGCAACGCGAGCGACGACGATTGCGGCCCACCATCGGTATGCGCGAGCACCGCGCCCTGCAACGAGCGGATCTCGCAGGCGATGCCGTCGCTCGCCCCCGTGCGGATCACGTCCCCCCAATCCCGCGTCTCCGTGTGAGGCGAGAACGCCGCGCGCGCCATCAACCCGGAGACCATCGTCGCCGACATTGCGAGACGTTCGTCGAGCGCATCGTCCAGGCTTGCGCGAACCCCGCGCATCATCCAGCCCGCCGCCGCCATCCACAACACGATCAGCGCCACGCCGGCAATCAGCACCGCCCGCAGTCGAAGACTCATGACAAGCTCCATCCCAACCGGTAGCCGAGGCCACGTGCAGTTTGAATGGCGTCGCCCCCCAGCTTGCGACGCACGTTGTGAATATGCACGTTCAGCACATTGCTGTTGACGCGCTCGGTCATGCCATACAGGCGTACGTGCAGCATGTCGGGCGACAGCCAGCGCCCCCGGCTGCTCGCGAGATAGGCGAGCAGGTCGACTTCGCGGCGGGAGAGTTCGACGGGCGCGCCGTCGAGCCATGCAAGGCCGCTCGCCGGGTCGAGACGCAACGGCCCGGCTTCGATGACCTGCGCCGCACGGCCGTTCGTGCGCCGCACCAGCGCATGCAATCGCGCCGCCAGCTCGCGCAGGTCGAACGGCTTGACCATGTAATCGTCGGCGCCCGCATTAAGGCCCGCGATGCGATGCTCGATACCGTCGCGCGCAGTGAGGATCAGCACGGGCACGTCCGGCTCGACCGCGCGCACGCTGGCAATGATGTCCAGACCGTCGCCATCGGGCAAACCGAGATCGAGCACGAGCGCGTCGAACGTGTTTTCCGCGTGTGCGGCAATCGCCGCTTCACCGCAGGCGCTCGCTTCGACGTGAATTCCCAAAGTCGAGAGCCCCGCGACGATGCCGCTCGCAATCAGAGGATCGTCCTCTACCAGCAGTACTCGCATTGATGCACGCCTCTTGTCGACTGTTGTACGCACCATGACATGTTACGTATTTCGTGAATTCGGGTGATACGCCGTTGCTCGCCCGGTCGCGCGTTAACTCTCAATTAATCGTCCTCGGCCACGCTCTGTCTCGCTTCGACTGATTCAGGGAGGACAGATTGGTACGTCGAATCGTTTTCATCTTTGTGATTTTGCTTGGCGCGTTTGGTGCGCTTCGCGTCACCCCGGCCCTCGCCGCGCTGCCGTGGCAATCCGGCACGCAGGTGCTCGAAGCGTCTCAGGTGCTGCGTCTGGAGCCCCCTCGCCATGAGGACGGCGGCATCACCATCGGCAGCAAGATTGCTAAGGACCACTATGTTTATCGCCACTCGCTGCGCGTGGAAGACGATGCAGGCAATCCGGTCGCGGTGACGTTGTCCGACGGCACGCGCCATTCCGACGAATTCTTCGGCGAATCGGAGATCTACTATGACGTCGATCTGCTGCTGAAGTTGCCGGCGCTCAAGTCGAAGTACGCCGTGCTTCACTGGCAGGGCTGCGCGCAGGCAGGCATTTGTTATCCGCCGCAGACCATCAGGATTACGCTGCCCGACACCGCCTCTGCGGCCACGTCGGACGAGCCCGCGCCGGCATCCGCCGCCCCGCTCCCGGAGACACCCGAGGCCGATGCCCCGGCTGCTGCGGCCACGGCGCAGAACGATGCTGCCGGCGAAACGCCGCTGGCGGCCGATCAGGAGACGGCCAGAAAGCTCGCCACGCTCGATCCCATCACGGCCAAGTTGCTGTTCTTCGGGCTTGGGCTCATGCTGACTTTCACGCCCTGCGTGCTGCCGATGATTCCGATCGTCTCGACGATGATCGTGGGCAATCGCCCGTCGCCGATGCGGGCGCTGGGCCTGTCGTCGGCTTACGTTCTGACGATGGCGCTCACCTATGCGAGCGTGGGCGTGGCTGCCGCGCTCGCGGGCGCGAATCTGCAAGCCACGCTGCAAGCGCCGTGGCTGCTGAGCGCGTTCGCCGCGTTGTTTCTGGTACTTGCGGCGTCGTTGTTCGGGCTGTTCGAGATTCGCTTGCCGTCGTTCATCGTGAATCGGCTGGATGCTGCCGGACGTCAACGCACCGGCGGCAGTGTGTTCGGCGCCGCCGCGCTGGGCTTTCTGTCCGCGTTGCTCGTCGGCCCCTGCATGACCGCACCGCTCGCGGGCGCCCTGCTCTACATCAGCCAGACCGGCAATGCGTGGATGGGCGGTGGCGCGCTCTTCGCGATGGGCCTCGGCATGGGGACACCGCTGCTCGCGATTGCGCTGTTCGGGGCGCGCATTCTGCCGCGTCCGGGAGCGTGGATGGTGCGTGTGCGTATCGCGTTCGCCTACGTCATGGTCGGTATGGCCGTGATGATGCTGAGCCGCTTCCTGCCGGGGCACGTCAGCCTCGCGATGTGGGGCGCCCTCGGCCTCGGACTGGCCGTTGGCGTCGCCGGCTGGGCATGGGCGATTCGCGGCAAAACGGCCGGCTGGGCGCTGGTTTTCCTGGCGACGCTGACCGGCCTGTGGTCGGTCATGCTCCTCGTGGGGGCGGCGGCCGGCAGCGACTCGCTGATGCGGCCGTTGGCCCAGGCGAATATCGGCAACGGCGGGGGCCGAGGCGGGCCCGAAGCGGCCGGGGAACGAAAGACGGGACCGGTCGATTACGTGAGCGTCAAATCGGCGCAGGATGTGGACGCGCGCATCGCACAGGCCGCCGCCAAAGGGCAATGGACGCTCATCGACTTCTATGCCGACTGGTGCGTGAGTTGCCATGTCATCGAGCGCAACGTGTTCGCCAATCCGGCCGTCGCCGCGCGCCTCGCGCAAATGCAGGTGCTGCGACCGGACGTCACGAAAAACGACCCCGTCGACCAGGCACTGATGAAGCGGTGGGGCGTGATGGGGCCGCCCACGCTCATTCTCGTCGACGCCACGGGCAAGGAGGTTCGCGAGCACCGCATGGTCGGCGAGATGAGCGTGGCGGCGTTCCTCGGTCGTCTCGATGCGGCGCACATGGCGCACAGGGCGCGGCAGTCCCCGGAGACACCCGAGGCGCAGGAGGCGCAGACGTCATGATCGGACTCGGCCCTTTCCCGATGAAAACGGCCGCCCTCGTGTCGGCGGCGGTGCTCGCGTGGATCGTTGCACGCTATGTGCTGCGCAGCGCGGACGCCGCATCGCGTCGCGCCGCCGCGAGCGTGCTGTTCGACGCGCTGGCGCTTGGGCTGCTCACCGCGCGTGTCGTCTACGTGCTGCGCTGGTGGCCCGACTACGCAGCGGCACCGGCGTCGATCATCGCCATCGGCGACGGTGGCTTCGACGTGTGGGCCGGCATTCTCGCTGCGCTGGCTTGGGCCTACTGGCGTACGCGCCAAAGGCCGGCGCAACGACGCCCGATGTTCGCCGGCATGGCCGTCGGACTGGCGATCTGGGGCGTGATGCAGGTCGGTCTGACCTTCATGCTTCGCGAGGCGCCGCCCTTGCCCACGCTCACCCTCACGGACATCGCCGGTCGGCCGGTGCCGCTGGAGCGGTATCGCGGCAAGCCCATCGTGATGAATCTGTGGGCGAGCTGGTGCCCGCCCTGCCGTCGTGAAATGCCCGTGCTGGCGCAAGCGCAGGCGGACTATCCGGAGGTACGGTTCCTGATGATCAACCAGGGCGAGGCGGCCCCCACGGTCGAGACGTTCGTGAAGTCGCAGGGACTGGCGTTCGATCACCTGCTGCTCGATCCCGAGTCGCAGACCATGCGCGCCGCCGAGACGCGCGCCCTGCCCACCACGTTGTACTTCGATACCAACGGCCGTCTGGTCGATGCCCATCTGGGCGAGCTGACCGCTGCGCGTCTGCGTGACACGCTGCACGGCCGACTCAAGCAAACCCCTTGACCCGCCCCGCCACCTCTTAGGCATCTTCCCTCTCCAAGGAGTCATTCATGTCGGTTCGCAAGCGTCTCGCTTTCATCCTCGGCCCAATCACCGCACTCGCCCTCTCGACACCCGGCGTCGCAGCCGATGCAGCCCCCCCGGCATCCGCGGCAGCGCCCGGCGCCCCCGCCGCGGCGTCATCGCCGAAGCCCGCTATCCTGCAAGCACTGGCGCGCGAAGGCGTCACAGGGTTACAACCGTTCGACACGGGGACCCGGGACCTGAGCGGCTTCGCAGGACTTGCCGGCCAGCAGCCCGTGGCCGTCTATGTGCTGCCCGACGGCAACGGCATCGTCGGCACCCGCATCGGTGCGGACGGCAAGCCGCTGGATGTCGAGCGCGTAACTCATCTGATCGAGAAGCCGCTGGGCGACGCGATCTGGTCGAAACTCTCGGCTTCCACCTGGGTGCTGGACGGCAAGCAGGACGCGCCGCGCATCGTCTATACCTTCAGCGACCCGAACTGCCCGTACTGCAATCGCTTCTGGGAATCGGCACGCCCGTGGGTCGATGCCGGCAAGGTCCAGTTGCGGCACGTGCTCGTGGGGGTGATCAAGGCCGACAGCGTGACGAAGGCGGCCGCCATTCTCGGCGCCTCGAACCCGTCTGCCGCGCTCTTGCAGAACGAGCAGAAGTTCAAGCAAGGCGGCATCAAGCCGGCTCGCAGCGTGACGAAAGCCATCGCGCAGAAGCTCCAGACCAACCAGATGCTCATGGCCGAACTCGGCTTCCGGGGCACCCCGGGCATCATCTATCGCAACGACAAGGGCATTGTGGAGCGCGCCAACGGCATGCCGCCGCCGGATGCGCTCACGACCATTCTCGGCGCGCGCTAAGCGCGACACACGCCAGGGGGGGTCCGGGCGGCCCCGTGGGGTCGCCCGGCGGCCATCCGCCCCCAGCCTGCGTTGCAGAATCGTCGACTGGCCGACACGGCAACGCGCAAATTATTGCGAGAAACGGGCGGATGACGCGCAAAATACGCCGAATGACCGCTTTTTGCGACACGCGTCCACGACCCGGCGCAGATGCTGCTACAATCGCCTCACTATGAAGTCGCATCAGTCTTCCTCCCTCCTCTGGTCGCCCCTGACCGCTGCCCTGCGCTGGTGGCGGTAACCCGCCACGTCTATCTCATCCCCATAGCGCCCTCCCCCGCGGACCGCGAAGTCAATGTGGGGGCACGCTCAGGGGACACTCGCAAATTCCACGCGTTCGACAACCTTTGTCACCAGACGAACAGAGACCATCATGCTGCTGATGATCGACAACTACGACTCGTTTACCTACAACATCGTCCAGTACTTCGGTGAACTGGGCGAAGACGTCCGGGTCTTCCGCAACGACGAAATCACGCTCGACGCGATTGCCGCGTTAGCCCCCGAGCGTATCTGCCTCTCGCCCGGCCCAAGCTGCCCGGCCAACGCCGGCATTACCCTGGACGTGCTCAGGCGCTTTGCCGGCGAGATCCCGATTCTGGGCGTGTGCCTCGGCCATCAGGCCATCGGCGAAGCCTTCGGTGGGAACGTGGTTCGCGCTCAACAGATCATGCACGGCAAAGTGAGCGAGATCGAAACCACGCAACAGGGCGTGTTCGCGAATCTGCCCAAGCGCTTTACCGTCACGCGTTATCACTCGCTCGCCATCGAGCGCGCGTCGCTGCCCGAATGCCTCGAAGTCACCGCCTGGACGGACGACGGCGAGATCATGGGCGTGCGGCACAAGACGCTCGACGTCGAAGGCGTGCAATTCCACCCCGAGTCGATTCTGTCGGAGCATGGCCACGCCGTGCTGCGCAACTTCCTGCAAGCGGCGCCGCGCACCGCCATCGCCGCCTGATGGCGTCCGTCGATATCACGGAACCAGCCCACACCGACAGAGGAGAAGACGACCAATGATTACCCCGCAAGAAGCGCTTCAGCGCACGATCGAACACCGCGAAATTTTCCACGACGAGATGCTGCATCTGATGCGTCTCATCATGAAAGGCGAGATTTCGCCGGTCATGTCGGCCGCCATCATCACCGGCCTGCGTGTGAAGAAGGAAACCATCGGCGAGATCGCCGCCGCCGCGCAGGTCATGCGCGAGTTCGCGAATCATGTCGACGCGCCGTCCGATGAGCATTTCGTCGACATCGTGGGCACTGGCGGCGATGTGTCGCATACGTTCAACATCTCTACGGCGTCGATGTTCGTGGCGGCCGGCGCGGGCGCAAAGGTCGCCAAGCACGGCAACCGTGGCGTGAGTTCGAAGTCGGGCAGCGCAGATGTGCTCGAAGCCCTCGGCGTGAACATCATGCTCAGCCCCGAGCAGGTGGCCGAGTGCCTCGGCGCCGTGGGCATCGGCTTCATGTTTGCACCGAACCATCACCCGGCGATGAAGAACGTGGCGGCCATCCGCAAGGAGATGGGCGTGCGCACGATCTTCAACATTCTCGGCCCGCTCACGAACCCGGCCGGCGCGCCGAATCAGTTGATGGGCGTGTTCCACCCGGATCTGGTGGGGATTCAGGTGCGCGTGATGGAGCGCCTCGGGGCAGAACACGTGCTCGTGGTCTACGGCAAGGACGGCATGGACGAGGTCTCGCTCGGCGCCGCTACGCTCGTGGGCGAACTCAAGGACGGCAAGGTCACCGAGTACGAAATTCACCCGGAAGACTTCGGCTTGCAGATGGTGAGCAACCGCAGCCTGAAGGTCGGCAGCGCCGAGGAATCGAAGACGATGCTGATCGAAGCGCTCGACAACACGGTGGGCGTCGCCCGCGAGATCGTGACGCTCAACGCCGGCACCGCGCTGTATGCGGCCAACCGCGCCGCGTCGATCGGCGACGGGATCGAGATGGCGCGCGAGTCCATCGCCAGCGGCGCAGCGCGCGACAAACTCCACGAATTCGTCACATTCACGCAGCGCTTCAAGGCCTAAGTTTTCGCATCGGAGCAACGCCGCAGCGCCTTATGCGGCATCATCGCGAAAGACCTCGAAGCCATCACGATAACAACGGACCTGTCGGCCACGACGTCCGTCACTTGCAGCTGCACCGGAATATCGATATGTCTACCGTTCTCGACAAGATCCTGGCCGTGAAGGCCGAAGAAGTCGCAGCCGCCAAGCGCGTGCGCGACCTCGCGAGCCTGCGCCGCGACGCCGAAGCGACCGTTGGCGACAGCGCGCTGCGCACGCGCGACTTCGTGGGCGCATTGCGCACGAAGATCGACGCGGGCCTGCCCGGCGTGATCGCCGAAATCAAGAAGGCCAGCCCGTCGAAGGGCGTGATTCGCGAGCACTTCGTGCCGCCGCAGATCGCCGAGTCGTATCAGCAAGGGGGCGCGGCATGCCTGTCGGTGCTGACCGACGTGCAGTTCTTTCAGGGCTCGCCCGCGTATCTGAAGGCGGCGCGCGCGGCGTGCGATCTGCCGGTGCTGCGCAAGGACTTCATGATCGATGCCTATCAGGTCTACGAAGCCCGCGACATGGGCGCCGACTGCATTCTGCTGATCGCCGCTGCCATGAGCTTGCCGCAAATGCGCGATCTCGAAGCGCTCGCGCACGAGCTTGGCATGGCGGTGCTCGTCGAAGTGCACGACGGCAAGGAACTGGATGCCGGTCTGGCGCTGCGCACGCCGCTGCTGGGTATCAACAACCGCAACCTGCACACCTTCGAAGTCTCGCTCGACGCGACGCTCGGCCTGCTCAAGCACATCCCGCAGGATCGTCTGGTCGTGACGGAGTCGGGTATCCTGTCGCGTGACGACGTGGTGCGCATGCGCGCGGCCAACGTCAATGCCTTTCTCGTCGGCGAAGCCTTCATGCGTGCGCCCGAGCCGGGCGATGCGCTCGCCACGCTGTTCGACATGCCCCGCTGATTCGTCTCGCAACGCATCACACCGGCCTTTGCCCAGCGAACGATGGCGCGGTGTCCTGCGCAGGACACCGTCCGGGATCGGGAGACGCGTCGCACCGGCACGGGTTGCGACGCGGACTTGCCCGGCGGTCCCCTTCACAGGAGCGGCCCCATGGCCATCGAACGCGAACTCAAACTTGCCCTTCCCGGCGACCTCCCCGCCTCGCGCGCCGACGCGCTGATTTCCCATCTCGACCATTTGCCCGGCGCGCAAGCCCGCGGCGAGCGTCATCTCATCAATCGCTATTTCGATACGCCGGACCTGGCGCTTGCCCGCGCCAAAGCGGCGTTACGCCTGCGTTATGTCGCCCGCGAAGGCCACCCCGGCCAATGGCTGCAAACGCTCAAATCGGTCGGCGAAGCGCGCAACGGGCTGCATGTGCGGCACGAGTGGGAACAGGCGGTGCAGGGCGAAGCGCTCGAACTCGCGCCGCTGATCACTGCCTGCGAGATACCGGCGACGGCAGCGTTGCTGCGGGATGAAGGGGCGAAAGTCGTCGCGCAATTCGAGACGAATTTCTTGCGACGCCTGTGGCGCTACGTCGCGGGCGACGGCACCGCCGTGGAGATCGCCTTCGATCGGGGTGACGTGGCGGTGCAGGCAGACGGCGTGCGTCACACGGAGCCGCTGATCGAGGTGGAACTGGAACTGCTCGACGCCCCGGACGACGATCTCGGCGCTCAGGCAGAGCGCATCCTCAACGCGCTGGCGCAGGATCTGCGCGCAGTGCTGCCCGAACTGCACAGCGACGACGTCAGCAAGGCGCAGCGCGGCTATCGTCTGCGACAGAAGGTGCTGGGCGGCTAAGCGGTCTCTCAGATCGGGCCAAACTGTTTGCCCACATTTTTTCCCACATATTTCGCTGACGTATCGCGCGCACGTCGCCGACGTCACACACCCGCACATCCAAGAAGACTCGAAGCATGGCATCACGCTCACGCAAGGCACTGCAATCCGCTTCCGCCCCGCCCTCTCACGAGGCCCGGCAGCGGTCGTTGTTCGATCCTGTCGATGCGCCGGCACCGGTTGCCGCCACGGACCCCGTAAGCGCCCCCGAGGCGGCGACCGACGGTCACGACGTTGCCGGCCCGCTCAAGGGCCGCGTCGAGGATCAATTCGACGCGTTGCCTGACGCATGGAAGGCGCTGGTCGCGCCGTTCGTGCACAGCGACGCGTATGCCCCGCTGTGTCGGTACGTCGACGCCGAAGTCGAGGCGGGCAAGACGGTCTATCCGGCGGACATTTTCCACGCGCTGCGCATGACGTCTCCGACCGGCGTCAAAGTCGTCATCCTCGGACAGGACCCCTATCACGGCGACGACCACGGCATCGCGCAGGCGCACGGCATGGCGTTCTCGGTACAGCGAGGCGTGCGTGTGCCGCCGTCGCTGCGCAACATCTACAAGGAAATCGAACGGGATCTCGGCATCGCCCCGCCGTCGCACGGCAATCTCGACGCCTGGGCGAAACAGGGCGTGCTGCTGCTGAACACGACGCTGACGGTAGAGGCGGGCAATGCGGCGAGCCATGCAAAGCCGTTCAGAAAAGGCGGATGGCAAGCCTGTACGGACACACTGCTCACGGGGCTCGCCGCCCAGCACGGGCCGCTGGTGTTCATGCTGTGGGGCAGCCATGCGCAGGCAAAGGCGCCATGGCTGGCGGGCCAAGGCCACCTGTTGCTGGAAGCGCCTCACCCCTCGCCTTTGTCCGCCCATCGCGGCTTCCTCGGTTGCGGCCACTTCAGCGCCGCCAATGCCTTTCTGAAGTCACACGGCAAGCCGCCGATCGACTGGCATTTGCCGGCGTAATCCATGCGTTGTCGTAGCCGCAACATCGAAGACGGCGCGACATGGGAGGTGATCGATCGGCGGCGGTCGTTCACCGAAGCCTGATTTCAAACATCCGCTTCACCTCCCCCGCGTCATTGTCTGCCCCCTATATGCGTGCCATCATGGCGCCGCGCCACCGAACGGACGCCATTCGAGTGTCCACACCGCGCATCAAAACAATTAGAAGACGTTCGTCATCACGCAGTTTTGCCTATTCGTACGGGGGTTCGAGATGGCAAATCGGGGAGTCGCTGTCACCGCGTGGGCTGCCGCCGCGCGGTCGTTCGTTGTCGTCGTGGCCATCGCCGCACTGGCGGGATGCTCGGCCATTCAGTTCCGCAGTAAAGACACGCTGCAAAGCGCTGCCGATGGCTTCGACGCGGCGGTGAAAGCGTCGGCGGGCGCCTTCGACACGGAGCTGAAATCGCGCCCTCGCGTGCGACGCATCGAGGCCGTCGAGTATTACGTGCAGACACGTCGGGTCAAGGCGGGCGAAGTTCGCGTCTTCGACATCGACGCCGACGACCCGCTCGGCTCCTTCTCCCGCTTCGTTTGTGCTGGCACCGACGACTTCGTCCGGGAACGGGCTGCCATGGCGTTCGACACGGCCTATTCCAGCGGCCTGAAGCAGGTACTCGCCGAGGGCGACGATTCCATCGGTGGTCAATGGGCGAGGTTCCAGGCGCTTCGCAAGCCGATCAAGGTCCCCGGGCTACCCGACGGCACGATTCCAAAAAATGCCGTGAAGGCATGTGCCGACGACCTGGAGCAGCGACTGCTTGCCTGGGATAAGGGGCGTGCGTCGACAGAAGTGTCGTCCGAAGCGATTACCGCCGTGATACCGGAAGCTGTCGCTGCCTACAAGGCGCTTGCCGCGCTCTTTCAGACCGGGCTGAGCGCCTACAACGACATGGCGGCGAAAGAACGCTTCGGTAAGTATGTGCGGGAGTTCCATGACAAGTTCGAGGTCGTGATGAACAACGACTTCACGGAGTCGACCGTCGCCAGCGCCTGGAATCGGCGTCAGATCGCTTCGCTGCAACGTCCGCTCGCGACGTTCCGCAAACTGCTTCTCACACCGGCCGGTATCACAGTGGCGGATGACGACATCCGCATTCGGGAACTTGGCATGTTGGCGAACGAACAACTCGCCGAATACGACGCTTTGCATGCCAGCCCCTCGCCTGTGGAATTGCGCACGAAGCTCGTCGAAGCCGAGGCGCAATTGTTCACGCTCGTCAACGACAAGCACGTTTCGATCGCTGACCTCGTGGAATTCTTCAAGGAACTCAAGGACGACTTCGACAAGGCCAAGACGCAGTATGCCGCCGCCGATGCAGCGGTACGCGCCGTTCCGGAGGCTTGGAAACCATGAGACGCCCCTCCTTTTTGATCGTGATGGGCACTCTCATGGCGGGCTGCGCCTCTCACGCTACGGCACAATCCCAAGCCGTGAGTGTTGCCACTCCCGTCGTCACTCAGGCGTTGCAGGAAGCGACCTCGCTTAACGTTAGAGCACAGTTGATAAAGCAGGATCAGGCGCTGCAAAAAGAGGAAGCCGCGTGGAAGAAGAACGTCCAGTCGTCGGCCGTCACCGCGAAGGTTCAGGACATCGGTGAGGCCCGAGAGAACATTGCCGCAGCCACACGTGCCCTGCAAGGGGATACGCCGACATCGCTCTCTGAATTGAAGAAGACGGCGGAAACGATCCGTGCCGTGACGCGCCCCGTGTACGGGTTATGCTCCGGCGCACCGTGGGCGGACGACAAGATGATGGCCTGGAACAGTTGGCGCGACTACATCAGCGACGTGGCGTCCCCTCTCGTCACGGTCGCCCGCAGTGTGGGCGTAATCTTCCAGTATTACCAACCAAGCGCCAACGCCAAACCGGAATACATGAGCGTTGGTGCGACCGCCTTCGTCGTGGGCAAATCGCACATTCTGACGAATCGACACGTGCTGAAAAAGTACGCGTACATCGACAGTCAGGGGAAGTGGCGTCTGTATGACAAGCAGTTGCTTCTCGTATCGTTTCCGCTGGAGTATTCGAGCTGCGCGGCTCGCACGCCGCCACGAGATGTGCGCATCGTGGCCATCGAAGCCGTCGGTGAAGACGGGGAAAACAACGATTACGCCATTCTGCGCACTGAAGACAACGCGCTGCCGCCCGCAGCGCCGATGGCGCCCAAGTTCAATCTGACAGAAGGCTCTCGTGTGGCCGTGATCGGCTACCCGGCGCGCCCCGTGAGTTGCTCCGGCGCTGAAGCCGGCGAGGACTGCACTTATCTGTCGGAAAAGCAGATCGACACCATGTTCAAGCTTCCGGACAGTCAGGTTCCCTTCCCCGCCGAACGCATTGCACCGGGTATGCTGCTGGTCAATCCCAGCCTTGATCCGCAGCAATTCTCGTACGACGCGTCGACATGGGGAGGCAATTCAGGCTCGCCTATCGTACGGCTGTCGGACGGCATGATCGTCGGGTTGCATTACGGCGGTGTTGGCGGCGATACGGAAAAAGCGACATACAACAACGCCATCAAAATCGACCGCATCCTCAAGGCACTCGCCGACGCTGGCGTCACGCAGTGATATCGCCGCCGTGACGACACGGTGCCGGCACACGATAGCGATGCGTTTCTCAACGCCTTTCGTCGTCGGTCGGACGTATTGCCAGGGATGATGATGGGGTTATCCGTGTTGCTCGCACACCGGCCCCAACACCCCCATCGCCCCTTGCTGATAGCGACGCGTCAAAGCGACGAGATCCCCCTCGTCGCGCGCGGCGAAGTTGCCGCGATAGACCACGGGTTCGCCCAGCGGCTCACCGCCGGCGAGCATCAGCCGCGCACCGTTGCGTCCAGCCAGTTGCCAGACACCCGGCGGTAACGACAACGCTTCAGCGCCCCCACCCTCCGCGCGCATCGCATGACCGGCGACCGCCGCTTCGCCCTGTGCGATCAAGGCCACCCACCGGCGGCCGTCGCAAGGAATCTCGAGCGTGCGCAGCGCGTCCGCGTGCCAGTCCAGTTGCAGCAATGTGGTGCGCGCGCCTTGATCGGTGCCCTCACGATCCCCATGCGCCGTTTCACGATCGCCCCAACGCCCGCAAACCAGCGTCAATGCAACGTCGCCCTCGCGCCACCGTGGCATCGCATCCGCCGGCACGACCGTCTGTGACGGCGCACCATGCGAATGACGCCCGGCACGATTGACGATCAATCGCACTCCCCGCACCGACGCGCTCGCACTTTCGGGCGCTTCTTCGTGCACCGTACCGCAGTTAGTTTCGAGCCAGAGCAGATCGCCGGGATGCAGCAGGTCGTCGCCACCATGGGCATGACGGCAGCGCAACGCGGCCGTAGCGTCGGCAAAAAGATAGGTCGCCACCACACACCCGGCATGCGGATGCGGCGGAATACACGCGCCCTGGCGACGGAAGACATCGAGCGAGAGGAACGGATCCGTGTGCTCGACCTGATCGAAAACCCCCGCTCCCGCCGCGGCCGCACAACGACCGGGACGAGAGACGGGAAGCACGCGCGGCATGGCGCTCGCGTCGGCATGGGCAGCCGGACGTCGGGTCGGACGCGGGTGCCGCGGCGTCGGATCGGCCATGAGAGGACCTGCGCGTGCGGGAGACAGCGACGACGATTACAGGGCGGCGATCGCTTCGCGAGCCCCTGCGAAGGCGGCGGCAGCCGATTCCGGGCCGCGCGACAGGCCTTCGGCGAAGATGAACGTCACGTCCGTCATGCCGAGGAAACCCAGAATCGTCTTGATGTACGGGGTCTGGCTGTCGGCAGGCGTGTCCTTGTAGTTGCCGCCGCGCGCGAATGCCACGATCACCTTCTTGCCCTGGATCAGGCCTTCCACGCTGCCGTCTTCACGGTAGCGGAAGGTCACGCGGGCACGGGCGATCCAGTCGAAGTACGACTTCAACTGCGTGGGCACCTGGAAGTTGTAAAGCGGCACGCCGAACACGACGTAGTCGGCTGCCTGAATTTCGGCAATCAGTTCGTCGCTGCGGGCGATGATGGCCTTATGCGCATCCGAGCGCTGCTCTTCCGGCGTGAAGAACGCGCCGATCACGGCTTCGTCGAGGTGCGGCACGCCGTCGGCCAGCAGATCGCGCACGACGACCTTGGCGCCGGGGTGCTTGGCGACCAGTTGTGCAACGGATTCGTTGGCGAGCGTGGTCGAATTGGCGCCTTGCGAACGGGCGGCGGAGTTGATTTGCAGAATCGTGGTCATTTCACTGGCTCCAGAGCCGGGGGTGTTCCCGAAAGTTCGAAAAATCCGTGCGCGCCAGGCCCCCGTTCGGGGGTGCCGTGAATCACGCGGCGGCTTGAGATGAATTCTAGTTACCCCGAAAAATGAAACAAGCCGGTAAAATCGAATTGTTTGTTCCTATTTTGGAACAATGCCCGGCAAATGAAATTTCGATGAATGACCGCGTCACCAAGGAGCGCGCGCGATGATTGACGATCTGAATGACATGCTGATCTTCGCGGAAGTCGTGCGCTCGGGCAGCATCACGAGGGCGGGCGAGCGGCTCGATTTACCCAAGGCGACGGTGAGTCGCCGCCTCTCGCGGCTGGAGTCGCGCCTCGGCACGAAACTGCTTCACAAGACGACGCGCCGGCTGGAGCTCACGGAAGTCGGCGAAGCCTATTACGAGCGCTGCCTGCCGATTCTGGAGGAGGTGGAAGAGACGCGGGACTTCGCCTCGCAAATGTCGAGCAAGCCGCGCGGGCGCCTGCGCATCACCGCACCCGCCGACTTCGCTGCCCAGTGGCTGGCCGTGCCGCTTGCGACCTTCTGCACCGCCTTTCCTGAAATCACCGTGGACGTGGACCTGAGTTCGCGCCATGTCGACCTGATTGCCGAGCGGGTGGATGTCGCCATTCGCGCCGGCCAGCTCTCCGACTCTACGCTCGTGGCGCGTCCGCTGCTGCGGCTCACGCGCAGCCTCTATGCAAGCCCGCTTTATCTGAGCGGCACGGGCCTGCCCGGCACGCCGGACGAACTGGCGGGCCACCGCTTCGTCATCCTGCAAGGGGCCCGACGGCTGTTCAACACCGACACGCTGCACAAGGGCCGCCAGCGCATGGACATCACCATGCACGGCGCGATTCAGGTCAACAGCATGGGGATGGTCAAGGAGATGGCGCTGGCGGGCAGCGGCATCGCGGCGCTCACGGACATTCTGGCCGAGGACGCATTGCGCTCCGGTCGTCTGGTGAAAGTGCTCCCGGACTGGTCGCTGCCGGAGAGCCCGGTGCATCTGGTCACGCCGTCGCGGCGCTTTCTGCCGCGCAAGACCCAGGCCTTCATCGAGCATATGCTCGCCGTGGCGCGGACTTGCCCGGAAGACAATCGCGACCCATCGGTGCCGGGGCCGGCGCAGGCTTGAAACCTCGCGCTCAGAACACGCGCGAGGCAAGCCTTCGAATCAGACGTTCATCGTGACGGCAAGCCTCAGGCCGTCAGCCATTTCTCGCGACGCTGCGCGGCGGCGCGATCGCGTGTCTCGGTAAGGCGATACTGCGTAATCTCCGGCGCGTCGAGCGTGAGCGAGATCTCGCGCAACTCGTCGCGACGAAAAGCGTGCACCGTCACCCGGTCCCCCGGACGATAACGTTCGAGCAGCTTGTCGAGGTTGCCCGACGTCACCCGTAAACCGTCGATGGCCACGAGCGAATCGCCCGCCGACAGGCCGGCCGCTTGTGCCGCGCCCCCGTCGAGCACTTGCGCGAGCGTAACGTCGTCGCCTCGCTTGCCCGTCTTGACGCCCAGCGCCGGGCGTGCGTTCTCGGGCGTTACCGCCTCCAGCGTCAGACCGACGCGTTCGAGCACCGCCGCCAGCGGCAGATCGCGCGTGCCGTGAATCGCCGTGGCGAAGTATTCCGACAGATCCAGCCCGGTGACTTCCTCGAAGAACGGCTGCACGGCATCTTCCGCAATGCCCACCGGTGAGCCGCGATAAAAATCGCGGCCATAGCGTTGCCAAAGCGCGCGCATCACATCGTCGAGCGACTTCTGGCCGCGTGTCTGCGAGCGGATCGTCAGGTCCAGCATGAGCGCGACGAGCGAACCCTTGGTGTAATAACTGACGATGGCGTTCGGCGCGTTTTCGTCCTGGCGGTAGTATTTCGTCCACGCATCGAACGAGCTTTCGGCCACCGTCTGCTTGAGGCGTCCACTGCCGCGCAACACGCTCGCCACCGTCTTGGCGACGAGGTCGTAGTAGGCCGCCGGTGCAATCACGCCGCTGCGCACGAGCATCAGATCGTCGTAATACGACGTGAAGCCCTCGAACAGCCACAACAGGCGCGTGTAATTCTCCTGATCGAGCGAGTACGGCGCGAACACCGCCGGTTTGATGCGCTTGACGTTCCACGTGTGGAAGTACTCGTGGCTCACCAGACCGAGGAAACCGCGATAGGCGTCGCTCATGCGCGCCTGCCCCTGCACGGGTAAATCGTTGCGGCTGGCGAGCAGCGCGGTCGACGCGCGATGCTCCAGGCCGCCGTAACCGTCGCCGACGGTCATGAGCAGGAAGACGTAACGCGACATCGGCACGCGCGAGCGCGAACTTGCGCCCGGCTCGAACAGGCGGATCTGCGCCTCGCAGATCTTTTTCATGTCGCGCAGCAACCGATCCAGATCGAGGTTCGGCACCGGTCCCGTGATGGCGACCTCATGCGTCACGCCGCACGCCTTGAAGGTGCCGTGCACGAACGTTCCCATTTCGACCGGCGAATCGATCAGCTCGTCGTAATCGACCGCCAGATAGCGCCCGAAATCGAGCGCCGCCGTGCCCTCGGCAGGTGCCAGCGCAGTCGCCACGCGCCATGCCTTGAATGCAGCGCCGCGCGGACGCAGGATATCGACCTCGCAAGGCGCGTGTGCCTGCCCTTCCACACGCAGGAACACGCTGGTGCCGTTGAAGAAGCCGTGCGTGTCGTCCAGATGCGCGGCGCGAACGGACAGGTCCCAGGCGTAGACCTCGTAGGTCACGATCAGGGTGCCCTTGCAGGGCGCGGCCTGCCAGGTGTGTTTGTCGAGCTTGTCGAGCGCGATCTTGCGGCCACGGCACGTTGCGCCGATCGTCACGATATGGCGGGCGAACTCGCGCACCATGTAACTGCCCGGGATCCATGCCGGCAGCGTGAAGCGCTGGCCTTCGGGGGCAGGGTTCGAGACCGTGACGGTCACTTCGAACAGATGGGCGGCGGGCGATTTCGGAACGATCGCATACCGGACGGCGGGTTGAGCGGACGGGGCTGTCATGAGGTGGCGGCGTCTTGATGGGGGAAAGGTCGGGCAGTCGGCCCGACCCGGGTCCGGTGATTACTTGACGGCGGCGAGCGCCTTTTCCAGATCCGCGGCGGGCACGGCGCCCGGCAGGCGACGGCCGTCGGACAGAATGATCGTCGGCGTGCCCGTGATGTTGAGTTCGTGACCCAGCGCGAAGTTATCCTTGACCGGCTTGTCGTCGCACTTGGCCGTCGGGACCGGCGGCGCCTTCTTGTCCAGCATCCAGTCGTGCCATGCCTTGAGGCGGTCCGGCGCGCACCAGACCGCTTTCGACTTGGCGTCCGAATCCGGGCCAAGCACCGGGTAGAGGAAGGTGTAGACGGTGACGTTGTCGATCGAATTTTTGAGCGTTGCTTCGAACGCCTTGCAGTACGGGCAATTCGGGTCCGAGAAGACGGCGATCTTGCGGCTGCCGTTGCCCTTCACGTACTTGAAAGCACGCTCGAACGGCAGCTTGCTGAAGTCGACCTTGTTGAGTTCCGACTGACGCGCTTCCGTCAGGTTCTGGCGCGTTTTCGTATCGATCAGATTACCGCCGAGGATCACGTATTGCGCCTTCTCGTCGGCATACATGATCTCGCCGCCGACGGACACTTCGAACAGGCCCGGGATCGGTGTGCGCGCCACCGATTTGACCGGGGCGTCGTCGCCGAGCGTTTTCTGCACGGCCGCCTTCACGTCGTTGAGCTTGGCGTCGGGCTTGTTTTGCGCGACGGCAGGCGTCGTGAAAGTCGCTGCGCAAACGGCGGCGAGGGCCAGCCCGGCAAATGCCGCGGCGCGATAACGTTGCAACATCGAATATCTCCAGAAGTGTGTCGATCGAGAGGCGCGGCCGACGCTTCCGGTCATCACCGGAAGTGCCGGCGCTCACGCCCGAAGGGGTCAGCCCAGGGCGCGGCCGATCAGGAATTTCTTGACGAAGGGCAGCATGTTCACGCTGTCGAGCCCCGCGTTGCGTACGAACTTCGCGAGCGGGCTGCTCGTCGCGAACAGCTTGTGCAGGCCGTCGGTCGTGAACGCCATGCTGCCGATATCTTCCTTGCGAGCCCGTTCATAACGACGCAGCACCGCCGCATCGCCACAATCGCGGAACGATTCGCGCGCGGCGAGCGCGTCGCCGAGCGCCGCCACATCGCGCAGACCGAGATTCATGCCTTGCCCGGCGAGCGGGTGCACGACGTGCGCCGCATCGCCGACCAGCGCCACGCGCTGCGCGATCAGCCGTTTGGCCTGCGCGAGCACAAGCGGAAATCCCTGAGCGCGCGCTGAGACCGGCGTGAGGCCGCCGAGTTCACTGTGGGAGAAGGTGCCGACGCGTTCGGCCAGCACTTTGGGCTCAAGCGCCAGCAGATGCTTCGCATGATCGTCGGCAGCGGACCAGACCAGCGACACGTGCTGATCGGGCAGCGGCAGGAGCGCGATGATCTCGCCGTCATGGAACCATTGGAACGCGGTATCGCGATGAGGACGTTCCGCACGGAAGTTGCAGACCACACCGAGTTGTTCGTAGGGACGCACCGAGCCGTCCAGTCCCGCGGTGCTGCGTACCCACGAGCGCGCGCCGTCCGCGCCGACCACGAGCGAGGTGCGCAGCGTCTTGCCGTCCGACAGACGGACCGACGCGGCGGCGGCGTCGACTTCGAGCGCCTCGGCGCGGGCGTCGAGCCATTGGACTTGCGGGGAAAACCGCAGCGCCGCGTCCAGTGCGCGCTCCAGGTTCGACGACTCCGCAATCCACGCGAGTTGCGGCACTGCGGCCTGATACGCGGAGAAATGAAGGCTGCCGCGCTCGTCGCCGAACACTTCCATGTCGTAGACGGGATTCACGCGTGCAGGATCGACAGCCTGCCAGACGCGCATGCGTTCGAAGAGCGCTTGCGAGCTCGACGACAGGGAATAGATACGGGCGTCCCACCGGTCCCCTGCGCTCGGCGCGGGCGCGGCCGGCTGCGCGAGCAAGGCGACGGACAGGCGAGCCTGTGAAAGGTGCAAGGCGGCGGCCTTTCCGACCAGACCGCCACCGACGACGACAATGTCGTGGGTCAGATTTTGGGACATGCAAGGCAATCGGCGGCGACAAAGCGCGCACGATCCGTGTTCAGGTCGAGGAGCCGTATTGTCGCATGCGGCGTGACACCGGGGGCAGGCCCCGCCCGGCGCAACTGTCAAGGATGACAGTTGCTGCCCGCCGCCCCGGCGCCTAAGGTGAGGAGGGTGAGAAGGGTAAAAAGCGTGGGAAACCTCGAAAAACGTAGCGAGAAACCCCGCGAACGGCGCATCGTACGAGGGCTGACACCATGATTCCGCCAACATCCGCCAAAGCCGTTGTCGAAACCGGGCCGATGCGCCACGCGCGCGCCGGCCACACCGCCATTCGCACGCAGGATGGCGGCGTCATGGTCACGGGCGGCGCCGACGGCGTGCTCGCCTGGGACCCGGTGCACGGGAGCCGCCAAGGATCGGTCAACGCCACGCTGAATTCGGCTGAGCGTTACGACCCGACATCCGGGACATGGGCACTATTGGCGCCGATGCGCACGGCGCGCAGCGGTCACGGCATGGCCGTGCTCCCGTCCGGCGAGTCGATCGCCATCGGGGGCGACGATGGCACGGGCGCGTCTCAACGCAGTGTGGAGCGCTACGACCCGGCCTCCGACACGTGGACTGCCGCCGGGTCCATGACAGACCCACGCTTTTCGTTCGGCACCGTGACGCTCGGCAACGGCGACGTATTCGTATGCGGCGGCAACCATCTCCGGGATGGTCAGGGACACGTGCTCGACGGCGCGGAGCGCTACGATGCGGGCGACGGCCTCTGGCATCGCGCAGCGCCGATGCGCCATGCGCGCATGAACCACACGGCTACGCTGCTGCTCTCGGGCATGGTGCTGGTGGTCGGCGGCTATCGGGGCACGGATGCCGTTGCGACAGCCACCGTCGAAATCTACGATCCGGTGCGCGATACGTGGCGCGATGCGCTCTCGCTTCCGCGAGGCCGCATGCAACATACGGCAACACGGCTGCGCTCCGGCAAGGTGCTGATCACCGGTGGCGCGTTCGCACCGTTCGACCCCGGCATCGCGTCGTCGATCGTCTACGATCCTGCTACCGACCGTTGGGAGCCGGCGGTCGAAATGGCGTATGGCCGCGTGGCCCATTCCACGTCCCTCCTCGTCTCCGGGCGGGTGCTGGTTGCCGGCAACGCCTCGATCGGCGACCCCGTTCCCGCACGCACCACCGAAATTTACGACCCGGACACCGGCCGGTGGGAAATCGGCGTCGACCTGCCTGAGCCCCGCTTCACCCACTCGGCCACGCTTCTCGACGACGGCGATCTTCTCCTCGCAGGCGGACGGTTGCCGGTGAGCCACCCGGTCGCCCTTTGCACGGCGGCCTTGTATCGCGAGTGACGGCGTGCTCGAACGCGGGGCGTCGTTCGGGAAGTGACATTAGGGCGTTGCTATACTGCAAAACGATGCGCGGCGGCGTCGTTCGTCTGCGCCGGTCCGGTCAATTTTCCTGCGGAGCCAACGTCGTGCGCCTCGACAACGAACAAGACAGTCAGAATGTGGAGGACCGCCGGGGAAGCGGTTTCGGCGGACGCACGACCATCGGCATCGGTACGATCGTCGTGGCACTCGCCGCCTCGTATTTCTTCGGGATCGACCCGCGCGTGGTCATTCAGGGCTCACAGATGATTCAGGGGCAGACCCAGTCACAGGCCCCGTCCAACCCGAATGCCACGCCGGCCAACGATCCGAAAACGGTCTTTACCCGCAAGGTCCTCGGCAACATCGAGCGCACCTGGGCAACGGTGTTCCCGCAACAGATCAGTCGTCAATATGTCGCGCCGAAGCTGGTGCTGTTCTCGGGCGCGACGCCTACGGCCTGCGGCACCGGTCAGACGGCGATGGGGCCGTTCTATTGTCCGGGCGACAGCAAGGTGTATATCGACCTCCAGTTCTACGACGAACTGCGTCAACGCTTCGGCGCCGGCGGCGACTTCGCGCAGGCCTATGTGATTGCGCACGAAGTGGGCCATCACATCCAGAATCTGCTCGGGATTTCCGAGAAGTTCGACGAAATGCGACGTCGCGTGAGCGAAGCACAGGCCAATGCGCTATCGGTGCGGCTGGAGTTGCAGGCCGACTGCTTCGCGGGCGTCTGGGCGAGCAACGCGGCCAGGGCCAACGATCAGTTGCTGGAGCCGGGAGACATCGAGCAGGGCCTGCGGGCGGCGGCGGCCATTGGCGACGACCGTTTGCAGCAGCAGTCGCAGGGTCGCGTGGTGCCGGAGTCGTTCACGCACGGCACGAGCGCCCAGCGGGTGCACTGGCTGCGGCAGGGGCTGCAAACGGGCGACATGCGCAGATGTGACACCTTCTCGGCGAAGCAATTGAGCTGACGTGCCCGGGCGGGGCTGACGGCGAGCGCCGACGGCGCGGATGGCTGTCGGGGGGAGGCCGTCCTGTCCGGACGGGGCGGGGGGCGGGCGCCGCGGGGCTGACCGATAAAGGCGCTGTTGGAGGTAGAACGGGTACAATAGCGGACTTTCCGCGACGCAATCACTAGCCCGCTCAAGGGTGCCCACGGTGCATTTGTCGGCGCGCATTTATCGGACCAGACAGGATTTAGCATGAGCCTCAAATGCGGCATCGTCGGTTTGCCCAACGTCGGCAAGTCGACCCTTTTCAACGCGCTGACCAAAGCGGGCATTGCTGCCGAAAACTATCCGTTCTGCACCATCGAGCCGAACGTCGGCGTGGTGGAAGTGCCGGACCCGCGTCTGGCCAAGCTGGCCGAGATCGTCAAGCCGGAGCGCATCATGCCGGCGACGGTCGAGTTCGTGGACATTGCCGGCCTGGTGGCTGGCGCATCGAAGGGTGAAGGGCTGGGCAACCAGTTCCTCGCCAACATCCGCGAAACGGACGCCATCACGCACGTTGTGCGCTGCTTCGAAGACGAGAACGTCATCCACGTGGCCGGCAAGGTGAACCCGATTTCGGACATCGAGGTCATCAATACCGAACTGGCGCTGGCCGATCTGGGCACCGTCGAAAAGGCGCTGCAACGCTATTCGAAGGCGGCGAAGTCGGGCAACGACAAGGAAGCGGCGAAACTGGTGGCGGTGCTGGAGAAGGTGGTGCCGGTGCTGAACGAAGCCCGCCCGGTGCGCTCGCTCAAGCTGTCGGACGATGAATTGGCGCTGATCAAGCCGTTCTGCCTGATCACGGCCAAGCCGACGATGTATGTCGCGAACGTGAAGGACGACGGTTTCGAGCACAATCCGCATCTGGACGCCGTGCGCAAGTACGCCGAAGCCGAAAACGCACCGGTCGTTGCCGTTTGCGCTGCGATCGAGGCGGAGATTGCGGACATGGAAGATGCCGACAAGGCGGAATTCCTGGCCGACATGGGCATGGAAGAGCCGGGGCTCGACCGCGTGATCCGCGCGGGTTTCAAGTTGCTGGGCTTGCAGACGTACTTCACCGCAGGCGTGAAGGAAGTGCGCGCGTGGACGATCCACGTGGGCGACACCGCCCCGCAGGCGGCCGGCGTGATCCACACCGACTTCGAGCGCGGTTTCATCCGCGCGCAGACCATCGCGTTCGACGATTACCTCCAGTACAAGGGCGAGCAAGGCGCGAAGGAAGCGGGCAAGATGCGCGCCGAAGGCAAGGAATACGTGGTGCAGGACGGCGACGTGATGAACTTCCTGTTCACCCGCACATAGAGCGGTATAGACATCCCCCCCAGAATATCGGGAGGTATGGACATCCGACACGGATAATGAAGCCTCCCCTGTCCTGTCATGCCGCGTTGCGGTTTGATAGGCCCTCGTGTTGGTTGGGTTTATCCAAATTGCATACCTTCCGCGACCAGATTCAACGCCACATTGCCCGGCACGTGGCTCTACCGCGTAAAACTAAAAAACGAATAACGCGGCAACACTGACGCATCCAACCCGAGTGCGCGCAAATTCGGAACCGCAGACGGACGAAGGCCGATTTCCTGACACTGAGGGCACTGAAATCGGTCGCATAACCAAGGGCAACGCAGGTCAACGGGGTTAGCCCCCTAGCATAACGGGCAAAAAAATGCCTATGACCGGACTAAGAGCCTTTTATGCAGCAGATATCTGCCTGTAGTTGCTGCTGGATTTTTGAGCGTCACAGGTCACTATTGTGTCGACTAGGGCACCAGTCGATTGCAATGACTGAGCGATATTTGAAGTATCGCTCCCGGATGACAATGGTCCGTGCCGCCCAAGACGGCTAGGAGTCAGCGCTTCGAGATGTCGCGTTGCAGGCGTGCACTCACACATGCGCGGGCATGGATAGTCACCCGTCATAACCCGCCGAGTCAGTTCTGCCGCAGCATCGTGTTTCCGGTGCCTGTTGTTTTGGGCTTGGCGTAAAACTTCACGAGAAATGCCGCGGGGATAGGTGCGATGTTCTGGGCTTGCCCGAATGTGAGCAAGTGTCGCCAAATCGCGGCCCTATGAAATCCACCTAATGGAAATGAGGCCTGTATTCGTGCCACCACATCGCCTGGCATGGCAGCTAACTGTGCGTTTGTTGTCTCTCTCGCACGGTCTAACCGCCCTGCTAGTTCCAGCACGCTAACGGAAGCAAAATTCTCACGCGTGGCCGAAATGATGTCTCGCATAACGGCTCGCAACGACTCGGACTTACCAGTCTCCCTGGCCTCAAAAAGCAGTTCTGCGCTCACGTCCACGGGGAGTTCGATGGCCTGGCATGCTCGTATGATTTGGCGAAGGTCAGTAGCTGTCTGCCCTAGGTGCTCAGTTGCGTGTCTATGAGCGTGCTGCCAGAGCGAGTGGTAGTCCGTGAACAGTACCGAGCCCGTTAGCGCCGCGAAGAACATCCCCGATTCAAGCGCAAATCCCTTTTGTACAAGGAAGCTTCCACGCTTGTTATCCGCGCAGGGCACCAGCACGGCGTATGGGTCGTCGGCAATCATTTCCTTCGCAGCAGTGACCAGCGCTTCGATTTCTTCTCGGGACGCTCCGCGCTGCTCGGCTCTGAAATGAGCCGCCAATGCTCCTTCGGGCATTCGATTTAATGCGACCAAGGTCTTGTATTTCATCGACCACATTCGGCGGAGGTCTTCTCGGGCAACGACCTCATCAGGTCCCTTAGTCCGCTCCTCCGCAGCTTTCATCGAGGCCCGTGCGAATTCCACGTCGTAGTCACCAATGTCCGGGACCACATGGACGATGCCGTGAGCGATAAAGGGCCAAAGCGCGAGCATTAGCAGAACATTCTCAACCGTATTGACTTTGTGTGAGTCCGGCGATTTGGTCGGACTGAATTCGGGTTGAAGAATTGCAGGATTCTGGAAGGGATTCGCTATAACAATTTCGTCGAAGAAGCCCAGCATGCCTACGACCGTACTATTCGCCGACCGCGCTTCGAGTGCCCCCATGTAGACGGCCCGAAATGTGTCCGAACGAGGCCGGGGTAACAATTCTGACAAATTGGTATCAATCGGCCATAAGTCGGCTACGACCTGGTGGATTTGTTGGACCTGCTCGTCGCTAATGGTCGCTCGCACGTCGTCCCACGTCTTGTCAGCATCGAGTTCCAAGATGTGTTCCATTGCCCGGCAGAACATCAAATTCCGCTCATGTATTGACCCAGTGAAAACCTGCTCAAGTCATAATCGAGGAAAAGACGATGAGCAAGGCGATGGAAGAAGACATC
>NZ_CABPSB010000029.1 GCF_902459655.1 Pandoraea anhela
CCACCGCCACCACCGCCGCCACCACCGCCACCACCGCCGCCACCACCGTGGCCGCCGCCGCTGTGGCCACCGCAGCCGCAACCGCCAGCACCACCGATACCGATGCCGCCGCCCGGACCGCTGGGGCCGCCGAACGCGCCCAGACCATTACCGCTGCCGCCGGCACCGCCAAAACCGATACCGCCGCCACCCCCGCGCCCACCCCCACCACCGGCCGCGTACGATGCGTTAATCGAAATGCCGCACAGCATCGCCGCTGCGGCAGCCCCTACCAAAGTCGCCTTGAACCCGTTCATGGTCCCCTCCCCGCGCACACACTCACTTCGGAACACGCCGCACTCCGCCAGAAAGTGCAGCGTTACGACGAGCGCGCATCAGCGGAAAACGCGGGCAATAGGAGACCCGCCCGTGCATCGAGGCACAGGCATCCTTTGCCAACTGCCTGCGGAGAATCCGGGTTGGCGCTTCGCCATACACGATTCACATACGCGAATTCCGTGCCAGACGACCTAAATCATTGATTTAGAAAGAATTAATAGCTCAATTTGCGAGACATCGGGAGGCGCACCGCCGAAAACGTATCGTTCATGAAACGCTTACAAAGGCGATGGCCGACGAACGGCGACTCAGCGTTACGAGCGAGATCCTCGTGAGCCGCGTCCGAAAGACGCATGACATGGGGATGCGGCGTGTCCCGCCGGCAGAGGGTCAGGCACGCATGCGCTCGCGCGCCTCGCGCAGCAATGCCTGCGGCGGCTTGCCGAGTGTGCGCACGAACGCGCGGCGCATGCGTTCGTCGTCACCGAACCCTGTCACGTTCGCGACGCGTGAGATCGACGACTCTCCGGCTTCGAGCAACGCCTGCGCGGCCTCAAGGCGCAATTTCTCGATGGCCTTCGCCGGCGTGAGTCCCGTCTGGGAGGTGAACTCCCGGCTGAAGTGGCGCGCGCTCCAATGCACCTGCGCGGCGAGTTGCTCGACCGACAGCGGTTCGCGCAAGTGCTCGCGGGCGTAAGCCAGCGCCGCGCGCACCCGATCCGACGTGGGTTCCAGCGTCGAGAGCGTGGAGAACTGCGACTGCCCGCCCGTACGCCGGTAGTGCACCACGAGCATACGCGACGTTTCACGGGCGATTTCGCTGCCGTAATCGGCCTCCACCAACGCGAGCGCCAGATCGATGCCCGCCGTCATGCCGGCCGACGTCCATACCCCTGCGTCGTTGACGTAAATACGGTCGTCCTCGACAACCACGTCCGGATGCTGCTGCTGCAACGCTGCGGCCTGCCCCCAGTGCGTGGTCGCGCGCCGGCCATCGAGCAAACCGGCGTCGGCGAGCACGAAGGCGCCCGAGCAGATGCTGCCGATGCGTCGCACCGTGGGTGCGAGGCGTTTTAGCGCGTCGACGAGTTCCGGCTCCGTCGGCACGACATACGTCGCGCCCGCCACCAGCACCGTGTCGTAGTGATGTCGCCCGATGACTTCCGTCGCGACCGAAATACCGGCCGAGTCCTTTACCAGACCGCCGTCGACGGAGACGATCTGCACTTCGTAAAGCGGCTCGTCGCGCCCGAAATTCGAGATCTCGAACACCGATATGGCCGCCAGCGAAATCATCTGGAACCCGGGATACACCACCAACGCGATACGTTTTGTCATGACTGAAAAGGTGGATGCCTGGCGCGGAAAGATCGCCGTTCGATGCCGAGTGGCTGGCACGCGCGTCGGCATACGAGCCATCGCCCACGCACGACCAGAACGCCACGCGACGGACGACCGATGCGTCGATTGTAGTCGGCGCTCCGCACAGGTGTCGGACAAATTTGTCTTAAAAAGAGGTTTTCCAGTCATTTGAGACAGTTCACGCGCGTACCAAACTGAAGGGCATCGACGAGGCGACATGGCATCGCCGTCGTCTCACCGTCTGACGACGCCACCGGCGTCCAAAGACCCAACGCCCCGAAGACCTCTCGAACAGGAACTGGAATTACCATGAGCCATACCACTCAAGCGACCCCGGGCACCGCCCTGATCACCGGCGCGTCGTCGGGCATCGGCGCCATTTACGCCGACCGTCTCGCCCGCCGTGGACACGATTTGATCCTCGTCGCTCGCAACACGGCGCGTCTGAAAGATGTCGCCCAGCGCATCCACGCCGAGACCGGTCGTCACGTCGACATTCTGAGCGCCGACCTCTCGACCCGCGAAGGCCAGGCCATCGTCGAAGCGCGGTTGCGTGAGGACGCCACCATCGACACGCTCGTCAACAATGCCGGCTTCGGCGCCGTCGCCCCGTTGCTGCACGCGAACGTCGAGCAAATGACCGACATGATCGAAGTCAACATCACCGCGCTCGCCCGCCTGACATACGCTGCCGTACCGGGCTTCGTGTCGCGCGCACGCGGCACCGTGATCAACATCGCCTCCATCGTCGCCATCGCCCCCGAGTTGCTCAACGACGTGTACGGCGGCTCGAAGGCCTTCGTGCTCGCGTTCTCGCAATCGTTGCAGCACCAACTCGCCGACACGGGCGTGCGCGTGCAGGCCGTGCTCCCGGGCGCGACCGTCACCGAGTTCTGGGATGTGGCAGGCAAGTCGCACAGCGAGTTGCCGCAGGAATGGCTGATGACGTCGGCCGATCTGGTCGACGCGGCGCTGTCCGGACTCGATCAGGGGGAAGCCGTCACCATCCCGCCGCTGCAAGACGGCGACGAGTGGACCGCGTACGACGCCGCGCGTCGACGGATGTCGGGCGGTCTGAGCCACAGCGCGCCGGGCAAGCGTTACACCGGACAATCCGCGGCGAACGCTGCCTGACGGAGTGGCGATTCGCCGGGGCCTGGCAGGTCGAGACATTCATGCGTGAGGCGATCGGCACACTAACCGCTGGAACTCAACCGCTGGATAACGGTTAGCTAACCGTTAGCTAACTGTTAGTTAGCCGCTAGAATTGCGGTTTTCGCCCGAAAGCTACCCGTCCATGTCTTTTGCCTCGCTCGGCCTGATCGATCCGTTACTGCGGAACTTGCAGGATCTCAATTACCAGACGCCCACCCCCGTGCAGGCCAAGGCAATTCCTGCGGTACTCAGCGGCAAGGACGTCATGGCCGAAGCGCAAACCGGCACCGGCAAAACGGCGGGATTCGCCCTCCCGCTGTTGCAGCGGCTGGTGCAGCACGGCCCGGCCGTGTCCAGCAATCGTGCGCGCGTGCTGGTGCTCGTGCCCACGCGTGAGTTGGCCGAGCAGGTACTGCAAAGTTTTATCGCGTACGGCAAAGGCCTCGACCTGCGATTTCTCGCGGCCTACGGCGGCGTGAGTCTCAATCCGCAGATGATGAAGTTGCGCAAGGGGGTGGATGTTCTCGTTGCCACGCCGGGCCGGCTGCTGGACCTCAACCGCCAGAATGCCGTGCAGTTCGATCAGGTGCAGACGCTGGTGCTGGACGAAGCCGACCGCATGCTGGACCTCGGCTTCGCGCGCGAACTCAATGCCGTCTTCGCTGCCCTGCCGGCCAAACGTCAGACCCTGTTGTTCTCCGCCACATTCACCGACGACATTCGCGCCATGACGCAAAGCGTTCTGCGCAGTCCGGTCAATGTCAGCGTCAGCGCGCCCAATGCCACTGCCAGCCGGATCAAGCAATGGGTGGTGCCCGTGGACAAGCGCAACAAGCCCGACCTGTTCATGCACCTCGTGGCCGAGAACCAATGGACACATGCGCTGGTTTTCGCCAAAACGCGCAACGGCGTCGATTACCTTGCGGCGGTACTGGAAGCGGCGGGTTATTCGGTGGACACCATCCATGGCGACAAACCGCAACCGGCGCGCCTGCGCGCGCTGGAGCGCTTCAAGACGGGCGAGGTCCACATGCTCGTGGCGACCGACGTGGCCGCTCGGGGCCTGGATATCGACGATCTGCCGCTCGTGATCAACGTCGATCTGCCGATCGTGGCGCAAGACTACGTGCACCGTATCGGCCGCACCGGGCGCGCAGGCGCGAGCGGTGTGGCGGTGTCCCTCGTATGTGCCGACGAAGCGCCGCAACTCGCCGCGATCGAAGCGCTGATCCGGCAAACGTTGCCCCGCGAGGAAACGCCGGGCTTCGAGGCCGAGCATCGTGTGCCGGAAACCAGCGCGACCGGTCAGGTGATCAAGAAGCCCAAAAAACCCAAGAAGCCTAAATTCCCGCAGGCGACGCAGGGGCAGAAAACGCAGACGCCGCAGAGTGTGCAGAGCGTGCAGAAGGCGCGCAACCCGCCGGCAGGCAAACCGGCGCCGGGCTCGCGCAAGTCCACCGGCAAGTCCGCCGGCAAATCCACCGTCAGATCCACCGGCAAGCCCGCCGGCGGTCGCGTCAGTGCTGGCAGCAAGCGCAAACCCTGATCCGCCGCAGACGCGCCGCGTCGGCATCGACATCGGTCGGCGAGGTCGGACCGAGGCCGCTGCCGGCGGGCCGATTCGCAGGCTTCGGGACGGGGATACCCTCCACATCGACGCAATCAAGGGTAAGCTCGACGTCGAACTCTCCGACCGAGCCCTCGCCGCGCGAGCCGTGTGAGCCGCCGACGCCACACCATGCTCGCGTGGCCGCCTGGGCGGGGCACTGAAAAAGAACGAAGCGCTCGCGCATTCGGGGCCGTGCCATGGCGCTGCGAGGCGTCGATCGGGGAGACGCCAACCCACGAGGACTCGATTTGATGACTACCCCACGCGTAGGCTTTTGCGGCATCGGCCGCATGGGCGAACCGATGACGCGGCGACTGCTGGCCGCCGGTCACGACGTCGCCGTCTGGAACCGTTCCACCGCCAAACTCGCCGCCCTGCTCGATGCCGGCGCCATCGCCTGCGTGACGCCGCAGGCGCTGGGCGAATGCGTCGATATCGCGTTGCTGTGTCTGGGCGACGGCAAAGCTGTCGAGGACGTCGTGTTCGGTGAGCACGGACTCGTGCATGCCGCCACACCGCCGCGATTCATCGTCGACCATTCCACGCTCTCCCCCGCCCTGACACGCCATCTGGCCGGGCGCTGGACGCAAGCCACCGGCAGCGTCTGGATCGACGCCCCCGTATCCGGCGGCACGGGCGGCGCCGAAGCGGGCACGCTGGCGATCATGGCCGGCGGCCCGGCAAACGCCATCGAGACCGTCACCCCGGTGCTGCGCGCCTTCTCGTCGCGCGTCACGCGCATGGGCGACATCGGCGCGGGCCAGACCACGAAACTCGCCAATCAGGCCATCGTCGCGACGACGCTCGCCGGTCTGGCCGAGGCCTTCGTGCTGGCCAAGCGCAGCGGCATCGACACGGCGGCCGTGCCCTCGGCGCTGCAAGGCGGCTGGGCCGATTCCGTGCTGATGCAAACGCTGTGGCCGCGCATGGTCGCGCCGCCCGACTTCGCCACCGGCACCGTGCGCGTGATCCTCAAGGATCTCGACGCCATCGCCGAACTGGCGCACACCAGCGCGACGGTGCAGCGCGTGCTGCCCGAGGTACGCCGTCTGCTCAAGGATGCCGTCGACCGTGGCATGGCGGATCTGGATCTGTCGCAGGTGTTCCGGATCGGGGAAGCCGAGAGCGCGCCGCACGCCTGACGTCACCCAAGCCCGCCAGGCGGCCCGCACAACAAAAAAGCCATGCCCATCCGGGCATGGCTTTCTTTCGGTCGGTCGCCGTCAACGTCAACGGCGCGTCGGCGCCTACTTACTTGACCTTCACGGCCGAGTAGTCCTGACGGCCGAACGGACTCACGCGGTAGCCCGACACGTCCGCCCGCGTGATCACCGAGACGACCGGGTGCGCGAGCGGAATCCACAGCGCGTCGTCCTTGATCGTCTTTTGCGCCGCCTGATACTTGGCGGTGCGCGTGGCGATGTCGGGGGTACGCTTGCCTTCGCTGATCAGCTTGTCGAGATTGGCGTCGCAGAAGCGGGCGAAGTTCGTGCCCGAGTTGACGGCCGCGCAGCTGAACTGCGGCGTGAGGAAGTTGTCGGGATCGCCGTTGTCGCCCGACCAGCCCATGAACAGCAGGTCGTGCTCGCCCGCCTTGCCGCGACGGATCAGCTCGCCCCACTCCACCGTCTTGATCTGCGCCTTCACGCCGATCTTTGCCAGATCGCTTTGCAGCATCTCGGCACCCACGCGCGGATTCGGGTTGAGCAGACTGCCGGACGGACGCGTCCAGATCGTCGTCTCGAAGCCTTGCGGGAATCCGGCGTCGGCGAGCAGCTTCTTCGCCTTCTCGATGTCGTGCGGATAGTCCGCCACGGTCTTCGCATAGCTCCACGTGTTCGGCGGGTAGACGTTGACGGCCGGCGTGGCCGTGCCTTCGAACACTTGCTTGACGTAGCTCGGCCTGTCGAACGCAAGGTTCAGCGCCTGACGCACACGCACGTCGTTAAACGGCTTGTGCTGCGTGTTGATGGCGACGAACGCCGTCATGAACGCCGGTGTGTCGACCACTTTGAGCGCCTTGTCGCTGCGCGCGGCCTGCACGTCGAGCGGCTTGGGCGACAGTGCGATCTGGCATTCGCCGACCTTGACCTTCTGCGCACGCACGGCGGCATCCGGCACGATGGTGAAGATGAGACGCTCGGACGCCGGCGCGCCACCGAAGTACGCTTTGTTGGCCTCGAAGCGCACTACGCTGTCCTTCTGATAGCTGCGGAAGACGAACGGACCGGTGCCGATCGGACGCGCGTTGAGTTCGTCGGTCTTGTTCGCGGCAACGAGCTTGTCGGCATACTCGGCAGAGTAGATCGACGCGAAGCCCATCGACAGCATCGACAGGAAGACGGCGTCCGGCTCGGCGAGCGTGAAGCGCACGGTGTTGTCGTCGACCTTCTGTACCGACTTGATCAGCTTGCCCAGCGAGAGCGATTGCGCATGCGGGAAACCCGACGGCGTGAGCTTGTGCCACGGCGCGTTGTCGTTGAGCATGCGATCGAACGTGAAGACCACGTCGTCCGCATTGAATGCGCGCGTGGGCTTGAAAAGCTCGTTGCTGTGGAAGCTGACGTTCTGGCGCAGTGTGAATGTGTAGGTCAGACCGTCGGGACTGACTTCCCACTTCGTTGCCAGACTCGGCACGACCTTGGCTTGCGCGGCATCGAAGTCGACCAGACGGTTGAACACCGGGTCGGCTGACGCGTTGGTCGTGGTCAGCGAGTTATAACGCACGACATCGAACCCCTCGGGGCTGGCTTCCGTGCAGACAGTGAGCGGTTTGGCATGTGCTGCGAGCGGGACCAGCGGCAGGGCGAGCGCAGTGAGAACAATGGCGAGTGTAGGGCGCGATGCGAGCGATCGACGGCGCATAAGCGTCTTCTCCAGGAAGTCGATGACGGGTGACGAAATGACAAATCATGCAGCCGGCCAGAATAGCGCAAATTCAGGCCCCCTGCCCTTGCGCCGCAGCATATGCATATATGCGCCGTTACAAATACAAAAAGCGAACGTCAGTTCTGCCAACCGAATGCCCGCATCCGATGCACGATGCTGTCGCGTGCGGCCACCACCGTCAGACGGGAACTGACGGACATGTCGTAGAGATAGCGCGTGCGTCCGGCGTAAGGCACGCTCACGTAAGGATGTGCAAGCAACGGAATATCCGCCCCACGGGCCAACGCCTCGCCCTCGCCGGCCAGACGGGCAAGACATGCGCGATGCGCGGCGTCGCGCGCCACGGCAAACGGGTCGAGCGCAACCGGAGACGCCCCCGGGGCGCCGGCGGGCGAGATCCCCGAGACGCCTTCGTCGGTCCCCGGGAGGGACGGCGCATGCGCGGCCAACGCCACCGGGCACTGCCCCATCGCCACGAACAACCACAGCCCCGCGTGCGCCATGTCGATCCAGACCTTGCCGTGCGGGCCGTCGCACTCCAGCGACGACACGCCCGGTGTCGCCGGCGGCACCGGCGCCTGCGCGGGCGTGCAACGGAACCAGCGGCCGAAGATCCAGCGAAGGGCGATGCGCTCCGAGAGGAAGCGATGACGCATCTGCGTGCGCGGCAGACGTCGCGCGAGCGCGTGCTCGGTGCCTGACAGCCATGTCGCGCCATCGTCCGGCCCGCCCGCTGCCGAGCCCGTCGCCCCGAACGGACGACCGGCGAGCAAAAACCGCCACAGCCACAGCTCGTCGGCACCGCATTGCGGCGACGAGGCTCCGCGAGTCCGCGCCGTGTCGGCGGTTCGCCCTTCGCCCCCTAGCGCCTCGATATCGCTGCTCGCCAGCGCACGCTTTTGCGCGCCACCCGTGAGCTTCCGGTCGCCCTGTCCGAATTGCCCGAGCGGCACGTAAGTCATGGAAGGTGTCGGAATCGATGCGACGCGCGGTGTCGAATCGACCGTTCGTTTCAACATCAACAATTACGACCTCCACAGACAGGATCGGCGATGACGCGGCGCCCATACCTCAAGACGATGGGCCATCGACCATCCTTCATTTGTTAATGAGAATCATTATCAAATGATAGCACAAGCGTCTACGCTAAAGGAGTGACAAATGCGTGGGAATCCGCTCGTTTTGGTGGGTTTCGAGGGGGGAACCTGCCCAAGAACGTTGGCCACGCACGTGACTAACGCCCTTGGGTGAGCCGAACGAACGGCGAGGGAGTGTTGCAGACCGGGAAATATCGACGGATATTGCCCGGCATTGCCAGCGTCGCCGGGTATCGACGCGTCAGGCGCTCGCAGGGAGTGGCGGACGGTAGCCCAGCGCGTGACTTGCTGCCAGCGCCTCCCGACGCACGGCCTGACCGATGGGGCTGTCCATGCGGGCATCGAAACCGCCCGTCGCCCCGAGCGCCGTAATCACGCCGACGAGACGGCCGTCGTAATTGAAGACCGGGGCCGCAATTGCACTGATGCCGGTCAGATTGGTGTCGCGCACGCTCGCCCCCTGGGCGTCGCGCACCGACGCCCGCAGCGTGCCGATGGGGTCGTGCGCATCGAGTTGCGCACGATGCTCGGGCGTGGCCTGCGCCCACTCGCTCTCGGCCATCGCCAGCACTTGCGGGTCGTCGAGCAGGCCGAGGAAAACTCGGCCGGCGGCGGACCAAAGCACCGACATCACCGAGCCGATCCGCACGTTGATCGTGACCGGCAGCCCCGGCTCTTCGAATCGCACGATGGTCGGGCCCTTGTTCCCCATCACGGCGATGAAACAGGTGACGTCGAACGCCTCGCGCAAACGAACGAGCGCAGGCTCGGCCGCACGCACCGGGTCGGCCTGCCGCATGGCGGCCACGCCGATGAGCATCGCTTCGAGCCCGAGGAAATATTGCTGCGAGTCGGCGTCCTGCGCGACGAGTCCCTCTTCGACGAGGCTCATCAGATAGCGGTGGACTTTGGCGGGACTCTGCTGCACGTGCAGGGCGAGCGCCGTCAGACTCGCGCGACCGCCCAGACGGGCCAGCCCCTTAAGCACGACCATGCCGGTCTCGGCCGATTGCACGCGCTGTCGGCGGCCCCGCTCACGAGGCGCGTCGGTAGCGTTCTGGACGGCGGCGGGAGAGTCCTCCGTGCCGCTCGTCGTACGGGAAAGCGCAGCCGCGCTTCGCGGGAGGCCTGCTGTAAGTCGTTTGCTTGTCGTCATCGGCGAGATTTTAAGATGCAAATCCGCGTTGCCTCGTGTCAACCAGTCTAGAGGTTAACCCCAGTCTACGCATTTACGCTATGCGTATTATATTTACGCCCAATGAACACAGAGACGATGAAAGCGTGACGGGGATGCCCCCGGCGCGCGGCGGATCACGTCGGAATGAGGCGACGTCCCGGCCGGCTTTGGGCGCAAGCGCCAGCGATCGTCTGACGCACGCTGCCCTGATGGCGACGCTCCTCTACACTGGATCCATGGTGAGCGTCGCGCATGTCCGGCACGACACGGGCGACGCATGAAAATGCCTGAACGCGCCAACACGAGCCGGGAAGCACCTGAGCGGTCCGGCACGGGCAGGAACGCGCAGGAACGCGCAGGAACGGCCTGGAACAGCCTGGAACAGGCTGGAATGATATAGAGAGTCTCAGAGAGCGAGCGGATGAGCCAGACGATTTCCCCCACCCCGAATGCCACCCCCGGCGTGCCTGCCGGCGCGGGCGGATGCCCCTTTCATCAGACGTCGGCACACACGGCGCCGAACGGTTGCCCGGTGAGCGCGCGCGCCGCCGAGTTCGATCCGTTCGAGGACGGCTATCAGCAAGACCCGCCGGAGTATGTGCGCTGGGCGCGCGAGCAGGAGCCGGTGTTTTACAGCCCGAAGCTCGGCTACTGGGTGGTGACGCGCTACGACGACATCAAGGCGATCTTCCGCGACAACATCACCTTCAGCCCGTCGATTGCGCTCGAGAAGATCACGCCGACCGGCCCCGAGGCCAACGCCGTACTCGCGTCCTACGGCTTCGCGCTCAATCGCACGCTCGTCAACGAAGACGAGCCGGCCCACATGCCGCGCCGCCGCGTGCTGATGGAGCCGTTCACGCCGGAGCATCTCCGGCATCACGAACCGCTGGTGCGCAAGCTCGCGCGTGAGTACGTCGACCGCTTCATCGACGACGGCCGCGCCGATCTCGTCGACCAGATGCTGTGGGAAGTCCCGCTCACGGTGGCGCTGCACTTCCTCGGCGTGCCCGAAGAGGACATGGACAAGCTGCGCGAGTATTCGATTGCGCATACCGTCAATACCTGGGGACGTCCGAAACCCGAAGAGCAGGTTGCGGTGGCGCACGCCGTGGGCAACTTCTGGCAGCTCGCGGGCAAGATTCTCGATAAAATGCGCCAGAACCCGGACGGCCCGGGCTGGATGCAATACGGCATTCGCAAGCAGAAGACGCACCCGGAAGTCGTCACGGATTCGTATCTGCATTCGATGATGATGGCGGGCATCGTGGCCGCGCACGAGACCACGGCCAACGCCACGGTAAACGCCATGAAACTGCTGCTCTCGCATCCGGATGTGTGGCGCGAGATTTGCGAAGACCCCTCATTGATTCCGAACGCGGTGGAAGAATGCCTGCGTCACAACGGCTCGGTCGCGGCGTGGCGACGTCTCGCGACGAAGGACGTCAACATCGGCGGCATCGAAATCGCCGCCGGGTCGAAGCTGCTGATCGTCACGTCGTCAGCAAACCACGATGAAGCGCACTTCGCCGACGCCGATCTGTTCGACATTCGCCGTGAAAACGCCAGCGACCAGTTGACGTTCGGCTACGGTTCGCATCAGTGCATGGGCAAGAATCTCGCCCGCATGGAGATGCAGATCTTCCTTGAAGAATTTACGCGCCGCCTGCCGCAGATGAAGCTCGCGCAGCAGACGTTCACTTATGTGCCGAATACGTCGTTCCGTGGCCCCGAGCACGTCTTCGTCGAATGGGATCCGGCGCACAACCCCGAGCGACGTGATCCGACGGTGCTGACGCGCCGGTCGCCGGTGCGTATCGGCGAGCCGTCCGGACACAGCGTAACGCGTCCGGTCGTGGTCGAGGCCGTCACGCCCGTGGCCGAGGGCATCGTCAAACTGCGCCTCGTCGCCCCCGACGGCCGCGCCATGCCGCGCTGGGCGCCGGGCTCGCACATCGACATCGAGTGCGGCCAGACTGGGCTGTCGCGCCAATATTCGCTGTGCGGCGATCCCGCGGACGCCGGCGCGCTGGAGATCGCGGTGCTGCACGAGCCGGCAGGCCGTGGCGGTTCGAATTGGGTGCACACGCAGGTGAGCGTTGGCGACCGGTTGCGCATTCGGGGCCCGCGCAATCACTTCCGTCTCGATGAGTCGACGCCACGCGCGATTTTCGTCGCGGGCGGCATCGGCGTGACGCCGATCGCTGCGATGGCGCGCCGCGCCAAGGCGCTGGGCATCGATTACGCGATCCATTACAGCGGCCGCAGCCGTCGCACGATGGCGCTGATCGACGAACTTCAGGCCTTGCACGGCGAGCGCCTGCATCTGTGGGTCAAGGACGAGGGGCAGCGCGCCGACTACGCGAGCCTGCTCTCGACACCGCAAGCGGGCACGCAAGTCTATGCCTGTGGTCCGGTGCGCATGCTCGACGCACTGGCGCAGTGCAGCGCGCACTGGCCGGAGGACACGCTGCGTGTCGAACACTTCCAGTCGCAACTCGGCACGCTCGATCCGCAGAAGGAGCATGCGTTCGACGTCGTGCTGAAGGACTCCGGCATGACGGTCACGGTGCCGGCGGATCAGACGCTGCTCACCGCGCTGCGCGCCGCGAATATCGACGTGCAGAGCGATTGCGAGGAAGGACTTTGCGGCTCGTGCGAAGTGCAGGTGCTGGAGGGTGAGGTGGATCACCGCGACGTGGTGCTCACACGCACCGAGCGCGATGCCAACACAAAGATGATGTCCTGCTGCTCGCGCGCCTGTGGCAAGAAGTTGGTGCTGGCGCTGTAAGGCCAGGACCCGTTGCACGGCAAGACGAAGGGGCGCTGCGGCGCCCCTTTCGTTTTCAGTGAGCGCCTTGCGGCTTGCGCAACATCGTCGTCATGGCGATCAGCGCCAGCACGGCGAAACCCCACATGACGGTGACAAGCGGTCGTGGCGAGCCGTCGTTGAGCAGGCCGAGCAGACCGCCTGCGGCAAATCCCGCGCCGTACTGCACGCTGCCGACGAGCGCCGCCGCCGCGCCCGCTCGTGTCGGGTGATTCGCCAGCGCGCCCGCCACTGAGTTTGCCGTGATGATGCCGCGCAACGACATGAACAAGAACAGCATCACGACCATCAACGGCAGCAGCACGAGGCCGGACCAGACCGTCGCGCACAGCAGCGTCGTGACGATCGCGCATCCGATGATGCCGATCCGCATCAACCGATAGGGACCGAGTTGCCCCACGCGGCGCGAATTGAGCACCGTCATCGCCGCCATACCCACGATATTGATGCCGAACAGCACGCCGAAGACCTGCGGCGAGACGTGGAAAAACTCCATGTACACGAGCGGCGTGCCGGTAATGTAAGTGAACGACGCACCGAAGACCGCGCCGCCCGCCACCATGTAGCCGATGAAATGCGGGTCGCGCAGCAAATACCAGTACGACATCAGCACGGCGCGCGGCCCACCGGCCTGGCGGCCGTTCACAGCCCCGGTCTCCGGCAACCGCCACAGCGCCAGCAACGCCCCGACACCAAAGACCGCGAGAATGCCGAAGATCGCACGCCATGTGGTGAAGCGCAGTATCTGAGCGCCCACCAGCGGTGCGACGATGGGCGCTACGCTCATCACGAGCAGCATGATCGAAAACGCGCGCGCGCTGTTGCGCGGCCCATAGACGTCGCGCACGATGGCCTGGGCGATCACCGGCATCGCGCATCCGCCCAGCGCCTGCACGAAACGCCACATCATCATGTGATCGATGCTGTCCGCAAACGCGCAGCCGATGCTGCCGAAGATGTACAGCGCGATGCCGGCGGCCATTGGCTTGCGGCGTCCGAAGCGGTCGGCAAGCGGCCCCCAGAAGAGTTGGCCGAAGGCGAAGCCGAGAAAGAAGTAGGAGAGCGTGAGTTGCGTGGCCGCCGCGCCGGCGCCCAGTTCGTGACGTATCGTCGGCAACCCGGGCAGATACATATCCGTGGAAGCGGGCGCGATCATCATGAACAGACCGAGAATGCCCAGCAGGACGTGTTCGGAGGGCAGCACGGGAGAGCGTTCGGACGTCGAGGTCATTTATTGTTCTGATGATTGATGCGAATCCTGTCGCGCCGCGAGAGACTCCGCGAAAACGACGACGCCCGCCATGATAACGCCGGCGGGCGCCGCACTTTCATACTCGATGGTTATCGGACACCTAACCGCTGCTTATGGCGCGCGATGTGGCGCCGCGCGCGAACGACTTCCCGCCGGTCACACCATCCCGCACCACCATGGCCGGCTCAACCGGCCGTCGCTGCACGGAGATGGCCACCGTCGCCGCGCTGCGTGCGGGCGATGGCGAGCACGCCGATCAGCGAAACACACGCCGGGACGGCTGCCGCGAGGAACAGCGACGACGACGACCATTGCAGATGCATCAGCGCCCCGCCGAGCACCGGCCCCAGCACCGAACCGATACGGCCGATGCCGAGACTCCAGCCGATGCCTGTCGAGCGCAAGGACGTCGGGTAGTACGTTGCCGCCAGCGCGTTGAGCGCCGGCTGACCGCCGATGATCGAGAAGCCCGCGAAGAAGATCGCGATGAACACCGCGACCATCGACACCATCACCACCGGATTGCCGATGGCCGCGGTTGCGGCAATGGCGATCAGGAACGTGACGGCCAGCACACTCGTGAAGCCCACGCGGTCGATCACGCGCCCCAGCAGCAATGTGCCGATCACGCCGCCCGCCCACAGCGCGGTGCCGGCCATCACCGCCACTTGCGTGGAATAGCCGGCATCGCGGATCACCGTCGGCAGCCAGTTCGACAGGAAGTACATGTCGAGCAGGTTGGCGAAGTTGACGACCCAGAGCAGCATCGTCACGCGCGCGCGGCCGTCCTTGAAAAGTTCGATGAACGGCACGCCCCCGGCTTTTTGCTCGTCGAGCACGAAGCGGGCGTCAGCGGGCACGTTCGCGCCGGGCGCGACGCGCAACAGTTGCTTGCGAATGCGCGCGCTGTCGCGCTTCCCGAACATCAGGAACTGAATCGATTCGGGCAGCGAGATCCACATCAACACGCCGAGCACCAGCGGAATTGCACCACCGATGTAGAACACCGCGCGCCAACCGAGGCTCGGAATGATCGCGGCCGTAATGAGCCCGCCGACCACGCCGCCCAGCGTGAAGCCGCACGACACGATCATCATGAGCGAGACGCGAATGCGGCGCGGGCTGTACTCCCCCGCAAGCGCCATCGCGTTGGGCATGATGCAGCCGAGTCCCAGACCGGCGGCAAAACGCCAGACGACCAGTTCGGTAATGGTGTTGGCGAATCCGGTGACGATCATGCACACCGAGAAAAACAAGGTCGCGCCGATCAGCACCGGACGACGCCCCAATTTGTCGGCGAGCGCCGAGAACGTGAGCGAGCCGACGAGCATGCCGAACAACCCCGCGCCGAACACCGGCGAAAGCGTCTCCTTGGCAATGCCCCACTCACGAATGACCACCGGGGCCACATAGCCCATGGCCTGCACGTCGAAACCGTCAACCACCAGACACATCGCGCACAACACGATCACCCACCACTGGTAGGCGCCCAGACGACTCTCGTCGATCAATGCGCCGACATTCACTTCTGCTGCTTTCATGCTGTCTCCAAACGTTCTCGCAACTTCGTGGTATTGCGTCCCGGTCGAGGCGCCGGTTTGTCGACCTGACTGACGCTCGCCTCGCGGGCTCCGCGCCGCCCCGTTCAGGCAGCGGGGCATCTCATGCGCAGAATCCACGGGCACACCGCATCGCCCGCCCGCACGAGAAATTACGCTTTGCGGAATTTTATATCTCCCAACGTAAATCAATGCCTAGCGTTAACACTGAGTCGAGCGGCGAATTCCCGTGGGGCGCCAATGGCAGACATCCGGGAAAATGCCCGATCGCGAGGCAAGTCCGCACGCCTTGGTAAACGGCATCGATAACGGCATCGGTAACGGCATCGGTAACGGCATCGATAACGGCATAGATGTTTGTGGTTTTTCTCCATACTGACGATGGGAAAATGCCTACCCAACATGCCGAAAGCCTATGTTGGGCGGGGAAATGGGCGAATCGCCTCAGAAAAAGCGGCGAATTGTCGCAGATGTTGTTTTTCTACAGGTTTTTTTGCCAGAGGTTTACCCGTCTAGGGATTTCCCTGATATAGTTGCACCTGTCTCCTCCACCTCCTCCTGGTGGATTTCACGGCCAGCAACGCGCTGGCCGTTTTTTTTGCCCGTCGATAACGGGATGGCCGCGATCCATCGGGGGTGCCGGGATGGGTAGGTTAACGGAACGTAATGCAATGGCGCGTGAGGCCATGCAGCGCACGCGGATTCCTGCGCTACACTCGTCGCCATGAAAATCGCGCCGCTTGCCATTCTTGTTTGCGTTTTGCCGCTTGCCGGCTGCTATGTCGTGCAATACCCCGGAGGCGCGCTAACGCTCTCTCCCACCCCGACGGCACCGCAAGCCCTGCGCGCTGCGCCGGGGTCCATCGGCAGCGCCGACGTCACGACGGCGCCGGTCCCTACGCCGAGCATCGTGACCGCACCGGTAGAGCCGACGCCGCCGCCGTCTTATCCGGACGGCTCTCCGGTGCCGCCGGATTTTCAACCCGGCGATGGCTCACCGGTTCCGCCGGACTACCGGCCGCCGGCGCAACCGGCACGCGCGCAGCCCTACCCGCTCTACCCGACTTACCCCACCTATCCGAACGGATCCCCCGTGCCGCCCGATTACGTCCCCCCGCCGTCGTCGCGACGGGTCGCCGGGTGACAGGCTTGATGAGCGCGCGCGCACACGCGCACGTACACGCGCGATTGGCATTGAACTCGGGGGGTGGCGGGGGAACCGGTGCGACGCGCGCCTTAAAGAATGCCTTAAACGCCTTAAGGAACGCCTTAAAGAACGCATTGACGAACGCCTTGGCGACCAAGACGTGTCAGCATGTCACCGTGTCAGCAACGCGCCGATCGGTGTGAGACGCGAGAACGGCGGCGAATGACCCCGCACGCGGTGCGGGCGTGATCTCAGTGGGAGGTCTTGCGTTCGTTCGCCACGCGATCTTCGATGCGGCACTCGATCCGCTTGCGAATCTGCGCGGCCGCATCGGACGCACAATCCGCGTCGATGCTGGAAAACTCGCAGCGTCCGATATAGCTGCCTTCGCAATAGGCGTCGACGGCACCGTCGAAGCGTTTGTCGGCACGCGGCGTAATGGCGCCCGCCAGTTCGAATGGACGCCCCGGCGGCGTACGACTGACATATTGCCAGTTGAATTTGAACGAATCTGTCATGAGTCCCCTTCTTTCAAACGGCAGCTACGGACTGGTTCATCGATGCTGCTTTTTGTGGAAATCGTAACATGTTCAGGAATATCGACTCCCGGTCGAAAAAAAAGCGGCTCGCCAAAGTAGCGAGCCGGACAGTCCGTGGAGGTCGGGGGCACATCAGGACCACGGTGATTTCACTGTAGTCCCGAATCGGTGTCGTTATTCTCGGTAATTTGCCTGATACGTGTGCACCGCGACGCCGGGCTCCGGCATCAGATCATCGGCGGCGACCGCTTTGCCGAACAGCCAGCCCTGCCCGATCACATCGGGGTGAATCGACAGCATGTAATCGGCTTGCTCCTGCGTCTCCAGGCCTTCCACGATGACGTCCAAGCCCAGCAGTGTCGCCATCTTGCAGATCTGATCGACGATCGCGCTGCCCACGGTGTCTTTGCCGATCGCCTGCGTAAACATGCGGTCGATCTTCAGCGCGTCGACGTTCAGCGTCGACAGATAGGCCAGATTGGAAAAGCCGGTGCCGAAATCGTCGATGTGAATCTGGTAGCCGTCGACACGCAACCGATCCAGCGCCTCGCGCAGCTTCGCCATGCTATCGGTAGAGCGCTCGGTCACTTCAAGCGCGATTTGCGCGCGCGGCACCCGCAGCGACGCCGCCAAATGATTCAAGTACGCATGGAACGTCAGGTCGACGACATCCGTCGCCGCGAGATTGATGCTGATGTGGAATTCGGGGTCGGCAAGCGCACGTCCATGCATTTCGATCAGCGCCCGGCGCGCCACCTGACGCGTAATCAGGCCGATCACCCCCTGCCGCTCGGCAATCGGAATGAACATGTCCGGCGAAATCGGATGGCCATCGCTGTCGTTCAGGCGCGCGAGCGCCTCCACGCCGACCATCTTGCCGTCGCGCAGCCGCACCAGCGGCTGATAAACAAGGTGGATGCCCCCGGATTCGGCGGCTTTTTGCGCCAGCCAGTCGATGGACATGCGATAGCGACGTCGCGAGCGCCACGACACCCCGAGTGCAGCGCCCGCCACCGCGCCGACGGCAAGCGCCAGCCACAATCCCCATGGATTGGCCATCAGTCGCGACGACGTATAGACCGCCGACACGCACACATCCACACTGCTCGAACACAACGAAAATTGACGGATTGTCCCGATATCTAGCCAGCGAGAGGTCTTGCCCAGCTTGATTCGCTGCTGGTCCTCGAACTTCCCTGCGCGCCAGAACTGAAACCGCATGTCGCCCGTCGACGCCACCGAGGCGAATCCCGGCGCCGGGCTGCCGAGCCGCACCGGTAACACCGACGGACTGAACACCACCACATCGCCCATGCCGATGGCGTTGACCTGCACGCCCGGCGTCACGATGCCCGTGAGCGTGTGCCAGAGTTTCATGCCCGTTCGCGTCTCGTGGTCGGGCGGCGGCAACTCCGGCGTCGGGGCGAATCGACCGGCCACGGCGGAACACAGCAGCCGCGAGCTGTGAACGCGGGCGATATCGTGAAAATACGGGCTGCGCATGGCGACGCGACGCAGCGCGAGTATGTCGGCGTCGGTACAGGGCAGCGCGCCGCTGTACATGGCGTCCTGCAACGCGTTGCGGCTCGAGAGCGAGGCATCGCCCATGAAGCCCATGATGTCCTGTACATAAGCGCGCAGACGAAAATCGTCGGCGCGAGTCTGCAAGACCTGACCAATCAACAGCATGACCAGCATACCCGCCACGGCACCGATAAGCACCGGCAACCAGCGGGTCAGCCTTCTGAGCGTTTGCATGGAAAGTGGCGTCCACGGTAGTGCCCCGTGGCGGGGCTTGCTCGCAGTGTAGCGCACCGCCCGCCCGATACATCGGATTCCCAGACAATTGCCTGCCACGACCACGCCGTTACGACCCGTATTTTCCCCTTGGGGGACGGTAGGACACCGTTGAGACATCCGTGGCACATCAGTAGGACGAAAGGGGGTCGGGACTCGGTTACTTTGCCGACTTCCGCACTCCCGATACGACACCGCCCCCCGCCATGACACTCAAATTTCGCAATCCGGCGAGCGGTGACGTCATCGAGATCTCGCATTTGTCCTGCATCGCGGCCTTCTTTCTCGGCCCGCTCTACCTGCTGGCGAACGGGTTCCCCCGGCATGCGCTGCTATGGACGCTGCTCGCCATCGGCCCCGCGCTGCTCTGGAAGGAGTCGTTTCTGGCGCTCTCGCTGCCAGCGACATGTCTGCTCTACGCGGTGATGATCCATCCGTTGCTCACGGGCAGATTACGCGCGAACGGCTGGGAGCCGACCGACGACGACGCCTTGCCCAGCCCGCGCCAGCGCGGTTATCACTGAGTCGCATCGACGGGATTGTCCGCAGAGCGCGGTGAATCCAGCGCATTCCCCGGCATCATCGCAATGAAACGATCGAGCGCCGCCGACCCATGGTCGGCGCGATAGGCGAGACTGATGGGTGCGAGCGGCACGTCCCCCCCGGCGGCGTCGATCGGCCAGAAGCCCATGCCCGGCGTGCGGATCTGACTCACCGACGCCGGCACCAGCGACACGCCGAAACCCGCAGCCACCATCGGCACGATAGACGTGATCTGGGGCGCCTCCTGCCCCAACGTCGGACGGAAACCCGCCGCCTCGCAGGCCGCGATCGTCCGGTCGTACAGCGCGGGGCTGATGTCGCGCGGCAGCAAAATAAACGCGTCCTGCGCGAGCGCGGCGAGCGGCACGCGCTCGCGCGCGCACATCGGATGTCCGAGCGGCAGCACCACGACCATCGGCTCGTCGGCCACCAGCGCACTCACGATTCCGTCCGGAACCTCGAACGGCGTGCGGATGAACGCGGCGTCGACAGCGTCTTGCGTCAAAGCGCTCAGCAGACTCGCGGTATTGCTCTGCTGCGGATGCAGTTGCACGTCGGGATAGCGCGCCCGGAAATCACGAATCCAGGCCGGAATGCGGGGTTCGAAGTAGGTCGCCCCGGCGAAGCCGATGCGGATGTGCCCCGCCTCACCGCGTGAAATCTGCTGCATGCGGCGCTTGGTCCGGGCCACACGCTCCAGAATCTGCTGCGCCTCCGGCAAGAACGCCTCCCCCAGTTCCGTCAGCACGACATCGCGAGGCAGGCGCACGAACAACGGCCCGCCCAACTCCGCTTCCAACTGACGGATCTGCAGGCTGAGCGGGGGTTGCTGAATCCCGACACGCGCCGCCGCCCGCGTGAAATGACGCTCCTGCGCGACAGCAATGAAATATTGCAGATGCCGCAATTCCATAACCGCTCCCCGGTCAGCCCGGCGCCACCGGACTTTGCCAAATCAATACATAAAAAGTATGGAAACAACGCGTTCAATATATTGGAAATGTGACCGAGGGGTCAATACACTTCGGATCAAGCGCAGACCGGCTCACCCATCGCGGCCGCGCCGGGAATCCCAGCGATTCAAAAAATAGATCGAGAGAAGAGACACGAGGAGCCTCACGATGTTTGAAGACCGCATTCGCCTGGCGTCGCTACGCGACCGGGTGATGAGCGCCGACGACGCAGCCAAGCTCGTCGGCGACGGCATGGTGGTCGGCATGAGCGGATTTACCCGCGCCGGCGACGCCAAGGACATGCCGATCGCCCTGGCCAGACGGGCAAAAAACCATCCCATGAAGATCACGCTGATCACGGGCGCATCGCTGGGGCACGACTCCGACAAGACGCTCACGGAAGCGGGGCTGCTCGCCAAGCGTCTGCCGTTTCAGGTCGACACCACACTGCGCAGCGCGATCAATCGCGGCGACGTGATGTTCGTCGATCAGCATCTCTCCGAGGCCGTCGAATTCCTGCGCGCCGGGCAGTTCGGCGCGCTCGACGTCGCCGTGATCGAAGCCGTCGCCATCACGGAAGACGGCGGGCTCGTGCCGAGCTCGTCGGTCGGCAACTCGGCAAGCTTCGCGATCCTCGCGCAAAAGGTCATCGTCGAGATCAACCTCGCGCAGCCGCTCGCGTTCGAGGGCATGCACGACATCTGGATTCCGGGTCAGCGACCGCACCGCACGCCACTGCCTATCGTCGACGTACGCGATCGCGTCGGCACGAACGTGGTGAAGATCGCGCCCGAGAAAATCGCGGCCATCGTCATCACCGACACGCCGGACAGCGCCTCCAACGCCTTGCCGCCCGACGCCGACACGCAGCGCATTGCCGGCCATCTGATCGAATTCTTCCAGCACGAAGTCTCGCGCGGCCGCCTGCCGCGCACGCTGCCCGCGATCCAGTCGGGCATCGGCACCATTGCCAACGCGGTGCTCACCGGCTTCATCGACTCGCCCTTCGTAGACCTGACGATGTACTCGGAAGTGCTTCAGGACTCGACCTTCGATCTGATGGACGCCGGCAAGATGGTGTTCGCTTCGGGTTCCTCGATCACGGTGTCGCAAGCCGTGCAGGACCGCGTGTTCAAGCATCTGGAGCGCTATCGCGACAAGCTCGTGCTGCGTCCGCAGGAAGTCAGCAACCATCCGGAAGTCATCCGGCGCCTGGGGTTGATCGCGCTGAACACCGCGCTCGAAGTGGACATCTACGGCAACGTGAATTCGACGCACGTCGGCGGCACGCACATGATGAACGGCATCGGCGGCTCCGGCGACTTCGCCCGCAACGCGCGCATGGCCATTTTCGCGACGAAATCCATCGCCAAGGACGGCAAGATTTCGAGCATCGTGCCGATGGTGCCGCATGTCGATCACAACGAGCACGACGTCGACATCATCGTGACGGAACAGGGCCTGGCCGATCTGCGCACGCTCGCGCCACGCGAACGTGTGAATCTGGTGATCGACAACTGCGCACATCCGAGCTATCGCGATGTGCTGCGCGAGTACTATCGCGACGCCCTGCGTTACGGGGGGCAAACGCCGCACGCGCTGGAGCGCGCTTTCGATCTGCACGTCAATCTGCGCGAGCGCGGCGCGATGCTGGCAGGCAATTAGGTCGGGCGACAGCGAGCGGTCACGGTCGGTTGCGGCAGCCGGCCGGCGCCGCTAAATCCGCTGAAGCCGCCAGAGCCGCCACCGACATCGGCGCCGGCCGCCATTGCCGGGGGGCAGGCGACCGGACGCCGCTTGGCCGGCATCGGTGGAGTTCACAAGACTCGCCGATGCCGAGAAGAACGTGAGACGCATGCGGTCTCATGGGCCGGACGCTGGTGAGAGCGTTCCGGCATTCACGGCTCGCCGGCATACGCGGGCGAGCCGTTTTTTACATCAGGCACACATCAGGCACACCACGGCCCGATCACGTCGTCAGACCATCAGGCCATCAACCGTTGCCCCTGATGGGCCCCCCTTCGATCCTGAAGATCGACACCAATTCGCGCAGGCCGCTCGATTGCGCCGCCATCGACTGTGCCGCCGCCGACGCCTCCTCCACCAACGCCGCGTTCTGCTGCGTGACGGTATCCATCTGCATCACCGCCTGATTGACCTGTTCGATGCCCGTGCGTTGCTCGGTCGACGCCGCAGCGATTTCCGCCATCAGATCGGTCACACGTTTGATGGCATGCACCACTTCGTCCATGGTGCCGCCGGCCTCCGCCACGAGCTTGGCGCCATCGCTCACCTGCCGCGTCGAGGCGTCGATCAACTCCTTGATCTCCTTCGCCGCGTTGGCGCTGCGCTGCGCGAGCGTTCGCACTTCACCGGCAACAACGGCGAAGCCGCGCCCCTGCTCGCCTGCGCGCGCCGCTTCGACAGCGGCGTTGAGCGCCAGAATGTTGGTCTGGAAAGCAATGCCCTCGATCACGCTCGTGATATCGGCCACCCGCGCAGAGCCGTCCGAGATCTCGCGCATCGTCTCGACCACCTGGCGCACCACTTCACCGCCACGCAGGGCGATTTGCGACGCGTTCGACGCCAGCACGTTGCCCTGCTCCGCGTTATCCGCGTTTTGCTTGACGGTGGTCGTGAGCTCTTCCATGCTCGCCGCCGTCTCCTCGAGCGACGCCGCCTGCTGCTCCGTGCGCGACGACAGATCGGTGTTGCCCGCCGCGATCTGCGCCGAGCCCGTCGCAATACTTTCGCTGGTGTTGCGCACCTGTCCCACGACCTGCGCGAGCTTGGTGTTCATGTCGCGAAGCGAGCCGAGCAATTGGGCGAGTTCGTCCTGCCCATGCACCTCGATACGCGAGCTGAGATCGCCGCGCGCCACCGTCCGCGCAATGTCCACGCACCAGCCGATGGGCACGGTGATCGAGCGCGTGATGAGCCATGCGATGACGCTCGCCACGACCAGCGCCACCAAAATCAGCACGAGCGTCGCGACGAATGCGGTGTGATAGTTGCTGGTGGCCGCCTCCGACGCACGCGTCGCCCCGGCACGGTTGACTTCCACGTGCGCCCGGAGCTTCGCGGAGAGCGCAGAGAACGGTTTGGTCCCCTCGGCCATGGCAACGGAACGTGCCAGCACCTTCGCGTCGCTATCGCCCTTCTCCAGATCGGCGACGCGGTTGTCGATGGCGAGGTAGCGGGTCCAGGCTTCGCGCACCGCCTCGTAGGCGACACGGTCTTCGTCTGACGCGATCATGTCCTTATAAGCGTCGAGCGTCGTGTTCATGGTGTCGATCGCCGCCTGACGCTTGGCCGTTTCGTCCGCACGCGTCGTCTCGTCGGTCGAGAGCAACAGCGCGAGCGTGGCGCGCCGCGTGGCGTTCGCGGCCGCCTGTGCCGTGCCCAGCATCTGCACGCTGGGCAGCCAGTTATCGGCGAGATCGCGCGTACCGCCATAGATGCGCGAGGCCTGCAAAACAGCCATGCCACCCACGATGCACAACAGAATCAACGTGATGGCGAACCCGACACTCAGCCGTGTGCCGATTTTGAGACTACTCAAGACCTTCATGCCCGCTCCATATGCGATAAAACGATAACAATCGCATGCCATAACGGGCGACCATTCAAAAAACTTGAGCCAATAATACCCTGATTCTCACAGAATGACTTTCACGTTATTTCAATAAGCCGAAATTTAATCGCAAACCGATTATTCTCGGATGCCGGTTTTATTTGTTAAACCCCCTCAATAATATCCATTAAAATATATTAAATTATCTATAAATTAAAATACAAAGCGGGTCACGGACGCACCGTGATGCGCTGTCCGCACGCCGAAAGCCTTCCCCTTAGGCTACCGGCTGGCGCCGTCGAACGCCGCCGGATGGACCGCCTCGAGATCGATGTCGTCGATACAGCGAACATTGACTGCCGCCATCGTCGAGCCGTCGGGCATCTGCCCGAACGCAAACGCTTCAACCCCACAATTCGGGCAGAACTGGTGCCGAATTTTGTGTTTATTAAAAAGATATTCCCGCGCGCTTCCCTCACCCGCCGTTTGCGAGAAATTCGCGATGGGTGTAAATGCAAGAATCAATCCACGCTTCTTGCAAATAGAACAATTGCACGTAATTGTTTTGGACAAATCAATATCTGCGGTAAAGCGTAAATCACCGCAATGACATCCACCGGAGTATTGCCGATTCGCCATGACGTTTCTCCTACGAGTGAGGGAAGGTCCGGCGGCGAGAATTCGTATCGTGCGCGATCTCGACCACGCGCCGCGATTTCCGCATTCAGAGGGGACGGGAAACCGGGAAAGCGCCGCCGGCGTGCGGTCTATTGTGCGCCAGAATCCTGCTCATACTGCGAATCCGGAGAGCACGAGGCACATAGAGAACACGGAGAATCCGGCACGGGGGCAGCGACCAGCAGGAATGCCGGTCGCTTCGGGGGAGGGAGAGAAGGATGCGGCGCGAGAAGACGCTCAGGCGGCGAGCGCCGGTTCGTTGCGTTGTGGCGGGCGGCCACCGCGCTGCGAATGCACGACCGTCACGCCATGCCGGCCAGGTTCGCGCAGTTGGAACAGCGCCACCGTGTCGGCCAGATTGCGTGCCTGCTCGCTGAGCATGGCGGAAGCAGCGGCCGACTCTTCCACCAACGCCGCATTCTGCTGCGTGGACTGGTCCATCTCGGCCACACTGCGATCGATCTGGCTGATGCCGGTGCTCTGCTCCGTCATGGCCGTGTGAATCTCACCGATCAGGCGGCGCACGCGCGCAATGCCGTCGACGATTTCCCCCATCGTGTCGCCCGCGGCCTGCACACGCTGCGTGCCGCTATTGACGTTTTGCACCGACGCTTCGATAAGCGTCTTGATTTCCTGCGCGGCCGCAGCGCTGCGCTGCGCCAGCGTGCGCACTTCTCCGGCGACTACGGCAAAGCCGCGGCCCTGCTCGCCGGCGCGTGCCGCTTCGACGGCGGCGTTGAGTGCAAGAATGTTGGTCTGGAACGCGATGCCGTCGATCACGCCGATGATTTCGGTAATGCGCTCCGAGGACTGCGCAATCTCGCTCATCGTGGTGACGGCGCCGGTCACGACATCGCCACCACGCGCAGCGGCTTCGCTCGCGTCGTTGGCCAGACGCGTGGCCTGCTCGGCGGCCTCGGCCGTCTGCCTCACGCTCGCCGTCAGTTCCGTGAGCGCCGCCGAGGTTTCCTGCAACGTGCCGGCAGACGCTTCGGTGCGTTGAGACAGATCGCGGTTGCCCATCTCGATTTCGCTCGTGGCGGACGTCATGCCGTGCACCCCCGAGCGCACGTCGAGCATCACGGTGCTGATCTTGTCGACGAATGCATTGAACGACTTCGAGATCTGCGCGACTTCGTCATGACCGACGACATCGAGGCGACGCGTCAGGTCGCCGCCGCCCGAGCCGATGGTGTCCATGGCGTCGCGCACTTGCGACAGGCGGCGGAATGCCTTCGACGCGAAGAAGCTCGCGATACCGATGGCGCACAACGTCAGCACGATCAGCGAGATGACCGTGCCGCTCAGCACGCGCGAGAGCCCCGCCGTGGCTTCCGCTTTGTCGAGTGCGACGACGAACAGCCAGTCGGTGCCCGGCACCGGCTGCGCCTTGATCAGTTTGGCGGCGCCGCCGAGTTCGACTTCCGTCGGCTCGCTCGCGTGCACCATCTGGCCCAGCGCGTCGGGTGTGAGCGCGGTGGCGAGATCGCTCGACTGCTTGAGCATGAGCTTCTCGTCCGGGTGCGCGATCACGAGACCGTCGCGCGAGACCACGAACGCGAGGCTCGACGGCGTGGGGTGCACCGCCTTGACGACATCCTGCACGGCGTCGAGCGGCACGGCACCGCTCACGGCGCCCAGCGTCTGACCGTCACGCAGAATCGGCGCGGCGAACGACACGTACAGCTTGCCCGACGCGATATCGGCATACGGTTTGACGACGGTCAATTTGCCGGCGGCCGTCGCCCCCTTGTACCAGGGGCGTGCGGTCGGGTCGTAGTCGGGCGGCGTGGGGCCGCTGGAGAAGTAAGACTTGTCGCTCCAGCCAATGCTGGAGATCGGGAAACCGTTGGTCGCGCCGAGCAACTTCGTGAGGGCGACGCCTTGCTCGCCCTTTTCGACGGCGGCGGCAGTGCCTACGACCGACTGCCCCTTGGCAGCGGCCCAGCGCTCCACGGCCAGCGTGTTGCCGCGCGCCACGGCGTCGAGCGTGTCGGAAATGGTGGACATCATGCTGTTGCGCACGATGACGTAAGTGGTAATGCCGGAGAGGATCAGTGCGCCAATGACGGTGGCACACGCGATCAGAATGATGCGTGTTCTAAGGGAAGAGACTGTCATGCTGTCGAGGCAGGCCTGCGGCTAGGGGGATCGAAAGACAGGAGACCGGCACCCAGGCTACCGGCTCCACGAGGTGGGAGATTCCACCTAAGACGTTACGGCAGGCGTTGAGAAAACTTTAGGTGTTAACCCGAAAATCAGGCCGACAGTTACCCCGAAAAAGCATCGCAAGCGGGCAAAAAACACACCCGACGCTATCGTTACGGATAGCGAAGCATTGGGGATACGAAGAGAAAACGGCACATCGCGAACGTCAGTCGTTTGCCGCCGCTTCGGCTTCGCTTTGCTCGATGGCCTGAACGATGATGCGCAGCGTCGCGTCGAGATGCGACTGCGTATGCTTGCGTGCGGCGGCAACATCACGGGCGCGGTACTCGTCGAGCATCGTCTGGTGCTCCTGATTGCTCACGTCGACATGCACGGGCCGCATATAGAGCGACAACGCAATGTAGGGACCGGACGCGTCGCGCAAGGTCTTGATCAGATGCGCGAGACGGGAGTCGTCCTGCGACGCCCACAACGCCGCGTGAAACGCCTGATTCAGTTCGGTCCATTTGACGACGTCCGTCGTCGCGAGCATCTCGTCGTGCAACGCCTGCGCGTGGGCAATGTCCGCTTCGCGCATCGTCGCCATCGCCTGCTCGGCCATCATCGGCTCCAGCGTCATGCGCAGGCGATAGATCTCATTGACGTCGTCGATCGTGAGACCGCGCACGACCGCGCCGCGATGCACGTCGAAAAACACCAGCCCTTCGGAGACCAGCGTGCGCAAGGCTTCGCGCACAGGCGTCGTCGACATCTCGAGACGGCGCGCAAGATCGTCCTGACGCAGCCGGTCCCCCGCCTTCAGGCGGCCTTGCAGAATCTCCGTGCGCAGGGTCTCGATGGCGTATTGATACGCGGTGAGCCGGCGGCGGCCCGACGTGGCGGACGAGCCCGGGGCGCTCGATAGCGTGCCAGATGCGGAGGACGTGCTTTTCAAAGGCGTGTCGTGTGAAGATTTATTGACGCGTGAGTTTACTCCAATTCGCCAACGCGTCTGCGATGTCTGCGGCGACGGTGCCCGAGGCCAGAAGCGCGCTCACGAGCAGTCGCGACTTGAGCGCAGACAACCAGCCGGACAAGTGAGCGCCCCGTCGCGCGAGATCGATTTCCGAGCCCACGTAACCGTACGTCTGCGACGCCGTCGAGCCGCTTCCTGCACGGCTCGCGATCACGACCGGCACCTGCGACGCCAGCGAACCGATCCGCTCCGCGAAGCCGAACGACACGTGTCCCGCGCCCTGCGCCGCGATCACGAGCGCCTCGTAACCGCCCTTCACCGCCATCTCCGCGAGTTCCCCGTCGTCCCCGAGGACCGCCGTCACCAATGCGACCTTCGGCCACGCGCGCACCGGCCGGGGTAACGGCTGCGCACGCGTCGTTCGTCCGTGGAAATACGTGGGACGCCCTTCGACGAGGCGCGCCGCGACACCGCCGTCGAGCGATTCGAACGCCTGCACGGCCAACGCGTCGCGCTTGCTGACCCAGCGCGCGTAATGCACCGTGTCGTTCATCACGACCAGCACGCCGCGCCCGGCGCTGTCCGGATGGCACGCCGTGCGCACGGCGGCGAGCAGATTGGCCGGACCGTCGGCACCTGCCGCCTGCGGCGCGCGCATCGCCCCGGTCACGATGAGCGGCGCCGGCGACTTCCAGAACAGATCCAGCAGGAACGCCGTTTCTTCCAGCGTATCGGTGCCCTGCGTCAGCACGACCCCGCTCGCCCCGTCGTCGATCTGCTGCTCCGCCCACGTCAGCGCGGCCATCAGGTCGTCATAACCCAGCGACGCGCTCGGCAACTGACGCAACGATGCCGTACGGATCGTCGCAACGTCGGAGAGTCCCGGCACGGCGCGGGCGAGTTGCGTGGCGTCGAGGGTCGGAACGACGCCGCCCGCCGCGTCGGAGGGCGTCATGCTGATCGTGCCGCCGAGCGAAGCGACGGCAACCGTAGGACGCGTGGTAGGCGAGTGATGAGAATTTGTCATGACGGAAGGATTCGGGGAAGTGGAGGCGTATTTAATTTCGGTTGATATGCATTGTGCATTATATATAATCGACAACCGTTTGCGAAGGGCACCGCGCGCTTCGCGACACTCCCCCAGAGAGAAACCCTTGTCAGGAGACGTCATGCAACCAACCACTGTGGGCCATCCGGCCACCGGGGCGACCCGATACCGATTCGCCATGTTCGCGCTGATCGTGGTGATCGCCCTCGTGAACTACATCGACCGGGGCGCGATTTCGTACTCTGCCGCGCAGATTACATCGGAATACGGCTTCGACCGGGCGGGATGGGGCGCCGTCCTGGGCTATTTCGGCTATGGCTACATGTTCGGCGCGCTCTTCGGCGGCGCGCTGGCTGACCGCCTCGGTGCGAAGAAGGTGTGGGTGATCGCCGGCGTTGCCTGGTCCGCATTCGCCATCGCCATGATCTGGGCGGGCGATCTCGGGGTGGCGGTCTTCGGTGGCTCGGCGCTCACGGGTTTCGCCACGATTCGCGTGCTGTTCGGCTTCGCCGAGGGACCGGCCTACTCCATCATCAACAAGACGATGTCGGCATGGGCCTCGCCGTCGGAGCGCGGTTTCGCGGTCTCGATCGGGCTGCTGAGCACGCCGCTGGGCGCGCTGCTCACGGCGCCGGTAGCGGTGGGTTTGCTGATGCTCACCGATAGCTGGCGCACGATGTATGTCGTGCTCGGCGTGGCCGGTTTCGTGCTGATTGCCCTGTTCGCGCGCGTCTACACGAATCGCCCGGAGGACAACCCGCGCGTGAATGCGGCGGAGGTCGCGCAGATTCAGGCGGGACGCGCGCCGCAGCACGCGTCGTCGGCCGCTGCCGCCCGCGAAATGCCGTGGTGGAGCTTCTTCAGGAGCAAGACGCTGGTATTCAACTCGATCGGATATTTCGCCTTCGTCTACGTCAACTTCATGCTGCTGACGTGGACCCCGAAGTATCTTGCCGACGAGTTCCATTTCACGCTGTCGTCGATGTGGTACATCGGCATGATTCCGTGGACGGGGGCATGCGTGACGGTGCTGCTCGGCGGACGCATCTCCGACTGGCTGTACCGCAAGACCGGCAAGCTCGTGATCGCGCGCAGCTGGTTTGCCGCAGCGTCGCTCACTTGCACGACGCTGTGCTTCCTGTTGGTATCGCAAGCGCAGAGCGTGTGGGCCGTGATTGCGCTGATGACGCTGGGCAACGCGCTCAATGCGCTGCCAAACTCGGTGTACTGGGCAGTTGTGATCGACACGGCGCCGACACGTGTGGGCACGTTCAGCGGCTTGATGCACTTCATCGCAAACATCGCTTCGGTGCTTGCCCCGACGCTGGCAGGCATTCTGTCGGCGAAGTATGGCTACTCGTCGATGTTCGTCGCCACAGCGGTCGCCACGGCGATCGGGGTATTTGCGATGTTGCAGGTGAAACCCGGCGTGGGACCGAAACCCGGACGCTCGACAGGCGCCACCGTCTCGGCTTGATTCAATCGCGACCGGCCGTCTCGATCAACCAGTCGAAGACCGCTGTCACCACCGGCGAGCGCGGCTCGCCGGCCACGCGCGAGACCCACCACGTGCGGCCTTCGATGCGGGGATAGCCGCTCAGTATGCTCAGGCGCGCCTGCCGCAGACACTCGTCGGCAACCAGGCGTGAGACACAGGCGATCCCCCGGCCTCGCAGCGCAGCGTCGAGCAACAGCCGCGCGTCATCGTAGATCGCCTGTTTGCGAAACGGCGCGAGTTGATGACGAAAGAGCGCCGCCGTGTCGTCGAGGGTGAAACTCTCTTCCAGGCAGAGGAGCGCCGCCATTTCCGGGTGCTTCACCAGCGGAACATCGGCCAGTCGCCTCGCGAGCCCCGCCTCCGCCACGATCACCCATTCGTCCTTCAGCCACGGCACCTCGTTCAATGCCGTCTGCCGAAGCGGCCGATCGCTGATCGCGATATCGATGTCCATCTCGTCGATGAAGCGCGCCGATTCGTCCGTCGACAACATTGGGCAAAGCGCCGGCACGCGCGCCAGCAGATCGTCGAGACGCGGACTCAACCAGCCGTGCAACACTTGCGCCGGCCCGGCGACGACCACCAGCCCGGGATCCAGATACGTCGCGATGCGGCCCAACCCGCTGCGTAACGTATCGACCGAGCGTTGCACGCTACGCTGCAACACCTCGCCCGCCACCGTCAGTTCGACACCCCGGCCCACACGCCGGAACAACGGCTGACCGACTTCCGCCTCCAACTGCTGCACCTGATGGCTGATGGCCGACTGGCTGACATGCAATTCGTCGGCCGCTCTCGAGAAATTCCCGTGCCGTGCGGCAGCCTCGAACCCCATGAGCAATTTGAGCGACGGTATTCGCTGCCGAGTCATTGCGCCTCCGAAGATATGAGAAAATTTGATCAATAGTAACAAAACATCTCGTTTTTCTTTATCGATGCCGTACCTCAAACTGCGTGAACTGCCAGACTCGCAGACGCACACGCGGTCACTCGACGGCGTCACCGTGCGCAACATCATCAAGAGAATTGGGAAATGCCGACAAGGCGAGGCTTTATGAAGACGGGACTGACCGTATCCGGGGCAACGATGCTCGCGGGCGCGTGGGGCGGTGGGTTGATGCGCGCGGCGTTCGCCGGCGGCGTGTCCGAATGGCGCATGCCGGACGAGAGCGATCGTCATGCCGCGACGTGGATGGCGTTCGGGCCGAGCGAAGCCGTGTGGGGACGTCGTCTCCAGCGCGCGGCGCAGGAAGGACTCGCCCGCATCGCGCAGGCGATCGGCAGCTTCGAACCCGTCAACATGCTGGTTCGCGAGGACGATTACGAGGTGGCGCACCGCATGTGCGGCAACAAGGTCAATCTGATCGTCCGCCCCATCGACGATCTATGGATGCGCGACACAGGCCCTGTCTTCGTTCGCGGCTCCCGGGGCGAGATGGCCGGCATCGATTTCAACTTCAACGGTTGGGGTGGCAAGCAGACTTGCGACGACGATGCCGAAGTCGCCGCGTTCGTCACCGCGAAAGCCGACGTTCGCCGATTGACGACGCGTCTGGTACTCGAAGGCGGCGGCATTGAAGTCGACGGCGACGGCACCGCCATCATCACGCAGAGTTGCGTGCTGAACCGCAATCGCAATCCGGGCTGGAGCAAAACGGCTTGCGAAACCGAGTTGATGCGCTTGCTTGGGCTGCGCAAAATTCTTTGGTTGCCCGGGATCGCCGGCAAGGATATTACCGACGGGCACACCGATTTTTATGCACGCTTCGCGCGTCCCGGCGTGGTGATCGCGCATCTGGATAACGACACATCGTCTTACGATCATGCCGTGACGAAACGCCATCTCGATGTTCTGCGTCAGTCCACTGACGCCGCCGGCCGCAAGCTGCAAGTGGTCGTCCTGCCCGGCCCGGACAGCGTACGGAACACTTATGCGTCGGACGGATTCGCTGCCGGATACGTCAACTTCTACGTGTGCAATGGCGCCGTCATCGCACCGCAGTTCGGCGATAGCGCGACGGACAGGCGCTCGCGGGACACATTGCGCGACCTGTTTCCGAAACGCGAGATCGTCCAACTCGATATCGACGGCATTGCCGGCGGCGGGATTCATTGCACGACGCAGCAGCAACCGGCCTGATACGCAAAGCGTTATTCCGCCATCGCTCGAAGGCATTCGTTCCGGCTTTGCGGACCGCTCAAGCCGTTCACGAGCAGCGGGACTTTACGCGACATGTTCAGCACGACGATCTTTCCAGTGCTGGCCGCCGCCGCGCGAACCGTCTCTCCGACGGCAATTCGCGCAGCGCCTTTTTCCTGCCCCGGCTGCCGGAACATCTCGAACACCGCATAACTTCCCGATGCAAAGTGCACAACGAACCGCCCGCGCGATTCGTCGACAGCATCGATCACCCCCTCTTCCACTTCCATTGCCGTGTGCTCCGTTCGTGCGGGTCTTCGTGTTGGTATTCGTATTCGTTCGGACAACAAAAAAGGGCCAGCAGACCGTGATCTGCTGGCCCTATTCCTGGTAGGCCGTGCTGGGTTCGAACCAGCGACCAAGGGATTATGAGTTTGCGATTAACACTGTCTGCGTGGAGACAGTTGGGGCATATCAGCGAAGGAGAAAAATGAAAAATCAAATGTTTTCAACAACTTACATGAACACAAAAAAATTTAGAGGTGTCTAGCGAAACTTACAGCTGTACCGCACGTGTACCGCCCCCTCCTGAGCCAACACCGACTTCGGGAACGAGCAGACAAAACTGGGCTGACGACTATCGCGAACTTATGGTGCTCTGTCAGTTGTCACTTCGTGCATCCGACCACATAACGGAAGAGCTGCTGATCCAAATTCGCATGGCTGCACTAATACTAGCTCTGGCTGGATTCGTTCTTGGCGTTTTCGCGGCGGGCATCTGGCTTCAGGCAAGTCGCGTCCACGTTAGCCCCCCTCTGGGAAGATCAAGAACCGCGATACCCGGTGATACCGCAGGCCGAATGGATCGTCAGATTATTGCAGGCATCGACGGAACCAGCACTTTTGAACAGGTGAGCAGCAATGTTGCCCCCAATCGCAGTGCCGCTGACCACAGGCTCTTGCGTTGCAGGCCCACTCACATAGGAAAAGGTGTCGGCAATCGCCCCTCAAATAGCCGGGGAAGCATACAGAGACCACCGACGGCGAGTTTGCGCCGACTTTCCCTAGTTCTAATTAGCCAGCACCGCACAAAAAAACAGCCCGCACAAGGCGGGCTGTCGAATAGACGGGGCGGCGGATACTGCGGAACGACGTCCAGGCCAGCAAACCCTAACCCCTTTTTTCTATCGATGGAGCATCACTCATCCATCTGAGTAGTTAGAATACCCGTTTCCCCATACTTTTGCAACCCGATGCGCATTGACTCGAAGATTACGCCCGAACATGGGCTTGAGGTCCGGCAGCAGTTCTTTTGCGAGTGCTGGTTCAATCTGGTGCATGCGACATCCATAGACGCGTTTCGTGTCCGAGCGATGAATCCCGAGAATGTCGTGCGCGAATTGCTGAAGATGATCAACTTCGAGCATGCCACCGAAACCGATCTCGGTAGAGTTGCGGCTGAAGCGGCTGACATCTTGTCAGAGTCCGTCGTGCTACGTGGCCCCGAGTTTTCCCCCAGCTACCCACATCTGCTAGCGCTGTTGGTAAACGCGAAGCCTAAGGAAGTCGACAAGATGGGAGAGGGCGAGCTAAGTAAAGCTTGGGGACAAGCGCTTTCGAAGCATAAATCTCTCGTCGACGCATTCGCGCGTGAACTTGAATCAGCCATGCGTACGAATTTCGTGCCAGCAAGTACCGCGTGGCTGATGCGCGAAATCACTTTGGCGGATCCTCCCGGGCCCCTGACGCCACTCGCATCTACATTCACACAAATCGCAAGCGTGCTCGATACGCTGCTGAGTACCCTCATCAATCGCGGATGGAGTATCGAGTCTCTCTTTAGCTTCTATCGCATGGTCCTTCTCCCTCCGCTAAGGGACGGGGATGACAAGCCGATGTATCGCTTCGATGACGCTTTTGGTGCAGTTTGTGAACGCCTTGCCGCAGAGCCGAAGCCCTACCGGGTCACCTTCGCGATCTTCAATGTGACCAAACCTGATCAATTCCCTGAGCTCGTAGGAGACATCGAATTCAAATCGCTCCCACCAGTAGTCGGGGAGAAATCTAGCAACTATGTCAAACGGTACGCGCAACCCGGCGGCGGCCGCCTATTTGCCACCATGACCGTTTCCGCCGAAGACGGGCGCATCGCGGGTTCGATCGCCAGCGATCGCATCGGGCAGGTTCTCGACGTGGTCCGATATGACTACGAGCGAAAGAACATCCAACTGGCACAGAGTTTCCTCCTAGAAAAGGGGGATAAGCACATGAATCTCGCGTTACCAGGAACGGTGCCTAACCCAGACTCGTCCTTGAGTGCAGATCAGTTGGACCATTTTATGAAGCGCCTTCAGGATCTCGTAAACAGTGGAACACTCTCGAGCGACGCAAAGGACCGAATCTATTCAGCATTTCGTCTGTATCGAATTGGTGCCGACACACTGAATTTCGAGAACAAACTCGTGAACTGGTGGACGGCGGTAGAATTTCTTGTCAAAGGCGCGAGCAACGGTAGTGCGGGAATTGGGGCCGGCGTTGAGCATTCACTGGCGCCCACGGTGACGCTCTCCTATCTCCCGAAACATCTCGCGGCTCTGCGCGGAGTCCTCGTAGACCTGAAGATTGAACTACGTGACGATGCTGATGAGCCGATCGAGCTGAAGAGTCTTGGTCTGGCCAAGTTCCACGAGTTGCTGCAGGAGCAACGTCACCGCGACAGCATCAAAGACCACTGTGCGTCTCGTCCATTCATCTGGCATTGTGTCGAGCGATTCTTCGCCAACTCGGCTGATCAGAAACAATTTGGCAAAGTACTCAAGAACCACGAGAGACGCGTTCGCTGGCACGTGCAACGCATCTATAGGGCGCGATGCGACATCGTTCACAGCGCCCAACGAATGGTGGACGCCACCTTACTCTGTGCAAATCTCGAGTTTTACCTGAAGACTGTCCTATCGACCTTCCTTGAGGCCCTACATCGACACCCGACGCTGAGAAGTCCTCGAGAGTTCTTCGACCGCCAACAGCATGCCTACCATAGCGTCTCAACCGAATTGGCCCAAGGCAAAGCTACGGCACTCCTCACGCTGCTCGCAAATAAGGATGAGGTTGGCGCGACAACCGCCTAGCCAGAAGATACGTGACTCGTACGACAACCATTTCCGTAGAAATCTACCAGCAGGTGGCTAGCGATTTCTTCAAGTCCCTCCTACGCTAAAGGGTCGAATTGACGACGTAAGGCCATTCCTGACAACAAGTCCCGTATATGTCGCCATTGGGGCCGCACTTCTGGCCAATATCGTTGCGAGAGAGAAGCTGTGCGCAGCACAAGGCATAGATTCGCAAAGAGTTCTGTCCTGCATCGAGTCGAGACTTGCCCGTGTCAGACTAGGTGACTTGCGTTAGAAAAAACACCGGTGACGCCAGCAGAAGGAAAACATGTCCACAGAGAAAATCGAGCGTAACGGGAGGGACCTCGTAAAGACTGTGGTGCCAGCCTATGACGAGGTTGTCGAACGAAACGAAATCACACTGCTTATGACTCCTGGAGACCTCGCAGTTGTGAACGGCGACCTCGCGTTGACAAGGCGCGGCGATCTTATGATGACCAGCCCCGACTACCACGCCTTTTTCAGGTTAGTTAACTGGTGGCGCTTCAACGTCCCGGTCCTTTCAGCCATGTTCGACTTCGTGTTTCCCGTGGTCGATGGCGCTTTGCGACTTGACCACGAGCTCGAAGCGCAATTCAAGGTGACCGGGGCGAAGTCCCCACATCCGGTCACGAGTTTCGACTATGAGGCTCATCACCGCATAAGTGATGAGAGAGGTGCGGTTGAGGTGGCCCGAGGCGTGTATGCCGGAGCGATAGTCGTTGCGGTGTCCAATACGCTCCAGTCTTTCCGAACGGATATCGGAGGCAATCAGTGCGAATGGGACGCAGCTTCGCCACGCTTTGAAGGGTGCTCCTTCGGACAGGTAATTGTCGCCTCGGCTAACAACGTGCGACACGCTGACGAATGGCAGATCACTAGGCCCCCTACAGCAAGACAGTTGCAATCCATGCACGTGCTCGCCGCCGTATTGAACGAACCGCTTAATCCCATTGATGGGTCGCGGCATAGATTCGGAAGGGAGGTTAGCCCGGAAACGTTACAAGCAATCTGTGGCAGCAAGATCGAGCGCCTTGAAGAGAGCTTCTTCGCCTTTGCAAAGGATCTTTTAGCCCGTCGGGAACTGCGCGGCGCGACCTAAGAAAAAATCGACGCACGAGCGTCCTTCGTCGTTCCCGGCAAGCGGAACCGTTGCGCCTAGCGCCATGCTCCAATATACGGACGCGGAGGAAGCGCCATGCGGGCCCGGTCGCCAAGGTCGGAACAGATCGAGGTGAACACCACATTCGTGAGGCTACCCCAACTGCCACCGGACGCCCCATTTCGGGTGAGCAGATTCTATTCCTGTAGGAAAAGTGGATTTTTTTATTGTGGCTGCGATGAATAGCAAAGAACTTTTCAGGAAAAAACTCGAAGACATCCACACAAACCTTATGATTCGCTACAACGAAACAGCGGGGTTTTCGGCGCCTATCATCGGCATCGAGCGTGAGGTGGTTACTAAGGAATTACTCCAGCGAGTGATTCCCGGTAGTTACAGAGTCGGATCAGGCACTATCCTCGACGCGGCGGGGAATGAAACCGGTCAGGTTGATGCGGTGATTGAAAGATCGTTCTCACTGAGCTTCCCCATTGGCTCCGAGACCAACCGCCTTTACGTAGCCGATTCAGTATGTGCCGCATTCGAGATCAAGTCGGACCTTTACCGTCAGGGCAAGGATGCGAAGAAAAAGATCGAACAGATCCGCAGGTTGCATCGATTCGATCTGGAAACCAGCGACAGGATCGTTCGGGGTGATGCTTTGCTTATCCCTGGGTTCATTATTGGATTCAAGGGGCACTCGACGGCGAAGGCAATCGAAGACAACTACATCGACCCACGCAATCGTTACGCTCCAAGCGGAGTGCTGTCTATCGAGGGAGAGTTGTTCTACGGCTATGCACCGGGAGGTGATTGGCACGTGGCCAAAGGGAAAGCAGCCTGCATTCTGGGGTTTCTCAACTGCATGGCACAGACATTGAGGTTCATGGCGTCAGCCAGAGCAGATCTAACCCGCTACGAGCGGTTAGTGAACCAAGACAACGAGAACGATGACAACGGCTGAAGACACAGAGAGGTCGGAAAATTAAAAGATTTGGCGCGTTTTTTTCTTGTGAAACTGAATTTTTTGCAGTCAGATAAAGGTCGATTTCTATGCTGAACTCTTCGTCGATGCAGAACTTAATCAGTGCGTTGCACAAGCCCTTGTACTCCGATATCGATGTGCGCAAGCATTTACCCCAGAAACGCCCGCTGCTCGCTCACTACACTTCTGTCGATAATCTGCGCAACATAGTGGTTGGCGAGGAATTGTGGCTATCCAATCCGCTCAGCATGAATGACTATGAAGAGTTGTACTTCGGATTGCACCATGGCCTTCAAGCCATCCGCGCGCACAAGGATCTGACACAGGCATGTGAAGCTCTGGGCTGCTACAACGAGTTCACCAGCGCGCTTGACGCATGCAGCCATCGCTTTGACAGCGAGCACGCTCTCGACACATATGTTGCTTGCTTCTCCGAACACGATCCAATCCGGGATGCAGACGGCCGCTTGTCTATGTGGCGCGGATACGGTGGAAATGGCAGCGGTGCCGCAATCGTCATCGACACAGCCCAATTGAACATGACCGAACTATCCCCGTTTCTGATTGCTCCGGTGGAATACCTGAGCACGGAGGCGCGTCTAGCGTGGATCAACCTGCGGCTCGACTTGTTCACAACTACCCTGCAACAGTTGCAGATCAACAAAAATAACGCGGGCCTGGCCGCTGCTATGCTTTTTCAAAGGCTGCTTCAGGCTTCTCTATTTTCCAAGCACCACGGCTTCGCAGAAGAACAGGAGTGGAGAGTAGTCTATTTTCCCGACAGGGACCGCGAGAGCATTTTAAAGAGCATGTTTAGCTATTGGATTGGCCCCGGCGGTGTACAACCAAAGCTTAAGTTTCGGCTCGTCCCCTTGACTGGAATCACAGCCCCGGATTTCGGGCTCGAGAGGCTCGTACACAGCATCATCCTGGGGCCGATCCATAACGCACTGTCTCGCCGCGCGACGCTGCGGATGCTTGAGCTGGAGCGCCCATCCCTGGCCAACCGCTTGCGTGTTTCATCCACGCCATTTCGACCAACCTAGCCAACGAGAGCGGAATACAAGGAAACTCATGAAGACCTACCCGATTCGAGTTGCCCGTAGTAGCTACCGTGGGGCAGATCCAAAGAAGCGAGAGAAGGCCGCCGATTACAATCGGGATGCCGCGTTGCTCGAATCCCGCACAAACGAGCTTCTCCTGAAGCAAAAGGAGCCTGTGCGGTCGTATCTTTGGATGGAGCTGTCCATCGCCGCAGGACTCTCATACGACAGAGTTGCAGAGCTGGGATATTCCATTGACTGTGGAAGTGGGGGCTTTACTGCTTGGAGGCACAACATGACATACGCGGAGGCTATGAATGCGAGCAAGTCAGAAAACGTCGATGACTAGGGAAAACACGCCCAATCGAGCTAGCGTTACAGACAAGCTGTATAGAGCTCCCAGCACGCACTAAACGATCAGGGCGAAATCAAACAATCGAACAGTCGAATGACGATGTACAGGAAACCCTACGCGCTTTGTACCCTTGTGATGTTGTCCGCCTGGTCGACGTTTGTGCAATCTGCCGCACCGGCCGACCAGTCACCCCGAGACCACGTCACATTCCGCTTCGGTCGAGGCGACAACATAATACTTGCGAATACAATCGACCTTACAGAAGACCGTTATATGCCGCCCCCGCAGTTTGACTTTCGCACCCTCTCGGGAATGCGAGGTTATGTGTCCGCATGCGACGGCAGGACCGGTGCCGTCACGCCGGCGCAGATATTTTTTGGCCGCAGAATCAGCTTGGTGCGGGAGGCTGCGCCATCGGGACAAATCGGTTTAGCCGTTAGCGCTTCCGACACCACGTTTGAGGGCTTCGAGAAGGTGCTTGGACATGATTGCGAATACCAACGCCCCATCGTCGACGGGCCCAACCTTCCGTTGACGCATGTACGCATTTCAAGAGGGCAAACAATTTCGCTGCCTACGAGCGATCCGAACGTTACACTGGAACTCACATATCAACCCGGACAGTGACCTCCGAGTTATCGAGTTCCGTTGGAGCCAGCATGAAAACCGGTTGCGCTGCTCTACGGCGAAGGGTCAACAAATGACTGCCATTGCACATCGACTATTCCCTCGTGAAACCGCACGAAAGGCCAAGACTGCCACCGATCTGGTGTTCATGTTTGCGTTGGGCTGCATCTCAGGTGTAATCGGTTTGGTCATGATGGCGACCGGTTTTTAGCCGAGCACTATCGTGTCGACGGTGGACATACGCATTCAAGCTAACGTCTGTTGCCAGATCTGGCGGCAACCTCGCATACGAGCGTGCAATCCGCCCTCAGCGAGGCTTGTGTGCCTGCTGCTGGTTAAGGCAGCAAGCAGCTGCCTGCCAACAGGAAGCGGTGTGGGACGACAGGCGCGCGGACGTTTTGGGGCGGGTCACACAAGACGTATTCGCCCTGTGGCCACAATCCCTCCACACGTGATGCCGCACCTCGGCGATGCAGGTCATTCGGCGAATACAATAATAAGCTCCCGGTTGGGATTCCTCATGCAGACAGATTGGAGAAAACGTGAGCATCTACGACGATGAAACCGATCGGCTTGTGAATGAACTGTTGAGACCGACACTCCACGCGAGAAGGATCCCGTCCCTGACTCTCTTTAACCCGTGTACACGAATGCACCAGCTCTAACGGCTTGGCCACGGTGGTCTGGTTAGGTTTCGCAACCTCGGCCGGTCAACCTTCGTAACACCAAGCTCAGTCAAAAGGCATATCGGCCATGAAGGTTGATGACAAGGTAATCCCCGTGCCTCCAGCTACGCTCGCACGAGCGATCAAGGAGGGGAGAAAACAGGGGCGATTTTCCCCGCGGAGCCCGTGGAAAACGCGCTATTTCCTCGACACAGAGTTCACGGATTTCACTGACAGTCGGCTCATCAGCATCGCAGTTGTGAGCGAAGATGGCCAGGAATTCTATGGGGAAGTGTCTGACTTTGAGCGGTCAATTTGCAGCGACTTCGTGCGCGCCATCGTGCTGCCACAACTCGGCCAATTTCCCGGCCGATCAATGCCGCTTTCACAATTGCGCGACGAGCTGAAGACATGGCTGCTGGCAGTGCCAACCAAGCCCAAGCCAGTACTGTGCTATGACTCGCATTGCGACTACACGCTTATCACAAACCTACTTGGTGGCCCACTGCCACGCGGCTGGAAGCACGAGAACGTGTCTTTGAAGATTGATGCCGAACGCTTCGGGCATTACATCGCCGCGTATGGCGGAGAACATCACGCGCTGCACGACGCTCGGGCGAACGCCTTCGCGTTCAGATAGGGCATTAGCCAGACACGTCCTGAATCGCCGCCGCACCACTCTTTTCTCTGAAGACCGCAAACGCTCCCACTAGCGCCGATGGCTGTATGCCAACTATCGTTGGCGAACTGCAGCTGCTACGTGAGCCGTTGTGGGAGTCATTTCTTGACGCCACGTTGCCAACAGTTGCTGACTGAGCCAACCCCGCCTATCGAGCCTCGGAGATCCTCAGGATCGCCTGCCGAGCTTCCAGTATCACCGGCAGCAAGTCCGCCTCGGGCGGCGCAATGCAGTGCTTGACCATAGCGGCGTGTAACGCCCGCACCTCTCGAGTGATCGCACTTAGCGCCAACACTGCTTCAGTTTGCTCGTCCACATCGGCTTTGCGACCAAGAGCTGCGCGACGCGCAAACTCAGAGACGTCCATCTGCCGCACTGCAGCGGATCTTTTTATCTTCAATTCCTCGTCCGGGGTCACTCGCATCACGATCCGCTTGGAGCGCTTCTCAGCCTCGTCTTTGAACGTAAACAGTTTGCCCATTTGCATCCTCCAGGTCATGGACCGCATTTTAGTTGGGTGTTGGGGTCTCGGGGCAACGCCCTGAGTGACTGCGACGGGCGCGAAGCGACCTAGCGGTCAAGGATCAGTTGCGTGCCGTGAGGCACACAACTGGCATCCTGCCCTGTTTCATGGGAAGCAAGACGCTGCAAAACGCTGCAGATCTGTGGTGAATTTGCTACGAATCTGCGGGGTATGTGTAGCGAGTCGGCAGTGAACGTGAACCGCATTTGAGGTGATTTTTCCGCACATTTTCGGTGACCCCCCATCAATTTAGCATCCCACTTTCAGCATATTTCTTCGAAACACGTAGCTTTTATTAGAATCAACAAAAATTCATTGAATTTCGCATCAATCAATTTCAAGTTCCACATATTCCCCCCACAAAAAACTTTCCCATCAATATTCACACAAAAATATGTAACAAATTGTGAATGAAGTGTTAATAGTCACCAAACGCAGATTGACACATACCAACGACACAAAAAAAATAACCACAATTACTTATCAAAAGCAAAAGGATATATCCAATGACCCGAAAAGGCCCCATAAAAAGAATCAGCGGCGAGAATTTCTCCATTGCAGAGGAAATATTAAAGGCAGCTACTTTTCTTATGTTGCCAGAAAAAACCCGAGCAAGATTTATCGAAGAACAAATGAAGACGATACAACATCTTCGCAACGAAGGATGCTCTTGGGCACAGATTAAAAATGTACTCGCAGGGATAGGCATAGATCTCAGCGAATCAACGCTAAGGTCATATTACTCACGCATCACAAGGGAACAGGAAATTCGGGAGGGAAAGCGCAATGGCGCGAAAAAGAACCGTCAGCATTGACGTCATCGAACAAGCAAAAATGGAATTAGCCAACCTACCCCAAAAATCCGTGCGAGAAAAAAGCATCGATGCTGCACTGGAAGAAATGAAGCCCCAAATTCAATTACTTTTCAAGAAAGGTTACTCACAAGCCGATGTATGCGAACAACTATTACGACTTGGAATTCAAATCAAGGAATATCAGTTGAGATCAATATTTTCAAAAAAACGTACCAGTCCAAAAGACCGGTAGACCTAGAAATGCGCAGCGCCTGGCCACTGACATGACCAGGCGCTGCTAACCAAACCGATCTTACTAGGAGATCCGAATGGCTAATCGAATTGTACCCGCGGAATTTTCTCGCACCTCCTACCAGTTGCCTGCCGAGGCCCGGAGCGATATTTTGTCGCAGACTGAAACAGACATAAATCGGGCGTCGGCCCTCGCCCGCTCCATGTCGAGCATCGAGAGGCAACGTCAGCAATTCATCGCAATGTACGGTGATGCCTTTGGATTGGATGTGGATAGCTGAATCGCAATCTTTTGCAGCAAAAGACAAAACGGAGGGAATTGTATGGAAATCACGACTAAGAAGCCTCTGAATCACATACAGATGGCACTGGCCGCGGGACTTGCAATTGCGGTCGGAGCATTGCCGGTCTACCTGGCTGTTTGGAAGAGCAATGTTCTGCCTTGCCTGCTGCTATTAGTCATAGCGCAGACGTATCTCGTACTGCGACGCCAATGCGGAAAGTGACGTCTACGACTTAGAACACCACAAAAGAGGTCGGTAAATGAAGAACATTGTCGCAACGCTTCTTTTCGTCACAGCTACCTTGTCCGGCTGCGAAGAAGCAACGCACAAGCCTATCGCAGGCACCTATGCCGATAAAGACGGCTCCATGCTTGTGTTCGAACGCGGCAAGGTAAAAGTGCCTGGCATTGCCCACCGAGAAGCAGTTTTCACTGTGAGCGGCAACATCCTGAAGTTCAAGTTTTCTGATGGATATCCGGTTGAGGCTACGGTTAGCGGTGATAGCTTCACGACAAACTACGGCTACGTGTATAAAAAGGTGCATTGAACATGAAGACTCTGGTGAAGGCGTTGCCCTCGGTGCTTCTGTTGATCGCGGCACAATGTGCCCTAGCTCAAAATGCGCCTGGTCTCACTGCGCTTGATGTGTCCGGGACCATTCGACAGGCAATACTTCCGTCGTTTGGCAAACTAAGCACACAGGCGATTTCTTGGCTCGTCGCGTTTGCAACGCTTCAGTTCTTCATCACGAACTACAAGCTCTTGTTTGGAGATGGCGATCTGCAAACTGCGGTAGGAAAATTGGTCGGCGCGGTGGCTTGGGTGGGTTTTTGCCTTTACGTCATTGACAATGGGCCGCGCTTCATCTTGGGCGTTGGTGATCAGATGTTCGGGCTAGTTGGCGACATGCCCACGCCGGGTTCCATCATGCAGAATACATTCGGTCTAGCAGCAATTGCTGCGGCACTCGCCGTCGGTGTTGGTGCAATTCCGCTAGTCGGTGGCACGGCAGGAAATATCGTCGTTATCGTCATGCTTGTTGTTCTCGTAGTAGGACTGTACTTCGCTCTGAAAATATTCATGCTTCAGCTCGAACTCGGCCTTATCGCCATGTTGAGCCCCCTGAGCTTCTCGTTACTGGGGTTAAACACTCTTCGAGATCAGGGGATTGCGCCGTTCAAATCGCTACTTTCTCTCGTGTATCGGATCATCTTGGTTGGCGTGATTCTGGCTGCATTCAGTGGCGTTAGCGATTTCCTGTCGTCATCCCTCAAATCAATCTCAGTGCAGCAGATCGTCACGGATGGGCTGGCGAATGCCATCGGTCCAATTGTGCAAGGCATCGGCGCGTACGCGATGTTGGCGTTCCTGTTGTTTAAAAGCGATGCGCTCGCCAGCTCACTTGCCTCCGGAACAGCGTCATTGAGTCCTAGCGATTTCACTGCCGCAGCGGCGGCGGGGGCTGCAGCAGGAGCTGCTGCTGCGACGGGTGGGGCTGCTGCAGTTTCCTCTGCGGGCAAGGCCCCCAAGTCGATGGCTAAGTTCGTGGACAAGCTCTTGGGTGGCGGTGGTTCGATCCAAAACGTTTCCCCTACGGGGCGTGCTGGCGAGGCGCCGGTATTCACACCACCGACCGCCCCCTCCCTGTCTGTCGGAGCTCATGCCTCGAACGATATGCCGCTCACCTCACCGCCGAGTCAGCCGGAATCCAGTGCTGCTGGAGGGCTAGAAAAAAGCAATGTCGCTTCGGGTCGGTACGGAACCGATCCCGGAGATGTCAGCCCAAAGGAATCTGTTCGAGCCGATGCTCCCAAAACTTCTGGGTCTGCGGCTGGCGCGGCAATTGGCGGGCAGCAAGAGCAACTCGGATCAACAAAGCTGGAAGACAAGTTAGAAAAGCTCGTCGACCATCTCGGCCAATCCAACAAACCGAGTGCTGGCCAGCATCTGCGAGAGCTAGACCAGCGTCTAGCGCACGACAAGGCAACGACGGGAGTCTCCATCAGTTCTCATCACGACTGAGCAGGCATAGCGCGATACCTTGTAGCGGATCCCCATAACAACTCACCTATCGGTGTCTGATTCATGGACGATCCGCTGCGAGCGTCCAATTACTGCCCTACCAAGAGCCCTCGTATGCGCGAATATCGTCTCCGAATCGTGCGAGAAATCGCCACGTGTGCCTGCGACCGCTGCCGACGACAGTTGTCCGCCGAGCAACCAGGTGAGTGGCAAGAACGCATATCCCTTGACCATTGCTGCGGCTTCGACTCTGTGTTCGGGGACGGAAACACGGTGAGTCTCGACCTGTGCCAACATTGCTTGCGAGAGGTGTTGGGGCAGTGGCTACGCATTTCACCGCCGGACGATTCTTGAAATACCGATCCCCCGGCAATCGCTGACGCATGCCGAGCGACGAATTCAACTCGATTGAATCCGAAGAACCTCTGCAGCCAACGAAAGTCCATTGGCGCTCGCAGTGGGGGACCGTGAAGCCCCCCTCGCAACCGGAGAGGTGCCTTAGCTGGCAATGGATTATCCACAGGGCAGTAACGGTTATAGTAGGTTAGATATAGGTTAACGTAAAAAATTACGCGAAAAATCAATATAAATCAATGTCTTACGAAGCAACCCCGGAACACCGTGCCGTGAAAGCGGAATGCCATGCCGTGAAGGTGGAATCTGGTGCCGTATTCCGCGGAACGCCATGCCGTGTAGTTGGCGACGTTATCCACATCAATCAGCGTCTGATCCGTTACAGCAAGCCTTAGGCAAATTGTTGGTTGAGGACCAGGGAAGACGGAATGCTATGCCGTGGTCTACCCAACCGGACTGTATCGCGTCCATTGGACCATCGCTCCCTCCCTGTAGAACTGATGATCGATGAGGATCTTCAGTCGCTCCAATTCACAAAGTGCTTCACTCAACGCCTCACGGAATTTTCGCGTAGGAGACGCATAGCCGCACAGCCTCTTCAGGCTCTCGACGGAAACGCGATGAGGAATGCTCGGGGCGTGGGTGGAGGCATAGCACTGAAGCCACTTGGACAAATCCACACGATGCTCGATCAACTTTCGCTTAGCCACATCAACAAAGGCATATTCGTTGTTTGAAAAGAGCACCCTCACCCTGGCCCCTATGGTGAACTCCCACATCCCTGTTTGATTGTCCTGCGTCCACTCGGCGATCAGGGACAGGTTGGCCGTGTACCTCTTCGTCTTGATATGCAGCGTACCCGTGGTTAGGCGTTTGAACGATCCATCTAACCATGCATACGCAGACTTACCGAAAGACCCGTTCTTCCCCGGCGCCCAACCAAGATCGCGCAAAAATTGGGCCCGGTCGCATTTGACTGAATGATTGAGGTCCACACCTTGCGCGTAGCGGAGAGCCAACATAAACACGTCTTGATCCCCCATGTCGAACTGCTTGCCGCTGAATCTCACCTCAAAACCTTCGGGCGAAGGCAACAACGCATCGTCATGCATTTTCCGCAGCCCGCGCGGAATAGGAGCAAATAGCGGCGTGCGCGCTATGTAGTTGGGAATCGCACTGGCGTCCTCCTCAGGAAAAAGAGGCAACTGCCCTCCGGCTTTCGTCACCGCATCAACACGCGCTTGCACTCGCTCCGCTCTTGGCCGGAGCTTCTCAATCAATGAGTCGAGCGTCGACATATGGCCCGACCTCATTCGCCACCAAGAAATCTCGCTATATCTGACGTACGGAAATAAACACGCTTTCCAACCTTCAGTTTTGCCGCGTTGATCCTGGCGGACCAATCCGACTCCACATAAAGCCCCTGACGAAGGCCGTCTGCCGAACGGTCCAAGATCTTTGCCAAATGAGCCAAACTGAGCAGTGGACCGTACTGACTCATCAGAACCTCTTCAATCTTCAACATACGTTGGACTCCGTTAAATTTCGAATCGAGAGATTGAAGAATCGCGCTTTGATGCGTAGTATTCAGCCCATTAGGTTCCCAATTTGGTTGACATGACCGCTGTTGCCCCTATTAGAGCTTGGGACGAATGCGACCCGCAGCTCCGAGACGCTATCGGCTCGCTTTCTACGGCCTGGGGATCGTATTCGGCGCAGTCACGCAGGTATCCGATTTTCAAGTTGCTTCGTGAATTGATTGATCCTGCTTGGGCGAACTTGTGCAGTCGATACGAGGCGCTAAACGCCCAGACGTTGAATATTGCGTGGATGCGGCATCGGCTCAAGGCGATGACGCTGGCCGAGCAAACGCGTTTCTCGGGTCTTGGGGGAACTACCTCGTTGAGCATCATCGCCCAGTGTTGCGGGCTAACGGCGCTTGATCAGTTCCTTCAGGAAGTTGCTCGCGAGGCAATGAAGAAATCGGCAGACGGGAAACTAGGCCGTCTCGAGCAATCGCTCGACAGCCTCCGGGAAGTCGCCATACGTTGCAGAGGCAAAACAACCAAGCGGAGATCACTCGGGAAGTTCGGCAGAGTGGACCTACTGCATGGCATGAGCACATGCCGAAGCTGCGCCCAGCCAACTGAGCTAGCGGCGCATCTCACAGAAGCACATGGAGCCCCACCCGAGGGCTCTAGGCTCAGCTCGATCTACTGCGAGACCCATAGCCCCCAAAAGGCAGGATCAAGCGCGACCAGGGCGAAGTACAAACAAGCGAAGAGAACTCAGAAAAGTTTCGAGACCGAACTAAAGCGACTAGAACACCAATATTGGGGGCATGCTGCCACTATGCGCGCGGAACATCCCTCCCCGATCATTGATGAGTTTTTCCATCGGCTATCGGCATTGAAACGACTCAGTATTGACGATGAAGGTGGCACCTTGGCCACCGAGACTGAGGTACGCCTTCGCAGCGAGGCCCGAAAGCTCGTAGATCGACGAATGTCTGATCGAAAGAAAGAGATAGTGGTGCTACTGGCCAACGGCAAAAATCAACCCGAAATTGCAGTGGCGCTGGGACTAGGAAGCCGGCAGGCCATTTCGAAGGCACTGCAAACAATCCACCTCGACTATCGATTTGACATCAACTAGGCATCACCGCTCGCAGTGGCCATGTGATCGCTACGCCTTCAGTTTGTCGAGCTTGGCCACCAAATCCTCTGCCCGTAGGTGCGTATACCGCTTGAGCATTTGCATTGACTTGTGGCCACTGATTGCTGCCACCTCCTGGTCACTCAATCCAGCTTCCACCAAACGACTTACTGCTTCGTGACGCAGGTCGTGGAAGCGAAAGTCTGAACAGCCAGCCGCTCGCTTGATATCGAGCCAAACCTTGTTGAAATTGTAGGGGCGACGCACCTCGTCTCTCCCCGGTTCCCCGAAGAAGATCAAATCTGTACCAACTGGGCGAACGGGATTGGCGAGTGCCTGCTCAAACAAATTCGTCGCCTCAACAGTGAGCGGCACAGTACGCGGCATTGTGTTCTTGGTCTCTATCAGGCGCACCACACGCTTGACCATATCGACTTGTGAGCGACGCAGCGTAACAATTTCGGACGAGCGCATCCCCGTTTCAACTGCTATGCGGACAATCCAACGCAGCATCGGGTTTGAGTGGGCATCCACTGCAGCAAACAGTCGAACCTCCTCCCCCGGATCAAGACGACGGGTTCGGCCAGGACCTGGAGCCGGGCGCCTGACATTCAAAACTGGGTTGTAGGTTAACCCCAAGCCCCACTCTTTCACGGCAACAGTGAAGAGATGCCCCAGAAGTGCCAACTCAAGGCGAACGGTGTTGGGAGCTCGAGGAACAGGCTTCCCCAAAGCATCTTTCCGATCTTCTCCAGATAGCCGCTTGTCACGGTATTGAGCAACGAGCTCCGCGCTGATTGCCGCTAACGAATACTTGCCAAAGTACGCAGTCAGAGGGGCCGCACGCTTGTGCTCCCCAGTCTGAGTCATCGGGCGTTTTGTCGACGTCACTTCGGCGAGATATCTCTGGATTGCCTTCTCGAACGTCAATCGCTCAGATGTATTGACCTAGCAAAACCTGCACAGGTTAAGCGGCTAAAGCGAATGCCTCGGCCGGGGTCTTCATCTTTAGCGC
>NZ_CABPSB010000030.1 GCF_902459655.1 Pandoraea anhela
TCGAATCTGTGGTGTCGAAGGCAAATACGAAGCCCTGAGTGACTTCGATAATGCGTGCGACCGGTGCGCTCGCAATGCTGCTGAAAGCGCCAGTGAGGATCGACTGCTGAATCTTGTCAGTGCCATTCGTGGCGAGCGTCGCATTTCCGAACTGGCAGAACCGCCAGCGGTTTTCACCGCCGGTGTACGTCATTCCGGAGACGTCCGTTTGCGTCGAGCCGACGACCTCGATCAGCTTATTCGATGTGCCCACGATCGTCCGGTATGTGCCGAGAAGAAGTTCGCACGTCGCTGCGCCGGTAACCTCAGACGGGAAGGCGTCGACGGCCAGCGGCGTCGGTGTGGGAGCGCCGCGCATACCGCGAAGCGTCGGGATCATGTTGGCGCAGTCGAGCACTGCGCCTGGCGTCGTCGGATCGGCCGACGGCGTAAAACCAGCGAAAGGGATGGTGCCTGCCATGCTTACGCCCTGCGCATTGTGAGGGGTTGCTCCGGCACCTTCGCGGCGTTGTCGTCATCAATCAATTCGCCGATGGCGGCGTCGCGCTTTTGCCCCCAAAGCGTGGCTCTGGCGTCGTCGCGTGTGTAGACTGCGGCTTCGTGAAGTGCCCCGTAGAGGTATGCGTCCGGAGCATCCTCCAGCAACCAGTTAGATTCGTTTGAGTCCGCCAACGGCTCGATCAGCGTGTAATAGTCGAGACGCAACACTTGACCGAGTTGCGGCACGCTGAGCGTCATGTTGTTGCCCTGGATCTGATAGCCGAAGCCGATGTCCTGCTGTGGGCCGTTCGCATATGCCGAATCGAAATCGTTTGGGAATGGCGACAGCGTGTTGCCGCCGTAATATGCGCGAATAATCCGGCGCCAGTCCGACGGCAAGCCAACGCGAGGCGAAGTCGGCGTTATCTGGAACGTCGCGCGCGCATTGCGCGTATATATCGTTCGATCGAAATGGGCCTCGGCCAGCATGATGAAGTCGGGGAACAAATCCGCGAGGTCTGCCCGCTTGAGCCAGCGCTTCATGCTGGTTTGCAAGTCGCTGTAGGAGGCGATCCCCATGTCAGGCACTCGCCTTGACTGCCGATACCACGCCAGCCGAAACTGTTGCCACAGCGGGGCTGTTCAGGCCAGCATTGCCGCTCGACGTGGTTCCCGACGAATTTTGGAGCACGAGAGAGGCACCATTGGTGACGATGGCATCGGTCGCCGCCAGGGAAACGACGCCGTTTGTCGCCGTCAGGCTCCGGGTGACGGTTCCAGCGGAATTTTGGACTGTCACAGGACCGTTAATCGCTACGGGGACGCCGTTACCGCTGCCGTCGCGTACCTTTACCCAGCCCGTCGTGAGTTTGACGTAGACGTCACTCGTCTGGTCATCCACGGCGGTTTGCCCCGGTGCGCCAACGTTCGCGTTGAGGGCCGCGACAGCGGAAAGAGGAACGTGCTTTTGCAGAAGAAATGCCATCACACTCTCCCGGGGTGAATGCGGAATAGGCTGAATTGAGGGTCGTTAAGGATCGCCTTCAAGTGTTTCTGATCCGACCAGAATTCAGGCCACGAGATACCCGTCTGAAAGCAATACGCCTCGATGACGATCCCCGGGATGTTGGCCACGTGGCGCATTTCTTTATCGCCGAACTGCCGGGTAGCACGGAGCTCGGCATTGTGGTCGAGCAAACCATCGAACCGCTCGGTGTGAGCGATGATGGTTTGCTCCCGATCAGGGTCGGCGATGAACTGGGTCGTCGACGTCATAGGAGTGCGCGGAACTTGTCCAACACGGCGGCGATCTCGGACTTGCCCATATGCTCGACGTGTTCGAGTTCTTCGAGCAATCTGTGCAGCAATGTCCCATGGTCCGGCAACGCTGCCGGACCATCGGGATTTCCAGCGACGGTCAAGGTCGCATCGAGATCGGGGCCGATTTTATCGGTTACACCGGCCACGTCCGCTTCCGTTGCGATGGTGCTGCTCGCAGAATCGCCTGTGTCCTCGGACTGCCCCGTCGGTTCGACGTCGGCAATGCTGAGCGTCGCGTCGGCGGTTGGGTCCACATCGGTGCCGGATGCTTGATCTCGAAATTCCATCAGTGATTCCCCAGTTTACGCGTGCCGCTGTTTCCGGCGTTGCTGTTGGACAGTCCTTTCACCGAAAACGAGCTGCCTTTGCTGCCCGCACTCTTGACGGGAGGGACCTTCGGTGCAGCGCTCGATTGGTTGCCCTTGGCCGCAGTCGATACGGCCTTCTTAGCTTGGGGCAGAGCGTACTTATTACCTTTCATGTGACCTCGCTATGGGGAGGCCTGCGCCTCCCCGGCAGGATTACGACAGGTCGCGGATTTGGCCGCTCGACGCTTCGTTGCGTGCTTCGAGCGTGCCTTTTCACGCTCAACCTCGATCTGGCCTTGCACGAGTGCCATTTGGGGATCGGGTTTCGGTGGGGCCGGCGGTGGAGCAACGGGCTTTGAGAAGAATTGCGACGGCGTGCCGAGTTGCAGCGCCTTTACCAGTTCGGTCGCGGTGTTATAAATGTTCTCGGGCGTAGCGATGCTCTGGATCGCGGGGTTCGCGCTCTGCGCCATCTGCGTTTGCACCGTGAGCATCTGCGTCCCCGTCACGCATGTACGGGAAAATGACAAAGGTCTTCTCGCCGCGCACCTGCTCAGCAACTCTAAAGGCTGCAATCGTCGCGGCGCTCAAGCCACGAGCGCTGAGCCAATCGCCCACAAGCGATGTCGGCTTGTGGCACTGCGGCTTCGCAGGGCGCTTGTAGCTCGGCATCGGTCGTTGCGGCATGTCGTCACGGATACCGAGAAAGCGCTTGGCTTCTCGCATCGCCTCCGCGATCGACAGGGCACGGCATTCCATCCACAGGTCGAGCAGATCACCTTTTCAGCGACAACAGGGTGATACAACCGCCCATCGCTGCACTTCACCCACCCGTGAAGCGCGCCATCACGCACACTATTCCAGGTCTCATCCAGCTTTCCCTTGTGCCAATAGCCAGTGCGCTTTGCGAGCCATTCGTCGTTGTCGGGGAGAGAACCTGCCGGCACTTCATGCCACGCGACGCACCACAACAAGACCGCAGACCAACAGGCCTCCGGTGACTCATCGTGTGCAAGATCGGAGCGAAGAAGACGCGGTACGTCGATTGGCATTTCCCGAAAGTTGCGTAAGTCGCAATCGGCGGGAGTCATTGGCGTGGGGTATTCAGACATGGCATTGCTGTCCATCTCGCTGACTTGAATTGGGTCGGGGCGTGCCACGTGCACAGCGAACACATGGCGCGGCTGTACATCCGCTGCCCCGTTAGAAGAAGGTCGGTCAGTGCCGAGAGAGGTCGAACGCGTCATACAGCTTCGCGACGATGCGCGGCGGCAAAATGCCGCGGCAATAGCCGGCCATGAGCAAGCGCTTCAGGACCCGCTTCATCAGAGCAACCCCAGGGCGGCTTCCATCCGTCGAACTTGATCCGCGCTTCGTTGGTGAATCTCGAAACGAATCCGACGCCAGCAAAGGGATCGAAGAACGCGGTTGGGCGTGCTCGTCATGAGGGCACCGAGCAGCGTGATGCGCCGCTCGCGGGCCTCATCGTTTGCTCGGACCAGTTCAGGCACTTGTTCGCGGTCTTCGACGGACGGTCCCAGTGCGGAGAACGGAAATCGAGGGGCGAACGCCACCCCGCAGCGGCCAACGTGGAGCAGCGAAGTATGGATAGCCATGACGTCCCCGCTCAGGCAGTGGGCTGCGTGTACCCGAGGGGATCGGCGAAGTACCGGTGGCACTCCTCGTTGCTATAAACCGTGCAACGGGGCGTCAACCGGATCGCCTTAGGCGCCCGCCCTTCAGCGGACATAGCTCGCCAAGTTTCGCGACAGACGGGGAGGAATGGTTTGATCTGCGACCAGCGGGAGAATCCCGTTCTGGGGAGATCTTGTTGCAGTGGGATAGATTTCTTATCGGTTGCCATCGCGTAGCCTCCTTAGGCGTCGTTTGCAATGGCTTCCTATTATTCGCAGAATCGGCCGATTGTTTGCCAGTTGGCAAAACTTGTTGCCAACTGGCAAGCGGCTACTTTGTGAGCAGGTCCAGCCCCGACTTGATGTTTGCCCGAATGCTTGAGCTACTTAGACCGTTGTCATCTGCATTCGGTAAGGCCGCGATGACTTCTTCGATTGAGTCAGCGACCTGCTTTACGTTGAGCTTTCCGCCTCGCTGATATTTACCTGCTTTCTCTGACAACAGCAACGCGAGGGCGGCTAACTGCTTCTGTAGCGTGGCCTTTTCCCTACCCAACAGCTTCGGCCCATCCGACGGCAGATCTGCTCGATCTGCAGAACCAGCGAGCATACCCTTTTCCGACGCCCAATTGAACCAACTCGGCTCTATCCCCTTCCCAGAGGCCCACGCCAAAAAATATGACGGTGATGGTCTCTCAGGGTGCTCCCCGCTATCCCACAGTTCATTTAGCAGATCATAGTAGTGATTCGTCTCCCAACAGTACTCTTTAAGTCTGGTAACTGGCGACGGTATCAGATCAGAGTAATCTGACCAAAGACTGAAGCCAGAGAGCGTACGAAATAGTCCGATATCGAGGAACTCGCCAGCTTCAGTAATCATTTGCGTCGATGCGGATGCGGAGCTTGCTTTTCGCCTCGCGACTCGAGTCTGTTCAGAGCACGGCTCGAGACCTAGAATCAGGGGAATCGCTTGATCGCGCGTCCAACTATCGAGCAGCAGCCATTTGGCCAGTAGTTCGGGTTCATCCGTACCGTTTAGGAACCTCTCAACTTCCTCAACACGCTTCGATATTCTCTGCTCAAGATACTTGAGACGTAGATCCAGGTGCTCCTGCTTCCTGGCCCTACGTTCCTGCTCGAGTCTCGTCACCCGTTCGAATTCCGCAAGCAACTCGTCACGTTTTTTCGCTACGACGGCACTGGTATCCACTTTGAATGGCTGCTCCATTGCGCCCTCACACATCTAGATATTGAAGCTAATCACCGGGAAAAGCGACGTCCAATCTTGCTTCTCTAGCCCAAGCTTGATTTCACCCATTCTGTCATTCAGTCGTAAAAGCGTTTGCATCACTCTGTACGCCTCGCCAACCACGGCTCACGTTCACCAAGGATCTCGGCACCCAGCTTCGCATCTTCGAACATATGCTCGGCCACCTCGTGGAGATGCGCGCCAACGATCTCTAAAGCATTGAGCAGACCTAGGTGAGCCGGCGCCCCCAAAGGCTCGCCCCCAGACATCAAGGGTTCGGAGAGACTATTGTGCACAAGACGGGCAATAGTTGTCACGGCTGCTGACGCTCGTCGAATATCGGCAACGTTCCCCGAATGGACCAGATACCGCTCGGGTTCTCCTTCCGTCAACCAGTCCTTGACGAGCGCACCACGAAACCACGGTTTGTGGTACTCAGCTTCCTTTTCCTTTGCGGGTTTCATCTTCGGCACGCTCATTGTTCACCTCCCGCCTCGGCAGCTTGATCCATCAGGGCATCCGCAACATCCTCGATTCTCCGGATGAGGGAATCCGAGGCGTATCGCGCCAGATTGACGAGTGATTCGACCGTTGTGGGCAGGAGCGGGGCGCCGTCCGCATCACTGGCGTCGCTTCCTGCGAGTGAAGTTTCGGTGATGTTGTTGCTCGTGATTGTGAGAACTGTCGACACCCCCGAAGCGACTGTTCTGACGTCTTCGAGTAGATCGGTGATCCGCTCCAAGCAGACTACGCCGGAGGGAATAGACTGCATCTTCTGGGCCGGGAACAGCCTGAAATCTGCATCAAGGGAGTTTTGATTAGCGCGCATACAGCCTCCTACGTTTGGTAGAAAGCCTGCTTTTCCGCTCTCAAACGGGGTGGGCAGGCACATGGCAGGGTTGAGAGACCGGAACGTAGGCACCGGCGTGCGCAAGCGCACCCCCACCATGGCCCGCCCGTTGAATGGGCGTGCGAAGGCGACGGACGTAAAAAAACCGCTCAACGGCGGCTGTCCGCCTACGTTTTACCGGCTCTCACCCCGGACCGCTGTTGTTTCAGCGGTGATTAAAGGTTAGTGACAAAAGTGGCATACGTCAAGAGGGCTTGCTCGGGAGATGAAATTACTTCGGATCACATACAGGTTTTGCGAAGGGCTTCACAACGGTAAGGTCCAACCGTGCAAGGTAGCTCGACATTGCCTCTTTGTGCATTGACGCCGCCGCAATCATTTCCGGATCAACGGCCGGCACTTTTGCGAGATATCGAAGAAGCTCGCCAAGCCTTTCGTTCGTGGAAACGAGCAACTCTTGGACTGCAACGTTTCGGTACCGCTCAGCAGCAACGGCCGTCTCGGATGACTTGCGAATCGCTTGCGACTGGATCCCGAGCACCACTAACCGGAGGGCTGCCTCCTCAAGAGACTCGTCGGCGCCTGCCGTAGCAGCTTCGATGATTTGCTGCAAGCCCTTGGGAATCTTAGGGGGCGGACCAACGCTTCTTTCGAGTCGATCGACGATCTCCTGATTGAGACTGCGACCCGCCGCCTCAGCCTGCAAACCTAGTTCCCGGCGCAGTTCCGAGCTCATTCGGAGCGGATAAGCACGGGCCTGTTTGGCACTCGATTTTTCGGTTTCCATAGCACCTCTTGACTAAATCTATCTGATGTGACGATACTATCTATATGATTCAAAGTAGATTCTACTATGATTCTTTTTGTGGATAACAAGAAAAGGAGATCTTATGGAGGTGCTGCAACCGAGTTCGTACCCGCTGAGAATGCCGGCGGACCTGCGGAATTTTCTGCAGGAGAAGGCCGACCGGCTTGACCGGTCGCTGCATTGGGTGATCGTCAATACGCTGAACGACGCAAGGAAGAAGGAGTCGCGCACGAAAGCGGAAGAACGATAGAAAAAGCCCCGACCGAATATCTGGGGAGATGGGCGGTCAGGGCTCGGTGTTCAAACTTGGAGAATGAACGCATGTATCCTAGCACGCGGGCGTTGACGCCCCAAATTAAAGTGCCGTTTCACGGCGCAGAGTTGTTGCTTGTCGAACACGGCGGGCAGCCGTACACCCCGATGAAGCCCATCGTCGTGGGTATGAGTCTGACGTGGCATGGGCAGCATGCGAAACTGAAGGAGAATCGGGAGCGGTGGGGTATTCTCGATTTGAGAATACCTTCCAGCGGTGGACTCCAAGACATGATTTGTCTCCCGCTTCGTAAGCTGCCTGGTTGGCTCATGACAATGGAGCCCAACAAGATCAAAAATCCTGATGTCCGGGCCCGCGTGATTCAGTATCAGAACGAATGCGACGATGTGCTCTGGAAGTACTGGACTGAGGGGACCGCAGTGAATCCGCGCACCGGCAATGAGAGAAGCACGTCGGCCGATCGAGCCGACGCCTTGCGCTATGCAACCGAACTGGTGATCGACCGACATGTACCATTCAGCGCGGCCTATCGCGTGTTGAGGTTCTATGTCGGCACACCGAGTTTTCGCTTGATGACGTGCGATCAGGTCATTAGAGCGACCGAATTTGCCAAGAGGCTATTGGCGCATCTTGACACGCGCGCCGACTGGATCATCATCGAGAAGCATAGAAGCGAGCTTGCCGGGGCGCCCGAACAGTTTAGCCTGGACCTGCATCCTCGTCTTGGGCCCACCCGAAACTAACCGCGTAGCAATATCAATCCGAATCTCGAGTAGAGGTGCGCCTGCCAAGGACGCGCCTCTCCGCATATTCGATGGGATTTGGAAAACGCCCGACGGCGTCGCAGAAGACCCTGCGCAGGGTGAAAATCTTCTGACAGTAGTTCGATACCGTCAAACATCGATGGCTGCCTCCCCTCCAGTACCATCGCCCTGCGCAATCTTGTATCCAGCGTCCGAGGGCGAATCGCGAGGTAATTCGCGAGTTCCGCCTTACCACCATGAAAATTCTGGAGCGTGCGGAGATATGCTACCGCTTCTGAGAAGCGTCCGGAAACGATTTCCTCTTGCTCCCGTTCTCGCTGCGCACGCTCGAGAATCTCAGCTGGCTCCGTCGAAACGTCAGCAGTCAGACGCGCTGCCACCGAGTTCACCACAAACTCGCCATCGTCAGTACGTGACTCCTGGTCGAGCCTATAAGCGCCTCGGTCCTTGTAGTTGGCGAAGAAGCCGAAGCGCCGCATCAGGCGAGTCAGAATGCCCTCCTGAAGAGCAGCGTCCTCTGGCGCCACGTCGCCATTTTCGGCGACGTAGGCAACCGCCTCCAGATATGCCTCTGACTCTAGGTCTTCGACCTCATATTCGTTTTTTGAGGCACGGGCAATGCGTTTAAGCGCATCGCGCATCGGGGCGAGGAGTCGTGCCAAGAAGGTCCCGTCAAGTATATTTGCCATTTCCCATGCGTGAGGCGTCCGTATAGGTATGCCAGTACGCCATACGGGTTCTGATCCACAGTCTTTAGGACCAATCTGGTTTAGTGCACGTCAAAAAGAAAAACGGAGCAAAAGCTCCGTCTTCAGGCTACATCTCCCCGAACTACTGGGCAGGCGTCGGTGGCACAGTGGCATAGGCCCCACAACCTTTTGAGGCACGCAAATCATCCAATGCAGCGCGCCGCCGATTCGCGCTTTCCATCGCCGAGTCCTTTTCCATCATGTTACCGATGCCGAAGTCTCCCAGAAACGAAAGCACTGACCGACCGTCGAACTGACTCTCACGATTTACGTGATCGATGAAGCCATTGACTTTGGCCGATTCTAGATCGATTTCTCGACACGTCATCGTGCCCTTCTCGTAGCCAGTGAGTTCCCCTTGGCGGCCATAGTTTTTTGTTGCGCAGCCGGAAATAGCCACGACCGCGATCACAGCAAACAGAACTTGCTTCATATTTCCCCAGTCTGAATTGTCTTTTTGTACGAGCGGCCGAATGTACACGCGACCAGCATCCGACACAACACGCTAAACCAATTCGAGTTCGTCGACTTTGGGGTAAAGCTCGATTTTCGTGGCGCGTTAGATCAACAGCCGACCAGCCGATGGTCGATCGCCGTCTGGATCTCGTCGATAAGCGCCGCCTGGATTAGGTCCAACGATTACCCTTCGCCTGCTTTAGTTCCCTGGTACCGAACGGCTCAATGAGTTCGACACCATCAAACGGTGTGACTCTGATCGTGATTTCCCGAACGGCGGGGTGATCCGTGATCTGAATGTCGACAGTGCAACCGCGATGCACGAACTTGAGGGAAGGCATTGGAGGCACTCTTCATGAGGTGAATCTGGTCGAATGATAGTATCAGCGTCGGCCTACGACAGACTTCAGGAATTCGCCCTATGACAGGAACGTAGGCGCCCGATCGCTCGTACCGAGTTGCTGGCATGCTACATTGGGGCAACGAAACTCGGTTCGGGGGATTTTTTGGGGTATTTCTCAAACCACTGCCCTCCTGAAGCTTGTCAAATCGACATATTCGATTCCTGTCGGGGACCAAAAGACTGCGCCTCATGGCGCTCCCGAATGACAAAGAAAGCCCCGTGCAGCGAATGCTGCCGGGGCTTTCTGTTTGCCGCGTCATTACGGTGTGACGCTCCCGCCACACTATCGCCCCATCGCTGCCCCAGTCACAGCGTTGTCACACGCGCACGCAAAACCCGCGACAACATCGCCTTTGCATCAGCAGCCAAACGACTCATGGTTTTTACTTAATCCTCACCTACGACTCACGAAAGCAGCGCCGTAATCCATTCGTAACCCCCACTAATTTTGAGAGGGGATACGCGATTTACGCACGTGCTAGCATGCGGCGCGGAATGTTCTTACGGAGCATTTCAGCATAGGAGTCCTACCATAAATTGATCCCACTCCTGCTTTTTGGACTCCTGGCATTCGGCGGCGTCACCGACTTGGCCAAAACCCAAGCGTCAATCGGGTGCGGCAGCGCCGCCATTTCCAGAACAACATTCTAAAGAACTAGGAAAATGGCACACCATCTCGTAAAAATCTCCGGTCTGCTGCTGGCAGCCGGACTCATGGCGGGTTGCTCGACCATGAACCAGGGGAGCAGCAGCGCCAAGACGGCCGCCACCGGTTCGGCCGGCGGCGCGAACTCCGAAAATGCCAACGCCTCACTTGAGAAGTGCGATCGCCCGCTCGGCACGATCGCCGTCATCGAAGACACTTCAGCCCCCTGGTACGGCGTGCTGACCGGTCAGTACAAGCTCGGCTCGACCGTGCCCGTGCTCAAACTCCTCGTCCAGCAATCGAACTGCTTCGTCGTCGTCGATCGCGGTCGCGGCATGAACACGGTCATGGGCGAACGCGCGCTTCAGGAGTCCGGCGAACTGCGCGGCAAATCGAACTTCGGCAAAGGCAAGATGGTCGCCGCCGACTATGCGATCAGCCCGTCGATCACCTTCACGAATAACAACGCCGGCGGTGTCGGCGGCAGCCTGACGGGCGTCCTGCCGGGCGGTATCGGTGCCGCCATCGGTGCCCTCGCCGGCAGCATGAACTCGAAGGAGGCCAGCACCTTGCTAACCGTCATCGATAACCGCTCGAGCGTCCAGATCGCCGCCGCAGAAGGCAGCGCCAGCGCCATGGACTTCGGCGCGCTCGGCCGCATCGTCGGCAGCTCGGCCGGCGGCTCGCTCGGCGGCTATTCGAACACCGCCGAAGGCAAGGTCATCGTGGCAGCCTTCACCGACTCGTATAACAACGTCGTGCGCGCCGTGAAAAACTACAAGCAACAGACCGTCGCCGGCGGCCTCGGCACAGGCGGTCAACTCACCGTTCAGGACGACGACGCCCCGGCCCCCGCCAAAAAGGTCGTGCGCAAGAAGAAGTAATTCGACGTTGCCCTCACCTCACCCCTCAAACTCTGTCGTCGACGTTTGAGGGGTGACACCAACGTCGCCGGAGACGCATCCGCCCGGCGGGAACCCGCTCTGCAACATCTCAGCCCGTCGGAACACCCCCGCCCCCGCAACCGCACGAGCCTTCGCGAAACGGCCCGCCGCGATCCCGCCAGCCCCCTTCCCGCAAACATCCGTCGGCCCAGCCCAATACCCGCACCACGCCCCAGCCACGCCCCAGCCACGCCCGAGCAATGTCAGCGCAACGTCCACACCCTCTCTCGCCCATCACGGCACGCCAAGCGTCTCCCGTCTCCTCCCCGATCTGCCGCACCGGTCACCATGCCAGCGGTACCCAACAGCGCGCTCGATACCGTCCGCTTCAAACCTCAAATATTTTGCCGTCCGGCAAACGAATCCGCCTCGGGGGCAAAAGCTTCGGTGCGGCGACCTGTTCCATCGCCCCTATCATGCTCTTCGTGCCTCCCCCGATGTCCTAGCTGTAACGTTGCCGTGCACCCGCCGTCCGGTGCCGCGCTCCCTCCATTCCTTGTTCGCTCTCGACGCCAGGATTCGTATGACGAAGCCTTCGCAGCGCGCCGTCCCGCCCCCCTCTCCAGCAACGCCCCTGCCGCCAGTGAGATCGCGCACGCCTGGGCTCAGGTCGGCGCCGCACTCAGCCCACATCCGGATTGCCCGCTCCCGAACTGGGCCGGGGGTGGCGACACGCTCCATCAACATCTGCTGGTCATCGGTGCCGGGCACGATACCGAAATGATCGATCAGTTGCGCCACCTCGAGACGGCCGCTGCACGCTTCGGCAAGATAGGCTTCGTGGGGCCGACGGAGGCGCGTCGGCTCGTCGAATGGTCGATGGGGGAACGCATTGTCGTGTTATCGCGAATGCCCCGCAATGTCTCGGACTGGGACCTGCGCTGCCCGCTCGCCGCACTGGCCCGCACCCTCGGGCCACAAGCCGCTCATGCGCACGCAGGACGCCCCTTCCTGCGTGTCACCGCCACCGCCGCGCGTCACTGGCGCGACCGACTCGCCGCGGCGGCGCAGCACGGCTTCTGTGTAGGTCTTGCAGGATGGGAAGCCTTTGACGACGCAGGCACAGGCCGAACGGATTCATCGCCGCACGTCTCACGGCCCTCCTCACTCTCTTCACTCGCCCCGCTACTGCGCGTTCCGGGGGTTTCGTGGGTACCGCTGGGATGCCCTGGAGATGACGCATCGTCCGCCATGCCACCCCAATCGGTCGACTGGATCGACTGGCGCGCCGACTGCGACGATCTGGCCGACGAAGCATCGCTCATCGACAATCTCGATCTTGTGATTGCGTTGGACTCGGCCCACGGCCATCTGGCCGACGGTCTGGGCGTGCCGGTGTGGCGTCTCGACGCCGCGCGAATCACGGCCTCGCAACGCGAAGGCGGGGGCGACACGCCATTCAGTCCGCAACGTCGGGCCACCATCGACGCGCTGAGCCGCTTCCCATTGCCCTGCGTCGCTGACGACTGGCCCGGGGCCGTGGGTGCCGCCGCCGACGTATTGCTCGCCATGGCGACGGAATTTCAAGGCTGGACTCGCTGATCGTCCTACCGACGGACAGCACCGCGCGCCGCCCCCCAGCGCATCGCGTATTCACGCCAGACCGTCATGCCATTACGGTATTACGCCATTACGCCAATGCGCTATTACGCTGTTATGCCGTCCAACGATCCCCGACCTGTGCCGTCTTCACCCACGCCATGAAGGCGCTGGCTTGCGGCGTATCGGCCGGGGGCGACCAACTCGCGTAATCGGACTCCACGAACGGACGATAAGGCCCATGCTTCACCTCGAAAATCACCGCCCCTGGATCCAGCGAAAGCACGGTGTGATAAACGCCGACCGGGCTCTCGATCACGCTCGCGCCCTCCCCCAACACTTGACGGTCGACGACGGCACCCGCTTCGTCGAACGTCAGCACAACGACCCTGCCGCGCAACGCCGTCAGCAATTCCCAGGTGTGAAGATGCCGATGCGGGCGAATGTACGTTGCCGGCTCCATGGCGATCGCCAGACGTTGAATGACGTCGTCCAGCGATTCGTGCAGGTTCTGGTTCATGCGGGCACGCGGCGATTGTGCGGCTTGCCCGGTCAACGCGTCGAGCGCGGCGAAGGTCAACGTTTTCATGGGGATATCGTGGGGTAAGCGGATGATGCGTTGTGCAGACGGCGATGGCCGCGAGTGTAGCAAATCGACCCGCCGCGTCCGACCATAAAAAAACCCGCCAGACGGCGGGTTTTTCGACTTCGCACGACATTGCGCCAATGCGGCGCAATCGAGTGCTTAGTACATCTTCTTCTTCAGGGTCTGGCTGCGCAGACGCTTACGCAAACGGGCCACGGCAGCAGCCTTCTTGCGCTTGCGTTCAGCCGTCGGCTTTTCGTAAGCAGCGCGTGCCTTGACTTCCTTGATCAGGCCCGTGCCATCGATAGCGCGACGGAAACGACGCAGTGCGACTTCAACGGGTTCACCGTCTTTGATAACGATCTTGGTCATGCAATATCTCGAATAATGTTCGGCTCCGTAAGAGCCGTAAATTGGATTTACCGCGCAAAGCTACCCTTCTCCGCCCTGCCGGAGACATCTCTCCTGCCAGACGCGACGAACGGACTTGCTGCGGACTGCACTACACCACATCCGGCGGGACCGCGACTCACCTCCTCTGCGATCTCCCGATTGGCTTTCGACACCCTGCCCGCTGAACTGCGAACCCGGTATCGCGCCTTCCAGACTGGCTGAACGGTTGATTGATGGCGAAGCGGCGCACTCATCGTTCGTCAGTGAGTCCCGCTTCCCGCAATGCCCATATTTTGGACAAGGTCGGGATTATACACATAAAGGACGTCGAATGCACACGTTTCGAGGCCCTGCCCTGTGAAACGGGCCCTGCCAGGGGATGGCAGGGCCCGCAGCAACGGAAAAGACGCCAGTCGGCCCTTCCCCGTTCCTGGAGCGGCAATCGTGCGATTGCGCAGGAAAACCCGCTTAGAACTTGTGGCGCACGCCCGCGATCACGGCGATCTGCGACTGAGCGCCGGTGCCGGTCGGCCCGCCAACGTTGTCGATCGCGGCAACGACGGCGTCACCCGTGGCGCGTTGGTACACGCCGTTCAGGTACGTCTCGGTGCGCTTGCTGAAGGCGTAGGTCGTGCCGGCGTTGATCTGGAACCAGCGAGGCTTCGTCCCCTTCGTGATGCCGGACAGCGCCGTCGTGCCGCCCACGCTGCCATCGCTGTAGATGAACGCCAGACCGCCCAGCAGGTTCGGCGCGATCTGGTACTTGCCGTTCAGTTCGAACGTATTCACGCGAATCGACGACTGATTGACGTAATTCACCTTGGCATAGCTGTACACGAAGCCGATGGTGGCTGCCTGGATCTGATACGAGACGCCTGCCGCCGCGATGTCGTGCTTGTCCACGGCGCTCGTGTAGAAGATGTCCGTAGCGCTGGAATAGTCGGTCGAGACGGCACCGGTGGGGTTGGCGGCCCCAGGACTCGACAAGTGCATGTAGGCGAGCGCGGCGGTCAGCGGGCCATTGGCGTACGAAGCGCCCAGGCTGAATGCCTTGTTATGCGCGAAGCCCGTCCCGTTACCCGTGTTCGCCTCGTTGCTGAAGCCGTACAAACCGCCGAACGAGAAGCCGTTGTAGTTCGCGCTCGTGTACTTGACCGAATTGTTTACGCGAAACGAGTTGTACAGGTTGTCGATATCGCCAATGTGCGCGCCATACTGCGTGGCCCACTGCTTGGCCGACGTGAGCGGGCTCACGAAGTCAACCACGGAGTCGTATTGACGACCGATCGTGACGCTGCCGGCTTGAGCGCTTTGCAGACCGACATATGCCTGACGACCGAACATGCGACTGTTTTGCAGCAACGCGCCGTTCATCAGGTTGAAACCGTTTTCCAGCACGAACACAGCCTTCAGACCGCCGCCCAGGTCTTCCGAACCCTTCAGGCCCCAGCGGTTGCCCTGACCAATACCGCTCACGGCCTGGAAGTTATGAGCCCCCTTGGCGTTCAGCCCCCCTGCGACATTGTTGACGTAGGCAACGCCCGCGTCGATCACGCCGTACAGCGTAACGTTAGTCGTCGAGCTCTGCGCCATTGCAGGCGCGGCAACGGCGAAGCTGGCAGCGGCCAGCGCCGTGAGTTGGAAGCGCTTCATCTTTATCCTCTTTGATGGTGATCTTATATTTCTGGCCTGCATGACAGGCGTCCACTGTCGCTACGGCCGCCTCGGCCTGAGCGACGAGGATGCTGCAACGCATATGCAATGGAGTGCTTACCAAATGACAAACGGTGCTTTCCATATTAAGGAACAGCACCGCCGGTCGTTTGCGAGCGGGTGCATTCTGACACGTTCGTGACACGGCTCGCACGCAAGTGGTGCATTTGCAACACATGAAATAGCCCCCCGGATGCCGCGGGGTTACGTCACTGTTTCGTCGCGCTTGATGACGCTCACCATGCTCACGCGACAGGCGACGTGGCATCGCTTTCGCAAGACGCGAGCCACCGCAATCGATAAGACCAACGATATCAACGAAGCAATGAAAAACGGCGCGTCACCGCTTGGGCACGCGCCGTTTCCGAGATGAAGAAGGTCGTGAAATGTGTTCGTCGACCGCCGTTGAGCAGATCGAGGACGTCAGCACATCAATCGATCTCCGGTGACGGGCTCACACCTTCGCTACGCGCTGACGCGTCGTCGCCGCAGCGCGGGTAGCGCGTTTGCCCACACGCCCCGCCTTGGCCGAGACAGCGCCATTGACGGCTTTCGCCGGTGCGGAGGGTTTCACGGCCGCCGGGGACTTCGCGGGACCGACCGTCTTCTGCACCTTTGGTGCGCTTGGTACCTTGGGGGCCTTGAGACGCTGCACCTGAACGGCACCGCTCGCCGCGCTTTTTGCCGCCTCCACGACCTTCGCGACCTTCTCGACCTTCGCGACCCTCTCGGCCTTCACCGCCTTCACCGCCTTGGCCGGCTTCGTCGCTTTTTCAGCTTTCGGCGCTTTGGCGACTTTGGGCCGCTTTGCCTCTTTCGCGCCACTCACGCCGTTGTCCGTCTTTACGCGTTTCGCCTCGGGGGCGCCCGGCGCAGGTTTCGCGACCGTCTTCGGCGCGGCCTTCGCTGCGGCAGCCAGTTCGAGATCGATGGTGTGTTTGAGGCCAGCGATCACCGGCGCGGCGAGATCGTCCGCAAAATGATCGAACCAGCGTTTGGCCTGCAGCAGTTTTTTACCGCCGAGGCGTCGCTTGTGGCCCTCGTCACTGGCGATCACCTTGGCCGAAAGCCGGGCACGCCCTTTCGAGAGGCGCTCGAGAACGGTGATGATGGTGAACCCGCGATGCGACGTCTTCTGCTCTGCAGACATAATGGCCTCCTGATGTACCTGCCGCACGGCAGGCCCGGATTAGGTCAAAGCCACGATATGAACCACGTGGATGCGACCGATCCTACCACGCCGGAATGTCGATGCCAGCAGGCATGCGGCTTTCGGAGACATTAGTGTGTGGTGGACGCAACCTCGGGCGGGTTCGGCGCCTGCGCGAAATACTGAACGCTGGCCGGAATTGCGAAGCGGATGTCTTCCTTCAGGAACGCGCGCATGAGCGCAAGGTTAATGTCCTGCTGCAAATCCATATAAAGGTTGTAATCGGGACTGAGCACAAAATAGACGACTTCGAAGTCGAGCGAACTCGCACCGAACTGCTTGAAGTGCGCACGATCGAAGCGCGTCTTGCCGCTCGCCTGCACCACTTGCCTGACCATCGCAGGTATCTTCGCGATTTTGTCCGGCACGGTGTGGTACGTCACGCTAAAGGTAAATACGATGCGACGCTCCGACATGCGTTTGTAGTTATGCAGCGTGTTCTTGAGCAGTTCGGTATTGCCGCAGACGATTTCCTCGCCACTCAGACTGCGAATGCGCGTGGTCTTGAGTCCGATGCGCTCGATCGTGCCGGAAACATCGCCGAAGACGATAAAGTCGCCGACTTCGAACGGCTTATCCAGGCCGATGGCCAACGACGCGAACAAATCGCTCAGCACGTTCTGCACGGCGAGGGCGACGGCGACACCCCCGATACCGAGGCTGGCGACGAAGGCGGTGATGTTTACGCCGAAATTCGCGAGCATGGCGAGCAACAACACCGCCCATGCGAGGACCCGCACCGTCCACGCCGTCATGGTGACGATGACGGGATTGTCCGGCACCGTGGCGCGATGCTGCATGCGACGCGCCGACCACACGCCCACGGCGCGATTGACCCAAAGCGCCAGTTGCAGGCAGAAAAGCACCGTCCAGCCGCGAACGATAGCGGTGTCCCACTTATCGCCGAGATCGAGCATCTTCAGCCCGATGAGCAACGCAGCGAGCAGGAGAACGAAGTGACGCGTCGCCCCCAGCACCTCCGCAAACATCCCCGCCGCCTGCGATTGCAAACGCCTGGACAGCGCTCCGAAACGTACCAACGCGAGACGAAGCACACCGCTCATTACGCCGTAACTCAACACCATGGCGATGACGGCGAACAACCCGTCCGCAGGTGAAATCCCCTCGAAAGCCTGTAATGAAGTAAGCGCGCCGATTTGCAAGCGTGGCCTCCTTGCGTAAAGGTCAAAACTCGTCAGGACGCAAGATATGTGCCGACCGGTCGATCCGTCGTCCGGCCGGTCGGGGAGGCACCCGGGCGATGCCGCAGGCGTGCAGATCTTTCAAACGGTGGAAGAAATGACAGCGACCGATCGCCCTCGCGCGAACCGGAGCGTCGGCGAAGGCGCGCGCTGCCGTGTGGTGCCATGTGGTGCCGATCGGCACGGGGGCTGCTGGAATCGACGCAACCGGCCAACAGATTGTTCATTTTTTGCGCCCCTCACCGCACACCATCGCGTGGCGTCAACGCGGCCCTGCTCGCCACCGCCATCACAAAACTCAAAAACATCATTCAGAAATAATCACTTACACCACATCCGGGATGTGCATATGCAAACCATTTTTGCTTCGTAGTCGTCGCGCGGCCACAAGGTTTTAATACGCTCTCGGGGCACAGGCGATCCAGATTCCAGGGAGATGTCCTTATGCCGTAGATGGGGACCACCTTCTGATCGGACCATGACGAAGCAATCATTGCGAAGCCTTTCGCTTTCCCTCTTGTCGGCACTGTCGTTTGCGTTGTCGCCCGTGGTTTCGGCTCACGCACAACCGCTGAGAATCGGCACCAACCCGGGTATGCTCGGCGACACGCTGGAGGTCGCTGCACAGGAAGCCAGGAAGCAGGGCATCGACGTGCGTATCGTCGAAATGACGGACTGGACCACGCCCAACGTGGCCCTCTCCGCCGGCGATCTCGATCTCAATTACTTCCAGCATTCGGCCTTCCTCGAAAACGAAATCCGCGAGCGGGGCTACAAATTCGCAAAAGCCGGTGTGGGCGTGCTACCGAACATCGGCCTGTTTTCCACACGCGTCAAACAACTCTCGGCCCTGAAAAACGGTGCGAGCGTCGCGCTCGCCAACGACCCGGTCAATCAGGGTCGCGGCCTGCAACTGCTGGCCCGCGCGGGCCTCGTCACACTCCGGCCGGGCGTCGGCAGCAAAGCGACACTCGCCGATATTACCGGCAATCCGAAGAATCTGAACATCAAGGAAATCGAAGGACCGCAGCTCGTTCGCGCGCTCGACGATGTCGACCTGGCGCAGGGCTACCCCGCGCGCTTCGTCACCGCCGGGCGGCCCGATATCGCCACGCATGGCTTGCTTTACTCGACCACCGACGATGTGCAGTACGCCCTCGTGTTCGTCTCGCGCGCCGACAACGTCAACGATCCGCGCATTCAACAGTTCATCAGGATCTATCAGGAATCTCCGGCCGTAAGGGCCAAGATCGACGCCTCATACGTCGGCGACCAGCGACTCTACAGCCTGCCCTGGCTCAAAAAGTGAGCGCTATCCCCCTCCTCTCCTTCCACACGCTACCTGTTTCCGGAGTCTTACATGAAGCTTTCCTTCGTCCTGCGCACGGCGCTTGCCCCGTTGGCCGCACTCCTCATGCTCAACGCCAGCGCTGCCGACAAGTTGCGCATCGGTGTCGTCCCCGGCGCCTATGGGGACTCCATCGCCGTGGCGGCCAAAGAGGCCAAACGTCAGGGCATCGATGTGGATGTCGTCGAATTCACCGACTGGACGACGCCGAACATCGCCGTGAATTCGGGCGATCTGGACATCAATTACTTTCAGCACCAGCCTTTCCTGAATAACGCGATTCAAAAGAACGGCTTCAAACTCGCCAGCGCGGGCACGGGCATTCTTGCCAACGTCGGTCTGTATTCGCTCAAGCACAAGACCATCGCCGAGGTGCCGGAGCGCGGCACGGTCGGCATCGCCAACGATCCGGTCAATCAAGGCCGGGGGCTGCTCCTGCTGCAAAAGGTCGGCCTCATCAAGCTCAAGAGCGGTGTGGGCTTCCTCGGCACGCTCAACGACATCGTCGACAACCCGAAAAAGCTGCGCTTCGTCGAAGTCGAAGGGCCGCAACTCGTACGTATCACGGGCGACGTGGACATCGCGCAGGGCTATCCGCACTTTATCGTCGCCGCGAAGGCGTTCGATCCGTCGAGCGGACTGGCCTATTCCGGCATCGAAGACGCGCAATTCTCGATTCAGTTCGTCGTCAAGGCCGATCGTGTCCAGGACCCCGTGGTCAAGAAGTTCATCCGCATCTACCAGAACTCGGACGCAGTGAAAGCGACTGTGAATCAGGCTTTCAACAACGACAAACGACTGTACTCGCTGTCGTGGGTCAAACAATGACGCGCTTCGTCGCGAAAGGAGCCCGCTCATGAGCGTGACAGCGACCGCAAGACAAACGCTGGCAGAGCACGCCGAGACGCCGGTCGTTCTCGCGACGGCCGGCCGTGCCCCGTCTCCGGCAGCGACGCCCGCTGCGCGTAACGACGCGAGCCTCAAAGGCGCCGTGGCGTTTCGCGACGTGACGAAAACATACGTGTCGTCTGCCGGGCTCGTGACCGCGCTCGACGCCATCGATCTCGACATCCGGCCAGGCAGCGTTTTCGGCATCATCGGACGCAGCGGCGCGGGCAAATCCAGTCTGCTGCGCACCATCAACCGGCTGGAGCGCCCGAGCGGCGGACAGGTGCTCGTCGACGGTGTCGACATCGCTACGCTGAACGACGCACAGCTCGTACAGCTTCGCCGTCGCATCGGCATGATCTTTCAGCACTTCAACCTGCTCTCGGCCAAGACGGTCTTCGACAACGTGGCGTTGCCGCTGCAAGTCGCGGGCGTGCCGAAAGCGCAGATCGACGCCCGCGTGGGCGAATTGCTCGCGCTCGTCGGTCTGTCGGACAAAGCCGGTACGTATCCCGGTCGCCTCTCGGGCGGACAGAAGCAGCGCGTCGGCATCGCCCGTGCCCTCGCGACCGGCCCCGAGATCCTGCTGTGTGACGAAGCGACGTCCGCGCTCGACCCCGAGACGACGCACGCCACCCTGCGCCTGCTGCGCGACATCAATCGTCAGTTGGGCATCACCATCGTACTCATCACCCACGAGATGAGCGTGATTCGCGAGATCGCCGATCAGGTGCTCGTGCTCGAGCAAGGACGCATCGCCGAACTCGGCGACGTGTGGCGCGTATTCGGCGCGCCCCGGCACGACGCCACGCGCGCGCTGCTCGCGCCGCTTCGACATGACTTGCCCGACGATCTGCGTCAGGCGATGCAGCCCGATCGGCCCGCCGGTCCCTGCGTGCAGATCCTTCAACTGACGTATCGCGGCGCGGACGGACTGGAGCCCGACTTCCCCCGTATTGCGCAAGCGTTGGGCGGGAGTGTCCGGTTACTGCACGGCGGCGTGGACCGCATTCAGGGTCACTCGCAGGGGCAGTTGCTGATCTCGCTCGCCCCCCCGCCACATCGCCCGGACGCCCCCGGCGAGCGCACCCCGCCGGATTGGCAAACACTGACGCGCGGGCCGAACGCCATCGCGCATGACATCGAGGGACTCGGATATGTCGCTGACGCTGTCCATCTCCATTGACCGCTACTGGAGCGCGCTGATCGACACGCTGATGATGGTCGGCGTGTCGGGCGCCATCGCCTTTGCCGCAGGCGTTCCGCTGGCCGTACTACTGATCGTCACCGCACCGGGCGGTTTCCTCGCATGGCCGCGCGTGAACCGCGTGGTCGGTGGCGTGATCAACGGGTTTCGCGCAACGCCCTTCATCGTGCTACTCGTCGCGCTGATCCCCTTCACGCGCCTTATCGCCGGCACCACCATCGGCGTATGGGCGGCCATCGTTCCGCTCGCCGTGAGCGCGACGCCCTTCTTCGCCCGCATCGTCGAGGTCAGCTTGCGCGAGGTCGATCCCGGACTGATCGAAGCCGCCCAGGCAATGGGTTGCGAGAAATGGGACATCGTGCGCCATGTGTATCTGCCCGAGGCCCTGCCGGGCGTCATCGGGGGCTTCACCATCACGCTCGTTGCGCTCATCAGCGCATCGGCCATGGCCGGGGCGGTGGGGGCAGGCGGGCTGGGCGATCTGGCTATCCGCTACGGCTACCAGCGATTCGACACCCAGGTCATGTTGATCGTGATCGCCGTGCTGATCCTGCTCGTCACGCTCGTGCAAACCGCGGGCGATCGCTACGTGCACTGGCTTCGCAGCCGCTGAATAGCGCGCGCCCCCACGCCCCGTCCCGCATCGAGGAAACGCCTAATGACTCATCCAGACGCTACGATCTCCCGAAGCGCCCATAGCTCTCATAGCCCTCATAGCGCTCCGAATCCCGCCGTGTCGGCCGATCACACGGGCCCGGCCGCGCCCCCACGCACGCTCAACCGCCTGCCGCTACCCCCCAGCCCACCCCATCGCATTACCAGCGAAGCCGAAGCACTGACGATTGCTCAAACCCTCGCCGACACCTTCCGCGCGAGCGCCGCCGAGCGCGACAGCGAGCGTCGCCTGCCGTGGGACGAGATCGAGCAATACACCGCGAGCGGCCTGTGGGCCATCACCATTCCCCGGCAATACGGCGGGCTCGGCGCATCGTACGTGACGCTGGCCCAACTGTTCGTCACGATCTGCGCGGCCGACCCGTCGCTGGGTCAGATTCCGCAGAACCACTTCGCGGTGCTGCAAAACCTCTCCGACATGGGCGATGAGGCGCAACGGCAGCGCTGGTTCGCCGATGTCCTCGGCGGCCAGCGGATCGGCAACGCCGGCCCCGAACGCAAGTCGAAGGCGGCACGACTCGACTCGCCGACCGCGCAACTCACGCGCGACGCCAACGGCACCCTGCGCGTGAGCGGCACCCGCTATTACTCGACAGGCTCCGCCTTCGCGCATTGGATACCGTTTCGCGCGGTCGACGAGGAGGGTCGCCCCGTGCAGGTGTGGGCGCGGCGCGACGCGCCCGGCGTCACCGTCTTCGACGATTGGGACGCCTTCGGCCAGCGAACGACGGCCAGCGGTGGCGTGATCTTCGAGAACGTCGCCGTCGAAGATCGGGACGTGGTGCCCGTCTGGCGATTTGGACAAATCCCCACGCTTTCTGGCCCGGTCTCGCAGTTGATTCAGGCGTCTATCGACGCGGGCATCGCCCAAGGCGCGCTGCGCGATGCGCTCGACTTCGTACGCGACAAGAGCCGCCCCTGGATCGATGCCGGCGTGCGTCAGGCAAGCGATGACCCCTACATCATCCACGAGATCGGCCAATTGCAGATCGAGGTCGACGCCGCACATGCCGTGCTGCTCGAAGCGGCGCAATATCTGGACACGCTCGCGCTCGGCCCCATCGACGAGTCGATTTGCGCGAGCGCGTCGGTCGCCGTGGCAGAAGCCAAGATCCTGACAACCGAAGCGGCGCTGAACGCGGGCGAGCACCTGTTTGCGCTCGCCGGCTCGGCGTCGAGCCGCGCCAGGTACAACCTCGACCGCCACTGGCGCAATGCCCGGGTTCATACGCTGCACGACCCGGTGCGCTGGAAATACCACCTGCTCGGCAATTACGTCCTCAACGGCGCGCTCCCGAAGCGACACCAATGGAACTGATGGGCACGGATTGCCCGGCCTTCGCAAGACATCCCGACATGACATACGCCTCGACACTGGCGCGCCTCCCAGCGGCCGCTCAAGCCAGCCATGCCGCCAACGCGGACGCCCCCAATGCCCCCAATGCCCCTACCGCCCCCGAAGATCCGTTGCGAGCGTCGATCCGAACGGATCGGCCTGCGCCCGCGCCTGCCCCGCAACGAAACGCAGACGTGATTCGGGACGATGCCCACGCGCTAGAAGTCGCAAACGCGTTCGCCACCGACATCGCCGGCGACGCCCGCAAACGCGATCAGGAGCGCCGGCTCGCGTGGCGCGAGGTGGAGCAGTTCAGTCAAAGCGGACTGTGGGGCATTACCGTACCGAAGGCTTACGGCGGCGCGGGCGTCAGCACCGGTACGCTGACGAAAGCGGTAAGCGTCATCGCTGCTGCCGATGGCAGTTTCGGTCACATCCCGCAAAACCATTACTACTCGCTCGAAGTGCTGCGCGTTGGCGGCACGCACGAACAAAAAACATTTTTCTACGACCGCGTATTGCGCGGCGAGCGTCTGGGCAATGCGCTGGCCGAGGTCGGACAGCGCGACTTCAAGCGTCGCACGCAACTGCTGCGCGAGCCGGGCGGCTGGTTCGTGAATGGGGCGAAGTTCTATTGCACCGGAGCGGTCTATGCACACTGGATTCCCACCCTCGCCGTCGCTCAGGAAGACACCGGCGAGCGGGGCTATCTCGTGTTCATCCCTCGCGCCGCGCCGGGCGTGACGATTACCGACGACTGGGACGGCTTCGGCCAGCGCGTAACCGGCAGCGGGTCGGTCCAGTTCGAGCGTGTGCGCATCGAGCCGGAATGGGTCGTGCCGTTTACCGCATCGTTCGAGCGGGCGACCACCATCGGTCCGTTCGCCCAGATCATCCACGCCGCGCTCGACGCCGGTATCGGCCATGGCGCGTTGCAGGCCGCGCTGCCGTTCATCCGGGAGCATGCCAGGCCATGGATCGACGCAGGCGGGCAACGGGCCGCCGACGATCCGCTGCTGCTCGAACAGATCGGTAACGTTCACCTGCGCCTGCGCGCCGCCGACGCCCTCATCGCGCGCGCCGCGCATGCCGTCGACACGGCGCAACGGGCGCCGGACGACGACAGCGTGGCGGCCGCGTCGATTGCGGTGGCGCAGGCCAAGGCGCTGAGCACCAGCGCCAGTTTGCTCGCCAGCACCAAACTGCTCGAACTCAGTGGCACGAGCGCGACATCGGCGTCGCTCGGGCTCGACCGCTTCTGGCGCAACGCGCGCACCCATACGCTGCACGACCCGGTGCGCTGGAAGTATCACGCAGTGGGCAACTATGTTCTCAACGGCGTGCGCCCGCCCCGCCACGGGGCGATCTGAGGCCAGGACTCTCGTCATGACACAAGCTAAGCGGCACATTCACGTCAACGCATTCAACATGAATTGCGTCGGGCACATTCACCATGGCCTATGGACGCACCCGCGCGACCAATCCACGCAATATCACTCCCTCGAGTACTGGACACACATCGCTCAGGTACTTGAGCGCGGGCTGTTCGACGGTCTCTTCATTGCCGACGTCGTGGGCTATTACGACGTCTATCAGGGCGGTGTGGATCTGACCCTGCGCGAAGGCATCCAGTTACCGGTCAACAATCCGTGGCTGGTCGTCTCGGCCATGGCGGCCGCCACGAAACACCTCGGCTTCGGGCTTACCGCCATGGTGGGCGCGCACCACCCGTACACGTTCGCGCGCGACGTCACGACACTCGATCAACTCACCCACGGCCGCATCGGCTGGAACATCGTCACCGGCTATGTGGACAGCGGCGCACGCGGGCTGGGCCAGAGCGGACTGGCCGAGCACGATAGCCGCTACGATCGCGCCGAAGACTTTCTCGAACTGAGCTACAAGCTGTGGGAGGGGAGTTGGGACGACGATGCCGTCGTTGCCGACAAGGCGCAACGCATTCACACGCTGCCCGGCAAAGTCCGCCCCGTGACACACGACGGACCGTTCTATCGCGCTCACGCCATCCACATGAGTTCACCGTCGCCGCAACGCACGCCGGTTCTGTTCCAGGCCGGTTCGTCCTCACGCGGACTGCGCTTCGCCGGGCGTCATGCCGAAGGCGTTTTCATCGGGGCGAACTCGCCGGAGGCCGCGCGGGCAGCGTCGCGCAAACTGCGCCAGGCGGCCGTTGAGGCCGGCCGCCGACCGGACGACATCAAGATCTACGCAGGCATCGCGGTCGTGCCCGGACGCACGCAGGCCGAGGCGCGCGACAAATACGCCGAGTATCTGGCGCACGCCAGTGCCGAGAGCGGTCTGGCGCACTTTGCGGCCAGTACCGGCGTCGACTTCGCCAGATTCGCGCTGGACGAACCGATCCAGTTCGGTAACGCCAACGCCATCCAGTCGGCCACCCAAGCCGCGCAGCAACAAGGCTGGACCACACGGCGCAAGCTGCTGGAACAGTTCGCGCTGGGCAGCCGGTATCACACCGTGGTGGGCGACGCGACGCAGGTCGCGGATGAATTGGAACGCTGGATCGATGTGGGAGAGATCGACGGCTTCAATCTCACGCGCATCGTCGTGCCCGAAACGTGGGAGGACTTCACCGATCTCGTCGTGCCCGAACTGCAAAGCCGCGGACGCTACCGCACGCAATACGACACCGACACGTTCCGCCAGCGGCTGTTCGGCCGTGGCGACCGCCTGCCCGCCCATCACGCGGGCGCGGCCTTCCGTCACGTTGCGCAGTGCGCCTGATGCGTCTGCCGAAGCCGTGACTCCTGACTCATGAGATCGATGTCCATTCCTTCCCCCGCGATTTCCTTGCCCACCCTTGACGACGCGCTGCAACGCGCGCAGACCCTTGCGACGCGCTTTGCCGAGACCGCCGTCGCCCGCGACGCCGCCGGGGGCACCCCCAAGGCCGAACGGGACGCCTTGCGCCACAGCGGCCTGCTCTCGCTGTCCATTCCGACGGATTACGGCGGTCAGGGCGCTCCTTGGGGCGAGACCCTGGAGACGGTGCGGATTCTGGCGCAGGCCGATAGTTCGGTCGCGCATGTCTATGGCTTCCACCATCTGTTGCTCGCGACCGTTCAACTGTTTTCGCAGCCCGCACAATGGGCGCCGTGGGTGGAGCAAACCGCGCGCAAACAATGGTTCTGGGGCAACGCCCTCAACCCGCTGGACGAGCGCACCGTGGTGCGTCGCATGCACGATGCCGACGCCTGGTTCGAATTCTCCGGCAAGAAGAGCTTCTGCTCCGGCGCGCTCGACTCCGAAATGCTGATTGCGTCGGGCAAAGACGAGATCAGCGGCAAGTTGCTGATCGCCGCGATTCCGACGGCGCGTGCCGGCATCACGATCAACAGCGACTGGAACTGCTGGCCAGCGTCAGACCGACAGCGGGAGTGCGCGCTTCGAGCGCGTGCGTGTCGAAGCCTCGGAGATGTTGCTCGATCCGGGGCCGCTGACCACGCCGCGCGCATCGCTTCGCCCCCTGCTCGCACAACTGGTGTTCGTCCATATGTTTTTGGGACTGGCCGAAGGCGCGCTTGCCGAAGCGAGGCATTACACGTTGCACGAAGCACGGCCGTGGTTCCGCTCGGGGGTCGCTCGCGCGGGAGACGACCCCTACATCCTCGCCCACTATGGCGAGTTCCACGTCGGGCTGGAGAGCGTGCGGTTGCTCGCGCGGCACGCTGCGGCGTTGTTCGACGACGCATGGCGGCAGGGCGAGTCGCTCGATGCCGACGGACGGGGTCGCGTCGCCCTCGCGGTCGCCACGGCGAAGGTGGCGGCGTCGCGCCACGGCCTCGATGTCGCAAGCCGTCTGTTCGAGACGACCGGCGCACGTGCCACGCACGGCGCGCTGCGACTCGATCGCTACTGGCGAAATCTGCGCGTGCAGACGCTGCACGACCCTGTGGATTACAAGCTTCAGGACATCGGCAACTGGGTGCTCAACGCTCAGGCGCCGGCGCCATCCTTCTACTCGTGAGATGACGCGCATGGCGACCCTACCCGTCTGGCCTCAGCCCTGCGAGCGCTCGCTACGCCCTGACGCCGGTAACGACGAATCCCCGGACTGCGCCGCCGACTGGATCTTCGTCGATCCCCGGTCGCGCGAACTGCTCTCGGAGGTCGAACAGGTAGCCCCCAGCGACGCGAGCATTCTCATCACCGGCGAGACGGGAACCGGCAAGGAATTGATCGCGCGCCACATCCATCGTCGCAGCCTGCGTCGCAGCGGGCCGTTCGTGAAGGTCAGTTGCGGCGCGTTCGCCGAGGCGCTCGTGGACGCCGAACTGTTCGGCTATGAAAACGGCGCATTCGCCGGCGCCTTCGGTTCGCAACCCGGCTGGTTCGAGCAAGCCAACGGCGGCACGATCTTTCTCGACGAGATCAACGATCTGCCCCTGCCCGTGCAAAACAAGTTGCTGCGTGTGTTGCAGGATCGCGAGGTGAACCGTCTGGGCGGCCGGCATCCGCTGCCCGTCGACGTGCGCGTGCTGGCCGCCGCCACCGCCGATCTCGAACAACTCGTCAGCGAAAGACGCTTTCGCAAGGATCTCTTTTACCGCCTGAACGTCATCACCCTGAACGTGCTGACGCTGCGGGAGCGCCCCGGCGACATCGTGCCGCTCGCGCGCTACTTCATCGACACCTACAGCAGACGACTGGGTTATCGCAAGCTCGCGCTCACGCCCGATGCCGAGCAAATGCTGGTACAGGCCCCGTGGCACGGCAATGTACGCGAGTTGGAGAACGTCATCCATCGCACGCTGCTGCTCTGCGAACAAAGCGAGATCGACGCGACGAGTCTGCGCCTGCCGGCCTCGCCCCCCGTGCCGGCGGCGTTGCCCGGCCCGACTGCGGTATCGAGCGCCGAAACGCATTTCCGCCCCGTTCAGGACGAAGAGGTGGCCGCATTGCATCGCGTCATCGCCAGGCTGTGCGAATCACGCGGCGCGAATCTGCATCAACTCGTGGAAGACGCGCTGGTGCGCGAAGTCTTCCGCTTCAGCAATTACAGCCAAAGCGAGACATCTCGTGTGCTGGGCATCAGCCGCAACGTGGTGCGTGCCCGGCTCATCCGCCTCGGCGAAATCGGCCCGCCGCGCAAAGCCGCGGGCGAGGCGCCGCACACCGACACCGCTATCGACATCGATCCTCGGAAACTGCAATGACTCCCGACATCTTCTGGTTCCTGCCCACCTCGGGCGACACGCGTTATCTTGGCAAGTCCGACTTCGGACGCCCCGCCACCAACGCCTACATGCGTCAAATTGCGCAAACCGCCGAGCAGTTGGGATTCGACGGCCTGCTCATTCCCACCGGCAGTTCCTGCCTCGACCCGTGGGTGACGGCAGCGAGCCTGATCCCCGTCACGCAACGCATCAAGCTGCTGGTGGCGTTGCGCACATCGCTGGGCAACCCCACGGCATCGGCGCGCCAGGCCGCCACACTCGATCAGGCGCTCGGCGCCGGACGCCTGCTGCTCAACGTCGTGCCCGGGGGCGATGCGACCGAACTGGCGGCGGACGGCGTGTTCTATTCGCACGACGAGCGCTACACGGCGGGCGACGAGTTCCTGAGCATCTGGCGACGCCTGCTGCAAGGCGAAAAAGTCGACTTCGAAGGCCAGCATCTGAAAGTGGCCGGGGCGCAGAATTTCTTCGAACCGGCGACGTTGCCGCATCCGCCCCTCTACTTCGGCGGCTCGTCACCGGCTGCGCACGAACTCGCCGCCAGACATGTGGATGCGTACCTGAGCTGGGGTGAACCTCCGGCGGCCGTCGCCACCAAGATCGCCGACGTTCGCGCGCGCGCCGAGCGACATGGCAGGACACTGCGCTTCGGCGTGAGACTGCATGTCATCGTGCGCGAAACGAGCGAAGAAGCGTGGGCGGATGCCGACCGCCTCATCAGCCATCTGACCGACGACGACATTGCCGCCGCGCAGCGCAACTACGCGGGCATGGATTCGGTGGGACAGGCGCGCATGGCGTCGCTGCATGGGGGGCGTCGCGACAAACTCGTCGTCGGCCCCAACCTGTGGGCGGGGGTGGGACTCGTGCGCGGCGGCGCCGGCACCGCGCTGGTCGGCAATGCCGACGAGGTCGCCGCGCGTCTGAAGGAATACGTCGACATTGGCGTCGACACCTTTGTCCTGTCGGGCTACCCGCACCTCGAAGAAGCGATCCGCTTCGCCGAACTGGTGTTCCCGCTGCTGCCGGGCAAAGCGCCAGTCACGCTGCGCGACCGTGCGCTGACCGGCGGCGCGTTCGACGTGCGGGCCAGTCGCGCGTCGTGAGCCGGCGATTGCCGTGAACGTATGCCCTCCCCGGCGCGTTTTCCGGGGCTGGGGAGGCAACGGGCTCGCCGTCGCGATTCACGTCGGGCATACGAGCCCGATCCCGATAAGACGCCATTTAACGCCATACAACGCTGTATGACCCGTTATGGCCCAGTCCGGCACGCCGCGCACCACGCAGCGACGGGTGCGGGTGCTCACAAGCCGCGCACAAGCCGACTACCACCGCCTAGACGCTCTGCATTCCCCAGCGACGCACGGTCACGCGGGCCAGGGTATCGAAGACGAGATGCTCGACGATCAGACCGATGAGAATGACCGTCAGCAGCCCGGCGAAGACCTTGTCCGTGTAAAGCTCGTTGCGGTTCTGGTAGATGTACCAGCCAAGTCCGCCCGAACCGGTGTTCGCACCGAACACGAGTTCCGCGGCGATCAACGTGCGCCACGCAAAGGCCCATCCCACCCGCAACCCCGACAGTACCGAAGGCAGCGCCGCCGGCGTGAGAATCCACATGACCTGACGCAATCCCGAGAGACCGTAGTTGCGTCCGATCATCCGTAGCGTGGGCGACACGGATTCGAATCCCGAAGAGACGCTCAGCGCCAGCGGCCACAGCACCGCATGCACGAGCACGAACAGCAGGCTCCCCGTGCCCAGACCGAACCAGAGCAGCGCCAGCGGCAACAGCGCAATCGACGGCAACGGGTTGAACATGCCCGTGAGCAGCGACAGCAGATCGCGCCCGACGGCGGTCGTCATGGCGAGCGACGTCAGCGCGAAGGCGCACAGCACGCCGAGCGCATAGCCGCGCAGGAGCACCCAGAGCGACGTGGCCGTGCGGGCGACGAGCTCGCCGTTGCGCAAGCTGCTCCACCACGCATGCGCACTCGCCGTGGCGCTGGGCAGCAACAAATCGTTGTCGACCCAGCGGGCGGCCAGCTCCCATAACAGGATGAGGCCGATGCCGATGGCCAGCTTGCGCCAGAAGGTCGGCGTGGCCCGCCACCATGTTCTCGCGTCGACGGGCGGCGACACCTGCGGCTTTTCGACGTTCTTGCGCGGCGCGGGCGGGAAAATGCGCTCCGGCCGCCGGGGCGGTCTGAGGCGGACGATATCCGACGGCGTTCGATTCACGGGGTCTTCCTCTGTTTTTCGTCGATCTCACGTCGTTTCATGCTCGCCGAAGAGCAAGTCATGAATGCGTGCGGTGGCATGTCGGAATTCGGGGGATGCGACGTCGCCCGGTTCGAAGTCGCCGGCGTCCAGCTCGGCGCGCATTCGCCCGGGCTGACCGTCGAGCAACACGATGCGGCTGCCGACGATGAGCGCTTCTTCGATCGAGTGCGTGACGAACAGCAGCATGACGTGCGTGTCGTCCCACAGACGCAACAACTCTTCCTGCATGCGCAGGCGCGTGAGCGCGTCGAGCGCGGCGAACGGCTCGTCCATGAGCAGCACGCGCGGGCGCACGGCAAGCGCTCGGGCGATGGCCACCCGCTGCTTCATACCGCCCGACAGGGTGTGCGGGTAGGCATCGGCGAATCGGGCGAGTCCGACTTTCTCCAGGGTCTCGCGCGCACGCTCTCGCGCGTCGCGACGCGACATACCCCGCGCGAGGCGCAACGGAAACATGACGTTTTGCAGCACCGTTTTCCAAGGCGCGAGTTGATCGAACTCCTGAAACACGAACATCCGGTCGATGCCCGGGCCGTTCACTGGCTGTGCGTCGAGCGATATCTCGCCGTGCGCCGGTTCGACGAAGCCGCCGATCGCTTTGAGCAGCGTGGATTTGCCACAGCCCGAGGGGCCGAGAAGCACGAAGCGGTCTGCGTTGTAGACGTCGAACGATATGTCGTTCAACACGGGAACGTGACGGCCGCGATGCCGAAACTCGATGCCCAGGCCGCGCACTTCGAGCACACGCGAGCCGGCAAACGCCTCATCCTTCGGGGAGGCGGCGGGCCCGGAGGATGGGGTATGTGTCCGGACGGCTGGCGCGACATCCGGGCGAGCCAGCGTCTGAGCGCTCGACGTCGCCATCTCAACTCCCCTGCCCTAGCGCCGGATCGTCGAAGAAATAGTCCTTCCACGAATTCGCCTTGTGGCGAACGGCGCCCACGCGTTGCATGAACTGGGCGAGGCCCAACGTGTTCTGAGGGGCAATCGAGAAGTTGACCTTCGGGTCGGTGATGATGCTCACCAGCAGTTTCTTGTCGGTCTTCGATTGATTGACCCGAAGGTACGTATCGGCGGCCGCTTCGGGCTGACGTTTGACGAAGTCGGCTGCGCGCGCGAGCGCCAGCACGAAGGCGCGATACGTCTTCGGATTTTCGTTGCGGAATTTTTCGGTCGTGTAGAGCACCGTGGCGGAGCTCGGACCGCCCAGCACGTCGTAGGAGTCGAGCACGATGTGCGCGTTGGGGTTCGCGGCGAGTTCCTGTTCCTGGAACGGCGGCGTGCCGAAGTGCCCCGTGATCTCGGTGCCGCCTGCGATGATCGCGGCGGCCGCGTCGGGATGCGCCATCGTCTGGGTCCATTTGTCCAGACGATCGAATGCGCCGTCGCCCCATTGCCTGGCCGCCGCGTATTGCAGCACGCGAGACTGCACCGACACGCCCACCGCCGGCAGCGCAATACGATCCTTGTCCGTGAAATCGGCGATCGTACGGATCTTCGGATTATTGCTCACGAGGTAATACGGCAGGCTGCCCAGCGACGCCACCCCACGCACGTTCTGACGCCCGTACGTGCGATCCCACACGGTGATCAGCGGGCCGACACCTGCACCGGCGATATCGATGGCGCCGGACAGGAGGGCATCGTTGATCGCTGCCCCGCCAGACAGTCGCGCCCAATCGACTTTCACGTCGACACCCAGCTTGCGCCCCTCCTGCTCGATTAACTGCTGGTCGCGTACGACGTTGAGCAACAGGTACACGATGCCGAACTGCTCGGCGATCCGAATCCGCCCCTCCGCGCGCGCGGCGGGCACCGCCATCGCGAACGAGAGACTGACGAGCAGCAAACGAACCAGCGAAATACGAGCGAAGCGCATGGCGAACCTTGAGCTGTAGAGGGCAAAGCATCGAAATTAGCGACGCCCTCGACGAAGGTCGACGAAGCAAATCGCACAAGGTTATGCAGGCATGGGGGTATAAGGGAGTGCGCCGAGAGGCATGCCGGGCGTTCGCTGCGGCGACCGCGCGATGCGGCACCGCCGAAACGGCTATCGTAGTCGACGGGCAGCAGACGGCGCCGGGGCGAAACGATCCGATCTGACGCATGGGAATCCGCTAATGCGCGAGATCGACGCCTTGCCGGCCTCGCGCGGGATGGTACGTGACGTCAATGTCAATGCCGTCGCTCAGCCGGCACGCACCGCTTGAGAGACTGCGAAGCTGTCCTCGAACATCCGGTAGTGCGTAATTTTTTCTCCCGAGATTTCGAGAACTACGGCAAATGCCGTTTCAATGACCTGCCGGTTCGGTTGGTATTTCGACGCCAACTCCCCGAGGATGATCGCCCGGCGGTCGCTGGCAAGAATGTCATGTACCTCCAGTTTCAGTCGTTCAAGCAGGCGAGCGGAGTCGTGTATGAAGTCGATGACCGCGCCGCGGCCCTGCTTCTTGCCGAGCCACGGCAAGGCGCCCACGTCGCCTGCGATTTCCCATTGCGCATCCTCGGCAAATAGCGCAGCAACCGCGCCCGCGTCGCCTTGCCCAAATTTGGTAAGAAATGCATGGGCAATTTCAAGATTCTTTTGTTCACTCATCACTCATATCCTTCCAGTGGCGACGCCACCGGCAAACTCAACACGCGCAGCCGCCGCGCACGGAAATCATCGCAACGCATCGTCACCAATCCGCTTGCCTGTTTTCCTTGGCGGCGATGTCCGAAAAAGCGGGAGACTCATGCCCGCTTTGCCAATAAAAATGCGCTGCTACGTCTTCCGTAGTCAGCACGACGATTGTGCGACGATGGTAAAGAATTATCCAGTACGCACCTTCTGGTAAGTACTCCACAGCGACATCCGGTTCGACCGCCATCGACGTCTTCGAGGAGGGCATGCCCTCCTCGCTTTCCTGTCAGCGCTGTCGGGTCGCCCAACGCATACGCCACGCCAGCCACTCGCCGACGATACCGCGTCGGAACATCAGCACGCACAGCACGAAGATCACGCCGGTCAACACGCTGATCATCGAGCCGAGGCCTGAAAACGGCTGCCATCCGGTCGCCTGCGAGAGCCAGTTGCCGAAATCGCCGAGCTTCGTCTCCAGCGAGACGATGAGCAACGCGCCCACGACCGGCCCGAAGCGCGTGCCCAGGCCGCCGACAAGCGTCATCAGGATGACCGAGCCCGAGAGCAACCAGTGAACGTCGGAGAGCGTGGCGAACCCCAGCACCAACGTCTTGAGCGCCCCGGCGAGCCCGGCAATCGCCGCCGAGAGAACAAACGCGAGCAACTTGAAGCGATCTGCCTCGTAACCCAGCGAGATAGCGCGCGGCTCGTTCTCCTTGATCGCCGCCAGCACGCGACCGAACGGCGAGGAAATCACACGCGTGATCAGCACGAACGCCGCTGCCACCACCGCGAGCACTACGTAATAGAGCGTGAGATCGCGATCGAGCGAGACGCCCATGAGCGTACGGCGTGGCACGCCTTGCAGGCCATCCTCACCGCCGGTGAAAGGCGCCTGTAGGCAAAAGAAGTAGAACATCTGCGCAAACGCCAGCGTGATCATCGCGAAATAGATCCCTTGCCGACGAATGGCAAACAATCCGAAGAGCCAACCGAAGACGGCACCCGTTGCCACGCCAATGAGCAAACCGATGAGCGGCGACCACGCAAAATCGCGCATCGCATAACCGGCGAAGTACGCCGCGCCCCCGAAGAACGCTGCGTGGCCGAACGACAGCAATCCCGTATAACCGAGCACGAGATTGAGCGAGCAGGCGAAGAGCGCGAAACACAACACCTTCATGGCGAAAACCGGATACACGCCGAGCGCAGGCAGCGCGAGCAGCACCAACAACAGAACGAGATCGAAAGGGTATCGACGCATCATCGAAGACTCACTTGTGTGCATAACCACCGAACAGACCATGCGGGCGCACGAGCAGTACGAGCGCCATGACCACGAACACGACCGTCGCCGAAGCCTCCGGATACCAGAGCCTGGTCAGACCTTCGAGCACGGCGAGCACCAGCCCGGTGATGACCGACCCCGCGATCGAGCCCATTCCGCCGATCACCACAATGGCGAAGACCGTCACGATCATCGGCTGCCCCATGATCGGCGAGACCTGCATGATGGGCGCCGCCAGCACGCCGGCGAACGCCGCCAATGCCGCGCCAAACGCATAGGTCAGCGTAATCATGAGCGGCATGTTCACACCGAACGTCTCGACCAGGCGGGCGTTCTCGGTGCCGGCACGCAGCAAGGCCCCAATCCGTGTGCGCTCGATCGCGAACCACGTGAGCACACACGCCGCCAGCGAGGCAAACACCACCCACGCACGATAGTTCGGCAGCACCATGAACGGCAGACGGGTCGCACCGTCGAGCAACGCGGGCCCTTCGAAGGACATGCCCGAGACCCCGTATGCCGACCGCCCCAACCCCTCGATGACGAGAGTGAGCCCCAGCGTGAGCAACAAACTGTAGATGTGATCGAGTTTGTAGATGCGCGAGAGCAGCCCGCGCTCGATCGCCGCCCCCAACAGCGCGGCCGCAAGCGGTGCGAGGACCAGCATCGCCCAGTAGTTAAGACCGAGATACTGCTTCCCCATCCAGGCCACCAGCGCCCCGATCATGAACAGTGCTCCATGCGCAAAGTTGATGACGTTGAGCAAGCCGAAAATGACCGAGAGCCCGAGGCTGAGCACCGCATAGAAACAGCCGTTGACCAGCCCGAGCATTAGTTGGCTGAGCAGCGCCGGCAAAGGAATATCGAATGGATTCACGGTAGAAGCCCCTGATTACACGTTGAGCAGTCTTTGCAAGGTCTGCGTATGCGACGGCAACTGGGCGGCGTCGAACTGCATGGCGACGCGTCCGTGTTCCATCACATAGAAGCGCTCGGCGAGCGGCGCGGCGAAGTGGAAGTTCTGCTCGACGAGCAAGATCGTGTAGCCGCGCGACTTGAGCGTCTCGATCATCCGGGCGAGCGTATGGACGATGACGGGCGCCAGCCCTTCAGAAATCTCGTCGAGCAACAGCAGACGCACGCCCGTGCGCAGGATCCGCGCAATCGCGAGCATCTGCTGTTCACCGCCCGACAGGCGCGTGCCCGGACTGTGACGACGTTCCGCCAGGTTTGGAAACATCGTGTAGATCTCATCGAGCGACATCCCGTCGCCCGCGCTCAGCACCGGCGGTAACAACAGGTTTTCCTCGCACGACAGGCTCGAGAAGATGCCACGCTCCTCCGGACAGAAGCCCACGCCGCAACGAGCGATCTTGCGCGTGGGCAGGCCGATGGTCTCCTGCCCGAATACGCTTACCGAGCCGGTACGCGCATCCGTCAGGCCGAGAATGGCGCGCAGCGTGGTACTGCGCCCGGCCCCGTTGCGACCGAGCAGACTGACGACTTCGCCCTGCCCGGCCACCAGTTCCACGCCGTGCAGGATGTGCGATTCGCCGTACCACGCCTGAAGGCCGCTGACGGCCAACGCCGGAACGCTCGCAGAAATGAGAGAGGGTTCGAGCATCTTCATGCGTGCGCCCCTTCGAGCGCGACAGCGGCCGACCCCATGTAGGCTTCGCGCACACGGGCATCGGCCGTGACCGTCGCGTAGTCGCCCTCGGCCAGAATCTCGCCGCGTTGCAGCACCGTAATGGTGTCGGCGATGCCGGACACCACCGTCATGTTGTGCTCGACCATGAGCACCGTGCGCCCCACGGCGACCTGCCGGATCAGCGCGGCCACACGGGCAACGTCTTCGTGCCCCATGCCTTGCGTTGGCTCGTCGAGCAGCATGACATCGGGTTCCATGGCGAGCGTCGTGGCGATTTCCAGCGCTCGCTTGCGCCCGTACGGCAGTGAGACCGTCAGTTCATTGGCATACGCCGCGATGCCAACTTCGTCCAGCAGCGCCATTGCCCGTGTGTCCAGATCGCCGAGCCCACGCGTGCTGCGCCAGAAGTGGTACGACTGTCCGGTCGCGCGTTGCAGCGCTACCCGCACGTTTTCGATCACGGACAACCGCCCGAACACGGCGGATATCTGGAACGAGCGGATCATGCCGCGCCGCGCCACCTCCGCCGGCGCAAGCCGTGTGATGTCCTCCCCTCGGTAGACAATCTGCCCGGACGTCGGCGTGAGGAACTTGGTCAGCAGATTGAAGCACGTGGTCTTGCCAGCGCCGTTCGGTCCGATGAGCGCGTGAATCGCGCCGCGCCGTACCTTCAGGTCTACGCCGCTCACAGCCGTGAAACCCCGAAATGACTTGGTGAGCCGGTGCGTCTCCAGGATGATGTCGTCGTGATGCATGCCCTCACCCCATCATCGGCAACGGCGTGATGCCGTAGCCATGTTGCAGGCGGCGCGAGAGCACCGGATCTTCCAGTTCGAAGTCGAACCGCTCGGCAAAGCGAATTCCGCCGATGGCAGCGAGCGTGCCGCACAGCATGGCCGTGCCGTCGTCGAACCGTCCCCCGGCCGCGACGAAGCGGTCGATCAGATCCTGCGGCGAGAGCATGGTCGTGACACGCCCCTGCTGATACAGCACCTGCTCACCGCCGATGTTGGCGTAGCTGCGCAGTATGAGTGCCTCCCAGTGCGCCTGCACTTCGGCCAGCGGCCAGAGCACCGTTGCACACGGCTTCTCGCACATCTGCTTCGAGACGGTCACGTCGTAGGCCTCGACTTCGCGGTCGGTGTGATCCGACGCCACCCCGACATACGTTTGTCCGCCGCAGCGCACCAACAGCAATTCGACCTCGCCGCTGCTCGCATGTCCACTGGCCTCGATCTGCACCTGCGTCGTCAGCCGATCGCTCGATACGCGGTAGAACATGGGCGTGGACGCCGGGCGTTTCACGCCCAACGCTTCGAGTTCCCGGATGTGACGCTCCATCGCCTCGGTGTCGCGCCCGGTCCAACCGGCGATCACTAACTGCTTGATCGCGATGTCGCGATCGACCAGGCCCTGCGCTGTTTGCAACACAAAATGCATGAGATTCATCTTGCCGACTCCGATCATGGCGTTACTTCCTGATAAAAGCGCACTGGCTTTGCGAGAGCGGACGGAACGCTTCGCTGGCGGGAATGGTCTGCAAGACCTTGTAGTAGTCCCATGGCTTCTTCGACTCCTTCGGCGACTTCACTTCCACGAGGTACATGTCGTGGACCATCAGGCCGTCGGGGCGAATCTGCCCACCCCTGGCGAAGAAGTCGTTGACGGGTGTCTGTTTCATGGAGGCCATGACCGTATCGGCATCGTCCGTGCCGGTGCGCTGCACCGCCTGGAGGTAGTGCATCACCGACGAGTAAGTGCCCGCATGCACGAGCGTGGGCATCTTGCCGGTCTTGGCGAAGAAGCGTTGCGCCCACGCGCGCGATGCGTCGTCGCGATCCCAGTAGAACGCAGTGGTAAGCGTCATGCCCTGGCCGGCTTCGAGCCCGAGGCTGTGAATGTCGCTGATGAACATGTGCAGGCCCGCGATCTTCTGCTTGTCAGGACCGGTAATTCCGAACTCGCGGGCCGTCTTGATGGCATTCACCGTGTCGGCGCCCGCATTGGCCAGCGCGATCACCTTGGCGCGCGAGGCCTGCGCCTGTAGCAGATACGACGACAGATCGGACGAATTGATCGGATGTTTGGCGCGGCCGACGACCTTGCCGTTCACTTGCTGCAGCGCCTCGCTGGCATCCTTCTCGAGCGAGCCCCCCAGCGCATAGTCCACCGTCAGGAAATACCAGCTGTTGTTCCCGCCACGCGTCATTGCCTTGACGGTGTTGGATGCGAACGCGTAGGTGTCGTACGAATACTGCACGGTGTACGGGGAGCACTCTTCATTGACCAGTCGCGTCGTGCCGGCGCCGGTCACGATGGCGATGCGACGCTTGGCTTTCGCCACATTGGCCACCGCCAGCGCAACGGACGACGGCAGCAGATCCTCCACCACATCGACTTGCTGGTTGTCGAACCAGTCGCGCGCGATCGTCGCCGCCACGTCGGTCTTGTTCTGATGGTCGGCGGCAATCACCTTGATCGGGACGCCATTCACCTTGCTGCCGAAATCGTCGACCGCCATCTGTGCGGCGATCACCGAGCCTTTGCCGCCGATGTCCGAAAAGATCGACGACATATCGGTCAGTACCCCGATTTTCACCACCCCGTCGCTAATCCTGCCGGGCTGCGCCTGCGCGGGAAACGGAATGGAAAACGCGGCGGCGAGCGCCAGCGAAGTGAATGATGTGAGACGGCGTGCGCGAGACGTAAACATGATGTGTTCCCGTTGGCGTGTTGCGGTTTGCGTGTGAGTGACAGTCCGGGGTGGCGCGGCAACGCCCTCGGGGTCGCCGCGCCGGGTGCCCTCGCCTTGAACGAATCAGGCGGGATCGTAGTAATGGATTTCGAGAAGCAGACAGCCGCCGTTCGACTTGAACGGGCCGTGGAACGCGCCGGGCGGGCGGCATGCATAAGTGTTCGGCGCGAAGGCTACGCCACCCTCGCCTTGTGCGTTGTTACCGACGGTCAGGTCGCCGCAGACGAGATAGACCTCTTCCCAATACGTGTGCACGAACGGCGCCTTGGTGTAGATGCCCGGCGCGAAACGCAGCAGGCGCGTGCGGCTGCCGGCTTGCCTGTCCTCGTCGAGCGAGCCTGCGAGAATCTTCTGCTCGATGCCGGGCGGATAGCCGGGCGGCACCTCCCAGCCGTCTTTCATGTCGATGGTGTGGAATTCATCGTGCCGTTTGTTGATCGCCATGGAAACTCCTTGTGTCTGGCTGAAAGTGAGTTGCACTGGAACAGAACGCGACAACCTTTCGCCGGCCTCAGGCCGCTGCTGGCTGCCGAACGATTTCGTCGGAGAGCGCGTACGTGCCGAGCAGGCTGTCGACCAGACGTGTCGCTTTCTGCCAGTCGTACGTGCGGTAGGCGTGGCCTTTCGTGACGAACGCGGCCCCTGCGTAGAACATCTCGTATTGGTTGTGGCGCGAGGCGAATTCGGAGCCGACGGCGTCCCACGCGAGCTTGAAGAACTTCACTCGCTCTTCGGCGTTGGCTACCGGGGACTTCTGCGTCTTCTCGATGATGCTGGCGAGCATCGGGTTCTCGAAGTCATGGATGCTCGACGGGAGCATGATCATTCCCCCGCCGGCGAGTTCGCGCAGTGTGCTGAGCACTTTCGTGTAGAGCTGCTGGGTGAGCACTTGCGAACCGTAGAGCAGACTGCGATCGGGCACGTAGTAACCGTTCTCCACATGCCCCTTCGCCTCCATGCCGTGGACCCATGCCTCGACCATTGCGGCTTCGGCGGCCAGTTGCCCCAGCGATTCACGCACCTGCGGAAAGGCATTGGTGCCGTTGATTTCGGTGATGCGCAAGGCAATGCCGACCAAAAAGCGCAGCTTGACCATCAGGCGGACCTGGCACTGGTAGTTCTGGTAGCTGTGTGCCGGCGTGGCGTGGAACTGCCTGGCGCACATGGTCGTATCTCCGGCCACGAAGATACGCTCCCACGGCACCTTCACATCGTCGAAGTACAGTACCGCGTCGTTTTCGTCGAAACGCGATGCGAGCGGGTTGTCAAACACCGACGTGGAACTGCCCTCGTACGACTTGCGCGAGAGCACGCGCAAGCCCTTGGCGTTCATCGGAATCGCGAACGACAGCGCATACATCTCATCGCCCGCCTTGAGCGGCTGAATGCAACTGCAGAAGACCTCGTTGGCCATGATGCCGCTCGTGGCCAGCATCTTCGCACCGCGCACGGTGATGCCCTCGTGATCCTGATCGACGATGCCGACCGCCAGATATTTGTCCTCCTGCTCATGCGCCGCTTTCGACTGGTTGGCCTGCGGATTGACGATCACGTAGGTGAGGAAAAGATCGTTGTCGCGGGCATACCTGTAGTAGTCGCGCAGCGCGCCGGCGCGCTTCTTGTCATACGCTTCGAAGACATCGATGCCCATTACCATGCCGGAAAGGCAAGACGCCACGTGATCGGGCGAGCGGCCCATGAAGCCGTAGTGCAGTTCGCTCCAGGCTTCGAGCATTGCGCGACGCTGCACCAGCTCGTCATAACTTGTGGGCAGTTGCCAGATGCGCGAGACGCTATTCCCCGTGTCGGGCGACACGAAGGTCATTGCGTCCAGATGCTCGGGGCGTGCCTGGAAGTCGTACAGGCTGGCGAAACTGCGGATCGAATTGCGAAATGCCGGATGCGCGGTGACATCCGCGACAGGTTTGCCGTCGATATACACCTCGCGCCCGTCGCGCAGTTGGCCGATATGTTGACTACCGTTCTTTACCATGACTCTCTCCTGAAACCCTTGTGGAAGTCACGCCGCGATGGGCGTGGCGCCGAGCGAGTGATACAGCCCGCCGAAGAAAATGAGCGGCCGTCCGTCGTGGCGCGCCGTATGGCGCACCACCCGTCCGACAAAGATCACGTGGTCGCCGCCGTCGTGCCTGGCATACGGTTCGCACTCGAAGGCCGCGAGGACGCCGGGCAGGCGGCCGACACCCTCCGCCGCGAACGCCACACCGTCCCACTTATTGCCGCGCGCCGTGGCAAAGCGGTTCGACGTCTCGCGTTGACTCTCGTCCAGGACGTTCACCGTGTAATGGCTCGCGCGGCATAGATCGTCGAGGCTCAGGCAGCGGCGATCCACCGAAAACAAGATCAGCGGCGGCGCCAGCGAGACCGAATTGAACGAAGCGACGGTAATGCCGATGGACGGCCCGTCGGCACGTGGCGCCGTAATCACGGCCACGCCGGTCGCGAACATGGCGAGCGCGCGACGAAACAGTCGCGCCTCGTCTTCCTGGGGGGGCACTGCCGTCGATATGTCGTTCATCACAACCTCCTTTTTCAAACCCGAACGAGGAACAAATGCGCGGAAATTTTCGTCGCGCAATACCAACACACTTTCATATTTAGCTTTATTTGTTAGTTATTATTGAATGCAAAATAAATTAGCTAATCAAGCAAGGTAAACCCTGAGCTCAATATCGGTGCGTAAGACATGCGCCGATGCAACGGCCGCGAGAAGAATAGAAAAACCATTAATAAATAATGACTTGCAACAACTCCCAACACATCGAACGCAACGGAATTGTGGGCGGCGCGTGCGGCATTCCTGTCGTTTACCCGCATCGAAAATGCGTTTATCGCAGGGTTGGGAGACCCTTTTTTTAATGTGGGAGAGTGCGAATCGGGAGAGAGGCGGTGCTACACTCGGCCGCAATTCAAGCAGTCCACCGGACAACTCGAGGTCCCCATGAGCACTCCTGCGAACGTCACAGACCAGTCTCCAGCCCCCTCGCTTTTCGAAGCGCCTATCTACATGGACTACAGCGCGACGACCCCGGTCGACATGCGTGTCGTTGAGAAAATGGTGCCGTTTCTGAGCGTCAACTTCGGCAATCCCGCCTCGCGCAGCCACAGCTACGGCTGGTCGGCGGAAGCGGCGGTCGAGACGGCCCGCGAGCACGTCGCGGCGTTGCTCGGCGCGGATCCGCGCGAGATCGTCTGGACGTCCGGCGCCACGGAAGGGAACAACCTCGCGATCAAGGGGGCCGCGCACTTCTATAGCGCGAAGGGCAAGCACCTCATCACGGTCAAGACCGAGCACAAGGCGGTGCTCGACACCATGCGGGATCTGGAGCGTCAGGGCTTCGAGGTCACCTATCTGGATGTGCGGGAAGACGGATTGATCACCGTCGACATGGTGCGAAATGCGCTGCGACCGGACACTATCCTCGTGTCAGTGATGATGGTGAACAACGAGATCGGTGTCATCCAGCCCATTGCCGAGATTGGCGAACTTTGCCGGGAGCGCGGCATCTTGTTGCATTGCGACGCCGTTCAGGCGGCCGGCAAGATCCACATCGACCTGAAAACGCTGAAGGTCGACCTGATGACGGTGACTGCGCACAAGCTGTATGGGCCGAAGGGCATCGGTGCGTTGTACGTTCGTCGCAAGCCGCGCGTTCGTATCGAGGCGCAGATTCACGGTGGGGGACATGAGCGCGGCATGCGCTCGGGCACGCTGCCGACGCACCAGATTGTCGGTATGGGGGAGGCGTTCCGTCTGGCGATGCTGGAACTGGATGAGGAAGCCGCTCGCGTGGGCGCGTTGCGCGACCGATTGCTCACGGGGCTTCAGCAGATGGACGAGGTCTATGTCAACGGCAGCATGACCCGGCGCGTGCCGCACAACCTGAATGTGAGCTTCAACTTCGTGGAAGGGGAATCGCTCATCATGGGGATCAAGGGCGTGGCCGTATCGTCGGGCTCGGCGTGCACATCGGCATCGCTTGAGCCTTCGTTCGTGCTGCGCGCGCTCGGGCGCAGCGACGAGCTCGCACACAGCTCGATCCGCTTCACGCTGGGGCGCTTCTCAACGGAAGCGGAGGTCGATAGCGTGATCGAGCAGGTGCGAGGCACCGTCGGAAAACTGCGCGCGATGAGTCCGCTGTGGGATATGTATCAGGAGGGTGTGGATCTCAACTCGATTCAGTGGGCGGCGCACTGACCGTTCGATCGGGGCCGGACTGGCGCGATCGTTGATTTAGTGTTTTTCCCGTGTCGCGAGCAGGTGACTGAGTTCCAGCGTGGCGCGATCGCCGTTGGCGACCAGACGGTCGACGACGGCGCACAGCACTTTGAATTCGGTGCGCGTCACACCATCGAAGAGTACGTCGTTGATGCTTTGCTGCGAGGGCGTGAGCGCTTGCAGCAGCTTCGCACCCGCCGTCGTGACGGTCAGACTCAACTTGCGCCGGTCTTCCGGGTTCTGGCGTTTGTCGATAAGTTTGAGTGCCTTGAGCTTGTTCGTCTCGATGGTCACGAACGCGCCTGAGAGATGCAGATGCTCGGCCAGTTGGTTGACCGTGACGTCGCCGATGGACGACAGATGCACGACCGATTGCAGCAGCGAGTACTGAATGCCGGTGAGGCCGATCAGGCTGCCAAAGCCATCCCGCACGGACAACAGGCGTGCGGCAAACGGCAACAGACCATTGATCAGATGGCGGAATTCGGCGTCGGAATCGTCAACGAGACAAGCAGGATTAGTGACGGTCAGCGCTTTCGGGGCTGGCGTTTTAGGCATAAGAATGTGAGGGTAAGCAGCAAAAACCGGCACGGGGCGCCGGAACAATGACTTTGAAATAAAATTATACTGCAAAGTCATTACCGTCCTGGCTGGCGGCGCAGTCCGGTATGCACGGCGTCTCCCCGTTTTCAGTAGCACTAGGCTTTAGAGTCCGGGGTTAATGTGACTCTCTCTCCACCAGTTTCCGGGCGTAGGATGAGGGCGTTAATCCGCCCAACGATTTCTTCGGTCGTTCTTCGTTATATTCTCGTCGCCATGCCTCGATAACTACCCTTGGGGTGAGTCAGACTGGCGAACCAATGCTCATTTAGGCATTTATCGCGGAAGCGCCCCATTAAACGATTCAATGTAAGCGTTCTGGTTCGGCTTGCCCGTGACCTGACGGATTTCTCAATGCAGATCACCGCTGCTTCGTTGCAGCCACGAGATCGGCAGAGCTGGCTTCCGCTCCCAGATCGCGCAACGAAGTCAGTTTTCGCAGTGTCGGCAGCGGATAGACGATTGCCCACGGCGCGAGCCGTTTGGAATCGTTGAAGCGGATTATCGCGGCATCCCGGGCGTCGCCGAAATACGTTACCTGACTGTCTTTCGCCGCTCGTACTAGACGCCATTCCACTTCATACGAAATCAGCCCGCTGAGCGCACGCGGCGCCAGCAGGAGGCCCGAAAACAACAGCGTTTCCGAGAACTGCGGATTAAGTGCGAACGGTCCCTCCAGCGCATAGTAAGGTCGGCCCCCCACCTGTCGATACCAAGGATTCAACACGTCATTGAGACCACCCTGAATTTTGGAGCCAACCGGATACCCGATCGCCGTCCCCGCCGCTGCGCCAGCCATCGCTGAGTTCGGTGACCATGAACCGGCCATCGGGCATATGAAAGCTGAGGGCAAACTAGGCCGGAACTGGCTGAAGGGATCGATTGGCGATGCGTTGAACGCTATAACCTGCGGATGATCCTGAGGAAGCTATGGCTTCTTTACGCCCTGATTCTGGCTGCTGTTGTGTGCGGGAATTGCAGACGGCGCTCGCGTGATGCCGTCAGTCCGCGAAAACGAATTGTTCAGAGCCGACTATTGAAAATAGCCGGTCTATTCGATTAGAATCCCATCCAGCGAGAATCGCCTGGGCGGTGTCATTTCTTGGAATCAAGAAAATACAATCCCAAATGAAAAAATCTAATCGCGATGCTCAAGGGATGTTTTTCCGATTGTTTTGCTGGAGCGGGGCCTTTAGTAGTCTTCAAGCACGGGGTAAGCCCTGCGGTTGGTCTTAGCGTCTTTTCCTGAAGTTATCAATTCCTGATGTGCCGATCAGGAGGGGCATGGGTTCGGTTTGCGCCGAGCCTGAAAGGCTCAACTCAGCCTTACACATATGAATAATATGGTTAATGATAATCATTTGTATTTTCATTAAGTTTTTCGCAGCGTAAGCGCGACATGGAGTTTTGTCATGCCACTTCAACTGGGGCTCTCGCGAGAGGCGTTTTATTCGGATTATTTCGAGAAGACGCCATGCCATCTAACAAACGTTGTCACCTGAATCTCAAGACGGTCGCGAACGGTTATGCCGCATTTGGCGGAAAAGGGACCTTCGGGCGTCATTGGGACACGCACGACGTGGTTGCTATTCAGTTGATGGGGCGCAAAAAATGGAAGGTATTTCCACCGACCCTGCCGAATCCACTTGATCACCAGAAGAGCAAGTACAGGAAAGATGAATGCCCGGACGAAGCGTTTCATGAGCTGGTTCTGGAGCAGGGTGATGCGTTGTACATCCCGAGAGGATGGTGGCACGAGGCAACGCCCATCGCGGGGCAGGAGACGTTTCATATCGCCGTTGGACTGCATACCGCCAAAGTCGCTGACTATCTTGCGTGGATCGCAAGTCAAATTCTCCCAAGTCTGGAGCCCGCCAGGCGATCGTTCTATCCATTCAATGACGACTCTCAGGCAATGATCAACATTGCGGAAAGCATCCGCGAGGAAATTCTGAAAAAAGATAATCGCGATTTGTTTTTGAAAGAGGTTTTTAATTTGAACAACAAATTTAAGGAAGTAGATTTCGGGAAAATATCATCAAGAAGCTTGAAGTAGGTGAATAAATAATTAAAAGGCACAATTATGCGCCCATTGACTTTAGACGAGATTTCCTCTGTCTCCGGGGCTGAGACGATTACGTACTCCCTACCTACTGGGTCCACGGTTACCACAAGGCTTGAGGGGAATTCCTCAACAACCATCAATATCAATGTGCCCGGTGTTGGTAGTTATTCTTGGAATAGCGGCACATTCCTAACCTGCTTTCTGATCGGCAATGGTTTCGGCATAACGGCCGGCATCCTGTCGGAGAATCCAATGGTGGGGGTACTGACCCAGCGAATGGTCCAGATGGGGTGTAAGTACGTAATGGACAATATCAATACGCCTCAAACAAATGATGACGGGGATGGTTGAACGAAAACGATTGCGTTAAGGAGTCTTGATGAAAAAATACCGACATAGACTGGCGTGGTACTTCGCGGTTTTTATAATAAACCTCGGGATTTTATTCTCTGGTAGCAAGTTACTGTTTTCGGCATCCTCTTCGGCACTTTTGTACTACTTGCCGACGTCTGTATTTTGGCTGTTCGCCGGGCCGTGGTTGTTTGGGCGCCGATTTCGATCGAGTTCGGTGTTTGGCATTAAAGCAGAACGATTTGGGTTTTGGATTATCGGTATCGCTACTTTCGGCACGGTGATCTTTCTGCTCCAGGGTAACGACAAGCTTGCGGCCATCGCAATCTTCGCTGTCATGTGCGGTGTCGAGGATGTGATTTGGTCCAGGGAGGGTCGGTGTTCCACCGACCAGCCGGGATTCCAGTCCTAAACAATAAAAAGTATTGGGGATGCCCTCTGCTTCGAGCCTCGCAGTGATGACGAGCATGAGGCAGGGGGTGCCGAACAAAAATGAGCTACGTTGACCCCGCGAAGTCGAAGTTGTTTCGTCAGGAAGCGTTGGACGCCCGTCGAGATCGCTTCCAAGGCAGTGTGTTACTGACCTTTCCCATTTCCAGTTGGCTGATCTCGGCGTTTGCGATTGCCGTATTCATCTTGATTGCGGCGATCGTGGTGTTTTGCTCCTACACGAGGCGTGTGACGGTGTCTGGGCAGGTCACGCCAAGCTTGGGGGTGCTGCGCGTCTATCCTGCGCAGGCAGGCATCGTCGTCGAGAAGCGCGTTGTGGAGGGGCAGCACGTGCGCGCGGGCGATGTTCTGTATGTCCTGTCCAGCGATCGTTACAGTTCGGCGATGGGGGGAACCCAGGTTGAGGTTAGCAATCAGATTTCGTATAGGCGGGCGTCGCTTGAGAGCGAGCTTGAAAACGCTCGACGGTTGCAGACCGAGGAGGCGGTACGGCAAGTCATCGTACAGGGATTTGACATACTTAAACTCGTCCGAATTGAGACGACAGTATTCTCGTGGAACGCCGCCTCAGCCAGGGTGTTGACCAAATGTGGATTTGAGCATGAAGGGCGACTGAGAATGAGCTTCAATAAGAGCGGAGAAATCGCAGACAGAGATGTGTTTGCACTACTCTGCCCACAAAATCTTGGCCACCACTCAGTCTAAGCCGCTCGCCTTGGTCGGATAGATGCCGTTCCTGATTTTGCCAACGCGAGCGGTAGATAGAGGACTCAACACTAGGATGGTCGCCTATTTCACTTTTGCAGGATACGGCTAAGAACGTACTCAACAAGAGGTGACAGCGAATCTCGCATATCGCTGGTTGACGTTTCGATTCTCAGGTCTGGAGAGAGTGGGGGTTCGTAAGGTGCACCGACTCCGGTCAACCCATGAAGTAGGCCTGCACGCAGGACATCCCCGTCGAGAACATATGCCGCGTGGCCGCGTTGCAGTAGCTCTCGGGCTAGTCCGTTTGCTAAAGTCGATTTTCCGGAACCCGACAGACCGGTCATCCACACAACGGCGCCCGTTTGCATGCGTCGAATAACGTAGTTATGTATTGACCTAGCAAAACCTGCACAGGTTAAGCGGCTAAAGCGAATGCCTCGGCCGGGGTCTTCATCTTTAGCG
>NZ_CABPSB010000031.1 GCF_902459655.1 Pandoraea anhela
TTGAACGCCTCGTCGTACTTCGTCATGCAAAAACCCCCAAGGGTTGGATTTATGTCCAACTCTTGGGGGTCAGTTCAGAATCGGGCCTGTGCCCATGATGGCGGGCTCCACACCCACCACCGCATAGGAGACAACGCGTGCCAGCGGTCGAACCCCGTATCGTTGCGCGCCCGCGTACGACATCAACAAGCACGCGGCGGCGCCGTCATTGAGACTCGATGAATTGCCGGCGGTGACCGTGCCGTCCCGTTTGCGAAAAACGGGTCGCAGTCGCGCAAGAGACGTAATGCTCGTGTCGGGTTTGGGGCTCTCGTCGGTGTCGAACATCAGGTTGCCGCCACGGCTCTGCACCTCGACCGGTACGATTTGCGATCGAAAGCGACCTTCCTGGATGGCGGCCATGGCCTTTTGGTGACTGTTCAACGCAAAGGCATCCTGCGCTTCTCGACTGACGCCGAACATTTCCGCGACGTTTTCGGCGGTCATCCCCATATGCCCCGCACCAAACGGGTCGGTGAGGGCGCCGGTCATCATGTCGACCAGCGCGCAGTCGCCCATGCGCGCGCCCCAGCGCCCGCTGGGCAATGCGTATAACGAGCGGCTCATCGTCTCGACCCCGCCCGCAATCGCACATTCACAGTCTCCCAACTGAATCGCGTTGCTCGCCGAGACGATCGCCTGCAACCCCGATCCACAAAGGCGATTTAGCGTCAGCGCCGATGAACTGTAAGGCATGCCCGCCTCGATTCCGGCCACACGGGCGATGTACATGTCGCGGGCTTCGGTATGCAGCACGTTCCCCATGATGATTTGCTCTCCTTGCATGGGGTCGAGTCCCGCGCGGGAGAAGACCGCTTTGACCACCAGCGTCGACAGGCGTGTGGCGGACACAGACTTGAGCGCGCCTCCGAATGCACCGATGGCAGTTCGGGCTGCACTCACAATCACAACGTCGTTTGCATTGGCTGACATGCGCTTTGATCCTCGATGAAAATGCTTTTCTGATGGCGGCGAACAACTCGCAGCACGGCGGTGCTGCGACACTGCGAACGCGGGGGAGTGCGGGAAATAGAAGGGCGGTTCATTGCGGCGCGCTGCGCCTTGTGGACCTCGGCATATCGAACGACCGCGCAGGGGGCTGCCAGCCGTGACATGCCAGACGCCAGAAACCCATTGCCGCCCCTGCCAGTCCCATCGCTGCCACGTAGTGCGCCGGCGCCATGACATCGATCTGCTGCCAAAGCGAAACGGCGATGGGGGTGAGACCGCCGAACACGGCGTAAGCCATGTTGTACGAGAAGGACAATCCCGTGAATCGAACCTCGACCGGGAATGCGCGCACGCCAACGATCGGCAACGTCGAGACGGAACCGACGAAGAAGCCGACGAGCGAATAGCGCGCGATCAGTGTGGATTCGCCCGGAGGGTTGAGATAAAAAAGGTAAGCCGTGATCGCTGTTCCGCCCCAGCCGAGCATCATCGTCCATCGGGTCCCCACAACGTCACTGAGCCAACCCCAGAACACGCAACCTATGGTCAGCGCGACAGTGGCCAGGGCATTCGCACTCATGGCATGCGCGGCACGGATATGAAAGACTTTCTGAAGGTATGACGGCGCAATCAGGATCACGACGATAATGGCGGTGGACAGCACCCATGTCATTAACGCGACGAGTAAGCAAGCTTCACGGTGTTCACGCAGAATCGTCTTGATCGGGAGTTCCTCGGCGCGGGTCCTGTGTTTCTGCATTTCCTGGAACAGGGGCGTTTCGTGGAGGAACCGCCGCAGGTACACCGAGACGAGCCCGAACAGGCCACCGAGCAGGAACGGCAGACGCCAAGCCCATTCGAGAATTTCCGACGGTGAGAACGCGCTATTGAGCCACACCCCGAGGATAGAGCCCAGGAAAATGCCCCCGGTGATGCCCGAGGTCAGCGTTCCGATAGCGAATCCATAGTGTTTGGCCGGCGCATGTTCTGCGACGAACACCCAGGCCCCCGGCATCTCCCCACCGATGGCCACCCCCTGCAACACACGCATCGCGAGCAGCAACAACGGCGCAAACAATCCGATCGTTTCGTAGGTCGGCAGTACCCCGATGACAAGCGTCGGTAGGGCCATGAGGAAGATCGACAGAGTGAACATCCGTTTGCGGCCGATGACGTCGCCATAATGGGCAATGATGATGCCGCCGATAGGGCGGGCGAGATATCCGGCGGCAAAAATCCCGTAGGTCTGCAATTGACGCATCCAGTCGGGGAGTGACGGCGGGAAAAACAAGGCGCCCAGTACGTTGGCAAAGAACACGAACACGACGAAGTCGTAGAACTCCAGGGTCCCGCCCAGGGCGGAAAGACCGAGCGTCTTGACGTCATGGCGATTGAGCGTGCGCTGCTGTGCGCCACCGGCCGTTTGTGTCGCCGGTGCAATCGAGGAATGGTTCATGAATGTCTCCAGGCAGGTCGTCGGGAAGCGTAGACTCAGGCAGCACTTCGCAATGGGCGCGCCGTTCCCTGAACGATTTCCATCAGTTCTCTTTGCCGTTCGCGAACGGCCGTCATGCTCTTGACGCGAACATGGCCATAACCCCGAATGCGCTCCGGCAGGCTCGCCAAAGCGACCGCCGCATCGTAGCGAGTCGCGTCCGGGTGCGTCTCGAGTGCCCGAAGCGTGCTTTCTACAAGACGCTCATATTCCCCAATGAGCGAGCGCTCGAGCTTGCGCTCGGTGGTGTAGCCGAAAATGTCCATCCACGTTCCGCGCAAGACACGAAGTTTGGCCAGCAGCCGAAAGCACGGCACGACCCAAGCGCCGAACTCGGATTTCACCGGTTCGCCGGTCGTCGGCGAGCGTCGCGCCAGCAGGGGAGGCGCGAGGTTGAACACCACCCGATAGTCGCCTTCGAATTGCGCCTGAACGCGCTCCATGAAGCCGCTCTCGGTATGGAGGCGCGCGACTTCGTACTCGTCCTTGATCGCGAGTAGCTTGAAGTAGTAGCGGGCAACCGCTTTGGCGAGCGCCTGGCGCCCCGGGAATGTCTGTTTTTCGAAAGACTGAATCCGGTCAACGAATGCCAGGTAGCGATCGGCGTAGCGGGCATCCTGGTAGGACGTCAGAAATTGCCTGCGGCGGCTGATCAACTCGTCGAGATTGTCCGTTGGGAGGGCAGACAAGGGCTGGTCGTGATTGCCACGGCTTGCCGTGACGACCTTTTCGACGGCCAGCGGATATATCGCCATGCGTCGTCCCCATAGGAAGGCATCGCGATTCATCTGTTTGGAGGCACCGTTGAGATCGATGGCCGCTTCAATGGACGCGCTGGAGACGGGGATGAAACCGCGTTGATAAGCAAATCCCAGCATGAACATATTGGACGCAAGGCTGTCGCCCAACAGGGCCGTGGCAAGTCGCCCGGCGTCGACGAATGCCGCGCGCTCCGTGCCGACAGCGTCCACCACGTTGTTCCGGAGTGTCTGCGCGGGGAATGGCAAATCCGCGTTTCTCGCGAACGGACCGGGCATCTGTTCGTGCGTGTTGACGATTACGTGGGTGCGCCCATTTCGCGACGCCGCCAAAGTCTTGGAATTTGCCGCGACGATAAGGTCGCAACCCAGTATGAGATCCGCTGTTCCGGCCGCGATACGAAGGGTCTTGATGGCTTCGGGCGTAGCGCCAAAGCGCACGTGACTCCAGACGGAGCCGCCTTTCTGCGCGAGTCCCGCCATGTCGAGCATTCCGCATCCGCGCCCCTCCAAATGCGCCGCCATGCCCAGAATGGCGCCAATGGTGACGACGCCCGTGCCCCCCATACCGGCAACCAGAATGCTGTACACGTGCTCAAGCGATGGCAGCACAGGCTCGGGAAGCGACAAATGGGCCGAGGCATCCGCAACCGGCGTCGGTTTTCTCAAGTTGCCACCCAACACCGTCACAAAACTGGGGCAGAAGCCCTTCACGCAGGAATAGTCTTTGTTGCATGCGGATTGGTCGATCATACGCTTGCGACCAAAGTCCGTCTCGAGGGGTTGCAGCGACACGCAATTGGACTTCGTGCCGCAGTCGCCGCATCCCTCGCAGACCAAGTCGTTGATAAGGACGCGTTTGGCCGGGTCGACGATGCTGCCGCGTTTGCGCCGCCGGCGTTTCTCTGCGGCGCAGGTCTGGTCGTAAATCAGGACGCTTGTGCCCTCGACTTCCCGCAACTGCCGCTGCACGACGTCGAGTTCGTCGCGATGGTGCAGCGTGACCCCATGGGGCCATGCGGTGCCGGCGGGGTATTTGTGCGGCTCGTCGCCGATCACCACGATACGTTTGGCGCCTTCGGCGTGGACCTGCCAGGCGATGCCGGGCACGTCCAGAGGGCCGTCATGCTTTTGCCCGCCGGTCATTGCAACGGCGTCGTTGAACAGGATCTTGTAGGTGATGTTCGTCTTGGCTGCGATTGCGGCACGGATCGCCAGCAGACCGGAGTGAAAGTACGTTCCGTCGCCGATGTTCTGGAACATATGCTTTCGCTTTGAGAAAGGCGCTTCTCCGACCCAGGCCATGCCCTCTCCGCCCATCTGGGTGTAGCCGGTCGTGGAGCGCTCCATGGCCTGGGACATCCAGTGGCAGCCGATTCCGGCATAGCCTTTGCTCCCCTGCGGAATCACGGTGGACGTGTTGTGAGGGCAGCCGCTGCAAAAATAGTAGCTGCGACTCAGGACATCGGGATTTCCTCTGGGGACTCGGTAGGAACGCAACGCCTCGATTCGCTCGCGTAATGCCGGATCGTCGCGAAGCGCCAGTAACCGCTCCCCGATGGCGATAGCGATCTGGTTCGCGTCCAGCGCCATCTCGGGCTGAAACAACGTTCTGCCCGCTTCGTCCGTCTTTCCGACGATGACCGGGGCGTGCGTGCTGCCATACAGATGCTCTTTGAGCTGAAACTCGATCAGACTCCGCTTCTCTTCGACCACCAGAATTTTCTTGAGTCCGCTGGCAAACGCCGTTGCGTTCTGTGGCTCCAATGGCCAAACCATGCCGACTTTGTAGATGGTCAGGCCGGCAGCGGCGGCGGCCTCTTCGGACAGATGCAATTCGTCGAGCGCTTGCAGGACGTCGAGATAACTCTTGCCGTGCGTGACGACTCCGAGTTGCGGTTCGGCGCTCGCGAGTACGACCCGATCGATCGCGTTCACCCGGGCAAAGGCGCGTACTGCGTCGAGTTTGTACTGGTGCAGTCGCGCTTCTTGCGCATGGGGGGTGTCGGGCTGGCGAATCCCGAGTCCGTCCGGGGGGAGCGCGTACTCGGTGGGCAAACGAATCTGAACCTTTTGCACGTCCACATCGATCGAGGCGGTGGCCTCGACGGTGTCTTTCACGCATTTCATCCCCACCCAACATCCGCTGTAACGCGAGAGCGCCCAGCCGATCAGCCCGTAATCCAGAATTTCCTGAACGCTGGCGGGGCTTAGCACCGGAATCATGGCGTCGATCATCGCAAATTCGCTTTGATGACAGGTGGTGGACGATTCGCAAGTGTGATCGTCGCCCATGAGCACGAGAACGCCGCCCTTGTTCGAGGTCCCGGCGAGATTGGCATGCCTGAAAACGTCGCCCGTACGATCGACGCCAGGCCCTTTTCCGTACCACAACCCGAATACGCCGTCGTACTTGCCCTCGCCGCCGATCTCGGCCAGCTGGGTTCCCCACACGGCAGTCGCAGCGAGATCCTCGTTCACCCCGGGGACGAATCGGATCTGGTGTTCGTCGAGGTGTTTTTTCGCTTTGCCCAGTTGCTCGTCAAAGCCGCCAAGGGGTGATCCGCGGTAACCGGAGATGTAGCCGGCCGTGTCGAATCCCGCCTGACGGTCCCGTTGTTGTTGTGATATCGGCAGTCGCACCAGGGCCTGCGTGCCCGTGATGAAGACGCGCCCCTTTGACAGGGTGTACTTGTCCTCCAAATTCACCTGCTTCAGCTCCATGACAGTCTCCATCGTTGATTTTTTATTTGTTTTGCCCGTATCGGGGATACAACTCGTCGGTGAAGTCGGCGAGCTTGGGGAATACAAGGGCGGTTTCCTGATCGATGCCCGCAAGGCGCACGCCCCATGCGTCGAGCATCGATCGTCTGGCTTCGTCGCTCACGTAGGGCACGTGCCAACTGATGAAAGGCGACAGCACCTGCATGCCCGTGTAAGCCAACGTGCCTTGCAGGAGCGGCTTTAACATCTGCTCGAGCGGACCATGAATGCCGTCGTTCGCGAACATGTGCCGCTGTCCGCCAAGCGTCGCGCTCACCAGTGCGCGCTTGCCCGGCAACCCTCCCTTGTCGTAAAAGCGCTTGCCGCCATAGACCACACCCGACACCAGCACGCGATCCAGCCAGCCTTTCAGGATCGCCGGCGCTGAAAACCAGAAGATGGGGAAGTTGAGGATCAGCAAATCGCACCAGAGAAGCTTCTCCAGTTCGGCCTGGATGTCGTCGCTCAACGTCCGGGTCGCGACCGCGTGGCGCTGCTCCAACGCATAGACCAGATAGTCCGGATCCTTGCGTGAACGGAAGTCGTCGGCCGACGCCACGGGGTTGAACCGCATCGCGTAAAGGTCCGAGACTTTGATCTCGTGGCCCGCCCGGACGAGGCGCTGTCGTGCCGTTGTCGTGAGGGCCGTACAGAACGATTTCGGTTCCGGATGCGCATGGACAATCAAGACTTTCATAAAGCCACGACGTTAGATGGTCAGATAGAGGGCGAAGCAGAGCAACACGGCAAATCTCGACCAGAGATAGCCGAGACGAAAGTCCGTGTGGTCTTCCACCGAGATCAGCGCAAACCCCTGGCAATTGCCAACGATGATCTGCGTTGAATCGCGCAGGGCTTGGCGCTGCGTGCGCCGCCTGCGCAGCGTTTGATCGATGCGGGCGGCGCGCACGGGGCTAACCCGTCACTTCCTTGCCGAAGAGGGATCGTGCGATCACGAGCTTTTGTATCTCGTTGGTCCCCTCGTAGATTTCCGCAATCTTGCAGTCGCGGTAGATCTCTTCGACGTGATAGTGGGACTGATCCGCTGCCAACTCCTTCATGAATCCGTAGCCCCCGAAAATCTGGACGCCGTCACGCGCAATGTCACCTGCGAGTTGCGTCGCATACCATTTGGCCATGGCGGCCTCGGGCTCCGGAAAGGCGTGGCCCTGGTCCATGCGCAGCGCTGCTTTGACGTACAAGTTGCGCGCGTTCTCAATTTCAGTTGCTCGCTCCGCGAGTTTGAATTGCCAGTGCTGAAATTGCGCGAGCGTTTTGCCGAACGCGCGGCGTTGCTTGAGTCGATGCACGCTGTGGTCGAACACGGACTGCGCCATGCCGACGCCGCTCGCGGCAATCCCTATGCGTCCGTACGTCAACGTTTGCAGCGCGATCTTCAGCCCGTTTCCGGGCTCGCCGACCACATTGTCGGCGTCGACATGCACGTCGTTGAAGTGGATATCGGCGGTCAGTTGTCCGTGGTTTCCTGTTTTGCGATCGGGTTTGCCGACGCGCACGCCAGGTGCGTCCATATCCACGACGACTTCGGTCATCCGACCTTCGTGCGTGCAAAGCAATACGACGAAATCGGCAACGGGGGCGTTGGTGATAAAGCGTTTGCGGCCATTGACGACGTATCCGCCGCGCGGGTTCGCCACCAGGACCGTTTGCATGGTGTTGACGCTCAGATCCGTGCTGGCGTCGGGCTCGGTCGTGGCGAAACTGCCAATCTTGCGGCCGGCCAGCAGCGCTCGGAGATAGCGCGCGCGGAGATCCTCTGACGCGTTCTCGAGCGCGTGCCCGGCAAGAATGCAGTGAACGTCGACGATGGCGGCAATGGAGTTTGAGTGATAAGCCAGCTCCTCGATCATGACGGCCGTGGCGAGAGCGGGGTATTGTAGCCCGAGGCCGCCGACATCCAGAGCGAATGGAATCCTGAAGAGTCCGGCCTCGGCCATCCGGGAAAACAACTCGTGGGGAAAGTGTTCCTTGGACTCGGCGCGGCTGCCGATTTCCCACGCGATCGGCGCCACATAGCGATCCGCAAACGCCCGTACTTTGGCGCGGACTTCGAGCGTCTCGGCGGGGACGAAGGTCTCGTGGAACAGGCGGTCCTGCTGCCGCTCGGGCGCATCGATCGGGGGGAGGTAATGCTGCGTGTGCGTGTCCATTCGCCGTCTCCATGTCTGCACGGGCGCCAGCTTTTCGAAGCGTCTTGTGCGTGTGTGAAGCAGTCTCCCAATTGGCGTGGGGATTTGACATTGGCTAAAATGACATAATTCATGCCAAATACGACATCCCATGCATAAGGCCGCCATCGTCGCGTTTCCAGGGTGCTATGCGTCGAGCATGGGCGGGTTCGCCGACGTGTTGCAGGTCGCCAACGCTCACTTGCGCCAGCAGCACGGCGAGAACGCGAAGCTGTTTCAGTGGAGTTTCGTGTCCGTGTCCGGCGAAAGCGTGCGCACGAGCAACGGATTGCTCGTGGAGACCGGTCGGCTGGACCCTCGCACGAAATACGGCCTTGTTTTCATACCGAGCTTTCATTACTCGGGGCGTGCGGATTTTGAAAAACTCTTGAAGACGCAGACAACGCTGCGTAGCTGGCTCACGTCCCAATGGAATAACGGCGCATGGGTGGCGGCAAATTGCACGGGGACATTCATCCTTGCCGAAACGGGGCTGCTCGATGGCCGTGTCGCCACGACGACATGGTGGTTGCAACGACAGTTCCGCAGTCGATTCCCTCGTGTCGATTTGCAACTCGATCCGGTGGTCACTGAAGCGGATCGTTTGGTTTGTGCAGGCGCCTACGCCTCGTATCTTTTGCAGGCCATTCGCGTGATCGAACGCTTTTCCGGTCCCGTGATCGCGTCGCTTAGTGCGAAGACGATGCTCATTGATGTGAGTCAAACGACCCAAACGCCCCACCTCCCGTTGCTGTCCGACAAGAGTCACGGCGACAGCATGGTCCACAAGGCTCAGCACCGGCTGCAAAAACATATGGCCAGGGACTTGAGAATCGTGGATCTTGCGGCAGAGCTCAATGTCAGCGAGCGAACGCTGATTCGCCGTTTCAAAGCAGCGCTGGATCAAACGCCGCTAAGTTACCTGCAGAGCCTTCGGCTCGATGCCGCCCGCAGCCTGCTCGAAGCCGGCGATCTCACGGTGGAGGGCGTGGCGCAGCGCGTGGGTTACGCCGATACCAGCTCGTTTTCGCGTCTGTTTCGCGAGAAGATCGGGTTAAGCCCGGGGGCGTATCGAATGCGCTTCCGGACTTCCTCGTAAATATCGCCCAGTACTGCCTACTCTCTCGTAGGCACGCCATACCAGGCATCGAACCGTGCCGCCATTCGGGGGCAACCGTTGCCCGGCAGCGGCAGATGAGACGTGCGCGATTCACGGGGTTGCCGACAGCGGCACGGTGTGGGATCTTAGCGGCATCGACTGAGGGAGGATTGCACGTCGCCATTCGGCATGTCCTGATCATCCGGATAAATGGGTTCGGCATGTGCGCGGGTTCGGATCGTCTGTATCTCAAAAACGGCAAGGGCCAGGCAAAGAATGGAGTCAAGGCGGGAGAAGGGACTAAAATTTTCGCGACGGGTATTTGTCCTGCGCAGCACGGGATGTGCACTCAGTGCAATCCTCGTTCTGGCGTCGATTTACCCGCTGGGCGCGCATCCGCTCACCCTGACGCTTTGGGGCGTCAATGCTTTTGTGTGGCCGATAATCGCCTATACCCGTGCGTCACGCGCCGCGGATCCCATCAGGGTGGAGCGTGTCAACCTCCTATGCGATTCGCTGTTCGGCGGCGCCTGGGTTTCCGCCATGCATTTCGCAGATGCGCCGTCGGCGGTTCTGATCTCGATGCTCCTCATGCACAACGCCTCGGTTGGCGGGGCACGGCTGATGCTTCAGGGCGCGGTCGTCATTGGACTGGGCGTCGCGATTGCCGGCATGTTGACCGGCTTCCGCATGTCGCTCGCGACGGACGTGAGCCAAGTCGCCGCATGTTTTCCGATGCTCATGTTCTACCCTTCGGTGGTGGGGCTATCGAGCCATAAGCTCGCACGGCGACTGTCCCAAAGCAAAAGAGCAATCCGTGACATGAGCGGACAAGACGAGTTGACGCAACTGAAGAATCGCCATCTCTGGATGAAGGCGTTCACGGAGAGCTTCGAGAGTATCCAGCGAGGCGGCATGAAGGTGGCGTGCGTCGCCATCATCGATGTCGACGAGTTCAAATACGTCAACGATACCTATGGACATCTTCGCGGCGATGCGTTTCTGAGGGGACTCGGCGGCATACTGCGCGAGCACCAATCCGACCTGGTCAGCGCCGGTCGATATGGGGGAGACGAGTTCTGCATGCTTTTCAATCGACAGGCGCTCTCCAGTGTCTGTCAGAGACTGGAAGCGATCCGTGGATCGTTCCTTCTGCATGCCTGCCGGGACGGCGACACTGTGCCTGTGACGCTGAGCATCGGTGTCGCCGAATTCGACGCGACGTTCGAGACACCGTCCGACTGGCTTGCCGCTGCCGACGCTGCACTGTACTCCGCCAAGCGTTCAGGCAGAAACACGGTCGCTGTCTGGGATCCCGACACACGACAAGCAAACCAGTCGGGCGATGAAGTGAACCGAACCCACGCGCAATGACCGATCGGTCGCTATCCGCAGCCCCCCGCCCCCGCCCCCCGCCCCAGCTCCCCACACAAACCCGCCACCTCTTATCCGAGCATTGCGCGCCCAGGCGGCGTCTTTCCAAAACGTCATCGGCCCCTGCGCGTAAACCCCGATATCCGGCCTCCCCATCGAGGCATAACCTTCGACTTCTCATAAAACAGAACGTCATTCTGTCTGACAGAATGATCAGCAATGCAATCCAAAGGAGGATTGAAATGTCGAGTTTGCCTGTCGGCGCGGTGTCAGCGTCGTCTGCCGCCCATGCCGGGCCGTCCGACGCCAGTCGGCAGATCAATGCGCGCATCGACCGGTTGCCGGCGACGCGTTCCGTCTGGACGCTCATCCTGCTGCTCGCGATCGGCGGCTGGTTCGAGTTCTACGACCTGTTCTTCACCGCTTACGTCGGCCCCGGTCTCGTCAAAAGTGGGCTGTATTCCACCACGACGGCGTCGTTCTTCGGCGTCTCGGGGCTGGGCGCGTTCGTGGCGGCGTCGTTCGCCGGCCTGTTCATCGGCACGTTTTTCCTGACGGGGCTCGCCGACCGCTACGGCCGCCGCACGATCTTCACCGTCGCGCTGCTCTGGTATTCCATCGCCACGCTCGTCATGGCGTTCCAGACCACGGCGCCGATGATCAACCTGTGGCGTCTGATCGCCGGCATCGGCGTGGGCGTCGAGCTCGTCACGATCGACACCTACGTGAGCGAACTTGCCCCGAAGCATCTGCGCGGCCGCGCCTTCGCCTTCATTCACCTGATCCAGTATCTGGCGGTGCCCGCCGTGGCGCTGCTCTCGTGGTGGCTCGTGCCGCAGCAGGTCTTCGGCATGGACGGCTGGCGCACGGTGGTCATCATCGGGGCGCTCGGCGCACTGGTCGTCTGGGCGATCCGCCGACGCGTGCCGGAAAGCCCGCGCTGGCTCGCGCAGCAAGGCCGTGCCGCCGAAGCCGAAGCGATCGTCGCGGATCTCGAAGCGCGCGTGCAACGCGAGTCGGGCCGCGCACTGCCGCCGCCGGTCCTCAGTGTCGAGCCCGCCGCGACCAAGGCCAGGTTCCGCGAAATCTGGCAGAAGCCGTACCGTCGCCGCGCCATCACGCTGCTCGTCTTCAACCTGTTTCAGGCCATCGGCTTCTACGGCTTCGCCTCGTGGGTGCCGACGCTGCTGGTGTCCAAAGGCATCACGGTCACGCACAGCCTGATGTACTCGTTCGTGATCGCCATCTCGAACCCGTTCGGCCCGCTCATCGGCATGGCCATTGCCGATCGCATCGAGCGCAAGACGCTCGTGGTGCTCTCCGCGCTCGGTATCGCGGTATTCGGCTCGTTGTTCGCAGTGCAGACTTCGCCCGTCATGCTGATGATGCTCGGCGTGGCCATCACCCTGTGCGGCACGCTGCTGTCTGTTGGCTACCACGCTTATCAGACCGAGTTGTTCCCCACACGCATTCGCGCCCGCGCCGTCGGCTTCGTGTACTCGATGTCGCGCCTGTCGGCGATGTTCTCGGGCTTCATGATCGCCTTCGCGCTGCGCCATTTCGACGTGACCGGCGTGTTTGCGCTGATCACGTTCGCGATGGTCATGGTGATGGCGTCGATCGGGCTGTTCGGGCCGCGCACGAATCAGCGCACGCTCGACGAAATCTCGCACTGACACCCACCACCCACCACACACGCCACATCAGGAGTCAACGATGGCATTGCCGCTCGCCGGGGTGAAAGTCCTCGATCTTTCCAACGTTCTCGCCGGACCGTTCTGCGCCTACCAACTGGCGCTGATGGGCGCCGACGTGACCAAGGTCGAAAACCCGGAAGGGGGCGATCTTGCCCGCAGGCTGGGGGCCGACAAGGACGCTGCGGCGCGTCAGATGGGGGCGTCGTTCGTGGCCGTCAACGCCGGCAAACGTTCGCTCACGCTCAACCTGAAGGACCCGCGTGGCAAGGCCATCCTGAAATCGCTGGTTGCATCGAGCGATGTGCTCGTCGAGAACTTTCGTCCCGGTGTCATGACGCGACTCGGCCTCGACTTCGATGCGTTGCGCGATGTGAATCCGCGTCTGGTCTATTGCGCGATTTCGGGGTTCGGGGCGGATGGCGAAATGTCGTCGCGTCCCGCCTACGATCAGATCATTCAGGGCATTTCCGGCGTGATGAGTGTGACGGGCGACGCGCAAAGCGCCCCGCTGCGCGTCGGCTACCCGGTCTCGGACACGGTCGGCGGTCTGACGGCGGCGTTCGCCATCTGTGCCGCCTTGCTCGACGCACGCGTGACGGGGCAGGGCCGCATGCTCGACGTCTCCATGCTCGAAGCCACGCTCGCGACGATGGGATGGGTCGTGTCGAATTACCTGAACGCAGGCGTTGCGCCGGTCCCGATGGGCAATGAGAACTTCACCGCCGCGCCGTCGGGCACCTTCCGCACGGGCGACGGATTGCTCAACATTGCCGCAAACGAAACGCGTCAGTTCGTCGCGCTGTGCACGCTGATCGGTCGTGCCGAACTGGCCGACGATCCGCGCTTCGCACAACGCGATACGCGCAAGCAGAATCGTCACGCGCTCAAGGCAGAAATCGAAGCCGCGCTCGCGCACGACAGCGCGGCGAACTGGGAGACGAAGCTCGTGGCGAGCGGTGTGCCTGCAGGGCGCGTGATGTCGGTGCCCGACGTGCTCGCGCACCCCCATCTCGCGTCGCGCGAGTTCGTGCGCGAACTGAGCGTGCCGGGCGAAGCGATACCACAGCGCGTCACGCGCGCGGGCTTCCGCCTGTCGGGGGGCGACGCCGCGCCGCAGGCGCCTGCGCCCTCGCTCGGCGCCGATACGCAGGCGTTGCTCGCGGGCCTCGGCTACGACGGCGCGGCCATCGATCAACTGCGTGCCGACGGCGTGATCTGATCCACACACGACGACTCGCCGCAACCCGCTATGCCTTCCGATGACTCCGCTATGACTCCCCTGTGACTCCCCTGTGACTCCCCTGTGACTCTCCATGACTCGCTGGACGCACGGCGACCCGATTCGATTCCCCACGACCCACTACCGCACGCCCACCGCGTGAACCGACCATGAATCCCACTCTCGATGCTGCGGCGCTGTGCGCCGATTACTGGAGCACGTCGATCATCGATATCCATCCGGGGTCGATCAACGTACGTGGCTATCCGATTCAGGACCTCATCGGCAACGTCGGTTTTGCCCAGATGATCTGGTTGATGCTGCGGGGCGAGTTGCCGACGCACCCGCAGGCGCGTTTGCTCGAAGCGGCGCTCGTCGCGTCGGTCGATCATGGTCCGCATGCCCCCTCCATCGCGATCTCGCGTATTGCCACGAGCTGCGGCTTGCCGTTGAACGGTGCGATGGCCTCGGCCATCAACGCGCTGGACGACGTGCATGGCGGCGCGGGACAGCAGGCTGTCGAGCTGTATCAGGACATCGCGCAGCGCCTCGCGGCGTCGTCGTCGGACGTACCGGACATGGCCGCTGCCGTCGCCGAAGGCATTGCGGCGTTCAACGAAGCGCACGGCAAGTATCTACCGGGCTTCGGGCATCGCTTCCACCCGGTCGATCCGCGTGCGACACGACTGCTGGCGATGGTCGACGAAGCGGTCGGGCAAGGCGTGATCGACGGTCAATTCGCCGCCATCGCACGCGGTATCGAAGCGCATTTGAAGGCGCGCAAGCAAAAGCCGGTGCCGATGAACATCGATGGCATTACGGCGGTGATCTATGCGGAGCTGGGGTTTGCGCCCGAGTTGGCGCGAGGGGTGTTTTGCCTGTCGCGCGCGGTGGGCATTCTGGCGCACGCGTGGGAGCAGCGCGGACGCGGCGAGCGCAACAAAGGCCCGCTGCCACGTCAGTTGCCTTATCACTACACCGGTCAGCCGGCGCGCTCGCTCCCCTGAGTCCGAGACGCTTCAAAGGCGCGCCAGGCGGCGCGCACGCCACGCGAGTCGCCACCGAGTCCGTCGGTGGCGCGCGCAGCGCAGGAAAACAGATCGGGCAGATGACGCTCGATGAACGCGCGGTCGATGCGCGAGCTGGGACCGGCCAGCGTCATCACGCCCCGCAGCGCCTGCCGCACGCCGAACACCGGCATCGACACGCCCGCCGTGTCGCGCTCGCGATCGCCCATCGACACGCTGTAGCCGTCGGCGCGAATACGGTCGTACACGTCGCCCGGCTGCCCACCGAAGGCGAGAAGCGCGAGCCCGCCCGAGCCGTGTTCTAGCGGCAGCACGTCGCCCTCCCGGACATGGAACCTTACGGCATGCGTGGAATCGACGCGATGCAGACAGACGCGCACGGCGTCGTCGCGCACGTAAAACGACACGCTCTCGCCGCTCACGTCCGCCAGTTCGCGCATCAACGGCAGCACGATGTCACCGAGGTTCAGGCTGCGCTGGTACAGCGCGCCGAGCATGAACGTGGCGGGACCGAGCTGATAGCGGCCGTCTTCGAGCCGCACGAGCATGCGGTGCTGGATCAGCGCGCCGGCCAGCCGCAACAGCGTGCTCTTGTACAGGCCGGTGCGGGCGGCCAGTTCGGCCAGCGTGAGGGCATCGTCGTCGGGTTTGAACGCGAACAGGATGGCGCAGGCGCGGTCGATGACGGCAACGCCGGCGCTCTCTTTCGGTTCAGGGGTAACGTCGGACATCGGAGCAGGCGAGGTGTCGCGGTAAAGAGTGAAGACGTCGGAGCGTCGAAGGGATGAGTTTATGCCATGTCGGCGTCGTTGTGCGTGAGCGTGGCGGTCTCGTGTTTCGGGACGCACGGCGCAGCGCTGCACCGGAGCAGGTATCGTAACGATTTTGGATGGCGCGGCGGTCGCGACATCGATGCCGGCGCTTTTTCCTCTGTCTGCATCATCGTCTTTCGTCTTTCGTCTCCCGCCTCCTGCCTTTACGACGTCCCGCCATCGTACCGATCTCCCACGCCTTCGCCATGCTCACCGCCCTCGCCATCGAAAACTACCGCTCCATCCAGTCGCTCGTGATGCCGCTCACGCGTCTGAACGTCATCAGCGGCGCAAACGGCAGCGGCAAGTCGAATCTTTACCGGGCGCTGCGCTTGCTCGCGAGCACGGCGACCGAAGGCATCGTGGCCCCGCTCGCCCGCGAGGGCGGTCTGGCGTCGGTGATGTGGGCGGGGCCGGAGGAGATCAGCCCCCGGATGCGGCGTGGCGAGGTACCGATTCAGGGCGGGCCGCGCCGCACGCGAGCCCGGTTGCGGCTCGGGTTCAGCAGCGAGACCTTCGGTTACGCCGTTTGCATGGGCATTTCCAATGGCGACAACACGGCGTTCTGGGCGGATCCCGAGTACAAGCGGGAGAGTATCTGGGCCGGAGCGTTCCTGCGTCCGGCCAGCACGCTCGTCGATCGCGACGGTTACGTCGTCAGACGAAAAGCAGGCCGCGAATGGGTGGCGGTGACAAGCAGTCTGCCGCGTTACGAAAGCCTGTTCTCGCATATTGCCAACGACGACGCGTGTCCCGAAGTCTTCACCGTGCGCGAGCGGATACGCAACTGGCGTTTTTACGATCATTTCCGCACGGACGCGGAGGCCCCTGCGCGATGCCCGCAAATCGGCACGCGCACGCTCGCGCTTCATCATGATGGCCGCGATCTGGCCGCCGCTTGGCAGACGATTCGCGAAATCGGTGACCGTGAAGCGCTCGACGAAGCGGTCTCCGATGCGTTCCCGGGCGCGAGCGTGACCATCGAGTTCGATGGCAAAGGCGGCTTTCTCCTTCAGTTCCAGCAGCACGGCCTGTTGCGTCCGCTGAGCGCCGCAGAACTCTCCGACGGCACGCTGCGATATCTGCTGCTGATCGCGGCGCTCATGACCGCACGTCCTCCCGAGTTGATGGTGCTCAACGAGCCCGAGGCCAGTTTGCACCCGGACCTGATGCCGGCGCTCGGCCGCCTGATCCGCCGTGCGTCGCAGCGCAGTCAGCTATGGGTCGTGTCGCACTCCGCGCGGCTGGCCGCTGCGCTGGAGGAAGATCCCGAATGCAACGCTATCAAGCTCGACAAGTCGTTTTCCGCGACCACGATTCTCGATCAGCATCCGTTCGAGCGCCCGGCATGGCGCTGGCCGGATAACGGCAAGTGACAACAGGCCCGGTACTTCCCCGGAACTGGTAACTGGCCGACGCGATCGCAAAGTGCCCTGGCGGCGCGCTGTCACGATGCGAGCTTCCATCACCGACGGAGGTCGAGAATGAATGTCATGAGCGCAACGACGATCGGCGCCACACCGGCGGCGACGCACGCGCCGCATCAGCGGGGGTGCCGCGTGCACGCGCGCTTTCGGGCGGATCTTGCGACGGTCCGGCTCCGGCACGCCGTGGGAAGCCATCGCGCGGCCACGTCTGTGCCGCTCCGACGCGAGGGCACACACCGGCCGTTGCCGATCCAGTCCGTCGGCCACGTGTGGGCGACCGGCGTGCCGAAGCCTGCCGCCAACTTCGCGTTTTTCCGGGAACCGCTCAGGCAGAACGCGGCGCTGCTCGGCAAGTGGGGTGCTGCGGCAAGCGCCGGAAGTCGGTCCGAAGCCTGGTCGCATTTCGTCGCCGATGTCGGCGCGCGCTTTTTCAAAGGCAGCCGCAGGCAACGGGTCATGGACGCGCTGGTGCTGAGCCTCGACATTCTGCCGGCCCGCCATCGGGCCGATGCGCTGGCATGTCTGCTCAACGATGGCGTCGAAGGGCGGGCCGCAGTGGAGGAGTTCTGGAAGTATGTCGGGATGGAGCGCATTCCCGAGATCGACAGGCCGCGTGTCGCCGCACTGATTCGTCGGTTCGGGATCGGCGGCTAGGCGCCGACCGTTGCGCCTCGGATGCGGCGCGCTCGGGGGCGTCATGCATGGTTCATGCATGGGTCATGCATGCCTCATGGGCGCAGGACCGGAATCCGGTGCGCAAAGCGCGCCATCGCCACAGGTGGCGCAGCGCGCTGACTTTCCTGCACGGCGCCGTTGCGGGCCCGGCGTCTGTGCAAGCCCGCTACCGCCGCTACCGCCACTGCCGCCACTGCCGCCACTACCGCCGCTACCGCTGCCCACCCCTACCAACCGCCATGAACGCGACCCGTCAGTCCAGCCCGCCCTGACAAACGTACTTGATCGACAGGTAATCGTCGAGGCCGTACTTCGATCCTTCGCGTCCGTAACCGGAGGCCTTCACCCCGCCAAACGGCGCGGCTTCGCTCGACACCGCGCCTTCGTTCATGCCGACGACGCCCGCTTCGAGGCGTCGTGCGACCCGCTCGGCGCGCCGCATGTTCTGCGTGTAGAAGTAGGCCGCCAGCCCGAACGGCGTATCGTTGGCGCGCGCAATCGCTTCGTCTTCGGTCTCGAAGCGGAACAGCGGCACCACCGGCCCGAACGTTTCCTCCTGACTCACGAGCATGCTGTCGGTCACGTCGGCCAGCACCGTCGGGGCGAAATAGTGCGGGCCGAGCGACGGCAACGTCGTGCCGCCGACGAGCGCGCGCGCGCCATGCGTCAGTGCATCGTCGACATGCCGTTCGATCTTCTCCACGGCGCGGCGGTTGATCATCGGTCCGATCTGCGCATCGGTGTCGCTCGCGGGGGCGACATGCAGCGCCTCCACCCGCTTCGCGAGCAACGCCGCGAAGGATTCGTAGACGCCGGCTTGCACGTACACCCGGTTCGGGCACACGCAGGTCTGCCCACCGTTGCGGAATTTCGACGCCATCAGGCCCGCGACGGCCGCGTCCAGATCGGCGTCGTCGAAGACGATGAACGGCGCGTTGCCGCCGAGTTCGAGCGAAAGCTTCTTGAGCGTGCCGGCCGATTCGCGCGCCAGATGAATGCCGACGGCGGTCGAGCCGGTGAACGTCACTTTGCGTACGCGCTCGTCCGCCAGCCAGTCGGCCACGGCCTCGATGCCATGCGTGCGCGAGGCGGTGATCATGTTGAGCACGCCCGGCGGCACACCGGCTTCGACGGCCAGCGCCGCGAGGGCGAGTGCGGTCAGCGGCGTGTCCTCGGCGGGCTTGGCGACGACCGTGCAGCCCACGGCCAGCGCCGGCGCGATCTTGCGCGCGATCATGGCGAGTGGGAAATTCCACGGCGTGATCGCCGCGACGACACCGACCGGCTCCTTGACCGCCGTCATGCGCTTACCGGGCTGGGCCTGCGGAATGATGTCGCCATAGACGCGCGTTGCTTCGCCCGCAAACCAATCCACGTACGACGCGCCGTAGGCCACCTCACCGCGTCCTTCCGACAGCGGTTTGCCCTGTTCGAGTGAAATCAGCCGCGCGAGATCGTCGGCGTTCGCCAGGATCAGCGCGTGCCAGCGCTTGAGCACGTCCGCACGCTCGCGCGGCAGTTTGTCGCGCCACGCGGGCAGCGCGCGGTAGGCGGCTTCGGTCGCGGCGCGGGCGTCGGCGGCAGTGCTGTCCGCCACATCGACCAGCAGGGCGTCGCTGGCCGGGTTATGCACGGGGTAGCGGCCGGCGTCGCGGGCGTCGGTCCATTCGCCGTCGATCAGGTTCTGACGGCGCATCAAATCGGGGCGTGAGAGGGCAAGCGACATACGAGCGGGTCTCCGGGTAGTCAGGTCGTATCGAGGATTCAGTTGCGCTTTAGCTGCGCAGTGCGGCGCGCACGTCGGCGGCTTCGAGCACCTCGTCGAGCGTGGTGCGCACGCGGGCGAACAGCTCGGCAAAGTCCTCCGCCGTAAAACACAGCGCCGGTGCGAAGCCGAGGACGTTGTCCGCGAACGCACGGAAGATCACGCCGTTGCGATAGGCCGCCGCCCCAATGCGTTCATGCAGTTTGAGCGACGGATCGAAGCGTTGACGCGTGGCCTTGTCGGCGACGAGTTCGAGGGCACCGAGCAGTCCGCGATGGCGCGAGTCGCCCACGAGCGGGTGGTCGAGCAGGGCGTCGAGCCCGCGTGCGAACGTGGGGGCTTGCGCCTGCGCGTTCGCCAGCAGGCCGCCTTCGTTGTAGAGCTTCAGGCAGGCGAGCCCGATGGCGGCGCTCACCGGGTGCGCCGAATACGTCTGGCCATGGCCGACGGGCGAGCCTTGCGCGGCATCGGCAATGGCCTGATAGATGGCGTCCGACATCAGCACGGCGCCCATTGGCGCGTAACCGGCCGTCAGCCCCTTGGCGAGCGTCATCAGATCGGGGCAGACGTCTTCCGCTTCGCACGCGAACATGGGACCGGTGCGGCCGAAGCCGGTAATGACTTCGTCCGCAACGAACAGGATGTCAAGTCGCCTGCATGCCTCGCGCATGGCGCGCAGCCAGCCGTTGGGCGGCACGATCACGCCGCCCGACCCCTGGACGGGTTCGCAGAAGAACGCTGCGACATGCTCGGCGCCGAGTTCGCCGACCTTCGCTTCGAGCGCGGCCACCGAGGCGGCGATGATCGCCTGCGGATCGTTCGGCGTGGCGCTGCGATATGGGTAGGGCGACGGGATGTGATGCTGCGTCGGCAACGGCAGGTCGAAGTTACGGTGAAAAGCGGGCAATGCCGTGAGGCCTGCACCGGTCGACGACGACCCGTGATAGCCGCGATCCAGCGCAATGAAATGCTTCTTGCCGGGCTTGCCGATGGCGTTGTAGTAATGCGTGATGAAACGCACGGCGGCATCGACGGCGTCCGATCCGCCGAGCGTGAAGTAGACGTGCTGCAACGAGGGCGGTGTGAGCGCCACGAGTTTTTGCGCCAGCGTAATGGCCGGCGCCGAAGCGAAGCCGAAGTAGCCGGTGGCGTACGGCAGGCGGTTTAACTGTTCCGTCGCTGCCTGGACGATGGAGGCCTGCCCGTAGCCGGTGTTCACGCACCAGAGCCCCGCGAAGCCGTCGAGCAGGGCGTTGCCTTCGGCATCGTGCAGCCACGCGCCATTGCCGCTGGTGAGCACCTTCGCGCCCTGCGCCTCGTGCGCGCGGTAATTGGCGACAGGATGGATCAGAAACTGGCGATCGGCCTCGATCAGCGATTCGATGGACATGCGCGGTACCTCGGACGGTAGGGGAATAGAGGGGGCAGCCCGCGACATTGTTTGTCCGGGCCACCGAGTCATCCCATTAAAGCCGTGCCGGCGCGCGCGGTCATCCTACGAAACGATGGAGAGAACGGGGGCAATCTGCTGTTTCCTGTGGGGGGCGTCGCCCGTGCCTGGTCTTAACTCACCGCGGCGTCAGCGCAGGACCTGAGTGGCGACGTCGTCCACCGCCGCTCGCGCGATGCTCACCATTTCGTCGACATCCGCGCGCGTGGCGATCAGCGGCGGCGCGAAGCCGAGAATGTCGCCGTGGGGCATCGCGCGCGCAATCATGCCGCGCGCGAGCGCTGCGGCAGACACCCGCGGGCCGACCTTCATGGTGGCGTCGAACGGCTTGCGCGCCGCGCCGTCGGCCATGAACTCCACAGCGGCCAGCATGCCCACGTTGCGCACCTCTCCCACGAGCGGATGCGTGTCGAACGCCGCATGGAGCCTTTCGCCGAAGTACTTGCCCACGTCTGCCGCGTTCTGCGTCAGATTCTCGCGTTCGAGAATGTCGAGATTGGCGAGCGCGGCGGCGGCGCAGATCGGATGCCCGGAATACGTCCAGCCATGTCCCATCGGACCGTTTTCGCGTGCGCCGCGCTCGATCACGTCCCAGACCCGCTCACCGACGATCACGCCTGAGAGCGGCGCATACGCGCTCGTGAGGCCCTTGGCGATGGTGATGAGGTCGGGCGTCATGCCGTAGTGTTGCGAGCCCATGGGCGAACCGAGGCGTCCGAAGCCGCAGACCACTTCGTCCGCGATCAGCAGAATGTCGTGGCGGCGCAGCACGGCCTGAATGGCGTCCCAGTAGCCGGCAGGCGGCGCAATGATGCCGCCGGTGCCCATCACCGGCTCCCCGATGAACGCGGCGATCGTGTCCGCGCCTTCACGTGCGATGAGCTTTTCCAGTGCCTCCACGCAATGGGCGACGAACGCCTGCTCGCTCATGCCTGCAGGCGCCTGGCGATACCAATGCGGGCACACGGTGTGGTGCACACGCTCGACAGGCAGGTCGAAGTGCTGATGGAAGCTCGGCAGGCCGGTCAGGCTGCCGGTCACGATGCCCGAGCCGTGGTAGCCGCGATCGCGCGATATGATCTTCTTCTTTTGCGGACGGCCGAGCACGTTGTTGTAGTACCAGACGATCTTGATCTGCGTTTCGTTGGCATCCGAGCCGGACAATCCGTAGTAGACCTTCTTCATGCCGGCGGGCGACCAGTCGATGATGCGCTTCGACAGCTCGATGATGGCGTCCGTCGAGTGGCCGACATAGGTGTGATAGTAGGCGAGCGACGACGCCTGCCTGTGGATGGCGTCGGCCACCTCCGTGCGGCCGTAGCCGATGTTCACGCAGTAGAGGCCGGCGAAGGCGTCGAGATAGCGGCGTCCCTCGTGGTCTTCGATGTGCATGCCTTGCGCGGCGCGGATGATCTTGCCCGGCAGCGTGCCGCTTGCGTGATCGGCGGCGTGCGTCGAGGGGTGCATGAAGTGCGCGCGATCCTGCGCAAGCAGTTGTTCGGTCGAGGCGGTCATGAGGCGTCTCCTGGAGGTCGGTGATAGGGAGCGAAATGCGTAATACCTGATGCGTAATGGGTAGTGGGTAGTGGGTAGTGGGTAATGCCGGGGCAATCAGCCGTGATGGACCGGAATGCCGAGATTGCCGAGGCAGAAGTACTTGGTTTCGGTGAAGGGCTCGAAGCCGTCGATGCTGCCTTCACGGCCGAGGCCCGAGGCTTTCATGCCGCCGAACGGCACCGGTGCGCCGGTGAACTTCACGCCGTTGACGCTGACCATCGCGAAATCGAGCCGGCGGATCAGCGTGAAGATGTCGTCCAGGCGTCGTCCGCACACATAGGCGGCGAGGCCGTACTCGGTGTCGTTGGCGCGGGCGACGACCTCGTCGAGCGAGTCGAAGGCGCACACGGCGGAGATCGGGCCGAAGTTCTCTTCGTCGTAGATGCGCATGCCGGGGGCGGCGTCGGCCACGACGGTCGGGCGATAGAACCAGCCGCCCAGCGGATGGGGCTCGCCACCGACGGTGATCTGCGCGCCCTGACGACGGGCGTCTTCCACGCGTGCGGCTGTGGCGTCGAACGCCGCCTGATGCATGAGCGGTCCCACATCGACGTCGCCGGACAGCGCCGGCCCGACACGCAACCGGGCAACGGCCTGCGTGTAGCGGTCGACGAACGCGCCGTAGCGCTCTCGCGCCACGAAGATGCGGTTCGCGGCGCAGCAATCCTGTCCGGACGTCTGGAACTTCGCGGCGACCGCGATGCGCACGGCCTCGTCGAGATCCACGTCGCCGAGCACGATGAACGGTGCGTTGCCGCCGAGTTCCAGCGCGAGTTTCTTCACCCCGCCGGCGGCCGCGGCCTGCGCGACCAGTTGACCGACGCGCGTCGACCCCGTGAAGCTCACGGCGCGCACGCGCGCGTCGCCCACGAACGTTCGCATGGCCATGTCCGGCTCGCCCAGCACGACATTGAACACACCGGGCGGCAAGCCCGCTTCGTCTGCCAGTTGGGCGAGCGCAAGGGCACTGAACGGTGTCTCGTGCGCAGGCTTCACGACGACCGGACATCCGGCGGCGAGCGCGGCAGCCGCCTTGCGGGTAATCATCGCAAAGGGGAAGTTCCAGGGGGTGATGAGCGCGGCGACGCCGACTGGCTCGCGCACCGTGCCCAGTTGCGCGCCGTCGATATGCGATGTGATGCTGCGCCCGTCGAGGCGCCGGCCTTCATGGGCATACCACTCGATGAACGATGCCCCATAGCCGATCTCGCCACGTGCCTCGTGCAACGGCTTGCCCTGCTCACGTGCGAGCAGGACGGCGAGGTCTTCGGCGTGCTGCCGGATCAGCCCATGCCAGCGCAGCAGCGCGGCGGCGCGCGTGTTGGCAGGCGTCCAGCGCCATGTCGTGAAGGCGCGTTCGGCGGCGTCGATGGCGCTGCGGATCTGCTCGCGGGTGAGCATCGGCACGCGGCCAAGCGTCGACTGATCGGCGGGATCGACGACGGCGATGGACGCAGCATCGTCGCTGTGGGTCCAGCGTCCGTCGAGGTAGCACAGCGATTTGAACAGTACCGGATGGTCGAGCAACATCGGCAATCTCCTGACATGGCGTTCGTTCGTCATGTGGAGATTGTCGGGGGCATCGCGCCGATGCTTTTTCCGTTCGGCTGAGGCGGACGTCGCTTTTCTTCTGATTTACCGGGACGCGACCGAAAGAAACTGCCGGACGGCGTTCAGTCCGTGTCGACCCAGGCGGGCATGGTGTCCGTCAGGTCTTTGACGACCTTGGTGACGACATAGGTGAAATAGCGCTCGATGCCGTAGTCGGCCATGAGCAGGTCGTCGATGAAACGCTGGTAGTGGTCGATGTCGCGCGCCATTACGTGCACGATGTAGTCGACGCCGCCGCCGGTAGCGTGGCATTGCACGACTTCCTGCGCGTCTCGCAATCGCGCCTCGAAGCGGTTCATGTCGTGGGCGGTGTGACGCGCGAGAGTGATCTCCACGATGATGCGGCTGACCTGCACCACGCCGCTCCAGTCGACGTCGGCGCGATAGCCGCGAATGACGCCCGCGGCTTCCAGACGTTGCACGCGCTCCCAGGTAGGCGAGACGGACAAATGGATGCACTCCGCCAGACGGGACTTCGTGATGCGGCCTTCGCGCGCCAGCACACGAAGGATTGCGATGTCGAAACGGTCGAGTTTCACCATGGACGGAACGCTTGAGTAAGGGGCGCAAGGGGCGCAAGGGGCGCGCGGCAGCCGCGAGTGCGTCCCCGAGGGCGACAGCGCTTGCCGCGCTCTCGTCGTAGGGCGCTCAAGCGTTCGGCAGAACGTCCGCCAGTACGAAGAGCGTGTCGCCGATGCCTACGCGGCCCGGAAAGTGTCGGCCGATCAGCATACCATCGCGCTTCGCACGATACTCGACCGGGGGTGTCCCCGTGCGGGTGATGTCGTGAATGCGTGCCACGACATCGCAGCGTTTCACCGTCGCGCCGAGGTCGTAGCGCATTTCCAGCAGCCCGTCGTGCTCGCTCGTCACGTAGCAGTCGTCGCCGGGCATGGCGAGTTGCACGGCCGTGTGTTCGGCGTCGGCCTGCGCTGCGTCTCGCCATGCGACGTCCGCCGGCACGATGCCCGCGTGCACCAACACGCCATAGACGCCGCGATGTGCGATGGCGACATGACGTGCGCTCGCCGTCCCGCCGCCGCCGAGTTCCGTCGTCACGAACACCTTGCCCTGGGCTTCCGCCGCGTTGTCGTAGAGGCCGTGCGAATCGGGATCGCGCATGCGAAGCGCATAGGGCGCACCGAACGCCTGCATGGCGGCCTCACATCGGGTTTGCTGCGCCGCGTCGTCGAGTTCGTGGATCGCGGCAAACGGCACGAAGTCGAGTGTTCGGCCACCGGAGTGAATATCGAGCACGATGTCCGCCATCGGCAGCAGACAGCGCGAGAAGTAATCGGCGATGCGCTCGGTGACGGTGCCGTCGGGGCGTCCCGGGAAGGCGCGGTTGAGGTTGCCGCCGTCCAGCGCCGACGTGCGCTTTCCCGCCTGCACGGCAGGGGCATTCATGAACGGGACGATGATGACGGCGCCGCTCACATCACGCGTCTTCAGCGTATTCGCCAGTCGCGACAGTACGATAGGGCCTTCGTACTCGTCGCCGTGATTGCCGCCGGTGAGCAGGGCGACAGGGCCTTCCCCGCGACGAATCACGGTGATCGGCACCATCACCGCGCCCCATGCGCTCGTGTCGTGCGAGTGCGGGACTTTCAGGAAGCCGTGCTGAACGCCGTCGCGATGAAAATCGACCGTCGGGTAGACGCGCGGCGGGCGTGTGTGCGTGGCGTGATCGCGATGCATGTTCAGTATCCCCGCGCCAGATCGACGTTGCCGGGAATCTGCCCCGTTGCCCGAAAGGCGCGGATGTTCGCGGCGATCACCTGCGCCGCCGTTTCATGATCGGTGGGGGCGGAGATGTGCGGCAGGACCGTTACATGCGGGTGGTCCCAAAGCGACGAATCGATGGGCAGCGGTTCGACGTCGAACACGTCGAGCACGGCGTGCGAGAGATGCCCCCGGTCGAGCGCATCGAGCAAGGCATTCGTCACCACGACCGGGCCGCGCGAGAAGTTGATGAGCGCAGCGCCTTGCTTCATCCGGCCAAGGCGCACGGCGTCGAGCATGCTGCGCGTTTGCGGTGTGAGCGGAATCAGGCTGACGACGATATCGCTCGTGGCGAGCATGAGGTCCAGCCCGTCTTGCCCGGAGAGCGTCTCAACGCCGTCGAGCGTCTTCGGCGAGCGGCTCCACCCACACACGACGAAACCCGCCTCGCGCAAGCGCATCGCCGCCGCTTGCCCGAGTTCGCCGAGGCCGAGCAGGCCCACGCTCGTCTGCGACGGTTTGCGGTAGGGCTGTTGCACCCATACGCGTTGCGTCTGCTGACGCGCGTAGCGAGGCATGTCGCGTTGCAGGTAATAAGTCCAGGCGAGCACGGCCTCGGCCATGGTGCGGGACATCTCCGGATCCACGAGGCGCACGATCGGTGGGCTATCGGGCGCCAGCGCCGCGACCAGCGATTCCACGCCGGCCCACAGGCTCTGGATCCACCGCAGGCCGGGCAGCGCTGCCACATCCGCCGGATCCGGATTCGCGACGATGGCGATGGCGGCCTGCGCACGCTGCGATGCGGACAACTGCGCGAGCGGCGCCACGATCTCGCCGGGAAGCGCGGCACGCAGCGCGTCGAGATACGGGCGCTGGTAGTGCGCGGACATCCGGCTCAGGAAGGCGATGACGGGCGGCGTTGTCATGCTCGATCAGGCGGTGGTGGCGGAAGTGGTGGAGGTGGCCGTGGCGGCGGCATCGTTCGCCATTTCTTCCATGTCCTGGAAGCGGTCGGCGATACGCGGGTGCACGCGTCCGCCGTCCGAGGCGCCGATGGCCAGCAGGATCTCGTCCGGTGCGGGCGCGTCGGTCATCTGGAACGTGGCCGTAATGAAGTGCGACCGCTTGCCCGTCTCCGACTTGTGGATCATGGGCACCGAGACCAGCGTGCCGGGACCGACGCGGGTGTTCGTGAACGGCAGGAACGCCGTGCCGTTCACCGCATTGCGGAACAGGTTGCCGAAGCGCAGCGTGTGGATGATCGCCGATGCGTGCTCGATTTCCCCACTCGTGCCGACAACGGCCGCCTTGCCGTATGCCTCCACCCGCTCGCCGGGAATGACCTCGACCAGACGTTGCGTCATCAGCGCACCGAGTTCCGGCGCGAGCCGAAGGATCTCGGGACGCAGGTTTTCCACGAACCCCTGATCGGCCCACGGATTGCGGATCACGGCGGCGACGACGACCGTCGTCACCGGCGTCTCGGCCGCCTTGCCGCCTTCACGATAAGTGGTCTCGACATACGTTGCGATCTTGCGAAGCGCTTGTTTCACGGGTGTCTCCTGTTGCACTGCAATAGCCATGCCGTCGCAGTCCATCGATAGGCTCGATAGGCAGTAGCGGCTTAAAGGACAAAGGACAAAGGACAAATCACGGGGCCACGACAGTCGGCCACCCTGGGGAAAACGTGGCGAAGGCCGGGAGACGTGTCGTTGGCCAGCCGATGAGACGCATGCTATTGCGCCTGACGGGGCAGGTCTTCCGCCGGAACGTCGGAAGATCTTTTTTTTCTTCCGACGCTTTGGTGTAGATTTTTCAAGGCGGGCAAGGAGACAAGCAATGCCGGAACATCACCAACGGCTCATGGCCTTGCGCCATGTCGCCAGTCAGATCAGCAACGACGAAGACATCGAAGCATTGTTCCGCGATCTTGTGCGTGGCGCGGTGCAGCAAGGCGGCTGGGATCTCGGTTCGGTCATGAGCATCGATCTCGCGCACGGCTACGGGCTGGTGATCACGCGCTTCGAGACGAGCATGCTGCCGCAGCACGTCGAGGATCGCTGGGAACTGGCGACCAGTCCGTCGCTCATTGCCTTGCAGACGAACGAACCCGTCTATATCCGCGACGCGCTCGAGAGCACGCAATTCCCCGGCTACCGACGTGAAGCGCACGAGCGCGGCTATCGCACGGTGCTGGTGCTGCCGATGGCCTCGCGCGACACCCAGGGGCGGCCGATGGTGCTCACAGTCGCCTCGCGCAAGGTGCGCGACGTGGGCGAAGACGATCTGACGTTCATGTCGACGGTCGTGCACCTCGGCGCGATCGCCGTAGAGCGCGCCCACCGTCAGCGCGCACAGGTCATGGCGCATTAGCGGTTGCAACGCACGCTCGAAGCGCAGCGCACGCTGCTGGCCGACGTGCTCGCGGGCGGCTCGCTCGATCAGTTGACGTCGTCGCTGGGCGAGTTGATCGGCCGCCCGGTGCTCGTCATCGATTTCCTCGCCAATCAGTGGCATGCGTCGGCCTCACCTGTGCCCGCGCAGATGGATGACGCCGCATGGACCCGCTGGCTGAGCGGCGCGCAGGGGCGCGAACTCGGGGGTGCCGTGCGCGATGCGCTGCAACGCTACCGGCAGACTCGGCTGGACGTGCCGCTCCTGCCGCCCGGACGTCAGTCCGCTCAGACCACGGTAAGCGCGGCCATCGAGCCGCTCACGGTCGACGACGACCTCGTCGGCGCGCTGCTGACCTTCGGTGCGGAGGCGCCGGGCGACTTGCAGCAACTGCTGCTCGAGAGCGCCCGCTTCGCGTTGAGCGTTCAACTGATGCGCAGCGTCGTGCGTTTCCGGTTCGAGACGCGCACGCTGACCGAACTGTTTTTCGAGATCGTGGAGCGCCGCTGGCGCGACGAGGACGACGTGCTCGGCCGCGCCCGCCGTCTGGGCGTCACGCTCGACGCACCGCTGCGCATGATGGTCGTGGACTATCCCGACCAACGGGCGAATGCCGACGCGGGCCGCGCGGCGGGGCATCTGTCGCTGGAGAGCCATAGCACCGTCGAGTTGCTGGCGCGTCAGTTGAACGTGGCGATGCATATCGTGACGGTCGGCGGCGGTCTGGTCTGTCTGGTGCCGCAAGATGGCGCGACGGACGACGCGGCGCTCGCCCGTCTGGCACGGCGCATGAGCGAAGCCCTGGCGCGCTCGCTGGGGCGTGAGCCCATCGTCGTAATGAGCGACGTCTGCGAAGGACTGGAGCCGCTCGCGCGCGAGTGGGAGCGCTGCTGGCGCATGATCCGCGTGGCGCGCAAGTTCGGGCGCAGCGGGCCGCTGGACATGCCGGGTCTCGGGCCGTTGCCGATGCTCATGGGCGCAGCCGATTCGTCGGATGTACATGGTTTCGTCGACGGCACCATCGGCAAGCTCGTCGAGCACGACAGGCAATCGGGATCGCCGTATCTCGAAACGCTCGCGGAATATCTGCGCTCCGGCTGCCGCAGCCAGCCGTGCGCCGACGCGATGGGGCTGCACGTCACCACGTTGCGCTACCGGCTTGCGCGCATTCAGGAGTTGTTCGGTATCGACGTGGAGACGCCGGAGCGTCGCTTTGCGGTGGAACTTGCCATTCATCTGCATACGCTGACGAACGGAGGCAAGGGAATGCCGGCAGGCAGGGATGCCATGCCTGCCTCACCGACGACGTCATCGTCGCGCGACGCGGCGACGAAAGCCGACAAGACCGCGCCGGCCAGACGTGCGCCCGCGACGTCTCACCTGCGTGCCGGCGGGCGCGCGGCTACGGCATCCATGAAAACCCTGCCGCGCAATCGAGAGTAAATGATCGCGCCTCTCCTTCGATTCGACGGAAGCTGACAAAAAAGTCCTCGCATATCGTTGACCTCAACGTAATGACGTTTCGAGGTGAACGACATGCAAGCTGTCGCCCAACAGAGCGAAAAGCCCCAGAGCGCAGTATCGGGCGCTAACCACGCTAAGCACGCTAACGATGCTAGCGGCACGCCCGGTGCTGCCGCCGGCCCGGGCACGTCCGCCCGCTCGGCCATCGACCCGGTGGCGCTGCGCCGTGCGCTCGGCACCTTCGTGACGGGCGTGACCGTCGTCACGACACGCGATGAGGCGGGCCGCCCGCGCGGCATGACCGCGAACTCCTTCACGTCCGTCTCGCTCGATCCGCCGCTGTTGCTCGTGTGCATCGGCAAAAGTGCGGCGAGCTATCCGGTGTTTCAGCGCACGGAGCACTTCGCGGTCAATTTGCTGCACGACGGCCAGACCGACGTGTCGAATCTGTTCGCGTCCAAATCGACGGAGAAGTTCACGACCGTGGGACACGATGTCGTTCACACGGGCGCACCGGTCCTCACCGACTGCCTGACGTGGTTCGACTGCACCATGCATCACCGCGTCGACGCGGGCGACCACGTTGTGCTGATCGGCCAGATTCAGGCGTTCGGCACGAGTCCTGCTGCGCCGCTGGGCTTTTGCCGGGGCCGCTATGCGCAGGTGAAGGACCCGTTGCCGCCGGGCTGGCTGTCGTCTCACGACATGATCGTCGGCTATCTGATCGACGCGAACGGCAGCCTGCTGCTCGCACAGGACGGCAAGGGCGGCTGGGTGTTGCCCAGCGCGCCGCGCCGCCTCGCGAACGGGCGTCTGCCGCTCGCCGGTGGCGGTGAACTGGCGCTGGTGCCGCATGACACCTTCCTCTATTCGGTGTTCGACACGGCCGAGAACGACCCCGGGTACCTGATGTACCGGGCGCGTCTGGCCGAACCGCTCTCGCCGGACGACTTGCCGCCGAACTTCCGCTTCTTCCCGTTCGACCAGTTGCCCTTCGACGATATCGCCTCGCGCGAGATTCGTTCGATGGTGCGCCGCTACGTGCGGGAAACCGCCGGCGGCCGCTTCGGCATCTACATGGATTCCCACGACGGCGGACGCATCGCGATGGTGAGCGACGCGCAACCGTGGACGCAACTCTCGCAAGTCTGATTCTGGAGTCAACCGATGCAAACGACGATGCAAACGCTGGAAGGATCGCGCCAGCAGTTGTTTATTGACGGGCAGTTCACCGCGCCGCACAGCAACGCGTACGTGCCGAGCTACGACCCGACGACCGGCCGTGCCTGGTACGAGTTCGCGCAGGCCGACGCGACGGACGTCGACCGCGCCGTGCGCTCGGCGCAAGCTGCGCTGGTCAACCCCGCATGGCGTCGCATGACGCAGACCGAGCGCGGCAAGCTCGTGCGCAAGCTCGGCGAACTGGTGCTGGCCAACGCCGACGCGCTCGCCGCCATCGAGTGTCGCGACAACGGCAAGCTGCTCAAGGAAATGAAGGCGCAGATGCGCGCGATTCCCGACGCGTATCTGTATTTCGCGGGCATGGCCGACAAGCTGCAAGGCGACACCATTCCCGTCAACAAGCTCGATACGCTGAACTTCAACACGCGCGAGCCCATCGGCGTGGTCGGCATGATCATTCCGTGGAATTCGCCGCTGATGATGCTCACAGGCACGCTCGCACCGTGTCTGGCGATCGGCAACACCATCGTGGTGAAGCCGTCCGAGCATGCCACGGCCTCCACGCTCGCGTTGGCCGAACTGGTGATCGAAGCCGGCATTCCGCCGGGCGTCGTCAACGTGGTGACCGGCGACGGCATCACGACCGGCGACGCGTTGACGCGTCACCCCGGCGTCGCGAAGTACGTGTTCACCGGCAGCACCGTCACCGGCCGCAAGATCGCAGGCAACGCCGCGCAAAATCTCGTGCCGTGTCAGATGGAGCTGGGCGGCAAGTCGCCGCATGTGGTGTTCGGCGACGTGGATATCGAACGCGCCGTGAACGGCGTCGTCTCGGGCGTATTCGCCGCCGCCGGGCAGACCTGTGTGGCGGGCTCGCGCTGCTTCGTGGAGGCGTCGGTCTACGACCGCTTCGTCGAGGCGCTGGTCGAGCGCACGCGTCGTGTGCGTGTCGGGCACCCCACCCACGAGGACACCGACATCGGCCCGCTGGCGCTGGCCGCGCAACTGGACAAGGTCGAAGGCTATGTGGCCTCCGGCCTTCAGGAAGGCGCGCGCGTGGCGGCCGGCGGTCAGCGTCCCCCGCGCGAGGACCTCGCGGGCGGCTGGTACTACGAGCCGACCGTGATGACACAGGCGCGCAACGAGATGCGCTTCATGCAGGAAGAGATTTTCGGCCCGGTGGTCGGTGTCATGCCGTTCTCCGACGAAGCCGAACTCATGGCGCTGGCGAATGCGAGCGAATACGGGCTGGCCGCCGGCGTGTGGACTCGCGACATCGACCGCGCCATGCGCTTCGCACGCGACGTGGAGGCCGGCACGGTCTGGATCAACACCTATCGCTCGGCGGCGTACATGTCGGCCAACGGCGGCACCAAACACAGCGGCTACGGCCGGCGTGGCGGCTTCGAGGTGATGCGAGAGTTCTCGCGCCTGAAGAACGTCGTGATCGATTACTCGGGGGCTATGCAGGACCCGTTCGTGATCCGGCTGCGCTGAGCGGCATCCCCCAATCCATACGAATAAGTCACTGGAGATCTACCCATGAAATTCTCCGTATCGCTCAGCATGGAGCGTTTCTCGCCGCAGGATACGATGACCGACGCCGTGCGCAATATGCTGCACCTCGCGCGCATCGCCGACGAAGGCGGCTTCGAGACGCTGTGGACCGCCGAGCACCACACCATCGAGTGCACCATTTCACCCAATCCGTTCATGACGCTGACGTGGCTGTCGCAGCACACCGAGCAGATTCGATTGGGCACCGCGACCATCGTCGCGCCTTACTGGTCGCCGATTCGTCTCGCGGGAGAAGCCGCGATGTGCGATCACCTCACGGGCGGACGTCTCGAATTCGGTATCGCACGCGGTGCATATCAGTATGAGTTCGACCGCATGGCCGGCGGCATTCCGCAGCAGGAAGGTGTCGCGTACATGAAGGAACTCGTGCCCGCGGTGAAGAAGCTGTGGGAGGGCGACTATGCCCACGACGGGCATTACTGGAAGTTTCCGCTCGCCACGTCGGTGCCCAAGCCGCTGCAACAGCCGCATCCGCCGATCTGGGTCGCCACGCGCGATCCGGGCAGCTTCGATTGGGCCGTCGGTGTGGGTGCGAACATTCTCTCGACGCCGCTCGCCGCCCCGGTGTCCGAAGTCGCCGTGCTGGGCGAGAAGTTTCGCAAGGCGGTGGCGGATCATCCGGAACGGCCGCGCCCGCGCTTCATGATGCTGCGCCGCACGTGCGTGTACGACCGCCCGCAGGACTGGGAAGTCGCCGTGCGTCACAGCGTGGACTTCGGCCGCACGTTCGAGAACCTGATGCAGAACATCGGCACCGTGACCAACGGGTTTCCCGAAGCCGTGCCTTACGAGGCGGTTGTCGGGCGCGCCAATTACGATCCGGCCGCGATTCGCGAGAACCTGATGTTCGGCACGCCCGACGAGATCGTGCGTAAGCTGGAAGTGTATGAAGCGCAGGGCGTCGACCAGTTCTGCCTTGGCCTGTCGTTCAACTTGCCGTTCGAATTGCAGGTGAAGACGTTGCGCCTGTTCATCGACGAAGTGATGCCGCATTTCGCCGCGCGTGAGGCACGGCGGGCCAGGGAAGCACAATCGGCGGCCGAGGCCCGGACGGCCGAGCGTCCGGCGGCGCTGGCATCGGTGGGCCGCTGACTCATGGGGGCGCACGCTATGACCGAACCGCCCGACGTCCCGCGCGAGCAAACGCTGCAAGTGGGCGACGTGACGCTGGCCTACCGCCTGCTCGGACGCGGCACGCGACCGCTCGTCTGCATTCACGGCGTGGGGTCGTATCAGGAGGCATGGGACGATGTGGCGGCCTTGCTGGCCGATGACTTTCGCATCCTCACTTTCGATCTGCGCGGCCATGGTCGCTCATCGCGGGTCCGGGGCCGCTACGAAATCGACGATTTCGTCGCCGATGCGCTGGCGCTCGCGGATCACGTGGGGTTCACCACTTTCGATCTGGCGGGCTTTTCACTGGGCGGGCTGATCGCGCAACGGCTGGCGTTGTCGCATCCGGCGCGCCTGCGTCGCCTGGCGTTGCTCGCGACCGTGTCGGGCCGTACCAAAGAAGAGCGCGAGCGTGTGCTGGCACGGCTCGCCGCGTTGCAGGGCGGTGAGCGTGGCGCGCATTACGACGCGTCGCTCTCGCGCTGGCTGACGGAGGACTTTCAGGCGAAGCATCCCGAGCGCATCGCATACCTGCGCGAGCGCAATGCGCAGAACGATCCGGATTGTTATGCGTCCGCCTATCGCGTGCTGGCGGAGACCGATTTCGGTGGCTTCATCGATCAGATCCGCATGCCGACGCTCATCGTGACCGGTGAAGACGATCAGGGCTCGAACCCGCGCATGGCGCGCTTCATGCAGGAGTGCATCGTGGGCTCGCGCCTGGAGATCCTGCCGGGCATGCGGCATTCGATTCTCGTCGAGGCGGCGACGCAGGTCGCGGCACTCCTGCGCGAGTTTCTGGGGGCGGACCTCCCGGCCGTGGCGCCGCCGGGCAGCGGCGGTGGCAAGAGGAGCGCAGCATGATCGTCGAAGAGCGCATTTATCGCATTCGCAACGGTGGCATGAGTCAGTACCTGAATCTCGTGCGCACCGAAGGGTTGGCGATCCAGCAGCCCATCCTCGGGCATCTCGTCGGGTATTTCACCACGGAGATCGGGGTACTCAGTCAGGTGACACACCTTTGGGCGTATCCGAGTCTTGACGAGCGCGCGCGCCGCCGTGCGCAACTCGCGCAGGACAAGCGCTGGCAGGCGTTCATTCCGCGTCTGTCCGAATGGATCGAAACGGCCGAGAACCGCATTCTGGTGCCGACCGATTTTTCGCCGCTCATGGCGTTCGCGCCGCAGACGGCGCCGGCAAGGGCTTCACTGGATTCCAGCGATTTCAAGGAGATTCGCCGTGACTGACCGACTGAGAATCGAAAACCTTTACAAGGTGTTCGCGGACAAGCCGGCGCGAGCGCTGGCCATGTTGCGCGACGGAAAACGCAAAGCCGATGTGCTCGAGACGCTGGGCCAGGTCGTGGGACTCGACGACGTCTGCCTGACGGTGCCGTCCGGTGCGATCTACATGGTCATGGGTCTCTCCGGCTCCGGCAAATCGACGCTGGCGCGCTGCATCAACCGTCTGAACGAACCGTCCGACGGTCGTATCCTGCTCGACGGCGAAGATATCTGTGCGCTCGACGAACGGGGGCTTCGCGACGTGCGCCGCAACCGCATCTCGATGGTGTTCCAGCACTTCGCGTTGCTGCCGAACCGGCGTGTCATCGAAAACGTGGAGTTCGGCCTGAAGCTGCGCGGCATGTCGGCAGCGGCGCGTCGCCGGCGTGCGGAGGAGGTGCTGAGCGTGGTCGGTCTCGCGCGCTGGGCGTACCACATGCCGCACGAACTGAGCGGTGGCATGCGCCAGCGAGTAGGGCTGGCCCGGGCATTGGCCACGGAAGCGGACGTCCTCATCATGGACGAAGCGTTCAGCGCGCTCGACCCGCTCATCCGCACGGAAATGCAGGACGAACTGCTGCGTCTGCAACACACGCTCAACAAGACCATTCTGTTCATCACCCACGACTTTCAGGAGGCGCTCAAGCTCGGCACGCGCATCGCGATCATGGCGGACGGACGCCTGGTGCGCGAGGGCACGCCGCAGCAGATCGTGCTCGACCCCGGCAGCGACTACGTGGCGGCGTTTACCCGCGACGTCGACCGTGCACGTCTGTTCGATGCCCGCTCGGTGATGGCGCCCGTGCCTGCGGTGCTCGCGCAATGCGACCACCGGCTGCCGTGTGTGCCGGCGGATATGCGGTTGGTGGACGTGGCGGCGCGCTTCAATACCGAGCAAACGATGGGCGTGACGGACGACGACGGCACGCTGATCGGCGTGCTGGACGTGGGGCAGTTGCTGGCTCGTATCGGAACGGCCGGCGCGACGGTCGGTGCAGGAGAACATCATGCTTAATATGGACGGCATCAAGGCGGATCAACTCGCAGTCTTTCCCTTCGATCAGTGGATTCAGGAGGGCGTGCAGTGGATGGCGCTGCATATGCGTCCGCTGTTCCTCGTCATCAAATGGCCGGTCGAGCGCTTGCTGACCTTCAACGACAGTGTGTTTCACGCCGCGCCGTTCCCGGTGATGGTCCTGATCGCATTTCTGTTGTGCTGGCGACTGGCCAGCCTCGGCGTTGCGGTGTTCAGCGCCATCGTCTTCGTGGCGATCGCCATGCTCGGCGTATGGAGCGAGGCGATGACGACGCTCTCGCTGATCATGACCGCCATCCTCTTCTGCGCGCTCATCGGCATACCCATCGGCATCTGGAGCGCGCGCAGCGAACGGGTGTGGCTCGTGGTGCGCCCGGTGCTCGACATCATGCAGACGACACCGACATTCGTGTATCTGGTGCCGGTGGTGATGCTGTTCGGCGTGGGCAATGTGCCGGGTGAAGTGGCCGTGGTGACGGCGGCGATGCCGCCACTCATACGCTTCACGCATCTGGGCATTCGCATGGTCGAGCATGAAATCGTCGAAGCCGGTCTCGCGTTCGGTGCGGACAAGCGTCAGTTGCTGTGGGAAGTGCAATTGCCGCTGGCGGTGCCGACGATTCTCGGCGGTCTGAACCAGACCGTGCTCACGGCGATGGTGATGTCGGTCGTGGTGGCCATGATCGGCGCGGAGGGGCTTGGGCTCGTGGTGTTGCAGGGGCTGGGACGTCTCGATGTGGGGCGCGCGGCCGTCGGCGGCATCGCCATCGTGTTGCTCGCGATGATGCTCGATCGTTTCACGCAAAAGCTCGCTCGCACGAAGCCGCGCGATCAGCAGACGTTCCGCGCCGTCATCTCGCGGCTGTTTCGCGGAGAGCGCCAGGCTGGGGGCGACGTGGGAGGCAATGTGCCGCCGACGGCGCGCGCGGCGGACGCGCCGTGACGTCGCCCGCCGACATTGATACATCGCGGGTTTTCGTCGCCACGTTTTGACGCACCGTGTTGAGTTGCAACGCGTTTGGCAGTACCGCAGCACCGGTCACGACGATGATGTCGCGGGCCGGCACCCGTGCCCGCAGGCGGACGTCCGGCGGGCCGATAACTCGACGATCGGAAAGATCGAACAAGTCTTGGAGAGCAGCAATGAAAGGATTTGCAAAGGCGATCGCCTCGTTCACGCTTTCGCTGGTCGCAGCGGGCGCGACAGGCATGGTGAGCGCGCAGACGCTTCCGGGCACGGGAAAGACGATTCGTTATGCGCAGAGCGACAGCTTCGGCGGTAACTACGTTGTCGCCCAGATTGTCTCGAAGGCGTTCAAGGGGCTGGGCTACGACGTCAAGCTCAGCACGATGAACACGACGCTGTTCTTCCAGGCCGTGGCGCAAGGCGATATCGATCTCGCCACCGATGTGAACTTCCCGCAGCGCGAACCGGGTTTCCGTGCCGTGGCGGCGCAGGCCATGATCGTCGGTTCGGGGCTGATTTCGGGCGACGGCATCAACGGCTATCTGATCGACAAGAAGACGGCGCAGCAGTATCACATCACCAGTCTCGAACAGATGAAGGATCCGAAGATCGCCGGGCTTTTCGGCAAGGACGGCAAGGCTGAGCTGATCAGTTGCGATCCGGGCTGGAGTTGCGGCGACGTTGTGGACTATCAGATCGACAAGTTCGGTCTGAAGCAGACAGTCAAGGCGGTGCGCGGCAAGTATGAAGCGCTGATGGTCGAGGCGGTGACGAAGGTGAGGCAGGGCAAGCCGGCGTTCTTTTACGCGTGGAGTCCGTCCTGGGTGACGAACGCGCTCGTGCCGGGTGTGGACGTGGTGTGGCTGCCGACACCCGCCGATGCGCTGCCGCCGAACGTACCGAACAAGGGCTCGGCGCTCGTGAACAACGTGGAGGGATGCGCGGGCGGCGCGAACCCGTGCCGCATGGCGATGGCGTCGTGGAACTGGGGATCGGTGGCGAATAAGCAGTTCATCGCCGCGAATCCGGCCGCCAAGGCGCTGATCGAGCAAATCCATTTCCCTGGCAAGACGTGGTCTCAGTGGGAAGCGGTCATCAGCAAGGAAGGCGGTTCGCCCGCGCTGATTACGAAACTGTCGGACGAATGGATCGCCGCCAACAAGGCGCAGATGGATCAGTGGGTGGCAACGGCGGCCAAGGCGAAGTGATCGGAGGATACGTGATGAACCCGGAACTGTTCGAGAAAGGGCTGAAGACGCGCCGTGAGGTACTGGGCAGCGAATACGTGGACAAATCGATGGCGTCGGCGGACGCCTTCAACCGGCCGATGCAGGAACTGGTGACGACGTATTGCTGGGGCGAGATATGGAATCGGCCGGGGCTCGACCGTCGCACGCGAAGCCTGCTCAATCTGGGCATGCTCACAGTGCTGAACCGTCCGCATGAGTTGAAGCTGCATGTGCGGGGAGCGCTGACCAACGGCGTGACGAAAGAGGAAATCGCCGAGGTGTTTCTGCAAGCGGCGATCTACGCCGGCGTGCCGGCGGCGATCGACAGCTTCCGTGTGGCGCGGGAGGTGTTCGACGCGCAGGCGTAGTCTGGAACGTTGGCGCGCGACGGCGTTTGCTGGCGCCGTCGCGATGCCTTGTTGCGCCTCGCGGCTGCTGCGCACGGCAAATGCGGCTCAAGCCTTCGGTGCGTCGGTCGGTTTTTCCGTGTCTGCCGCCTTCGCCACCGGTCCCGGCAAGCCGGTGATCTTCGGTATGCACTCGCGATGAAACCAGACGAGGTTGACCGGCTCACCTGCGAGCAGACGTTTCACCGGCGGCACGACCTGTTCGCCGATCAGCATGCCGAGCAGACCGATCAGGGCGACTGCCGGCGGCGCCGGTGAGCGCACGCCGAGACCGCCGTAAATGATGCCGACGAGCACGCCGACGGCAAGCGATACGAGATAAAGCTTCATCGCGATTCTCCAGATCGGGCGGACGATCAGAACGCCCAGCACGAGCAGCCGAGCGCACCCCAGAAGCCGCTCTCATCGGCCGCCGGAACGTTCGATGCCCACGCCTTGGCATGCCCGTGGCCGTGCACGCCGCACGCCGTTGCACAGGCACAATTCACGCTCACGTTCAGCACTTGCGGCCCGCGCGGGGAGTAGCCGACGCTGTGACGCGCCGGCGACCAGTCCGGCATCGCCGGCGGCAGCACCGGGGCGTGGCTGCCGAACTCGCCGTCGCCGTACACGACCTTGCCGCCAAGCAGCGTGAGTACGGAGGTGATGTCCTGAATGTCGTCCTCCGGCACGCGAAAGTAATCCGCCGAGAGTACCGCCAGATCGGCCAGTTGCCCGACCTTTATCTGGCCCTTCTTGCCGACTTCGGACGAGAACCACGTATTCGCTTCCGTCCACAGACGCAGCGCCTCATCGCGATCGAGCAGGCTCCCCGGTGCGGCCATCCGCAGCCCGCCGACCGTCTTGCCTGTCACCAGCCAGTACAGCGAGACCCACGGGTTGTAAGAGGCGACGCGCGTGGCGTCCGTGCCCGCGCCGACTTTCACGCCGCGCTCCAGCATGCGGCGCACCGGCGGTGTGGCTTCTGCCGCTTTCGCGCCATAGCGCTCCACGAAGTATTCCCCCTGATATGCCATGCGATGCTGCACGGCGATGCCCCCGCCAAGCGCCGCAATCCGATCGATGTTGCGGTCGCTGATGGTCTCCGCGTGATCGAAGAACCAGTGCAGGCCGTCGAACGGTACCTCCCTGGCGACCTTTTCATAGACGTCGAGTGCCCGGGAGATGGTCTCGTCGTACGTCGCATGCAGGCGCCACGGCCAGCGGTTCTCCGCCAGCAGGCGCACGATCGGCGCCAGATCGTCTTCCATCGAGTCAGGCATCTCGGGCCGCGCGACGCGGAAGTCCTCGAAGTCGGCAGCGGTGTACACCAGCATTTCGCCTGCGCCGTTGTGGCGATAGAGGTCGTCACCCTGTCCGGGGCGAACCTGCTTGACCCACTGACTGAAGTCTGCGAGTTCGGCCTTCGGTTTTTGCGTGAAGAGGTTGTACGCGAGACGCACCGTCAAATGTCCCTCGCGATGCAGTTCCTCGATGATGCCGTAGTCCTCCGGGTAGTTCTGAAAGCCGCCGCCCGCGTCGATCACGCCCGTTACGCCGAGCCGGTTCACCTCGCGCATGAAATGGCGCGTGGAGTTCTTCTGGTACTCCGGCGGCAGCTTCGGGCCCTTGGCGAGCGTGGCGTAGAGAAGGGTCGCGTTGGGTTTGGCCAGCAGCAGGCCGGTGGGATTGCCCGCCGCGTCGCGCACGATCTCGCCGCCCGGCGGGTTGGGCGTGTCCTTCGTGTAGCCGACGGTGCGCAACGCCGCGCCGTTGAGGATTGCGCGGTCGTACAGGTGGAGGATGAACACCGGTGTATCGGGGGCGATGGCGTTCAGCTCGTCGATGGTCGGCAGACGCTTCTCCGCGAACTGATGTTCCGTGAAGCCCCCGACGACCCGGACCCATTGCGGCGCGGGCGTTCGGTCGACCTGCGCCTTGAGCATGCGCATGGCGTCCGCCAGGGAGCGCACGCCGTCCCAGCGAAGCTCCATGTTGTAGTTCAGGCCGCCACGAATAATGTGCATATGGCTGTCGATCAGCCCCGGAATGACGCGACGGCCCTTCAGGTCGATGACTTGCGTTTGCGGGCCGGCAAGGCGCATCACGTCGTCGCGCGTGCCCACGGCGGTGAACGTTGCGCCGGTGAGCGCGACGGCGTCGGCCTGCGGGTTGGCGCGGTCGAGTGTGGTGAACTTGCCGTTGACCAGAATGAGGTCGGGAGTGGTCATGGGAGGCTCCGGAGGAAGGCGGGCAGGGTGGCCGGGCAGAATCAGGGCATCGGGGATTCAGGTAAGGCTTCGGTGAGGCGACGTCTGCATGGCCGAAACGATCTGGCAACGATCTGGCAGCGTATGTCGCTCGTCATGCGCCCACTATCGTCTTTTCGTATTAGCGCCGGAATGCCTTGCAGGACGGGGCTCACGAGAACGACGGCTGGGCGTGGCGTGCCTATCTGTAGGCAAGGTTGTGCTTTGGGGGGAGGGTGAAGGTGACATGACTGACGTATACTCTGGCTCACCGAACCCTTACATCGCATTGCATGAACGCGCTTGCGGACAGCGACCTCGCAACCGTCTACGTCGTCGACCATGACCCTGTGGAGACAGATGCGCTTTGCGCCTATTTGGGCGACGCGGGCCTGCGCGCACTCGGTTTTCCTTGTGCGCAGTCGTTCCTCGCGAACGCGCGCGGCGCCGGACCCGGCTGTCTCGTGGTGCACGCCGACCTCGGGATATGTGGCGGCGGCCTGGCGCTGCAAGATACGCTTGCCGCCATGCGCGATCCCATTCCCGTGGTGCTCATCACTGATCGTGCTGACGTGACGACGGGCGTGCGCGGCATGAAGGCGGGGGCGATCGATTTCCTCACGAAGCCGTTTCCGAGTTCGGTGCTGCTCGATGCGGTCGGTGCGGCGCTGGCGCAGGACCGGCAGCGTCTGGGACGTGAGCGGGCCAGCATCGACATGATCGAGCGTGCTCAGCGTCTGTCGCAGCGCGAGCGTGAAGTCATGGCGCTCGTCGCGGCGGGGCGAATGAACAAGCATATTGCGGATGAACTCGGCATCAGCGAAGTCACCGTGAAGATCCATCGCGGCAATGCGATGCGCAAGATGGAAGCGCGTTCCTTTGCGGATCTCGTCATCATGGCGCATAAGCTGGGCATGACCTCACCCGCGCTCTATCACGGCGCGATCGGCAGGCATCGGCGCGAGAGCGCCTAGTTCGTCACCGATTCGAACGAGTGCGCCGTTCGTGTACGCGGTTGAGTGTCGTGGCGTCTTGGTGGCGAACGATGGGGCGCGCCGCCGCCCAGGGCCCCACGCGTCGGCATGTCACAACCCATCCTCTTCGCCCAGTGTGCGGATCCCGGACGCCGAGGTTTCCGCGCGATGCCGAAGAAATACCTGTCTATGTAGAGTGCGTTACGAAGAACGCCCCAGGCGCCCGGTTTCCGGGCGCCTGGGGCGTTGGTTTGTTGGGCCGACGTGACGCATCAACACAAAAGCTTCTTCCCATCTTAAAAATAGTTTCACAAAGTGCTTGCGTGTCGTAGCGAAGGTCATTAATATCTCGTCTCTCGCAACGACAGCGACGCAGCGAAAGCAGCGACGAAGTTGAAGCGACGGGCTGCAAAGCCCGG
>NZ_CABPSB010000032.1 GCF_902459655.1 Pandoraea anhela
TGATGTCTTCTTCCATCGCCTTGCTCATCGTCTTTTCCTCGATTATGACTTGAGCAGGTTTTCACTGGGTCAATACAACGGAGCACTTCGTCGTGCGGTTTGCCGTGCCTCGATCAACCTCAAATCCGCCCCGAGGAACCCTCAGGGCGGCGCTTACATGTCGAACTTAAAGCTATTCCGGTTGACCTGTACGACTCAATGGCAGAGTTGCTGGCACTCCTTTACGGCCGCTGCCCGACGGTCGTCGATGTACTTCGCAAGATCCTCCACATGCACTCCCTTTGCGCTCTTCTGAGAGCCTTCCATGCGAACTAATGGAAGCGCGATATCGCCTGCGCCAATCTTTCGCGTCAGCTTCTCGGCGCTCAGGTGAGAGAAGTAATCGCGGCACACTAGGTCGATAGGGACTACCGCGACAGCACCGTACTGAGCCATAAGTAGAAAAGTGGTGTTCATTGGCCACCTCCTCACGCTTTGCCAGAATCGGTTGGTCGCTCTTTTGTCGCCATCCAAAAGTAGCCGTTGTCTTGACTCCAATACCACGCGTGGTCATCCAGCGTCGCGCCGGTCTCCAGTGCTGAATCGTACGCAGCGACAATCGCTTCGGCGGCGCAATCCGCGAGGAAGTGTTTGACGGTCTCCGATTCAGGGATCGTGATGCCGCGACTCGCCCAATAGCGCTTCTCGTTCAACTGATGCTCGTCAAAGTTCTTGACGATGTATTTGCCGATGTAGGAAGCGATCTTGTGGCGCAGACCCACTTCGCGATTCGGATTTCGAACGTCGACATTGCCGTTGTCTTCGCCGACGACGCGCAACCACAGCGTCCGCAGCACTCGGTAAGGGGAGTAGTTCAATACGTTCGTGTCATTCATCGCTTTGCCTCAATCACGTTGATCAGGGGTCCCCTTGCGCGGATGGCTTGGGGAGTAAGTGTTCCTGTCGTGCCTTGTCTAGCGTGCGATTCCGAGGACTTATCGTTAAATGCTAGTGATACAAGTCTATGGGCGCACTTCGTGCGCCCGCCGTCCTCGACCCTGCGGGCGGCGGGCGCTCGCAGTGCTTCCTAGCTGTTGTCCGTAACCTTTCACGAACACGGCGAGCGATAGCGCGCCGTGGACGACCGAAAGGTTTGGCATGAAGGCCAGAATGCAAAGGTATGAGGTGATGGCGGACGCAGGAGGTAATACCCGCTGCTCGGTCACGCAAGCCGCGCTGAGCCGCGCGACAACCGCCCGGACTCCGCAAGGCACGCATACGCAACCCTCTCTCCGGGTACGGCGCTGACACTCCCGACGCTAGACGTCCTGAAAGACGACCGGCCTACGGAAGTACAAACGTCAACGAACGAACCAACGGATTAGGTTGGGTTACGACGGTCTTACCTGCTGGGTGAGAAAGGAAATTTTTTGGATGATGGCCGCAGTACGACGATGGACACTGCCCACGATGGGATCTTGGCCGAGCTCTCGTATAAATGCCCCAGCAAACGCCCTTGAGCGCGAATTGACTTCCAGCATCTGTAGCCGGAAGTGGTGATGCTATGCACTGAACACAATCGGAAGCCACGTATGGAAGCGTGGCGCGAATGTGGGGCTATTAAAGCAGCGCGTGAACGCACCGTATATGGGGAAATTCCGATTGCAGCGACGGGGAGGGGAGTGATGGCGTGCATGGCGAAAGGCTTGGCGTGAAATTGACACAGATCGCGCGCATGAGGGTGGCGCGATGCTGTAGAGGCGGCCGAAACATGCGGGGGGGCCATGCCGTTGGCAGAGTTGGATGAGTTGCGTCAGGGAAGACTATGCGTCGAGACAATCGGCCTTCAACTTGTGGCATTCACAGACGAGTTCGACGGTCATTTCGCCAAGCTCTTCGAAGATCGCGAGCAGGAACCGGTGGGGTATTTCCTTGCCAGCGTCTGTGTTGGTGCACATCGTCAGCGCGAGGATGCGTTCTGAGAGGGTATTGAGTCTGTCGACGGAAGCGTGGACTAAGGAAGCTGCGGGGAGATGAAGCGTCATGCGGGGCACCTCTAACTAGCCAATCTGAGATTCCCGCCACCCGCTGCATTGCGCAGGGGTGGGCGGGCACTGGACTAGGTTAGCGAACCGCTGATGTACCAGGCTAAAGCGGCACACCCGAAGGTGTCCCAATCCAGGCCCACCCATAGAAAGGATGTGCGTGGCAAATCGCACACGAAAGCCGCAATGTTCTGCGGCCGTGTGCCCTGGTATTCATCATTCGGGTCGCTAAACCCGGTCGCGTTTGGGGCGCGACGGGAACCAGATTACCGGTCCGACTTCGAGGGCACCACGCGTTCGGAGTCGCATTCTAGGTCACTCGTTGAGATTCAGAGCATTCCGATACCTCAATAGGGAATCTCCTTGGTCGACCCGGACGTGATGAGTACCCAGAAACGAAAACGGAGCCGAAAGGCTCCGTTGACTTGTGCGCGCAGGCGACTTTATCCGTACCGCTTTACCAGCAGTCCGCTACCAATGAGACCCGCGATCATTGCGCCTATCGTAACGATGACGCTGGGCGTGAGAAGCGCCACAGCAAGGCCGACTGCAGTCCCACCGCTGAGAGTGGATGCGAACTTGATCATCCCGCTAGCAGCTTGTGAACGATGCGAATTCGCGGGAATGGTTCGGCCGTGCGCAAGACGCATCTTCTTGATGGAACGCGCCTTCGATGCGCTAGCTGCAAGTCTTTTCCGCGTCGGTGTGGCTGACATCAAATACTCCATTGGCTAATGTCACCTCTTGGACCGTGTGCGCAGCAGCCACAATCACGATCATCAAGAAGCATGTGGATACTAGCATGACTGCTGGCGGCTTCCACTCGTGATCCTCCCCGCGTGCCATCATGGCTGCGGACAAGAGGATGCCGCATGCGATTGCCGCGATAAAGCAAATCCAAACAACGACGAGATGTGGTCCTGTGTCGGCGACCGCGTAACCTCGAATTCCCGCTTGAACGGCAAGAATAACTCCCCCATACAACCAGCCCATCGAGTCGAACGCTTCGCCCCAAGCTCATGCCACCCGCTTGGTTGCTGGCGTCACTAGCCATCTTGCTACGCCAAAGAATCCATAAATCAAGCTCGCTCCGAAGAGTGGCAGCAACGCTTCAAGCAGTACCCATTTAGTTGCGGGAGACAAATGAGTGTTCCTCGTCGTGTATCAAAACTTCTCCTGCGGACTTGCCGGTATCTCCCGGTTGATATGGGCGCGGATTGTACGTCAGCAATCTAGCGTTGAGTCGATGGCTGAGGGGCGTATCCAACGTGGACAATCGCTTCTTTGCCTATCCCGCTTGCGGTTGCCGAGAGGCTCAGAGGGTATTGGCGAGGGCAGATATAAGAGTCCGCCCAAACAGACGATACCGCGATACGCTTTCGTTCCCGCACGGGAACGAAAGCCTGCAAGCCGAGGAAGTTTGGGAATTTCGTATACGAACGGGTACGAAATCGGTCTTCGGCCCCTCGTAGCACCGCTTTGGAGAGCGGTGAACCTTGACGGGCAATGCCTCAATTGAGGAGCGCGGCTGTGCGTTAGCTCGGAACGTTGCCGTTGATCTCGCGTGTATCTATCGTCACCGACGGGTCGAGAACCGTCGCTTGCCAACGGCCGAAGTTGGCCGACTACGACCACTCCTGAAAGGCTATTTGCGCGACCCGAAGCGGAAGTTGGAAGCTGCCGTCAATTCGCTCAGATGCGCGACTTGCCCCAGAGGACCGTGCATCGCCCTCCTCGGGCTGCCATGTATTCCTCAGTCTCTGCTATGAGGCGTGCGCGGCGTTCTGTCGAACATTGAAAATCATTTTCCCAAAGTAACAGTCCGCCGTCCACGCCATATTCGACCACGCCCTCGACAATCCCGGACTCGTCTTTGTAGATGAGGTTTAGACACTGGTGATGCAGATATTCGAGGCGAATAGCGGGCTTCATAAATTTTCCTAAACCGTTGATTCTTTCGGAAGCCGGGTAGCCTCTTCCTATTCGAGGAATTCCGATTCAACCAGAAAATCACGATGTTCAAAGATTCAAATTCAGACTAAAAGCGAACTGTCATTTTTTTGACTCAACAAGCAATTTTTTACAGCCCGCTTATGGCCGTTTGTAGTCGTTCTTGAAGGACCACTTTAGACACAGGGTAGACATTCAAACACGCGCCAACGTTGGCAAACTCGGTTGCCCGGAGAGCTAATCAGGGGGAGCAGGTCATTCGATTTCTCGTGCCGTTGCGTGTTGACACAGAGGGGGCGTAACCCGAAACACCAGCGCGCGCGACGAACCGCAAGAAGTCAGCCATAAAGCGGGAACAGAAAGACATTCGCGCCAAGTTCGACATACATGAGCTGTCTTGGCCGCAGCGCAATGTCAGTTGAGCTTGCCTAGATCATTCGGCGCGGTCTGGAGACTTTCCTAGACCGTCTATTTGAAGCACCCCAATGACAATCTCCGGCCGGGGGGGCGACCGAAGATTGCGCGGCGTGACATGCATGCTGGTCAATCGACTATGCACTTCCACGATTCGACGTAAGTGAGTCGACCCGCCACAAGTTCCGTGCAGAATGCCTCGCGGGTCAATAGTCGACAAGAGGGAGATTCTCTTTGTTGGACTCCCGCCGGGAAATCGCTTCATCTACCCTGTTCCGCAGAGTTTCCCAGGATTGCTCGATTGCCCTGAACCGCTTATCGTTGGCGAACTTTCGGCGTCCAGATGTTAGGAGTTCTTCCGCGCGGGACATTAGACGGCCACAAAGATCTTTCTGGGTGCTGGCCAGGTCATGTAGCTTCCGGTCAATCGTGATCGCCATGGCTTCGATCGCAGAAAGCACGCGACGAGCGTTCGTAATGCGAGCATCGCCTAGCTTCGACAGCAATTCCAAGGTGTCAAGCTGAGCAGAAGTTCGTCCCAAGCCTTCTTCGTGGATGCCGGTCCATAGCCACATTTGATCATGCATGTCGGCGCGCCGGTTTTCCAGGTCCGCTGCATCATCGCCCCGATATTGAGTTATAGCCACTCTGAGCGCTTCGCTCGCCTCGAACATTGCCGAAATAGCGCCATACAACGAGCCAGCTTTCGCTTGATCCGAGGCCTTGCTGGCAAGCGCCGCAGACTTTCGTACAGCCCAATCCTGAGATCCTGGTGACCTATTGGCTAGGGCTGCCTCAGCTGCTTCCAGTGCGCCGACGTAGTTCTCGGCCGTCCACTCAGCTTCGAACCAGCATTCGAACACTTCTGGCTTTTTGCAGCCGGCCGTAAATGCTTTTCTTGCTAGCGTTCTTGCGTGGTCGATTTGCGGCGGAACCTCTTTAAGATGTAGTGCTGCCTGATAACTTAGAAGATCGAAGTGGTCTTGCGTCCGCTTTCGTGCGTCCTTAATCGTGGCCAAGGCCAGAGGAATATCACCAATTCGGACTAAGGCTGCAGCTTGTGAGATCGCAGCAGCCACTCGACTGTCTCGCGTCGGCGTACGTTCATCCCTTTTTCTGAAGGCCGCAATATCTTTTTCCAGACGGCCCCGGTCCGTCACAAGTGTGGTTGTCGGGTCAACTACCAATCGTCGAGTATTGTCAGGGACTCTGAAACGCGCCACCGAAGCCAATGCCGGCGCAGCGACAAGAAACAAGGACTGCAGTTCGCCGAGCCCGCCTTCGATTAGCTCAGACGGGTAACCTAGAACTTCACAGAGCTCCACGGTTGATGCTTCACCGAGTAACGCCACGGCCAGCAATATTCTCTGAGCTTCTGGTGACAGTAATTCGATTTCACGTTTGAGCGCTGCGGCGCGCACTGACGCGCCACGCTCGCCCTTCCATTGAGCGATAGCCTCATTAACGCTATACCATCTCAATAGCCTGAGAAGTGATTCGGAAAAAAGAGGACTTCCGTCGCTGGTCTGGTGAATCTTCTCTATTTCCTGGGTAGTGAGCTTTGGAAAGGCAAGCCTATCACGAAGGGCTTCCAAATACAGGGGGAATTCATCAGCCAGTGTGAGGCCGGAAATTTTTATTACGTTATCGTTTGAAAAGCTCTGATTGAATCGCGTTGTTAGAAGGAGCCGCGATGAGCTTCCACCAAGCATCATCCCCAACTCCAAAACTTGCCTTTGCTCTTCGCCGCTAAGCGAATCAACATCATCAATAACAACAAGTGACGTGGTACTGGAGAGCCCCTGCTTAACCATTCTTCGCAGCTCCACTGATGTCGCGCCATCAAGTTCCGCAGTCGTGAAGGGCAATCGTCCACAAATTGCTACGAGCAATTCGGCATACGATGTGTAGTGCCGCTCTGGCATCTTGACGTACTGATCGTCAAAGGCTTTGAATTGCCGCTCTTTTGCTGTGAGCCACATTACTTGCTCAAACGGAGCGTCAGGCGTTTCAGAGACGCGCTCTGCAAATTCATACGCGATGCTAGATTTTCCTAGCCCGCCTTCGCCTGCCAGAACTTTTACGTGAGACAGGTCATCTCCTAGCCATCGCCACAGTGCATTGACGATTCGATCTCGTCCGATAAAGCGGGGGCATATGAAGTTGCGATCCGGAAGATTGTGGGGGATCCTATTTACGCGGAACAAGCCTGTCAGTGGGGGAGGGTCAACCCGTAAATACGGGTTTGGGCGATCTCCGTTGAGCTCCAAGATTCTCGGTCCTTTCGCTTCGATGCACTCATCGGCTCGGCGGCAATAGACTGAATCTTTTAAGAAAAGAGGCTTCTTTTTCTCATTTCCCGGGCCATCTTTAAGAAAGTGCAATGGAGGTACACCTGAGGGGCGCTGGGGAATATGCAAGAGCAATAGGGTTGCAGCCGTTCCATCTGCTTTTTTTGTGTCGACAGGCATTGCGGTAATTTGAACGCGCTCGCCTGTGAACTCCTTGATTGATGCTTTTAGTGCTTCAATATCCAATGACTTTGCATCGATTCCGACGACGTCAAATCGAATTTCAGATTCAGTTTCGCAAACACCAAAAATTAAATAACCACCAAAGGAGTTGTATAAACTTACGACTCGCAGTATGAGTTTTCCTTTTCCATACGGGGACGTGTCGAACATTTCCTTGTAGTCAAGTAGTTCGAACTCGATTGGTGCACATATGCCGTCTCGACAGATGACATCCAAAACATCTCTAGATAGACGGCCTTGTCGAGAAAACTCGGAAATTGATTTCTTGACACTATCGATATTCCAGCCCGCGCTGACGGTAGTCAAATTTTCGATCTTATCGTTGTCAACGATTGTCGAGGGTTGATGTAACGCTGACAAGATTTCAACGATGTGAGGTTCGCTCGGGCGATGATCGTTGCCCTCCGATGCATATGCCCGAGCCAGAGCTTTTGAAATTAACGTCTTGGTAGGATTCTTTCTCATATTTTTTGACGCATATCGGCACAAGAATTTTAGTTTTGCATGCCTAACCGATTTTTTACCCCGGCGGGAAGGCTGGTCTAGTGTTGGGTAATATACGCGAGTCCGGTGCGATTAGACAATTATTACCGAGTTGGGGGGGGGGCGCTGCTCGGGGCCGCTCGCCCCTATTAACAACACAATTGACACTCAACTTGAATTCGCTCGGGGGGAATTTCAGCCTCTGAGTGTTCCGAGGCTCAAGGCTGGGCGGCAGCTCTAAACGTTGCGCCATAGACGCGTAAAGCGTTGCCAATCGGTCTTGCAAAGCGGTCCTGAGCGACTTGACTGTCCATCACGGTTCTTACTCGCGCCGAAAATATCGTTCCTTGAGAATCAATGGCTTACCGTCTCCATGCAACACTCCAAAATATTTGTCGCCCGTCTCGAAGCTCGTTGCCGACCCAGCCCATTGGATTAAAAGCCCTGCGGTTCAAATCTCGACGCGGTCCTCTGGCGTCTTCTAGGGCTTGCTGGACCATGTATCCAGTGCCGGAGTCAGTTTCGCAAGCCACGGCCAAGTGGCGAATCGGTTGCCGGTCTCGCGGATATGCGTATATCTCTTAAGGCTCGCCCAACTTCGATGTCCTGTTACGGCAGCCACGCGAGGTATCGACAGGCCTTGCTCGAACAGCCAACTGGTCCCCTCATGGCGCAGGTCGTGAAATCTCAGATCCTGAATTTGCAGAAACTGGCATGCGCGCGTGAATGCTGCTCCGACGGCATCGGTGGTGTGGGGGAAGATTCGGTCTTCGCCTTCGTGTCGCGGTATCGCAGACAGAATGCGCATGGCTTCCGGGGGAAGGTCGCACCAGACGTCGTTGCCGATTTTTTGTCCTGGGTGCTTCATGTCACGAACGAGTATCCGTGAGCCTTCTCTATCCAAGTTCGACCATTTGATCGTCACGATTTCCTCCTGGCGTCGCGTCGAAAATATTGCGAACGGCACGATGTACTGCATCGGTGCGCTTTTCGGATGTCGTTTGCGAATTCCCACGAAGTGTTCGAGCAGTAGATCCAGCTCAGCAAAACTTGCGCGCCTCTCCCGCTTGGCAGACTTGGCCGTATGACCGAGGTGGGATAGCACTCGTCGCGCATCCTTCAAGGCTTGCTCCGACAACGGATATCCCCAAGCCGGTCGCGCGACGTTGACGACCGCCCCGATGTGAGACATATAGTTACTCGCGGTTTGGGGCAGGACGTCGAGGCTCTTCGCGAAATCAACGTAATCGGTACTTCCCAACTGACTGCAACGCTTCTCCCCGATAGGCGCTCGTGCAACAGCATTCAGTACTTGTGCCTTCGTCCGCCCGATCTTCTTGATCGATTCGTCGACGTATTTCCTGATCACCTCACTAAATAGAGGGTCGACCACCGCTGCGGCTTCGATGGCCCCCGGCCGCGCCAGCTCCTTCTCCCTCTTGACGATCCACGCCGCCGCAGCCTGCCTACGGTCAAACGTCTTCGCCTCGGTGTAGGCCACGCGCCCGTCCCGCTTCAGGCGGATCTGTGCCGTATACCCTATACTTTTGTCCTTTCGTTCCCGTACTGAGATTGTTCCCATAGGTTTTCGTCGGTGCTACACGGCTTTTTTCGGTGCTACACCGTAGCACTTGGGTGCTAAAACGAGCCTAAATGGCGTCCAAAATTGGGAAATCGGGCACTACGTTTTTCGCTGTAATCGACTGTTTTGTAAGAGATTTTCAATGAATTTACCCTCCCGCCGCGTTAGCGTCGCACCGATGATGGATTGGACGGACACGCACTGTCGCGTTTTCCATCGTCAGCTCTCGCGTCACACATGGCTTTATACCGAGATGGTCACGACCGGTGCGTTGTTGCATGGGGATGTCGCTCGCCATCTCGACTTCGACGCGGTGGAGCATCCCGTGGCGTTGCAACTCGGCGGCAGCGAGCCGCAGGATCTGGCACGCGCAGCGAAATTAGGCGAGCAGTGGGGGTACGACGAGATCAATCTGAACTGTGGATGCCCGTCGGAACGTGTGCAGCGCGGTGCGTTCGGCGCTTGTCTGATGGCCGAGCCGACGCTGGTCGCGGATTGCGTTAAGGCGATGCGCGACGTGGTGCAGGTGCCCGTCACCGTCAAGCATCGTATCGGTATCGACGACGTCGAATCGTTCGCTTTCGTCGAGGACTTCGTGGGCAAGATTGCCGACGCCGGCTGCACGACATTCATCGTGCACGCGCGCAACGCAATTCTCAAGGGACTCAGCCCGAAGGAGAACCGCGAGATTCCGCCACTGAAGTACGACTATGCCTACCGTCTGAAGCAAGTTTTCCCGCACCTTGAAATCCTGATCAACGGCGGTGTAAAGACGCTCGACGAAGTCGAGCAACACCTGCGTCACGTCGACGGCGTGATGTTGGGGCGTGAGGCCTATCACAATCCCTATGTGCTCGCAGGCGTGGACGCACGTTTTTATGGCGACACGTCGCCGATAAAGTCGCGTGAAGCCGTCGAGGACGCGCTCATCGAGTACGCGGCCTCGCAAGTCGATAAGGGACAATATCTGGGGGCGATTACGCGTCACGCGCTGGGGTTGTACCGCGGTGTGCCGGGCGCGCGTGGCTGGCGTCGTGTGTTGTCCGATCCGAAGCGTCTGAAAGCCGGTGTCGGTGCGTTCGAGGAAGCGCGCGCACAATTACGCGCGGGCGCATTTTCCGAACGTGACGATGCGGTGTCGGCGGCGGCATGAGGCACTGCCTGCGCGCGACGTATTATCGCGACGTCCCTCCTGTTGCGTATGAGCATGAAGCCGCACGCAAAGCGGGCGGCGTGCCGAGCGTGCCATGATTGTCGCCGGCAATCGCGAAGCGTTCACCGACGCCTGACGCGCAAATTCACGGTGACGTGAGGAGGCGAGGACGCATAGCGGAAACGGAAGCACGTTGCAAATGTCCGCGCACGTAACGCTATCGACTATCTAAGCTTTTGGCTGTCTTGGGAGATTTTCCCGATTCGGGAAGGGGAGTACTACGCTTTGCACTGCAAGGGAATTTTGGGGTGACCGATGGGACTCGAACCCACGACGACTGGAATCACAATCCAGGACTCTACCAACTGAGCTACGGCCACCGCCGTGATCAGCGCCTTGACTTGCTCGCTGAACAGAAACAAGAGTATAGCGACATTTTTATCGCGTTGCCAACACTTTTTTCACTTCTTCGAAATATTTCTTCTCCCGCGTGCGTGATCGATGCGCCGCAGGGTCGTCGCACGCGGCAAACGCTCACCGTCAACTTACCGCGCGTCGACGAGTGAGCCATCTATGCCAATGCTCAATCCCACGAATTTCCGCTTTGCGTCACGCCGAATGTCGCGGGCGAGTCGTTCTGAAACACCGTCTGTCCCGCATTCGGATTCGTCACGGTATTCGCCACGAAATTGCCTGAGCCAGACACGCCTTTTGCAATCCAGACGCCTTGCGTTGCCGGATGCACGATGGTGTTGCCATGGACGTCGAGGATGTTCGTCACCGTACCGATCTTGAGCCCAGCCCGACGCGAATCCTGAATCACGTTGTTGCTGATCTCGACATTGGTGGGCGCCGCTTTCGTGTTCGATGAGCCGACGTGCATGCCGTGCCGATCCGTGCCATCCCATCCCCCGCCGCGCAACACGAGGTTGCCGGTAATCGTGCCCGACTCCAGCGGTTGCCCCGTCGCGCCGAAGATGCTCACGTCCATGCCATTGCCCGACGACGGATCCTGAACCCGATTGCCCTGCACCAGCACATGCTTGCCGCCCGCGATACGCAACCCATTCGCCCAATAAGGCGCGACCGACGTGTTGTTGATGATCTTCGTGCCGTCCATCTGACTGTTGGTCCCGGCAGCGCCGGCGTCGGAATAGGTCGCGATGCCATCGTCACCAGTGCCGCGAACGAAGTTGTTTTGCGCGGTGAGATTCACGCCAAGCTTCTGCGGATCGAGCGTATTGCCGTTGTTCAGATTGATGCCGTCGCCCCAACTGTCGGCTACGCGGCTGTCGCGAATCGTGCCATTGCTGCCACTCAGCCACTGCGCGTCGCAATGCTGAATCCACACACGCTCGATCAGCCAGTTATTGCCTTGTGAGAGCAGACCGTAATCGTCGCCACCATCGCCGCCGATTCCACGATAGATCGCATTCGAATCGATCGAAACGTTGCGAATCACCGAATTCGTCCCCAGTTTGATGTTGGACCGCCACGGCTTCGACGGTGGCGGCAACGGCACATTTCGATAGATCGTCGAGTACCACATACCCGCGCCGTTCACGGTCACGCCGGTCATGTCCAAGCCCCCCGACGCAAGGCTGCTTACCCGGTATTTGCCCGGTGGAATCCACACGGACATCGACCGGGCGCGGGCGTCGTTGATGCAGCGCTGAATGGCGGCCGTCGAGTCGGTGCCGAACGTGGGGTCGGCGCCATAGTCCGTAACGGATAACGAGTTGGCCGGTTGTGTGCGAGGCGCGGCGACGCTTTCGAAATCGACGCTGTCGATGCCATAGACCTCGGCGAGATTGCCCGCGTCCTTCTTGAGCGTGATCACACTGCCCGCCGGAATCGGCGCCCCGGTAATAAACGCGCGGTTTTCTTCGTAGAAGTGGAAAGGCACACCGCCAGCGTTCGGGTCGCGCGGATGGGTGCGCGCGTCGTGGTACTGCCACGACTGTTTCGAACTGAGCGTGACGGCCTGACGGAAGACGCCGTTGACGTAAAGATTAATCGTGGCCAACTGGCCGGTCGTATCGGCTGTCGTGGGAATCGACGCGCGAATCACGACAGTATTGGCATTGGCGACCGGATTGACGATCGACACCGATTGCCCGGTGTGCGTGAGTTCGACGAAGGCGCCGCCCGACGCTTCAAGCTCCAGCGTCGCGACTTTCGGCACCGGTGCGCCAGGCGGCAGTGCGCGAAGCGTGGCGCCGCCATCGAGGTGTCCGGATTCGGCCTCGACGGTGACGAATGGTGTACTGGCGCCGGCGGTCTGCGCACCGCTTGCGTGAGCCAGTGTGAAAAACAGGCAGTTCGCCGCGAGCGCTGCGGCTGAGAGCACCGTCGTTGACGTGATCGTTTTCATGATGATTCGGGATGCTCCGATGGGTAACGCTGTTGGAAACGCTGCGCCGTCATCGGACCCCATCAAGACGACAGCACCGCGAAGCGCCGTATCGTGCAGCGCGGCCGTGCCTCTGCATTCGATACGAGCCCGAGGCAGTCTAGAGACCGGCCCGGGCCGCAGGCAAGCGAGTGGTGTGCATCGCTTCGCAATCGTGGCGAAAACTTCGCTGACGTAATGTTTTCGAAAAAAGGTTCTGATCGGGAGGGGGCTGCGCGCGGTAAGACTGAGCAACGCTTGAACTGGCGGCTCGACAGGCATTTGGGTGAAATCGCTGTCGGCTCGTCTGACTGGCGAGGCGTTCGCCTGGGGCCGGGGAGGTCGCCCCACCGCATCAGTCGAGTCCCAATCTCATCCGAACGGGTTAGGCCGGGCGGCGCTGGCTGCCCGTGGGGCGATCACAAAGTTTGATCTACGTCTAAATCGTTGTTCGACGCAGAACGTCGGGCCGGGCAGGCACGTCCATAATGGTTTCGTCATGTTTTCATGACCCTGTCTTCCCGGGTAGATCATGGTGCCCCATGCCTCCCGGTTTTGAAGCCCACCTCCCTCAGGTGGGTTTTTTTTCGTCCGCGAGATGGCTTTTGTGCACTTGGCATGTCCCCGCAACGTCACTCATGGAATTCGAACGTGCTAGGATTTTCGGCAGGGCAATGCGTTTTTCGACGTTTACGCCATCGGAGAGACAGTCATGAGCACTTTTTTGCACGGCGGCCTCGTTCTTTGGAACGAAGGCGAGGCCGTGCGCTTCAATGTCAGCGTCGACGGTCGGGTCCGGACCTGTCAGATCGATCGCGCTTCGCTCAATCGCCTGTCGGGCGTCGATGCCCGCGGTGAAGCCCTTTTCGATCAGTTCGTCGAGTTCGAGGACGACATCGTCGAGTTCGCCGCCAGGGCCATCGCGAACGGCGCCGATACGGAGCCGATCGACGTCACTGCACCCTGAGTGCCTCGGGGCCCATCGCGCGGCCTTTGCCTCCGGCTTTGCCCTCGCTTTTGCACGCTTTCTTATCCGATTTTTTATCCGATTTCTTATCCGGTTGTTTATCCGGTTTTTGTCCACGAAGCGCCCGCCCACCGTGCATGGGTATCGTTGGACGACGCCATCAGGCCGCGTCGGTCGCTTCGAGCGAGCGCCACCGTCCATCCGACGACACTGCGGCGCGGCCATCTTCCGCGAGTTTCTCGAGGTGGGCGCGCAGCGAGCGCTTCGCCACCGCATGGCGCGCGGCCGGCACATCGGCGTAGACGACCGGCGTCAGCGTCTCGATGCTCGCCGGGCCGACCTGCCGGAGTGCCGCCAGCGTACTCGCCTCGCGTGCAAGCCGATGGGCGATGAGCCTTGCAATCCGCTGCGCCGGACGATCCATCACGAACCCATGCCCCGGCGCAAGCCACCGCGCATCGAGCGCCGCGAGCTTTTCCAGCGACGCCAAATACGTCGCCATGTGCCCATCCGGCGGGTTGATGACCACCGTCGACCCTTGCATGACATGATCGCCGGTGAAAACGAGGCTCGCCTCGTTCAGCCCGTAGCACAGGTGATTCGCGGCATGCCCGGGCGTATGGATCGCACGCAGGCGGCGGCCGTCCGGTAATGTCACCTCGTCGCCGTCGGCAAGTGTGACGTCCGGCACGAAGCTCGTGTCCTGCCCTTCGTCGTGCAGGGCGGCCATGCCGTAAGTGGTCGCCCCCGTTTTTTCCTTTAGCAACCTCGCGCCGGGCGAGTGATCACGATGGGTATGCGTGACGAAAATTTGCCGGACGGCGCCGGTCGCCGCCCGCAGGATCGCGTCGATGTGCGCGGCGTCGTCGGGACCCGGGTCGATGACAGCCCAGGCGTTCTGGGGGCCGCCGCCAATCAGGTATGTGTTGGTGCCGGGGCCGGTCATCATGCCCGGGTTCGACGCGCTCACACGCAGCACGCCCGGCATGAGCGTGACGATACGGCCCGGCTCGATGTCGTAGCTGCCGGTGCCTTGCTCGGCCGGATCGACCAGCGAGAGTTCGGCCCACGCCGGTTCGTCCGGCGTGATCGGCCATCGTCCTCGCTTCCCCTGGGCGAGACGAGGTTGAATGCGCGGGATCTCACGCAATGCACTCGCGGTCGCTATCGCCTGCGCGGCGCTGTCCATGCCGTCCAGCCACGCCAGCAGCTTGCGCGTCGGTGGCAGTAGACGCAACTGATCCGCATGCGTGAGCGCATATTGCGGACGCATCCAACGATGCGCCGCCGTCTCGATACGATCTACGTCGACCGGCTGGTCCGACGGCAGCATGGCGAGAAAGAAGCGTGTGTCGAATCGCTTGGGGAGCGCGAGCGGTGTGACCCAGTGACTCAGGTAGTGCAGATGCCGAGGTGCGAGTCGCACGTTCGACGACTGGCAGAGCGACGCGATGTCGATCGTTCCGTCATGCAGCGCTTCGCGTTGCGCGCGCAGGGCGTCGAGGCGTTGCGGATCGAGTGCGGTGCCGGCGACGTCTTGCGCGAAAAGCACACCGGTTTCTTCGAAGCATTCCCGAATAGCGGCAACGTAATAATCGAGACCGCCTTCGGGAATCCGGAGACGTGCGCTTGCCGTCGCGTCGTCGAGATCGTCGCAGACCCCATGTGCGCGGCGGTCGCCGGCGTCGACCACGCCGCCGGGAAAGACATAGGCGTCGGAACTGAAGTCGTTGGCGCGAACCGCGCGTCTTAACAGCAGCACTTCCATGCCGCTGGCTCGCTCGCGCAGCACGACGAGACTCGCAGCCATACGCGAAGCCGTCTGAGGCATGTGCGGCACGTGCGGTGTTTGCGATGTGTAGGCGGCGTCGGCGGACGCTGACGCCGGCCTGTCGGTACGATCGGTACGATCGGGGCGATCTGCCATGGGACGTGTGCACGCAAGCCGCGCGAATTCTGAAAGTCCCTAGTGTGCCACCGGAAAGCGGTGGCCGCAGGCGGGGGGACCCCTGATGGGCGACGGCTCAGGCCGCGTCGTTGGCGGCTTGCGCAGGCACGGTCATTACGTCGTTGCGCGGGCGGTAGTTGGGCGTCGAGGGCATGCGTGCGGCAACGTCGTGTAGCCATTGCATCGTCGCTTCGGGTTGTGTCACGGGCAGCATGTGGCCGCCATCGACGAGTGCCAGACGCACCCCCGGGTGGGCCGTCGGCATACGCTCGCCGTGCACGCGGTAGTCGAGAATGCGGTCGCCGCGTCCGTACAGAATGTCGACGGGCACGGTCAATTCGGCGTAGCGTGCGGCGAGCCCGGCGATGTCGCGCTCGGCCGCGAGGATATCGACGCTGCCCGCTTCGAAGTTGCCCGGACGAAAGCCCAGCACGCCGCCGCCACGTATGAGGAAGTCTTTAGGCGCATCTTCCGGCCCGAAGACGTAGCTGAGCGTCGTGCGTCCCGTCATCATGCCGATGGGCACGGCCAGCGTGCGTGCAACCCAGCGACGCCACCACGCGCTGCGAATCGCGAGCCCGCGGAACGGGGCGGGCACGTCGGACACCGGCTGCGTGAGCGGCGCGATCAGCGCGAGCGCCCCGACACGCTCGGCATGGTCGAGTGCGAGCATGAGCGCTACCGCGCCGCCGAGCGAATGCCCCACCACGAGCGGACGGTCCAGTGCGAGCCGGTCGATGACCTGCGCGACGACGCTCGCTTGCCAATCGATGGCGCCGTCGCGAGTCGCCGCGCGTGAGGAGTACCCCGAGCCCGGTCGGTCGATGAGCACGATGCGGTGCGTGCGGGCGAGCGCCGCGAGCGGCAGGTAGGCAAAGTTGCGCAACTGACCGCACAGCCCGTGAACGAACACGATGGCCGGGCCATGCCCGAAGTCGACGTAGTGCAGGCGCTCCGCGTCGATGTCGAGAAACTGGCCGTCCGGCGGCACGGCGGCCTCAGCCCGGCGTGCCACGCGACGCGTGAAGCGCATCAGCACGAATACCGCTGCGGCGAGGGCGATGACGAGGCAGGCGAGCAGGTAGGCAATGAGCATGGTGTCGTGTCGTAGCGCGGGATGAGGAAAAGACGTCACTCGGAACGCATCGTAGCAAGGTGTGGCGCTGCTTCGCGATGCGACGCTGCGTCGCATTGCCGGGTGGCGCGCCGCTCGAACCGCATGACGCCGTCGTCGACGCTGCCCCAGCGCATCAGGCGCAAGTCGCGCAGATAGCTTTGATAGAACACCCACGGCTTGCGTGCGCCTTGTTTGGGCAGCACGCCCGCCGCCCGCTGGATGTACCCCGAGGTCAGTCCGATCGCCGGCAACTCGCCTTGCTCTGCGTCGCGCAACTGCGGCACGCACGTGTCGGCACCATGCGCATCCATGTGACGGATCAGACGACAGACGTATTGCGCGATGAGCTCCGCCTTCAGTGTCCACGACGCATTCGTATAGCCGAAGATCGATGCCAGATTCGGCACGCCGCTGTACATCATGCCTTTGTACGCGACGGTGTCGGCCAGCACCACGGGTTGGCCGTCGACGATCAGTCGCGCGCCGCCCATGAGTTGCACGCGCAGGCCGGTGGCGGTCACGACGATGTCCGCGTCGAGCGTTTTGCCGCTTTTGAGCGAAAGACCGTGCGGCGTAAAGCTGACGATTTCGTCAGTCACGATGTCGGCGCGTGCGCTTCGCAACGCTTTGAAGATGTCGCCGTTGGGCGCCAGACAAAGGCGTTGATCCCAGGGGTTGTAGCGCGGCGTAAGGTCGCGCTCGACGTCGGCGTGGCCTTGCGCTTGTCGTGCGGCGCGCCGGATCAGTACGCGTCGGACGGCACGCGGCCAGCGTCGCGAGGCGTTGTAGAAGCCGAGCGTGATCAGCACGTTCTTCATGCGCACGATCCGGTGCGCCGCACCCGCCGGCAGCCATGCACGCAGGCGCTCGGCCATGCCGTCGCGCTGGGGCATCGACAGAATGTAGCTGGGCGAGCGCTGCAACATGGTGACGTGCGCTGCGCGCATGGCCAGGTTCGGCAGCAGCGTCACCGCCGTGGCGCCACTGCCGATGATCACGACCCGCTTGTCGCGATAGTCGAGCTCGGCGGGCCAGTGCTGGGGATGTACCACGGTCCCGGTAAACGACGCCATGCCGGGCCACGTGGGCGCGTGACCCGCGTCGTAGGCGTAGTAGCCGCTGCACATGAACAGGAAGCGGCAGGTGAGCGATCGTGTCTCGCGACGGCCGTCGGCATGGGTCTGTTCGACATCGAGCGTCCAGCGCGCCACGCTCGAATCCCAGCGAGCTTCGAGCACCTTGTGGCCATAGCGGATCAGGCCGTCGAGGCCTTCGGCGCGGGCCGTCTCCTTCAGATAGTCGAGGATCTCGCCGCCCTCGGCGATGGCCCGATCGCTTGTCCATGGGCGGAAGCTGAAGCCGAGCGTGAACATATCCGAGTCGGAGCGCACGCCGGGGTAACGGAACAGATCCCATGTGCCGCCGAGCGACTGACGTGCTTCGAGCATGGCGAAGCGCGTGTGCGGGCATCGCTCGCGCAGATAGTGGGCCGCCGCGATACCGGACAGCCCGGCGCCGACGATGACGACATCGAGATGCATGCCGCTCGCGCTGGCGTTCGCGATATCGGTTGCTGTGGCGTGGGGCGTCATGACAGGGTCCTCGGCAGGGTGCTTACATCAGGGTGAGTACATCAAGGGTGAGTACATCAGCGCGATTACTGCGGGGGCGTCCTTCAGGGGGAACACGTCAGTGTGTGGACGATTCGGTCGCGGCCGAACGTGCGCCGGTGGCGGCGCAGGCGCGTTTGCGCGACATGGCGGCGCGGCGATAGCACCAGACGACCATCGCCTGATAGCGTGCGCCGAGCAGGCGGACGAGTTTGTCCACGCGTCGGGCGTCGGGGCCCACGAGCACACGTCGGGCATTGCGCTCGACACCCGCGAGAATTTGCCGCGCGGCGGCGTCCGCACTGGTGACGTCGATGAGCTTGTTGGCACGGCGGCGGTGCGTCTGCGTGTCGATGCCGGTGAAGGCGGTCATGCTCTCGTCGATACGCGAGGTCGTCACGATGTTGGTCGCCACGCCCCCCGGGTGCACGCAGGTGCAAGACACTGGCGAGCGCATCAGGTCGAGTTCCATACGCAAGGCTTCGGTAAAGCCGCGCACGGCGAACTTGCTGGCGTTGTATGCCGATTGGGTCGGCATTGCGATGATCCCGAACAGACTCGACGTGTTGACGATGTGCCCCTCGCCGGCGTCGTTCAGGTAGGGCAGGAACGCTTGCGTGCCGTGCACGACGCCCCAGAAATTGATATTCATCAGCCACGCGAAGTCTTCCTGGCGTGCGGTTGCGACCGGCACCGATAGCGAGACGCCGGCATTGTTGAAGACGAGATTGACCTTGCCGTGCGTTGCCGCCGTGTCGCGCGCCCAGGCGAACACGGCCTCGCGGTCGGCCACGTCGAGTCGCTGCGACGTGACGCGCACGCCGAGCGCGCGGCAAGCGGCGGCGGTGTCGGCGACGCTCGCTTCGTCGATATCGGACAGCGCGAGATGCGCGCCACGACGCGCCAGTTCGCACGCGAGCGAGCGACCCATGCCGGAACCGGCCCCGGTGATGGCGGCGACCTTGTCCGTGAATGTCTTCATTGCACTGTCTCCTTCGATGCGGCGTCGATGTCGTCTGCCTCGTCGTGTGCGGGTGCCCGCGCGGGCTGCCATGAGGTCATGTGAATTTGGTGATGTTTGTCACCACTTTAGTTTTCCGTCTGGGTGATGTCAAATAGCGAAATGGAACAGGCACTCGAATCGAAGGACGCGGCGATGGCGGTGGCGAAGACGTTGACAAAGACGGTGAGCGGCGGGCGGCGCTATGGCGGCGTCGGGCAGGCGCAGCGGGAGCAGGCGCGTCGTGCCGCGCTGATCGACGCCGCGACGGAGGTGTTCGGCACCGTCGGCTTTCGTCGGGCGACCGTGCGCGCGGTGTGCGGGGCGGCGAAACTCAACGACCGGTATTTCTATGCGGCGTTCGACAACATGGAACATCTGTTGCGGGCGACGTACGCGCATCACGCGCAGACATTACTGGAACGGTTGCAGGTGGCGATCGCCGCGAGCGCGCCGACGCTCGACGCACGCCTCGACGCCGGCCTGCACGCTTTCTTCTCGTTCTTGCGCGATCCGCATGCGGCGCGCGTGTTGCTGCTCGAAGTCATGGGGGTGAGTGCGGAGACGGACCAGACCTATCAGCGCTACATCTTCGAATTCGCGAAGCTGATTCTCGGCATGGCGGCGACGCCGGCACCCGACGACGACGACGCCCAGGCGCAGGCGCGTATTGTCGGTCTGGCGCTCGTCGGCGCGATGACGAACGCCGGCACGGCGTGGGTGCTCACCGGCTATGAGGACACGCAGGCGTGCATGGTCGCAAGCTGCCGCCGCGTGTTGCGTGGGGCACTGGTCTGATCCCGCATCGCGACATCGACGAGCGGAGACCGCCGCAGCGCCGGGCAGGCTCGCTACAATACGTTTTTCCCGTACGACGCGCATGACGCGAGAGGCGCTTGCGCTCGCCGTTCCCGTCGTCCTTCCTAATTCCTCACTCTCCAAAGGTCGCAAATGACCACTATCGGAACTCCGCTGTCGCCGAGCGCGACGAAGGTCATGTTGTTGGGCGCCGGCGAACTCGGCCGTGAAGTGCTGATCGCGTTGCAGCGTCTCGGTGTCGAGACGATTGCGGTGGATCGTTACGAGAACGCGCCGGGGCAGCAGGTGGCGCATTATGCGCGCACGATCGCGATGACGGATCCCGAGCAACTCAAGGCGCTGATCGAGGCCGAGAAGCCGGATCTCGTCGTGCCCGAGATCGAAGCGATTGCCACACCGATGCTCGAAGCGCTGGAAGCCGATGGCGTGGTGCGGGTGATCCCGACCGCACGGGCGGCGCGGCTCACGATGGACCGCGAGGGCATTCGCCGTCTGGCGGCCGAGACGCTGGGGCTGCCCACGAGTCCGTACCAGTTCTGCGACTCGCTGGAGCAGTTGCAGGCCGCCATCGACGGCGGCATCGGGTATCCGTGCATCGTCAAGCCGGTCATGAGCAGTTCGGGTAAAGGGCAGAGCAAGATCGACAGCGCGGCCGACGTTCAGGCCGCGTGGGACTATGCGATGGCGGGCGGGCGCGTGAGCCATGGCCGCATCATCGTCGAAGGCTTCATCGATTTCGACTACGAGATCACCTTGCTGACCGTGCGTGCGCGCGGCGCCGATGCGCAGATCGAGACGCACTTCTGTGCGCCGATCGGGCACAAGCAGGTCAGCGGCGATTACGTCGAGAGCTGGCAGCCGCATCCGATGTCGTCCGTCGCACTCGAACGCGCTCGCGTGATCGCGCGCGACGTGACGAACAACCTCGGCGGGCAGGGCATCTTCGGTGTCGAACTGTTCGTGAAGGGCGACGACGTATGGTTCAGCGAAGTGAGTCCGCGTCCGCACGACACCGGTATGGTGACGATGATCACGCAGTGGCAGAACGAGTTCGAACTGCACGCGCGCGCGATTCTCGGTCTGCCGGTCAACACCACGCTCAAGACGCCGGGCGCGAGCGCTGTCATCTATGGCGGTGTGGACGCGAAGGGCATCGTGTTCGACGGCGTGGATCAGGCGCTGCAAGTGCCGCAGACGGACATTCGTCTGTTCGGCAAGCCGGAGAGTTTCGTCAAGCGCCGCATGGGTGTGGCACTCGCGTACGACAACGATCTGGACGTGGCGCGCAGCCATGCGGTGGAAGCGGCCGGTCGCGTGAAGCCGCGCGCTGTCTGACGACGGTTCGGCGCAGGTCCGACATCCCGGGCTGCAACGAAAAAACCCCGCCTGAGCGGGGTTTTTTCGTTCGGGCAGTGGCTAGGGTCAGCGCACTGCCCGAGGCGCGTCGGTCGCGTTAGCGACCGCTCAGCGAATCACCAGGCCTTAGACCGGCTGGATGTTGCTGGCTTGACGGCCCTTCGGTCCCATCTTCACTTCGAAGGTGACCTTCTGGTTTTCTTGCAGCGACTTGAAGCCCTTCGCTTGAATTTCCGAGAAGTGGGCGAAGAGATCTTCACCGCCTTCGTCCGGCGTAATAAAACCAAAACCCTTGGCGTCGTTGAACCACTTGACGGTACCAGTTGCCATTTCTTAAATCCTTAAAGTTTTCAAATGAGCGAGCGAGATGCTCAGCGAGCGCATGACATTAAAGCTGATCAGGTACAACCGAGTTGACGCAGAGGGCGACATTAGATGACACAAGACTCGCCATACAACGTTCATGCACCCGTTTTTTTACGGGAAAGGTGGGAAGGTGTCAAGCAGGGAAACTGTGGGATTGTTGATCCACGCCAGTTTCCAGCCGTTTTTCGCTGCGATGCGACATGCATTCGAGATTGCCGGACGGCCGGTCGAACCGATTTCGCCATCTCGCGCCACGCGTCGCGCTCGGCATCGTTGTGCATACGTCATCGCGACTCAGGGCGCGTATGCGACTTGTGTCATTTCCCTTCGGTGTTTCCCGGTTGCCGAGAAGTCTCGTCGCCGAAGTGAGACATCCGAGTGACACGTTGCTCAAAAGCATTCGACGAAAAATTCGAAGCGACACGACGCGTCGACAATCCCTTGTGGTACCGGCACAACGCGTGCGGCGACGCGCCGGCGTTTCACGCGTGCGTCATTGCGATATGCGCTCGGCGTGACAGACGTTGTGCCCCCTGGCATGGGGCGACCCCAAGCCGCCCCATGCCGCGCTAACCGGCATGAATCAGCCTCAGCCAGCCTCAGCGAACATCAGGCACGCGAGCGCGTGCGGTGCTTGCTCGCGAGGGTCGGATGCGCCCGATGCGTTGTCTTCGGCGCCAGCGTATGGCGCGTCTTCACCGGCTTGCGATCCTTCGACATGCGATTTGTGTGGCCGGACTTTCGATGATCGTCAGCGCGATGCGTACCTGAAGATTTTGATAGGTGTGCCGACGTTGACGACGATGTCTTCACGTGATGCCGAGGCGCCGGTTTGGCCGACGCTTTCGTTACGCCTCGCCTGGCCTTCGGCGTATGCACTTTCGCATTCGCCTTAATATTTGTTTTCGTATGCGACTTCGCATGCCGACCGGATGCAGTGTGCGAAGCGGAGACGTGCGAGGCGGCGAACGCCGACGTGGTGAGCGTGGCGGCAAGGGCGAGCGAGAGCGCGACGTACGCATTGCGCAGGGCGCGCGGGTAGAGCTTGGACAACGGTGCCTCCGTGGGAATGATGGCGTGCGCCGAATCGGGCGCGAACGGGGTTGCGGATTCGGGGGTGGCGTCGTGACGGGCAGCCCGTTCGTCACTGGATGCGATGACATATATCGCTGAGCGCGCACTGACGAGCGGGCGCGATTGTAGGGCCGCAAAAATGCCTTGTCGAGATGGTGCGATGGCCGGCCGACCGCCCAAACGCCGTCATGCACCAAAATGGGCGATTTTTGTGCGCTGCCGCATCGCTGTCCTTTGGGATAAGTATTTTCCCTAGGAACGCTGGCGGCGCACGTCATGGCTCGATTTGGCGGCTGCAAAATAGATGCGCATCACCCTCAAATTTGAGAGGGCGGTGCCGTTAATGGCCTCATGATGACCTCTTGATCGCTTCACGATGGCATTGCAACAAGCGTTGACATGACGTCATCATGGTGAGGCAAGCACGCTAGGCGGCCGCGCAGTGCCGCGTGTCTCTCGAGACCTTACGTGGCAACCAATCAGGCACCGACGCTCGACACTTTGCAATCGCTGCTGGAAACCGTCCAGCGCAATGAGCGTTCGCTAAAACGTTTCCAGGACATCGAACTGGCGCTCATGGGGGCGCCGGACTTCTGTCAATTCCTCGAAGTGGTGCTCAACCGCCTGCGTCATGACTTCGATCTCTCCGGCGTGCGGCTGATGCTCGCGGAAGTCGACGACACCTTGCGAGATCTCATCGACACCGCCGAAGGCATCCGCGCGCTCGACGCGGGCCTGTGCATCGCGCAGGACGCCAGTACCTTCGCCGCCGTGTGCGGCAACGGCCAACTCTGGATCGGTGCGCCGCGCGAACGCCATGCGTCGTTGTTCGGGGCACGTCCTCCCGCGAGCGCCGTCGTCATGCCGCTCGCGCGCAACGGACGCTACATCGGCGTAATCGCGTTGGGGAGTCGCGACGCGCGTCGCTTCGCGCCCGAAATGGCGACCGACTTCCTCGAACGTTTCGGTGCGGTCGTCGCGGTGTGCCTCGAGAACATGTGGAATCGCGAGCGTCTCAAGCGCATCGGACTGACGGACCCACTGACGGGTTTGTCGAACCGCCGCTATTTCGATCAGCGTCTCAGAGAGGAGGTCATTCGGGGCGCACGTTACGGTGCGCCGTTGGCGTGTCTGCTTATCGACATCGACCACTTCAAGCGAGTGAACGACAGTCACGGACACGCGACCGGCGATCGCGCCCTGCGCGCGGCAAGTGTGTGCATGCGCGCCCAGCTTCGGGTGACGGATACGCTGGCGCGCTATGGCGGTGAGGAGTTTGCCGCGTTGCTCGTGCAGACCGAGCAGAACTGGGCGGGCACGGTGGCCGAGCGTGTACGTCGTGCGGTTGCGCGACTCGAAGTGCCCGACGACGACGGCGCGCTCGTGCCGCTGACGATTTCCATCGGGCTGGCGAGTGTCGATCCGCGCGATATCGCCGATCCGGACACGCTGCCGATGCGGTTGCTCGGCGCGGCCGATGCCGCGCTATACACCGCGAAGCGCTCGGGGCGCGATCGCGTCGTGGTCGCGCCGGCGGCGAGTTTGCGCTAGGGGGCGCAGCGCGGCCGAATATATGTTGCCGTATGCGTTGTCAGACGCGCCGCATGCGTTTGCTTACCTCGCTTACGTCGCATCGGCTGACCTGTCGATGGCGGTTGGCGATCGTTGGCTTACCGAACGCTGAACCAGCCGATCAGCAGCGATACCGTGACCACCGAAAGAACCGTCGAAATCAGAATGGCGCGGGAGGCGACGGCGGCTTCGCGTCCATACAATTGCGCCAGCATGAACGGTCCGGTGCCGATGGGCAGCGCCGAGAGCAGAAGTGCACTGTGTGCCCAGATCGCCGGCAGATCGAAGACGCGAAACGCCAGAAAGGCGGTGATCGCCGGTTGGAACACCAGCTTCAGTCCGACAAGGCGTCCCACCGCGTGAGCCATTCGCGGTTCCTTCGCCGCGCCGGCGCTTTGCGCGAGAAACATGCCGATAGCCACTAGCGCGCACGGGCTGGCAGCACCGCCGAGCAGCGTCGTGAAGCGCAGTACGGGGGCCGGCAGCGCAATGCCGATCGCGGCGAATGCCATGCCGACGAACGGCGAGACGACCAGCGGATTGCGGATCAGGGCGCGAGCGACGAACCCGGCGGTACGCCGCCAATCCGGTGTCGTTTGCAGATCCGTCTCGATGATCGCGATGGAGATCGCGAAGAGCACCGTCGCCGTGAGCAGCATGGCGACGACGACGGCCGGCATACTGGCCGGGCCGAACGCCACGAGGCAAAGCGGAAAGCCCATGAAGCCGGCGTTCGGATACGCGGCGCCCATGCCTTCGATGCTCGCGTCGGTCAGTCGCCCGCGGACCGTGCGGTCGAGCACAAACGACAGTGCGAAGGTGGCGGCCATGCCGCCACCGAAGGCGCCGAGAAACCCCGGATTGATGAGTTCCGCCCACGTGATTTGCGCCGTCGACTGGAACAGTACGGCGGGCAGGGCAAGGTAGACCACGAAGCGATTGAGCGCGTCGAGCGCGGCGCTGCCCAGCCAGGCGCGGCGCGCGCACAGATACCCCAAAAAAATCAGTCCGAAGACGGGAAACGCGGCGGAGATGACGGCTTGCATGAAGGCAGTCGGTTCGATGCCTCGGCGCCGGGGCATCAGGTTGAGTCAGTCGGGTCGGGCGCGCCCCGCGCGGTGCGGTAACGGATCGCCTGTTTCCGTTCGCTTGCTTCAGTTGGCTTGCTTCAGTTCGATTGCTTCAGGCGGGCGAGCCACTCGCGACGGGCGTTGCCGCCGTCCATTTCCGTGTGCTCGCGTGCGGCGGATTCGGCGCCATCGGCGTCGCCGGCCGCGATGCGCGCCACGATGTCGCCGTGCTCGTGCCAGACGACTTCCTGCATCGGCAATGCGTCTAGCGTTGCGGCCATCGCGCGCATGATGTGCGGCCATTGCGGCGCGACGGTCTGAGCGATCAGCGGATTGCCCGACGCGTCGTGCAGCGCCGTGTGGAACGCCACTTCGACGCGCACCTGACGCGCCACCGGCGTGCCGCGCGTCATGGCCATCCCGGCGGCGACGGCATCCTGCAACCGACGCAGCTCAGGCGCGCGCAGCGTGCCGTCAACGACCCGGCAGGCGGCGAGCCGGGCGGCGAGTCCGTCGAGCGCGGTGCGCACTTGATACAGCTGACGCAGACGGTCGGTGTCGATCGGCGCGACTTCCAGACCCTGGCGCCCGCTGTCGCACACCAATCCGTCGCGCTTTAACAATTGCAGGGCATGGCTGACCGGCTGACGCGATACCCCGAGCGAGTCCGCGAGTTCCGCCTGCCGGATGCGTTCGCCCGGCGCCAGCGTGAGATCGGCGATGGCGTCGCGCAGACGCGAGTAGACCTGATCGATGAGGACCGGCGAACTCGCGAGGGGGGACAATGGCGCGAGCGAAGCTTCGGGGGCGGCAGAGGACGGCATGACGGTTTTGGCGTGTCGGCGTTAGCCAACGATCCGTGATATCTGGAATTCCGAATTCTACGCTGGACATCGGATGTCGGCCCGTCTTTTTTCACGGACCGTGCCGTGAGGCCAAATCGTGAGGCCGAATTCACAACGGCGATCCGTCGATCGCCGATCGATCATCCATCGCTTGGATCGAGTTCCGGCGGCCAAACGGAAACGGGGGTGGGGGATGAGGGGGATGCCGCACGCGCCGGCGTCTGAAGCAGCGCCTGCATGGTGGTGCGGGTGCGTTGGAGGCGCCGGGCGAGCGCCCACGCTTCGGCTTCGGTTTCGAACAGTCCCACGATCAGGTGCGGTTCGGCGGCGAAACCGTCGGAGAACAGGCCGACGTTTTTGGCGATCATCTCGCTGGCCCGCTCGACCGAGACAGTGTACTGACGCGGTGAACGGTACTGATTGACGACGACGGCGAAGGCGCGGGAGAACGCGTCGGACATGCGAAGACCTCCTCTGTCGGCATGGCGCAATTCCCCGGGACATCCCTTCGAAAACACGCGCATGGCGTTGCACTTCCGGTGATTGTAGGCGATGGCGCACCGCATGGCAGGACAACACAGGGCAAGCACCGACGTTGAAATCGTCGGGTATGTTCGCCGGTGTCCTGCATAAAAAAAGCCGCCGAGCGGGTCGGCGGCGCAACAGAGAGGGTGACAGCGCAACCGAAGTTGCCTTGCATGAGCTTAGGCGGCGGCGATGACAGCGTCGTGACGGCATCGCGGCGGTGGGTCGCGAACGCGCATGCGATGCCATGTCGCGTGCCAACTACGCACGCGGTACAGGTGTTCGAAATGTCGAGGAAAAGCCGCGCACCGCGCGCGGGGCACGCGCAAGACCTTCCTCGTTCGATGCGGGCTGAAGCGCGAGCCGGCTTACACGAGCACCGGCAGCGCCTCCACCACAAGCAGGGCGACGAGCGCACCGACCACGGCGCCGACGGCACGCAAGCTGTAGCGCGTCGTTCGGGTGGCGACCGGGATACCGCCAACGAGCAGGGCGCCTGCCACTGCCATCGGCAGGAACAAGGTCAGGTCGTAGAGATTGAAGTGGAAGGTGGGCATCGTTTTTGTCTCCTCTCCTATGTGCCTTTCCACTATAGGACGCTGTTCGAGGATGCCCAAATTTGGTGCGGCGCAGCATGTCGCTGCCGTTGGATGCCGGCAAACGGCCGGACCTGCGCCCGACAAACACCGAAAGCCGCCGAAAGCCGCCGAAAAATGGCGGCAACGTCGAAGCACGGACGCTCAGTCCTCCTGCCGGACCACGTGCATTTTGCGGCGGGCGTTCCACATCGCCATGTCCTTGCGCGTACGCGCACGCTCGCTCACGTTCATGCCGGCCGGTTGCGCCTGGGCCGTGGAGATGGTGACGTCGCTCGCATCGCTGCGTGCCTGCACCATCATGAAAAGCGTCAGCAGCGAGGCTGCTAGCGCCAGCAAGATCAGCTTCATAAGGCCCCCGGTGAATCTCTGGTAAGTCTGGTCGTCGTCGATCGTGGTGATCTTGGGGGCGCCGCCGGGCTCGTCCTGACCGGCCCTGCGAAGGCACCGTGCCGGCGAGCGTCCTGCGACGCATCTGTCATGCATGCTGAGGGACTTCGTTGCCGCAACTGCCTGACTTACTTGCTGGGGCTCTGGGCGTCTCATTGCTATTTGCATCGGCGCGATCATAGCGGATCTGGATGACAGCTTTCCTGAGCTTCCCAAAACCTCCCGACGGCGCGCTGTAACGAGGCGCGCCCCATCTTCTAACGTATAGCGACGTGTGTCGCGAAAAGTTGAGCCGTTGTGACGATTATTTGCATACATGAGCCGCCAGCTCGATATCGGTTCGCCGGCGGCCCATGCGCAAAGCCTGATGTGAAGGATCGATGTGCACATCGACGTGCAAATTAACGTGCGCATCGACGTGCGCATCTACGTGCGCATCGACGTGATTTAGGGCTGACCAGACACCTCGTCGGTCAGACGGCGGCGTGCCGCGTTCTCGGGTAACGCCATGGCCGCAAGCGACGCCACGGCGGCCCCCGCCTGCGCCAGCTCATGCATGACGTCGGGTGACATGCCGAGCGCAACCGAAAGCCCCGTCAGCCCCGCCCATGTCGACGGTTCCATCAGCCGAGACAAGAGAAAGCGCATCGTCATACCTCCGTCGAGTCGTCGAGCGACGTTTTCCCGCTGAAGTAAAACGGGGTCATGTCGATGTGCGAGACAGTCGTTTTTTGCCCGAGCCCCTCGTGCGCGGCGTTGGCGAGCACCCCGTTGTCCTGATCGATGGTCCACGTGAAGAGACCGCCCAGACCGTTGCGTTTGACGTAGTCGCCCTTGGCGCGCACCGTACGTGGCGTGTCGAGCGACATGAACAGACCGCTCGACGGCTGGTAGAGAAAATCCGCATCGGCCACCGGATCGGTATAAAGCGTGAAGCCATGGCGTGCCGTGCCGTTTTCCAGATCGAGGTAGTTGCGCAGCACGTCGTAGTACTCCGTGGTACCCGATTCGAACGTGCCGACGGTCATGTCGTCGCCCGGCGAATAGCTGCCGCGCAGCCCGCTGACCTGCGTGATCTGCGCCTGACGCGCGTTACGCGAGTAGGCGGCGTAACCGATATGCACCTTGGCGAGCGGCACGCCGGCCTGCCGCAGCCAGTTCACTGCGCGGTCGACCGAGAAGCCGGCGGCGTCGGCGGGGTTCGTGTCGTGCAGATTGGTGTGATGTGCAAGCGTCGGCGCCCATGGTGTGCCGAAGAAGTCGTACGTCATCAGGTTAAGGCGCGAGACGCCGGCGGCGATCAACCCGGGCAGATTGGCGCGACGCATGTCGGCTACATTGGCGGAGGCCGCAATCGAGATTTCGACATCCTTGCGGCCCGCTGCCAAGAGCGCCTTTTTCAGGTCGCTGACGAGCGCAGCGTAGTTCGGACCATCCGTGTCGTCGTACGAATTGCCGACGTTGCCGGGGGCGCCGGGGTATTCCCAGTCGAGATTGATCTCCGTGAACATCGGGAAACGCCGGAGCAAATCGACGACGCCCGCGCAGAACGTCTTGCGTCGCGCGCTGTTGCCGGCCACGCCATGAAACGCCTGACTCATCGTCCAGCCACCGATGGCGAGAGCGAGTTTCAACGCCGGATTCTTCGCATGCGGCAGGCGCAACCCGCCCAGCACCCCTTGTGCGCGCGACTGTTGGAACATCGGCATGACATCGTTGCTCACCCAGCCGGGAAAGCCGCAGTTGCGATAGGCGAGCACGTCGCCCCAACTGTCGACGAACGTCGCCTGATCCGGCTTGCGAGCGAAGTCGGTGGCCGCACGGGCAATCGTCTGCGCTTTCTCGCCCTGATCGCCGACGATGCCGGCAAAGCCGACGATCAGGCGGTCGTAGGCAAACGGATCGAGCAACATCAGATCGACGCCGCGCCCGGCGGCTTCGTTGCTGAAATCGCCGTCGAGGCGGCCGTCGTATTGTGACCAGTCGGTGTAGTAGCCGGAGACCTCGAACGCGTTCCTGGCGTAGCGGTTATAGACGCGTCGGGCGACCCGGGCCGATGTGTACGACAACTGCGTGGTGCTGGTCGCGGGATCGAAGCCGTTTTGCGCGTAGGTTGTCTCCGTCGCCCCCGCGAGCGGATCCGTGGGATAGACGAGTTCGCTTTGATACGCCGCCGTCTCGGTCGTCGCGTCCATCGTGCCCGTGGCCGCCGTCCCGGCGCTTGGCGCGGACGTATTGACGGCGGGGGCGGCATGGGAGGCTTGATAGGCGTGAGGGGAATGAAGGGAATGGGCTGTCATCGGGGTATCGGACATGCTGTGGCTCCTGAGAGTGAAAGGACAGGCGCCGTTGCCGGGCGGCCCTGGCCGCTGCGGCATCGGCGTGATCAGCGTCGCGTTCGCTCAGCGGGCTCGCCAGCGCAAACGACGTGTCAGGGCGCCGAGCCTGCGAAGGCTGCGTAGTGCGCGATGCAGCATCCCCGGGCCTGCCCCGCGGCGGCATGGCGAGGTGGGAACGGTGGAGAGGGTGGCGGGTGTGGCGGGGCGGCAAGAGGGCGTGGCTGTCGCCTGCGTCGCATCCTGCGCCGTTGTGGGGGTGTTGTCGCAAGGCTCGAAGCGATAACCGATGCGAGGCACTGTCACGATATGCCGGTGCAAGCCGAGCGGAATGAGCTGGCGACGCAGCCGGGAGACGACCTGCATCAGATTCGTGTCGTCCTGGTCGGGACGCGTCGGCCAGAGCGTCGCGATCAGCGTACGTTTGTCATGGACGACATTGGCGGGGGACCGCAGCGCGCACAACAGTCGATACTCGATCTGCGGAATTCGCACGATCACGCCATGACGTCTCACCTCGCCATGACCGTCGCGGGCGACGCCATGCTGGAGCGGCGATGCAAGCGAGGTGGGGGCCGTCGCGTCGCCGATGATGAGACCGTCGAGGGTGGCGCAGCCATGGCCTTCTCGGTTATCACGTCCATCGAGATGCTCCCGATCATCGCGCTCACCACGCCCGGCGATGCCCTTCGTCATTGACGTGTGCGCAGTCAGCGCAGCGGGCGAGGGCGGCAAGTCGAAGCGATAACCTACGCGCGCGACGGTGACGATAGCGCGTTGCAGACCGAGCGGCGCGAGCGAGCGTCGCAGGCGTGAGACGAGTTGCACGAGCGCGGCGTCTTCCATCCACTGCGCGCGCCGACCCCAAAGGGCTTGCATCAATGCGTGCTTCTCGAATGCGTTGCCCGCGCGCGCGGCGAGCAGCACCAACAAACGCTTTTCCTGTTCCGACAGACGCGCAGCGACGCCGTCGCGCTGCACGAGATTGGTGACGTCGTCGAGATCGAAAGGTGACATCGGCATGGGTCGCTCCTGGAGACGGGGAAGGGACGCCAACCGTAGCGACGCGTATTCACCTGTCACAAGACATCAACCGACCCCAAGCCCGGCATAACAAGCCACAGCCCGCCAAAACGAGAGAAAGCGCTCGTCATCGGAGATGCTTTGGGGGAGCGGCGGCCTGACCATGCGCTCATCGAGTGCCTAGGCAATGTCACGCGTCGCATCGCGAGGTAAGATAACGGCCATATCTCGCCGGGCGCTGCCGGTCGTGCCAGGCACGTGAGGTGCCGCGCGACCCGGGCGTTCCCGTGGCCGACTTTCCGAACACTCCCGGATCCCGTCATGCTCGAACTCATTGCCGAACATCGTTGTTTCGGTGGCGCGCAGCGCTTTTATCGTCACGCATCGTCCGCCATCGGCCTGCCGATGCGCTTTTCGGTCTTCGTGCCGCCGCAAGCGCGCGACGGTCGCGCCGTTCCCGCGTTGTTTTACCTTGCGGGCCTCACGTGTACGGAGGAGACGTTCATGATCAAGGGCGGCGCGCAATGGCTCGCCGCAGAACACGGTGTGGCGCTGATCACGCCCGACACCAGCCCGCGCGGTGCAGGCGTGCCGGGCGAGACCGATGCCTGGGATTTCGGCGTCGGTGCGGGCTTCTACCTCGACGCGACGCAGGCGCCGTGGTCCACGCATTACCGCATGTACAGCTACCTCGTCGATGAGCTATACGGACTGGTGACGCAGTCGTTGCCGATCGACGCCGAGCGTATCGGCATCTTCGGTCACTCGATGGGCGGGCACGGGGCGTTGACGCTCGCGTTGCGCAACCCGGACAAGTTCCGTTCCGTGTCGGCCTTCGCGCCGATTGCCGCGCCGATGCGTTGCCCCTGGGGCGAGAAAGCGTTCACCGGCTATCTGGGCACGGATCGGGAGACATGGCGTCAGTACGACGCGAGCGAGCTGATCGCGAAAGCCGGGCAGGCCGTGTTCCCGGGCGGCATTCTGATCGATCAGGGGCTGAACGATCAGTTCCTCGAAGCGCAACTGCACCCGGACATCTTCGAGCGCGCCTGCCGCGAGGCAGGCCAGTCGCTCAATCTGCGCCGTCACCTCGGCTACGATCACGGTTACTACTTCATCCAGACGTTCATGGCAGATCATTTGTCTCATCACGCGGAGCATCTGCGCGCTTACTGAGCTGCCGCTTGCATCGTTTGCATCGTTTCCTTTGGTTGCGTTTCGTCTTGGACGACGTCACACCGCCCGCGCTACGTAACGGCGTGACGGTGTGACGATCTCGTCCTGCGCGCGGACGATCTCCAGTTCGTAGCGCCCCGCAAGATGCGTGATACGCAGCACTGCATCGACAGCGGCCAGCGTATGTTCGAACGCCGCACGAACCGTATCGCCGCGCAGCAGGCGCGCGAGAAATACGCCTGAGGTCAGATCGCCCACGCCGACCGGATGCCGCGAGAACGGGTAGAGCGGGCGCGACCCGTGCCACGCCTCGTCGTTCGTCACGACGAGCATGTCGAAGCGATCTTGCGGCTTGCCGGCGTACTCCAGATGTTTGACGAGTACCATCTTCGGCCCGCGCGCGAGCAACGCGCGGCAGGCCGAGACGGCATCGTCGAACGTATCGATCGGATGCTGCGAGAGTTTTTCCAGTTCGAGATGGTTCGGCGCCATGATGTCCGCGACTTCGGGCATGTGCTCGACCAGATATTGTTCGATGCCCGGCTTGACCTGACACCCCTTCTCCGGATGCCCCATCACGGGGTCGCACAGATAGATCGCCGCCGGGTTGACGGACTTTACGCGTTGCACCGTCGCGCGCACGAAGCTCGCCTGCTCGGGCGCGCCCAGATAGCCTGAGAGCACCGCATCGCAGCTAGCCAGTTCGCCGATGTCGGCGATGCCGTCGACCAGCCGCAGGATCTCGTCGCTCGGCAGCGCTTGCCCCGTCCACTTGCCGTATTGCGTGTGATTCGAGAACTGAACCGTGTGGATCGGCCACACGTTGACGCCGAGACGGCGCATCGGAAATTCGGCGGCGCTGTTGCCCGCGTGGCCGAACACGACGTGGGACTGAATGCTGAGAACGTTTTTCATCATGATGTGGCGGGGCAGGCGCGGCGGTTCGCCAAAAGACAACGCCCGCGAGCGTAACGTCCCCGATCCGAAGACGAAGGCGTTTGTGCTGCGGGCGCTGACGGCGGGAGACGCGGGGTAACGGGCTGAACTCAGGTAATGCAGGTAATGCAAAGAGTGCAGGGAACGGCGTGATTCGCATCGCCGTTCCCGTTGACCGGCAGGTAGACTTCAGCGTGCCATTGTCACTTCTTCGACGTCACGATGGCATCGGCTACGTTCTTCGGCGCCTCGGCGTAATGCTTGAACTCCATCGTATACGTGGCGCGGCCTTGCGTGAGCGAGCGCAGCGACGTCGAGTAGCCGAACATTTCCGAGAGCGGCACCTCGGCGCGCACGATCTTGCCGCCGCCCACGATATCGTCCATGCCCTGCATGATGCCGCGGCGCCCCGAGAGGTCGCCCATCACGTTGCCCATGAACTCTTCGGGTGTCTCGACTTCAACGGCCATCATCGGTTCGAGCAACACGGGATCGGCCTTGCGCATCGCCTCCTTGAAGGCCATCGAACCGGCCATGCGGAACGCGTTTTCGTTCGAGTCGACGTCGTGGTAAGAGCCGAACGTGAGTGTGACCTTCACGTTGACGACCGGATAGCCGGCGACCACGCCGTTGTTGAGCGTCTCGCGAATGCCCTTGTCTACGGCCGGGATGTACTCGCGGGGCACCACGCCGCCCTTGATCGCGTCGACGAACTCGTACGGCTTTTCCTTATCCGGTTCGAGCGTGATGACCACGTCGCCGTACTGGCCGCGCCCGCCCGATTGCTTGACGAACTTGCCCTGCACGTCTTCGACTTTTTTGCGTACGGTCTCGCGATAGGCGACCTGTGGCTTGCCGACAGTCGCCTCGACGCCGAACTCGCGGCGCATGCGATCGACCAGAATCTCCAGGTGCAGCTCGCCCATCCCCGAGATGATCGTCTGCCCCGACTCTTCGTCGGTCTGCACGCGGAACGACGGATCTTCCTGCGCGAGGCGGTTGAGCGCGAGGCCCATCTTTTCCTGATCGCCCTTGGTCTTGGGCTCCACGGCCTGAGAGATCACCGGTTCCGGGAATTCCATCTTCTCGAGGATGATGACGTGATTCGGGTCGCACAGCGTGTCGCCCGTCGTCGCTTCCTTGAGTCCCACGGCCGCCGCAATGTCGCCGGCGCGCACTTCCTTGAGTTCCTGGCGCGTATTTGCATGCATCTGCAAAATGCGGCCCAGACGCTCCTTCTTGCCCTTGAGCGGGTTCAGCACGGTGCCGCCCGACTCGATCACGCCGGAGTACACGCGGAAGAAGATCAACTGGCCGACGAACGGGTCGGTCATGATCTTGAAGGCGAGGGCGGAGAACGGTTCGTCGTCCGACGGATGCCGCTCGATTTCCTTGTCGTCTTCGTCGTGACCGGCGATGGCGGGCACGTCGACCGGCGAGGGCAGGTATTCGATCACCGCGTCGAGCATGGCCTGCACGCCCTTGTTCTTGAACGCAGTGCCGCACAGCATCGGCACGATTTCGCCGGCGACCGTGCGTTTGCGCAGGCCCTCCTTGATTTCGTCTTCGGTGAGCGTGTCGCCGCCGAGATACTTTTCCAGCAACGCTTCGCTGGCTTCGGCGGCGGCTTCGATCATCTTCTCGTGCCACACCTGCGCGGTTTCCCTGAGGGACTCGGGAATGTCGACGTACTCGAACTTCACGCCCTTCGATTCCTCGTCCCAGACGATGCCTTTCATCTTCACCAGATCGACGACGCCCTGGAAGTTGTCCTCGGCGCCGATCGGGATCTGGATCGGCACGGCATTGCCGCGCAGGCGCTCGTGAATCTGCTTGTGCACGCGGAAGAAGTCGGCGCCCACACGGTCCATCTTGTTGACGAACGCGATGCGCGGCACCTTGTACTTGTTGGCCTGACGCCAGACGGTTTCCGACTGCGGCTGCACGCCGCCGACCGAATCGTAGACCATGCAGGCGCCGTCGAGCACGCGCATCGAACGCTCGACTTCGATGGTGAAGTCGACGTGTCCCGGCGTGTCGATGATGTTGATGCGATGTTCGGGGAAGTTGCCGGCCATGCCGCGCCAGAAGCAGGTCGTCGCAGCCGACGTGATCGTGATGCCGCGCTCCTGTTCCTGCTCCATCCAGTCCATGGTGGCAGCGCCTTCGTGGACTTCGCCCAGCTTGTGGTTGACGCCCGTGTAGAACAGGATCCGCTCGGTCGTCGTGGTCTTGCCAGCGTCGATATGCGCGCTGATGCCAATGTTCCGGTAGCGCTCGATAGGGGTCTTTCGGGCCACAGTACACCTCTTCTCAGACGGTGGGGAAAATGCCTAGCAAGCCGCCATCATACTCCAATGTCGCCTTGCCGCGCTGAGCGCCACATCGCCCGCAAGACCAGCGTTGACGGGGCTTTTCGATGATGTGCGACTGTCTGACGCGGGGTGCGGAGGCGTGCGGATCGCCGAAAGACGACGCCCCGGCGAAGGGCCGGGGCGTCGGGTGTCGCGAGGCATCGAACAATGCCGCGAAAGCGCTTTGCGGGCGTTACGCGACCTGCCGCTGACGCGAGAACGCCAGCACGGCGCCGCGAGGTCCGTGGACGGTCGTGTCCGCATCGTCGTGCGCGGGCGTCACGACATCTCCTCCGGGCAAACGGAAGACCGCGACGGCGTCGCGCAGATTGCGCGCCTGATCTTCGAGCGATCCGGCAGCGGCCGTCGCCTGCTCGACGAGGGCGGCATTTTGCTGCGTGACCTGATCCATCTGCATGACGGCCGTGTTGACCTGCTCGATGCCCCCCGACTGCTCGCTCGACGCCGCCGAGATTTCACCCATGATGTCCGTCACGCGCTGCACGGCCTGCACGATCTCCGTCATCGTGCGACCGGCGTCGCGCACTTGCGACGAGCCATCCTCGACCTTGCCCACGGAGGTCTCGATGAGCGACTTGATCTCCTTGGCGGCGGCCGCGCTGCGTTGCGCGAGCGTGCGGACTTCGCCCGCGACGACGGCGAAGCCGCGTCCCTGTTCACCGGCGCGCGCCGCTTCCACGGCGGCGTTCAGCGCGAGGATGTTCGTCTGGAAAGCGATGCCGTCGATGACACCGATGATGTCGTTGATCTTGGTCGAGCTGGCGGCGATTTCCTGCATCGACGTCACGGCGCGTTCGACCACGCGCCCGCCCTCGTCGGCGATCTCCGAAGCGTTCGATGCCAACTGGCTGGCTTGTCGGGCGTTGTCCGCGTTCTGCTTGACGGTGGCCGTCAGTTGTTCCATGGACGACGCCGTCTCTTCGAGCGATGCGGCCTGCTCTTCGGTGCGCGAAGAGAGGTCGGTGTTGCCCGCGAGCAGTTGCCCCGATGCCGAGGCGATGGCAGCCGTGCCGCTGCGTACGCGTCGCACGATCTGGTCGAGGCTTTCGTTCATGTGCTTGAGGGCCGCCATCAATTGACCCGTCTCGTCGCGGCTCGTCACGTCGATGCGGCTCGTGAGGTCGCCCTGGGCGACGCGTTCGGCTACCTCCACGGCGTGTGCAAGCGGGCGCGTGATGCTGCGCGTGACCGACCATGCTGCCAGAATGCCGACCACGGCGGCCACCGCGCCCAGCACCACGAGCAGCCACTTCGCAAACGCGATGTCGGCGCTCGTGGCGGCGCCGGTCTCGTCGAGAATCTTCTTCTGGAGCGTAACCAGCTCGGCGGCTTCGGTCTGCATGGCGTCCAGCGCGGGCAGCGCCTGATGTTGCACGATACCGAGCGCGGTCTCGCGCTGATCGGCGTCCAGTTCGGCAGTGATCGCCGTGCGCGCTTTCTTGAAGGCCTCGTTTTGATCGCGGATGTTCGTGATCAGCCGCTTGCCGTTTTCCGACGTGACGTACTTGTCGAGCAAGGCCTGCGCTTCGCCCATGCGCGCGAGGTTCACGTCGATGCGCTCGTTGTAGGTGGTGCGTTGCGCCGGGTTCGTCGTAGTGAAGAATTCCAGCAAGCGCCGTCCGTTGCCGCGCACCATCGCGTCGATGGTGTGGGCGGCGTCGGCCTTCGCCCAGGCGCTGGTGAGCAGTTCCTCGTTGGCGCGTTCGATGGCAACGAAGCGCACCAGCGCGATGACCAGCATGCTGAGAAGCAGAACGAGCAACGTGCCGAAACCGATGGCCAAACGGGTTCGGATCTTGAGGTCGGCGATGCGCATAGAGAATGACTCCTTTTAGAGATTTGGTGCCGGGCGACACGCATGGCGTGTGGCCGAGGGCGTTTCGAGGAGTGGTCGCCGGTCTGCCGTAGTGCGCGTCGATACCAGGGGTGGGGCGCGACGCGGCGTTGGCTCACGCGCCGGTCTCGACACGTGTGACATGTCCGGCGACGCGTGACGGGGGGATTCGATGAAGCCAGTCCGTCTCACTTCGTATACGACAAGAAATACGAGAACTGAAGGTCTCCTGTGACGAAACGGGGTAAACGACAGGCAGATGAGCAACGAGAGGCGGGGGAGGTGAAGGCGATGAGTGGGTGATGAAGGGGTGATGAGGGGGTGATGAGGGGGTGATGAAGGGGTGATGAAGGGGTGATGAGGGGGGGGTGAGGGGGGGGATGAGGGAGGGTGAGTGAGGCGATGAACGCCGATGGGTTCGGGAACGCGGGCCGCCGTGGGCGGCTCGCGTCTCGATTTAGAGGAATCAGACAAAACGCACGGCATAGACGGGTGGCAAATGGGCCGAGAGGCTTTGCCATTGTTCGCCGGCGTTGTCGCTCAGCCAGAGCGCGCCTGTGGTGGAGCCCATTGCGAGGGTGCGGCCGCTGGCGTCGATATCCAGGCCGTGCCGGTAGATGAGGTCGTAGGAGGGGGTCTCCGGCAACCCCTGCGAGAGCGCAGTGAAGGACTCACCGCCGTCGCGGGTTCGCGTGACGACCAGCCGCGCGTCGACGGGAATGCGGCACGCGTCGCGCTGCGCGGGCACGAACCAGGCGATGTCGGGATCGTGCGGGTCAACCGCGACCGCGAAGCCGAAACTCGAGGGCGCCGCCTGAATGCGTCGCCACGACGCGCCGTAGTCGAGTGTGCGGAAGATGCCGTTGTGATGCTGTGCCCACAGCACATTGGGGGCGTCGCGGCACTGTACGAGCCGGTGCACGTCTTGCGCGTTCGGATCGAACCGGCGCTCGGGCGGCATGTAATCGGCTTCCATACCCGATGCCGCCAGCGCCCACGTGGCGCCCGCGTCCCTCGTTCGCCATACGCCTCCCGTCGATACCGCGACCATCACCTGACGGCTGTCGTGCGGGTCGATGCATATCGAGTGAATGCCGGCGTGGTCGTAGCCGCCACCCATCCATTCGGCGCGCTCCGGACGATCCCACAGACTCTGCACCAGTTCCCAGCGGCGGCCGTGATCGTCAGAGCGGAACAGGCCGCCCGGGATCGTGCCCGCCCAGAGGACGCCGGGCGCGTCCGGTCCCGCGGCTTCGAGCGACCAGAGGAGATCGACCGACGGCGCTTGTTCAGCATCGCCGGACGTATCAGTCGTATCTGTCGTATCAGGTGCATTCGGTGTATCCGACGATTCGGACGATGGTGAGGTCTCGCCTTGCGGCGCAAACGCCGGCGGCGGGAGAGCCGTCCAGTCTTTCGCTTCGCGCGCACGGCACCACAGCTTGACGCCGAAGTGACCGAGATTGAGCGCCGCGTAGTCCGTGCCGTCGCGGGCATCGTGCAGCACCATGCTGACCGGCTCGCCCGGAAAATCGGGCGTGCTCGACGTCAATCGCCAGGTGTTGCCGTCCCGTTGCCAAGTGAACAATCCCTTGCGCGTTGCGACCAGTAGCGTCGCACCCATGACGTGTTCCATGCTGTGCCTCCTTGGCTGGCGCCGGGCGTGTCGTCTTGTCGTTGCCCGCGTAGCTTGCTCGGTGATTCGCGATGGCCCGCGAAGGTGCGTGCCGCACGGTGCCCGTCGGCATCGCGACGACGCCATCCGATGTCGTTGGCCGGCGGGTGCGGCAGTTCCGGTTTCCTGCGTCATCCCCCCGAGAGCGCTTGCGCGACATAGACGCTGCTCGCGCTCGTCAGCCCGTCGCCCAGCGCCAGGCGATCGCGAATCAATCGGCCGTCCACGAAGACGGCGACGTGCGGGCGCAGACGCCCTTGGTCGTTAAATAGATAACCGCGAAGCTCGGGGATGCGCGATACGCATTGCGTCAGCGCTTCATGCACGCTAACGCCGTCGACCTGCTGCGCGTCGACGCTTACGTGACGTTGGATTGCGGGTGCGAAGGTGACAGTCGCCATAGCGTCATGGGGCGAACGCCGTCTCGGTGTACGGACGGTCGGTCGGCGTCGATCGGACTTCCAGTGTAGACAATGAGGATCATCTGCACGGCAGATGTCCCAAGATTGTGGTCGGTCTGTTGTGCGTGCGCCGCGCTATGTATGTCGGGAAATAACGCAGCGACCATGCTTGGTAGACGCAAGTTGCGTGCGTGCGCTGCGTGCAGGGCGCTGTTTGGTGTCCTTTGCATGACGCGCGACGAGTCTCGATGCGCGTGAAGCGTGATCGTAGGGTGTGGCATCGCATATCGGACACTCCCCAACCCCATTCACCCCGTTATTAGTCACCATTATCAGAGTGCCCGCGCGCGAGGTGCCGCAGGCGAAATTCCGGGAGGGAGTGATGGCAAGACTGAAGGGAAAGGATATCGGGATGGGGCGTTGGTCGGATGCCGCGATCAGGCGTCAGTGGCGGTTGCACCGGGCGGGGGAAGCGTCGCAGACGGTCGATCCTGCGGTAAAGCGTCCGCCGGAACTGGCGAAGTGTGAAGGGCATTTCGTATGGAGTGTGCGGCAGGCGGCGTTCATCGGTCGTCACGACGATCCGGCCAAAGGGGGCGGTCGTCAGTATGCGACCTGCACTGCGCAGGCGAAGCGCTACGATAGCGTGGCGGCAGCGAGAGCGGCGGGCGACGCATTGGTCGGCGACGTGTTGATCATGTACGGCTATGCGCCGAACAGTCCGCTATATGTGGTGGGGCGTTGACCGAGAGTGGTGGCGAGCGCGGAATGTACTGCGTCGCTGCCCGGTGCTTCGGTTTGAAGCGCCGGGCAGTATCGGCAAGTCAGCGAGTCGGCATTGCGTCCGGAGTGGTGCGGAGTGCGTGCGAAATGCTGATAAAGCTGATAAAGCTGATAAAGCTGATGAAGCTGATGAAGCTGATGAAGCGCGCGTGAATGCGCGCCAAATGCGCTGCGCTTACTTGCCGAGTTCGTGACCGATGACACCGCCGACGACGGCCCCGCCGATCGTCCCGGCGGTGCTGCCGCCGGTGGCTTCGTGACCGATGACGCCGCCCGCTGCTGCGCCACCCAGCGTGCACCCGAGGAGGGAGGAACCCATCGCAAGTGCCGTGATGACAACGAGTATCGACTTCGCCATTTTCATGATGCGTCTCCTGTTGTAGCAAGTGCCGGCTGCGGCCCGCGCAGCGGCATGACTTCAGCTTAGCGCGCCGCTGTCTGGCGCTCTATCGGTTGCGGCTGAAAGGCCTGTAGGAATCGGACGACAGTGTGGCGGCGCAGCGCTGTCGGATCGTGGCAACGGGCGGCCTGAAGCCTTGGGATAGACGCGGTGATGCACCCATCACGGTGCCGATGCGTGACGTGGCATGGCCACGACGAGGTCGCAGAAACGACAAGGGCCGCACATTGTGCGGCCCTTGCGAGGCATCTGGTGGGGCGTGAGTGACTCGAACACTCGACCTACGGATTAAGAGTCCGCTGCTCTACCAACTGAGCTAACGCCCCGGTGCTACCGGGAACAAAAAAGGCTGCAAGCGTCGCAGCCTTTTCGTGATGCTTTGGTGGGGCGTGAGTGACTCGAACACTCGACCTACGGATTAAGAGTCCGCTGCTCTACCAACTGAGCTAACGCCC
>NZ_CABPSB010000033.1 GCF_902459655.1 Pandoraea anhela
ATCGCTTCTTCACTTCCGTTCCCCTTCGTTGGAACGGACTCTACACCGTCTGCGGACTATTCAGGGGGAGCAGGTCAGGTTCACTGCAATGGTCGACAATTTGACTCTTGAGTCCGAAGTTTTTGGAAATGACCAGGACCAGTTCCCGGGGATTGTCCAGAATTAATGATGACAAAAGAAGACGAACGCGGGCGGCGCGACACAGGGAGGCTTACCAACCAGTCAGTCTTCCTCGTCAAATCCAAAGGCCACGTCGCTTAAGTCGCTTACGCCAATTTGATCCGCAAGAACGGCATCGATGGTTTTTCTTAAATCGTGCTTCGATTTGAAAAGCCCAGCAAGGGTGCGACAGTCCTCATCTCTTCCTCGCCCGAACTCGGAGAGTAGAGCGCGCCCCAGCGGTATAGCGGTCGAATCGTCGGACCCCACGATACCCTTACAGGGCGAGAGGCGCGTGATGTGAGTCCCCAAGTATTCGAGCGCACCCTGAATATTTGCGGTAAATTTCCCGCCCTCCATCAACATGTGCCGTACTGTGGACAACTCGACGGCACGGGCTACGGCGGCTGCGAAAAAGCGAGCTCCTCCCTGCTGTGAAAGCCAATCACCACCCTCGCATTTGCGGTCTCCGCTTTTGATACAGTCAGTGGACGCATGAGGAACGAAATCCATTCCGACAAGGTCATCGACTCTGACGTTTCTATCAATGACGAACTGGATCGCGGTGCTGCTGTTATATCGATAACAGCCCGTCGTTTGATCTAGCCACCAAGGGACTGCCACCTTAGTCGACCGGTAACGGGTAAAGTTGCTGAATTTCCTCTTAGTAATCAGGAATCTGTACGTCGGAATTCGGAACTGTGGTTGCTCGACGAGATAACAGTACCCATCGGCGATTAGGCGCTTGAAGTCCAGAGTGAATCGAACGTTGCCGTAAACTGATCGCTTCCAAACGTTGGGCGATACCCATACAGCACGAATACGCTCTTTCGTTAGCTTGCTATCGCTGACAATGCGCCGGGCTCTGATCTTCCCGCTTTCAATAACACCGAGCGCACTTCCGACGTGCGTCTCGTGGCCCACCGTTTCAAGGGGGAAACTATCTGACAGGTCCACATTTGGCGGTGCCATTTGCTTTGTTTTTTTCGACACAGTTGGCCTCGTTAGTTACCGGTCATTAGTTGGGCCCCGAGTCGCGGAACTCGCGTATCGGTGAAAGCAGATTTGCAAGGTCATTCGAGTTCCCCGAGAGAATTTGATAGTAGATTTGCAAGTCAAAAAAATCCCAGAAAATCGTTGATTTTACTGGGATTTTTTCAACATCTGTTGCGAAGAGGATTCGCCAATGCCTGCGAGCATGGCGAATGCTTCCGGGGCAGATGCGGGTTCGACTGAACTCAGGTATTGACTCGCGGTGGTGGCCGACGCAAACCGGCCAGATGCGACCTCTCACCTTCGGCGTCGCTCGGAAACGCCGGCTGCAACCCGTAGGCCACCCAGATGCGGGGGACACTCATTCAGCCGTCGGCCTCAGCGGACGTTGATCCGCTTGCCCAAATACGATTCTGCAAGCAAATGGTCGCTCCACGTCAGATTCACATTGCACGTGTACTTGGCGTCGGAGAAGCCCAGACGCGACTCGACGCTTTCGAGTTGACGGCGTTCGTTCTTCACATTTTCCACACTTACATCAGCAGGTAGACTGGAGGTCACGATACGTTGACACACCGCTGACAGACATCATGGTAGCTACCACAACCTGTTTACTTTGCTGCGAGAAACCTGCCATAGCAAACAGCCACATCTTGCCAAAGTTGATCGTTCGCGCAATCTGTGAGGAAGTCGGAGGCCCCGGATTGCGAGAATTGTCCACACCGCGGTTGCGCGTGGAGCGGACAACTGTAGTGCCGCTCCTCTGCACCGAATGCGAGGCCCAGTTTCAGCGTTACGAAAACCATTTCGCGCGGTCCTGCCTGCGTCCGTACTTCAAAGATGACCGTGTCGTAATAGAGCACGATGCGCGGCTGCTAGCGTTTGCGGTCTCCGTCCTATGGCGAGTACTTATGCACACGCTGAACCAGAAGGTGCCGCCGGAGCGGCGACTTCACCTGGTCCAGACAGCGCAAGCGTGGCGCGCCTACCTGCTGGGGGATGCGCCCGGACTTGGGGAACACAAGTGCTACCTGTTTCTTGATCGCGAGTTTAGCGCGGAGCAGATCAAATCATCCCGCAGCCTGAACCACGTGGATCTGCGTTTCACCATCGAGCATGGGGTGGCACTTGTCACCAACTTCATTAGGGTGCCATATCGCTATATCGCGTATGCGAAGCTCGGTCCGTTTATTTTCGTAGGCACCGTGCAAGATGTTTTTCGTGGAAAGCTCGACCATTTGATGGCGCCATGGCGCGAGATCGCCTCGAATGTGACGGCCGAAAGCGAAGTTGATGACAATGCCCAAGTTCCGGATGAAGTCGTCGCCACGATAGATGAATTGGCATCGCGCTGGCGATTTTCTGATGCTGACATGAAGCCGGAGCGACGCTCACAACTGTTGACACGATTTGCCGCATTGACGCCCAATGCAATGTTAAAACGGCTCCATGAAAAGGACGAAACCCTGTTGCGTGGGGGTAATGACACATAGAACCGTAATGATAATTTCTCATCAATCTGTGCTCTGACCTTTCACCAGATCAAGCTCATCAACCACCTATCAGACTTCGTACTCATGGACGCCAAAAGCCTGCAAAATTTCCTCAACGGCGAGCACGATATGCTCACGACGGCTGTCGACTTATTTCGCGATCTGGTGCCAGCCCCGGACAGGGACGCATCAGTGCACTCTGGCGAGGAAGGGCGTTTCATCGAAATGGTGCTGGCGGAATATCTGCGCGAGAAGCTTCCGGCTGGCATAGGTATCGGCGGCGGTTTTATCGTCGACGCGCACGGCAAATGGGTGTCAAAGCAAATTGATATCATCTTGTACGACAGTGTCAGGTTTGCGCCTGTGCTGCGCTACGGGGATGCGGTAATCGTGCCGCTCGAGTCAGTCATTGGTGCCATTTCCGTGAAACGGAAATTGTACAATTCGCAGCTTCCGGGCGAGTTTGCGTCCCTGTCCGAGATCGGTGCGCGTGCCAGCGGCGTGAGTTTCCCCAAGCCAGTGCTGGCGCTAGTCGCTTTCGAATGCGAAAAGAGCGATCCGAAGTCTGCGGTCGAGGCGGCGTTCGCCGCGATCAAGACTAGCTTCGCGGCGAAAACCGACCGACGCGGCAGGACGCATCTTTATTCCTGGAACGAACTGATCGACCACGTCATCGTATTTGACAAGTTCATCCTGCGTACAAATGGGCACTCGCACCGCGAGGACCTCGAAGTTAGGAAGAAACCGCAAGCTAAGACAAAGCAGTTGCAGTGCAGTTATGTCTGGGCTGGCAACGGCACGACGACCAGGAATGTTTACATTCAGCACCTGTTGAGTGGTATACATCGCGCCTGGTACGACGAGGACCGCGGCAATCGCGTAACCCGCGATCTTTTGGCGTTTCCGCAGTCGGGCATGAAAAAGATCGGCGCCGTTGACGTCTGCGTGTATTGCCGACCATATGCATGGGCGAACTTCGAACCGGCAGTGGCTTCGAAGCCGACTACGGCGAAGCTCAATAAGCGACGTACCAAAGCGCCGAAGACGGGGTCAAGCGGTGAGCCGCCGAGGGATGCCGCAATCACTCCTAAAAAAAGCACATGAACAGATGCTTGATCTCGTAGCGGCGTCTCAAGCTGACTGACGCCATTCTGCGGGTTAGATCCAGGCCGAACATCGCAATTTTTCATGACATCCACCTACAGCCGTCCCGAAGCGCGATCGAACTGGTGTCCTTAGGCCGTAAGCGGCTGGCGATCCAGTTGGCGCTGCGTCTGGAATGTTGACTTTAGCTACCTTTTGCGGATACATGGCAGTCACCGCTTTGGCCGAACATGAGTCCAAGAATTAAGGAGCAGGCTGATCGATCCACTCCGTTACCGTTCGTTAGGAACACAAGTGCCCGACCGGCGGCAACGGGTCGAAAACGGATGCCCGCGACCAGACGCAATCGGCCACAATCAGTCGTTGACCAATGGATGCTTCGGCGCTCCCGCGGCCCAGACGGCATATGGTCGGGTGACGTCTATGAACAACCATTGTTGTGCGCGCGGGTGAAATGCTGCACTCCGCAATGGAACCGTCGCATCCTTTGAACTACCAACTGGCTCTGCCGGGGGAGGGGGCATGACTGAGTCGTCGGGCGGCGTCACGGCTACGGAGCGGCTGCTCGCGGAGTTCTGCGAGCGATCGTTCCTGAAGTTCTGGAGCTATCCAAATCCGCACAAGGATGACGGGCACGAACTGTGTGACCTGCTTGCCGTCTTCGGCGACACCGTGTTCATCTTCTTTGACCGAGAGAACGAACTTCCCGAGATCCCTGACAAGGACCCGAAAATCCTTTGGGATCGTTGGAAACGCAATGTCATCGATCGCCAGGTCAGGACAGCACACGGGGCAGAGCGCTACATCCTCAGCGGCAGGCCGATCTTTCTTGACGCAAAGCGCGAGAAGCCGCTTCCAGTGCCGTTCGATAAAGACAAGGCGATCATCCACAAGATTATCGTCGCTCACGGGGCGAAGGAAGCCTGCGAACGAGCATCGCCGCAAAACGTCTACGGGAGCCTTGCTATCACCTACACGGAAACCGGAGGAGGTCCCACCCATCCGTTCCATATCGAGATCGACAGGCACAACCCTGTTCACGTCCTTGACAGCCACAACATGCCCATTGTGCTGCGCGAGCTGGATACGGTCAGCGACTTCTCGGCTTATCTCGACGAAAAGGTCCGCGCGGCCGCTGCCTTCGACTGTCTCAGCTATTGCGGCGAGGAAGACCTGCTCGCCCACTACCTCGTCAACTACGACGCTGCTACCAAGCGCCATGTCATCGGGCCGAAAGGCAAGCACGGGAGCACGGTCAACGGCGTTATGATCGGCGAGGGCGAGTGGCGCGACTTCGTGCAAACCGGCGTCTACAAGAACACCAAGAACGAAGACCGCATCTCGTACTTCTGGGACCAGTTGATCCAGCGGACCTGCCAGAACAGTCTGGAGGGGACGCTTGACGGTAACTCGAACATCGCGAGCGGTGAAAGTGCGATCTACGAAATGGTGAAGGAGCCGCGCTTTATGCGCCGGGGCCTCTCCGAAAAGATGCTCACCACCGTTGGTCGCTTCCCAAACACGGGTTCGTTCACGCGTCAGGTGACTCTCCTGCCATCGTTCGAGCCTAATGTCTGCTATGTCCTCCTGCAATTGCGCGTTCCGGAGGAACTCCGCGCGGCGGCGGATTTCCGCGAGAAGCGGCAGACGTTGCTGGAGATCGCCTGTGGCGCGGCGAAGAACAAATTCCCGAACATGGTGAAAGTCATTGGCATCGGCATCGAGGCCCCAAAGTTCTCGGACGGCACCGTGGCTGAGGACTTCATCCTGATGCCGTGCGACGACTGGCCGGAAGAAAGGAAGACCTACTACGAAGAGCTGAACCGGGAATGGAATTTCTTCGGGACGCCGGCGATGCGGCAGTTCAAGGATCGCGTCACACAGTTCGTGCAGCCGCCGCGTTCACGGGAAATAGCGAAGTCAGTCAAGATCGGGCGCAACGATCCGTGCCCCTGCGGCTCAGGAAAAAAATCCAAGAAGTGCCACGGGCGATAGTGTCGAGCGTCGGCAGCCGATGTCTGGCTCGCAAGGCCCCGCAGTGAGGAGCCCGACGATCTCAAGCCGCGCGGCGCGCCTTTATCGCCCTGAATACGTGACCAATGCTTTGCCCCCTGCGAGGGCCGCCGTAAGGTCGCGACCGACCGCTAGGACGCGACAAATTCAATGCCGCGAATGTCGCTAATGGGTCGCAAGCTGTCATTTGGAGCCAACAGTTGATCGAAGGTCCACTGGGTGGGAGCGCACGGTCGGGGCACCACGCCGACTCCGGGGGCACCGAGGCCTCATTTCTAGAACGGCGAAGTGCTCGCTCGGCAAACGATTGACGCTGCCACCCTCGATTGCTTGCGACGTGGGCCACAGATCGGTATGACTGCCTTCACGGTCAACGGTATGGCGCGCAGTCCGGGTGGGCGAGCAGCGGTTCGAACGGACCACCTTTGAACTTGCCGAACGGCGAACTCAGTGGGCGGCTCGTTGGCAGATGAACGACAGAGGCTCGCTCCCACGACGTCACGCCTTCTGAGCAGCGCGGGCATCGTTCCTGTCGAGAAACGCCGACAACCGGATGTCGTTATGCGCTAAGTGTTGCAGCGTCTTGAACTCCTCGAACCTTTGCGCGGCCATCACCAATGCGCGGGTGTTGGTCGCTCTGCTAAGCGCGACATCGTTCAACAGCGTATTGCCCCAAGGGCGCCGGTCAACTTTGACGAAGGCCAGCACCCCGCCAACCAGTACCCGATACATGTTGATGCCATCTTTACGATCCGGCTTTGGAGCTCGATAGGCAAACACGCCAGCATCGTCGGGGTTGAGCCGAAGACGCATCAGCGCTGCATCGAAGAAGTCGGGAATCGGAGCGCTTTCAAAGGCCATCTTCTGTAGCTCGCTCTTGTACGGGCCGAGATCGATTTGACCAAGGTCGCGGCGCGCGACTGCGTATTTCCAGAGCAGCGCTGCGTAGAACCGCAACGTGACGTCGGGCGCCTGTTCAGCAGTGACCAACACTCCGTCCCGCACACCTACCCCAGCATTCCGTAAAGATTCAAACGCCTTTGCAGTGCTCCCTTCGAAACTCCCAATGGAAGAATCACAGGCGCCGCATAGGATGCTCGTGTCCATACGGCCTGACTGGCTCTCGCGATATCCCGGGCTTGATGGCGACACAACGGCATGCGCGTTCCCAACTTGGACCTCTACGGCCATCACGCGCGGAATCAAGTGCGACTTGATCGTAGGACTCTCGCCGCAAATAAGACAGTTCATTTCTTTCTCCGGGGGATAATAGGCCGCACGGAATCAACGTCGGACCAGTACTCGCGAATCAACTTAACACCTTACTCGCGAAGAAGACATTCAACCCTAGTCCAGTCGCGCAGTAAACAGGTCATCCGCCCCGTCAGCACTTCAGAGCCTCTTCGGCGGCTTCAACGCCCGCGCGCTGCACGGTTGACCCTGATTGATGGAGCGCGGGTGACAGCAGTGAGTCGGAAGCAGCCGTTGGACGTGACATCAACTTGGTGCAGCTGGCTTGCGACGTACGCGCGTGGAGCAGTATGATATTCGCGGGCTGTGGTTCGACATTCGCGCAGTGATTTGGCGATTCGCCAAATGGTCGCCGCGCAGCAGGCATCCAATGTCCGGATACGCTTTTCTTTGGTGATCGGAACGCATATCGTTAGGCTGCATCCAGACGCACTAGCCCGCACTAGCATTTTCACTAGATTCTTGGCGCCGTAGGAGACTTCATCTGAATGATTTGCGGCGGTGCATCGGTGCACCGCCGCAACTTGATTCAAATTAGCCGATACGCTTGATGACACGGCCGGGACGCTTCGATTGCGCCAGCACCGGGGACTCCGTACCAGCGAGACGGGGCTCCTTAGTCCCGGCAAGCTCCTTGCTCTTGCGAACCGGTTGACGAACATCGGCATCGAGCGGACCGCTAGCCTGACCTGCTTGCGCGACGGGTGCCATCAAACGACCGATGACCGTCGTAATCAGGCCCTGCAAGATCTCCTCGTTGAACCACTCAACGGGGTCTTGCTGGCTCAACGCACTCGCGTAGAGTCGACGCTCCTTCGGGTCAAGCGCTTGAAGCGCCACAGAGACGCCGTCGGCACGAGCCGCGCTAATGAACAGGCGTCCCATCGCCGAGTTGAAGCGAGCATCGTGCACCGGCAATCGCACGAAGCGAACACCCTTAAAGCAAGAAGCGAACTGACCGATCTCAGGCAACGGCACCGCATGCTTGGGGATACAGCGCACTTCCAGACGCCAGTGAGCTTCGCCGCCGAACATCTGCTGCAGCTTGCTCACCTCGATATCCCACTTGTCGGACGCAAGCGCCGCCAAGATGGCATCGGCGTGAGGGCCGAGCTCACGGTGCAGAATCTCCGCGCCCTTGTTGTAGACGGTGAGTCTGCGATCCGAACCGAGCACGCCGACGTAGAGCGTGCCCAGCACACCGCTCCCGTCAAAGTCGTACAGCACTTTGGCGCCGCCACGCTTCCCCTTCACGGTCACCAAGGTACCGTCCAGCGGGTTGAACGCGTAATCGACATTGACATGCATCATCGTCACGCTCGCGGTTGCCAGGATGCGGCGCGCGCCAACCCCAAAGATGGTTCGCAAGAATTTCCAAAGATTCGCGATAGCTGCGTCACCCTTGCGCAGGAACGGGTTCGGGTTGAACTCAACCGTCGCTGCCCACGGATAGTTGCTCTTGTTCGGCTTGCACTCGACTATCACGCGCTGACCACCGACGCTGACGGCCAAACGACGTTGGAAAGCTTTCCCACGCGTCGTGAGGGTGTGCGTCGTGGGACGTGTAGCCACATTGTCGAAGCTCTGCTCGATGCACTTCATCTCACCGTCATTAAGGCTTTCGGATCGGATGACCAGCTTGAGCTTGTCGATCCCATGCTCGATCGCTTGCATCTGAGGTGACACAGCAGGCGTCACCGTGTTTTCTACGTCAGACATACTTTTGTGTCCTTAACTTGAGGCAACAAAGACGAACCGACTCCGCGCGGATTGCGCGACTCATCCTCTTTTACAACTTCTTGCGGAGACGTCCGGCTTGGTCGCTCGCCCTTCGTCACGATCGATGCGTGCGAGAGAGCGGTTGGTTGGTTGGTTGATTACTTACCCAGAGTTATCTCTTATTACAGTCGCGCCCGCGGCGACACGCCGGAACGGAAACTCCGAAAATTAACGGGGTTTGCGCAAACTGGGGAAAAGTGTCGCGCACGGCGCTGCAATTTCCCGTCAAATTTCCCCGCTTCACCCGAAGCGCCAAAATTTCGTACGCCCCTGGCCAAAACCCCGCTTTTCACGCGACTTCTTCCAATTTCCCGCGTTGAAAATTGCGGCGCCGGACGAGAAGTTTCCTCGCTAAGCCCAACCACGCGGCTCAGCTCTAAGTCATCTACGTTCGGAGGAACGTGCGAGAGAATTCGCCGTCTGGGTAGCGCCATGTCGAGGGCAATCCTGCGGTCCTAAACATGACGTTTTCGCAGGCTTACTTTTTGCGCACCGAATTGCGAGCGTTAGTCGAACGGGTGGCCGGAGGAGCTGCCACATTAGTGTCGCCAGTAACAACGCCGATCTCGGGCTGGTCGTCATGACGGCCAGTCGCATGCGAACACGAGGCAACGTGGCCCGCGATCGTCGAGTAACGAGACTCCCAGCGACGCACCCAGTTCGGCGGCACAACAATGCCGACGCTGTTGAACGGCTGAATCACTTGCGCCGCCAGATCGATCAGCACGTTCGGCTTGGCTGTCGGGCCGATGATCTTCGGAATTTGCACCAACGGGACACCGGAGTGCGCGAGATACCACGCAAGGCGCGTGAGCGCGCGCTCGGCATACAGCGGTCCCTCGCGATAGGCAAGGGTCGCATCCGGCAGCATGAGCATCTCCACCAGCACGCGACCGATGCCAAACGCGTGCCAACCTCGCAGCGTGACATTGGTCATCGCGAAAGCGATCTGCGCGTCAGGATCGGGTTCGCACGCGTCAATTTCCGCGTACATCGAGCAGTGCTCGCTGAGATAAGTTCTGTCCGATTTCGAATCGTTCTCCATAAAAATCACGACCAGAGCCCCCATTTCGCGCGCTGCGCCGTCAAGGCGCTCCATTTCGATGATGGCGTCATCCTCGAACAAGCTCACCCAATGGATTTGCAGGAAAAAGCATGCGCCTGGCTGAATTTTCGCCTTCGCCTCAGTCAACGCTTTCGGCGGTTCAAGCGACGAGACATCGTCGCGCTCGATCGCCAACATCTGCAACTTCCGGGCGTCAATATCACTGGAAGCGTAGACGTTCAGCGGCTCAAGGGAGCGGCTCTCAATGGGACGGAAGACCGACACGGTCGAGATCGGGACGGTGGGCATGTCAACCACTACCTGGCGATGCAAGATCATGTGGGCGATCGAGGCCATAGCACTGGGCAAAGCGTGGCTGGAGTTGATGGAAAAGAGGCTCACTCCCTTGACCGGCTCAACCGATTTACGGTACGCGTCTTCGAGCGCTTTGCGCACGCCCGACACCACCGGAGTGTTCGCGATATCGTGCATTACGCGCCCTCCGGGGTGGGGGCGCCGCCAACGCGCATCTTTTCGATGAACGCGTCAACGTCCTCGCGGCGGTAACGGACGGAGCGGCCGAACTTGTAGTAGGGCAACTCCTCCGAAAATTTGCCGAGATAGCGCCACTGCGCCGGGGTCTTCGGGCTCAGATTGAGCTCAGAGGAAAGTGCGCGATCGTCCAGGAACTCATGCAGCAGTTCCTGGAGTACAGACGGCACGGGGATGGGTGTTTCGGTCATGCTGATCTCCTAGTTTCATGAAGTTTCGCCACAACCTTCGTGGCAACGTCAATTTAGGTAGATCAGACACTTGAGAAAATGCGAAAGGGTGCGCGGGAGAAAATGCATTGCGCAACCCACTCACTTCATGCTAGCGCTTTCAATCCTTCTGTTTCGGATCCAGTTTTGCGACTAACAGGTAACCGCCAGAAACAGCTTGATAGGCGTGATTCAGCAGTGTTTCGACCTGGCGAAAATCGGGCTCTGCCCCCAAAAGGGGGTGAAACTGCAGGTAACCTAGCAATGCACTGTGAAGCGATCGCCGCACACGACCGTGGGCTTTCACGTAATCCAATGGGCTACGCACGGATTTCCAGTCGATCGAGAGATCGAATTTTCGTACATCAATCCCAGGTAAATTACCCCGCCTCGCACCCAATTGCGCCTCAAGTACTCCCGCATCAAGCGCCCCCAATGCATCGACCATGCGCGTCACATTTTGAAGCGTCTTGAACACTATTGGTCTGGTGTTCCAATCGGGTTTGACGGCGAGAAACGCGTCCGAGAGAGATGGATCCCCCTGCCGGGACGGTTCAATTTGCGGAGACGATTCGTCGTACGAGTATTCATCGTCTTCCGGATATCTTTTCCGTTCGACAAGCCTTTTACCGCTTCTTGTCCCGCCATCGAAAAATCCGCTAACTTCTCGACGCAACGCTCACAGTTGCTCGTCCAAATTCCCAGTGAAATCGAGTCGCACCAACATTTCGGTGCCGGTGCAATGAGCGGAAACTAACGTAGATAGCCGTACAAACTGTAGATAGTTCTTTGTCGGCCATGTGGTCGGTGGGTTAATGACTTCCACCGTATTACAAGCGAACAACCAAGCAAGTCTGTTGTCGGGCAGATCCCCTGATCGTTCAGTCGCCAGCTCAATCGCGGAGAAATTTGGGTCCTTCAGTTCGTTGATTCCCCAAGTTTCACGGATGTGATCGTTGATGGGCAGAATAGTACCGTCAGGATGTCTGGCTAAATAGGATGATATCGTGTCATCGGGCAGTGCTTCCGGAACACAGTGATAGCCGTCCAAGGGCATTTTCGGAAATGGCGTTGGCGGCACATCCTTCACTCGATGATGCAACGCATCATAGTCCCGAGCATAGGAACGGTTTCGCCGAAGTAGCTCCCAAGCCCATATAGACGGGTCGCGAAGCGACGCTTCTGGATATTCTGATACCTCGCGCCAATCGGCTCGGGCTACGAAAAGACTGTCTTCTGAAGGGATAAGGGGCGCCGCCATCGGAAAATCACTCCTAAGGGAATCATCCACGATGGTAGCAAAGGAGTAGCAATGGCACCCGACAGGGACAAAAGAAAAGGGGTTAGCCGAAGCTAACCCCTTGATCCTGCTGGTCGGAGCGATAGGATTCGAACCTACGACCCTCTGATCCCAAATCAGATGCGCTACCAGGCTGCGCTACGCTCCGACGAAAGAGGACGCATTCTAGAGCGTTCCGCGCGCCGCGTCAAATCGCCGTGCAAGCTCCGGGCATTTTCCCGTTATCGGCTGCACAATATCGACGTCGTAATCGCTTCGCCGACGGTCATGCCGCCGCCACGAAAACCCGCCATAGTGGGAGGTTCACCATGCCAGAACCCGTGTCGATGAACCTGATTCTCTGGCGTCACGCCGACGCCGAAAACCTGCCCGCCACCCTCGCGCTTAGCGCACAGGCCGATCTGGCCCGCGAACTTACCGATCGTGGCCGCAAGCAGGCCGAAAAAGCCGCTCAATGGCTCCGCGCACGTCTGCCCGATGACGCCCTCATTCTCTCGAGCCCCGCCATCCGCGCCGTCCAGACCGCGCAAGCCCTCACGCCCACGCCGCGCATCGTGCGCGACCTCGCACCCGGTGCGAACGCCATGGCCCTGCTCGGCGCCATCGACTGGCCCGGCACCGCCCAGACCGTTGTGCTCGTGGGCCACCAACCCGCCCTCGGCCAACTCGTCGCGCTCCTGATAAGCGGCCAGGAAGCCTACTGGACCGTCAAGAAAGGCGGCATCTGGTGGCTAGCCTCCCGCCGCCGTGAAGACGAAAGTCAGGTCGTCGTACGCGCCGTCGTCAATCCCGACCTCATCTGAAAGGTCCTACTAAAAGCATCGACGTCCCGTCGAAACTCCCCGAAAGCCCCGCCCATTGGGCAATGTAAGGGGACAGATTAAGGAGTTGCCTCATGACAGCGGACGTTTTGTCATAGAATTGTCGCCTACCGTTCACGGAATCGACATTGATGCTTTTTAAAGTACGTCGCAACGCGACCGTCACAAAAAGGGCCTTTATGCGCGACCTGCCGAACCCCACCATGCCGCTCTCTTCGCTGACCCCCACGTCGCGGAGGCGTCTTCCTCGCCCTGAAACGCCTGTCAAACCGAATCTGGCTGTGGCGTGGGTACGCGACGAAAGCGAGCTTCGTGAAGCGCAGCACCTGAGATATCAGGTCTTCGCCGAAGAAATGGGCGCGTCGGTCAAAGGCCCCGCTGGCCTCGACGTCGACGAATACGACCAGTATTGCGACCACCTGATCGTGCGCGATCAGGACTCGCTCAAGGTCGTCGGCACCTATCGCGTATTGCCCCCCGCCCAGGCCAAGCGCCTCGGCCGTTTGTACTCCGAAGGCGAGTTCGACCTGTCGCGTCTCGACCATCTGCGCCCCAAGATGCTGGAGACCGGCCGCTCGTGCGTGCACACCGACTACCGCAACGGCGCCGTCATCATGGCGCTCTGGAGCGGTCTGGCCGAGTACATGCTGCGCAACGGCCTGGAGACGATGCTCGGCTGCGCCAGCGTCCCGATGGCCGACGGCGGTCACTATGCCGCCAGCCTCTATCGCAAGCTGCAAGATACCTCCATGGCGCCGGCAGAGTATCACGCCGTGCCCCGCATCGCCCTGCCAGTGGACGAGCTGCAATCGACCCTCGACGTCGAACCGCCCGCGCTGGTCAAAGGCTACCTGCGCCTGGGCGCCCGCATCTGCGGCGCACCGGCCTGGGACCCCGACTTCAACACCGCCGACTTCCTCACCCTGTTCCGTCTCGCCGACATGAACCCGCGCTACGCGCGTCACTTCCTCGGCCCGGACCTCGTGAGCAAACTTCAACAAGCCTGACAGGCCCTCCCCCTTAAGTCTTCAGTACCCCGAGCCGTACCGGCGGGACACAAAAAAGCCCGGCAAATGCCGGGCTTTTCGTTGCGCGTCGCCGCACGAAAACTGCGATCGGACAAGCGTCAGGCGTACACCACCTTGTAGCGCATGCCGATCTTCTCCCACTCCTGCGCCTCGCGCTGCAAGCTGTAGTCGGTGAGCGGGTTGGCGTCGATCCACTGACGTGGCACCGACACCTGAAAGCCGTCGGCGAGACGCTCGACGTCGATGCTATCCGGCAAAGCATCCGTGCGGCGGCGACAGAACAACACCGCCAGACGCAGACAGAACAGCAACTGCCAGTCGACCTGCTGCGCCTGCGACGCCAGCTTGCCCAACTTGCCGACGTGGCCCAGCAACAACTCCGCCAGACGCGCCTGATCGGGGCGCGAAAACCCCGGCATGTCCGCATTGCTACCGATGTACGCCGAATGCTTGTGATAAGCACTGTGCGAGATCGACAACCCCATCTCGTGCAACGACGACGCCCAGTTGAGCAACGCCTCGCCCTCCTCGCGCCCATCGTCCTGCGCACCCTCCGGTAACGCTGTGGCGGCCGCATCGACCGGCAGTTGACGGTACAGTGAAATCGCCAGACGCCCCACGCGCTCGGCCTGCGCACGATCCACACCGTAACGGCGCACGAATTGCTCGACCGTTACCGCGCGCATGTCCTGATGCTGCGTACGGCCCAGCAAGTCGTACATCACCCCCAGACGCAGCGCCGCGTCGGTCGTCTCCATATGGTCGACTTCGAGTTCGTTGAAGACCGACAACATGATGGACAAGCCGCCCGGCAGCACCGGAATACGATCCTGCTTGAGGCCCGCCAGTTTGAGACGGTTGGCATTCTCCGCTTTGATCAGCACCCGCTTGAGACGCTCCAGACCGCCGCGCGTGAGGCCATGCACACCGCCGTCGTTAAAGCTATTGGCTTCGAGCAGTTCGGCGAGCGCCCGCGCCGTGCCGGACGAACCGATCGCCTGCGACCAGCCCGCGTCGCGATAAGTCGCCGAAATGATCTGGATTTCCCGACGTGCCGCCAACTCGGCCTGCTTCATCGCATATTCGTCGACATTGCCGCTCGGGAAGAACTGACGACTGTGGCTCACGCAGCCGATATACAGGCTTTCCATAATCAACGGCTCGTAGTCCTGGCCGATGATGAATTCCGTGGAGCCGCCACCGATATCCACGACGAGACGATTGCCGGGGCACGTCGGCACCGAATGCGCTGCACCCGCATAAATCAGACGCGCTTCTTCGCGTCCGGCAATCACTTCGATCGGGAACCCTAGGGCGCGCTGCGCTTCGCCGAGAAAATCCTGTGCGTTCTTGGCAACGCGCAACGTGTTCGTCGCGACCGCACGCACCTGATCGGGATGAAAGCCGCGCAGGCGCTCTCCGAAACGCTTGAGCACGTCCCAGCCGCGTTGCTGCGACGGATGATCGAGATACTTCTCAGCGTTCAGGCCGGCGGCCAGTCGCACCGGTTCGCGCAGCGCATCGACCTGATAAATCTGCGTGCCGGCGGACGTTTCCTCCACACGGCCGATGATCAGGCGAAAACTGTTCGAGCCGAGATCGACGGCCGCTAACAAGGGCGATGGGGTACTCATGTGGGGGTGCGCCTGAGCGAAGAATGTCGAATTACCCGATCCATAACTTTAAAAGCATGACGATCACTCGACAAATAAATGACGAATAAGTTACAAATCCAATATGACACGTCGTTGACAAATGTGAATGTCATATAACTGTAACAATACGGATGAAGAATTCACGCCAATCCCATGTCTTTCGCACGTTCAATATGAATTACCCGCTGCTCAACCGCGAGCTAGGCATTCTTGCGTTCAACGAACGCGTGCTCGCCCAGGCGGCCGATCCGGCCACGCCCTTGCTGGAGCGCCTGCGCTTCGTCTGTATCGTGAGTAGCAATCTGGACGAATTCTTCGAGATCCGTGTCGCCGGTCTGAAGGAGCAGATGCGCGAGAATCCGGGCATGCTCACGCCCGACGGCATGACTTTTCAGCAAGTTTACACGCAAGTCTGCGCGCGGGCACAGGCGCTCGTCGAAAAGCAGTATGCGATGTTCGACAGCCTGCTTCCGCTCATGGAGGCCGAAGGCATCGCTTTTCACCCCTCCGGCAGTTGGAACGACGCCCAGGTGGAATGGGCGCGCGACTACTTCATGCGTGAACTCGTGCCCGTGCTCACGCCCATCGGGCTGGATCCGGCGCACCCGTTCCCCCGGGTGCTCAACAAGAGCCTGAACTTCGCCGTCGAACTCGAAGGCAAAGACGCCTTCGGCCGCGACGCCGAACTGGCCATCGTTCAGGCCCCGCGCGCCCTGCCCCGCCTGGTGCCGATGCCGCCCGCACTCGCCCCGTTGCCCAACAGCTTCGTGCTGCTGAGCTCGCTCATGCTGCGCTTTTCGAGCGAACTGTTCCCGGGCCTCACCGCCAAGGGCTGCCATCAGTTTCGCGTCACGCGTAACAGCGATCTGTTCGTCGACGAAGACGAAATCACCAACCTTCGCACCGCGCTGCAAGGCGAACTCCCGGCACGCCACCTCGGCGACGCCGTACGCCTCGAAGTCGACGCCGGCGCCCCCGCGCGCCTCGTGCGACGCCTCCAGACGGAATGCGGTCTGGCCGACTCGGATTGCTATCGCGTCAAAGGCCCCGTCAACCTGGTGCGGCTCATGCCGTTGCCGGAAATGGTCGACCGTCCGGACCTGAAGTTCATGCCTTTCGTGCCCGCGCTGCCCAAACGGATGAGTGCGTCGCCTGCCATGTTCGATCTCATCGATCAGGGCGATCTGCTGCTGCATCATCCTTACGACAGCTTCCAGCCGGTGCTCGAACTGCTGCTGCAGGCCGCACGCGACCCCGACGTCGTCGCCATCAAGCAGACGATCTATCGCACCGGCATCGAATCCGCGCTGATGGACGCGCTCATGGAAGCGGCGCGCAACGGCAAGGAAGTCACCGTGGTGGTGGAATTGCTCGCGCGCTTCGACGAAGAGACGAACATCAACTGGGCCGCCCGCCTCGAAGCGGTCGGCGCACACGTCGTCTACGGGGTGGTCGGTCACAAGTGTCACGCCAAAATGCTGCTCGTGGTGCGTCGTACGCGTCAGGGCAAGAAAACGTTCCTCAAGCGATACGTCCACCTCGGCACCGGCAATTACCACCCGCGTACCGCCCGTCTGTACACGGACTTCGGCCTGATGACCGCCGACGAAGCGCTGTGCGCCGATGTGCACGTCGTCTTCCAGCAACTCACGGGCATCGGCCGGCAAACGCATCTGCACGGTCTCTGGCAATCGCCGTTCACGATGCACTCGCATCTGCTCGAGGCGATTCGTCGCGAGACGGAAGCCGCAGCGGCCGGGAAGAAGGCGCGCATCATCGCCAAGATGAATGCGCTGCTCGAACCGACGATCATCGCCGAGCTCTACAAAGCCTCGCGCGCCGGCGTGAAGATCGATCTGATCGTGCGCGGCGTGTGTTCGTTGCGTGCGGGCGTGAAAGGCTTGTCCGAGAACATCACCGTGCGCTCGATCGTCGGTCGCTTCCTCGAACACCATCGCATCTACTACTTCTACGCGAATGGCGACGAGTACGTCATGCTCTCGAGCGCCGACTGGATGGAGCGCAACTTCTTCCGTCGTGTGGAGGTAGCGTTCCCGGTGCGCGACAAGCGTCTGAAGGCGCGCGTGATCCGCGAGGGACTGATGGTTCACTTGCGAAACAATACGCTGTCGTGGCTGATGCGCCCGGATGGCAGCTATATGCGTCGCAAGCCGGGCAAAACGCCGTACAACAGCCAGCGGGTGCTGATGCAGGAGATCGCGCAACACGTGCAGCCGGGCGACTGAGCAGACGGGCGCCTCGGGCGCCGGCGCGCCAACAAAAAAGGGGCGAAAGCCCCTTTTTTGCATGCATCGCCGCCTGCACGAGCGGAGCGCACTGCCTGCCGGCAAAAAAGGCGCTCGAGCGTCGGATCGAACGCCTCTTGCACGGCGCAGCGCCTGTCGCGCGGGTTTATCCGTTCACCGGCACGTGAGACGGCGCGTCCAGGGGCGCGCGATGCACCACCCGTGTGGGCGGGAAATGGATCGCGAACGTGCTGCCATGCCCTTCCTCGCTCGTGACACGCAGATCCGCCTGATGGCGAGTCAGGACATGCTTGACGATGGCCAGCCCCAGACCGGTGCCGCCGGTGTCGCGTGAGCGGCTGCGATCGATCCGATAGAACCGCTCGGTCAACCGCGGAATATGCTCGGCCGGAATGCCCAGACCGGAGTCGATCACGACAAAACGCGCGCCGCCATCGCCCGTCGGCCCCCATTCGATGCGGATCTTGCCGCCCTGCGGCGTGTAACGCACGGCATTGCTTACCAGATTGCTGAAAGCGCTGTGCAGTTCACCTTCCGCCCCGCGCAGATCGAGCCCTTCGGCCCCCGTCACTTCGATCACATGCTGCCCCTGCGAAAGCCCTTCCGCGTCGCCGCGCAGCGAGCGCATCTGCATCCCCATGTCGATACGGTCGTCCGGCGGCGGCTTGCCGCTGCCTTCGAGCTTGGCCAGCGTGAGCAGATCGTTCACGATGTTCTGCATGCGCCCCGCCTGCTGGCGCATGATCTCGACGTAACGCTGAATCTCTTCGGGCGACAGCGGCAGTTCGCCGACCGTCTCCAGAAAGCCGGACAGCACGGTGAGCGGCGTCTTGAGCTCGTGCGAGACGTTGGCCACGAAGTCGCGGCGCATCGCGTCGGTGCGCTCGAGATCGGTCACGTCCAGCGAGATGATCAGCTTACGGTTGTCGCCGTACGGGAACACCTGCATCGACAGCACGTTATTGCGCTTCTCGCCCATGTGGTGCATGAGCAGCGCCTCGTCGTAGCGTTCGGAGGACAGGTAGTGCACGAAGGCCGGTGTGCGCAGAAGATGTGTGATCTGTTGACGCAGATCGCGCTTGGCGTCGATGCCGAAATGCGTCTCGGCAATCGCGTTGCACCACTCGATCTGATTTTGTTCGTCGAGCATGATCACGCCGTTGGGCGATGCCTGGATCGCCTGAATGAAGCGTGCGTGCTGTTGTTCCACCTGCTTGACCTGGTTATGCCAGCGTTTGGCCAGCTTGTGCAGCCGGTAATAGATTTCGCCCCACAGCCCGAGCGCGCTCGGCACCTCGCCGTAGACCGGCGCATCGAGCAGGCGCCAGAAGCGCTGGGCGTGATAGACGTTGAAGAAAAGCTGTATCACCAGCAGAGCGATCGCGGTGACGTAGCCTGCGCTCGTGCCGAATACCCAGCCGACGGCCACCGAAATGGCCGCTTGCAGGATCAGGAACGCCAGCGCACGGGCCCAGATGATATTCATAGACGATGCACAGGAATTTTGCCGCCCGTCACCCGGCGGGCGAAAGCGGCAGGGGCGCAGCAGACGTCGACCGGCAATACCGGAAGCGCCGGGCGCGCCGGATCGGCCTCGTCAGACCGACTTCGTCAGACGATAGCCGCTGCCGCGTACGGTCTCGATCATAGCATCGTGCCCTGCCGGTTTGAGCGCCGCGCGAAGTCGCTTGATATGCACGTCCACCGTGCGCTCTTCGACGAACACATGATCGCCCCACACCTGATCGAGCAACTGCGAGCGGCTGTGCACACGCTCCGGATGGGTCATGAAGAAGTGCAGCAGGCGGAATTCCGTCGGCCCCAGATCCAGCTTGATATCGCCGCTCGACTGATGGCTCGTCACGCGATGCGTGGCCGGATCCAGCTTCAGCCCGTTGACGCTCACCACATCTTCGGTCAACTGGGGCGCTCGGCGGCGCAGCACCGCCTTGATACGCGCCATGAGCTCTTTCGGCGAGAACGGCTTGGTGACGTAATCGTCCGCACCGATCTCGAGGCCCATCACCTTGTCCTGCTCCTCGCTACGCGCGGTGAGCATGATGATGGGCACGTGCTTGGTGCGCTCGTTCGCACGCAACTCACGCGCGAAGGTCACGCCCGACTTGCCCGGCAGCATCCAGTCGAGCAGAACGAGATCCGGCAGGACGTCGCTGATCAACGTGAGCGCCTGCTCCGCGTTGTACGCCCGGATCGGATAGTGACCCGCGTGTTGCAGATTAACGGAGATCAGCTCGGAAATCGCCGGCTCGTCTTCCACGATCAGAATGCTGCTAGGCATCGGTTCCCTCTCAAACCTTTGGTAATGTCAGGCGCTTTCGCCGGATTTGTCTTATTGGGCTTATCCAGCTTATTCGGATTATTCGCCCTGCACCTTGCGCTGCAAGTCTTCGCGCGAAATGTGCCGGACGTCGGTGCCTTTGACAATGTAGATGATGAACTCGGCAATGTTCTTCGCGTGGTCGCCGATACGCTCGATCGCCTTGGCAATGAACAGGAAATCGAGGCCTGCGGAGATGGTCCGCGGGTCTTCCATCATGTACGTCACCAATTTTCGCACGAAGCCGCGGAATTCATTGTCGATGGCCTTGTCGTCGCGCACGATTTCGGCGGCAGCAACGACGTCCAGCCGCGCAAACGCGTCGAGCGTGCGACGCAGCAATTGCGCCGCCATGTCGCCGGAGAGCTTGATTTCGGCGAAATTCACGCTCTGCGCCGCGCCGTCTTCCAGCAGATGACGCGTGCGCTTGGCGATCTTCTCGGCCTCGTCGCCGGCGCGCTCGAGGTTCGTGATGGTCTTCGAAATCGAGAGCAGCAGACGCAGGTCTCGCGCGGTCGGCTGACGGCGGGCGATGATCTTGCTGCACTCCTCGTCGATCTCGACTTCCATCGTGTTCAGACGATGCTCGTTGGCGATCACTTCGTCGACCAGCGCACGGTCGAACGTGTTCAGGCCCTGCATCGCCGTAACGATCTGGGACTCGACGACGCCGCCCATTTCGAGGACGCGCGAGCAAACCTGATTCAGGTCGGTATCGAACTGGCTGGAAAGATGTTTATCGTTCATGTCGCGGGTTTCCTCGTGGCATCAACCGAAACGGCCGGTGATGTAGTCTTCGGTCTCTTTGCGGTCCGGCTTGATGAAGATCTTCTCGGTCTCGCCGAATTCGATCAGCTCGCCCAGATACATATAGGCCGTGAAGTCCGAGCAACGGGCGGCCTGCTGCATGTTGTGGGTCACGATCACCACCGTGTAATCGTCCTTGAGTTCGGCGATCAGCTCTTCGATGCGCCCGGTGGAAATCGGGTCGAGCGCCGAGCACGGCTCGTCGAGCAGCAGCACTTCCGGACGAATCGCGATACCGCGCGCGATGCACAGGCGCTGTTGCTGACCGCCCGACAGGCCATACCCCGACTGTTGCAGCTTGTCCTTGACTTCGCTCCACAGCGCCGCCTTGGTCAAGGCCCACTCCACGCGGTCGTCCATCTCCGAGCGCGAGAGCTTTTCGAACAGACGCACGCCGAAGGCAATGTTGTCGTAGATCGACATCGGGAACGGCGTGGGCTTCTGGAACACCATGCCGACCTTCGCGCGCAGCAGCGCGATATCTTGCTTGGCGGTGAGCAGGTTCTCGCCGTCCATGTTGATCTCGCCCTCGGCGCGTTGCTCCGGATACAGGGCGTACATCTTGTTGAACGTGCGCAGCAGCGTCGACTTGCCGCAACCCGACGGGCCGATGAAGGCCGTCACCTTGCGGTCGGGAATACGCAGGTTGATGTTCTTGAGCGCGTGATACTTGTCGTAGAAGAAGTTCAGGTTCTTGACTTCGATCTTCGAGGGCAGCTTGATTTCTTGCGTCGGGTTCGTCATGGTCGGTCTCAACCGTCAGGTATGCGTTTAACGTCGCGTCATGTCGCGCGGTGCCGTGTGTCGTTGCCGTTACTTCTTGGCAAACAGCGTGCGCGCCAGAATGTTCAGGAACAGCACCCCGAGGGTGATGATGAATACGCCTGCCCAGGCAAGCGACTGCCATTCGGCAAACGGGCTCATGGCAAATTTGAAGATGGTGACCGGCAGGTTGGCCATCGGCTGGTTCAGGTTCAGCGACCAGAACTGATTGGAGAGCGCCGTGAACAGCAGCGGCGCCGTCTCGCCCGCGATACGCGCCACGGCCAGCAACACCCCCGTCACGATGCCTGCGATGGACGCCTTCAACGTGATCTTCACGATGATTCGCCACTTCGGCGTGCCCAGCGCGAAAGCCGCTTCACGCAGGTTGTTCGGCACCAGCTTGAGCATATTCTCCGTCGTGCGAATCACGATGGGGATCTGCAACAGCGCGAGCGAGACGATACCGGCCCATGCCGAGAAATGCCCCATCTGCGCCACGACCAGCGCGTACACGAACAGGCCGATCACGATCGACGGCGCCGAGAGCAGAATGTCGTTGATGAATCGCGTGATGCTCGCGAGCCACGAGCGCTGGCCGTACTCCGCCAGATACACACCGGCCAGAATGCCCAGCGGCGTGCCGACAAGCGTGGCCACACCGACCATCACCAGACTACCGGCGATGGCGTTGGCCAGACCGCCGCCGGCGGTGTTCGGCGGCGGGGTCATTTCGGTGAACAGCGACAGCGACAGGCCACCGATACCCAGCGAGAGCGTGGTGTAGAGAATCCACAGCAGCCAGATCAGGCCGAAGGCCATGGCCGCGAGCGACATGGCGATCGCGAACATGTTCTTGCGACGGCGATAGGCCTGCAAACGCACGCGGGTAAAGGCGTCGGTGGGCTTCACGGCAGGCGTTTCCAATTCGAGCGCTTGTTGGGTCATCATTATTTACCTTCGTTTTTCTCGAGGCGCAGCAGCATGAGCTTGGACAGCGCCAGCACCACAAAGGTGATGAAGAACAGGATCAGGCCGAGTTCCATCAGAGCGGACGTATGCAGGCCCGGACCGGCTTCGGCGAATTCGTTCGCGAGTGCCGAGGTAATGCTGTTGCCCGGCGAATACAGCGAGATGTTGTCGAGCAGGTTCGTGTTACCGATCACGAACGTGACGGCCATCGTCTCGCCCAGCGCACGGCCGAGACCCAGCATGATGCCGCCGATGACGCCCGTCTTCGTGAAGGGCAGCACCACGCGCCACATCACTTCCCAGGTCGTGCAGCCAATGCCGTAAGCCGACTCTTTGAGCAGCACGGGCGTGACTTCGAACACGTCGCGCATGACCGAAGCGATGTACGGAATGATCATGATCGCGAGGATCACGCCGGCGGGCAGGATACCGATACCGAGGGGCGGGCCCTGGAACAGCGCGCCGATAACCGGCACGTTGCCGAGCAGCGCACCCAGCGGCTTCTGGAAGTACTGACTGAAGATCGGGGCGAAGACCAGCAGGCCCCACATCCCGTAGACGATGCTCGGAATGGCGGCAAGCAGCTCGATGGCGGTGCCGAGCGGACGGCGCAGCCACACGGGCGAGAGTTCTGTCAAAAACAGGGCGATGCCGAAGCTCACCGGCACAGCGATGATCAGGGCGATGACCGACGTGATGATCGTGCCGTAGATGGGCACGAGCGCGCCGAATTGTTCTGCAGGAGGATCCCAGTCCTTCGTCCACAGGAAGGCGAAGCCAAACTTCTCGATCGACGGCAGCGCGCTGATGATCAGCGACACGATGATGCCACCGAGCAGGAGCAGCGTAATGAGGGCGGCGGCGCGAGCGAGCAGCGCGAAGAGAACGTCGCCAACGGAAGACGGAGCGCGCTGCGCGCCCGGTGATGCGAGGGGGCTGGTGGCTTCTGCCATGATGTCGTCTCAGCGTGAGCGCGCCGCCAGCCGTTGCCAGATCGTGATTCGGGCTTCGGAACAGGCGGCGCGGGTGGTGCCGGTATCCAAGCGCCTGACAACGCGGCGTCGCATTGTCAGGCCGCTCATTGCAAGTCGCTTTAGACGCCAGCCTTGGCGGCCGACTCGCTAACCTTCGCCTTCCAGCCGGCACGGATCTGCTTCAGCACGTCTTCCGGCAGCGGGATGTAGTCCAGTTCCTTGGCGGTGTTCACGCCGTTCTTGAACGACCAGTCGAAGAACTTGAGCACGTCGGCGCTTTGCGCTTCCTTGCCGGCGTCAGCCTTCTGGTGCACGAGCACGAACGTGGCGGCCACGATCGGCCACGACTTGTCGCCCTTCTCGTTCGTCAGGATCTGGTAGAACGTCTTCGACCATTCGGCCTTGCCGGCCGCAGCGGCGAACGTCTCGGCGGTCGGCTCGACCGTCTTGCCGTCGGCGTTCGTCAGGGCCGTGTACGTCAGCTTATTCTGCTTGGCGTAGGCCGATTCCACATAACCGATGGCGCCCGGCAGACGTTGCACGAAGGCGGCGACGCCGTCGTTACCCTTGCCGCCCGTACCCGTCGGCCAGTTGACCGTGGTGCCTTCGCCGACCTTGCTCTTCCACTCGGCGTTGACCTTCGACAGGTAGTTCGTGAAGACGAAGCTGGTGCCCGAACCGTCGGCGCGGCGAACCACGGCGATGTCCGTGTCCGGCAGCTTGACCTTCGGGTTCAGCTTGGCGATGACCGGATCGTTCCACTTCTTGATCTTGCCCAGATAGATGTCGCCCAGCACTTCACCCGACAGAACGAGTTCGCCCGGCTTCACGCCCGGCACGTTCACGACCGGCACGATGCCGCCAACCACCGTCGGGAACTGGAACAGGCCTTGCTTGGCAAGCTCTTCATCGGTCAGCGGAGCGTCCGAGCCGGCGAAGTCGACGGTCTTGGCCTGAATCTGCTTGATGCCGCCCGACGAGCCGATGCCCTGGTAGTTGACCTTGTTCTGGGTCGACTTCTGATAGGCGTCAGCCCACTTGGTGTAGATCGGTGCGGCGAACGTGCTGCCAGCGCCCGTAATCTCGCCCGCAATTGCGCCAGCGGCGAACAGAACGCCAGCCAGGCCGGCAATCGCAGTCTTCATCAGCTTCATGGATCTCTCCGAGTTGGTGTGGTACAGCGTGTGGATGGCTCGAAGAATAGATTCCGAATGTGACAGTAATATGTCATTTTCGAAAGCCCACCACTGGAATGTCACGAAGTCGCCTCGGAACCGTCATATTGCATGCGAGTGCCCTGGCACATGGCGTTTCGATGAAGATCCCTATTTGGCGAGGGTTTCAGAGGGTTTAAGAGCGTTCCAAAAAGTTTCGGGACGTCGGAAATCCTCAATTTCGGCCTGTGTCGATGTCGTGACAGTGACGGAACGGTGTCGGAAATCTGCCGACGAAGCTCAGGTCGTTGTCACAAATACGAATCTTTCGCGGCCTTGATTACCATCATGGGAGAGTCGCAGACGGACGTCTGCGCAAGCGGGGTTGGCGACGTCAGAACAGACGTCGCCGGCGGGGACAACGATCGGCGCGACCCGCTGCTATCGCGCGCTGAGCACACGTTCCGGCGCGATCACGCCGCCGCTTTGACGATGTTCGCCAGTTGCTGAGCGAAGCCGGACGCCTGCGATTCGTCCCGCGCCTCCACCATCACGCGCAGCACGGGCTCGGTGCCCGAGGCACGAATGAGCACACGCCCCGAGTCGCCAAGTTTGGCTTCCACCGCCTCGCGCTCGGCCGCCAGACGCTTATCGGCCTGCCAGTCATAACCGGCAGGCGTACGCACATTGATCATATGCTGCGGGAACAGGCGCACGCCTTCGAGCAACTTGGCGAGCGGCTTGTTGTCGGCACGACGAATGGCGGCGAGCACCTGAAGCGCCGAGATGATGCCGTCGCCGGTGGTGTGCTTGTCCAGGCAAAGGATATGGCCGGAGCCTTCGGCGCCGACCTGCCAGCCGTGCTTGTACAGTTGCTCCAGTACGTAGCGGTCGCCGACCTTGGCGCGTACGAACGGCACGCCCAGGCCCTTGAGCGCCACTTCGATCGCCATGTTGGTCATCAGCGTGCCCACGGCCCCCGATACTCCGCCATTGTCGAGACGATCCCTGACCAGCAAATAAAGCAGTTCGTCGCCGTTGAAGAGGCGGCCGGTGCCGTCAACGATCTGGAGTCGGTCGGCATCGCCGTCGAGCGCCACGCCAAGGTCCGCGTGGTTGGCGCGCACCGCGCGCATGAGCGCGTCCGGTGCGGTTGCACCGCAGTCTTCGTTGATGTTGAAGCCGTTCGGCTGATTGCCGATGGCGATGACTTCTGCGCCGAGTTCATGGAACACGTGCGGGGCGATGTGATACGCCGCACCGTTGGCGCAGTCGACCACGATTTTCATGCCGCGCAGATCGAAGTCGTTCGGGAACGTGCTCTTGCAGAACTCGATGTAACGTCCGGCGGCATCGTCCAGACGGCGGGCCTTGCCGAGTTGCTCGGAGCGCACGCAGGTCATCGGATTTTCCAACTCGGCCTCGATGGCCAGTTCCGTCTGGTCCGGCAGTTTATTGCCGTCTGCCGAGAAGAATTTGATACCGTTGTCGTGATAAGGATTGTGCGACGCGCTGATCACCACACCCGCCGCCAGACGCAACGCCCGAGTCAGATAAGCGACCGCCGGTGTCGGCATCGGACCGGCCAGCATCGTGTCGACGCCCGCTGCCGCAAAGCCCGCTTCCAGCGCGGCTTCGAGCATATAGCCCGAGACACGCGTGTCTTTGCCGATCAATACCGTGGGGCGCCCCGTCGTCTGATTGCCGGCCAGCACCCGTCCGGCCGCATAGCCCAGTCGCAGCACGAATTCCGGCGTGATAGGGCTCTCGCCCACCGTACCGCGAATCCCGTCGGTCCCAAAATAGCGTCGTTTCATCGTTGCATCGTTCCCAGTGGATGCGTCGCGTCGGTGGAGGGTCCGCCCGCGCGCGTCTTTTATGCGTTGTTTAGCGTTGCTTGGTGTTTTTCGTTCGATCTTCGGCGATCTTCGTGCCGTTTCTGGCCGCCTTATTCCGCGTCGCGCACGGCCTGCCAGACCTTCAGCGCATCGACCGTTTCGGCAACGTCGTGCACCCGCACGATGGCCGCACCGCGCTCGGCGGCACACATCGCCGCCGCCACGCTGGCGGCACGGCGCTCCTGCGGCGTCTCGCGTCCCGTGATTTCCCCGAGCATGCGCTTTCGCGACATCCCCACGAGCAGCGGCAACCCGTCGCGCGACAGCACCCGAAGATGTTTGAGCAAGGCGAGATTATGGGCGAGATTCTTGCCAAAACCGAATCCCGGATCCAGATACAGGCGCGATGGCGCAACCCCGGCGGCGAGCATGGCGTCGACGCGCCCGTCGAGAAAGGCGGCGACTTCGGTCACGACGTCCGTATAAATCGGCGCGCGCTGCATCGTCTTCGGATCATGCAGCATATGCATGATGCACAGCGCGGCGTCGCTGTCTCGCACGGCGTCGATCGCCCCCGGCTGCTGAAACCCCCAGATGTCATTGATCATGTCGGCGCCGGCCGCCAGCACGGCGCGCATCACGCCCGGCTTGTAGGTGTCCACAGAGAGCGGCACACCGCAATCGCGCAACGCTTCCACGATGGGCACGACACGCGCCAGCTCGGCATCTTCCGGCAGGGCGTCCGCCCCGGGACGCGTCGACTCGCCCCCGATATCGAGAATGTCAGCCCCATCGGCAATCAACTGCTCGGCGTGACGCAGCGCAGCGTCGCGCGCGACGTACTTCCCGCCATCGGAAAACGAGTCGGGCGTCACATTCAGGATGCCCATCACATGCACCCGGCGAGTGGCGAGCGAAAAACGCGGGCCGAGTGCCCAGCTATCGGGGGTTTCCGTGGTCTCGGCGGCACTGGCCGGCAAAACGATATCGTCTGCCGGCACATGGCCCGGCACGGATGGAGGAAGCGATTGCGACTGCTCGGTGGACATTCGAAAGCTCGTAGCTCAATAAGACCTGGATAGCGGCCCGGCAAGCAAGGTCGGCGCGGGCGAGGTGCGCCCGGGACGACGGACGCCTTTATGGCCGTAATGTTACCGGAATCAACTGTCACATCGATCACGGAAACACTCGGTAACACCGAAATTCACGGTCATGAAAGATGTGAAGATGCTCCGGCCATCGCTTGAGATATTCCGCCCAAGGACGTTGCCTGCGGATCCTCTCCGGAATGCAAAAAGGCCGGCAGGACGCCGGCCTTTCTGGGTGACAACCTCACGGCTGCCGTGGCTTCCGTCAAACGGTCGCCGGAGTATTGCTGGGCTTGAGCGGCGGGTTCCCGCCCGAAGCACCGCCGTTCGTCGGGCCACCCTTCGGCGGACGCGGCGGACGGTCTTCCATGATGTCGCCGATTTGCTCGCCGTCGATCGTTTCCCATTCCATCAGGGCTTCGGTCATCGATTCGACCTTCGAGCGATTGTCTTCAAGCAGTTTCTTGGCCAGCGCATATTGCTCGTCCAGAATCCGGCGAACTTCCGCATCGACCTTCTGCTGCGTGGCTTCCGACACCGACTTGGCAGACATACGGCCGAACACCGAATCCTGCTCCGTGTCGACGTAGACCATCGGGCCCAGCGCGTCCGACATGCCGTAGCGGGTCACCATGTCGCGAGCCAGCTTGGTGGCGCGCTCGAAGTCGTTCGAAGCCCCCGTCGACATCTTGTTGATGAAGACTTCCTCTGCGGCACGACCACCGAACAGAATGGCGATCTGCGTGAGCATCGTATCGCGATATTCCGAATACTTGTCGTGCTCCGGCAGTTGCATTGTCAGGCCCAGCGCCCAACCACGCGGAATGATCGTCACCTTGTGCACCGGATCGGCGCCCGGCAGCAACATTGCCACCACCGCATGACCCGACTCATGGTAAGCCGTGGCACGGCGCTCTTCGTCGCGCATGACAGCCGACTTGCGCTCCGGTCCCATGAAGATCTTGTCCTTCGCGTCTTCGAAATCGAGCATTTCGACGATGCGCTTGTTACGGCGCGCCGCGAACAATGCCGCTTCGTTCACCAGGTTCGCCAGATCGGCGCCGGACATCCCCGGCGTGCCACGCGCGATCACCGAGGCGTCGACGTCGTTGGCGATCGGCACTTTGCGCAGGTGCACCTTCAGAATCTGTTCGCGGCCGCGGATATCCGGCAAACCGACGTAGACCTGACGGTCGAAACGCCCCGGACGCAGCAGCGCCTTGTCCAGCACGTCCGAACGGTTGGTCGCCGCAATCACGATCACGCCGGAATTGGCTTCGAAACCGTCCATCTCGACGAGCATCTGGTTCAGCGTCTGCTCGCGTTCGTCGTTACCGCCGCCCATGCCGGCGCCACGATGGCGACCGACCGCGTCGATTTCGTCGATGAACACGATACACGGCGACTGCTTCTTCGCGTTTTCGAACATGTCGCGGACACGGGCAGCACCTACCCCCACGAACATTTCCACGAAGTCCGAACCCGAGATGCTGAAGAACGGCACCTTGGCTTCGCCGGCAATGGCACGGGCGAGCAGGGTCTTACCGGTTCCGGGCGGGCCGACGAGCAGCACGCCACGCGGAATACGGCCGCCCAGCTTCTGGAACTTCTGAGGATCTTTCAGGAAATCGACCAGTTCGCCGACTTCATACTTCGCTTCGTCGCAACCGGCAACGTCGGCGAAGGTGACCGGATTGGCATTCTCGTCGATGAGGCGCGCGCGGGATTTGCCGAAGGAGAAGGCACCGCCCTTACCCCCGCCCTGCATCTGTCGCATCATGTAGAACCAGAAGCCGATGATCAGCAGCGTGGGTCCAAGGTAATAGAGGGCGGACATGAGCACGTTCGGTTCGTCGTCGGCCTTACCCGAGACCTGAACGCCGTACTTCATGAGGTCGCCGACCATCCAGATGTCGCCGGGCGACACGATGGTGTATTTCTGGCCGTCGCTGGGCGTCACCTGAAGGCTGCGCCCCTGCACCACCACGTTCTTGATCTTGCCGTTCTTGGCATCGTCCATGAACTGGGAGTACGTCACGCCCTCCTGGACGTGCGGCTTGTCGAACTGTTTAAAAACAGTAAACAAGACCAGCGCGATGACTAACCACACCGCCGCTTTGGAAAACATATTATTGTTCAAAGCGTTGCTCCTTCATGAAATCGCTTCGCGCCAGGAATTCATTCTAATCCACTCGCAGGCGCACCGCTATAGTGATTCTCTACCGCCACCATAGCGCCGGTGCGCTGGTTTGACGGGCATCAAGCCGGTTTTTTCAAACCCCGACCCAGAATGAACGTTTCGGAAGATTTGTCTCGGGACGCCTTCGGCTTGCGCGGCGCCACGGTTTTGAACTGGTGTTTGAATTTTTCGACAATCTGGCTATAGCCGCTGCCGTGAAAACATTTGACCAGTAACGCGCCTTCCGGTTTCAGGTGTCGCTGTGCAAAATCCAGCGCCAGATCGCACAAATGCTCGATCCGCGCGGCATCGGCCGACGCCACACCGGACAAGTTGGGGGCCATATCGGAAACTACAAGGTCGACTTTGCGCCCGGCCACAATTTCTTCGAGCTGCGCGAGCACACTGTCCTCGCGAAAGTCGCCCTGAAGGAAGTGGACGTCTGCGATCGGTTCCATCGGCAAAATGTCCAGCGCAATGATGGTGCCGTCGATACCGCCCTCGACACGCTTGCCCGCCGCCAGCTTGTTACGGGCGTACTGGCTCCAGCTACCGGGCGTCGATCCGAGGTCGACGATCACCTGACCGGGCTTGATCAGCCGATCCTGCTCGTCGATCTCCTTGAGCTTATAGGCAGCACGGGCCCGATAGCCCTCGCGCTGCGCCATTTTGACGTAAGGATCGTTGATGTGATCGTGCAACCACGCATGGTTGAAACGGTTTTTTGCCATAATTCTTCAAAAACACTGCGAATTTGCAGGATAATACGCCCTTGCGCGCCCAAAATCCCTCAGTCGGCCAGCACTCGCTCTTCGCGTTGCGGCCCGGGTTGGCGGGCGCATCCTAACTCGGTTGTCTCACTCGTTTGTCTCGTCTGTCTTCTATGCCTGCTTTGACCCTGACCCCGGCGCAACGCGCCGACTTGCGCTCTGCCGCCCACGCGCTGAATCCCGTCGTTCTGATCGGCGCCGACGGCTTGACGCCGGCGGTGCTCAAGGAAATCGACGGCGCCCTGAAGGCCCACGAACTCATCAAGGTGCGAGTGTTCGGCGACGAACGCGAGACGCGCATCGCCATTTACGAAACCATCTGCGATCAGTTGGGTGCGGCACCGGTGCAACACATCGGCAAGCTGCTCGTCCTTTATCGCCCGACGCCGGATGAGAAGCCGACGACGGTTCGCGCCAAATCCGGCGGCACCGGCACCACGGTCAAAGGCCGCGCGCCGCGCACCGTGACGGTCGTCAAGACCAGCACCAACGCCGGACGTCGCCCGACGGTCAAAAAGGTGACGGTTGCCGGAAATGAACGCATGACCGCTGGCGGCATCGTCAAGCGCGCCAAGAAGCGTCAGACCAGCGTCAAGCGCCAGCGTAACGACTGACTCAGCCTGACGACTGAGCCACTGACGGCGGTGGGTGCTACCTGATCCCCCCGCCCTCAAGAAAACGCGCCCGGACATCGTCGGGCGCGTTTTTTATTGGACGACGTCACGGCGTCGGCCGATTGCCTGCCGCCGTCGCGCCACCCGTGGTATTCGCGGCACTCGCCACATTCGCGACACTTTGCGGCATTTCGCCGCGCACCGGCTGACGCCAGATCAACGCGATACCGAGCAGGCTTTGCAGCAAATAGATCCCACTCGAAATCCCGTGAAGCATGCCGAAGCGCGCCGCATAAGCCGATTGACCGATGTCGACGCCTGCGGCTTCCGCCTGTGCCCGCAGCGAGGCCATGAACGGCTGCAAGCCGAACGAGCTGATCAGCACACAGACCATCATCGCGACCGCCAGCCAGCGCAGCACGCGATAGCTACGCGCGACCGAGGCTTCGGCCGTGCGCGAAATCAGGGCCGTCGCGAGCCAGACCAGCAGCACACCGCAAACCAGACTCAACCAGGCTTGCGTGTGGAACAACCGTCCGGCGACGGTGCCGGCCACCATGCGCGACTCCAGCACGGCGAACAGCGTTGGGGCGACGATGTAACCGATCGCCCACTGGCTGCCGCACCAGACGGTTGCGATCAGACGGAACAGTCGTTCCAGTCGGGGGCCACCGCCGACAGACGCCGTGTCAGACGTAGCGGACATCGATGATCTCGTACTCGCGCACGCCGCTCGGGGCCTGCACTTCGGCCACATCGCCTGCGTACTTACCGATCAGCGCACGGGCGATCGGCGAACTCACCGAAATCTTGCCGTGCTCCAGATCGGCTTCATCATCGCCGACGATCTGATACTGCACGGTGCCGCCGTTCTCGAGGTCTTCGAGTTCCACGGTCGCGGCAAAGACCACACGGCCCTCGGCGTCGAGCGCCGCCGGGTCGATGATCTGCGCCGCCGAGAGCTTCGATTCGAGATCGGCGATGCGACCTTCGATGAAGCCCTGCTTTTCTTTTGCGGCGTCGTATTCCGCATTTTCCGACAGATCGCCCTGCGCACGGGCTTCAGCAATCGCAGTGATCACGTTCGGACGTTCGACGGTCTTCAGGCGGTGCAGCTCTTCCTTGAGCAGTTCAGCGCCCCGCTTGGTCAGAGGAATGGTACTCATGCGCGTTGTTCCGAAAGACAAAAAAATTGCCGCAGCTAAGCCGCATTCGCATTTTTCGCGAACGCCGCTCGACCGCGGCTGTGACACCTATGTTGCATTAGTGTAGCAGAGTTGCCGTTGCTGCCAACCCGAGGACGAGTGACGCGGCGCTATGCCACAGACGACGCACGTTTCAAGCGTATGCAAAGCCTGCTGGAAGCCAACCGGAGCAAACTGAAAGCGCATTGAAAGCACATTGAAAGCACATTGAAAGCGCTTGAAAGCATTTGGCGCCCCCGTCGAGGATCGGTTCCCCGGCGGGCGCGCCATGATTTTGCGTCTTCACCCGGCGCGGCCGCAACCCCCGACCGCTCCGGGCTAATGCCTCACGCGACCATCGGCTTACGCCGGCAGTTGCGCATGCAATCCCTGGAGGTCGTAGACCTCGAGATTTTGCAGGTACTTCAGGCCTTCCACGGCGGCACGGGCGCCCGAGATCGTCGTGTAATACGTGACCTTGTGCGCCTGGGCCGACATCCGAATCGAGCGCGAATCGGCAATCGCCGTCCGGGTTTCGTCCACCGTAGTGAACACCAGCGCGATTTCGCCGTTCTTGATCATGTCAACGATATGCGGACGGCCGTCCTTGACCTTGTTGACCACGCGCACCGGGATACCGGCGGCGTCGATTGCGGCCGCCGTGCCACGCGTCGCAACGATCGGGTAGCCCAGCGCGTGAAGCATGCGCGCCACTTCGACGGCGCGCGGCTTGTCGGCATCCTTGACCGTAAGCAGCACCGTACCCGAGGCAGGCAGACGCGACCCCGCGGCCAGTTGCGACTTGAAAAGCGCTTCGCCGAACGTACGGCCCACGCCCATCACTTCGCCTGTCGAGCGCATTTCCGGTCCGAGCACCGGGTCGACGCCCGGGAACTTCACGAACGGGAACACGGCTTCCTTGACGCTGTAGTACGGCGGCACGACTTCACCGTCGACGCCTTGCGACATGAGTGACTGGCCCGCCATCGCACGTGCGGCGATCTTGGCGAGCTGGCGACCCGTGGCCTTCGAGACGTACGGCACCGTGCGCGAGGCACGCGGGTTCACTTCGAGCACATAGATCGTGTCGACGCCGTTGCCCTGCTGAATCGCGAACTGCACGTTCATCAGGCCGACCACGTTCAGCGCCTTGGCCATCTCGGCGGTCTGACGCTTGAGTTCGGCAATCGTCCCGGCCGACAGCGAGTACGGCGGCAGCGAGCATGCCGAATCGCCCGAGTGCACGCCCGCCTGCTCGATGTGCTCCATCACGCCGCCAATGTAGACGTCCTTGCCGTCGGAAATACAGTCGACGTCGCACTCGATGGCATCGTCGAGGAAGCGGTCGAGCAGCACCGGGCTGTCGTTGCTCACCTTGACGGCTTCGCGCATGTAGCGCTCGAGATCACGCGGCTCATGGACGATTTCCATCGCACGGCCACCCAGCACGTACGACGGACGCACCACCAGCGGATAACCGATTTCGGCCGCCAGCTTCAGCGCTTCGTCTTCGGCACGGGCCGTACGGTTGGGCGGCTGGCGCAGGCCCAGGTCCTGCAACAGCTTCTGGAAACGCTCGCGGTCTTCTGCCGCGTCGATCATGTCCGGGCTCGTGCCGATGATGGGCACGCCGTTCGCCTCGAGGTCGAGAGCGAGCTTGAGCGGCGTCTGACCGCCATACTGCACGATCACGCCGACCGGCTTTTCGAGGTCGACGATTTCGAGCACGTCTTCGAGCGTCACCGGCTCGAAGTACAGACGATCCGACGTGTCGTAGTCCGTCGAGACGGTCTCCGGGTTGCAGTTGACCATGATGGTCTCGTACCCGTCTTCACGCAGCGCCAGGGCCGCGTGCACGCAGCAGTAGTCGAACTCGATCCCCTGACCGATACGGTTCGGGCCACCGCCGAGCACCATGATCTTCTTCTTGTCGGTCGGCTGGGCTTCGCACTCTTCCTCGTAGGTCGAGTACATGTAGGCGGTGTTCGTCGAGAACTCGGCAGCGCAGGTATCCACACGCTTGTAGACCGGACGCACCTTCTGCGCAATACGCGCTTTGCGCACGGCGGTCTGATCGGTGCCGAGCAGCTTGGCCAGACGACGGTCCGAGAAGCCGCTTTGCTTCAGGAAGCGGAGTTCTTCGGTCGTCAGGCTTTCCAGCGTGCGACCGGCCAGCGCCTTTTCCTTCTTGACGATCGCTTCGAGTTGCGCGAGGAACCACGGGTCGATGGCGGTCTCGGCGTACACCTCTTCGAGGCTCATGCCCAGACGGAAGGCGTCGCCCACGTACCAGATACGGTCCGGGCCCGGTTCGCCGATTTCGGCCACGATCTCATCGCGGTCGGTCGACTTTTCGTCCAGACCGTCCACACCGACTTCGAGACCGCGCATGGCCTTCTGGAACGACTCCTGGAACGTGCGGCCCATGGCCATCACTTCACCGACCGACTTCATCTGCGTGGTCAGGCGGGCGTCGGCTTCGCGGAACTTCTCGAACGCGAAACGCGGCACCTTGGTCACGACATAGTCGATGGTCGGCTCGAACGACGCCGGCGTGGCGCCACCGGTGATTTCGTTGCGCAGCTCGTCGAGCGTATAGCCCACGGCCAGTTTCGCCGCGACCTTGGCGATCGGAAAGCCGGTCGCCTTCGAGGCCAGCGCCGACGAACGCGACACACGCGGGTTCATTTCGATGACGACCATGCGGCCGTCCTTCGGGTTGATCGAGAACTGCACGTTCGAGCCGCCGGTTTCCACGCCGATCTCGCGCAACACGGCGAGCGATGCGTTACGCAGCAGTTGGTATTCCTTATCCGTGAGCGTCTGTGCCGGCGCAACGGTGATCGAGTCGCCCGTGTGCACCCCCATCGGGTCGAGGTTTTCGATCGAGCAGACGATGATGCAGTTGTCGGCGCGGTCACGCACGACTTCCATCTCGAATTCCTTCCAGCCGAGCAGCGACTCTTCGATCAGCAGTTCGCGCGTGGGCGAGAGGTCGAGACCGCGCTTGCAGATTTCTTCGAATTCCTCACGGTTGTAGGCGATACCGCCGCCCGAGCCGCCCAGCGTGAACGACGGACGGATCACCATCGGATAACCGCTGCCGCCGATCTCGGCGACGATCTGGGCCTGCACGGCCAGCGCTTCTTCCATCGAGTGGGCGATGCCCGACTTGGCCGAACCGAGACCGATCTTGGTCATCGCGTCCTTGAACTTCTGACGGTCCTCGGCCTTGTCGATGGCTTCCGGCGACGCGCCGATCAGCTCGACCTTGTACTTGTCGAGCACGCCGTGACGATGCAGGTCGAGCGCGCAGTTCAGCGCGGTCTGACCGCCCATGGTCGGGAGAATCGCATCCGGGCGCTCCTTGGCGATGATGCGCTCGACGACTTCCCAGGTAATCGGCTCGATGTAGGTCACATCGGCCGTATCCGGGTCGGTCATGATCGTGGCAGGGTTGCTGTTGATCAGGATGACCTTGTAGCCTTCCTCGCGCAGTGCCTTGCAGGCCTGTGCGCCGGAATAGTCGAACTCGCATGCCTGACCGATGATGATCGGGCCGGCGCCGATGATGAGGATGCTCTTGATGTCTGTGCGCTTTGGCATAACGTTCTCAACAAAAATTTAACTCAGCGTCGCGGTCGCGAGCTTCACACCGAAGCCGACGAACAACGCGCCCACGCCGCCGGTTGCCCCGGCGCTCAACCGGCGACGTTGCCGGAAGTGCTCGGCCAGGCGGTAACCGGCCAGGATCAGCGTGCTCAGATACAGGAAACTGCACGTCTGCACGATCACGCCCAGCACCGCGAAAGACACGGCGGGATAGGCGTAGCCCGGATCGACGAACTGGATGAAAAACGACACGCAGAACAGGATCGCTTTCGGATTCAACAAGCTGATGAACAGCGCGCGCTTGAACGGGTGATCCGCGTCGACCGGCTTCGGCGCGGACGCGGCCGCCTCCGGATTGGCGCGCGCCCCACGCGCATTGGCGATCGCCCCGCGCAGCATGTTCAGGCCCATCCAGCAAAGATAGGCCGCGCCGAGGTACTTCACCACGAAGAACAACGCCGGCTGTGCGTGCAGCAACGACGCCACACCGGCCGCCGACAGCGTCATGAGAATGGTGTCGCCAAGGAACACGCCGCATGCGCCCGCGTACCCCTGGCGAACCCCGCGCTGTGCGGCGACTGCCAGCACATACAGCGAGTTCGGCCCCGGCAGCAGAATGACCACCACGACCCCGGCCAGATACGTCCAGAGGTTGAGGATGCCGATCGAGTTTCCGAGCATGTTGCGCGTTTCCCTTTCCTGTACTTTCCCGATTCCTGATCTCGTCGTACGACGGCTTATCGACTTACGCGGGCTGCTTCGCGTCGGCCATCGACTGCACGAAGCGGTCGAACAGATAGCCGATGTCGTGCGGGCCGGGCGACGCTTCCGGGTGCCCCTGGAAGCAGAACGCCGGGCGGTCCGTCAGTTCGAAGCCTTGCAGCGTGCCGTCGAACAGCGAGACGTGCGAGACGCGCGCATTCTGCGGCAGGCTGTTCGCGTCCACGGCGAACCCGTGGTTCTGCGACGTGATGACGACGCGTCCCGTCGCAAGATCCTTTACCGGATGGTTGGCGCCATGGTGGCCGGTCTTCATCTTGAGCGTCTTCGCGCCGACGGCCAGCCCCATGATCTGGTGACCGAGGCAGATGCCGAACGTCGGAATGCGGCGCTCGAGGAAGGTCTTCGTTGCCGCGATCGCGTAATCGCAGGGTTCCGGGTCGCCGGGGCCGTTCGAGAGGAACACGCCGTCCGGGTTCAGGGCGAACACGTCGTCGGCCGAACTCTGAGCCGGCAGCACCGTGACCTTGCAGCCGCGCTCGGCAAGCATGCGCAGAATGTTGCGCTTGACGCCGAAATCCAGCGCGACCACGTGAAACTTCGGATCCTTCTGTTCGCCGTAACCTTCGCCCAGACGCCATTCCGTTTGCGTCCACGCATAGGTTTCCGTGGTCGAGACCACCTTGGCGAGGTCCATGCCGGCGAGGCCGGGGAACGATTGGGCCAGCGCGACGGCCTTGGCCTCGTCGGCCTCTTCACCGGCGAGGATGCAACCGTTCTGGGCGCCCTTGTCACGCAGGATTCGGGTCAGCCGGCGCGTGTCGATGCCGGCGATGGCGACGACGCCTTCGTCCTTGAGGTATTGCGACAGCGTCTTGTCGGCGCGGAAATTCGAGTCGAGGATCGGCAGATCCTTGATGATCAGGCCGGCGGCATGGACTTTCGTGGCTTCGACGTCTTCACCGTTGACGCCCGTGTTGCCGATGTGCGGATACGTCAGCGTGACGATCTGGCGCGCATAGCTGGGGTCGGTGAGGATTTCCTGATAGCCGGTAATGGCCGTATTGAAGACCACTTCACCGATGGTGTGACCGGCAGCGCCGATGGCGTACCCACGAAAGACCGTGCCGTCAGCGAGCGCGAGAATGGCGGGTGGAAATGACGGCAGCACGGGAAACTCCTGAAGGGTTCACCCCTGCTGCCAGCCTCATCGTCCGCTAGCGATGACATCAGCGCGGGCACCGGAATTGCGCGGAATATGCGCACAGCGGATGCACGGGCGGCGGACGAGATGTCGGGCGGGTAGGCGCTAGGGTGAGGGTTAAATGACTAAAACCTTCAAAGTATAGCGCATTTCCGGTTCATCTCAAAGCTGAACGTGCGAAGTACCAGTACGCTCTGCGTCCCCCTTGAGGGGCAGACCGCCGGCAGACGGATACGCAGAGGGGATAGGGAAGTGAATGCCCGCCCGCTGGGCCGCCAGCACGATGTGGCGCTCCATCGCGGCCCCGGCCGCCGCACCGTCGCGGCGGCGCAGCGCGTCGAGAATTTCCAGATGCTCATGATAGGTGGACAGCACCAGTTCACGTTGATAGAACGGCAGGCGCTGGCTCTCCATCACAATTTCCGTGCTGCCGCGCAGAATGTCGGCAATGGCCGCATTGCCGGCGAGGCCGACGATACGCAGGTGGAAACCGAAATCCAGTTGGGCAGCGGTATCGACATCGCCCTCGACCAGCGCGGCCTTCATCGATTCCACGTTATCCGTGAGCCAGTCGATCTCCGCGGTGCTGGCCGCGAGCGCGGCGAGCCGGGTGGCGAAGCCTTCGAGGGCGTAGCGCAACTGATAGGTGTCGGCGAGCGAGATCCGGTCGGCGAAGCGCCAGGCAACGCCAAGGCGGACGGAGGCGTCGTTCACGTAGACGCCCTTGCCCGGACGGATGGCCACCATGCCGAGCGCCTCGAGCGTCGATAAAGCTTCACGCAGCGAGGCGCGGCTGATGGCCAGTTCTTCGGCGAGTTGACGTTGCGAGGGCAACATCGCGCCGGCCGGATAGACCTGGCGTTCGATGCGCTCGCGAATCGTGGCGACGGCGGCGTCGGTTACGGCATGCGCCGAGTGCTTCATGGGGCCTCACAGGGAATGCGGGTATGCGTATGGCGCATTGTACGACGCCAAATTCCGCCCCATGCGGCGGCGCCGTCATCCGCCGGGAGAGCCTTGCGGGACGGGGCATCATGCCGCCTTCACACGATCCACGATCGGCGCGAGGATTCGGATGCGCCGCGACGAAAGCCAAAATGGCGCCCGGCACAGCGCGTCAGAGGCTTGCTCGCCCCACACCTCGGTGTGAAGCGCTCCCGGATGTCATCGGATCCCTGCCGTAAAGCAAGGCCTTGCGCGCGGATCGCCGGAGGCGACGAACGCCACTTCGCGCATCGTCAACAGGTCGAATCGCCCTAGGGATTCCCCTCAAAAAAACACATCTTGACCGCACTATATTGGCTTTCTAATATGCCCCATAACATCACTGGTCAGACCGGTATGACTTGTCCACATCCCGTGACGAACACCGATGCCGACAACCGCCCACGTTGCCTTGTCAGTCATTTCCCCATGACGTCGGAACGCGGCAATGCGGTAATGCGGTAATGCCGTAGCGCCGTAACGTTTTAACGCCGTACAGAACCAGCCCCCGAGAGCAGTCCATTCGATATAGAGATCGCGAAATCCGAGAGAGTGATTTGCGCAGGCAGAGGAGATAAACCATGCCCAAGCTGTTTCGTTCGTTGTTTGGCCGAGTCGTCATTGCGTTGATCGTAGGTGTCGCCCTTGGTATTTGGTTCCCGCAGTTCGGAGAATCGTTGCGTCCGCTGGGCGACGGCTTTCTCAAGCTCATCAAGATGGTGATCGGCCCGATCGTCTTCTGCGTCGTCGTGAGCGGCATGGCAAGCGCGGGCGATCTGCGCAAGGTGGGCCGCGTCGGTGTGAAGGCCATTCTGTACTTCGAGATCATCACCACCTTCGCGCTGGTCATCGGCGCGGTGCTCGCGTGGGTCACGCGCCCGGGCGCCGGCATGAATATCGATGTGCGCAGTCTCGATGCCAGCTCGATGGCCGTCTATGCCGAGAACGCAAAGGGCCTGAAAGATACCGCCGGCTTCTTGCTGAAGATCATTCCCAACACCGTCACCGACGCGTTCGCCAAAGGCGACATTCTGCAAATTCTCGTGTTCTCCGTGATGTTCGGATGCGCGTTGGCGGCGTTGGGCGAGCGTGGCCGCCCGGTGGCGCGTTTTATTGAAGACCTGAGCCACGTTTTCTTCCGCGTGATGGCGTTCATCATCCGTCTGGCGCCGCTGGGCGTGCTGGGAGCGGTGGCGTTCACGACGGGCAAATACGGCGCGTCGTCGCTCAAGCAACTGGGCTTGCTGGTCCTCGTGTTCTATGCGAGCTGCTTCGTCTTCGTCACGGTCGTGCTGGGTGGCGTGTTGCGGCTGGCGGGCTTCAACATCTTCAAGTTCATCCGGTATTTCCGCGAAGAGTTGTCGATCGTGTTGGGCACGGCGTCGTCCGACGCCGTGTTGCCTGCCGTCATGCGCAAGCTGGAATGGATGGGCATCAAGAAGTCGACGGTCGGCCTCGTCGTGCCCACGGGCTACTCGTTCAACCTCGATGGCTTCTCCATCTATCTGACGCTGGCGGTCATCTTCATTGCGCAGGCAACCAATACGCCGTTGTCGACGCACGACCTGATCCTCGTGGTGCTCGTCTCGTTACTCACGTCCAAGGGCGCGCACGGCATTCCCGGGTCGGCCATCGTGATTCTGGCGGCGACGCTGGCGGCCATTCCGGCGATCCCGGTGATCGGCCTCGTGCTGATCCTGCCCGTCGACTGGTTCGTGGGGATTGCGCGCGCCATCACCAACCTGCTCGGCAACTGTGTGGCGACGCTGGTCGTGGCGGCATGGGAAAAGGATGTCGACTTTGCGCGGGCGCACAAGGTGCTCGACGGCACCCTGCCCTACGAGCCGGTCGCGTCGTCCGAAGACGTCGTCGAAGGTGCGGCCCCTGCCAATGCGGCACTCACGCACTGAATCGCAAGAGCGGGGATCGCGGCGCATGCCGGGGCCCCCGTGGCAAACATGCACTTTCATGCCGACGCCGCATACGAAGACGTCGGCGCATTTCTCTGGAGTCAATCGCAACATGGCCCTCGCCCCGCAAGACCCGAACGCACCGGAATTCGTGCGCCGTTACGTCAATCTGGCCGACCCGCGTCTGG
>NZ_CABPSB010000034.1 GCF_902459655.1 Pandoraea anhela
TGGTGGGGCGTGAGTGACTCGAACACTCGACCTACGGATTAAGAGTCCGCTGCTCTACCAACTGAGCTAACGCCCCGATGCTACCGGGAATAAAAAAGGCTGCACGGCATCGCAGCCTTTTTTCAAAATTCGTTTGGTGGGGCGTGAGTGACTCGAACACTCGACCTACGGATTAAGAGTCCGCTGCTCTACCAACTGAGCTAACGCCCCAACGAGACCGAGATAATATCGGCTCTTCCGCATGGGGTCAACCCTTGATGGTGAAAATCCGCAAAAAAGGTCTCAGGCGAGCAAGGGGACCAACTCGAACGCGAGTACGGCGAGCACGGCACCGACGACGACCAGCAGCGACCGCCAGCACATTCGGATCATCCCTTTGCCGGGCATGGCGCCGACAACGATCGCGCCGAGTACCGCGATCGCAAACATGCTGACGAGTTGGGCGTTGGAGAGGTGGGGCACGATCATGTTCGATCTCCCTGTTGCTGGCACGCAATGCCTGTGCAAGAGGCTCATTCAGTATAGAAAACCGCCCTCACCAAGCAAAGCGGCGCGGCAACCGGGATTTCCCCAGTGGCCGCGCCGTGCGCATTCCAGTCGCATTTCAGTCGCATTTCAGTCGCATTTCGCCGGCTTTCCACCTTGCGGTGCGATTCGTCCGACTCAGCCGATCGAGCGGTTGGAGCCGTTGGAGCCGACGCGCGTCGTCAACGCGATAACCGCATCACTCCGGAAGGTCGAGGATCAGAATGATCGTCCATGCGTCGTCGCCTTCGTGATGGTACTGACGCTCCACCACGACGAACGGCTGCTTCTTGTCGCCCTTGCCGAGGAACATCACGTCGCCCTCCTGCGGCAGGCATTCGAGCGGCGGCAACCCCAACGGGGTGTCTTTCGGCACGAGTCGCTCGGCCTTTTTCGCTGCGCGCTCGGTCCACTCGATATCTAGTTGGATGTCACTCACCGGATGATCCTGTCTATGCAAATTGAAACGGCTGCATGGTAGCACGCAGCCTGCGCCGCTCACGAAACCCACCACGAAAAAAGCCCGCGCACCAGGGGGAGCGCGGGCGAAAGTCCCATGCGATAACGGGGAACGCATGGCGACAGGAGATGCGCCCGTAGCAAGCGTCGCAAACGGTCAGTGCCTGCCTCGCCGGAGGGGACGCGCGCCGGCTGTTGGGGGGGCATGACGGGCTGCCCGGTAACGCTGGGCTGCGCTTCGATTGGACATGGGCGCGTGCCGGTCGGCGGACGTTGCGAGACGACTGCCGCGAGACGGCCTCAGGGAAACGCGCGCGAGCAGACGGCGGTGAGCCGTCGGCAGCACAACGGAGGTGACGCAGCACAGGCCGGAGATGCCGTCCAGCCTGCGTGCGTCGTGCCATGACGCCGGAGGCCGGCGGCATGACGAGGGGCGGTGCGAGGGACGATGTGAGTGACGATGCCCGGCCTTACGGATTCGAGTACTTCATCTCGCCGTTCTGGCGTGCGCGCACGAGTTCGTCGTAGACCTGTGCGCGCGTCTTGCCCGGCACGTTGGCGTCGGTCAGCGTGTTGAGCGACGGGTAGTCGTAGTCGTTCTGCGGGATCAAACCTTGCGCACGGGCTTCGATCAATTGCTCGCGAACCTGCGCGCGCGTGAGTTGCGACGTTTGCGGCACCCACGCATACGGCGAGCCGTCGGGATAGGCGTCGCTCGAAATGCGGGACTGGGCGAATGCGGAACCTGCTGAGGCGGCCATCACGGCCGAGATCATTGCGGAGGCAACCAACTTGCGATTCATGACGATAACTCCTGTTCTTCTGCCTTGCGGGGGCGCGGTGTGCGCGACCGTTGAAGCCAGTCTAAGCGTCCGGCTATCGCAGAAAAACGGCAATTAAGCGAATAAATACTTACGCGAATCGCAACAATGCAACGCGGTTCTCGGCGGGCGGGAGAGGGCCGGCGGCGCGACGACGTGTCGGTGCGTGGTGCCATGAAAAACGCCACCCGAAGGTGGCGTTCCTGAACGCGTGGACGACAGAGGACGTTCAGCGTGTCGCGATGGCGACGGCGGCGCCCGCCATGACGGTGCCTGTCGCGCGATTGAGGCGCTTCACGGCGCGCGCCGAACCCAGCAGTCGACGGGCGCGGGCAGCGAGCGCGATGTAGCTGCCGAAAACGATCGCGAGCACCGTCAGCGTCACACCCACGACTTCGAGATAGCCGAGCGCGGTTACGTGCTCGAGATCGAGCAGGTTGGGCAATAGTGCGAAATAGAAGACGACGACCTTCGGGTTGCCCATCGTGACCGCCAGGCCACCCAGGAAGAGGCGCCAGGATTTCTCACGGGGTACGGCGGCGAGCGGTTCAGTCGGCGCGATGGCCGGCGCGTGCCACATCTTCCATGCGAGATAGAAAAGGTAGGCCGCCCCTGCGTACTTGATCACAAGGAACACGCCGGAGAACGTGTGCGCCAGAGCGGCGACGCCTAGTACCGCAAGCGTGAGCCAGACGACATCGCCGATCGCCACGCCGGCCGTAAATGCAATGGCGCCCTGCGTACCGCGCCCGAGCACGCGCGCAACGATGGCTGCGATCCCCGGGCCCGGGGTGCCCGCGCCCACGAACAGTGCCAGGGCGAACGTCAGTAAATGTGTCCAGTCCATCTCGCGTCTCCTCGCGTCGATGTCGATCCGTATCCTTGTCGTTCGAAAAACAGCCATGGCGCGAGAGCGCTTGAGCGCCCAACGTGACGCCTGGCCGTCACATCATGCGCCGAGCCACGGCAGACCGCGGAAACACCAGCCGCTCACATGCTTGCGGTGGCCCGCGCTGTCCTTGTCGCCTTCGAAGCCTTCGAGAATATCGAACGACTGCGTGTACCCCGCTTCATAGGCGACTTTTGCTGCGGCCTTCGAGCGCGCCGCGCTGCGACACAGGAAAAGCAGCGGCGTGTTCTTGTCCGGTGTCTGCGAGGCCAGTTGCTCAAGGAAGTGTTCGTTCGGTACGCCGCCCGGGTATCGCACCCATTCGACATTGGCGTATTGACCGTCCGGCACTTGCGGGCGGCCGACCCAGTCGAGTTCGGCGCGCGTACGGACGTCGATCAGACGAACGTTCGCATCGGCGTTCAGCAGCGCCAGCGCTTCCTCCGGGGTCACGGCACCCGCATAAGCGAGCTGGCCCGAGGCGCGGCGTTGCGTGGCTTGATCGAGAATGGCTTTGGCGCTTGTCATATTGCTGTGATCTCGTTAGTCGATGGTTGTCCTTCATTCTAGCGTGCACTACAGGCCACAGGCGTGTTAAGTGATACGTCGCCATATTGGGAGTCGTCCGGATATTTCGCGCGTCGTACACCGGCGGCGTCCGGTGACGCATTATGACGGTGCAGGCGGACGCACAACTTCGGGTCGACGAATGCGTGTTTGGCACTAAAAAAGTGCATAATCGGCGAATGCACTGTTTTGGTGATAATTTGATGCAATACGCACCGAAATAAGGAATTCAGGCCCGCGAGCGGGAATTCGGCGCTGGGCGCACCGGCATCGAATATTTCCTTAGAAATCAGTGGGCGAGGGTGGTTTGCGGCAGGTGGGCGTTGCATTGGCACGCTTCCTGCTTATCAATGACGAATCCGAACACGGAGTTCGTTAAGAGGGTGCGGCGACGCGGGCGATAAGCGCCAGCAGCGCCAGATTGAATCTTTCGGGAGATAGCATGAGCAAATCTGTGGCAGATGTGATGAACCTGGTTAAGGAAGAAGACGTCAAGTTCGTCGACTTCCGCTTTACGGACACGCGCGGCAAAGAGCAGCACGTCTCGGTGCCCGTGTCGCACTTCGACGCGGACAAGTTCGAAAGCGGCCACGCCTTCGACGGTTCGTCGATCGCTGGCTGGAAGGGCATCGAAGCCTCGGACATGCTGCTGGTGCCGGACGCCGACACCGCCTACATCGACCCGTTCTACGAAGAAAGCACGCTGGTGCTGACCTGCGACGTGATCGAACCGGCCGACGGCAAGGGTTACGACCGCGATCCGCGCTCCATCGCCAAGCGCGCTGAAGCCTACCTGAAGAGCACGGGCCTGGGCGACACCGCCTTCTTCGGTCCGGAGCCGGAATTCTTCATTTTCGACTCGGTCCAGTGGAACACGGACATGTCGGGCACGTACGTGAAGATCAATTCGGAAGAAGCCCCGTGGTCGTCGTCGAAGGACTTCGAAGGCGGCAACACCGGCCACCGTCCGGGCGTCAAGGGCGGTTACTTCCCGGTCGCGCCGGTCGACACGTTCCAGGATATGCGCTCGGAAATGTGTCTGTTGCTCGAACAACTGGGCGTGCCGGTCGAAGTGCATCACCACGAAGTTGCGGGCCAGGGCCAGAACGAAATCGGCACGAAGTTCTCGACGCTGGTCGAGCGCGCCGACTGGACGCAGATCCTGAAGTACGTCGTGCATAACGTTGCGCACAGCTACGGCAAGACGGCCACGTTCATGCCGAAGCCGGTCGTGGGCGACAACGGCTCGGGCATGCACATCCACCAGTCGGTCTGGAAGGACGGTCAGAACCTGTTCGCCGGCAACGGTTACGGCGGTCTGTCGGAATTCGCGCTGTATTACATCGGCGGCATCATCAAGCACGCCCGTGCCCTGAATGCGATCACGAACCCGTCGACGAACTCGTACAAGCGTCTCGTGCCGCACTTCGAAGCCCCGGTGAAGCTGGCCTACTCGGCCCGTAACCGTTCGGCCTCGATCCGTATCCCGTACGTTGCCAACCCGAAGGGCCGCCGCATCGAAGCGCGCTTCCCGGACCCGATGGCCAACCCGTACCTGGCCTTCTCGGCCATGCTGATGGCCGGTCTGGATGGCGTGCAAAACAAGATCCACCCGGGCGAAGCTGCCGACAAGAACCTGTACGACCTGCCGCCGGAAGAGGATGCAAAGATCCCGACCGTGTGCTCGAGCCTCGAACAGGCGCTGGAGTACCTGAACGAAGACCGCGAGTTCCTGACCCGTGGCGGCGTGTTCACGGACGGCATGCTCGATTCGTACATCGAACTGAAGACCAATGAAGCGCGTCGTGTCGCAATGACCACGCACCCGCTCGAGTTCGAACTGTACTACTCGCTGTAATCGAATCGCTGCGCAGGGAATGCGCCGGCATGACGGAACGCCAGCGGCCGACCGTCATGCGCGACAAGCACGGGGGGATGGCCGCGGCCGTCCCCCTTTTTTATCCGTCGCGCATTCCTCTCATGCGTCCCGTGTCCCTCATGGCTCGCCATGAACCCGCCATGAACTTATCGCCTCGAACCTCGATGAAAAGTGTCCGTGCTGGTGACAAAGGGCAGACGAAGCGAGCCGCGCATGCCGCCGCTGAGGACCCCGCCGCCGATTTGACGGCCGACGCCGCAGCATTGGCCGGGGCTGCCGGTCATATGGCCTTCGTGCAAGCCGGCGTCGATCCGTGGGAAGCGAAGCTCGCCGCAACCGGCATTTTGCCGGGCCTGGAAGCGTTGCCGACCGTGCTGCTCGTGCTGGAAAAACGCTCGCTGCGCGTCGTGTTCGCCAATCCGGCCGCCGAGGCGTTGCTCGCGCTCTCGCGTCGTTCGCTCTCGCAGATGACTTGGGACGACGTCTTCACGAACGGTGAAGTGCTGTCGTCGACGATGACCGAACTCATCGCCAACCACTTTCAGACGACGCGCCTCGATCTGGTGCTCGAACGCACCGCTCAGGAGCCACTGCATACGCACGCGATTGTGGCCGCACCGGAAGCTGCGCCCGATTTCGTGATCGTCGAGCTTATCGAGAACGAGCAGAAGCTGAAGAACGAACGCGAAGAGCGGATCATCGATCAGGCATTGATGAACAAGCAGCTCATCCGCAATCTGGCGCATGAAATCAAGAACCCGCTGGGCGGGATTCGCGGTGCGGCGCAATTGCTGGAGTTCGAACTCGACCAGAGAGAGCTGCGGGAATACACGCAGGTCATCATCAAGGAGTCCGACAGGCTTCAGACACTGGTCGACCGCTTGCTGGAGCCGCATCGTCATCCGTATATCGCTACGGACGTGAATATCCACGAAGTGTGCGAGCGGGTGCGTTCCGTGGTGCTCGCCGAGTTTCCGCAGGGCTTGTCGATCGAGCGGGATTACGACGTGAGTCTGCCCGACTTTCGCGGCGACAAGGAGCAACTCATTCAGGCGTTACTCAATATCGTGCGCAACGGTGCCGAGGCGCTGCGCGAGCAGATCGCGCGCGGGGATGCCCGCATCGTATTGCGTACGCGAGTGGCGCGAAAGATCACGATTGCCAAGCGATTGCACAAGCTGGCATTGGAATTGCATGTGATCGACAACGGGCCCGGCATTCCTGCCGACATTCGTGATCGCATCTTCTATCCGCTCGTCTCCGGGCGAGAGGGGGGGAGCGGTCTGGGACTCACACTGGCGCAATCGTTCGTACAGCGTCACGACGGTCTGATCGAATGCGAAAGCCGGCCCGGACGGACGGATTTTCGAATCCTGCTGCCCCTGGGCTGATGCGGCCCTCACGCCGTCGGCCGTAACACCTGCGGCCGGGCATAGACGTTACACGGTGAACAATGAAGCCGATCTGGATAGTAGACGACGACCAATCGATTCGATGGGTGCTCGAAAAGGCACTCTCGCGAGCCAACCTGCCGGTACGCAGCTTTACCGGCCCGCGCGAAGCCAGCGCGGCGCTCGAACACGACTCGCCGCAGGTGCTTGTCTCGGACATCCGCATGGCGGGCGGCTCCGGGCTCGAACTGCTGCAAATGGTCAAACAGCGGCACCCCGGCCTGCCGGTCATCATCATGACCGCCTTCTCGGATCTCGATAGCGCGGTGGCCGCGTTTCAGGGCGGGGCGTTCGAATACCTCGCCAAGCCGTTCGACGTGGATCGTGCCGTCGAACTGATTTTGCGCGCGGTCGAAGAAAGCCTGCGCGAAGCCACGGACGACGAGCGCATCACCGAAGAGCCGGAAATTCTCGGCCAGGCGAGCGCGATGCAGGACGTGTTCCGCGCCATCGGCCGGTTGTCGCATTCGAGCGCGACGGTGCTCATTACCGGGGAGTCCGGGTCGGGCAAGGAGTTGGTGGCGCGCGCGTTGCATCGTCATTCGCCGCGTGCTTCGGGTCCGTTTATTGCGCTCAACACTGCGGCAATTCCGAAAGACCTGCTGGAGTCCGAGTTGTTCGGCCACGAGCGCGGTGCGTTCACCGGTGCGCAGGCCACGCGTCGCGGGCGCTTCGAACAAGCCGAGAGCGGCACGCTTTTTCTCGATGAAATCGGCGACATGCCGCTGGATTTGCAGACGCGTCTGCTGCGGGTGCTCTCGGACGGCAATTACTACCGGGTGGGCGGTCATAGCCCGATCAAGGCGAACGTTCGCGTGATCGCGGCGACGCATCAGAATCTCGAAGACCGTGTGCGTCAGGGGTTGTTCCGCGAGGACTTGTATCACCGCCTGAACGTCATTCGCCTGCGCCTGCCGTCGTTGCGCGAGCGCAGCGAGGACATTCCGCTGCTGGTGCGCCACTTCCTTCAGAAAAGTGCGCGCGAACTGGGTGTCGAGACCAAACGCATCAGCGAGGCGGCGCTGGCGCACCTGACGCGCTTCCCGTTCCCGGGCAACGTACGTCAACTGGAAAATCTGAGCAACTGGCTCACGGTGATGGCGCCCGCGCAGACCGTCGAAATCAAGGATCTGCCGCCCGAGTTTCAGACGACGGCGCCGGTGCCGGCAGCGTCCGGTGCGCCGCCCGCTTACGCTAATGCGGGGTCTGGCGCAGCGGCGCCGGTCGCGGCGGGGGGCGGCTCGGGGTACGGCAGCGTCGGGGCGGCGGCGCCGGTCGCGGTGGCGGGTGCGATGGGCGGTGTGAGCGTGCCGGGTGTGGCCGGTCTCGGGGCAGACGTTACGGGTGTGCCGGGCATGGCCGGCATGGCAGGCGCCGAGAGCTGGGAGCCGATTCTGCGTCGCGAGGTTGCGCGATTGTTGCGTTCGGCATCGCCCGATGTGATGGATCAACTGACGCGTCGCTTCGAAACCGCGCTGATCAACGAAGCACTGGACTTCACGCGCGGGCGCAAGGTCGAAGCGGCGAGCCGTCTGGGGATCGGCCGTAACACGATCACGCGCAAAATCCAGGAGCTTGGGCTGGAATCCTGAAGCGAAACGGGGTAGGCTCCTTTGCTTTCTCACATCGCATCAAGGGAGCCGTAACATGGCAAGACGCATCCTGTTGACGGGCGCGACCGGGCAGGTCGGCTGGGAATTGGCACGTTGCCTGCAAGGCTTCGGCGACGTGCATGCTCCCGGACGTCATGAAATGGACCTGCTCGATACCGACAGCGTCGTGCGGACCCTGCGTGACTTCTCGCCGGATCTGATCGTCAATCCGGCGGCCTACACGGCGGTCGATCGTGCCGAAACCGATGAGGCGGCCGCCTATCAGGTCAATGCGGTGGTGCCCGGCATCATGGCGGAAGAGGCGAAACGTCTGGGGGCGCTCGTCGTCCATTACTCCACCGACTACGTTTTCGACGGCACCTCATCGACGCCGTATCGCGAAGACGAACCCACCAACCCGCAAAACGCTTACGGTCGCACCAAACTGGCCGGCGAGGCGGCGATCGTCGCCAGCGGGGCGAATCATCTGGTGCTGCGCACGAGTTGGGTATACGGGGCGCGTGGCGCCAACTTTCTGCTCACGGTGCAACGGCTCGCGCGCGAGCGTGACGAGCTGCGTATCGTTGCCGATCAGCATGGCGCGCCGACATGGTGCCGCACGATCGCGGCGCTCACGTCGCAGGTGCTGGTGCAGGGGTTGACGCAGACGGGCGTCGACGCCGATTTCTGGCGTGAGCGCGGCGGTCTTTATCACCTGACGGCTGCTGGCCAGACGACCTGGCACGGTTTCACCGAAGCGATTCTCGATGTGAGTGCGCCGGAAAAGCGCCCGAAGGTTGTGGCGATTCCGACGTCTGCGTACCCGCTGCCGGCCAGACGTCCGGCGTACTCCGTGCTCGACAACGACAAGCTCGCGCGCAACTTCGGCGTTCGCGCTCCCGACTGGCGCGACGCCCTCAAACTCTGTCTCGCTTGACGCGAGGACGTATCTCCCGGGACTGCGCAGCGAAATCGGAAATTCCTTAGCGCGCAGTGCCGGGTTCTTTCGGCAACATGGTGGCTTTTTGCGCATGCGCCCGAGCGCGTGCCGAGGAGCGATACCGCATGCCGTTTCAGCCCACGGTTTCCGGCAATGGACAAGCTCCGGCCGGTTCGATGGCCCTGGTGCCCGCCACATCCGCGATGGGGCGCGTGCTCGGTGCCGAACGCCCGGCGGTGTCCGATGCCGCAGCACGTCACGTGGCGACGCCGGAATCGTTGCGTCGTGCGATCCGGCTGGCCGATGCCGGCGAGCGCCAGGCCATTTTGCTTCAGATGTCGTGGCTGACCCATGTGCTTGCCGAGCGGGCGCTCGCGCGCGATCGCTGTGCGAGCATCGAGCGTCTGTGCATACGGGCGGACGCCGCGCGAGGCGAGTTGCCGTTCGACAAGGCCGCGTTGACCCAGGTCTGGCGCGTACGCTTTTCCCACCTGCTGCAAGGCGTGCGCCCAAGCGACTTTGCGCGCGATCTGATGCGGTGGTGTTCGGCATCTCGCGATCCAACGTCGCTCGTCGCGCGATGGCAGGAACTCTGCGGTGAGACAGACGCACCGCCCGATATGGCGACCTTCATCCATTTGCCTTTGCGCGAATGGCCGGTCGCGATCCTGGGCGTGGCGTTGTCGTTGTCGAATCTTCGGGAGGCCGCACTTTCCGACTTGACGTTGCCTCATGCCGATCTTCGGGGTGTCAGCGCGTCCCACGCACAATTCCGCGGCGGGCAGTTCAACGACGTTGCGTGGTGCGACGCGAGGCTGCGTCACGCGAACTTCGCCTTTTCCAATCACGTGAACGCCGATTTCGAGCGCGCGGATCTGCGCGGCGTTTGCTTTCGCGCCGCGGGTCTGACCGGCGCGCGCATGGTCGATGTCGATCTTCGCGGGGCGGAGTTTCTGCACACCGTGATGAATGGCGCAGAGATGAGCGAGGCGAACGGTAGCGGGGTGACGTTTGCCAAGGTGCGGCTCGACGATGCGGCGCTGCATCGGGCGCGGCTGTGTGGCGCGCGCTTGACCGACAGCAGTGCGCGCGGGCTGGCGCTTATCGGTGCACGGGCAAGGCATTCGCGATGGACATCGGTCGCGATGGGCAATGGACGGGCATCGGGCGCCGACCTGCGCGATGCCGAGTTTCGTCAATGCGACCTCGTCGGGTGGGATGTCCGGGGGGCGAAGCTCAACGGGGCGTACTTCGAGGCGTGCGATATGCGTCGGGCCCGATTTTGCGGCGCGAGCCTCAAACGCCTCCGAATCGGGCGCGATTGCGATCTGGGCGGCACGCAGTGGCAAGACGCACGTCTGAGTCTCGACGGCGCGTGGTTGCGGCAACTGACGCCGGTCGAACTCGAACAAACGGTGCAATCGTGGATGACACTCCCGGTGGATCAGCCTGCCGTGCGGGCGAATGTCTTCCTGCAATTGCTGGGCGCGTTGGCTCGCCGGTCGTGCTTCGGAACATCGGGAATGGAGACGGCCCCGTCGTTGCACCGGTTGCCGGCGTCCGTGCAGCGCAGCCGTTGGCTAGGCCGTGTCCTGGTTGGGCCGAGCGAATTGAGCGAGTTGGGCGTGTTAAGCGCGCCTGAAGGTTTCGCGACGTTGCGTGCGCAATGGGTGACGCGAAAGCTGAGCATGTTGACGGACGTCAGACTATCGTGCGACGAGGCGAGATGGACCGTGGCGACGTTGATGACCGAGTTGCATCGTCGATGTGCATCGACGTCGCCCGACGCGGTCTGGCCGTATGCCGGGGCGATCTGTCAGACGCTGTATTGGGCGGGCGAGCGTGTCGGATGCGCCAGCGACGCCCGTACGCGTGCATTGCGGGTGGCGTGGCTGGAGGCTTTGCCTGCGCATGTTCACGTCGCGCTTTCGGCCGATGGCGTCGATCCCCTCGACCCGTCCTTTTTCGTGTTGACCCGCGCCGATGGCGAGGTTGCGGTGCGTTTGCCGAAGGCACTGCTCGCGGGTGTTCTCGGTTCGGAGACGTCGGCACTGCCGAGGGAGGGGGACGCTGTTTTCGCGCGCGACCCGGTGCCCGGCTGGCGCTGGGCCGGCGTACGCGTGGTGGTCCGTGACGAAACGTCGCCGGACGATTTCGTGCCCGGCACGATGCGCCAGCTTCAGGGCTTGCTAAGAGAGTTCGGTTTTCTGGCGGGGATCTGGCCGGTGGAGCGTACGCTCGACGCGCTCGTCCGGCTCACGGGCCGCTGGCTCGGCGACGACGCTCGGGAGCGCGCGAGCGCGGCCTGCGGCGGCATATGGCGACCCGTTGGGGAGGTCGTCGCAGAGACGGTGCCGGACTCGCAACGCCCGGGGCTGAGCATGTCGGACAGAATCGCGATGCTGATTGCTGCCTCGCCGATGCCGGCGCACATCAAGCTGCGGGCCGCCGCGCATGCGGATATCGAGGAGGTCTTCCGGGCGTGTCCCGTGTTCTCGCCCGAGGCGGATGTGCCGCTGAGCGTCTCGATGTCGCGCCGCGTCAGGCTCGTGTCCGTCACGGCCGGTCTCTGCTGGCTCGCTACGCAACCGGAGTGGTATCTGCCGGCGAGCGTGTCCGGTGGCGATGAAGATGGCGATGGCGTGCCGGAGCGTCAGCGACTCGCGTGCCGTCAATACGCGCTGGCCGTGCTTAACGAAACCATGACGGGCGACGCGCTATGGCGTCGGTTGCCGCAAGCACTGGCACTGCGCGCCTGCCTTGCGAGCGAGTCGAGTTCGTCGCGTCGCCTCGCACAGTGTCTTGCCGACTGGCTCACATGTGCAGATGTGCGCGATCTGCCGGGACTGGCGCAGGCATGTCGCCATACGTTGCCATGGTTCTGGGCGGTTCGGTTCCCGCTTCCCGCCGATGCGATTCGCAAAGCTGTGACAACGCCTTTGTTCGTCGCGGCGGCGAAACCGGGTACGCGGTGGAATGAGGGGCGTTTTGCCTGATATTCCGCCATCGGAACGACAGCGCTTTCGTGGTAAAAATACGTACGCGCAATACGTTGCCGTAGTTGGCAACGTTTCCGGTCGGCCGGGCGCGCGGCGTTTTGGTAAGTTGACGACATTTGTGGGGTTTTGGCTACGGATGCCTGTACGTAGAGGGTCGCCAAAGATGCGATCCCACGGGCGGGAATGCGGGGAAGGCCAAGACCTCGTTCTCAGGCTCTCAGGGGTTTCGTACCCTCCCAGGCATCATGCACTCGACTTGTATTGCGTCAGGCTATCCGGGGTTCGTGGCGGTCAACCGTCGCGAGCTTGACGCGCACGCTCCGCTTTCCTGGCCGTTGTTCGATGCCGATGGCACGCCCTTGCTCGCGGCGGGCGAGCGATTGCCGTCCGAGGCCGATCTCGATTGGCTTTTCACGATGTTCGCGCCGCACCGGCCGCTACCTGAAGCGGCGGCGACGGGCGAGGGCGCCGGTCGTACCGAGGCGGCGAATTCGACGTCCCCGCTCGGGGCGGGCGCTTCGACGGTTTATCTGCACGGCCTGCCTGTCCCGTTGCCGATCGGCGCGTGGCTTCAGGTGCGGGTCGCGCCGGACGCCGAGACGACACGTGTGCGCGCCAGACTGATCGGACGCGCCCCCAATGGCATGCTCATCATCACGCCGCCGGCTTCGGGCGAGACGCGCCTGCCGGTGAGCGCCGGCGACAGACTGGCGCTTTGGACGTTCCCGGGCGACAACTTGTACGAATTCACTTGCGACGTGCATAGCGTGCACCACGGTCCTTTCGACTATGTGGTGCTGTCGCGTCCTGCGCAGGTTCGCGAGACGCCGGTGCGTCGGACGCCGCGTGTCGATACGCGCCTCGTAGCGCGGCTCTCGCCGATCGACGAGACATCGCGCGCTTCGTTCCGCCGCTTGCTGGCCGACCCGAAGGACACACCGGAATGGCTGGTGCTGGTGCGAGATATCAGCGCGGACGGGGCGGGAATCATCGCAAAGGCGCCGCTGCCTGACGGATGTCATCACGTGGCATTGCAGTTCCGGGTGCCGATCGGCGCGGATATCGTGCCGATTCTCGGCATGGCAGCGGTGCGGGGTGTCGAGGGGCCGCGTGCTGACGGCACGTGGGCTTATGGACTCGAATTCATGCAGATGGACACGCGCAACAAGGCGGCGATTCGCTGTTTCGTGTACGAGTCCCGACTGACCGATCCGCGCGCCGGCCATTGAGCGGCGGGCAGGCCCAACCAAAGAAAACGGCACCTCAGGGTGCCGTTTCTTGTTGCCTGATTCTTTGGGGCTGTTGCCTATCCCCATCGAAACGCCTGGCGTACCGCATCAATCCTTGAACGTGGCGACGACGGGGGTGTGGTCCGAGGGCTGTTCCCAGGTGCGCGGCTCACGATCGATTTCGCAGGCGGTGCAGCGCTCGGCCAGTGCGCCCGATGCGAGGATGTGATCGATGCGCAGCCCGGCATTGCGCCGGAATGCCCCCATCCGGTAGTCCCACCAACTGAAGGTTTTCTCCGGCTGATCGAACATGCGGAAGGTATCGCGCAGACCGAGGCCTTGCAGGCGTGCGAACGCCTGACGCTCCTGTGGCGACACCAGATTGCAGCCTTCCCATTTCGCCGGATCGTGCACGTCGCGATCTTCCGGGGCGATGTTGTAATCGCCGAGCAGCGCGAGTTGCGGATAGCGTTGCATCTCATCCGACAGCCAATGCGTGAGGGCGTCGAGCCAGTTCAGCTTATAGACGAACTTATCGGATTCGAGCGACTGACCGTTCGGAAAATAGCCGCAGACCACGCGCACGCCACCGATGGTCGCCGTGATGAGCCGTTGTTGATCGTCCGGGAAATTCGGCAGATTCTTCACGAGATCCGTCGCTTCGCCGACCTTCGCATGATTGACCAGCAGGGCGACGCCGTTGTACGTCTTCTGGCCGGTGAAGTGCGAGGTATAGCCCAGTGCGGCGAGCTCGGTGATCGGAAAGTTCTCGTCGGTCAGCTTCAGTTCCTGAAGGCAGAGGACGTCGACCGGATGGCTGCGCAGCCAATCCTGCACGTGTCCGAGACGAACCTTGAGCGAGTTGACGTTCCAGGTGGCTAATTGCATGAATGTCCTTGAAGAGTGAGCGTCAGGCTTAGGGACTGTCCGTTAAGCGTTACTTGCGATCCGTCGGCAATTTCGGCACGCCGACAAAGTCGTCGAGCGAAAGCCCCTTTTCCTTGAGCAGCGCTTCGAGCACGGGTTCGAGGCGACCGAGACTCTCCTGCACGGCTTCGCGCACGGTATCGACCACGACCTGAGTGCTGCGCTCGATCTCGATATTCAGACGCGAGCCGGCGGTCTTGTCTTCGAACGTGGTCATGCGGCGCGTTTCCGGAATCAGCCAGACCTCGAACCAACCTTCCTGGCGGTTCACTTCCGACACGGTCAGACTCGCGCCGTTGATCGCGATATAGCCCTTTGCAAAGACATACTTGCGAAACGCTTCGGGAATCGCGATACGCAGCACGCGATTCGTATCCGAAGTCCGTACGCTCAGGATGTCACTTGAGAAGTCGATATGCCCCGAGAGCGGATGACCGCCGATTTCCGCGCCATCCTTGGCGGCGCGCTCCACGTTGACCTGCGCGCCCACGCCGAAGCTGCCGAGCGTTGTTACGTTCAGGCTTTGAAGAATGACGTCGAACGACGCCGCCGTGGGTGAGCGCAGTTGCGTGACCGTCAGGCAGCACCCGTCGACGGCGACGCTTGCGCCGAGCGTGAGGTCTTCGCAGAAGCCTTCGGGAAAGGCCAGCGTCAGCGTGCGCATGCCGTCGCGATCTTCGATGGACGACAGCGTGGCCGTGCCTTGAACAATTCCGGTGAACATCGTGATGTCGGTAATAAGAGTCGTAGGTTGCTGTGCCGCAGTATTCTACTGCGTAGCGACGGTATGCCGCTCGTCATGCGTCGTGCTACGATGCCGCCTTTTCACGGGATCTCGACAGATCGCTATGGGTTTCGAAGGCTGCCTGCTGGCGGATGACTTTTATTACTGGGCGGAGACCTCGCCTGCGCCGGATGGGCAGTTCCACGGGGTGGTGCACTTTACCGGATGGCGCGATGTGGACGATGTCATCGAGACGCTTGACCCGCCGCTGACCCACACGACGCCCGAGGCGTACCGCTGGGCGACCGATGCCCTGGAGGCCGCCCACGCACTGGCAAAGACGTTGGCGGCCGCAGGCGATCTCGGGATCGAACCCTGAACGGCAGCATCGCGCGCGCCGGTCGATTTCGGCCAACGTCGGCCGGATCGGGGCGAATGCAGCCAGCTCATGCGGCCAACTCATGCGGCCAGCTAATGCAGCCAGCTACCGAAGCCAAGTATTACGGACAGCACCATGACTCAGACTAAATTTGAACTTCAAAAGCGTCGCGGCCTGAAGATCGGCGCCGGCGTGCGTCGCGGCCCGCCGACGGGCAAGCAGGTCGGCGCGCAAGGCAAGCGCAGCGCAGGCGGCAGCAAGTTGCTGGGTGCACTGCTCGGTGCGCCGACTCAGGACGAGGACACTGCCGACGCCTCCGATCAGGACAAGTCCAAGGCCTGACCGAAGGTCTGACCCAAAGCGCCTGCGGCAACGCCAAAACGCTTCGCGCGGAAGTGCCGAGGGCGGGATGGCAGGGCAGAAGCCCCCCGTAGGCCCGGCCCGGATCGTTCATCCGTGGGGGGATGCCGCCCTAACAGCACCCTCACGCCACCCTGACTCCACCCTGACGCTTAGGGCACGATCGCCAGGAACAGGAACGCGGCGAACAGCACGAGGTGAACGGCGCCTTGCAGCACGGTCGTGCGACCGGTGCCCAGCGTGATCACGCCCACGAGCAGCGTGACGGCCAACAACACCGTCTCTTTCGGTCCGAGACCGAGCTCGATATGCTGGCCGAGCAGCAACGAGACGGCGGCAACGGTGGGGATCGTCAGGCCGATACTGGCGAGCGCCGAGCCGAGCGCCAGATTCAGACTCGTCTGAAGCTTGTTGGCCCGTGCCGCACGCAGCGCGGCCAGCCCTTCCGGCAACAGCACCAACGCGGCGATCACGATACCGACAACCGCCTTCGGGGCGCCCGCGACCGCCACCGCCTGTTCGACGGCCGGCGAGAGCTTCTTCGCCAATCCGACCACGGCCAGCAGCGCCACCACCAGCAGCCCCAGACTCAGCACTGCCGTACGACGTGACGGCGGCGGCACGTGCACCTCTTCACTGGGCGCTTTCGCGAGGAAGTAGTCGCGATGGCTCACCGTCTGCACGAACACGAAAACCATATAAAGCACGAGCGAAATCATGCCCTCGAATGCGAGTTGCGAGGCCGTGAGGCCCGGTCCGAGCACCGAACTCGTGTAGTTCGGCAGCACGAGCGTGAGCACCGACAGTGCGCAAAGCACGGCCAGCGCGGCACTCGCGCCTTCGACGTGAAAGCCTTGCGTATGGTGACGAACCCCGCCGAACAGCAGACACAGCCCGACAATGCCCGTCGAGACGATCATGATCGCAGCGAATACGGTATCGCGCGCGAGTCCCGCCTTGTCCGGTCCGCCGGAAAGCATCACCGAGACGATCAGCGCCACCTCGATGATCGTCACGGCGACGGCGAGCACCAGCGTACCGAACGGCTCACCGACTTTGTGAGCGACCGTTTCGGCGTGATGCACGGCGGAAAACACGGCGCCGGCGAGTGCGACGGCGCAGAGCGTGAGCGATGCGCCGCTGGGCAGGAACCCGGCGACACCGAGTGCGATAAGGGCCACGATTGGCATGTACATCGTCCAGTGGCCCAGCTTGGCGGTCTTTGAGGAGGACATCGTCGGAGACTCCAGATTTCGGGGAATGGGTACGGCCGGGGTGCGACAGATCAGGCGACGGCGGGAACATTACCCCGATGAGAACCTCGGGGCGACGGGTCATGGTCGCAGAAAAGTGACACCCCGACAACAGAAAGGCGTTGACTTGCCGCGAGACGTATTTCGCGCCGCCAGTCTATCGAAAAGCGCATGGACAAACGATCTTGCGCGATCACACGTTTGACTCCGAGTCCGATTCCATCGAGAAATTCCATGGATTGAACGGCGAATTGTGAAAGCGCGCTCATCGGTTATGTGAAATACGCCTTTCGGCGTTGACATCCAGTGGGTGACAGGCGTACCGTATCGTTCATTGGTCTTACCACTGAATGCTCCATGTCTTTCGACCCCATCGTGCAGGTGTCCGTCTCCGAGCAAGTCGCCCAGCGCTTGCTCACGATGATCCGTACCGGTTTGCTCAAGCCCGGTCAGCAATTGCCGCCCGAGCGAGACCTCGCCACCATGCTCGGCGTAGGCCGCCCGGCGGTGCGGGAGGCGATCCGGGGACTGGCGTTGCTCGGATTGCTGCGTATTCGGCAGGGGGAGGGCACGTTCGTCGGTTCGCTCGAAATGCGCGAATTGCTCGAACCGCTGGAAATGGTGATCGAACTGAATGCGGGCACGCTTGGGGCGTTATTCGATGCGCGTCTCGTGATCGAACCCGGCGTTGCGGCGCTGGCGGCCCTGCACATCAGCGACGAGGACATCGCCCGCCTGCATGCGCTCGTCGACGATGAGCAGGCGCTGCTGGGCAACCCCGAGACGTTCGCGGCGGCGGACATGGTCTTTCACGAGACGATCATCGACGCCTGCGAGAACCCGTTCCTGCAAAGCATCGCGAACAGTCTTTATCTGCTCGGCAAGAAGAGCCGTGGCGTGACGTCGCAGGTGGACGGCGTGCTCGAGCGCAGCTTGCAAGATCATCGCCTGATTCTCGACGCCCTTGGGGCGCACGACGCCGAGCGGGCCGCGCAGGCCATGCGACGGCACCTGTGTCGTGTACGCGATGCGTATGCGGCGTCGGTGGCGCCCGACTGAATCGTCGCGTCGGCACTCACCGAAGCACGCGACATCCTCCCAACGTACCCACAGGCTCACGAGGAGACATCCATGAATGGCCGGCTGGCGGGCAAAACCGCCGTCATGACTGCTGCGGCGCAAGGCATCGGACGCGCCTGCGTCGAAGCCTACTTGCGCGAAGGCGCGCGCGTGATCGCGACGGATCTGAACGCCGACGCGCTCGCGCAACTGGACGAGCACGCCAATCTGGTGCGACGTCCGCTCGATGTAACCGATGGTGCTGCCGTGAATGCGCTCGCAGGCGAACTCGGCGCGATCGACGTGCTGTTCAATTGCGCGGGCTTCGTGCATCACGGCTCGATTCTCGAGTGCGATGAGGCTGCCTGGGATTTTTCGTTCGATCTGAACGTGAAGAGCATGTATCGCACGACACGGGCCTTTCTGCCGGCCATGCTCGCCGCCGGCGGTGGGGCGATCATCAACATGTCGTCGGCGGCGTCCAGCGTGAAGGGCGTGGCCAACCGCTGTGTCTATGGCACGAGCAAGGCGGCGGTAATCGGTCTGACGAAGTCGGTCGCGGCCGATTTCGTCGCACGCGGCATTCGCTGCAACGCCATCTGCCCCGGCACGGTCGAGTCGCCTTCACTGCGTCAGCGGATCGCAACGCAGGCGGATGCGTCCGGCACGAGTCTGACGGCGGTGCGAGACCAGTTCGTCGCGCGTCAGCCGATGGGGCGTGTGGGCACGCCCGAAGAAATTGCGGCACTCGCCGTCTATCTGGGTTCGGACGAATCCTCGTTTACCACCGGCGCCATTCATTTGATCGACGGCGGTTGGTCCAATTGATTTCGCAAGGAGAAATGCTTTGAAACTGCTGCGTTACGGCCCGAAGGGCCAGGAAAAACCGGGCCTGCTCGATGCACAGGGCCAGGTGCGTGACCTCTCCAACGTGCTCGCCGACATCACCCCGGAAACGCTGAGTCCGCAAGGGCTGGCGGCGCTGCGGGCGCTCGACGTGAACGCGTTGCCCGTTGTGGCGTCGCCGGGGCGCCTCGGTGTGCCGTTCTCGGGGCTAGGCAAGTTTCTCGCCGTCGGCCTGAACTACAGCGATCACGCCGCCGAAGCGGGACTCGCTGTGCCGGCCGAGCCGGTGCTGTTCACCAAGTGGGACAACTGCCTGAGCGGCCCGAACGACCCGGTGGTGCTGCCCAAAGATTCCGTCAAAGGCGATTGGGAAGTCGAACTGGGCTTCGTGATCGGCACCACGGCGCGTTATGTGCCGCTGGAGCGTGCACTCGACTACGTCGCCGGTTATTGCGTGGTCAACGACGTGTCCGAGCGCGAGTACCAGATCGAGCGGGGCGGCACGTGGGACAAGGGCAAGGGCTTCGATACGTTCGGCCCGGTCGGCCCGTGGCTGGTGACTGCGGACGAGATTCGCGATCCGCAGCAACTCGGTCTGTGGCTCGATGTGAATGGCGTGCGACGTCAGACGGGCAATACGTCGAAGATGATTTTCAGCATCGCTTATCTGGTGCATTACCTGAGCCAGTTCACCACGCTCAAGCCGGGCGATCTGGTAACGACGGGGACGCCGCCGGGCGTGGGCCTCGGCCATAAGCCGCCGGTGTTCCTCAAGCCGGGCGACGTCATGCGACTGGGCATCGACGGCCTTGGCGAGCAGACGCAGGAAGTCCACGCCTACGACGCGCGCCTGCTCGACTGAGCACGCCGGGGGCTTTTTCCCATCCCTCCTGTACGTTGACGTTTGACGGGCGGCAGCATGCTGCCGCCCGTCACATGGGCGTGGCTTGAGCGCACAACCGGCACAACCGACGCCATGCCACGCGTTCTCGTCAACGATCTGACCGGAAACCGGACGCATCATGGAAGACCTCAAAGGTAAATTCGTTCTGATTACGGGCGCGAGCACCGGTATCGGTGCTGCGGCGGCCAGGGCGTTCGCGGCGCATGGCGCGAACGTGGCAGTGCACTACAACCGTTCGGCGGACAACGCCGAAATCGTTGCCGAGGCGGTGCGCGCGTTGGGCGTGAAGGCCATGACGGTGGCTGCCGACGTGCAGGACACCGGTGCGATCGATGCCGCCGTGGCCCATGTGCTCGACGGTTTCGGCCGTATCGACGTGCTGATCAATAACGCCGGCAGCCTCGTGGCGCGCACGCCGTTTACCGACGTGACCGATGCCTACTTCGACGAGGTGCTCAACGTCAACGCGCGCTCGGTGGTGGCCTTCTCGCGTGCGGTCGTGCCTGCGATGCGCAAGCAGGGTGGCGGGGCCATCGTCAATGTCACGTCGATTGCGGCGCGTCACGGCGGTGGGCCGGGCGCGCTGATTTACGCGGCCGCCAAGGGGTTCGTGAGCACGCTCACGCGCGGCATGGCCAAGGAGTTGATGGCGGATCGTATTCGCGTGAACGCCGTGTCGCCGGGCGTGATCATGACGCCGTTCCACGAGCAATTCAGCACGCAGGCGCAGATCGACGCGTTCCGTCAGAGCATTCCGATGGGGCGACTGGGCGAGCCGGACGAGTGCTCGGGGGCGTTTCTTTATCTCGCGTCCGAGACGCTGGCCAGCTACGTGACCGGGCAGATCATTGAAGTCAACGGCGGGCAATTGATGGTCTGACGGTGGCCGTCTTGCGATTCTCGTATCTCGTCGCCCCCTAGGCCCGGTAGTCGGACGATTCCGAAACAGATATCGCCTGAGCGCCCAATATCGCCCGGGAAGACGCTTTACGGGTTCGCGTCTCCCGCAATTGCTGGCACACTTGCCCCATTCATCTGTTTACGTGCGCCACATGGGCGTGCGGGCAAAATTATCGAGGGGCAAATGGAACGCTGTCCGTGGAGCGAAGGCTTCGAACAATACCGTCAGTATCACGATCAGGAGTGGGGCGTGCCTTTGCGCGACTCGCGCGAGTTGTTCGAATTGCTGATGCTCGAAGGCGCGCAGGCCGGACTGTCGTGGTCCACGATCCTGAAAAAGCGCGACACCTACCGAAAGGCGTTCGACAACTTCGATCCGGCGCGAATTGCGAAGTACGGTCCTGAGGACGAGGCGCGTCTGATGGCCGATCCGGGAATCGTGCGCAACCGTCTGAAGATCAACGGCGTGATCAAGGGCGCGCGCGCCTACCTCGCCATGGAGGCGTCGGGCACGCGTTTCAGCGACTTCGTCTGGCAGTTCGTCGGCGGCGAGACGATGCAGAATCGCTGGACGTCGCTGAGCGAGGTGCCTGCCACGTCGGCTGCCTCGGACGCCATGAGCAAAGCGCTCAAGAAGGCCGGTTTTACCTTCGTCGGCTCGACGATCTGCTACTCGTTCATGCAGGCGGCGGGCATGGTGAACGACCATCTGGTGGCATGTCCGCGTCATAAGGCGGTGAAGGCGCTCGCCGCAAACGAGGCGAAAGCCGGCGTGGCGCTCACGCGCAAACGCCGTGCGGGGGCGTCGTCGGCTACAATTCGGCCTGACGAATCAGGATCTGCCTAATGTTCAGCTACCGCCATGCCTTCCACGCCGGCAACCATGCCGACGTACTCAAACACTTCATCGCCGTCGAATGTATCGATTACATGCGCCAGAAAGACACGGCGTTCTGGTACATCGATACGCATGCGGGGGCTGGCGGCTATTCGCTCGAAGGCAAATGGGCCGACAAGACCGGCGAGTATGAAACCGGTATCGGTCGGCTGTGGACGCGGCACGATCTGCCGCCGGCGCTGGCAGACTATGTCGCACTGGTGCGCGAGTTCAATCCGGACGGCAAACTGAGCTACTACCCCGGCTCGCCTTACTTTGCCCTGCAACTGCTGGGCGACCGCGATCGACTGCGGTTGTTCGAGGCGCACCCGACCGAGCAGGACGTGTTGCGCGAGAACTTCGAGGCGCAGGGGCGGGCGGTGGCGCGCCGCACGATGATTTTCGGCGCCGACGGTTTTGCCGGCCTCAAGACGATTCTGCCGCCCGCGCCGCGCCGTGCCTTCACGCTTATCGATCCCTCCTACGAGGACAAGCGCGACTACACGCGAACGACGCAGACGGTGCAAGAAGGTCTCGATCGCTTCCCGACGGGGATGTATGCCGTGTGGTATCCGCTGGTGCAGCGTCGTGAGGCGGCGCAGTTGCCCGAGCGCATGAAGCGGCTCACGATCGACGAAAAGCCGATCAAGAACTGGTTGCATGTGGCGCTCACGGTTTGCAACCCGGTGCCGGGCGGTATGGGCTTGCATGGCAGCGGCATGTTCATTGTGAACCCGCCTTACATGCTGCAAGACACGCTGAAGACGACGATGCCGTATCTCGTCAATGCGCTCGGTCAGGACAAGGGCGCGAAGTTCCTGCTCGAAGGGAAGCAGAGCTGAGCCAGCGCGGCACCACGAGACCTGGATGTGCGCAGGCGTCGTGGGGCAGGGCGGTCATCGTGCTCATGGTGATTCCGGTGATTCCGGTGATTCCAATGATTCCGGGGGGCGCGTGCGCCGCGCGGGATTGCCGCATGATCGCCGGACAATCGTCGGTCGTCCGATTTGCGGGCGGCGGCGCACCGAAGGCGATGCTTCGCAACGCCTTGCGGGCGTTTGGATCACTTGCCGGTTTGCGGGATTTCGTACGGCAGTGACAGCAGTTCGTCAGGCGACAGATAGCGCCATTCACCGAGTTCCAGATTCCCCATCGGCAATCCGCCAATGGCGGTTCGCACCAGACCTTCCACTCGATTGCCGGCAGCGGCGACCATGCGCTTGACCTGATGGTATTTGCCCTGCGTGATCGTCAGCGCGATTTCGTGAGGTGACGGGCTCATGACGTCCGTTGCTGCGAGCGGTTCGGTTTCATCGCGCAGAAGTACACCTTGGCGTAACGCTTCCAACATGGCTTCTGTCACCGGATGTTTCGTCGTTGCGATATAGCGTTTCGGCACGTGGCGACGGGGCGACATCATCGCGTGCAGGAATGGACCGTCGTCGGAGAGCAGCAGCATACCGGTCGTGTCCTGGTCGAGGCGGCCGGCCGGTTGTACGCCGCGCACGGCCAGCGGCAGCGGCAACAACGAATGCACGCCCTCATGATGCGTCGGGCTCGTGGAGCACTCGAAGCCTTCCGGTTTGTTGAGGAGAATGTAGACGTGCTCACGGTAATCCCACGTCTCACCGTCGAGCGTGAATTGAAGACCCGTCGGGTCGATCGATTCGCGAGGATTATCGTGCACGACGCCGTCGATGGCGAAAGCGCCGGATTGAATGAGCTTGCGGCACATCTTGCGACTGCCAAAGCCCTGCGATTGCAGTAAACGTTCGAGCTCGATGATGCGTTCTCCGTCAGGCATCGGGGGGTAGGCCGCTATTGTAGCGGCCCGCCGGCGCGACTTACGTTTCCTGCGCGGCACCGCTGAAGCGGTGGTAGATGCACCGCGCCGCCCAGTCGAGAGCGAAGCCCAGTACCCCGATCACAAGAATGACGGCGGTCAGTTCCGAATAGGCCAGACGATCACGCGTATCGAGAATCAGATAGCCCAGCCCGGCGTTCACGCCCAGCATTTCCGCCGGCACGAGTACGATCCAGAGAATGCCGATCGCCAGACGCACGCCAGTGAGCACATGCGCCGCAATGCCGGGGACGTAGACGTGCCAGAGCATTTCCCGGCGCGTTGCCGCCAGACTCTCGCCCAGTTGCACCCAACGCCGGTCGATGTGCGTGACCCCCGCCGCCGTACTCATCACCAGCGGCCATAGCGCAGCGAACGCCAGCAAGAAGTACACCGCAGGATCGCCCACGCCGAGCGACATCACGGCGATCGGCATCCACGACAGCGGCGACACCATGCGCAGGAACTGCAACGACGGCGTCAGCGCCTTGTCGAGCCAGCGAATGCGTCCGATCAGAAAACCAAGCGGCACACCCAGCACGATGGCCCAGACGAGGCCGACGGCGATGCGTCGCAAGCTTGCGAGAACATGCAGGCCGAGTTGTTCGTCGCGAACGAGATCCGGCAGGGCGCTCAGTGCCGCAGCGGGCGAGAATTGCGACGCGAGCGACCCGGAAGTCGTGAAAAGCGCGATGCCCAGCCACCAGATCGCCACGATGCCGGCGAGCCCTGCCAGCCCCAACCATGCGCGCCGCGCAGGACGCGCGCTTGCCGCGCCCGCCGTCTGCGGTGCGGCGCTGACGTCTTCGGCAACCGGATGTCGCACGCGGTCGGACGCGAGATCAGACAACGATCACCTCCTGACGCGTGAAGCCCTCAGGCAGCCCGAAGGCTTTCATACCGCCGACAGCGGCGATGCTCTTCTTGACGAAGCGGTCGTCGACGAGATCGCGTGCCACGAACGCCGGATCGAGCTTGGCGAGAAACTGGGCGTTGCCCTCGACCTGAGTCTTTTGCATATGACGCACCAGCGCCTCGGTGTAGCTCGGATACGGATACGGCTGGAAGTCGATGCGCTTTTCGTGCCAATCGGCGTGCACGATCGCCTTGTCCGCCAGATAGCGACCTTGCTCCGACGGCTCCGGGGCCAGTACGCGTTGCAGCACCTGCAACGGATGCGGCGTGTAGCGGTTTTCGCCTTCTTTCGACAGCAGACGGGCCGCATCTCCGGGGTGAGCGCGTGTCCAGGCCTGCGCCTTGACGATCGCGTCGACGACCTTCTGCGACCACTCCGGACGCGAGGCCAGATCACGCTCATGCATGGTCACGACGCAGCACGCATGGTTCTTCCAGACGTCTCCCGTGAAGCGCAACACTTTGCCGACCTTCAGGTTTTCCGCCGCCGCATTGAACGGCTCGGCCACGATGTAGCCTGCGATCTGTTTGGCCGCGAGCGCCGGCGGCATGTCCGAAGGCGCCATTACGATCAGATTGACTTCGTTGGCTGCGGGCGCGCCGTTTTTCTTGAGCACCGGCGTCAGGCCATTGGCGGCCAGCAAGCCTTGCAACACAACGTTGTGAATCGAGTACCAGAACGGCACGGCCACGGTCTTGCCGCCGAGATCGCCGACTTTGTTGATGTCGTTCGTGACCGTGATCGCGCTGCCGTTGACGTGATTCCACGCGACGACTTTGGCCTGAGCCTGACTGCCGTAACGCGCCCAGACCGTCATCGGCGAGAGCAGATGAACGACGTTGACCTGCCCCGACAGAAACGCTTCGATCAGTTGCGCCCAACTGCGCAGCAGCGTCGGCTTTTCGGCCTTGATGCCCGCCTGTTCGAAATAGCCGTTGTGATGGGCCACGAGGAGCGGCGTGGCGTCGGTAATCGGCAAATAACCGATGCGCAACGGTGCATCCGGCTCGGCGGCAGCGCGCGCAGCGGCCGACGCCAGGAGCGGCGCAGCCCCTGCAACGGTCATCATCGAAGCGAGTTTGAGCCATTCGCGGCGGGAAATTTGGCACATGGTCTGGGAGTCCCCGTAAGTTTGGTCGCTAAGACCTATCGTGTTGGGTGAGTCGTGGTCGTGTCGCGCGACATCGCGAGTTGCAAGGCTTGCAGAATCTCGATGCGCAGCACGCCAAGCGCTTCCACCTGCGCTTCGCGTGGCGAGGGTACATCGATTCGCCATTGCGCGAGGGTGCGTCCCTGATTGCCGAGCAGCACGATCCGGTCGGAGACGAGCAGCGCTTCGTCGATATCGTGGGTAACGAGCACGGTAGCGGCGCCGGTGTCGCGCACGACCGTTACCAGAAGACGTTGCATGTCGGCGCGCGTGACTTCATCGAGTGCGCCGAACGGTTCGTCGAGAAGCAGCGCACGTGGCTGGCGGGCAAGGCAACGGGCAAGCGCGACACGCTGCGCCATGCCGCCCGAGAGCTGACGCGGATGCAGATGATGGGCGTGGGCGAGGCCGACTTCAGCGAGTGCGGCATCGATACGGGCGCGTCGCACGTCACGCGAGAGCTTCGGTTGTCGCGCAAACGTGAGCCCGAACGCGACGTTGCGCTCCACCGACAGCCACGGCAGCAGGCACGGATCCTGAAACGCGAGGGCGATGTCGGGCCGGGGGCCGGTGAGCGGCGTACCCTCGACGCAGACGCTTCCGTCGCTCGGCGCGAGCAGTCCGGCGGCAATGCGCAGGAGGGTCGACTTGCCTGAGCCGCTCGGTCCGAGCACGGATACGAGTTCGCCCGGTGCTACCGAGAGGTCGACGCCTCGCAGGATGGCGCGCTCGCCGTAGGACAAGCCGATATCGCGCAGCGTGATGAAAGGGGGGCCGAAAGGTGCATCGAAACGCGCATCGAGAGGAGAATCGACCGGGGAATCCAATGACGAAGCGCGCGAGGCGCCCTCGCGCGCGGCGGCGATGAACGTGTCGGGGTGCGCGCGTTGCGTCGCCGTGGATGGGGTCATGAAACCGTTCCGAGTTTGAGTTGTTGCGCACGCTGTGCGGCCAGTTGGTTCTTCAACTGCACGAGGCTCGGCGTGACGATGGGCACGAAGGCCGCTTCGCGCTGACGACGCGCCACGCCTGACAGGCCGCGCAGATAACCGCGTCCGCCGCCGGTCTGCACCTCCAGCGTGGCCGCATCGTGAACCAGTTCCGCCAGCGCAATGCGCAGCGTGAACAGACTCGCGGGCGTGTCCACGAAGTCGCCTTGTGCAACACCGTTTTTCAGGCGCGTCGTGAGTGTATCAAGTTGTTCGGTCAGTGCGGCAACGTCGTCGGCAACGGCGGCGCGCGCACCCGGTCCGCTGTCGTGCGTGCCTGCCAGACTGCGCCTCGCCAGTCCCAGCGACATGCCGCATTGCAGGCCCAGGAAAGCGGGGCGCACGCGCACCAGCCAGGCTGGCGCGTTGTCGGTGATGCGGTCGTCGTCGGTGAGCGGCGTGTCGAGCATTTGCAGTGCCGCAGTGTTCGTGCCACGCAATCCGATCAGATCGAGATCGTCGCTGCGCGTCACGCCCGGTGCATGATGGGCGATGGCGAAAATCGACGGCGGACCGCCGGCTTCGTGATCGACGGCTGCCGCTGCGACGAACCCCTGCTTGCGCAAATTCGTGATCCACGGCAGACCGCCGTTGATCCGCCACGCCCGCGTGCCGTCGCGGCCGGCGCTCGCCGGCGCTTCGGTCGCACGAATTTGCAGCGGTTCGATCGCGGACAGATACTTCATCGCGTTCGACAGGCCGGTCGCTCCCGCGATTTCGCCGCAGAGCAGCGCAGGGAGCCATCGGTCGCGCAAACTCCGGTTCGGGCTTTGCAGCAGGTATTCGATGAACGTGCGCTGTCCCCAGAGCACGAAGGCCGCTGCAAACGAGTGTTCGGCCACGTCGGCAACGTTGTCGATCGCATCGCCGATCATGCCGCCGGTCCCGCCGAGTTCAACGGGTACGCCAATGCGCAGCAGGCCGGCGCTGGCCAGTTGCGGCACGACATCGCCACTGAGTTTGGCGTCCGTATCCAGCGTCTCGGCATGGGCGTCGAGCCATGCCGCGAGCGCAGGGGCTCGGGCGGCAAGTCCGCGCAGGGTGGCCTGGGCGCTCATGCCGCTTGCACCTTCGGTTCCCAGCGGTAGGCCGCCAGTTGCGGGTTTAGTTCGTTTTGCGAGAGATTGTTCGCAAAGTTGCACAGCGTGGCCAGCGACACGCCCAGCACCACTTCCAGGGCCGCAGCGTCGTCGAAGCCAACGGATTTGAAGGCGGCGAGTTCGGCGTCCGAGACCGCACCGCGCGTTGCGATTACCGCGCGTGTGAAGACGGCGACGGCATCCAGCTTGGCATCGGACAACGTGTCCTGATCGCGGATTTCGTTGACGAGCGCCTCGGGCAATTGCGCTTTCTTGAGCGCCACCGCCGTGTGGCCGGCGACGCAGAATCCGCAGCCGTGAATGCCCGCCGCCGTAATCTGCACGACTTCGCGTTCGGCGAGCGTCAGACTGGTGCGGCAGTTAATGGCGCCGACGGTCAGATAGGTTTCGAGGGCGGTGGGCGCATTGGCGAGCGACGCGACCAGATTCGGCAGGAAGCCGTTCGCGGCAAGCGACTTTTCCAGAAACGGGCGGCTCGCCTCAGGGGCGGTTTCAAGGGTATGCAGTGGCAGTCGGCTCATATCAGGCTCCTGTGGCGTCTTACGGTCGAGTGCCTATTGTGCGCAAGTCGGCCCCGACGCTCAATGCGCGCCCGTCTGGAAATTCTGCGGATTTGTCTCATCGAGCATCGCCGGCGTCCGATGCGCCGTGCGCGACAGGGCACGTGTTCCTCCCGCCGATGCGCTTTTCTCCCGGGCAGATGAAGCGCCGGGCGGGGGGGCGTGTGCTAGTGCAGGGGATACGATGCGGGTGCCGAAGCGTCGGCCCGAGCGCCCTGAGTTCCACGAGCGCCCGGAGTGGGCTGCGTGGGCTGCGTGGCTTGGGGGGCGGCATTGACTGCCTGGCGACGCCATGCCCCGGGCTGCATGCCCGTCACGCGTTTAAAGGCTTGCGCAAAGGCGGATTCCGATTGGTAGCCGACGTGTTCGGCGGCATCGGGTAAGGAGACGCCGGCGCGCAGCAGCGCGGCGGCCGTTTTCATCCGCACCAGCGTGACGAACTGCGCCGGCGGCTGCCCGCCGATTTCCGCAAACTGTTTGCAGAAACGCGCCCGCGACATGTGTACGAAACCGGCCATGCGCTCCGTCGTCCAACGCTCCGCAGGCGACTCGATGATGGCGGCCGCAAGACGGCCGAAGGCGTCGCGGCGCATCAGGCGCCACATGCCGGGCGCGACGTCTTCGGCGTGCACGGCCTCGCGCAGCGCATAGTAGAAAAGCAGGTCGGTCAGCCGGGCGAGCAGTGGAGACGGGCTGTCGCCCGGACGACGCGCTTCCGCCTGAATCAGCGTGAAGATCTGCGACATGCCTTCCAGGCGCCCGCTGTCGCGCCGCGCGACGATCGGATTCGGCAACATGCCGAGGACCAATGCGTCCAGATCGGTGCTGAATTCAAAGAAGCCGCAGGCGAGTGCGACGCCGTTTGCCTCGCTGGACGGATGATGCGGTTCGGGCGGCAGGGGCGTCATGGCGCCGGCGCGCGCGGTGAGGTCGGTCGGCGGTGTTGCGAAAGGCGTCAACGCGTGAGGTACGTCCGACAACAGGAAGACGGCGTCGCCGGCATTCAGCGCAACGGTTTGCGCCGCACGGCCCGAATCGGCGCCGACATGCAAGTAGCAGCCGCCGTCGAGCACCACGTGAAAACTCGCGCGCTGATGCCCCGCCGTCGACGCCTGATACATGCCGCAGTATTCGCCGACGTGAAATAACGTGCTCTTGAGTTCAAGCCCCGCCAGCAACCAGTCCGCGACCCGGTCGGGATGGTCTGCGCAATGGGCGAGCGAATCCGACGCGACGTTTCCCGTCGCCGCCACATCGCCCTGGGCGCTTTGATTCTCTCGCATCATTTCCCGCAAACCCCTTCGCACGCTCACGCTTTTCCGAGCAAAGCACTCATCCTCCCCACCGACATTCACGAGGGCAACTATTTTTTCGTTGGATGCTTATTACGGCGGCGCGGGATGTTGATGCCTTGGGCTGCTGGGGAAGGGCGGGGCTGCTTGAGGAAACCCTCGGATAAGGCGGTTGTTGGTCGTTCCCCCTTTGCCATGGTGCGCGTCAGGTGCCGAGCGGGCCCGATTGCGGTGATGTTTTGCGACCCGGCATCGCCGGCGAGCGATGCCTTTCGAGTCGCTGGGTCATGGATATTGGCACATGGCAATCCGGGCAGGCATGAAAAAAGCCGATGATCTTTCGATCATCGGCTTTTCGTATTTTTTGGTGCCCAGAAGAGGACTCGAACCTCCACGGTGTTACCCGCTAGTACCTGAAACTAGTGCGTCTACCAATTCCGCCATCTGGGCATCGTCAGCTTGCTGTGTTGCTGGCTTGCTGCGAAGAAGTGAGATTATGCCGAGGAGGGTCGGGGCTGTCAACAGAGGGATGTGAAAAAATTCAAAAATCTTTCACACATCCAGCCCGAGGCCCTCGCCATACACATCCCCCCAATCACGCCATCATTCCATCACGCCGACCGCCCCATATGCTCGGATCGAATCATATCGATCAAATGGCGCAGCCCCGGCAACGTCTGACGCCGGCTCGGGTAGTACATCGACAAGGGCGGACCGTCCACCGACCACTCCGTCAGCACCGCCTCCAACGTGCCATTGGCCAACTCTTCCGAGACATTGCGCTCCAATACGTAGCCCAATCCCAAACCGCCCAGTGCCGCCGCGATGACGCCATCGCTCTCGTTGATGCTCAGCGCCCCCGGCACGTCCAGCTCGACGGCCGTCGGACCGTTACCCAGTTCCCACTTGTACAGCGTGTTGTCGCCCAGACGCATGCGGATGCAATTGTGCGACATCAGATCCTGCGGCACCTTCGGGCGGCCATGCCGCGCAAGGTATGCGGGCGACGCCACCACGATCCACTTGAGCGCTGGCGTGAGCGGGGTTGCGATCATGTCGCCCGGCACCGTGTCGCCATAGCGCATGCCTGCGTCGAACCCCTCTGCCACGATGTCGAGCATCCGGTCGTCGACGGTCACGTCCAGTTCGATGTCCGGATAGGACGACACGAAGCGGGGCAGGATCGGGTCGAGCAACAAACGCGCCGCATCGCGTGGAACGTTCAAACGCAAGCGCCCGGCCGGCGACGCACGGTATCGGTCCAGCGCGCCGATGGCAGATGCAATCTGCTCAAGGCCCTGTTCCAATTCCTTTGCCAGGGCCGATCCCGCCGCTGTCGGCGACACGGAGCGACTCGTGCGATTGAGAAGTTTCACCCCCAGACGCGCCTCGAGATTGCGCATCGCATGACTGAGCGCAGAGGTCGTCACGCCCAGCTCTGTGGCGGCCTCGCGGAAACTCTGCCGGCGGCAGATGGTGACAAAAACGTTCAAATCGGCAAGCTCGCCGCGAGTGAAGGCAGGCATGTATTTCCCAACAAGTATCAAGCAACAAAAACCAAAAACACCCGACAAGCTCAACGAATTAAGCGCCCGTTGAACAATATTCAATTTTTTATGAGGTAAATTTTACAGATTTCCTTTTGATTCTGGAGAGCCGCCATGAGCGCCGTGACAGAAACGCTACACATTCTCAGTATTGATACGCCGGTCAGTCGTGTCGGCCTCGGTACCTGGGCAATCGGCGGCGCCATGTGGGGTGGTGCAGACGACGCAGCCTCTGTCGCCACGATCCGCAGCGCAGTGGAGCGCGGCATCAACCTGATCGATACCGCACCGGTCTACGGCTTCGGTCACTCGGAGGAAATTGTCGGCCGCGCTTTAGCAGGAATACGTGAAAAAGCTGTGATTGCAACCAAGGTTGCTCTTGAATGGGGGGAGAATGGTATTCGCCGTAATTCGACGCCCGCGCGAATTCAAAAAGAAGTTGAGGATTCGCTTCGTCGCTTACGCACGGATTACATCGATCTTTATCAGATTCATTGGCCGGATACGCTTGTTCCATTTGATGAAACTGCCGCAGTAATTGAAAAACTTCGCGAAGCCGGGAAAATTCGTGCAATCGGTGTCAGTAATTTCTCGCCGGCGCAAATGGATGTGTTCCGTCGTGCCGCCCCGCTGGCGACGATTCAGCCGCCGTATAACGTTTTCGAGCGTGCAATCGAAGCAGATGTGCTGCCTTATGCGAAGCGCGAGAAGCTTGTCGTTCTGGCCTACGGCGCGCTCTGCCGCGGCCTGCTTTCCGGTCGCATGAATGTCGCGACGACGTTCGACGGCGACGATCTGCGCAAGTCGGACCCGAAGTTTCAGGCGCCCCGATTCGCCCAGTATCTCGCCGCCGTCGATGCATTGAAAGCGCTCGCCCACACGCGTCACGGCAAATCGGTACTCGCACTCGCCATTCGCTGGGTCCTCGATCAGGGGCCGACGATTGCCCTCTGGGGCGCGCGTCGACCGGACCAACTCGACGGCGTGCACGATGCCTTCGGCTGGAAACTCTCCGCACAGGATCTGGCCGATATCGATGCGATTCTGGCGCAATACGTGACTTCGCCTATTGGCCCGGAATTCATGGCGCCGCGCTTGCGCGATACGGCTGCGCAATAAATCGCAATAACCGGTCGGAGGGCGAGATTTCGTCGCCGGATGCGCCGGGCGCATTCCTTGACCCCGGCATCGCTGGCAAGCGATGCCTTTCGAGTCGCTGGGTCATGGATATTGGCACATGGCAATCCGGGCAGGCATGAAAAAAGCCGATGATCTTTCGATCATCGGCTTTTCGTATTTTTTGGTGCCCAGAAGAGGACTCGAACCTCCACGGTGTTACCCGCTAGTACCTGAAACTAGTGCGTCTACCAATTCCGCCATCTGGGCATCGTCAGCTTGCTGTGTTGCCGGCTCGCTGCGAAGAAGTGAGATTATGCGGAGGTCACGCGGGAGTGTCAACAAATTTGTGCAAAAAATTTTCTTTTCCCTCGCGCACCCCGACCGCCACGCTCAAATTCCGCACAGGTGGCAGTTTTCATGAGGTTTGCCGTATGATTGTCCCTGACTGCAAGACGCCGCTCCGCGCGCATCTTGCCACTCCACGGACCGTCGGGCGCATGGTGCGCCACTCGGCCGGACTCAACCGGCACAGTAACGCTACCGACCTTTGAGCAAATATCCCTATCCGATCCCGAGCCGCGAAGAAATCCTCGGTGTCCTGCGCACCGCCGACTCCGCGCTGTCCGCCAACGATATCGCCGAAGCCCTCGCCATCAAAAAGCAGGAGCGTGAAGGCTTCTTCAAGCGCCTCGCCGCGATGGAGCGCGATGACCAGATCCGCCTCGACCGCCGCGGATATTACCAACTGACCCACCCCTCGAATTTCATCGCGGGCCGTGTCATCGGCCACCGCGACGGCTACGGCTTTGCCGTGCGCGACGACGACGGCGATGACCTCTTCCTCCCGAACGAGGAGATGAAGAAGGTCATGCACAACGATCGCGTGCTCCTGCGTATCGCCGGCTACGACCGCCGCGGTCGTCCGGAAGGCCATATCGTCGAGGTCGTCAGCCGCGCCAATACCCACGTTATCGGCCGTCTCCTCAACGAGAACGGCGTCATGATCGTCGCGCCCGAAGACAAACGCATCGGCCACGACATTCTCATCCCGCCTCGCGCGCAAGGGAAAGCCAAGGTCGGGCAGGTCGTCTCCGTCGAACTCACCGATTACCCCAGCCGCTACAGCCAGCCCATCGGCCGCGTCTCGGAAGTCCTCGGCGATATCGACGACCCCGGCATGGAAATCGAGATCGCCGTGCGCAAATACGGCGTGCCGCATCAGTTCTCCGCCGAAGCGCTCGCCGCCGCCGGCGCACTCCCCGACGAAGTCCGCGCCCCCGACCTGCGCCATCGTATCGATCTGCGCGACGTCCCGCTCGTGACCATCGACGGGGAAGACGCCCGCGACTTCGACGACGCCGTCTACTGCGAACCCGCCAAGGTCGGCCGCAGCAACGGCTACCGCCTGATCGTCGCCATTGCCGACGTGTCGCACTACGTTGCGCCCGGCGGCCCGCTCGATGCCGACGCCCTCACGCGCAGCACCTCGGTGTACTTCCCGCGACGCGTCATTCCGATGCTCCCGGAAAAGCTCTCGAACGGCCTGTGCTCGCTGAACCCCGACGTCGATCGCTGTGTCCTCGTGTGCGACGCCCTTATCGCGCCGAACGGCGAAGTAAAGGCCTATCAGTTCTACCCGGCGGTCATCCACTCCGCCGCTCGCCTGACGTACACGGAAGTCGCGGCCGTGCTCGGCAACACCAAGGGCGCTGAGGCGCAACGTCGCGCCACCTTGCTGCCGCACCTCCAGAATCTGTACGACCTGTACAAGGTGCTCGCCAAGGCGCGCAAGTCGCGCGGCGCCATCGAGTTCGATTCGACAGAGACGTACATTGTCTGTAACGCCCAGGGCAAGATCGAACAGATCCTGCCGCGCACGCGTAACGACGCGCACCGTCTCATCGAGGAATGCATGCTCACGGCCAACGTGTGCGCCGCCGACTTCCTCAAGCGTCACAAGCAACCCGGCCTCTACCGCATCCACGCCGGCCCCTCGGGCGAGCGTCTGCAGGTGCTGCGCACCTTCCTCAAAACGCTCGGGCTCTCGCTCGGCGGCGGGGACGAACCGGCCACGTCCGATTATTCGGAACTGATGACGCAGATCGAGTCGCGCCCCGATGCCCCCATGCTCCAGACGATGCTGCTGCGCTCGATGCAGCAAGCCGTCTACAGTCCGGACAACATCGGCCACTTCGGTCTCGCCTATCCGGCCTACACGCACTTCACGAGTCCGATTCGCCGCTATCCCGACCTGCTCACGCATCGCGCGATCAAGGCGATTCTCGCGGGCAAGAAGTACGAGCCGGAAATTCCCGATGGCGTCGAACTGACCACGGGCCTCTCGCCTCACGCCCGCAAGCTTCAGAAGGACGACGACGCGGCAAAGCAAAAGAAGTCGCCGGCCGCGAGAAAGCGCGACGCGATCTGGGACGAACTCGGCCTGCATTGTTCCGCCAACGAACGGCGCGCCGACGAAGCGTCCCGCGACGTGGAAGCCTGGCTCAAGTGCTACTTCATGCGCGACAAGCTCGGCGAAGAGTATGGCGGTACGGTGAGCGCCGTCACGTCATTCGGTGTTTTCGTGCAACTCGACGACCTCTTCATCGAGGGCCTCGTGCACGTGACGGAACTCGGCAGCGATTACTTCCAGTTCGATGAAGTGCGCCACGAACTGCGCGGTGAGCGCACCGGCATTCGTTACCGTCTGACCGATCGCGTGCGCGTGCAGGTGAGCCGCGTGGATCTGGACGCCCGCAAGATCGACTTCCGTCTCGTGCGCGAACCGAACGCCCGCTCGCTGGCGAAGACGTCCGGACGCAGCGAGCGTGGTGGCGCACCTGCGCCGTCGCCGGCGGCCGGCACGCCCGGCGTGGCCGGCTCGGCGAGCCCCGGCCCGACGATTCGCCAATTGCCCAAGGGCGGCGCGCTGCTCAACGGTGTGCAACCGGCCCCGGCCGGCAAGCGCGCGGCCAAGCCGAAGTCTGCGAAGGTGAAAGCGGCCCGCGCCGAACGCGGTGCTGCGCCCGCCAAGCGCTCCGGCGGGAAAGCGCCGGCGAAACGTCCGGGCGGCCCCGGCGGTCCGGCGAAGAAACCGCGCCGGTAACGGCAACGACGCGTTGGCGACGATCGGTGCCCCCGAACATCGCAGCGCGACGAGCGGTTTGCAGTAATATGGGCGCCTTTGCCGTCAATGACCGGCATTCGGTACCCGCGATGAATGGCGGCGGCGGTGGCCCTTGCGGGCTCCCGCCGCCGCCGTGCTTTGGGCGACGGGCGTTGTGAGCGATCGTCGTGAGAGATCGCCGTGATCCTGCCGAGGGATCGCTGTCGAGCCGCCACCGAACGGACGCCGGGCTGCTTCGGACACGCTTTCGGTCCGCACGCTTTCGGTCCGGCTTCGTGCCGATGCCTGATCGCCATGCGCCGTTGGTCCGGCCCATGCCCGTCTTGCCCCGACGGCACACGCTATTTTGAGGATGCGAAATGAGTAAATTGAAAATGCTGTTCGGCTTTCATGCCGTGACCGCCCGCCTGCGTCACGATGCGACGAGCATCGAAGAGATCTATTACGACCCGAGCCGGCGCGACCGCCGCATGACGGACTTCCTCAAGGCAGTGGAGTCGTTCAAGAACGCACCGGGCGTCAAGATCAAGGTGATTCAGGCCGACGGCAAGCGTCTTGACGGGATGGCCGGATCGTCGCGTCACCAGGGGGTGGTGGCACAGGCGCAGGAAGTGTCGCTGGCGCTCAACCTCGACGAGTTGCTCGACGGCATTTCGGGCGATCCGCTGTTGCTCGTGCTCGACGGCGTGACCGACCCGCACAACCTCGGCGCTTGCCTGCGTGTGGCAGACGGCGCAGGCGCCCACGCCGTGATCGCGCCGAAAGACCGTGCCGTCGGCCTGAATGCGACCGTCGCCAAGGTCGCCAGCGGCGCGGCCGAGACGGTGCCGTACATCATGGTGACGAATCTCGCGCGCACGCTTCGCGATCTCAAGGATCGCGGTATCTGGGTTGTGGGCACGTCCGACGACGCACCCGCCGACATCTACGGCACGAAGCTCACCGGCCCGATGGCGATCGTCATGGGCGCGGAAGGCGAGGGGATGCGCCGGCTCGTCGGCGAGACCTGCGATGAACGCATGAGCATCCCGATGGCCGGTGGCTGCGAAAGCCTGAACGTCTCCGTGGCGAGCGCCGTTTGTCTGTACGAGGCTGTGCGTCAGCGCACCGCGGCAGCGAAGGGCGGCAAGTAGACGGCCGAAGCGATCGCCCACGGCGATCCCTTCGGTGGCCGCCTTCGCCGCCGGACTCACTTGAACGCCGATGGTCCCCAGCCCTCGCTCGACCGTTGAGCGGGGTGGCCGCCGCCCACGGGACAATCGGGCACGTCGGGCAGGGTCGGTATCGCATCGAAGCCCGGGCCCAGCACTTCGTTCAGCACGGCGTCGACCTCCGCCGAGGTCACGGAGCAGAGCGACGACAACGAATTCGTCGAGGCAGCGCGGGGGAGCCTCGATCGGCTCAGGGCGCTGCCTTGCTGCGTTCGCGGTTCGCGCGACGGCTTTTGCTGATGTCGCGACGCGACGCTTTTGATGGCCTTCTCCGCGTTGCGCAGCGTATTGCTCGTGTCGCTGGCGATCCGCCAGAATATGCCGGCCTTGTTCAACGCGGCCTGATTACGCGAGGCCGCTTCCCTGCGCGCCATTTCCTGCGACGCTTGGAACGCGTGATCGATGGCCTCGCGACGGCTCGCGTCATGCGTCGCCTGCGTGCCGAAGGCGGCAACCGTGAGCGCGATGGCCGGTGGCGATGAGAACGCTCGGCGGATGGCCTCGCGCTGGCCTGCCTCGCGAATCGCCTGAGCCTGGAAGGCCGCATCTCTGAGCGTCGATGCCTGAGACGTGGGCAACGCGCAATCTTCGGCCTCGCGGCGACCAGTTTGCCCGGCATGCGTCGTGACAGTCATGGCAGCCGCGGCAGTCGCGGCGGCGACATGACGCTGATGCTTGAGCATCGCGGCATTGTTCGACGCGTCCTCGCTCCCGTGGGCGATCAGCGACTGTGCCGAACGATCGAGCGTCTTGCCGTTCGATCGAATAAGCCCGGTGTATTCGGCCATGGCGTCGCGGCGTATTTGCAAACGCTTGCTCACCACCTCGTTTTGCGTGGCGTCGGGATGATCGCGCAGGAATTTCGCGAAGTTGTCCCGCGCGTTTTCGACGATGTGATCGCGGCGAGGTTTGCGCGCGGCGGCTATCTCACGTCCGATTTGCGGCCCGACTTTGCTGAGGACGGATTGCATCACCCGGGAAGGGGGGCTGTCGCTGGGAAGCACCTTTTGCCAGGCATTTTCCACGGCGGAGAAAACCAGCCCCCGATAGCTTCGTTGCTCACTGAGGGGAATCGTCGGCATATCCCTGAGCAACTCGGCGCCGAGATTGTTCGTCGCCATGGCGATGAACGCTTCTGTGCTGAGGTCCATGCGAAGCGTGTCGAGGATACTGCCAAGTGCCTCGTGCTGCACGGCGTGGCGCATGCGGTCTTTTCTCGTGAGCTTGTCTCGTAGCTGGAAATCGTGATTGTGGATGCTCTCGAAATAGTTGGCACTCGCATTTAACGACGCCGTGGGACACGCATACTGTTTGCTTTCGAGTTCGATCTTGAGGATGGCGGCGTAGGGCGCCCCTCGTTTCAAGTGCCGGTTCAGTTCCCTCAGGAAGCCGTCGCGGCGCGAGGTTTTCGACGTGATCAGTGTGCTTCGTATGCTGGAGAGAAGCGCGTGCTGATCGGAGAATTCGTCGAGCAGACCCATCATGGCGCGCCCCAGCGGCAAGTCGTATCCGGCTTCTCTGCCGAGCATGGATGTGAGGTGCTGACCCTCCCTGGACTTCAGCATGTTCCACACGGCGAGTTGCTCCACCACGCCATCGCTCATGAGGACAGCGAGCAGTCGGAGGTAGTTGGTCGTGGTTTTTCTGAATAACGCTGCCGTGGTCTTCGTGTCGCTGTTGAGAAACTGAATGCCTTTGGCCAGCGTCGTGACGATTTCCGGTTCCAGCAATTTTCGCGAAATCAACTTCAGGCTCGCGGATTGTCCGAGCATGAGCTTGTCCCGCAACTCGTTGGTCACGACCGCTAACGCCTGAAGCCCGCGGATCGGGGAAAGCGGGCTGTTGGCGACGCGCACGCCGGAATCTCTCAGAAAGACGAAGTCGATGGCACGATCCGTGATGGCGCGTAGCGGCAACAGAAAGTTGGCGCTCGAGTTTTCCACGTCGACCAGACGGTTGACGTGCAGGCGCGTGCAAATCTTGCTGTTTTCGATGTCTCGCCGGATGGCGGCGGCAATTACCTCTTCCGCGCTTTTGGTCGCCGGCGCGAGGGTGTGCGCCGTCTCGGGGGCTCGGGCGAACGCGGAGCGCCCTGCCGCTTCGGGATATAGCCTGGAATACCGGCGCCGGGCGTTGACGATCGTGAGCTCGCCGAGGCGGACCGTATCTCCGGACCCCACCCGTCGGTCGATGTGCAATTGCGGCGCACTCGCGCGATGCGGGTCGACGTCCTGCGCAAAGTAGACGAATGTGGTGGTCTCGGTGCAAAACACCACGACCATGAGGTTATCGATCTGAAGGCGGGATTGCATTTCGATCACCCCCGACGGCGTTGCGATGTTCCACTTGCCGTCGGTTTGAAACACGGCCTCCTCCCCCAGCAGCGCTTGATAGAGCTTCGGAACGATCTCGCGCGTGTGCGGTGCGACGCTCGGGTATGCCTCCGGCACGGGGGGATCGATGCCGAGTTCATCCAGGCCGAGGTCGTCCATGTCGATCGTTACCTTTTCGACCGGTTGCAGGTCGGGAGCGTTTAGATCGAGCGCCTTTCTGTTGGCAATCACGGTCGGATAGAAGCTGCGCGGACAACTCATCGCCGCGAAATCGGTCGGGTAGCCGGAAATATACGGCGTCGAGAATTCGCGGGCCGTCGTGGCATGGACGCCGATGCCGCCGATACGGGTTTGCGTCAGGAACGTTCGTATGTCGGACGCCAGTTGCAAAAGCGCCTCGGGTTCGAGGTGGTCGGGGGGCTGGCTCGCTTCGTTCGGCAGAATTTCCGTTGCAGCCATTGACGCAATGGAAGGAACCGAAGGAGGGGAATCGAGCGTCGTCGACGTCAATGCGGTCAGTTCGGAAGCCAGGGAGGGACTGCGGTCGGGCGATGGCGTTCGTGCTTGCGCGTGAGTCGTTGGCGGCGCTGGCGGATGGTGTCCTTCTGGCTTGACGTTCACGCAGTAGTGCAATGTCATCTTTTCGCCCGACGCCGTACCCGCCGACCTCGAAAACTCTCGGATGCCGTGTCGAAGCCCCGTGTCGGCATACGTCGATGTCAGCGTTGCGCTGCGATGGCTGGCATGGGCGCTTCGCCGAACCAGATCGGGCAGCGAGGGCGACTGGGATATCGGTCTGAGCGATATCGCCGACCAATGCTCGCGCAGCGGCCTGGACGGTGACTCGTGGAGGAATTCACAACTCTTGCTCCATTGGCGTTTCGGCTTGTAGGGCTCGCGAGTTTCGCGAGTTTCGTGAGATTCGTGAGATTCGTGAGATTCGTGAGGGGCGGCGTGCTGTGTCGACGGGGCAAGGGGGGCGGCAGAGGTCGATGTCGAATGGATCATGATGTTCCGTGCGACGCCCATACCGGTCGGCCCGACAAGTTTTGCGTCGTAAGCCGAAACAAGTACGGCGCGTCGGAGAGAGTGAGCGTGACATGAGTGTTGCGAGCGGTTCTGAACTGACCCCGTAAAGTTGGACGGGAAAGTTATGCGGTTAAGGGCTGGGTTCTGTACTGCACAGGACTCAGCCCA
>NZ_CABPSB010000035.1 GCF_902459655.1 Pandoraea anhela
TACAAGGCCAAGACGATCATCGTCAACAAGCGTTCGATGGCGGCGGGTTACGCCGGGCTGGACAACGATCTTTTCTATCTCGACAAGACCATGATGGTGTTTGGCGACGCAAAGAAGGTCGTCGAGGAGATGGTGAAGGCGGTGACGTGAGCAAGGCATTGGCATGGGCGGGCACCCTGCCTGACGGGCCGCGAACGTCTGCATAAAAAAGCCCCCGGCAGCCATGCCGGGGGCGTGTCGGTTCATCCGAATCCAAAACCATCACGTCGGCTCGGCCAACTCCTGAATGCTTGCCAGCACGTGGGCTTCCATCAATTCTGCCGCCGTCGTGTGCCGCTTTTCCATCATCGCTTTCACGATGCTCCGATGCGCGTCTTGCTTCACGCGAAGTCGCTTCAGATAAGCTTCGGACAACTCGGGGCGCTGCTTCACCTTGTTCAACAAGGCCGAACGGTAGAACAAGACGAGCTTGTTCAACGATTCCCAAAGAAAAATCAGGTGATTATTTTCGGCAAACTCGAAGATCGCCTTGTGAAAGGCGCTATTGAGTCGAAAGACATCGTCCAGATCGTGACGCGCAATCGCGGCATCGGTGAGCGTTAGCAAGCGCGCCAATTCGTCCGCGCCCGCCTGATCGAGTCTGCGCGACGCCTCAAACGTTGCCAGATGCTCCAGCGCGGCGCGACAGGTATACAACTCCTCCATATCCCGGTTGCTGACCGTCTTGACTTGGTATCCCCCCGCCGAGAGCGGTAGCAAGACACCCTCTTGCTCCAACTTCCGCATCGCCTCTCTGACCGGAGTTCTGCTCACGCCCAACCGGGTGGCCCACTCCACGTCCTTCAGGCGCTCGCCCGGCTGGACGTCGCCCTTGATGATCAAATCCCATAGACGGTCATGCACCTGATCGAACAGGTGGCTCGGCTTGCTCAGGATCGCATGAGACTCGGTAACCGTATTCACGTTAGCTATGTTGAGTGGTGGGTGGACGATGGGCAGCGAATGCCGGCACGCGGCCTGAGCATTGCCCCTCTGACAAGCAGGATTACCGGAAGTATACATGAGGCGGAATCCAGTATCCCACCGACTGAGCGTGAAGTTCGTACGTCGAGGCAGGCCGTCCTTCGCAGCGGCGTCCCTCGACGCCGACTCACTCGTCCTTGAAAATCACCCTCACCCGAAAAGTATGTGACACCCCAGCCAGCGCAGACGGCGGCTGGGGCAGCACCGCGTGCGTGACTGCCGCAATCGCGGCACGGTCGAGCATGGCGACGCGCCCTGGCTGAACGACACGAACCGACGACGCCACCCCGTCCCGAAACGTGAATTCCACCTCGACACTCGTTTGAATCCCGCTCCCGCGCAAGGCCGGTGGAAAAACCGCCGCACGGGAGACGGCGGCCCGAAGTTTCGTAATAAATTGCTCGTCCGGCCCCGGCGTTGTCGCAGCGGGCGGCGCCGTCGCGGGCTCAGGCGGGGTCGGCACGGGCACCGGTGCAGGCGTCGTGCTGCTCACATCCGGCGCCGGAGGCTGCGACATTGCCGGCGCGCGCGGGGCCGCCTCGCGGGGATGCGCCGCCGGCTGTTTCGCCACCCACTTCGGCTTGGGTGTCGGCAACGGTGGCGGCGTCACGGGCGCGGGCTTCGCTTCGGGCGGCGGCGCCTCCAATGTCACCTGCATGGGATCCTGCGTGGCGGGAGACTTCGGCTTGGCGTCTCGCGCCGACGCACCGAGCAAGACGCAGATCGCCAACACGATCGATTCGAGCAAGGCCGCAAGGGCCATGGCGCGCCACGACCAGCGACGGGACGCGGATCGAAAACTCGCGATGCCCGGCGGATTCGACAAACGCCCTTCCACAGAGGCCAGCACGGGTTTGGTCATGGCGTGCTCGCCGTCGCGATGCCGACCTGGGTCACGCCCGCCGAACGGCACGCATCCATGACCTTCGCCAGTTGTTGCACGCTCGCGGCGCCATCCCCCGCGATCGTCACCACCGTCGACGCCGGGTCCTGCGCGCGCAGCTTCTCTGTGAGCTGCGCCAGCGTCATCACGCCGTCGTAGGCCTCGATTTCGCCGTTCGCGTGGAACGTAACGACGACTTTCGGACGGGTGATCGGGGCAGCCGTCGCGCTCCCCGGGAGCCGCACGGCAAGCCCGTTGGACGGAATCATCTTCAGCGTGATCATGATGAAAAACACCAGCAGGAAGAACATGATGTCGATCATCGGCACAACTTCGATGCGCGCCTTCTTAGCCGCAAGATATCGCATGACAGGGCCCTCAGATCCGCAACTGCGAACGATGCAGCGTGAGATCGCTGGCATGCGCCACGGCGACATGCGTGTCCTGACGATTCATCAGAACGCGCTTGAGCGTCTCCAACTGATGCACAGACTTTCGCACCGTTTCCTGCATGGCGTTGTAGAACCAAAGGTGGCTCATGGCGATGGCAAGCCCCGCCGCCGTCGCGATCAGCGCTTCGGCAACCCCTGACGTAACGTTCATCGCATTTTCTCCCGGCGCGCCGAGCACATCGAATGCGTGGAACATGCCCACGATCGTGCCGAACAGTCCGAGCAGCGGTGCCACGGTGATCACGGTTTCCAGCACCCAGACGCCACGATCAATGCCAGGCACCATGCGATAGATGGCTTCTTCCAACGCGTTGTCGAGGTCCGTCACGCCCGGCCGCGACCGGCTGGCGGCGTAGGCCAGCAGAACCTCCTGCATCGGCAAGCCGTTTGCCGCCTCGCCGAGCTGCTCCGCCTGCCTGGCGTCGATCGACGACATCGCTTCGATTTGCCTCAACATTCGCTCGCTCTTGGCATGGGTTCGCAGCAGGCGAATGCCGCGGTCCACGATTACCGTAATGCCGACGAAGGCAAGCACGACCATCAGATACAACGTGCCCCCCGAGGCCAATGCCAACCGGTTCATTTCTACGAAACTCATTCCCAAGCTCCTAAGGATTCACACTTTGCGCGGCAACGTCAGATTTCTGCGCGCAGATTCACGTAAAACGTCCGGCCAGGGACAAAGTAGTAGAGAAACTGATTGGCGTCGGTCCCCTTGCTGGTATCTGATGCGGCAGGTCCAAGGTTGTCGGTGATGCGATGCGTATCGAAGAGGTTGTCGATGCCGAACGACACCCGGACGTTGCGCACCACGCTGCTGAGATTTTTGAAGTCCCGCGCGATCATGGTGCTGGTCACGCTGTACGGGCCGACCTTGTACAAGGCGCCGTCGGCCGCGCCGTTGCTTCCCTGATACATCGAACCGACGAATTTGGTGTTGATGCCCCAATGCCACGGCCCCTGATCGAAATTCAGCGCCATGGCTGCCGTGTACTGCGGCACAAAAGAGATCCGCTGCCCCGACTTCCAGGCCTGAGAGCCCACGCCGTCCTGCGTGAATACGGCATTGTTCACCGTGCCGTTCGCGTAGAAGGAGAACCCGCTGCCGAGCAGGACATTGCCCTCGGCCTCGACGCCCGTGTAACGAACGCCCCCCGCGTTGAAGAAGTTCGCGTTTGCACCGGAGCCGGATTTGGAGATGTAATTGCTGAACTGAATCAGGTAGGCGTCGACGTTGAAGGTGAACCGATCCGCCTTGAGCACCGTCCCCAATTGATAAGCCACCGACGTCTGCGGCGAGACCGTATTGCTGCCCGACGGATTGCCCGAGTAAAGCGTATTCAGATTCGGCCCCAACGCGCCCTTCGAAATTTGCGCGTAGCCGGACCACAGCGAAGTGAAGCGATAGTTCGCGGCAAGACTCGGCAAGAGGCTGTTCCACGCCTTGGTGACGACCCCGTCGGTCGTGCCCGGCAGATTGTTCTGATTGACGGCGGCAGACAACTGCCGCTCGAAATGCTGGAAGCGCAGGCCCGGAGTGATGATCAACGCATCCGTCGTCTTCCAGGCGTACTGCGAAAACAGCGTGGCGCTGCCGATTTCCGACACCATGTCGTAGAACGTGCTGCCGTACTTCGCGTTCTGTTTGATGTATTGGCCGGTGGTGAAATCCATCGCGTTGCGGTTGCGCGGATTTCGCGAGTGTTCCAGCCAGAGACCGCCCGTGAACGTGCCGGTATCGTCCGCGTGCGTGGTGACAAGCGTGTCGCCATAGGCACGGTACTCGTTGAGCTTCAGCGCACCGGCGATGTCGCTGCCCGACTGCCCAGGCGCGAATGGCTTCGCCGCCCCCACCGACGACAACGGCGAAGACGTGCCGTCACCCAGCAATTCATGGCTCAGGTTGTAGTAATAGTAGGTGTAGAGCTTGTTCTCCAGATTCCAGCCGCTGCCGAAATCGTGCTTCAGGCCGATATAGGCGAATTCCGTGTTCTTGTCCTGATAGTTGTATCCGAAATAGCCTGGGCTTTTCGGATCTGCATTCAGGCCGAAGTTGTATCCATTCGCCGCCACCTGATTCAGCGTCGCCCCCTGCGGGTTATTGAAGTGAATCTTGTCGTACGCGTAGACGTAGGTCAGCACCGTGTGATCGCCCAGCGGCGTCACGCCCTTGAGGAACACGTTGGTGTTGCCCACGTCACCGTTGCTCAGCGATCCATTCGAGTCCGCACGCTGCACGTTGAGCAGGAGGTTCGTATCGCCGAGTTGCGGCATGATCCCCGTCGTGACACTGAGGTTCGACTGCCACGTCGCATGCGAGCCGATCGTCTGCGAGAAGACGATCTTTCGGTCCGGACTCAGCGTCGGCGAGAGTAAATTGACCGACCCGCCGAAGGTGGCGTATCCCAATGTCGCGGCGTCTCCCGGACTGCGATCGATGTTCACGCCACCAATGGTGGCCGCGGGGAAATACGACGTCGTGTGATGGGAAAAGTCGTTGGGATCGCCGAACGGAATGCCATCGTAAGTGACGTTGAACTGGCCGTCGGGGAACCCCCGAAGCGTCTGGTTCTTCGCCTCCGACAAGCCCTGGCCGTTCGGCGAAGAACTGGTGTAGCTGGGGGCGATGCGAAGAATCGTCCCGTAGTCGGCAGACGGCGCCACTTGATTCGCAATGTAGTCACTGCTGATTTGCGTCTGGGGAGAGGTCGCCTCCAGCGGCGCTTGCGTCAACGCCCGGGCGGCGGCGGCGGTCGGCGCCTTACGGCTGGGAACGAACGTGGCGTCGCCTGACGCGTGCTCCGATGCGGCCGACACGTCGCCGATGTCGGTGACACTCTGTGCTTTGGCATGTGAGGCGAATGCGAGAACTGCAATCGCTGTCATGGAGAGGTTTCTTTTTCGTGCGCCGACGATCGACTTCTTTGAGGGTTTCATGGCTTGATTGATGGCTTCTGCATTTTTTCTGGCATCTGAACGGGTGAACTGCCGTTCAAACCCCGCGCATCGCCGGTTGCCCAGCGATGGGGGTGCCGCCCTGGCATGCGTCAGCGCACGAGTGGCCCTACCTCGATCTGCCCGCCGACGATCTGCGCCCGAAACTTTATGGGCCGGCGGTGATGTGAAGATGAACGAATCCTTGTCAAGATGAACAGCATGAAGCGGGCGTTCACGCGGGAGCGGCTGCGGAGTACACAACCCTGCACGCCCCCCCACACACGCCAACCGGCAAGGCCATTCACGGCCATTCGGTCTCTCACAGACAACCTGTACGCGCGTTAACAATTGCGCCATCGGCGATTCATACGTGAACCATAGTCTTCGATCCATTTGTCACGAACCGAACGAAAACGATGAGATACGCAATACGTCGACTAACGCTGCTGGCCGCCGCCGCGCTCTGTGCCAGCGCCGCACAGGCACCGGCGGTCACGCTCGCGGCGAGCACTGAACACACAACGGAATGGCAATATCTGCCCGCGGGGGGGCTGGATCTGACGGTGCTGATCCCGCCACCACCGGAGGCGAACACGCAGGCGGCAGCCGACGATCTCGACGAGGTGCTCGCCTTGCAGCGCACGCGCACGAAAGCCGAGCTGTCGCTGGCGGACGGGGATACGCGACGCAGCGTCTTCCGATTCGCGGATGTGATCGGCGACGCGTTCAATAAGGAACGGCTCCCCGAAACCGACGCGTTCTTCGATCGGCTGGGCCGCGAGGGGGAGAAATCGGTGAGCGCCGCCAAGGCGTTCTGGAAGCGTGCGCGGCCCTATACGGTGAGCAGCAAAGTGGAACCCGGCATCGTGACCGGCCGCAAATCGCCGAGCTACCCGAGCGGGCATGCCACATTCGCTTATTTGAGCGCCGTCATCCTGTCGGAAATGTTTCCCGAGATGAGATCGCGCATCTATGCACGCGCCGAAGCCTTTGCTCGCGGCAGAGTCGTTGGCGGCGTGCACTTTCCGAGCGATGTCGCGGCGGGGAAAATCAGCGGCATCGTGATTGCCGCGTCGATGCTGGAAAATCCGCAATTCCGCATGGATCTGGCGCGTGCGACAAAGGAGGCGAGATCCGCGCTGGGCCTTCCCCCGCTGCCGGTGAACACGCAGGAACGCCTCTATGCGATCCCCCGTATCGGGGTGAACTGAATGAACGCGCGGCCTCGCGCCGAAGCCGTATGCCCGCTCGCGTCAGTCGAGCGGGAACTTCAGCTCGACGACGCAACCGGGATTGCCGCTGCTGATTGCCAGGGCGGCATTGTGTACGCGCGCGGTCGCTGCGACGATGCTCAGTCCCAGACCGTACCCTGGCGTGGGCGCGGCGCCCGCCCGGGCACCGCAGTAGAACGGTCTGAGGACGGCGTCGCGCTCGGCGGGCGCAATGCCGGGGCCGGTGTCCCTCACCACGACGGACACGAAACGTCGCGCCGCCGTCACTTCCACGGTCACGACGCCGTCCATCGGCGTAAATTTGATCGCGTTGTCGATCAGATTCTGAATCGCGCCGAAAATCAGATCGCTATCGCCCCGAACGCTCGCCTCACCGCAAACGCTTAGCGCCAGACAGATACGATGCTCTTCAGCCAGCGGTTCGTACAGTTCGACGACGTCGCGGCAGATAGTGCAGAGATCGGCATCGGAAAAATGCGCACGCGCGGTTCGGGTTTCGATCTCGGCAATACGTAACAGCGCAGAGAAGCGATCCAGCACTTTGTTCGTCTGGGCAAGCGCGGCGTCGACGGCGCGATCGTAATCCGTCACCGTAAGGGCGTTACGCCTTGCCTGCTCGAGCCCCGCGCGTAGTCGCGACATCGGCGTCCGAAGGTCGTGGGCAATCCACGAACACACGCCCTGAAGCTCCTGGACCAGCCGCTCGATATCGTCGAGCATGGTGTTGACGAAACCGATGAGGACATCGACGTCATCCTGATTGCCGCGAACGGGAAGCCGCTTGTCCACGCGGCTATCGGCAATCTCCTGACAGGCCTGCCGAAGCAATCGAATGCGAAGCGTCGACGCGCGATGCAGAAGGAGGCCACAGGCCGCGCCCAGCGCAAGCGTGCCCAACAGCCCCGCAGCGCCAATGACGATGAGCATGTGATCGAAGTTGTTCACCTCGTCGATCGCCTGGCCGACGACCAGCTTTTGCCCGAGCGGCATCGTGGCCACCATTGCGCGGTAAGTCCGATTGACACGCTGCCCGTCAGCCTCCGTCACACTTTGCACGTAAAGGAAGGGGGTGTAATCGCGCAGTCCCGGCGCCAGGTTGTCGATATTTCCCTCAATTCGTCTGCCACCGGCATCAAACAGTCCGTACGGGCGCACGGCGCCGCCCTCAGCCAAACTGTGCCGCAGCACAGATTCGCGAACCTCCTCAAACGGGCGCGAGACGAGTTGAGCACACTTTCGCTGCAACCGCGCATCCACGATCTCCCTCAGATACGCCGTCGTCATGAAGTACAGCACGGCAAACAGGGCAACGATCGCGACCGTAAAGATGCCGAAAATCGGCCCTACCCTGCCGAATCGCCGAAAGATCGAGCGATGCATCTCATGCGTGGAGGACATATCCCGTTCCGCGCACGGTATCGATCAGGTCGGCGTGAGCGCCGTTTAGCGAGATTTTTTTGCGAAGACGGGCAATGTGGACGTCGATCACGTTGGTTTGCACGTCGTGGTGGTACCGCCAGACCGACTGGAACAGCATGGCGCGCGTCACAACCTGGTTGGCGTGGCGCATCAGGAACTCGAGAAGCCGCAACTCCCGGGGTTTGAGCAGGACCTCGATGCCTGCTCGACTGACCTTGCCGTTGACGGCATCGAGTCGCAGATCGCCGACGACCAGGAGCGTGCTGGGCACCGCGCTACCGGCACGGCTGAGCAGGATATCGATGCGGGCGAGCAGCTCGTCGATGCTGAACGGTTTGGTGAGGTAATCGCTCGCGCCGTTGCGCAGGCCCTTGACACGGTCGTCGGTCGTCGCCATCCCCGACAGGAGCAGTACCGGGGTTTCGATGCCGACATTGCGGGCCGTGATGAGGATCGACAGCCCGTCGATTTCCGGCAACATTCGATCCAGCACGACACAGTCGAACTCGCCTTGAAGAATGAGCTTCAGGCCTTCGCCGCCAAAGCGGGCCAACACCACGCCATGCCCCTGCCCACGCAGGACAGTCACCAGTTCGTGCGCGACTTCGACATCGTCTTCGACGACGAGGATGCGAGACGCCTTGCGCGCCTCGGTGCACACAGTTTCGGCATCAAACTCTGCAACCACGTGAATACCCCGTTCAATATGAAATCGTCGCAGTCGGGAGGTGCGTAAATGGCTGGCGACGCGGATGAAGGCAAGCCGTATCGGGCGATTCGCCACCGGCTGCGCACGGATGATCACATATCCCCCCTCGACTGTCATCAGGCTTTCTGCCTACATTTTTTCTTTATTTTTCGTATGTTTACGGCGTTACCGACACCAGCATCCAGTCCCCTCGCGCGGCCCGGGCGGTATTGGCCTCGTTGTATCGGGGGGACCACGCACAATACGCCGTCCTGGTGCGCTGGCACAGGGACGGTGCCCCACGCCAGTTCATGCCGGCCCGACGCAGACGCCGGCGCGGCACGATTTGCGCGCCGGCGGTCGATATTCGACGTTGACGCACGAATTTCACCCCCTCTTCTCCTATGCTTTCGCCATATCCGTGACGGCACGAAGGTCATAAGCTGTCATCAATCCTGATATCGCATGCCGTGCCACCTTCAGTAAGACGACGGCAAGACCCACATCCCGGCAGACCTCTCATGGCTGAACAACACATTGACAATTTGCGAACCATCGTCGGTGATGGCAACGTGCTCCTCGGCCCGGAGGCTGCAACGTTCGAGAGCGACTACCGGCGCGTGTTTCACGGCAAATCGCTGGCCGTCGTGCGGCCGGGCAACACCGAGGAAGTCAGTGCGGTCATGCGTTACTGCTATGTCAACGGCATCTCGGTCGTACCGCAAGGGGGGAACACCTCGCTGCTCGGCGCAAGCGTACCGGATGCAACGGGCACGTCGATCATCGTGTCGCTCGCCCGTCTCAACCGGATTCGCGCCATCGACGCCATGAACGCCACGATGACGGTCGGCGCAGGCGTCACCCTCAGTCAGGCGCGCAGCGCTGCCGAGGGCGTCGGCGCGCTGTTCCCGCTTCGGATCGGCTCGGAGGGCAGTTGCCAGATCGGCGGCAATCTTTCGACCAATGCGGGCGGCACCGCCGTGCTGCGATACGGCAATATGCGCGATCTCGTGCTCGGTCTGGAGGTCGTCTTGCCGGATGGCCGTATCTGGAACGGGCTGCGCGGCTTGCGCAAAGACAATGCCGGATACGATCTCAAGCATCTCTTTATCGGCGCCGAAGGCACGCTCGGCATCATTACCGCCGCCGTGCTGAAACTGTTCCCGATGCCTCGCACGGTATCCACCGCGTTTCTGGGCACGAACAGCCCCGAGGACGCCCTGGCCATTTTCAAGCTGATGCGCGAGCGCCTCGGCACCGACGTGACGGCCTTCGAGTTGATCTCATCGGATGCCATGACACTGGTGCTGTCGCACCTGAACGATCGTCCGTCGCCGCTTGAAACGCCGCACCCCTGGTACGTGCTTGTCGAAACGTCGTCGAATGCCGATCAGGAAGCCGCCGAATCGCAACTCGTCGGAGTGCTCTCCGACGCGCTGTCGGCAGGCTACGCCACGGATGCCGTCGTGGCCGCCAATGCCCGGCAGGCGGCCGACTTCTGGCTGATTCGCGAAGAGATCTCGGATGCCCAAACCCAGACTCGCGGTAGTGTGAGGTGCGATATTTCCGTCCCCCTCTCCTGCATTCCGGCATTCGTTCGGGACACCACGGCCAAGGTGCTCGCCATCGAGCCCGCCACCCGGATGATCGTCTACGGTCATGTCGGCGACGGCAACGTGCATTTCAACCCCATTCGCCCGGCCGATGTCACGGCGGAGGTCTTCGTGCGCACGCATGGCGCCGCCATGGCACAACTCATCGACAACGCGGCCAGCGAACTGAACGGGTCCATTTCTGCGGAGCACGGTGTGGGCATCGCAAAACGCGACGAACTGCTGTCCGTACGAAGCCGTGAGGAACTGGACATGGCATGGGCCATCAAGCGTGCGCTGGATCCGCGCAATTTGCTCAATCCGGGCAAAGTGCTGCCCGCGCTGCCGGAATAACGCGCAGTGGCCGCCGACGCGGGGACGCCGTCCCCGCGCGCCGGCCTTCTGCCCATATGGATAATCTCACTCAAATCCTGCGATTCTCTTTCAGGCCGTCGCAGACACTTTCCAATCAGGAGCGATGATGAAACTAAGTGACTTCAAGGTACTCACGTTCGACTGCTACGGCACGTTGATCGACTGGGAATCCGGTATTTTCAATGGGTTGTCGCCACTGCTCGAGAAAGCAGGCAAACGCGGCCTGACCCGCGACGAGGTCCTCGAAATCTTTGCGCGTCACGAGGCCGATCAGGAACTGCGCACCCCGGCGCTCGCCTACTCGATCCTGCTCGGCACGGTGTATCGCCGTCTGGCCAATGAGTGGAACGTGGGCGTGACCGACGAAGAGGCCAATATTTTCGGTGCGTCCGTGCCCGATTGGCCCGCATTCCCCGACTCGGTCGAGGCTCTGCAATACCTGAAAAAGCATTACAAGCTCGTCATTCTGTCGAACGTGGATCGTCTCTCGTTCCGCGGCAGCAATGCCCGACTCGGCGTTGAATTCGATGCCATCTACACGGCGCAGGATATCGGTTCGTACAAGCCGGACCCGCGTAACTTCGAGTACATGCTCGGCCGACTCGGCGCCGACTTCGGCTTCCAGAAGACCGACGTCCTGCACACGGCGCAGAGCCTGTTCCACGACCACGCGCCGGCCAACGGCTTCGGTCTGGCGTCGGCATGGATCGATCGCCGTCACGCAGACGCCGGCTGGGGCGCGACGATGCCCCCGCCCGGCACGCCGAAGTACGATTTCCGCTTCGAGAGCATGGCGGCCCTGGCCGACGCTCACAAGGCCGAAGTCGCTCGCTGAGTTGTGCCCTCGGAGGGGTCTCGTCAACCCACGTCAATCCAGACGGTGGCCCCTCCGCCTTCCTCACATCGCACGGTAAGCGCTCCCGTGCCGACGGTCGGTCGGTGTTTACCGTGTGCGGTTCACGTCAGACGGTAGGTCGACATGATGTCTCTGCAAGATCCCTCGCTGCTCAAGCAGCATGCCTTCGTCAACGGTCTCTGGCTGCCCGCCCGCTCCGGCGAAACGTTGCCGGTGATCAACCCCGCCAATGGCGAGACCCTCGGCACCGTGCCGAACTGCGACGCCGTCGACACGCGACTCGCCATCGAGGCCGCCGAGCGTGCGCTGCCGCAATGGAGCGGCCTGAGCGCCCATGAGCGTGCGGCTCGCCTTCGCGTCTGGCACGACCTCATGGTGGAACACGCCGACGACCTCGCACTCATCATGACGCTCGAGCAAGGCAAGCCGCTCGCGGAGTCGCGCGGCGAGATCCTCTACGGCGCATCGTTCGTACAGTGGTTCGCGGAAGAAGGCATTCGCGCCTACGGCGAGACGATCCCCGCCCAACAAGCGGGACGCCGGATCATCGTCCGAAAAATGCCCGTCGGCGTGTGTGCCGCCATCACACCATGGAATTTCCCGAACGCAATGATCACCCGCAAGCTGGCGCCGGCGCTGGCTGCGGGATGCACGGTCATCGTCAAGCCGTCCGAACTCACCCCGTTCTCGGCACTGGCGCTGGCCGTACTTGCCGAGCGCGCCGGCATTCCCGCGGGCGTGATCAATATCGTGACGGGCATGCCGCAGGCCATCGGCGGCGAACTGACAGGCAATCCCACGGTCCGCAAACTGACGTTCACCGGTTCCACGAACGTGGGCAAGCTGCTGCTGCGCCAATGTGCCGATACCGTCAAGCGAGTCAGCATGGAACTCGGCGGCAACGCGCCGGTGATCGTGTTCGACGACGCCGATCTCGACAAAGCGGTCAACGGCGTGATGCTGAGTAAATTCCGCAACAGCGGACAAACGTGCGTGTGTGCGAACCGCATCTATGTGCAGGCGGGTATTTACGATGCATTTATCGAAAAATTGAAGGTGTCGGTCGACCAGTTGCGCCTGGGCGCCGGCGTCGATAAGGGCGTGACGATCGGACCGCTGATCAATCAGGCCGCCGTCTCGAAAGTCCGCGCACATCTGGCGGACGCGCTCGCCAAAGGCGCCAGTGTCATTGCCGGCGGGGCTGCGTCAGAACTGGGCGAACAGTTCTTCCAGCCGACCATTCTGAGCGGCGCAACGGACGGTATGCGAATCGCTTCCGAGGAGACGTTCGGGCCGGTCGCCGCGCTCTTCAAGTTCACCACGGAAGAGGAAGTGATCCGGCGCGCCAACAACACGCCTTACGGGCTGGCCGGATATCTTTTCTCCCGCGATCTGGCGCGCGTCTTCCGTGTCGGCGAAGCGCTCGAGTACGGCATGGTCGGCATCAACACCGGCGTGATTTCGTCCGCCGTGGCGCCGTTCGGCGGTGTCAAGGAGTCAGGGCTGGGCAGAGAAGGCTCCCACCACGGCATCGACGAGTTTCTCGAGGCGCAAACGCTGCACCTCGATATCGGCTGAGCACGTGGCATGAGACGCATGGCGCCTGAAGCAGGCGCCATTTTTTTATCTCTCGGAGAGAATCTTGTGGAGCGCCACCGCCACCTGAATCTCGAAGCGGCTATCCTGCCGCTCCAGCGTCGTTCCCAACATCGACTCGATGCGCTCGACGCGATACCGCAAGGTGCTGATGTGCACGCCCAGCCGGCGAGCGGTATTGGCCAGTTGGAAGCCTTCCGCACAAAGCGCCTCGACGGTTTCCATCAGCGCCTCGCCCTTCTTGTCGGCGAGCAACGGACCGATACGGCTGTCGACGAACAGTTCACGCGCCCCCGGATCGCCCATCAGCGCACGCGGGAACATCACTTCATGGAAATGGTGCACCTTGCCGGGCTTGAGCAGGGGAAGCAGCGACTGCACGTCCTCACCGCCTCTGGCCATCCCTTTCACCCCCGAATGCTCGCGACTCACCGCCAATGCCGCACCGCGACTGCCGAGAATCCGCCAAAGCGGCTCCGGCTCGTGATGCGACTGGAGGAAGAACGTGATCTGATTGAGCGAGACGAGCACGAGCGGGGGTTGCTCGATGCCCTCCAGATACTTGCGCAGCCGGTCCACCCATCGCTCTCTGCGCAGAAACCCTTCCCGGGACAACGGTAACGGTTCGTCGAGCAGCACGAGACAGACCCGGTAGCTGCCCGAGGGGTCCCATCCGCTCAGGCGCGCCCGTTCCAACGCGGAAGGCGTTTCTTCGAATTTCCCTTCGAGAAGCGTTCCCACGAGCGCATAGCCGAGTCGCTCCTCCTGAAGATGCAACGCCCGCATATGCGCCAGATGCAGCGCGGCAATGATGGACGCATGTTCGGTCGCGCGGATATCCAGCTCGCCCAGCTCGCAATCGCCTTCGTCGACGAATACGATGGCCGCGATTTCTCCCCGAATGCGAATCGGGCACCCCAGCCGCCGGGGAACCCCCACTTCTGCCTGGGCGTCGATCAGAATGGGGTTCATGCTGTCCTGAATGCGCCGCAAGATGATGCGATTGTGCAGGAGTCGCATATAGCTGCGCTCTCTGGCGCTGACGTCGGCGCCGGAGGCTTTGCTCTCGCTCGTGCCCAGCAGCAGACCGTCCGGGTCCACGAAGTTGACCGCGCGGTCGAGCAATTCGCCGAGCGACGACGCCAGGTCGCTCAGCGTGTTGGCCGTGAGCGCCGCGTTGGTCAGTGCCCGGTGGATTTCGTACGAACGCTGAATCAGTTCGCTTTGACAGCGGATGATGCTCGAATGAATCTGTTCGGTAATCGCGCTGAACGGAACATCCCAATCCAGTTCCAGCAGCGGCAACCCGACGTCGTTCGCCTCTTCGAGCGACGCCTGCGGGAAATGCGCCAGGAATTTCGGAACGGCCAGCACGACGCCGGCAAGCCCTCGCACGGAGAGGGAGCGAATCATCGCGCGCTGCTGCGCTTCGTCTTTCGGCCAGTTGTAGCCAGTGGTGAGCAGCAGATGTCCGGGTTCGACCCACGCCGCGATATCGGGGTGATCGACGATATGCACCCAAGTGATGTTCCGGTCGATGCCCGTCATGCCGGCCACGACCTTTGCCCCGCGCAGCGCAGTGCTCTCAAGTGCCGTCGAGATGTTCATGGTGTTTCTCCGACACGATGACAAAACCGATGGAATCGCGTGATGATCGCGAAGAAGCGCGTGAAGCGCAAGCCCTCATTCGTCCAGAATCGCGTTGGCAAATGAGTGCAAATCGGCAAACTCGGCATCCGGAACCGCGATCGCACGCGGTACCGCCCCGTAGCCGGGACGCCCTTGTCGCCGATTGATCCAAACGGTTTGCAACCCGACAGCCTGCGCCGGAACGTGATCGTGGAAAAGACTTTGCGCCACGTGCAGAACTTCGCCTCGGGGCTTGCGCATACGCCCCAGCGCCACATGGAAATTGTTCAGCGAAGGCTTGTAACTTCGGGTTTGCTCGGCGGTCACGACGTAGTCGAACTCGACCCCGATCTGCTTGTTCGATAGCGCGAAGAATTCGTCGTCGCCATTCGTGATGACGGCGAGCTGGAACCGGCGCTGTAGGGCGAGCAACGCGTCTCGCGAGTCGGGGAACGCCGGCCAATCGCCCACGGAATGCGAAAATCGCTCGAGTTCCTGCTCGGTGGGCGTGAACTCGAGATCCCGGGCGATCCGCCGGAGCGACTCTTCAAGGATCTCCCGGTAAGTCAGATAGGGCCCCGCCTCCAGCGCCGACTCATGCCAGGCGTGCTTTTCCAGCAGCGCGTCGCTTGCGAGCACATGACCGTGTGATCGCAGAATGGGATCGAGGGCCTCGAAGATGCCCGTCTCCCAGTCGATCAGCGTGCCGTACACGTCGATCGTCAATATGGTTTTCTCCGCGAATCGACGTGCTGTGTCACTTGTCATGGTAGGCCTTGGCTGGCGTGTACGGGGCCGCGCAGATCAAACCGAGCGGGCTTTCTCGATCGCCTTATCCAGGATCCCGATCGCCTCGGCGGCGTCGTCTGCGGACGTCGTGAGCGGCGCGAGCAATCGGACATTGTTGCGGTGAACGCCGCATTTGATGACCAGCAGACCAAGCTCGCGTGCCGCATCGATCACGCGTTGCGCAAACGCGGCGTCCGGCTGACGCGGATCGCGCTGCTTGACGAATTCCATCGCCAGCATCGCGCCCACACCGCGAATCGTTCCGATCTCCGCGTACTTTCCGGCAAGATTATCGAGACCGCCGCGCAGCACTTCCGCCAGTTGTCGCGCTTGCGTGAGCAGCCCTTCGTTCTCGAAGAGATCGATGACGGCAAGCGCGGCGGCGCACGCGAGGCCGTTGCCGGCATACGTCCCGCCCAATCCGCCGGGCTCCGGCGCGTCCATCATCTCGGCGCGTCCCACGACGCCCGAGAGGGGGAAGCCCCCCGCCAGGCTCTTTGCCACCGTCACCAGATCCGGTTGAATGCCCGCTTGCTGGAACGCGAACAGCTCGCCGGTGCGACCGAAGCCCGTCTGAATCTCGTCGGCAATAAGCACGATGCCGTGCTTCGACGTCAATGCCCGCAGCTTGTGAAGGAATTCGCTGCCGGCCGGGATGAACCCGCCATCGCCCTGAACCAGCTCGAGAATGACGCCGGCCACGCGGTCCGGAGAAATCTGCGTGGCGAACAAGTCTTCGATTGCCTGAATGGCGTCGTCGGCCGAAAACCCGCGATAGGGGTCCGGATACGGCGTGTGGTACACGTCGCCGGCAAACGGGCCGAAGTTCTGCTTGTACGGCGTGCTCATGCCGGTCAGCGTCATACCGAGCAGCGTTCGGCCGTGAAAGCCGCCGCGAAACGCGATGATGCCGGGCGCGTTGCGGTAGGAACGTGCGATCTTCACTGCGTTCTCAACGGCTTCCGCGCCAGTCGTGAAAAACACGCTTTTGTAAGGTTCACTCCCGCCGACCAGCGTGTTGAGTCTGGCCGCAAGGTCGATGTACACATCGTATCCGGCGACCTGGAAGGCAGCGTGCGTGACACGTTCGAGTTGCGCTTTGACCGCTGCGACCACTTTCGGATGGTTGTGTCCGACGTTCATGACACCGATCCCGCCCACAAAGTCCAGGTAACGCCGACCATTGGCGTCCCAGACATGGGAGCCCAGCGCCTTCTCGATGAAAAGGGGGTGAGCCGTCGCGACGCCGCGCGCCACATGCTGTGCGCGCGCAGCGGCGAGCAATTCGTGTTTGGTGTTGTTCGACATAGTCCTCTCTCGGTCCGAAGCACGGTGGCCATGAAAGCCAGATCGCTCGCAGGGAGCGCTTTCTGGATCTTAGGGCGCTGGCGGCACGACGCTCTACCTATGAGACGTAGGAATTTTCCGCGCCGGATCCCTATGCGCCGAGCAACACCGTCTCGCCACGCGCTGGCAGGCGAAAGCGAAAGCAAGCGCCTTCGAAAGCGATCGACATGTCGCACGCAGGACGTTTTCCCGCCTTTCGCGATTAACGTCATATCGAAATCACAGGAAAACCCTGAAAAATCCTATGGGAGCTGCGAGGTGCCACGCACGACTTCCGACAAAACGTAGATAGGAATGCACATATTGGCGCTATTGAATGGAAGACAGCTCGCATACAGGGCAACACACGCGAGACGGACGTCCGTCCTTTCGCGGACTTCCAACTTACCGATATAGGCACGCAAAATGGAAATCGCAGCTAGCACCATGTCGGACTCTCACGACGAAACAAAGCGTCGGCGCAGAGCTATCACGGCAACTATCCTGGGTAACGGGTTCGAATGGTTCGACTTCATGGTTTACGGCTTTTTTGCCATCACCATCGGTCAACTGTTCTTCCCGACAGGCGACGACCTGACGTCGCTCCTTCTGTCGGTCGCGACGTTCGGCGTCGGTTTCGTCGTGCGGCCCTTCGGCGGCATTCTGATCGGGATGTACTCCGATCGCGCCGGGCGTAAAGCCGCGCTCTCGCTGACCATTCTGCTCATGGCCGGCGGCACCGCGCTCATCGGTCTCGCACCGACATACGATCAGATCGGCATCGCCGCGCCGATCCTCATCATTCTGGCTCGCCTGATGCAGGGCTTTTCCGCCGGCGGGGAAATGGGTAGCGCAACGGCTTTCCTGACGGAACACGCGCCGGCCGATCGAAAGGGTTACTACGCGAGCTGGATTCAAAGCAGTATCGGCTTCGCCGTCGTGCTGGGCGCGCTGGCGGGCACCCTGCTCAGCCTCTACCTGTCGCCGGAAGCGATGAAATCCTGGGGGTGGCGAATTCCCTTCCTGCTGGGCATTCTGATCGGCCCCATCGGCTTCTACATTCGTCGCAATGTGGACGAAACCCCCGCGTTCCTCGCCAATCAGGGCAAGGTGAAGAAACCGCTGTCGGAAGTGCTGACCACGTTTCCGCGCGAGACATTCACCACGTTCTCCATGGTCATTCTCTGGACCGTGTGCATCTACGTGCTGCTGTTCTACATGCCGACTTACGCCGTGAAAACGCTCAAGATGCCGCAATCGATGTCCTTTATCGCCGGCGTCATCGGCGGGCTCATCATCACGGTGCTCTCGCCGTTCGTGGGTGCGTGGTCCGACAAGATCGGGCGTCGCAAGCTGCTCGCCTGTAGCTCCGGCGGCATTCTGCTGGTCGCGTACCCGATGTTCGCGCTGATCGTCTCGCACCCGACGCAATGGAGTCTCGTCGTCTTCCAGGCCGTCTTCGGCGTTCTGATTGCCGGCTATACCGGCCCGATTCTCGCGGCTTTCTCCGAGATATTCCCGTCGCGCGTGCTGTCGACGGGGCTCTCCGTCGCGTACAACATCGCGGTCATGACCTTCGGCGGCTTCGCATCGCTCATCCTCACGTGGCTGATCGCGACGACCGGCAGCGCCATGGCCCCGGCCATCTACGTCATCGCCGCCGCTACCGTAAGTTTCCTCGGCGTCGTGCTGGGATTTCGCGATCGCCGCATGGATTCCTCCCTCGTTCGATAACCTGAGATATTGGAGATACATTGATGAAACTTCGTCTTTCCCTGACCGGCGTGGCCGCTGCCGTGGCTTTGCTCGGCGCCACCTCCGCTTACGCACAAGTTCAGGAGGTCAAACTCGGTTTCGCCGGTCCGCTCACCGGTGCGCAAGCGCAGTACGGCAAGGACATGCAGAACGGCATCGTTCTCGCGATCGACGACTACAACGGCACGCATCCCAAGATTGGCGGGAAGGAAGTCAAGTTCGTCCTCGAATCGGACGATGATCAGGCCGACCCCCGCGCCGGCTCGCTCGTCGCGCAACGTCTGGTGGATAACGGTGTAAAGGGCATGCTCGGCCACTTCAACTCCGGCACGAGCATTCCGGCCTCGGCGGTGTACAGCCGCGCCGGTATTCCGCAAATCGCCATGGCGACAGCACCGGAATACACGCGTCAGGGCTTCAAGACCACGTTCCGGATGATGACGTCAGACACCCAGCAAGGCAGCGTCGTCGGCGCGTATGTCGTGAAGAAACTGGCGGCCAAACGCATTGCGATCGTCGACGATCGTACGGCTTACGGTCAGGGCCTCGCCGACGAGTTCGAGAAGTCCGTCAAGGCCGCCGGAGGAACCGTCGTGCGCCGGGAGTTCACCAACGACAAGGCCGTCGACTTCAAGGCCGTGCTGACCAACCTCAAGCGTCTCAATCCCGATGTGCTGTTCTATGGCGGCGCGGAAGCGCAGTCGGCGCCGATGGTTCAGCAGATGCGCGAACTCGGCATGCCAGCCACGCTCGTCTCGGGAGAGATGTCCAAGACGGATAACTTCATACGGCTGGCGGGGAAATCCTCGGAAGGCGCCATTTGTTCGCTGGCGGGTCTGCCCCTCGAACAAATGCCCGGCGGCCCCGCCTATAGCCAGCGTTACCAGAAGCGCTTCGGCAGCTCGGTACAGACGTACTCCCCCTATGCCTACGACGGCGCCATGGCAATGATGAAGGCGATGGTTCAGGCCGGTTCGTCGGAGCCGGCGAAGTATCTGCCGGCGCTCGCCGCCACGTCGATGGCGGGCGTGACAGCGCAGCGTATCGGCTACGATTCGCACGGCGATCTCAAGGAAGGCGGTATCACGATGTACAAGGTCATCGGCGGAAAATGGCAACCGCTGGAGAGCATTGCCGGCAAGTAATCCCTCTACCGCCCTTTACCGCCCTACCGCCCTGTCGGCCATGTCAGCCGACAGGGTGGTACACGCCCGATCCGACGGGAAAAAGCATGGCCCCGATCTGTGTCGCACGCCCCCGGCCGTCTCTCGACGCCACATCTCGACCGTGGGCTGGCGCAAATCGGGGCCATTCCGTTTTTGTCCTGCCAAGGCGCCACGTGTGTCAGCGTGGCGCCCCGTTGCCTCGCGCTACTGCGCAGACTCCCCCACAGACTCCCCCACAGACTCCCCCACAGACTCCCCCACAGACTCCCCCAGATACGCCGCGCGTACCTTCGGATCGTCGAGCATGTCCTTCGCCTGACCGGTCATGGTCACGAGGCCACTGTCCATCACGTAGCCCCGGTG
>NZ_CABPSB010000036.1 GCF_902459655.1 Pandoraea anhela
TGGGCTGAGTCCTGTGCAGTACAGAACCCAGCCCTTAACCGCATAACTTTCCCGTCCAACTTTACGGGGTCAGTTCAATTCCTGCGGTCCGTCTGGCGCTCAAACGGGCTCACTTGACGATCGACGACATCGCCGTCATCGAATGCAACGAGGCGTTTGCGGCGCAATCGTTAGGTGTATGCACGGGGCTCGGGCTCGCCGCCGGTCGCGTCAACCCCAACGGCGGGGCAATTGCGCTGGGTCACCCGCTGGGGGCCAGCGGAGCGATCCTCACCGTCAAGTGCCTGTACGAGTTGCAACGCATCAACGGTCGCTATGGCCTCATCACCATGTGCATTGGGGGCGGCCAGGGAATCGCCATGATCATTGAGCGACTTGTCTGAACGAGACGCGTCTCAGGCCCGGCGGTTCAACGGCACCGGTAGTCTCCGTGTCACACACGCCGCCTAAAGTGCGGATCATCCCAACGACCCAGAGCGATCGAGCATGGATGATGAGAATGCATACCCCATTGGCCCCGATCTGGCGCGTCGGCGTCTGCTTGCCGCAGCAGGGATCGGAACCGTCGGCGGGTGGGTGGGCCTCGCCGAGCATGCTTCGGCGAGCGCCGTGTCTTCCGCGACATGGCGATCGGCACACTTGATCGATGCCAGCGTGCCGTCCGTCGCGGGCCTGCACCTTCAGTTCGGCAGTGATGCGTCGCGGGAAATGGTTGTCTCCTGGCACACGCTACGACCGATCGCGAACCCGCGCGTTCTGGTCGGACGGACCGACGGACGGCTGGATCGCACGGTCGCCGCGCGAGAGGTCAGTTACGTCGACGACAAATCGAAGCAAATTGTGTATGCCTACCACGCTACCGTTGCCGGGCTTGCTGCCGATTCCGAGTACCTGTATGCAGCGCTGCACGATGGCGCGGAACCCCAGTTCGCGACTTTTCGCACGGCGCCGCGAGGCCGTCGGCCGATACGATTCACCAGCTTCGGCGATCAGGGCACGCCGACCGTGGGCAAGATGCTCGTGGCGCCGGGCGGCGCAACGTCAAAACGCACCTACGTCAACGACAATCTCGGCTCGCCTGCTGCTGGCGACACCACCGCTGGTGTCGAACGATTGCAACCGCTGTTCCACTTGTTCAACGGCGATCTTTGCTACGCCAACCTCGCACAGGACAGAGTCCGCGCGTGGTGGGATTTCTGGAACAACAACACCCGCAGCGCTCGTTACCGGCCGTGGATGCCCTCACCGGGCAACCACGAGAACGAACTCGGCAACGGGCCGATTGGCTTCCGCGCTTATCAGACATACTTCTCGTTACCTGCCAGCGAGGGACAAACCCAGGTGACGCGCGGGCTTTGGTACGCCTTTACTGCAGGCTCGGTGCGGGTGATTGCCGTCGCCAACGACGACGTGTGTTACCAGGACGGCGGAGACAGCTACGTGCGCGGCTACTCCAACGGCGCGCAAAAGGCATGGCTCGAACGTGCACTCGCTGCCGCCCGCGCCGACACGTCCGTCGACTGGGTGGTCGTCTGCATGCATCAGGTGGCCATCTCAAGCGCCGATAAGGCCAACGGCGCGGATCTTGGCATCCGCGAGGCGTGGCTGCCATTGTTCGACAAGTACGGTGTCGATTTGGTGGTTTGCGGTCATGAGCATCATTACGAGCGCTCACATCCCATTCGCGGCCAGCAGGCGAACGGTACGCTCACGCCGATTCCGGCAACCACGGGCATCGACGTCATCGATACCACGAAAGGAACCGTGCACATGGTCATCGGCGGGGGCGGCACTTCAGCGCCCACGAACGAATATTTCTTTCATCCGCCATGCTGTCGCGTCATCACCGGTGTTGGCGAGCCCGACCCCAAGACCGGCAAACGTCAATCCGTTTACGTAACCGAGAAAGCCCCTTGGTCAGCCGTGCGCAACACTGCGGGCGCATACGGATTTGCTTCGTTCGATGTGGACCCCGGAAAATATCCCGGCGATATGACCGAGATCCGCGTAACGTACTTCGACGTGCTCGGGCCCGACGGACGCGTAGCGCCGTTTGAGCGATTTACGCTGCGCCGACCTCGCCGCGATGGTTGACGCCCCGGCACGCGCTGCGGACCCTGCCCTTCCTGCTTCGGGCGGGGCGCGCAGCGCACCGTTGCTTACGCCTGACGTCGGGGCCGGGCTGCATGCGCCGTCGTGTGCGTTTGCGTGGTCGGCGCAATGTCTGCGCGCAGCAACAGGATCTTTAGGTGATCGCCGATGCGCTCGAGCCGGTCGTTGAAGTGGTTGACGAACACCAGCACGAACAGCGCCGTCGAGATCCCGAGCGCCGTCGCGTAGAGCGCCGTACCGATACCTGCCGACACACCCTTGGCGTCGGAGACGCCCGAGGCAGCGAGCGAGGAGAAGGTGTCGATAATACCGAGAATCGTACCGAGCAGACCGATCAGCGGCGCCGCGGTCACGATGGTGTCGAGAATCCACAGGCGCTGCTTCAGCTTGGACTTCATCGCAAGATACAGCGCGGCGGATAGCTGTGCCATATCCTCACGCGACGTCGCCTCGCTGCGCGCTTTCGCAATCTCCCGCAGTGCCCGCGCCGGCACACTGTCGTTACTTTCGAGATGGTCGGACAGCTCGTCGAGCGAGCGGTCCTCACCCAGTAGCATCGCGTCGATTTCGCGGGCGTGTTTGCTCGTGTATCGGTAAAAAATCAGACGCTCAATACTGATGAACAGCGCCACGATCAGGCACACGTACATCAGCATGAACGACATTTCATGCAGCAGTTGAGTGTTCATAGATTCCTCTTGGGGTCAGCCTGAGTCCGGAGGGAGCCCGACATCGAGCGGCTCCCTCCGACCTCCGATGTTTTGCGTTACTGGAAATCGGCCGACAGCGACACGGACAGCAGTCGTGGTGCGCCGAGGTAATAAAAGACCGTACCGCTCCCACCGCCAACCTGCACGCTCGACGGATTTCGGTACTGCCGGTTGAACAGGTTGCTCACGTTCAAACGTACCGTCGGATTCTTGAAGAAGTACGTGTTGTTGAAGCGGTATCCTGCGTCCAGATCCACTGTGGTGTACGACGGTGCGATCTCGTCGTTCATCAAAGTCGCATACTGACGTGCCGTGAACTTGGTTTGCGCACGCACATACCACTTCGGCTGCGCATACTGTATCGACAGGCCCATCAACCACGACGGATCGAGCGGATAGTCCTTGCCGGCAGTCTGCATGGTGGTGGTTGCCGACGTCTTCAGGTTGTCAAGCTGACGGCTATGGTTGTTCGTCAACGAGAGATAAGCCGACCAGCCATGGAAAGGAACTGTCCCGAATTCGAGCTGGAAGCCGTAGTTGCGCACGGCCCCCGCGTTCATATAGACCGAGTTGTTCAGATTCGGATCGTAAGCGGTGGCCTGGCGGTTCTTGTAATTGACGTAAAACAGCGAACCCGAGAACGTGCCGAAGGCGTTGTCGTTACGGTAGCCAAGATCGTACACATCGGAGGTTTCCGCTTTCACGTTACCCACGACCGTCGCCTGACCGTTGACGAACGATACATTGCCGTTGGTTGGCGAGAAGGCGAAGTTGGGCGGCGCACGGAAGTTGCGCGCGGCGTTGGCATAGATCTGATTCGCATCGTCGATCGAGTAACGCACGCCCGCCTGCGGCAGGAAAGCGTTGTAGTCCTTGATCACGTTGTACCCGATCTGCGAGTTGCTGCCTTCGTTCGGGAAATTCGTGAAATCGCGGCGCACGTGTGGCGTGCGGAAGCCGAGCGTCACATTGAGCTTGTCGGCAAGCAGCGACACGGAGTCCGCGAGAAAGAACTGCCACGACGTCGACACCGTCTTCCAGTTGCGAGATTCGTACGGCTGTCCGGTCGGGCCGACGATCTGGTTGTTCTGCAACCAGACATCGCTGGGCGAACCGTCGGCGTTCACCAGCACTGCCGGGCCGGTCTGACGGTGCACAGCCCGCTCGAACCAGAGGCCGGCCTGCACCTGATGATTCCCGAGTTGTTGCGTCAGGGTGGTGGTAATGCCCGGACGTTCGGTCCGCGTCACGCTGCTGTTCGCCACGATAATCTTGTCGAGCGTATCGCCGTCGCCGTTCAGATCGCGGCCGGCACCGATCTTGCCTGTCGCCGGATTCAGGAAGCCCGTTTCCGATAGCACCACTTGCTGCGTGCCGCCCGTACCGAAGCCATACCAGAAGTACGGTTGGATCTTCAGCTGCGTGGTCGAGGTAAGCCGGAAGACGCCGGTCACCGATGCAATGACGTTTTCGAACGGGTTTTGCGCCAGCTTGTAAAACGCAGGGCTCTGCGACGCTTCGTTTTGCGCGGTGCCGTTCACCGGCGGCAGGTGCCCCACGAACTGCGACGCGTAATCGCCGTAGTAGCCGTTCTGCGCAAGCTGTGCGAGCGACGGGCTATAGATGTTGTTGTTGATGGCCCGGTTGTAGTTCATCGAACCGGTGATGTAATTCGACTTGTCGATGTCGAAGCGGAAACCGAAATCGACGTGATCACGCTTGGCGCGACCGTCGCCCTTCCATTTGTCAATCTCCGCGTGCGAATACGAGAGAAAAACCTTCGCCATGTCGTTGGCGAAGCGGCCCGAATCGAAACGCACAAACGAGTTGGTCAGCCCAAGCCCGCCCACCGTCTGCGTCACGCGTGCGCGCTTTTCGTCTTCGGGCTCGCACGTCACGATACTGACGTTACCACCGGTCGAACCGACGTGCGGCGCATCGAGGTCGGTCACGCCCTGTGTCACCGTCATTGCGCAGGTATTCGCGTTATCGAGGAACTCTTGCGGATAGACGGCGAAGTTGCCGGAGTCGTTGACCGGCACGCCATTGATGGTGTACCCGATCTGATCGGAGTTGAAGCCGCGAATCGACAGACCGCCGCCGAACAGTCCGCTGGCGTCATAGCTATATGTAGCCACGCCCGGGAGCAGGCCGATCGACTGGAACACGTTGCCCGTCGAGCGTTCCTTCTCGAGTTCGGCGCGCGTGACGGTGCTGCGTGTCTTGGGTTCGTCTTCACGCACCATCATGCCGTTGCCCAGCTTGTCGCCGTCGCCGGTAATCGTGACGGTGCCGATGTTGGATGAGGCGGGGTTGACGGGGGAGGCGCTCGCCGCAGCATTGTCGGCGCTTTGCGCATACGCTACGCCAGCGTGAAGCAGCAGCACGTTAGCCGCAATCATCGATAGACGCATTACGGGCTGATTTAGCCGTCTGCGGTTCGTTTTGAGGGAAGCATTCATTTCGGTCTACTGGTTATGGTTACGGAGGCATGGATGGCGGTGATGCACCGACGCCTCGGCAAATTTCACGCGGCACTTGACCGCGTGATCGCGGTGGATACAACGATCGCTTGGGTGTTGCCCTGGATTGCCGCGCGGTGTCTTAGCTGTTGCCCGGCAATTGGTAATCGATCTTCATGCAGAAGGCGTGCTGCGCCTGTCCGGCAAAATGCGAGTCCTGAAACGGCGGATAAGTCGTGCCCTCCACCAGATGCGTCGCCGTGTTGTCGAGCAGCAGCGACCCCGAGCTGTTCGTAACGTTGACGTCCTTCACCCTTCCGCCACGATCGAGCGTCACACACAGCGCCACGGTGCCAGTCGGTTTTTCGATCATCGCCTGACGATTGGTCGGGTACTTCTTGCGCGACTCAACCAACGTGCGCAACGCGCGTTCATAGTCGTGATCCGGATCCCCCTTGTTCGCGGTCGCGGCTCTCGGTGCCGGCTTTGCGTCGGCAACCGGTGCAGCGGGTGTCGGATTGGCGCTCGCGGTTGGCGCAGCGTTGGACGTGACCGGTGCAGCGGGGGCTACCGGCTGCGCAGCAGGGGCCGGGGCTTGTGTTGACATCGGGCGCGGGGCCGGATGAGGTTCCGGTGACGGGCGCGGTGTCGGCGCAGGCTTGTGCTCCTGCCTCGGCGCGGGCTTTGGCTCCGGCTTGGTCTCGGGGGTCGGCTTTGGCTGAGGGGGAGCGAGGTCGATCTCCGTCAAGACCTCAGGTGGCTTGGGGACAGGGGGCGCCATCAGGCTGCGCAGGCTGGGGCCTACCATGGCGACGAGCGCGATCAGCAGCGTCAATCCGCTCGCCACCCAGTCCCTGCGGTGGTAGATCGGCGCGGTCATCGACGAGGCGCTCATGATGCCTTTGCCCGTGTTGCGATCGAGATCTTGCTCACCGATGCTGCCTTCAGGGCATCCATGACATCGATGACGTGCTGCATCATCGTGCCTTCATCCGTTTTGAGTGTGACCTGCGCCTTTGCCGGGTCGCTGGCTTTCTCCTTCACCCGAGCGCCGAGCATTTCTAGCGTTGTGTCATTTCCGTCGACCTGCAAAGCGCCATCGCGAGCAATTGTCACGACGATCGGCTTGTCGGGGTTGAGCTGTGCGGCGCTCGACGACTGTGGCAGCGTGGTCGACAGACCACGCGATGGGATCACGTTGATGCTCAACAAGACGAAGAACACGAGCAGGAACATCATCACATCGATCATCGGGATGATCTCGATGCGCGCGTGCCGCTTTGGAGAATCTTCGAAGTGAATCATGGCGCCGCCCCTGAAAAATATGCGGCATTATTTTTGAGGTCGATTAAGTTTCCATGACGAACGTGAGGATTCGTTGCGTAAACCCGTCTTCAGGATTTATCTCGTAAACCGAACAAATTTTCACAAACCTCGAATACGCTGACTCGCGGCACTTATGACGATAACGGTCCGGCTTCGGGCGGCGCGTTGAACAACGTCACGTCACGCAACTGAAATCATTTCGTAAACGAAATTATCGATTTCGAATTTTTCGTTTACGAAGCGATGCAAGCTCGACACGGCAGCTTTTCATCTGGATATTTCGCTGCACAGGAACATCGGCAATCAATCGAGGACGTCCATGCGACACACGCTTTGCGCCATTGCGATCGCGATTTTCGGTACTTCACCGCTCGCGGGCGCGACTCAGGCATTCGTCATTCCGGGCTTTGAACTCGTGCATACGGCCCCCGTCGGCGCCGGCGCAGATAGCGATGACTTGCGCGATTCCGTTGCCACTTGGACGGCCATGTTCGACGCGGCCACAACCTCGCTAGACATCGGCCAGTTCTATGTTTCCGGCAAGCGAGGCAGCAGGATGGATGAGGTGCTCGACCATATGGAGGCTGCGGGTCGTCGCGGCGTGAAGATTCGTTTTCTCATGGAAGCGAAAGGTGTGCGCATGTCGGACGAAGAGACGCTCGCCCGCATCAAGCAAATCCCGAACCTTGATTTTCGGATATTGGACTTCTCGAAGGTCGGTGGCGGAATCATTCACGCAAAATACTTCGTTGTGGATCGTCGTGAGGCGTTTGTGGGGAGTCAGAACTTTGACTGGCGCGCACTCGAACACATCGATGAAACGGGGGTGCGTGTCAGCGATCCGAAGGTCGTTGAGCAGATGCAAGCGATCTTCGCGCAAGACTGGTCATCACAGTCAGTCATTGCACGCGGTGGCGAACCGACGGTTCTTAATCATGGCATCGTGCGTGCCGATCTCGCTCAGCCTGCGTTTCTCGTCGCGAGCCCCAACGCATTTAATCCGCCGGGTGTCGGCGATTCGCAGACGGCGCTGCCGGCACTCATTGAGCAAGCGAAGCACTTCGTCAGGATTCAGTTGATGGATTACGCACCGCTGTCCTTTGGAGCATCGGGCAAGCGCCCCTATTACGGCGTGATCGACACCGCTTTGCGCACGGCTGCGGCGCGCGGCGTGAAAGTGCAGCTCATGGTGTCGAATTGGAATCTCAAGCATCCCGACGTCGATTACCTCAAAAGCTTGGCGCTCGTGCCTAACGTTGAATTGCGTGTCGTGACCGTGCCGCCCGTGCCGAGTGGATTCATTCCGTACGCACGCGTCGTTCACAGCAAGACGATGGTCATCGACGATGAAGTCGCCTGGGTGGGAACGAGTAACTGGAGTGGTGGCTATTTCGATAATTCGCGCAATCTCGAAATCGTGATGCGCAACGTGAGGATGGCGCAACGCATCGCGCAGTTGCAGCGCTATTGGTGGGAGTCTGCGTACGCCGCACCCTTGGATGTGACGCGCGATTACCCGGCGCCGCATCCGGGCACGCCTTAAGCGTCGGTAAGCTGTGCATCATCGGAAAATCATGATTCATTCAGATCGCCTGGTGTTCACGGGCAAGGGTGTCGAATCCCCGGACTTGACGGGCTTGGCGGGCTTGACTCGGCGCAAGCTGTTAAAGCGCGCGGGCGCGCTCTTCGCAGCGCCGCTTCTCAGTCCATGCTCCCGCGCATTGGCGGCAAACATGGACGATCCGTTCACGCTGGGCGTGGCTTGCGGCGATCCGTCGTTCGATGGTTTTGTCTTGTGGACTCGCCTGGCCCCACAGCCGATTTCACCCGACGGTCTCGGCGGTTTGGCCGGTATGCCATCGGAGATTCCGGTGCGCTGGGAAATCGCGACTGACGACGCCATGCGCAACATTGTGCGTAGCGGTATCGCGAGGGCGCCGGCGCATTTCGCCTACAGCGTGCACGTCGAAGTGACAGGGTTGGCGGCGCAGCGTCCGTATTGGTATCGCTTCACGGCGCTCGGCGCTCAAAGCCCGGTCGGGCGAGCCGTCACGGCGCCGTGCAGGAATGCGCCGCTCGACCGCTTACGCTTCGCATTCGCCTCCTGCGCGAACTGGGAAGCGGGGTATTTCAGCGCTTACCGGCATATGGCGCAGGAACATCCGGACCTGATCGTCTTTCTTGGCGACTACATCTACGATAATTCGCGCGACCCCAGGGAGACAGGCGGCAAGCCCGTTGTCCGGCCGCATGATGGGCCGAATGCGACGGATCTGGTCGCCTACCGAAATCGGTATGCCCTCTATCGCACCGATGCCGATCTTCAGAGCGTGCACGCCATGGCGCCTTGCCTCATGACGTGGGACGATCATGAGGTTCAGGACGACTACGCCAATAATTGGTCGAAGTTCACCGACGTCTCCATGACGTCGTTCCTGAAGCAACGTGCCGCAGCCTATCAGGCGTTCTACGAACACATGCCGCTTCGTGCGAGCTCGATACCGCGTGGCCCGGATATGCGAATCTATGATCGTGTGTCTTATGGTTCACTCATCGACTTCCATGTGATCGACGGGCGTCAGTACCGCACACCTCAACCCTGCCCCTTGCCGACGACTCGAGGGGGACATGTGGTTGCCGAAAGCTGTGTGGACCGCACGGAGGCTCGGCGCACGATGCTTGGCTTCACGCAGGAAGCCTGGTTGCACGATGGGCTGCGCCGCTCCAGTGCGAAGTGGAATGTCATGGCGCAGGATTTGCTTTTCGCACCTCTGTTACAAAAGGATCCGAGAACCGGCGCGGTCGGTCACTGGACGGATGGGTGGGACGGATATCCCGCGACTCGCGAGCGCTTGCTCCGGGCGATAGCGCAATCGCGCCCAAGCAATCCCGTGATCATCGGGGGGGATATCCATTCGTTCTGGACGAATGACGTGCATTTGAACGAGCGTCCCGATTCCCCTGTCATTGCGACCGAGTTCGTTGGTACATCGGTCACCTCCGATGGGCCGCCGTATGACACATTTGCGTCGATGCTGCCGGAAAACCCGCACGTGAAGTACTTCGAAAGCCGGCATCGCGGCTACGTTTGCATCGATGTTACGCCCGAGCGCATGACCACCCGCTTTAGGGTCATTTCAGACAGGACCGACAAGAGAGCGACGGTCTCGACACTCAAGGAATTCGTGGTTTGCTCAGGCAAGGCGGGGGCGCAAGCGACGTGAGGCGTTTGGTCGTTGGCGCGGCGATTCCTCCGCAATGTCCCGGGTGGGCACGCCGTCAATGCCACGCTCCGTCACTGGCGCCCCAAGTTCGGTGGGCTATCGCTCTCGCGGGTGTGGCGCATGAAGCGGCTTGAGAATGATGATGAGGAGGAGGAGAACGCGAAACGCAAACCTGGGTAGCAGCGCTATCGCTCGAAGCGATGCGGCCCGAGATGCTCCCAAGAAATCTCTGAAGCCGGCTCGTCAGCGCATGCTGATCGAAGCATTGCGCGTTGTTTGGCATGTCTCCTCGCTGTATCGATATCCGTCGATCTCATCTTGAAGGCCATGCATGGATCGCCGTGCGAATGAGCATGGGGATGACTCGGCATTGCAGTGGGTGGCGCCCGCCGAATTCGCCCGTCAGGCAAGGAAATGCGCCTAGCCTGATAACTCACCACGCCGGAAATTTCCACCTTCAGCCGCGACTCATTCTGGCTCAGCGTCCCCCATCGCCCTCGCTCAATCAGGCATGCGCTTGAATCCGGAACACGGCGACCGCGCCGCGCAGCCATTCGGTTTGTTCATCGAGCGAGCCGGCTACGGCGGCGGCCTGTTCCACCAATGCGGCATTGCGTTGCGTCACGTCGTCCATCTGACGGATCGCGAGGTTGACTTCCCCGATGCTGGTGCTTTGCTCCCGGGACGCCGCCGAAATCTCGTTGACGATCGCGGTAACGCGGCGCACTGCGTCGACCACTTCACCGATCGTGCTGCCTGCCCTGCCCGCCAGCGCCGATCCCTCGACGACCTGCTCGACGGACTGATCGATCAGCACCTTGATTTCCTTGGCGGCTGTCGCGCTGCGCTGAGCGAGGTTGCGCACTTCGCCGGCCACTACCGCGAAGCCGCGCCCCTCCTCGCCGGCACGTGCGGCTTCGACTGCGGCGTTGAGCGCGAGGATGTTGGTCTGAAATGCAATGCCCTCGATGACGTTGATGATCTCGCCGATCTTGCGTGAGCTATCGGTGATGCCGGCCATTTTCTCGACCACATCGTTGACGACCTGACCTCCGCGTTCGGCGATCCTGGAGGCGTCGGCTGCCAGTTCGGACGCCGTGGTGGCGCTATCGGCATTCTGCGTGACGGTCTTGGTGATTTCATCCATCGTGGCGGCGGTTTGCTCCAGCGACGCCGCTTGCTCCTCCGTCCGGCTCGACAGATCCAGATTGCCTGCGGAAATCTCTTTCGAGGCGACGGTGATCGTCTCCGCGGAGGACTGGATACGTCCGACCGTGACGGCGAGTTGATCGCGCATTTCGCGCAGGGAGAACAGCAGGCTCGCGGTATCGTCGCGTCGCACGTCGATCGGCGTGGCGAGATTGCCTTGGGCGATCTGCTTCGCGATCTCCGCCGCGTTGGACGGTTCGCCGCCGATGGAGCGCGAGACGCTGCGCACCACGCGGGACGCCACCAGTGACACCAACAGGCCGAGTACGACCAGTATGGCGGCGGATCGCATCAGGGTGGCGTAGAACTGTGCCTCGATGTCGTCCATATAGGCGCCGGCGATCAGGTCCCAGTTCCACGGCGTGAAACGCTTCACGTAACCGATCTTTTCGCTCGGCGTGGTTTCTCCCGGCTTCGGCCACCAGTAGCGGAGGTAGCCGGCACCTGACGACGAACTGCCGGCTTGTGCGATGTCGTGGTAAAGCGCATTACCTTTGGCGTCGCGAAAGCCGCTCATGTCCTTACCGTTCAACTTTGGGCTCATCGGATGATTGACCATCACCGAGTCGCCGCGAACGATCGATATATAGCCGTCCGCGCCGTAGCGCTGTGCGTTCACACGGGCAATCGCTTGCTGCTTCGCGTCTTCCAGCGATAGTTTGCCGTCGCTAACCTGTTTCGCGTAATCGGCGATGATCGACATCGCCATATCGGTGACGTTGGCCAAATCCGCCCGGCGCGTCGCCATTTGTGCCCTACGTGCGTCGAGCGCATTCACCACGGTCACGATCAGGAGTGCGACCCAGCACAGCAGCATCGGCACCCACAATTTCTGTTTCAGTGTCAGGCGATTCATGATTCGTATGGACAGGGGGGAACTGGCTCGACACGCAGTGAGCGCCAATCGGCGTTGCGTACCAGGAATAACGGCGGGTGTTACGGCTTCTTTAGCCGCTCCAGACGTGATCCGGGCCCCGCCTTTGAAGATAGGACCGAGGCCAAGAGCGAGGACTAACTTCATCGAAATCGGGTGACGATGGCGGTTGCCGGGCACGACGATCGAAACGAATGCAAAGACGGCGAAAGGTATTCCACCGGCGTTAATTTACTCAACATTCCTTGAGGAATTCCCACTGACCTTACCCCTTCGAGTACACCATTCGTAAGTTAGTGGGCTCGCCGGTTTTCGGTTGATGCAGTTGACGGAATTGGTCCGGCGCCAGTGGCCCTAAGGCGCTATGCGGGCGCACCGAGTGGTCGTCAGTACACCAGGCTTCGATTCGCTTGCGTGCATCGTCGAGACCGACGAACGCATGCTGGTTCAAACATGCTTCGTGCAGTCGGCCGTTGAAGCTTTCGATGTGCGCGTTTTCATGTCCAATCTCCTGACTATGGGATTGGACGCTAAATCGTCGCGCGACTCAGATCAGGGGAGATGTCGCCGCTTTCCCGGCCCCTCGCCTCTCAGGTCTTCGCGAGCGTGTCTGATCCGCCGGACTTCCTGATGACTTGGCATTTCGCCGGAGGGTCACAGGAAAGGTGGTATCTTGAAAACCGGTTTGTGTCTTGGTAACTATCGGCGATTCACACGAAACGTCGTAGCAAAACATGAGGAGTGGTTGCATGAATTCCCTTGTGAACGAATCTCGGCATGATGAAAACCAGTCGATTCCAGACCGGACGCCACAAGGAAAAAATGGCGGATCGCGCGCCTTCCAGTTTGTAGATAATCGCCCCGCTGCCAAGCAGGCTGCGCAACTGAAAGCGATGATGAACGATCATGCGCTTCGTCAGCCGTTGCTCATCCAGAAAAAGGAAAATAAAACCGGATTGCCCGACAACCTCAAATCGGGTATCGAGTCGCTATCGAGCATGAGCATGGATCACGTCCGGGTTCATTACAACTCGCCACAGCCGGCACAACTCAATGCGCACGCCTATGCGCAGGGGAGTGAGATTCATATCGCGCCGGGGCAAGAGCGACATTTGCCGCATGAAGCCTGGCATGTCGTTCAGCAGGCGCAGGGGCGAGTGAAGCCGACCATGCAGATGAAAAGCGGGACGCCGGTCAACGATGATGCGGACTTGGAAAATGAAGCGGATCTGATGGGGCAAAAGGCCTTGCAGATGCGAACCGGCCTACCAATGCTGCACAAAGTTGTCGCCGACAGCCGCGGGCCTGTGCTTCAGGCAAAAGGGGAACGTACTGCGGTACTCGACACTCGGACTACCACACGTAGTGCTGGGGAAGCGATTCGGCGCGGCAACCGGAGTAACTCCATTACGTCCACAGTCGGACGTAGCAGCGCCAAGCTTGAAATCACCTATCCCCCACCCGACCAAGCCTTTAACACCGGCTATCGCAACAAAATTGGCGAACTCAAGGCATACGTCAGGGATCGAATGGTGGCGGCAGGCACACATACTCGCCCCCAGGCCGATCAATTGCTCGCTGACAACGACACCTTTGTACAAGCGAAGGCTGTGGAGGAAATTTCAGTCGGCAACTGCGGTGAGTTCGCGATGGTGGTGTATGCACATCTGATTCAAAACACTGACAATCAATACATCTACCGCTGCCAAATGGCCGGCAACATTCCGGGCACCAATCCGCCGAAGCCTTACGACCACTGCTTTGTGATGACCTCGCCTAATAACATGCCTGTTGTGCCGGGAGTCACGGACGCTACCGGATTCGACCGAACCACCACCACGATTGCCGACGCGTGGGACGGCTACCAGGTAATGACGTTAGCGCAATTCATGAACAGCGGAAACGCTTATCACCGGCAGCTCGCCGATAACAACATCCTGATCAACGAGGCTGCGCCCGCGACTGGCGCACAAGTCCTGCCGCCGGCAGTGCTGGGCTACATTCGAGATTGGGCGGTAACTTTCAACGCGACGTTCAATAACGAGATGCGCAACCCTGCCAGCACGTACGCAACCGTGGCGGCAGAGAGAGCGCGCAACCCGATAGGGTTCGGCACAAATGGCAGCAACGTGGTTGGCGTGGATGACAAGCGCACCTTGGCGCAAAAAATCGGCAACTCTACACCGGCTGAACGCAGCGACATCATCGCGACGGCCACCGATGCGGCACTATTTGCCTACATCGATACCCTGCCCCTCAACGCGATAACCGCATTCCTGCTCGGACTCCCTCTCTTGCGCGCTAACGGTTATCTCGTCGGGCTGGTTCCCGGGCGTTGCGGGCAAGTATTGGCAACGCTACCTGACGATAGAATCGTTTCGTATCTCAACACCTTGGCCATACAACGTCGATTGCAACTATTGGCTCAGTTGCCAGACAACAAGATCATTCATTACATCAACCAATGCTGGAACAAGGGCTTCTTCCAACGATTTGCCTTGACGAGTTCGTTCCCCTATAAGGCCGACGTTATCGCTGCCCTGCCTGATGCGCAAGCCTACCGGCTATTACAGCAACTCCCGGAGAAGGAGCGCACCAACATCCGGAGCAGCCTGCCGGCCAATGACCGCAACAGAATTGACGCCGCAGCGCCACCCATTCAAATTGTGATTGCGTGAATCTGTATTGACCCAGTGAAAACCTGCTCAAGTCATAATCGAGGAAATGACGATGAGCAAGGCGATGGAAGAAGACATCAAGCGTTGGACAGCGAAGCGCAAAAGTGCGCTGGTGCTGGACATCA
>NZ_CABPSB010000037.1 GCF_902459655.1 Pandoraea anhela
TGATGTCTTCTTCCATCGCCTTGCTCATCGTCATTTCCTCGATTATGACTTGAGCAGGTTTTCACTGGGTCAATACATGTCAGCGATTCCCCTGGCACCGTCGATTGCTTTCTCGGCCAGCGCAGCAGAATTGTGACATCGAAAACCACCTGAGGATCGTGGCTATGCCACCCTTTCGCGCAGCGTACCGCAGCGTTGGATATTCGCACCATACGATAGCGATGTGCTGTGTAACTTCTCAATCGCCGCGCTGCTCGGTTCAGGCCGTCGCGGTGTGCTGCTTTGGCTGCGAAGCATGATCAGCACACCTCCGTGAGCTTAAGCCCCTTGGACCGTTGTCGTCGGTATGCTTTCAAGTAGACCCTTGCGGATCATATCGACGAGACGGTCAATGTCCTCGATCGTGTTGAACATCGCGAGCGAGATCCGAATCCCGCCACGCTCGGGCGACACGCGCACGTCGTTGCGTGCGAAGTAGTCAGCCCACTGTTCAACCGGCAGATCCAGCACGTAGATGTGACGACGTTCGCTCCGCTTACACGGGCCAACAAGGCTGACATCGATCTCGTCAAGGTGTTTCAACAGATAGTCGCCCAATGCGAGGACATGCTGTTCGATTTCTGAAACACCAACGTGCTCTATCAGCTCGATGGCAGCCCCCAGCGCATACAGGTCCGGCAGATTCACGTTGCCAAGTTCGAAACGTAAAGCATCCTTGCGCACTGCCATGTCATCTTTGCGCGCGACGAAATCCGTCGGCGGGTTCAGCATGCTCGACATAGCGAGATATGCAGGCTCCAGCTCATCCAGGCCATCAGCAACATACAAAATGCCGAGACCATGCGGAACGAGCAGACCTTTGTGCGTGCCTGTTGCCAACACTGAGATGTTGAGCGCCTTCACATCAAGCGGAATGACACCAACCGACTGCATTGCGTCGACGACGAAGTAGATTCCGCGCTCCTTGCACAGCTTGCCGATGCTTGCTAGGTCGTGAACCTGGCCAGCATGGAACGTGACATGCGACAGCGTCACGACCTTCGTGCGCTCGTCGACATAGGGCGCAAAGGTTTTTGCCGTAGCGATTTTGTTGTCTGCCAGCGGCGCGAAGCGAACTTCAACGCCTTTGCGACGCAGGTTCAACCACGCATACGCATTGTTTGGGTGGTCGCCCTCGATTAGGACCACATTGTCTCCAGCCTTTAGCGGTACGGCATTGGCTGCGATGTTCAGGCCTTCCGAGGTGTTCTTCGTGAAAGCAATCTCTGACGGGGCTGCATTGAATAACTTCGCGACGCGCACCCGGGTTTCCTCAGCACGACGGAGCCAGATAGGCTTCGGTCCAGCCATTTCTTGCCCCTCGGTCAAGAACAAGTTCAGTGCGTTACGCACGGGGGTCGACAGAGGGGTTTGGAAAGCCGAGTCGAAATACAGCTGACGCTTGGTGACGGGAAATTGCTCCCGAACAGTTGCGAGCTTTTCAGTCGAAATCATAAGTAGTCTCACTTCCAGATGTGCTGAGTCAGCGCCTAATCAACAAGGGCACGGGCGCTACTGAATTTCAATTAGATCAACCCTAAATACGCTCACCACGGTTATGTACTCTGCTCAGGAAAGCACGCACACGCTCGTGTTTCGGTGAATAGAAGAATTCGGAAGGCGGAGCCTCCTCGATGATGTTTCCGCCATCAATGAAGACCACCCGGTCTGCGACAGCTTGGGCGAAGCCCATTTCATGGGTCACACAAAGCATCGTCATGCCCTCTTTTGCGAGGGCTACCATCGTGTCGAGTACTTCTTGGACAACCTCAGGATCCAGCGCGGAAGTTGGCTCATCGAACAACATGACGCTCGGCGTCATGCAGAGAGCCCGGGCAATCGCTACACGTTGCTGTTGGCCGCCAGAGAGCTGACCGGGGTATTTGTTCGCCTGTTCCGCGATACGGACCTTCTGGAGAAAATGCATCGCTCGGTCTCGGGCCACAGTCGTCTGTTCCTTGCGTACCTTGATCTGCGCGAGCATGCAGTTCTCGAGGACGGATATGTGCGGGAACAGGTTGAAGCTCTGGAACACCATGCCAACTTCTCGACGGATGTCGGCGAGCCTGGTTAGCTGCTCGCCATGCTTGAGGTCCTTCACAGCCACCGTTCCGCTTTCGAACGTTTCGAGACCATTGATGCACCGGATGAACGTTGATTTTCCGGAGCCTGACGGGCCGCAGATGACGATGCGCTCACCACGCTTGACACATAGGTCTATGCCCTTGAGAACGATGTGTTCGCCGTATCTCTTCTGCAATCCCGAGATCGTCACGATGTCTTCATTGGTAGTTTCTTTCGTTTGCATATTGAATCTCCGCTTAGTCGCGCGCCGATGACGGGCGGGGAAAGCCAAGGATGCGAGCGGCTTTCGCTCGGCTCACGGTCCAGGGTGTCTTTCGGCGCAATCGTTCGGCCAACTCTGAGCCAGCAGAGCACAAAATTAGATAGACGACGGCCACGAACACGTAGAACTCCGTGAGTTTCCCGTCGCGCTGGGCAATCTTTGCCGCGATGCCAAGAAAGTCGTTAAGCGACAGGACGTACACCAGGGCCGTGTCCTGGAAGAGGATGATGGTCTGCGTGACGATGATGGGCGCTGTCGCTCGCAATACCTGCGGGATGATGACCGACGCATACATTGTTGCCGTCGATAGCCCGAGCGCACGGGCCGCTTCGTACTGTCCCTTGTTGATGGCCTTGAACCCGGAGCGCACGATTTCCGCGTAGTACGCAGCCTCAAACATCGTGAAAGTCACGAATGCGGTCGACTGTGGTCCCAGAGGAATGGGGCGGCCCGTTGGCGAAAGATGGCCGAGTACCAGAGGCACGAGAAAGAAAAACCAGAACAGCACGAGAATCAGTGGGATGCAGCGCATCAGCGTCACGTACCCGCCAATAATTCGGGCAAGCACCGGCACCTGTAGTTGGCGAACCACCGCCATACCGGTTCCGAGAATCAGCCCACCAACACAAGCAACCAGAGTCAACTCGACGGTAAAAGCGAGACCCTTCATCAGGAACGGCAACGCCTCCCAGATCGCGTAAATGTCAAAGTGCATGGCGTTCACCCTATCTGCGAACCGATTCGCCCGATCCCGGGATTTCAACTGAGCGCTCGACGAGCGCTGCGACTTGATAAACAACGAGCGCCGTGACCAGGTAGATGATGGTTGCGCTGCCGAAAGCACCAAACGTCTTGAACGTGAATTCGTTGATTTGCTGGGCTTGTGCCGTCAGTTCGAGCAAACCGATGGTCAGCGCCACCGACGTGTTCTTCAGTAGTCCCAGTGCCTCGCTGGTGAGCGTTGGGACGGTGATGCGCAACGCCTGGGGAATGAGAAGAAGGCGATACGACTGGAACGTGCTCATTCCGAGTGCATGGCCCGCCTTCAACTGCCCGTCTGGCAAAGCTTTGATCCCAGCCCGAATTTGCTCGGCGACACGGGAGCCTGTGTACAAGCTGAGCGCAATAAGCGCCGGGATGAAGCTGGCCCACGGTGGTGGAACCGATTTGATGTAGTCGCCAAACGCCGTGGGAACAACCTCAGGGAAGACGAAGTACCAGAGAAACGCCTGAACGATGAGCGGGATGTTCCGGAAAATTTGTACATAACACCGGCCGATTATCTGCAGAGCGCGTGAAGGCGCGGTGCGTAGAGAGCCGACCAACACGCCAAGCACGAACGCCGCGACACCCGCCGTTACCCAGAGGCTGACAGTCCAGAGCAGACCGTTCATTAGCCAACTGAAGTAGGTGTTGCCGTCGGTTGTCTGTTCGAAAAGGAATCCCATCTCTGTTTCTCCGAAGCTCGTTTTCTTGACTGTCAGGCAGGCAGCTTGTCGCTCGGATGAGCGATGCGCTCCTTCAAATCATTCGAGATCGGAAAGACCAGATTCGTGTTGTTCGGCGGAATCGGCTTCTCAAACCACTTGTTGTAGATTTCGCCAAACTGGCCTGATGCCATCAGGTTGCTCAGCGTTTTATCAACGATGGCTTTGAATTCAGGGTCGTTCTTCGGGACCATCAAGCCATAGACGAGCGTGTTGTACACATCCGGCAGGAAGACATACTGATTTGGATTCGCAGCTTCTGCCCTCTTAGCTGCCAGGAGGATATCGTCCTCCATGAAAGCGGCGGCACGTCCCGATTGCAGCATCAGCATCGACTCGGCGTGGTCGTGCGCCTGCACGATTTTCAACCCGAGGTTGTTCTTTTCGCTGAGCTCCTTGGCAATCTGTACGGCGTTGGAGCCCTGGGTCACCACCACCGTTTTCCCTTTGAGGTCTGCTGCGCTCTTGATACCACTGTCCGCCTTCGTCAGCCACTTTGAATGACTCACGAACGTTGCTACCGAGAAGCCAACTTGTTGGAGGCGTTGGGCACTGCTCGACGTACCGCCGCATTCGATGGTGACCGTGCCGTTTTGGATGAGTGGAATGCGATTCGCACCGGTGACGGCCAGATACTTCACGTTGAGTTGCGGGAGGTTCAGGTTCTTCTTGAGCTCGTCGACGACCCGGGCACAGAGATCCAGCGAGAATCCAATCGGTTTTTGGTTCTGATCTATGTAAGAAAACGGAACCGAAGCGTCGCGATATCCGAGCGTGATTTCCTTCGTGCTCTTAATCTGGTCAAGCGTCTCCCCAGCATAGGTCGAACACCCTAACAAGCACCCCAGACTTCCTATTACCGCGTTAACAACCCAACTTTTCAACATTTGGTCACCCCACGATAGCGGGAAACTGGTTTCAGAGACTCCGAAACGTAGCCCTTCCCCGTGAGGGAATTAGACGCTCACAAAAATTCAATGTCAAATAAATACCGATTAGTGGAATTACTAGGTGCCGTTTATTGGAATATATCTAATGCGAATTTTTCTGCGCCATGCACCTGGATGCGCCGAGCCCTCTCCAGTTAAGGGGCGAGGCGCCTAAAGGCTGAAGGTTTCGACGGTCTTTGCCAGTTCCACAGACTGGCTGGCCAAGGCGTCGGTTGCGCTCGAAGCCTCCTCAACAAGTGCGGCGTTCTGCTGCGTGACATCGTCCAGGTCGAGCAAGGCCTGGCGCACTTCTTCCAGTCCGATAGCCTGCTCAGAGCCGGCTCCGGCAAGGCTGTCGAGAATCTTGGATAGGCGGTCGGCTGACTGAGCAATGTCGGCGGAGGCCGTCACTCCGGTGCCAACCAATTCGCTTGCTGAGCCCACGCGGCTCTGGGCATCTTTCGCTAGCACCGAAATTTCGCGCGCGGACTCGGCTGTCCTCTGTGCAAGTTGGCGAACCTCTGATGCGACGACGGCAAATCCACGGCCCGCCGCGCCAGCCCTTGCGGATTCAACCGCCGCGTTTAGCGCAAGAATGTTGGTCTGTGATGCGATCCCGTTGACCGAACTGCTGATGGCGGAAATTCGCGATGCAAGTTGACTGATCTCGCCCATCGTGTCGCTGATGCGCAGCACCGTTTCGCGACTGCGGGACGCGGAAGCGATCGACGCCATGGCCAGCTTGGCGGCTTCTGCCGTTCGCTCACTGTTCTGGCTCACGGTGCTGGCGAGGGTTTGGGCTGACGCCGAGGTCTGCTCAAGGGCGGCCGCTTGGCGCTCGGTGCGCGCCGACAGATCCTGATTGGCACCTGCCAATTGCGTCGAACCCGACATCACCTGCTCACTCGATGCCTTGACGCGTCGGAGCACTTCCGCAATTGCTTCCACGAAGCGGTTGAAGCTCTGTGAAATTTGCTCAATTTCGCGCCCACCATTTACATCGAGGCGCTTTGTGAGGTCGGCATTCCCTGATGCAATACTTTCCATTGCGTCCCGGACTCGGTCCAGGCTACGCATAGACCTAGAAACGAGCATGCTCAAAACGACAGCAGCGATCAGTAATGCGACCACCACCATCGCCAGAGCCACGTGTCTGGCCGCAATGATCGCACCGAGCGCTTCATTGGCGTCAACGAGAATGACGAGCTGCCAGGGAGTGCCTTCGACTCGGTGAGCCAAAATGAACTCATCCCGGCCGCCGATAGCCAAGCGCTCGCTCGCCCCAGCCTGAGATGCCTGCGCTAGGTGCTCCAAGCTGAGTCCCGAGAATACGTCCCCCACTGGTTTGAGTACCGCACTTGCATCGGGGTGTGCCACAACCGTGCCGTCCGCGCTGACCAGGAACGCAAGGCTCGAGGGCGTCGGCTTGATCGCAGCTAGGGTCGTCTGGACAGACTCCATCAGCACGTCGGCGGCCGCTACAGCCGAGACTGCTCCAGATTGGATGATGGGCACCGTGAACGTAACCGTTAGCTTCTTGCTACCCGCGCCGACGTACGGCAGGCTGATGAACGGCTTTTGATCTGCAGCCGCTCCCTTGTACCAGCCTCGCTTCGTTGGGTCGTAGTCGGCTGCGCGTGTTCGCTGCTGGTAAAAAATGGCCCGCTTGTCCGAATACCCGACATACACATCGTCGAAATCGCCAGCAGTCGCAGCAGCAGAGAGAGCTGTTGGCAGACTGTCACTCGCAATCGCGGGCACCAATGACTGGACGACTCGTTGCTTACTGGCTGCCCAACTCGAAATTTGCGACGCGTTGGCCAACGCGAGCTGTTCAAGGTCCGAGTTTAGTGCTGCATTGGCACCCCGTTGCGTCGTCGCGAGGATTACCGCCGCGACCGAAACCAGGCTCACGGCGGTAACCAGAAGGGCGACTGTCAGGACGCGCCCTTTCAGAGTTGCAATCATTGTTGTTGTCATCCGAGGGATTATTAAGGCTAAGCCAGGCGGACTTTTGCATTCGGTCCGCATGAGGACTTTGGCTTGACGCCTGCGTCAACAGGCCGATCAGAACTCCGAGAATGCTCGGCGGGTGCCTACTTCTTGCCCCCAACTTGCGCGCATCTGACGACTACGCTGTCGGCTGCAATTCTGTCATTAATGTTCCATTTAATGGAACTATTAATGGTCATTTTTGGGTGTAAAATTTTCGTTGTCAAGCGCCGTTCGAGCCGCGTCGCCGAGAATAGCAACGAAAAATACCGAGAAATCATGGCAGTTTTGTGAAGAATCGTCGGGTTGCCCAAGTGATGAACGGATGTTGGTGGTTGGATTGGTCGTTAATATTTGTTCCATTTTTTGGAACAAATAACTTATACTGATTCGATGGTTGCAGGACGGGGGGGCACACAGATAGATATTTGGGCTTCGCACCCCTAAGCTTGTTGCTACTTTTCAATCCGCGAGGAGATGTCGAAAGTCATGGCTACCGATGCAAACGTCAACGTCCGCACTGGAATTTTCGATGGCGCTCATGAAGCATTCGATTGAGCCACAGGGCCGTAGCGCCGCATCGGGTGTCAGCTCCAGTATCGCTGGACTGCGCGCTGAGGTTGCTAGCCTTCAAATCGATTTCGGTTATCCTGAGCGAGGCCATTTTCATCATCCGCACGGACCAGATGTCGAAGCCGGTCCGTAGAGCGCGACACACCTATACCCATGCGTAAGGAAAAAAATTCCATCCCCAGCCTACCGGACCCCGAGGTTTCGCCAACCGAGCGCGCCTTCCACATCATCGAAATGACGTCGCAATTGGGTCGCGTTTCGACGTCTGAAATCGTGACGGCGCTTGGCATTCCGAAGACAACCGTGCACCGGCTCGTCAGCAATCTAGAGGAGTTCGGGTTCCTTGAGCACGGCATGGAGCGCGGCCGCTATCAGGTGGGTCCCCGGCTCCTTGAACTCGCAACCAATATTCTGGCAGCGTCAACCTTGCACGGCCCTATCCACGCGTTGCTGATGGAACTGTCCCGTCGGACCGCGGAGACGGTGAGTCTCGGGGTGCTGCGTGGGTCGGAAGTGGTCTACATCGACAGCGCCATCGGGAATTCGCCGCTCACGCTGAATTTCCAGAAAGGTCATCGGGCGCCGGCACACTGCACGTCGAGCGGGCGCGTTTTCTTGGCCAATATGGAGAAGAAGCAACTGGACGCCTACATGCTAAGTGGGCCGTGGGAGCCGATTACTCCGTACACAATCGTCGACCCTGACCGTCTGCGGCAGGAGATTGATACGGTGCGCAAGCAGGGCTTCGCGACCAACGACTCTGAATTCGCTATCGGCGTCGTTGGTGCTGCCGTACCAATCTCCGGGCGCAACGGCCGCATCATTGGTTGTTTGAGCATCTCTGCGCCGAAGGCACGTAAGTCCCTCGAAGAAATTTCGATGCTGGTGCCGAGTATGCAGGCGGCAGCGTTGCGTATTACGAAAATTATGAGCGCTATCGAGGGCGATGAAGACGACGCAGAAGTAGAGGCTAAACCCGCCCCCCGCCGAAAGCGGACGTAAACAACGAGCGAGCACCGGAACTGCACCCCAAAAATAGGATGAAAATCCAAACCTTTGGGGTGTTTTTCATTGGGCGGTACGACGGGGCTTTTCGCGAGAAGCAGTGAAGCGTTACGTGGGTGGCCGATATGGGGGACAGGAGCGCTGCGCGGAAGTTTGGTCGGCATCCTGAGACCTTATAGCGCTGGGCAGGCGATCCCACTACCTACCGGCTTTCCGATTCTTACGCCATGCATCTCACTTTGGCCAAGGCAATCGGAATGCTTCGCCAAAGTGCACTGCATTTAAGCCAAATTCCGATCGCCACAAACACCGCCTCGTCGGAGCCGCTCATCATCCTGAGCATGTCGTTTCATCTCAGGAATGAAAAAATTGAAGACAAAAGCCGCTATTGCGTGGAATCCGGGTGCCCCCCTCACCATTGAAGAAGTCGATCTCGACGGCCCGCGTGCTGGCGAGGTGCTTATCGAAGTCAAGGCAACCGGGATTTGCCATACCGACTATTACACGCTGTCGGGCGCAGACCCGGAAGGTATCTTTCCCGCCATCCTCGGCCACGAAGGTGCAGGCGTCGTGGTGGACGTCGGCCCGGGCGTCGGTACGCTGAAGAGCGGTGACCACGCCATCCCCCTATATACCCCCGAGTGCCGTCAGTGCAAGTTTTGCCTGTCACGCAAGACCAATCTGTGCCAGGCAATCCGCGCAACGCAGGGCAGGGGGCTTATGCCCGACGCCACGTCGCGCTTCTCCCTCGACGGCAAGCCACTGTTCCATTACATGGGGACCTCGACCTTCTCGAACTACATTGTTGTTCCAGAAATCGCGGTCGCAAAAGTCCGTGAAGATGCTCTCTTCGACAAAATCTGCTACATCGGCTGCGGCGTCACGACGGGCATTGGTGCAGTCGTGTTCTCGGCAAAGGTGGAGGCGGGAACAAACGTCGTCGTGTTCGGGTTGGGCGGCATTGGGCTGAATGTCATCCAGGGTGCGAAGATGGTTGGCGCCAACAAAATCATCGGCGTCGATATCAACCCTGGCCGAGTCGAACTCGCAAAGAAGTTCGGTATGACGCACTTCATCAATCCGAAGGACGTGGAAAACGTCGTGGACCACATTGTCCAGTTGACCGACGGCGGTGCCGACTATTCGTTCGAGTGCGTGGGTAACACGCAACTCATGCGTCAGGCGCTGGAATGCACCCACAAGGGTTGGGGTCAGTCTTTCATTATCGGCGTTGCTGCCGCTGGCCAGGAGATCAGCACACGTCCGTTCCAGCTCGTCACCGGTCGTGAATGGAAAGGTTCTGCATTTGGTGGCGCTCGTGGCCGAACCGACGTTCCCTTGATTGTCGATTGGTACATGGAAGGCAAAATCAACATCGACGACCTTATCACCCACCACCTGAAACTCGAGCAGATCAACGAAGGCTTTGACCTGATGAAGAAGGGCGAGTCCATTCGCTCTGTCGTCATCTATTGAGTCGTGTACAAGGCTCGTCCGATGGTGCACTGCGGTGGGTGCCATCGAGCACAAAGAAACGTTTCTTGCGACAGATTCATTCTCTTGCTGCTCAGTCTTCACTGACCTCGTCTTAATCTTGGAGAGACCATGACCGTCTATACACACATTACCGTGGGCACCAACGACCTCGAAAAAGCGCGCTCCTTCTATGATGCCGTTCTCGGTGAAATCGGCCTTAAGCGTGTCGCAGACTTGGGCGACAACGGCTCGATTTGGGGGCAGAGTGCTCCGTCGTTTTTCGTACTGAAGCCTGCAAATGGCCAGCCAGCAACGGTAGGCAATGGCGTCACAGTGTCGTTCGAGGCTCCCAACCGCGCAGCGATTGACTCGTTCCACAAGACCGCACTGGCGGCGGGTGGTACGTGCGAAGGTCCGCCGGGCACGCGTGGCTGGGCCCCGAATGCATATGCAGCGTACGCTCGCGATCCCGACGGCAACAAGCTTGCCGTCTACTCGTTCAAAGCAGAATAAGTCGGCAGACTAACGCTGGGCGCCCCTATCGGCGCTCGGCGCCGCCATCCGCGGCCGCACCAAATCTGTGTCGATAGACGAGCGGTGTAATTCCCAACACCGTCTGGAACGCCTTGCGCATTGCGTCGTAGGTATTGAATCCAGCGCTTGCCGCGATGGTCTTCGCTGGCAGAGTCCCTTCCTCTAGCATTCTTCTGGCCACCTCGACACGTGCTCGCATCAGGAAAGCCGTTGGGGTTGTTCCAGTCTCCTTCTTGAAACATCGATTGAAGCTTCGCAAACTCATGGCCACCCGAGAGGCGAGCTCCGGAGCAGCGATATCCTTATCGAGGTTCGCAAGCATCCAGCTCTGCAACTCTCGTATGCCCAAATCCTGGGTTGCATGACTCTCGAGGTGCGTACTGAACTGGGACTGCCCGCCTTGCCGGCGCAGATACACAACGAGGTCTCGAGCCACGTCGAGTGCGATATCGGCGCCCAAGTCCTGTTCGACGATAGCAAGTGCCAAGTCGATCCCAGCCGTCACGCCGGCTGACGTCCAGATATTCCCCTGACGCACGAAGATGCAATCTGAGTCCAGCAGTATTGACGGATAGCTCGTTTGCAACATATCAGCGACAGCCCAATGCGTGGTCGCCCGTTTCCCATCAAGCAATCCGGCTTGTGCCAGAAAAAAGGCACCAGAACATAATGCGACGATTCGCTGCAATTGCGTTGCGGAAGATCGGAACCATTCGACAATTTCAGGAGCGTTTGAGACGGCTTTCTCAATATCCCAGGCACCCACTGCGATCGCCGTATGCGGGATATTCAGCGTAGATAGCTTCTTCTCCGCGAACAGGGGGATCTCGGTCTCGGACGCAACGGCTCCCAACTCCAACGACGTCAACTTGATGTCGTACCCGCCTGCCCGACCTCGCTTCTTAAGGTGAGCGTTCGCGTATTTAAAGACGCTTAGCGCGCCAACTGCCTCGAGGGCTTTGAAGCCAGGGTAGATGATGATGTCGACGGTGATGTTCATGCTTCTGGTCGCCCCAACTCGCAAAACCTCATTGTCGCTCGCGCATTCGGCGAGCGAAATGACCTTTGAGAAGGCACGACTCGATTCGATGCGCCGTTACTACAACCGGATGGGAGTAGAACGCCGGGCAGGCCATCTCCCGCATTTGTGCCACTGCCCGCGGTTGTTTTTTCAACACACTACTTGACCCTGGAGTGGCTTCAGGGTGTGAAGTACGCCCCGGTTCGTTCCACACGTAATCGTCAACCACCCTGCTCTAATGGGGGGAGGCTTGTGCACTGAGCTAGGCACAGGCCTAAAGTCAGCTAGACCGAGGGCGATTGATTGGGCACGACGCTGTGCAAAAGACAGCAGACCCACCCCCGGGTCTTCTTAGTGCGGTGCTCTGGCCGCTGAAGTGGCAAACAAGTCCAGGGTAGGCTCAAAACGGGCTGTTGCCGACGAGAGAGCACACTACCATGTTGTGCAACATGGTCTGAGGGGGCGGTGCCGGAAAGGCGCCGGTCCCAAGGTCCGTAACCTAAGTCAAAAAGGAGGCCGTCTTTGGAAGGCGATAGTAGTCGATTAATTTTCTTAGGCAGCGCTCCGAGCAGTGGCGCTAGCAGGAAGTTTCTTTCGACAACATGTGATTCAACATCAATCGCGAAAATCGCTGCGCGAACGATTCTGCCTGCGCGCTGACGACAACTGGTTGCCGCCTGCATGCGGCAATGGAGTTGCAATGCGTAACGAAAAATACTCTCGTGAGAAGACACGAGATTTCATTGAGGGTCGTCTCGATTTGACGGTGCCCTCCAAGCAACAGAGCACCACTTCAGAATCAGCTGATACATCTGCAGCTGGCTTCAAGCCCGCTAAGCGAAGCGGAGTGGGCGATCAGGCACTTCATTTGCAAAAAAGCTTGGTCTTGCCGAACGCTGCTCCATTTGCGGTGCTGCTCTCGACATTGATTGCCCTCGCCATGGGATGCTGGCTGCCGTTCGCGGACGCGCTTGGCTTCTTGAGTTTGCCGAATAGCTTCTGGCTGTAACGAACGACTTCGATACCTCGCGACTTCCCGCTCACAAAATTCATCGCAAAAACTAATTCTTGCCAGATCGGACGCTGGTACGGAGCGGCATTGTCACGTGCTCCTTCCTGCGACGGGATGACGCGTCCGTATGGGCAATCTCGTAAAACATAGATGACCATGAAGAAACTGATCGTTGCAATCTTGATGTGCCCGCTGTCTGCCTTTGCCGCGCATCCCCTTACCACCGACGACACCGGCACTCAAGACGCCGGGAACTGGCAACTTGAAGTCAACGGAGAGGTGACCTCCAAACAGCAGGATACTGGCCGCCAGGATCTTTGGAATTCGACCATCACGAATGGGGTCACCCTCTCCGCCAAGCATCTTGCTTTGAAAAAATGCCCGCTTACATTGAAGTGACCCCCAAGAGTTGGACATAAATCCAGCCCTTGGGGGTTTTTTCATGACGAAGTACGACGAGGCATTCAAGCGTCGCG
>NZ_CABPSB010000038.1 GCF_902459655.1 Pandoraea anhela
CGACGACTGCGGCACGACGACTGCGGCACGACGACTGCGGCACGACGACTGCGGCACGACGACTGCGGCACGACGACACCGCGCCCCCTGAACGCTTTCGCGTCAGGGGGCGCGGTCGTATACGGGTATACGGCGCGCCACGTGAAGATCGACATGGCTGGCGTTGCGAATGGCAAATTGCGAAGTACAAATTGCGACCTGCGGCTTACGATTCACGGCTTACTTCACGATCGTCACCCCGCCATCGATGACGCCATAGGCTTCGACCTTGCCGCTACCGGCGGCGCGTGGCCCTGAGCCCGAGTCGGGTGCGGCGCATGCACCGAGCATCGTCACGACAAACAGCGCCAGCGCGCCGACAATTCCGAAATTTCGCTTCACAACGTTGACTCCTCAAATCCGGGGGCCGCTGCGTGCCGACTTACGGCCGACATTGCCCATCACACGACGCCCCGTCACGCATCGTTCGACAACCCCGATGTGACATCGGTTCGCTGGCTTCCCGAGCCTGCCTCTTGCCCCGATGTCGCAACGCACAGAGAATGACGATCTGGCGGCGGAAATGACCCCACGCTATGAATCGTCCCGCTGTGAATCGTCCCGAATATGAGACGTCGTTTTCCGCGCCTCGACAATCCTGACCACGTCCCGATGGGACCGCACCGGCCATGTTCCCACGCTACTGCCCATCGCACCGACATTCACGCCAACATCCCCGCCAACATCGGCAGCGTCTGCGCCTCGCCCTCGCCGTCGTCGCGTCGTTGGCCGCATCGCAAGCGCACGCCGCCGTCTCCGTGAAAGACGACACCGGCGCTACCGTGACACTGCCCGCCCCCGCAAAGCGCGTGGTCAGCCTCGCCCCGCACGCGACCGAGTTGCTGTTCGCCGCCGGCGCCGGCGACAAAGTCGTGGGCGTGGTGAAGTACTCGGATTATCCGGAGGCGGCGCAGCGTTTGCCGCGCGTGGGCGACAACAGCGCACTCGATCTGGAGCGCATTCTCGCGCTTAAACCGGACTTGCTCGTCGTGTGGATGCACGGCAACTCACAGCGTCAGGTCGAAGCGCTGCGTCGGTTGAAGTTGCCAGTGTTCTATTCGGAGCCGAAACATCTGAGCGATTTGCCCGACGCCATCGAGACCCTCGGCACGTTGATGGGCACACCGGCGAAAGCCCAGGCGTCGGCCGACGCGTTTCGCGCGCGTTATGAAGCGCTGCGCAAGCAGTACGCGTCGCGCCCGCCGGTGCCGGTTTTCTATCAGGTCTGGGCGCAGCCGCTCATGACACTGAACGGCACGCATATGGTGAGCGATGTGATTCGCCTGTGCGGCGGCGTGAACGTCTTCGCCGACGAAGCGCCGCTGGTGCCGCGCGTGTCCGTCGAAGCGGTGCTGGCGAAAGCGCCGGAGGCAATGTTCACGGCCACGCAAGGGGCGACGACGTCGGACAAGCCCCTCGCCACGCTCGATAGCTGGCGCCAGTGGCCGCAGTTGCCGGCGGTGGCGCGCAACAACCTGTTCGGTATCGACGGCGATCTCATCAACCGTCCCGGCCCGCGCATTCTCGATGGCGCCCGCGCACTGTGCGAAGACCTCGATCTCGCGCGCACGCGTCGCCCGCAAACGGTGAAGTGAGCGAATCACGTCGTGCGTGCGACGATTCAGGCGTTCCAGCGAATCAGGCGCGCCCGACCGTCGCCGGCGATGCGAAGATGGCACAGATGGCCGAAGTCCAGTGTCCACGCCAGACACGCGGTCGTCGGCAAACGCAACGCCGTTGCCGTATGCAGACGGATGGGACCGGCATGGGCGACGACGAGATGCACGTCGTCGTGCGTGGCGGACGAGCGCAGCGCTCGTGCCCAGGCGTCCATGCGACGCAAGACGTCGCGCGCGCATTCACCGCCCGGTGGGGTAAAGCCACAGACATCCGCCGCCCACGCGTCGAGCGCCGTGCGATCGATATCGTCCCATCGGCGCATCTCCCAGGCACCGAAATCCATCTCGGCAAGCCGCGCGTCAATCTGCAACGACAGACCGAGTTCCCCCGCCATCGCCTGCGCCGCACGTCGAGCACGCTGCAGGGGACTGCTGTGAATCGCCGTCGGGCGACGGCCTTCGAGCACATCGTGCAGTCGCGACACCATGCCTCGGATCTCGGGAAGCAGGCGAGCCTCGACAGGCGGCACGTCGGCGCGGCCATAGCAGACATCCGAAGCGACATCCGGCGGCGGGTGCCGCATCAGTATCAGATCCATGCGCACACCGTGAGATACAGCGCGAGTTCGCCGAGTTGTTGGGCGAAGCCGAGCGTGTCGCCGGTGTAGCCGCCGAGGCGTCGGCGCAGATAGCGGATGAACCCGGCGCGCAGCACGACGAGCACTACCGCCCCCGTCGCCCCCGCACGCCAGTCGGGCCATAGCCACCAGGGCACGCTGCACGCCACGCCGAACATCAGCCCGGCAACGCTCAGCCGCTGCGCGACCGGCTTGGCCTTGCCTTCGGGACGCACGTAATCGAGCGCGCGCAGCAAGCTGATCGCCATACTGCGACTCGCGGCATGCGCCCCGATCAGCACGACGGCAAAGCCGCCCCATCCGACCGACGCCTGAATGTCGACGAGCGCCTGCCATTTGACGGCCAGCGCCAGCCACAACGCGACCGCGCCATATGTACCGATACGCGAATCGTGCATGATGGCCAACACGCGCGCGCGCTCGAAGGCCCCGCCGAACGCGTCGACGGAATCGGCGAGCCCGTCTTCATGGAAGGCCCCGGTAAGCAGCACGCTCACGCCGAGCCCGAGCGCGATGGCCAGCGGCGGCGACCACAGGTGTCCCATCGCCACCGTCAGCAAGGCCACACATGTGCCCACGAACACACCGACGAGCGGGAAGTACCGCGTTGCTGCATTCAACTGCTCGGGCGAGTAGCCGACCCATTGCGGAATCGGCACACGGGTGAAAAATCCGAGGGCCGTTAGGAAAAGTCGCCATTGCCCCCGCCATCCGCCGAACGATGCCGCTGCCGGTGCCAGCGCAACGACGTCACGCGTCCGAAGCTCGGCGTCGTCCGAGCCTTGCGACGGCTCCGGGGCAGCCGTCGTCATGCGCTCGCCGCCTCACGGTCGCTGACACCGGCGCCTTCGAACGTCGCCATCTCGCGCAGGAACGCGGCGGCGGCCCGAATCAACGGCATCGCGAGCGCTGCCCCCGTGCCCTCGCCAAGACGCAATCCCAGTTGCAGCAAGGGCTCCGCGCCGAGCGCGTCGAGCATCGCGCGATGGCCGGTTTCGTCGGATGCGTGCGCGAACACGCAGTAGTCCAGCACGGCGGGCGACACACGCGAGGCGACCAGCAATGCCGCGGTGCTGATGAAGCCGTCCACCACGATCACGAGGCCGAGCTTCGCTGCGGCAAGGTACGCCCCCGTCATCATCGCGATCTCGAAGCCACCAAACGTCGCCAGCGTGTCCAGGGGATCGGGGGGGGTGCCCGTGGCCGGATGCGCCGCCAGCGCACGTTCGAGGATGGCCGTCTTGCGCGCGAGCCCGGCGTCGTCGACACCGGTGCCGCGTCCGACGCAGGCCGGGAGCGGCAATCCCGTCAGACGCTGCATCAGACACGCCGCAGACGACGTATTGCCGATCCCCATCTCGCCGAAGCCGATCATGCGCGTGCCCCGCGAGGCGTGCGTCACTACGCGCGCGGCGCCGGCGGTGAGGGCGGCTTCGAGTTGCTCGCGCGTCATGGCGGGCGCGTCGAGGAAGTTCCGCGTGCCGCGCGCCACGGGAATGTCGACGAGCGACGCATGCGACGGGAAGTCGGCCACCACGCCCGCATTGATGACTTCCATTTCGATGTCGTTGGCGCGGCAGAAAACGTTGATGGCCGCACCGCCGCCCAGGAAGTTGAGGACCATCTGCGCGGTAACTGCCTGCGGATAAGGACTCACGCCGGCCGCCACGACACCGTGGTCGCCAGCGAACACGAGCATGGCAGCACGCGTCAGGTCAGGCGCGGTGCTCTGCTGGATCCGGCCGAGGCGATGCGCCACGCGCTCCAGCGCGCCGAGACTGCCAGGCGGCTTGGTCTTGGTGTCGATGGCGTGTTGCAGTGAGTCATCCATCGCCGCCGACGGCGCGGCAATGTCGAAGAGTTCTGCCAGCAACGGGCTGAAAGCGGTCATACGGGTGCGTCCTGAAACGGTGGAACAGAGAAACTGAGATACGGAAGATACGGGAGATACCGTGAAATACGGTCAAATACGGGAGATGACCTCGACGCATGCTGCGGCTTTTCGCACGCGCGCGGATGTGAGTGTACGCCTGCTCGTGCACGCATCGTCAGCACCCTCATGATCCCCGTCATGAACACATTCATGGGCGACGCACAGGGACGAGCGCTTCGTCTTCGCCGTCGCGAATCAACCGCAACGGGTAGCCGAACGCTTCGCTGCACGCCGCCGCCGAGAACACATCGCGCACCGGCCCGGCACGCCAACCGCCACGCCCGTCGAGCAGCAGGCCGTGCGTGGCGAAGCGGCGCGCCAGATTGAGATCGTGGCACGAGAAGATGACGGCGGCCCCTTGCTCTTCGCCTTGGCGGGTGGCATACGCGGCCAGCAGCGCCAGCGCATCGATCTGATGATGCAGATCGAGATGCGATACCGGCTCGTCGAGCAACAACAACGGCGTGGCCTGCGCGATCACCGCCGCCAGCGACACTCGCTGGCGCTCGCCGCCCGAGAGCGTCGTAACGTCGCGCGAGGCGAACTCGCCGAGACCGACCTGTGCGAGAGCGGCGCGGGCGATGGCGACATCGTCGTCGGACTCCCACGCGCCCCAGCGGCCTTGCGCGAGGTACGGGTGACGGCCAGCCAGCACCACTTCGAGCGCGGTGGCGCCGAAGGCGTCGCGGGTCTGCTGCGGCATGAGCGCCCTCACCCGGGCCAACGGTTCGGGACGCCACGCTGCCAGCGGCTTGCCGCCGATCACGATACGCCCGCTTGCGGTAATCGCCGCATCCCGCGAAGGCTTTTCCTCGATGGGACGCAGTCCCGCGAGCGTGGCGAGCAGCGTGGTCTTGCCTGCGCCGTTCGGCCCCGCGAGACACCAGCACTCGCCGGGCGTCACGGCGAGATCCAGCCAGTCGACGAGCGTTCGCTCGCCCGCACGCAGCGTCAGGGCATGGGTTTGCAGCAGCGGTTCGCTCGCCGGCGAGGGCGTCGAGGCAGGCATCGGGAAGTTCATCGGATCCCCCTTCGCGACAGCAGCCACAGGAAAACGGGCACGCCGATCATTGCGGTAATGACGCCGACGGGCAGTTGCGTCGGCGCGATCACGGTGCGCGCGACCAGATCGGCCAGCATCAGCAGCGCCCCGCCCCCGAGCGCCGCCGCCGGCAGCAACATGCGCTGATCGTTGCCGAAACGCAGACGCAGGATATGCGGCACGACGAGACCGATGAAACCGATGCTGCCCGCCGTCGTGACCGCAAGCGCCGTGGCGAGTGATGCGGCCAGATAGATGCGGGCGCGCAGCGGGCCGACGGCCACGCCGACCGCCTGCGCCACGGCTTCGCCTTGCAGCAACACATTCAGACGATGGGCGACGGGGCACACGATGAGCAGCGTCACCACCAGCGCCGCGAGCGGCAACGACGCCCGATCGACGCCGTTCAGGTCGCCCGTCAACCAGAACAACATGCCGCGCAGACTCGCATCGGGCGCGAGCGTGAGAATCAGCGTGGCGATCGCGCCGAAGCCCGCCGCCATCATCACCCCGGTCAGCAGCAGTTTGGTGCTGCTGTCCTGATCGCCGGGCCGCAGGAAACTGCGGCGCGACAGCCCCATCACGATAGCGATGGCGGCCAGAGCGCCAGCGAAGGCGCTCGTCTGCACCCAGAAGAACGGCAACATGAGCGCCAGCGAGGCCAGCGCCGCCACGCCCGCACCGCCGGAGATTCCCAGCACGTAAGGATCGGCCAGCGGGTTGCGCAGCAGGGTTTGCATGAGGGTGCCCGCGACCGCGAGCAACCCGCCGCAGGCGAAGGCGGCGAGCGAGCGCGGCAGGCGCAGACGCCAGATCACGTCGCCCGCGAGGCCCACGTCGTGCCCCAATGCCAACGCACCGATCTCACGCAACGAAACGGGCACGCTACCCAGCATGAGCGACACGACGAGTACGGCCAGCGCGACCCCGGCCAGCCCCGTCCAGATGGCGAGTGCGCGACGCAGCGTCATGCGGCGGCGCGTCCCGCCGGGACGTCCTCGGATGCACGACCCGCCATGCGCAGGTCAGAACGACTTCCAGCCGAGCGAAACGTAAATCGCACGCCCGAGGGTGTTGTAGCCATAGGCTGTCTGGTAGTGCTTGTTGAAGACATTGTCCAGATGCGCCGAAACGTACCAGGACTTGTCGATGTTGTAGCGAGCCTGAAGATTCACGAGCGCGTAGGCGCCGAGATGCTGGCCTCCCGTATCGTAACGCTCACCGCTGTAGAAGACGTCCCCACCGACGCTGAACTTGTCGAAAAGCGCTTGCGTGACACCGAACGAGCCGTACTGCTTCGCCCGGCGCGCGAGCACTTTGCCGGCATCGAGATCGGTCGGATTCTGGCGCGTGAACGACGCCCGCACATCCGTCCCCGTCCACTGAATCTTGCCCTGATAGGTCAGTTCCAGCCCTTCGACCCGGGCGTTCGCCGTCGTGTAAGGCAATACGCTCAGCGATTGAATCAGGTTCGTGTAGTCGGTGCGAAACAGCGCGAGTTTGGCCAGACCGAAGCGCTCGTCGAAGAACTGCACGGCGAGTTCCTTCGAGATCGAGCGTTCGGGCTGGAGGTTCGGGTTGCCGAAGCCAGGAAAGAACAACTCGTTGAAGGTGGGTGCACGAAACCCGTCGGAGGCATTGGCCATCAGCTTCCACTGGTCGGTCAACCGGTAGCCGTAGCCCACCCAGTAGCTGTTGGCCCCGCCGAAGTCGGAGTACATGTCACGACGTACGGTGGCCTGCACCTCGTGCTTTTGTGCGATCACGCCTTCGTAGCTGGCGTAAATCGAGTCGAGATGGCGATTGTTGCGATCGTAGTTCGTGCTGCTCTCGACGGTCTGTTCCTGACGCGTGTAGCCGGCGATGAGCTTCTGCTCCGGCAGAAAGACGTATTCGTTGGCCCAGTCGATCTGGTGGCTCGACGTGTGGAAATTGCCGTTGCCCTTGCCGTTCAGATAGTTGTAGCTGTAATCGTCGCCCTGCGTGACGGTGAAGCGCGTGCTCCACTTGTCGGTGACGCGACCCTTCGCGTAGGCCGAGATCTGGCGCACGCGCGCATCGACATCGTTCAGATCCGTCGGTTTGCCGAACGCGCTGTCGTAGCTGCTGCTGGCGTCGCTCTGAAACAGACGCGCGCCGACTTCCCACGTATCCCCGAGCTTGCGCGAGAGTGCGGCCGTCACGCTGGTGTTGTCGTCGCCGTTGCGGTTTGGGTTGGCCGTGGGCACGAAACGCGGATCCTGTGCCGAGATGCCGTTGGTATGAAAGCGCGAGACGTCGAGCGAGAAGCGCGTCTTGCCGTCGTCGAACGCGCCTGCGATACCGGCATTGGCCTGCGTGGTGTTGTTCGTCCCGTAGCCGATTTCGGCATGAACCTTGGGCGGACCGCCGTCGCCCTTGCGCGTAAAGATCTGAATGACGCCCCCGACCGCTTGCGAGCCATACAGCGCCGAAACGTTGCCGCGCACGATTTCGATGTGGTCGATCTGCGACACCGGAATCTGCGCGATATTGGTCGTACCGGTCGTGGCCGAGTTCACGGGCACGCCGTCGATGAGCACGAGCGACGAGTTGGAGGCCGCACCGCGCATGAAGAGGCTCGCCGAAGCGCCGAAACCGCCGTTCTGCGCGATTTCTACGCCGGCCTGTCCCCGTAGCAGCGACGGCAGATCCTGCGCCTGACTGGCTTCGATCTGCTCACGGGTGATGACCGAAGTGGACGCGAGCGTATCCGCGAGTTTCTGCTCGGTACGCGAGGCGGTCACGACGGTGGTGTTCAGGGTGGCGTCGGCCGATTGCGCGTGTGCGGCCATGCCGGCGCTCAGCAGTGCGGCAGCGAGCGCAACGCGGCGCAAGGCGACGATCGAAGCATCGGACGCGAACGCGTGAGAGCCGAAGACAGGCGCGTGCAGCGCCATTGCGCGAACGAGGGAGCGCATGGTCGGGTATGACTTCCGTAGTTTTCCTATTGCCTTGACCCGTTCCCCCGCAGGTCGCCGACGAAAGGGGAACATCGGGCGCGCCGGTCAGACGTCGAACACGAACATGACGGGAAGGCTCGGCACTGAAAAACGACGACACGTCACCGTCGGCTCGCGCCGGGCGACATGATGAAATCCCCACTCACTTGGGCCGGTATCCGGGCTGGTCATCGTCGCGCCTGACCGGCCTTCCCGCATGCATAGGGCACGCAGTGGCGATAGAGGCGAAGCGCGTTTTCGGAAACCTTTCGGGTCGAAAGAATGACTTACCGTTGCGGGGGCAGCACAGGTTAGCCAGCCCGTGTAGGGACGCGGCTCCCTGTTTCCCGTTTAACCGCGCATGCCGGGGGGCGTGCGCGAGCACCGAAGTGCCGCAAGTGTAGGGGCCAATCGAACGAGCGTCAATGCTCGTTCGTCGGGCATTGGCCGCCGATTCCGTTAGAATGTAGGGCAATTAAGAGGACGCAGCCCGATGCTCACCGATCTCGACAATCTCACCGATAAAATGGAACAGTTGGTTGTAATCAGCCAGCGTTTTCACCAACACAATCAAGCGCTGCTCGCGGAACTCGACCGTGCGCGCGCCGAATGCGACGAAACCCGCGCCGCCATCGAGCAATTGCGCGCAGAGCGCGACGCTTTGCGCCTGCAACGCGATCAGCTTGCCGCCAAGATCGACGAAGCGCAGGTTCGCCTGAACGCGATCCTGGAAAAACTTCCCACGCAAAACCCCGCTGAGGGTCAGATGGATCTGCTCGGCACCCCCGGTGGAGAAAACGCATGACGATCAAGCAGCTCGAAGTTCATATTCTCGAACAGTCTTACCGCCTCGCTTGCCCGCCCGAACATGAAGCCGACCTGCTCGCTTCCGTCTCGCGTGTGGATGCCGAAATGAGCAAAGTGCGCGCGCAAAGCAGCGTGCGCGGCACCGACCGGATTGCCGTCATGGCAGCGTTGAGTCTGGCATCCGAATTGCTTGCGTTGGAAAAAAGTATTGCTGCCGGACAAGCATTCCCCGCCGAAGAAATTCAGCGTAGAATGCAAGCCATGGACGAACGACTGAGCGCTGTCATCGATCAGTATCAGAGCTGAAAGACGTCGGTAGCGGTCCGGTCCGAAAAGTTAGTTTTCCCTGCCTGGTTCGCGAAAGTCATAGATTCCTTGAACCAATGATCTGTTGCAGGTTGCGGAAGTTTGTAGTGCTGGCGTGAGCGTCACTCTGTCTGATGAACCCAAAGCGCTACTAACCGCGACCACCTTGAACCTCACGGTTCAGGATGCCGGCTTAGCGGCTGTGGCGGGGACCCAATGCACGGCACTGCGTGACGACATTCACGCAGTGCCGTTTTTTTCTTCTGTGTTCTGCCGTCCGCCTGCTGCTGTCCGCTCTTTTGCCCCTTCTCAGCCGGCCCCGTTCCCGCGACTGACCTCGGCCCCTGACACGCACGCAAAAGAAAAGGCGACCCTCAGGTCGCCTTCTGCCACCGACATACCGCGCTCAGAACTGCGCTTCACTCAGTGACAGTGCCGAGTCGGCGCCTTCCGTGATCGACTGTGCGAGGCCCGGGGCCTGCGTCAGGATATGCTCCGCGAAGAAGCGTGCGGTGCCGATCTTGGCGTCGTAGAACGACGGATCCTGATCGCGCAGCTTCTGCGCGGCCAACAACGCACGGCCCATCTGCCAGCCACCGAGCACGATGCCTGCGAGCTTCAGATACGGCACACTGCCGGCGAAGACCGCGTTGGCGTTGTCCTGGGTATTCGCGAGCACGTAGTCGACCACGACGGACAGCGCTTCGCGTCCCTTCGCCAGACGCTCGGCCACCGGCGTCGCCACACCCCCCGCAGCACGCAGTTCGTTCTCCGTCGCCTCGATCTGCTCACACAGCATGCGGGCCACGGCACCGCGATCGCGCAGCGTTTTGCGGCCGATCAGATCGTTCGCCTGAATCGCCGTGGTGCCTTCATAGATCGGCAAAATGCGGGCGTCGCGATAGTACTGCGCGGCGCCGGTCTCTTCGATGAAGCCCATGCCGCCGTGCACCTGCACGCCGAGGCTCGTCACCTCCAGCGACATCTCGGTGCTCCAGCCCTTCACGATCGGCACAAGGAACTCGTAGACGGCCTGCGCGCGCTGGCGTGTGTCGGCATCCGCCGCGTGGTGCGCGATGTCGGCCTGCCCGGCGGCCACGTATGCAAGTGCGCGCGCCCCTTGCGTCAGGGCACGCATCGTCATGAGCATGCGTTTGACGTCGGGGTGATGAATGATCGTGACCGCGTCGCGCGACGAGCCATCCACCGGACGGCTTTGCAGCCGGTCGCGTGCATACGCCACCGCGTGCTGATACGAACGCTCGGCGACGGCCACGCCTTGCATGCCCACGGCGAAACGCGCAGCGTTCATCATGATGAACATGTATTCGAGCCCACGGTTTTCCTCGCCGACGAGGTACCCCGTCGCGCCACCGTTGTCACCGAATTGCAGCACCGCCGTCGGGCTCGCCTTGATGCCGAGCTTGTGTTCGATCGACACGCAATGCACGTCGTTGCGTGCACCGAGCTTGCCCTCGGCGTCCACGTTGAACTTCGGCACAATGAACAGCGAGATGCCCTTCACGCCCGCCGGCGCGTCGGGCGTGCGGGCGAGCACGAGGTGAACGATGTTCTCCGCCATGTCGTGTTCGCCGAACGTGATGAAAATCTTCGTGCCGAAAATGCGATAGGTGCCGTCGGCCTCGCGTTCCGCGCGCGTGCGCACCATCGCGAGATCCGAGCCTGCCTGCGGCTCGGTCAGGTTCATCGTGCCGGTCCACTCGCCCGAGAGCAGCTTCGGAACGTAGAGGGCACGCTGTGCCTCGGTGCCTGCGGTGAGCAGCGCTTCGACGGCGCCATCGGTCAGCAACGGGCACAGCGCGAACGACAGGTTCGCGGCATTGAGCATTTCCGTGCAAGGCGTGGCAACGAGTTTGGGCAACCCCTGACCGCCGAATGCCTGCGGATGCACCACCCCTTGCCAGCCAGCTTCGGAAAACTGGCGAAACGCTTCCTTGAATCCCGGCGTGGTGGTGACGACGCCGTCTTTCCATGTACTCGGCTGCTGATCGCCGATGACGTTCAGCGGGGCGAGCACTTCCTCATTGAAGCGGGCCGCTTCTTCGAGCACGGCCTGCGCGACGTCGGGCGAGGCATCCTCATAACCCGGCAGTGCAGCGATGCGCGTCAGGTCCGCGAGTTCGCTCATGACGAACTGCATGTCCTTGATCGGGGCCTGAAAACTCATGTCGTTCCTCCTAGGGATTCCGATTGCCTTCGGATGGTGGCGAATACCGGGATGCTTATTGTTCTGGTTATGTTTTTGGTTCAATCGATTCGGATGAAGACGCTTGTCGTTCTCCACCACGTCCGCATGCGAATCGACGGAACCGGGCCACGGGATCGACTCCCGCAGCCCAGCTGCCGAACTACGGCGCCGTGCGCACCGGCCTCAGATGCTTACAGCGCGCCCGTGAGTTCCGGCACGACGGTGAACAGATCGCCCACCAGACCGTAATCGGCCACCGAGAAAATCGGCGCTTCCGGATCCTTGTTGATCGCCACGATCACCTTCGAATCCTTCATCCCCGCCAGGTGCTGAATCGCCCCCGAGATCCCCACCGCCACGTACAACTGCGGCGCCACGATCTTGCCCGTCTGCCCGAC
>NZ_CABPSB010000039.1 GCF_902459655.1 Pandoraea anhela
CTCCTACCGCTTTCCAGGAGTTGGTTTAAAGGGACTTTGCTAGAAGCCCATTGGCCCGATTGAAGGGGGCATGTCACAGCTTCCCGAATATGAAGTGGTCTGCCTGGACAAAGGCAATCCGGACCTTTTCTATGAAAGCCGTTCAATGTCGACCTTAGCTGGTCAACTGGCCCAGGTAATTCAAACGGAAGGCCCTGTGTCGCAGGCAGTGGTATTCAAGCGCGTAACGCGGGCTTGGGGACTGTCTCGGGTAGGTATCCGAATCGAAGCGCATCTGAGCGCACTGGTGCCTAGGAATTTCGCTCGTACGAACGACGTTGGCACGACTTTCTACTGGCCAGAACACGCTAATCCGAGCACTTGGGAAGGTGTTCGTGTGCCAGGAATCGACACCGAAGCACGCCGAAGTATCGACGAGATTGCACTCGAAGAACTGGGCAATGCGGCCGTGTATATCCTCGCGCAGCACGGAGGCACGTCGCGGGATGGGTTGGCGAAGGCAGTTTGCAGGTTGCTAGGTGTGACCCGGACAACGGCTGAGGCAGGCGCTCGGATTTCGCAGGCGCTGACTCACGGTCGGGTCCCGTCGGTAGCGGTCGTGGTGGACGGTTCAGTCCATTTGCGGAAGTAAGTCGTGGTAGGAAATTTGCTCAGCGTGGGCAGATACAGTCTCGTCCAACGATTCGGCAGCTCAGTTCGCCTTGCGTGCACCAAACCAGATTTCTTACGAATTCGGCGGGTGACGACGAAGCCGGAATGGAAGACACCCTTCCACATTGAGTGCAGCGTCTTTGCTTCCTGCCTCTACTGCGAGCTTGCATTGGAAATCCGGCAGTTCATTTTCGGCACTAAAGGAGCCATCGCATGTGGCACGACGTAGAAACGTCGACGGACCTTCTGAACTTTTCGGTCGTCGCTGACACAGCGGCACAGCTAATCCGGGATTCCGCGGGCGAGCCGTTGTCCATTGGCATATCGGGTAGTTGGGGCGTAGGGAAATCATCTTTGGTAAAGATGGTCGCAGCTTCGCTCGAGGGCGATGACGACGGAGACAAGAAATACGCCCTCCTCGAGTTCAACGCATGGCTATACCAGGGATTTGACGATGCTCGTATGAAGCCGCGCTTGCAACGGGAAATATCTACGATGCTCCAGACCTCAGCTGGGACACGAAGTTCGTCGGAGATTGGCTAAAGCTTGCACCGACGCTCGCGGGAATCGACCTTCGGCCTCTCCTTTATCTGAGTAAAGACAGAGGTGGCTCACTTGCTGCATTCGATGAGCTGTCCGCAGAGGGGAGAGCAATGCTTGATGCGATTTTCGAGTCCAAGACAATAATGGACTTGCTCGTAAAGCAACTGCAAACCTTGGGCGAAGGCGAGTCTGAGCGAGTGCTAACCCGGCTGATGCGGCGCGCGCGCTCGGAACAATGGTCGACGACTTCGCTAACCAGGTGTTTGCACGTAACTCGAGCGTTCCCTCACTTGGGCTCCTTGTTCGTAGGGCTGCTTCAGGAAATTCCAGGCATGCAACGTCCGGCCGCGTTGCTGCCGAACATCCGAGACGAAGCCTGGGCTAAGGGCCTACTCGTGGCTTGGGCTTCAGACACCAACTCTCCTCAGCCGGTCAAGAATGCCCTGAAAGCACTTCAAGGAAAAAATTAAATGGGTACCTCAACGTCTAGTTCGGGGCCGGGTCCTGGCGTCCCCTACGACCCGCCTTGGCTCGACTTGCTTGATATGCCCGGAGGTATTCCGGGGAGCGGTCAAGCTCCGAATGGAGTGGGGCCCGGGAACAATAACAACCAGAATCCGAATCCTCCCAATGGAGTTGCGCCCGCGCGCAGATTTGGGCCCGCCCGAAGAGAGCTGGGCGCATTTGCAAGAACGGGAAGCGGCGACTCATTTGGGCGGGCCGTCGGCCATTACTCTCGAACCGGCATGGGCGGGGCGAGAAACGCCGCGGCTCGGATGCGAACATCCGCGCGGACGGCGGCGGGGCTGGTGTCATTCTTGCAGGCCGCGCGTAATGGAACTGACGCGCAGGTCAATCAATGGCTCAACTCGCTAGCGGCACGTGCCCCTACCGTTCAGGATGTTGTTGACGAGGTTATCCGACAGCTAACTACCAGCGGCGGGAGCTTGGAGGAGGAGTCCTGTAAGGATTCGATGGCCCAGGCCACGGTGGAGTTAATGGACATTCAACCAAGCGTCGATTTGCTCAACATGAGCGACGGCGACATTTGGAGTCTGGTCGAGATTTTCTTGGCACAGGAAGCGTGCAACCGACTCCAGCTCGACATTGGACAGCTTTTCGAAAGCTCTCGTCTTGACCCTCGTTTGACCGTTGCGCGCGTTAACGAAATGCACGATTACCTGAGGGCTGAGCTGTCCGCTCAGATTCGCACTATTAGGCAGGCAAACCCAAATCCGGCACCGAGGCAGCTTGAGTCAACAATGCTGCAAGCACTTGAGAGTACTTTCGCCGTATATGAGGGAACGCTATGACTTCTGTTGTCTGCTGTCCGGACTATCTTCTGCCGACCGTCATTCCAGTCGGTGTGGATTACTTTTCGTTATATTCCAACCCCGGGCGGATGAACGTTGGCACTATCGCTCCCGGATGGAGGCATGTTCTCTCGAGGGCAGGTCTGACTCCATCTGTTCAAATCTGGGACTTTGTCTCGCTGGGGCTTGCGGTTGCCGCTGCGGATTTGACCTGCCTTCGTGCCGGGAGCGCTGACGGTTGGACGCGAGTAATTAATCTCGACGTTCATTTGCATGACCCGGCGCCATGGGAGGTTCAGCGAGAGGCTCTTCAGGAGATGCTTCGTTTCTTGACGGGCGATTTTTGGACACTGAATTTGTTGCCAGGTGGTGAGCCACCACCCCAGTCGACCGCGCCACTCTCATATGATGCCGATTGCGTGTCCCTCCTTTCTGGGGGAATGGACAGTCTGGTTGGCGCAATCGACCTTACGGCCGCCGGTCGCCGACCGCTGTTCGTGTCGCAGGTAGCGAAGGGCGATAAGCACACTCAACGCGCGTTTGCGCGAGCGCTTGGCGCCGCAGACCGACATTTTCAGTGGAATCACCGGGTTCGCTTGACCCACGCGTCAGAGCGTTCCACGCGAGGTCGGTCTATAGTGTTCTTTGCGTTTGCTGCGCTCGCTAGTTGCGCTATCGACTTGCCGGCGAACGGCCGAGCGGAGGTCTTTGTTCCGGAAAACGGATTCATTAGCCTGAACGTCCCCCTCACGCCGGGGCGTTTTGGTAGTTTCAGCACCAAAACCACGCACCCGGTGCTTCTGAGCCGGCTTCAGGCTATATGGGACGCAGTAGGTATCCCGGCGCAACTCGTTTCGCCGTACAGTTTTGCTACGAAGGGAGAGATGCTGACGAATTGCGCGAATCAAGCTTTGCTCCAACAACTTGTGGGCGAGTCGACCAGTTGTGGTCGCTTCGGTTACTACAACTACACTCACTGTGGTCGGTGCGTGCCGTGTATGGTTCGCCGGGGTGGTTTCATTCGAGCCAGAATGCCCGACACTACTCGGACTTATCGCTTTCACGACCTTGCCACGACGGGGCGAACCACTGGGGCAAATGATATTGGCGCTGCTGCGTTGGCGTACTTGCGTGCTCAAGCAGTCGGAGCAAGCCGTCTCTTCGGTGGAGCGTTAAGTTTTGCTGATGGCGTGAATCGCCCGCTATACGAGGGCGTGGTGCAACGCGGCCTTGAAGAGCTCGGAGTGCTGCTTGGGCAACATGGTGTCGTCTAATGGACTTGCACTGCCACCTTGACCTCTATCCTGACGCGTTGAAACTTCTACCTGAAGTAGCAAGGCGCAATCGTTTCACCCTCGTTGTGACGACGAGTCCACGTGCGTGGCTTGCAACCTCGCGCGTATTTGCCGGGCAGGACAATGTGAAGGTTGCCTTGGGGCTTCATCCGGAAATCGCAGAGCGTAAGTCAAGTGAGCGAGACCTGTTGGTGTCGAACGTGGCCCGCGCTCCGTTCATCGGTGAAGTGGGTTTGGATGGGTCACCAAGATTTCGCTCTTCTTTGCGTCTGCAGCGGGAAATCTTTGACTCAGTTATCGCCGAGTGCGAGCGTCATGGTGGCCGTGTCGTTAGCGTGCACTCTCGAGGAGCGGTCACGGAGGTCCTGGACATTCTTGAAAAGCGTCCGACCGCAGGGAAGGTGATTCTTCATTGGTTCTCCGGCACAGCAAGAGAGTTGCAACGCGCTATAGATTTGGGGTGCTGGTTCAGTGTCGGCCCGGCCATGCTTGTGGGGGCAAAGGGGAGGGACTTGCTCAGCAGAATGCCTGTTGAGCGGGTGCTGCCGGAGACGGACGGACCTTTCGCAACCATAGACAAAAGGTCGTTGATGCCGTGGCAGGCCGTGGACATCGTTCCCGTCTTGGTTCAGCTCTGGGGCAAATCACCGGCGGCAGTGGATGCTCAACTCACAACGAATTTATCGGAATTGCTAGAGCCACTAATGTCCTATTGATGAGGCGCGAACCGCGCCGACTACCAATTCCGACATTGTAGGTAGTGGCGCGATTGTCATCTTATCGGTGCAAGACATCTGCGTTAGCACGTCTCGATAGGGCCCCTCGCATGTTTGGCCAAGGGGGCAGGTCAGCTGGAGCCGATATTCGTCCCGCACGAATGCGTGCCACATATGCCGCCAGCGCTTCTGGGCGATACCGTCGTTCGGTTGAGCCGGACAACTTCAATTGTTTCCGGACAACTTCAATTGTTCGCTTTCACTTTACCAGTTCGTCTCCCGCTCCGGCGTTGCCGTGATCTTGTGGATCGACAGATCGGCGCCGTAGTATTCCTGCTCGTCGTCGAGCCGCAATCCGGTCACGCGCTTGATTACGCCGTACACGACGTAGCCGCCGGTAAACGCGATCGTCACGCCCAGCAGCGTGCCGACGATCTGTGTGACGAAGCTCACACCGCCCAATCCGCCAAGCCACGTCTGGCCGAAGATGCCGGCCGCCAGGCCGCCCCAGATACCGCATACGCCGTGAAGCGGCCAAACGCCGAGCACATCGTCGATGCGCAGACGGTTCTGCGTCACCGTAAAGAGCCACACGAACAGGCCGCCCGCCACCGCGCCGACGATCAACGCGCCGAGCGGGTGCATGACGTCCGATCCCGCGCACACGGCCACGAGTCCCGCGAGCGGGCCATTGTGGATGAAGCCGGGATCGTCCTTGCCCACCCACATCGCCACCAACGTGCCGCCGACCATTGCCATCAACGAGTTCACCGCGACCAGCCCCGAAATGCCGCCCACACGTTGCGCGCTCATCACATTGAAGCCGAACCAACCGACGATCAGAATCCACGCGCCCAGCGCGAGGAACGGGATCGACGACGGCGGATGGGCCGCGATCTGACCTTGCCCGTTGTAGCGTCCGCGACGCGCGCCGAGATGCAGCACCGCTGCCAGTCCGATCCACCCGCCCACGGCATGCACGACCACCGAACCGGCGAAATCGTGGAACGGCGCGCCCAGCGTATGCGCGAGCCAGTCCTGAATGCCCAGATGCCCGTTCCACGCGATGCCCTCGAAGCACGGGTAAATCACACCGACGAGGAAGAACGTCGCGACCGATTGCGGGTGAAACTTGGCGCGCTCCGCAATCCCGCCAGACACGATGGCCGGAATGGCGGCGGCGAACGTCAACAGGAAGAAGAACTTGATCAGCGCATAACCGTTGTGCTCCGACAGCACGGCGGCGCTCGACCAGAAATCCACGCCGTACGCGAGCGGGTAGCCGATAAAGAAATACGCAAGCCCGGAGACGGCGAAGTCCGTCAGGATCTTGACCAGCGCGTTGACCTGATTCTTTTTGCGGACGGTGCCGAGTTCGAGAAACGCAAAACCGGCATGCATCGCCAGCACCAGAATCGCGCCGAGCAGAAGGAACAGCACGTCGCCGGGTGTATTGGAATTGGGCATGAATGTGCTCTTTTGGTGCAAACGTGAGAGGAAATGAAGATATGCAAGAGCAATGCCAGATTCGATTAGTGCATTGATTCACATAGGCGTTTTATCTGGTGATGTGAAGATGTCAGCGCCTCGTTGCACGGTTGTGGTGCTTCGGCGCGCCGCCGTGTCCGGTCGGCGCGCCTGCGACGTCTTGCGAATCGCGCAGGGCGCGGTGAAAGCGGCCGTAGGAATGTGCAGCCGCATCACACGATGCGCGTCACAAATGTGCGGTATAGAATCGGACGTTCTCGCGGCGGCAGGCTTCACACCCCGACCTGTTGCCGACGATGCCGCGATACCGCCGAACCCCGGTCACCCATCGCTCGCAACGATTTCGCAATCTCGAAAAACAGCACGACTACGCACAAATCTCAGAGGAAAACCATGATCTTTGAAATCGCCCAGATCGAAGTGAAGCCCGGCAAGGAAGCCGAGTTCGAGCAAGGCGTCGCCAAGGCGGCACCGCTGTTCAAGGGCTCGAAAGGCTGCCACGGCATGCGTTTGCTCAAGTCCATCGAACAGCCGACGCACTACAGCCTCGTCGTGACCTGGGAAACGCTGGAAGACCACACGGTGCATTTCCGCAATTCGGACGCCTTCACCCAGTGGCGTACGCTGGTGAGCGAGTGCTTCGCGGCACCGCCGAACGTCGGTCACGTGACGGAAGCATTGATCGGCTTCTGAGAACGCTCGCGCGCAGGACGACGTCCGACCGGAATCGTGTGTAAGCACGACGATGGCTCGGATCGAGCGGCGACGGAGACACGTCTTCGTCGCCGCTTTGTTTTTCGGAACACGAACCGCGTAGGGCCTTATGCGGACGTGAGGTGGCGATCAAGGGTTAACCCTATGTTGAGTATTTGAAGTTTTCAGATAACATGCAAACCTGAAAAGAATCAAACGTCGCAAAGGACGACCATCAAGGGATGACCACCAAGCCCAAGACCCTGACCGAACAGGTGGCGCAGCAGTTGCTGGACGCCATCCGGCAGGGCGTGTACCCCGTCGGCACCAGGCTGCCGACCGGCAAGCAGCTCGCCGAGACCTATGGCGTGAGTCCTGCCGTGATTCGGGAGGTGACTGAGCGTCTGCGCGCGCAGGGGCTGATCGACAGTCGCCAGGGCGCGGGCGTGACCGTGAAGGCGCGTACGCCGCAGAGCGGCTTTCAGGTGCCCGTGGGGCAGAGCGCGGCCGATCTCGCCAGCGTCTACGAACTCCGTCTGGATCTGGAAAGCACGGCGGCGGCGCTCGCGGCCGTGCGCCACACCGACGAGGATATCCGCGAGCTCGAAGCCATTCTCGGGAAGCTGGAAACGAATCTCTATCACGCCGAGCACGGCGTTGAGTTCGACACCGCTTTTCACGCTGCCATTGCGCGTGCCACACACAACCGCTACTACGCTGACTTGCTGCAATACCTGAATCTGCAAATTCGTCAGGTCGTGCAGGCCGCGCGCACGAACACGCTGCGTCATGACGGGCTCGCCGCGCAGGTGCATCAGGAGCACGTGGCGGTGTTCAATGCCATCAAGGCGCGCGATCCGCTGCTGGCGAAGGCCGCCTCGCTCTCGCATCTGTTGCGGGCCTCGGCGCGTCTGGGACTGACGCTGCCGGGGCGCGACATCATTACGGGCGCCATCGCGCCTCTCCCGACGTGAAACATCGAGCGCTGAGCCTGACGCGCCGTATCGTCAGACACCAGCCCCCACACACCGCAACCCCCGACGCGTGACCTTATGACCATCACCGCTTTCGCTCAACGCCTGATCGACGCCGTCGGCGCCGACAGCGTGCTCACTTCCTCCGACGATATCGCGCCGTGGCTCGCCGACTGGCGCGGCATGTATCGCGGCCATGCGCAGGCCGTCGTGCGTCCGCGCTCGACGCAGGACGTCGCCAACATTCTCGCGCTGTGCCAGAGCACGGCGACGCCGGTCGTGCCGCGCGGCGGCAACACGGGGCTGTGCGGCGGTGCGACGCCCGACAAGTCCGAGCAGAACGTGGTCCTGAGCCTCGACCGCATGCATGCCGTGCGTAGTCTCGACACCATCGCCAATACGATGGTCGCGGAGGCCGGCTGCATTCTCGAAGACCTGCAACGCGCCGCGCGCGACGCCAATCGTCTGCTGCCGCTCAGTCTCGCGGCCGAAGGCTCGTGCCAGCTCGGCGGCAACCTCGCGACGAACGCCGGTGGGGTGAACGTGGTGCGTTACGGCATGACGCGCGAACTGGTGCTCGGCGTCGAGGCCGTGCTGCCGAACGGCGAGATCCTTCATGGGTTGCGTACGCTGCGCAAGGACAACACCGGCTACGACCTCAAGCAATTGCTGATCGGCTCCGAAGGTACCCTGGGCGTGATCACGGCGGCGGCGCTGCGTCTGTACGCACCCACGCCCGTGCGTCAGGTGGTGATCGCGGCGGTGACGTCGCCGCGTCAGGCGCTGGAACTTTATGAGTTGCTGTTCGCCGAGTGCGGACCGCGCATGCAGGCGTTCGAATTCTTCACCGGCGAGTGCGTCGACCTGGTGATGGCGCATGTGCCCGGCGTACGTGCGCCGTTCGGTGAACGTCACCCCGGTTATGTGCTGGTCGAACTGGCCGATACGGCCGACGAGCAAGCGTTGAATGCGCTGCTCGAACGGGTGATCGAGACGGCCATCGAGCGCGATTTGTGTGCGGACGCGGTGGTGTCCTCCACGCTTGGTCAGGTCGAGGAGATGTGGAAGCTGCGCGAGGAAATCTCCGAGGCGCAGCGCGCGGATGGCCCGCATCTGAAGCACGATATCTCGCTGCCGATCGAATCCATCCCCGAATTCATGACGAGTGCCGAAGCCCGCGTGCGCCGCGTTTGCCCGCAGGTGCGCCCGTTCATCTTCGGTCACTTCGGTGACGGCAATCTGCATTACAACCTGTCGCGTCCGGCGGGTGAGCCAGCCGATTTCATGGCGTTGCACGGCAAGGCGATCACCGCCGAGGTGCTCGACGAAGTCGTGCGGTTCGGTGGCAGCATCAGCGCCGAGCATGGCATCGGTCAACTCAAGCGCGCCGACTTCGCGAAGTACAAGTCGCCGCTGGAGTTGCGTCTGATGCGTGAGATCAAGGCCGTCTTCGATCCGGCGGGCATCATGAACCCTGGCAAGCTGCTGTAACGGTTTTTGCCGAGACAGGCGCCTGATGTCTGGGCGCCTGTGCCGGTTCGATGGATGCACTTTGACGTTGGCTTTGACATTCGCTTAGACGTTTTCCCCCGACGGGCACCCGACATTGTCACGGTGGCGGCCGGGCCTTCCGAGGAGTCGACATGACCGTAATTTCCGCCGCTGACGCGCCGCTGTGCCTCGGCCCGCTGCCGGAGATCGATCCGCCCACGTTCGCGGTGCCGTTCGGCGCCGTCGACACGCATGCGCACGTGGTCGCCGCGAGCGACGCGTACCCGATGGTGGCCGAGCGCAGCTATACGCCGCCCCCCGCGCCGGAAGACAAGTACCTCGCGATGCTCGACGCCACGGGCATGACGTACGGCGTGCTGGTGCAAATCAGCGTCTACGGCACGGACAATCGCTATATGCTCGAGACGCTGCGTCGTCATCCCGACCGCCTGCGCGGCATCGCCGTGGTGTCGCCGGACGTGAGCGACGCGACGCTGGAGGCCATGCACGCGGCCGGCGTTCGCGGTCTGCGCATCAACGTGTTGTTCGGCGGCGGCATCGGCTTTGCAGCGATGGAAACGCTCGCGCATCGCATCAAGGATCTGGGCTGGCACATGCAGTTCCTGATGGATGTGAATGCGTTACCTGAACTCATGCCGCGCATGACGTCGCTGCCTGTGCCCGGTATCGTCGATCACATGGGGCATACGCCTGTCGCGCAAGGGCTCGATTCGCCGGGATTTTCGGCACTGCGCTCGCTCGTGCGCGATCACGGTTATTGGGTCAAGCTCTCCGGCGCGTACCGGATCAGCGAGCGTTTCCCGATGTTCGACGACGTGACGCCGTTCGCGCAGGCGCTGATCGAAGATGCGCCCGATCGCATGGTCTGGGGCAGCGACTGGCCGCACGTGTCGCTCACGCGCATGCCGAATACCGGCGCGCTGCGCAATCTGCTGCCGCAATGGGCGCCCGATGCCGACACGCGTCGTCGCATTCTCGTGGACAACCCGTCGCGCTTGTACGGATTCCCGACGACCCTCTGAGGGCGAACCGGCAAGCTGGCGAACACACGAGCCGATGTACGCGGCTTTGCCGACCCTTGATGACCCTTGCGCCCCCCTTGCCGCTCGACGTTTTGGGGCGCGGTCCGCAGCTTAACGATATCGGGCGCACGTCGCGCTCTTGTAGTTCCCGAGGTACAGGAGGAGACAAGATGAATTGGTATCGGCAGATGAACAAGACCGAGCGGCACACGTTTATTGCCGCGTTCGGCGGGTGGGCGCTCGACGCGCTCGATTTCATGGTGTTCACCTTCGTGATCTCGACCCTGATCACCGTGTTCAGCATCGACAAAGGGCAGGCGGGCATGCTGGCTACCGTCACGCTGTTGTTCTCGGCGATCGGTGGTTGGCTCGCGGGCGTGCTCGCAGACCGGTTCGGACGTGTGCGCATCTTGCAGGTGACGATTCTGTGGTTCTCCATCTGCACCGTGCTGATCGGCTTTGCGCAGAGCTTCGAGCAGATTTTCGTGCTACGCGCGTTGCAGGGCCTGGGCTTTGGCGGTGAGTGGGCGGTGGGCTCGGTGCTCATGGGCGAGATCGTTCGCACCGAGTATCGCGGACGCGCCGTGGGGACCGTGCAAAGCGGCTGGGCCATCGGGTGGGCGGTGGCAGCGCTGTGCTACACGGCGTCGTTCTCTTTTCTGCCGGAGGAATACGCGTGGCGCGCGCTGTTCTGGATCGGCGTGATTCCGGCGGTGTTCGTGCTTTTCATCCGCAAGAACGTGCCCGAGCCGGCGTTGTTCGAGCGCACGCGCAAGCGCGAAGCGGCTGCGGAGAAACGCACGTCGGCATGGGCGATTTTCTCGCCGGCACTCATCAAGACCACGGCGCTCTCGGCGCTGCTGTGCACGGGCGTGCAAGGCGGGTACTATGCCGTGACGACGTGGTTGCCCACGTTTCTGAAGACGGAGCGGCACCTGTCGGTGATCGGCACGGGCGGTTATCTGCTGGTGATCATTCTCGGTTCGTTCATCGGTTATCTGACCGGCGCGTATCTGACGGACCGTCTGGGGCGTCGCGCGAATCTGCTGATTTTTGCGGTGCTCTCGGGCGTGAGTATCTACGCATACACGCAGATCCCGCTGAGCAACGACCAGATGCTGATCCTCGGCTTTCCTCTGGGATTCGCGGCGTCGGGCATTTTCAGTGGCATGGGTGCGTATCTCACGGAATTGTTTCCGTCGGCGGTGCGCGCGAATGCGCAGGGCTTCGCGTATAACTTCGGGCGCGGCATCGGCGCGTTGTTCCCGAGTCTGGTCGGCTATCTGGCCAAGACGAGCGGTCTGGGCACCGCCATCGGCATGTTTGCGGGCGGCGCCTATCTGGTCGTGTTGATTACCGCGTTTATGTTGCCCGAGACGAAGGGGCGTGAAATCGAGTAGGTTCGCAAGTCATCTCGCACGTCAGGTCGCGAGTCGGTTCGTCAGTGTGTTTGCTGGTCGATTCAGCAGCGGGTTAGCAGGTAAGTTTTCGTATATTCGAGGGCGGCGGATGCCGTAATCACGGCAGGCCGCCCGGTTTTTTGATTCAAGGGAGTTCCGCATGAAGGTGCTTGTCCCCGTCAAACGGGTAGTGGATTACAACGTAAAAGTTCGTGTGAAGAGCGACGGCACGGGCGTCGACATCGCGAACGT
>NZ_CABPSB010000040.1 GCF_902459655.1 Pandoraea anhela
TTCTTCATGTTCGTCTTCTTCTCCGAAAACGAACTTTACTAGAATCCGGCTGGCCCTGTTTGCAGGGGGCATGTCAGAGCTTCGATAACCCATTCGCGGCGCTCCTCACTCGACTCTTCAAACCAGGCCAATTTCTCTTGAATCCGTTCGACTGCAAGTTGCGCTGGAGGTGAATCATCAACGAACTTCCGCATATCGACCTTGCTGACTTCATGGAGCTTGATTTGACAAAAGGACGCAAGCGCCCATACATAGTCAAACGTATCGATGTCGCGATGGGACATGCACCATAAGCACCCGGATTTCCTCGCGCAGTTTGGCCTTGGGGCTTGCTTCGCAATCGACGCTTCTTCCTTCGGTGTACCAGTGCATTCTCCAGGAGCAACGGACTCTTTCTTGACTAAATGCGAATCAAGGGCCGCCCAGAATATGGTGACCTCGGTCATTGCGCGTTGTTGGCTCGGCTTGTGATAATCACGGAGCAGAGTCCTTTTGGTATGCTGGCTCGTCTCGGCGGTGACATCAGGGTCACCGGTCCTGCGCAACATCCAATTTACTCTCGTGTTTCGCAATAGACGAGGGCCAATAAAGGTGATGTTCAGTTTTTCACAAACTGCTCGGATTCTTGCCATGTCGCAACGAGAGCCTGGCAGACTCCCGAATCGAATAAAAGGAAACATGAGCTCCGACTCGGGGAACAGCGCTTTGCGCCATTCAAGGTAACGCTCGAGGTGAGATTTGTATTCCTTGAAAATCTCGAAAAACACAGTGCGACTTCCTCGACGCTTATATTCGCTGACTTGGTAGCCATCGTGATGACTCACGTAGGAGAAGCGTCGCAGTGTAAGCCGGCAAGCTTCCGTCGCGTTCATAGCTGTCTGTCCGATAAACATCATCAGTTCGGCTTCTATTCTTAGATTAGCTAAGAAATTCGGATTCCCGGCCTCCAGAATCGCATCATGGTCAGTGGGTGAGGGGGTGAGTCTTCCTGCACTGAACGAATTGCCGTTTCGCAATGTAATTTCAAGGGGCCGTGTCGCGTCAATGACAACGCTTTTGGGAAGGCTGTCGCATATATCCTGGAGCATGTGTCCCAGCACAAAGGTATCGCTAAGACTCTGTTTTTCCGCTTGGACACCAACCGCCGACTTGCGGCGGCTCTTCCATTCAATGCGGGTCAGCTCAATTATCCGTGTGCGCCGTTGGAGAGCGCGGTCCAAAAGCGTGCCAACGATGGCCGCGTAGTTGTAAGCCGACCTGCAAGCTAAGCGGCGTTGACCGTCAGGTACGTTCTTTGCCGGATATTTTTTTTTCAACCGCGTTCGGTGCAACAGGAAGTCACCCCATGCGCAATACGTCTCTTCGATAGTCGACATAGTTAGCGAGAGAGACTCGCTTTCTGCAAAGCTGAAAAGGTTCCGCACTGTCTTTATCTGGTCGGCGGCAGTCTCACGTGAATTGCCACCGGCGAGTGCGGTATTGATTTCCTCATGCAAAGCTGAGACGAGTTCTAATCGTTCCAACTCTGGGGCCCCTAGCGCCCCACATGCAATTTGATTGTTGACAAGGTCGGCGCGAGTGGAGGCTCCGCCCCGATAGAGCAAGACGGCGAGGTCCCAAGGAGTTTCACGCCGACCAAATTTGATGCCAGGAAACGTCAGGTCGGGTAACTGAGGTCGGTTAAGCATCTTCGTTGTCCCACTCGCGGCTTCTAAAGCCCGTGAATGCCTCATTGAACGCTACGGCAGCCGTCTGCTTGGCGCGCGTCGTGTCCCTGAACTTGATATAGCTGTAAGTCGTGGATTCGTCCTTGTGAAGCATGGCGTCTCGAACGACTCCTATTGCCTCGGCTGGACTGGCTCCACTTGTAAGCAAAACATCTAACAGCCACGTGCCGAACGTCGCGCGTGCTTGGTGGAACTTGAAGTTCGCCATAAACCGCATGCCAGCGTTCACCGCCCGCAATCTCATTTCTTGAACGAGCCTGTCGACTGTTGAGACGGAATAGGGCCGACCTCTGCGAGTCAAGAACAGCAGATTTTTGTGTGCCGTATGTGTTTTTGATTCCCGCAGAAGACGTTCCGTCGACGTCGAGTATCGCTTGAGGTCGTCCAAGAGAGCACCAGGCACCATCAAGTCGCCATTGACCGAGCGCTTTGTAGCGATCCCGTCCCTGGACCGACTGGGAGCAAGAAAATGCCTGGAGTATGCGGGTCCTCTCGCGCGGTCAGGAGGCTGGATACGGACAATGTTGTTACTGTGCCTGCGCGCCCGCCTGTGAAGAACGCGGTTGATAGCATGAGGTGCAGTTCTTTGGTCTCATGCCGAGCCGTATGAGCGACAAGTTGATTCATATGGTCGGCACGAAGAGGCAGTAATCCGTCTTCCAGCATCACGCCAATTCGCTTTCGATTCGGGATAGAGAGGTCAGAACTGAGGCGGACGGCAGTCCTCTTGAAACCGGCCGTGTCGAGAAACGGTACACCTACAAGCCGGTCGTTCCACATGGGAGCGCTGTTGCCGATTAGATTGTGCAAATGGGCGAAGCGATAGAACTGGATGATCGTGCTCATGCAACTCGATACCGTGCTGCTCGCGAGGGCCCCTTCCTCGCGTTGGTCGATGAGGTGCTTGCGGAATCTGCGAAGTACCTGTTCGTCGCGACGTATAGGAAAGTGTCGCCAGTCCGTTTTCTCGGACTCGAGGAAGTTTGCGTACACGCACAAGTGTTTCATCGTACGCTTTACTGTCTCATCGTCGACTGCTTCTGTCCTTTCCAGACTCCAAACATTTGCTTCATCCCAGCCGCTGTGGTCTTCCCAGTACAGTTGCGGCAGCTGCTTGATGGATGGCTTGTCTGTCCGCTTTTCCCATATCAGTTCACCGCTAGCGCTAAGCGATGCTTCGTAGACGTCATAATGAATGTAGTCGAGCCGTGCCATGGCTAGCACCTAACCTGGCCAGCCAGGATGCAGTGCGCGAGGTTGTGCATTGCAGTTGCTCGATGCCGATACGCACGAGTAACGAACGGCCGTGAAGATGTTTGCTCGGGATGGTTGGGAATTTCCAGAGATGAAGTGTTGCCGAATCCGCAATGGATTCCGGTTCGACGGGCGAGTTTGATGAGGCGTGGCGAGCCCGGTGTACGGGACCAAAACTGACCGTAGTTACGAGTCGTTTGGGAGTGTCGCGTGCTTGCTCGGGCGGCGGAACGGCTGCAATGAAAATTGGACGTATCCCAGAGTCTCGGGACGCATCGTGCCTGAAACGTAGTTGAGCCACATCTTGTATGGCAAGCTTGTTCACGTCCGTTCTGCATCGCAACTCCTCTAACGTACCCTCTCATAAATAGAGGGCCGGCCGATGCATTTCGGCTAGCTACGTTGGTTGCGATTCTGGATTGTGAGCATTGTTCTGAACTTGAATCTAGTGGAATTGTTTGAATCAATCAAGTATATTTTTAAATAATTCTTTTATCTCGAAATTTTTATCGTTGGGTGTTGACTTTCTGGAGTTAAATGTGTTTATTCCAATCTTTTCGGGATCTATGTTTTTGATATACCGTTTTGATTGCCACTAATTTAATATTGTCGATGCGTATATCATTAAATTGGGTATTCTGGATGTGGTGAATTGCGTCGCAATGTTAACTAGGTTAGAGGCCTGCGATGCATCTTGTAAGCGACGGCTGGTGACCTTCAATCTGTCGCACCCGAGGTACCCTATCACTTGGTCTCTGCGAATTTGAGCTGGATAATTTAGGTCGTCTTCAGTTGCTAAGGATTTTGTATGGCGTTGTTTGAAATCTACGGGGATAGTTTGCAGGCGGTACCTCTGAAAACGTTCAAAGATTTGGAGATGCGCGAGCGGTCACACATTCAGAGGGCGGTGCGGACGCATATCGAAGCCATTACGCCTGGAGTGCGGACGAAAGTTATCGCGGAGGAGTTCGGTGACTGGGCGGGCGCAAATCGCCGAATCGACTTGTTGTGCGTAGACGAGCAAGCAAACTTGGTCGTCGTAGAATTGAAGCGCGATGACGGTGCGCACATGGACCTGCAAGCTCTGAGGTACGCCGCAATGATTTCCACGATGAAATTCAAACAGACCGTCGCGGCCCACCGGAAATATTTGGTTGACATCGGTTCGAACGAAGACCCGGAACAAGCGCTACGAGAGTTTCTGGAAATTGACGAAGGTCCAGTTGTTTTCACAGACAGAGTCCGCATCGTGCTGGCGTCGGCGGACTTCTCTTCCGAGCTTACGACGGCTGTCCTCTGGCTTAACAAGCAGGGCAATATGGATGTCCGTTGTGTACAGATGCGTCCTCACGCAATTGACGCTCGCGTATTGCTCGACATTCAGCAGGTCATCCCGTTGCCTCAAGCCGCGCACTACACGGTAGCGTTGCGCGAAAAGTCCGTTGAGCAAGACAACGTGCGGGGCACGACGAGAGACACAACACGGTACGACTTGAGCATCGGCGACGATTTCTTTGCAAATCTGGCCAAACGTCGACTGATACTCGAGTTGGTGAGAGAGGCTATAAAACAAGGGCGGACGCCGGATGAACTTCGAACAGCCGTCTATTGGCGACGGCGTGACCTCTTCATGTCGATGCCAGGCGAGGTTGATGAGGATGCATTCCAGGCCGAAGTCCCAGGTAAGCGGCTGCGCTACTTCTTTGGCCCTGGGGAGCTGTTTTTCCTCGACGGGAAAACTTATGCTCTTTCTAGAGCCTGGGCGGACCGAACCTTAGAAGCCGCAGAAAAGATTAAGGGGCTACTTCGGAATTCGGAATCGGTCACGTGGGAGCCGGCGTCGTCATATGGAATGGACGAGGAGCAAGCCTACGAAGGTTACGTTATCAGGCGGCTGGCGAGCGGCGCCATCGAGCTTGAGAGAGATGGCCAGATTGTGAGTCCGGCGAGGCCCATTCTTCGTAAGCTTGCTCAGCAGTTGGGTGTTTCCACGCTATACGAAAGTGGAACCGAGGCGAATACGCAACAGCTCGGAAAACGCGTCATCGTCGCACTCCAGTCTGAATAACTTGCGTATGGTGTGTCCGGGAGTGTGACTTGTTGTGGCAGGCATGTTTGCGACGGCTCCGGGTGGCGGTGTGCGTTAGGTCTCCTGTAGAGACTTCGGTTCGCGTGGCCACGGCCGGAGACTCCCCCTTCCATCAGATGCTTTGGAGCCTGAACGTTGGATAGAACTGTAGAGGCCTTGATTGCCGAATCCTGCCAGCGACATTCAACTTCCCGGGACGTGTCGGTTCACGAATACGTAGAGAAGCTCACCGTCTCTATCGGAAGAATTGTTGAGGGACGTATCAAGCTCTACCTCGACACTCGCTACTGGGTTTTCCTAAGAAATGCTGCGCTTGGACGTGAAAAACGTCGAGAGCATAGTGAAATCTTAACGCTGCTGAGGCGACTTGTTCGAGATGGCGTTGCGATTTGCCCGGTAAGCGATGTGGCTCTTGTTGAGCTAACCAACCAGAGCGACCCTGAAACTCGTGCCGCGACGGCTTCACTGTTGGATGAGCTAAGTCTGGGTGTAGCGCTAATTTTTGAGCGAGAGCGGGTTCACGTTGAATTGGAGCACTTCTTCAGAGCGCCAGCGGAGAGTGTTGCAAAACATTCGCTTCGAACGCGGGTCTGGACAAAGGCTGGACACGCACTCGGAACGCTGATTCCGAGCGTTGATTCGCTGCCTGGAGAGACGCTGCTGCTCCTGCAGAAGGTGTTTGTAGATACGGTTTGGGCGTCAACCTTTAGCGACCTCTTCAAGATGGGCGACGTGGAGCAAAGCCTGGCAGCTAAGTTCAATGAGATGGCGGCCAAAATCAACGTCGAAAAGGAGCGATTCCGACACGAGGTGTCGAGTTTTCAGCAAGCGCTCGGCGCGGAGCTAGCCGGGGCGTTACGCCTCCACGAGGACTTCGTCTCGGAAATGCTGCTCTCATTCTTTGAAGAACAGGGAAACTCTAGGGGAAACGTATCCCCGGAAGAGCTCATTGATAGTCGCGAAAAAATGACGCGCGTAGTGGTGAACGGATTCCGGTATCGCAAGGGCCACATGGCATCTCGGTTGCCAACCGTTTACATACACGCCGCATGTCACGCAGCCGTTCGAATGGATGCAAATCGTAAGTTCAACGGAAATTTTATTCGAGACCTACACCATGGATGCGCGGGCGTTGGGTATCACGACGCGATGTTCACAGAGAACCCTCTTCGGGTTCTTTTGACATCAGGAAATGTCGACGCGAACAGATTGTGCGGTTGTGTTGTGCTGTCGAGCGAGGTGGACGTGGTTGCTTATCTCCGAGAGCTGGAAAGGTAGCCAGCGTCTGGAATTGAGTACGTCCCACGGGAGAGCATTATGCAAATGAGTGACTTAAATACAGCAATCGACAAGTTGGCAGCAGCAGATTTGCTGTTCCTCGTTTCGGTGCCGTGGGTTGCTGGAGGGCGAGAGTTTCGCCTAACCCAGGAGCAAGTGAAGCGGTATATGGTTGATGCGCCTTTGGTGCTCGCTGAATTGTGTGGCGTGTCGCGTGATGTGTATCTTGGGTATCACCGAGACAACTTCACGGCCTACTGCTGTGCTACAACGCGTGACGGCAAGCCTTGCCGGAAAAGCGTTCCAGGCGGCACGTTGTTGCCAGAGCCTGAAGCATGGCAGGCCCTTCAGGGAAAGTACTGTACAACCCACGGGTGATGGGTTTCTGATGACGCTGTGTTCCGAATTGTGTCCGCAATAGGTCCGGGAGCGTGATGTCTTCTCGAATACATTTGGTGCACGGGAAGCCGGAGGCCCTGAAGCAGGCTCCGCTACGCGAAAGCGTTGGGTCCCACCAGCGTCGGCTAGCTGTTGCGAATGCTCCACCGTTTCGCCACTCTGATGTACGTAGTTGCGACGAGGACGGTCACCGCACCCGCCACGAAGACGATAGCGTGTGACTTGAGGTATTCCATCGGGCCTGGAAGCATGTCACGCTCCTTGAAGTGTGTGCCCACACTCGGCACAGAACCGAGATGCGCGTTCACTCCGCGCGCCACAGGACGGGCACGCCTTGGTGTGAGCCTCGACAATAGCTTTCTGTCGCATGTAGGCGATTTGAATGACACAGGGAACAGTGACCCGATAGGCTGGGCTTGCCATGTCGGCCAGCGTCCATGCACCGGTAACAACCCAGCCAACCGGCCCAAGTAGCACGCCGATGGTACGTGAGACCGTTGCATTCACGGCGAAGGGAAGCCCCCGACCAAGCAGTGCCTTCGACACCGCATTGGCCACGATAAGCGAAAGCTCGTAGGTGGCGAACCCGCCCATGCGTCCCGCAGCAATCAGCGCAGCACTGGTCGCCGGTTTAAGCATTGAAAGTTCTGACACGTTTAGTTCTTTCAGCACCGCAGCCCGCTCTTCGTCTGACATCCTCTCAAACGAATCCTTGAGAATTTTGCGAAGAATACGGTCCTCGACAATGAGAGGGTCGTCTTTCTTGTCGAATGCAACTTTCAGGTGTGAGGCCACATCCTTGACGACCTCGTCATACGCGATAGTCTTGCCCGCGTCTGGAAGAACCTTGTCGAATAGCGAGCCCAGGGGGATGCTGTTACGGACATCGCGGTACACATTCGTCAGCGTGTTACCGCCGAAGGTATGTATTTCTTGGGCGATATATCCTCTGTCGCCCTCGGTATAGCGCTTGCGAACCTTACACTGAACCAATCTATCGCAAACATCGCTGTTCTGTATTGACCTAGCAAAACCTGCACAGGTTAAGCGGCTAAAGCGAATGCCTCGGCCGGGGTCTTCATCTTTAGCG
>NZ_CABPSB010000041.1 GCF_902459655.1 Pandoraea anhela
GGGCTGAGTCCTGTGCAGTACAGAACCCAGCCCTTAACCGCATAACTTTCCCGTCCAACTTTACGGGGTCAGTTCAAAGGTGCGCCGGTTTTTCCATTTCGGCGGGCGTCTCCTCCCGTCACACTGCATGTGTGACAGTGTAGGGATCCGGTGCAATCCGATAAACGTACGAAACTGAAAGCCTTTGTTGCGCGAAGTGGGGGGAATCGGAGGCCGATGACGTCGGCGGGTGTCGGGCTGTGTAAACTTCCAAAGGTTGGCGAGAGTGACGCCACCTTTTTCAGGGAGTCTGCCGATGTCTGTAATTCAAGGAAGTTGTCTGTGCGGGACCGTAAAATTCGAAATTGGCGGACCGATAGTCAAATTCAGCCATTGCCATTGCAGTCAGTGTCGTAAGGGGCACGGTGCGGCGTTCGCAAGTTATGGCAGGACGAGACGTAAGGATCTTCACCTTCTTGCGGGTAAAGAGAGTCTCAAGGCCTACGCGTCGTCCGAACAGGCGCGGCGCGAATTTTGTGCTCACTGCGGTGCGTCGCTGTTCTGGTCGGGCAACAGCGACGAATTCGCCGAATGGATCTCCGTCGCGCTTGGGACGATCGATACCCCTATCACTGCCCCCGGCCAGATGCATCTTAATGTGGCGTCAGAAGCCCCGTGGTACGCGATCGACGATCATTTGCCGCAGTTCGAGTGAGGCTGAGCGGCGCGCGAGTTCAAGCCTTCCTGACAAACGCCGTCTTCAGGCGCATCGCGCCGAAACCGTCGATTTTGCAGTCGATGTCGTGATCGCTGTCGACAAGGCGGATGTGCTTCACCTTCGTGCCTATCTTGATCGTGCCGCCGGATCCTTTCAGTTTCAGGTCCTTGATGACGGTGACGGTGTCGCCGTTTTGCAGGATCGCCCCTGTGGCGTCGCGGTAGACGCGCTCGGTCGGCGCTGCCGCAGCTTCCGCCTGCGCCGACCATTCATGGCCGCATTCCGGGCAAATGCATCCCCCTGCGTCTTCGTAGGTGAATTCGGAGTGGCATTTCGGACAAGGAGGCAGTGCGCTCATGAGGTTTTCCTGACGTGACGCGATGGCGATGAGAGCGCGAGAGTATAGCGTCTGCCTCGTCGGCATCATTTGCGCTGGCGCAAGCGGGCAGTACAAGCCCTGCGGCTGCCGTCGAAATCCCTAATGGATCGGGGGCATCGCACGGGACATACTGGTTTGGCCGATAATGGGCGTCACCCAATGGGCGTCACGCCCGTCCCCCCAACCACTGCGTCGTATTTGCCATGGTGCCGCAGACCTCGATCCCCATCCGTACGGAATGCCCGCCCGGTGCCTGCACCTGCGAGCGGGAGGCCCTGTTGCAGGACCCGAATGGCGACCGGCGCATTCTGATGCTCACGCAGGCGGAGGAAAAGCGGCTGGTTGGCCGCCTCGAAGCGGTCACGAGCTATGCCGACCTCAAGCACGTAGCGAAGCGCATTTACGCCCAATTGGGCATTCGTCTGGAGATCGCTCCCGGGCCGAACGAGGTCCGCACAGTGAGTGGCTTCGATATCCACCTGGTGGCATGCCCGGGCCTGTGCCGCAAAACCCGGGCATCCATTCCTGCGGCCGTGCGCCGATGTCTCAAGGCGCGTCCGGAAATCGCCTACGAAATCCTGAACGCCCACGATCTGTTCGGCGGCTGAGCGCCACACACGCTCGCATCGATCTCACGGACGCGGCGGAAACTCCCCGTATTGCAACGCGATGCAGAAATTCATCGGCAGGAACGGTTGCATGTTGTTGTGCGAACCACCTTCGCCGACGGCGTCCATGACGAGCGGCGACATGACCGATCGCGATGCCTGTGTGCGCGGTGACGTCAGCCCGACGGCGCTGAGCAAGGCCCAGAGCCTCGATGTGCGCGATAAGCGTGCGGGCGTGAGCGGCGTGGCCACCAAGGTTTACGCGAAGCTGCGTGATCGCTACGATGCCGACGTTGCACAATCCGCTTGGCTGGGTGTCGAGCGGGACGCAGCGTCGTCGAGGGGGTGCCGGTGCTGCCGCAGGTGCGTCAGGTGATCGAGCGGTTGTCGCTGCGATGGTCTGAAGAGCGGGACGCAGCGTCGTCGAGGGGGGGCCGGTGCTGCCGCAGGTGCGTCAGGTGATCGAGCGGTTGTCGCTGCGATGGTCTGAAATGGTTTTGCAGCTACGGCATGCTGTGCGTGTCTTGAAGGCTCCGAAGGCCCGGATATCGAGGGAGATGAAATCGATGCGTGACGTTGCGTTGGCGGTATTGATCGGGCTGCTCCCGGCATCGGCAGTGTCCGCAGCGCCGGCAGTCTCGTGCGCGCAGCCGGGCGTTCAGGTCGGCTTTTCGCCGGAAGGGTCTGCGCGTTCGCTGGTGCTCGACACCCTCGGCAGCGCGAAGCACAGCATTCGGATGCTTGCCTATTCGTTTCAGGCGCCGGACATCATGGAGGCGCTGGTGGCGGCGAAGCGTCGCGGCGTCGACGTGCGGGTGGTCGTCGACAAGCAACGCAACGAAGGCAAGACGAGTCGTGCTGCGATGGATTTCGTCACGCGTCATGGCGTCGAAGTGCGCACGAATGACCGGTTTCACATCCATCACGACAAGACGATCGTCGTGGACGGCGCGACGGTGGAAACCGGGTCGTTCAATTTCGCCGAGTCGGCTGAGACGGGGAATTCGGAGAATGTCGTCGTGATCTGCAATATGCCGGACGTGGCGCGGCAATACCTCGAACACTGGCAGTCGCGTTGGGACCTCGGCGAAGCGCATACGGCGCGGTGATGCTTCGGATGGGGCGCAAGACGTTCTTGCATAAGTTGCGATGTGCAACTATATTGGTTGCACATCGCAACTTATATGAGATGCCTCATGGACATCGTCGATCTGCCCGGCAAACCTCGCGACGCGGAGATTCTTGAGCTTCGCGACTTCTCCCGCCGACTGGTTCGCGAGCTCGGCTTCATGCGCAACACGCTGGCCGATAGCGACCTTGCGCCGTCGGCAGTGCACGCCATCATCGAGATCGGCGCGACGCCGGGCATCAGTGCCAAAGACCTCGGCAATATTCTGCGTCTGGACAAATCGAACACGAGTCGTCAGGTCGCGAAGCTGGAGGCCGGCGGGCTGGTGCGCCGCCTGACCGCGAGCGACGACGCGCGCGCCACCGAACTTTATCTGACCGACGCGGGGCAGAAGCTGCGCCGCAAGATCGACCGCTTTGCGACGGATCAGGTGTCGAGCGCGTTGCGACGCATCGTGCCTGCCGATCAGGCGGCGCTGGTGCGTTCTCTGGCGTTGTATGCCGACGCGCTGGCGCAAGACAACTCGACCCGGCACGACATGCAAGCCGATATCGCCACCCAGATCACCGAGGGCTATCGGCCCGGATGCATCGGCGATATCGCGAGTCTTCACGCGCGGTATTACGCCGAGCATTGGGGATTCGGCGCGTTCTTCGAGAAGAAGGTGGCCACCGGGCTTGCCGAATTTGCTGGGGCATTGCCGGCGGATGGCAATGCATTGTGGCTGTATGTCGAGCATGGACGCACGCTTGCGTCGCTCGCCATCGACGGCAATCTCGAGACAGGCGTCGCGCACTTGCGCTGGTTCATCGTCGACGATTCGCTGCGCGGCACAGGCGTTGGACGACGTCTCATGGCGAACGCCATGGCTTTCGTCGATGCCCGTTTTCGCGAGACCTACCTATGGACGTTCAAGGGGCTCGATGCGGCGCGTCATTTGTACGAGTCGCACGGCTTTCGTCTCGTGGAGGCGTTCGAAGGCGAACAATGGGGCAGCCGAGTCACCGAGCAGCGGTTCACGCGTACGAGAGGCTGAGGAATCGGGTGCGGTGCATCCGCAGGGGCGGCGCAGCGCGACGTATCGCTCACGCGGCTTCAGGACGATGTGAGGCCGTGGTACGCGTGGTACGTCGCGGTCACGGCCCGCGCGAATGGGACCGTCCTCGCGTATTCGTCGCCATGAGTGACAATCACGAGCGACAACAATGACAAAAGCCCGTCGATCTTGCGATCGACGGGCTTTCCTGAATCTGGTTGCGGGGACAGGATTTGAACCTGTGACCTTCGGGTTATGAGCCCGACGAGCTGCCAGACTGCTCCACCCCGCGTCTGAGAAGAAGAATAATACGGGTATTCTGCGCATTGTGTCAAGCATTTATGACATTAAATTTGAGGCGTCCCTCAAATTCATGCGCGACGCGAGCGTTTTTCACGCGTCCTGCGCGTGGACTCACGCGCTGCGTATGCCTGTTCTGGCGCGGCTCACCAACGAATCGTGACCCCGGCCTGCACCGAGTGCGAGATCGATGCGGGATTGAGGCCGCGCTTGTACCCGACGTCCAGGTCGAGGTCCTTCGTCGGGCTGTAGATGGCGCCGACCAGTGCATAGGCGGGTTTGGTTTGCATCGTGCTGTCGGGGTTCGTGGCGAGCCCGATGTCACCCACGAGTCGCAAGGCATCCGTGACACTGAAGAGCACGGCGGTCGAGGCGTTCCACAAGCTCTGACGATTTCCGTTGCCGTTGTTGTTCCATGTGTAGCCGGCATTGGCGAGCAGCGTCCATCGGTCGATGTTGTATTGCATGAGCAGATTGGCGCCGGTCGTGGCGCGCCCGTTGCCCAGGCCCCGTTCCTGACTTGCGGTCGGGAGTGTGACGAACGGTTTGACGCCGAGACTCCATTGCTCGCCTTCGAGAAAGCGCCATTTGGCTTGCAGTTGCAGGTCGCTCAGACCGCTGGTCCAGCCGTCGCCATCGGGGCGCGTGCGTTGATACGGCGCGCCGATGGCGATATCGAGAGTGGGCAGCACGCCGTACGTCAGTGTGTTGGTCCATTGCTGCTGGCGTGCGGTCGGCTGCGTGATCCATTCGCTGTTGAGTTCGAGTTGCCAGTTGCCGGTGTCCTGTGTGCCGGTGTCGTCCGTGACGAGCGGATTCGTGGCATGTGCGGCAAGCGGCGCGACGGCGGCGGCCAGGATCAGAAACTGCTTCATCGAAAACTCCTGCGGGGACCCGGGTTCTTTTTTGACTTGGGTTCGTCTGGGGGCGAGCGTTGGCTATCGACGAGAGGGGGCTGCCGTCGGGGCACGCAATGCATCGGTCGAGCGGATCGTAAAGTCGGGATGTGACACCGTCAATCGAATCGCAACGAAATCTCGCGGAACGTGTCGTATTTGCCGCTGTGGTCGCGACGTCTTATTCGATGGCGTTGCGCGTTGCGGCCCGATGTGGTGATCCCGCCCTCATGTTTATGCGGACTGCGTTCGTTATGGGGTGGTAGACTTCGGCCCCTTTTTTTCGGCGTGCGGATTCGAGCGAGTTCGCGCGCGTCGACCATTCCTTTCATGCAAGCCAGAAGTCATCTCATTTTCGGTATCGGCGCGACGTGGCTGATGCATCGCACGGGTTGGGCTGCGAGCGTCCATGCGTGGCCGCTCACGTTGGTCGGTGCGTTGCTGCCCGATATCGATCATCCGAAAAGCCTGCTCGGACGCCGCGTTGCGCCGCTGTCACTGGCGATCTCCGGGGTGTTCGGCCATCGTGGCATGACGCACTCGTTGGTGCTGCCGGTGCTCGCGATCGTTGCGTGTCTCTATGCATGGGGCTACGTGCCGGCGTGGATGCTCGCGCTTTGCGCCGGCTATTTGTCGCATCTGCTCGCCGATTGGCTGACGCCCTCGGGGGTGCCGCTGTGCTGGCCGCTTCGGACGCGTTTTCGCTCGCCGCTTTATGTCACGACGGGCTCCGCTGCCGAGTGGTGCGTGGCGGCGGCGCTCGCGTTCGCCATGTGGCGGTGGTGGTGAGCGAGCTTGTGTCGATGTCGCCGTCAGCGCCAGACCAGCGGCGCTTCTTCCATCAACGCGACTTGCTCGCGTAGCTCCAGAATGCGGTCCTGCCAGTAGCGTTGCGTGTTGAACCACGGGAAGGCGGCGGGGAACGCCGGATCGTCCCAGCGGCGTGCGAGCCAGGCGCTGTAATGGAGCAGGCGCAGCGTGCGCAAGGCTTCCGTCAGATGAAGCTCCCGCGGATTGAAGTCTGCGAAATCTTCATAGCCGGAAAGGACCTCGTCCAACTGGGCGGTCATCTCCTGGCGCGTGCCGGAGAGCAGCATCCATAGGTCTTGCATGGCCGGGGCCATGCAGGTGTCGTCGAAGTCGACGAAGTGCGGGCCGGCGTCGGTCCATAAAACGTTGCCGCCATGGCAGTCGCCGTGCACGCGCAGTCGTTTGACGTCTCCCGCGCGTTCGTAAGCGCGCGCGATGCCGTCGAGCGCCAGATCGACGATGGTTCGCCAGGCGTCGCGCAAGTCTGACGGAATGAAGTCGTTCGTCCACAGATAGTCGACGGGAGCGCGACCGTAGGTGTCGATGTCCAGTGTCAGGCGATGCTCGAAGGGCTCGACGGCGCCGTGAGCATGGATGCGTCCGAGGAATCGGCCCAGCCAGTTGAGCGTGTCAGGATCCTGAAGTTCCGGCGCACGGCCGCCGCGACGGGGGAATAGAGCGAAGCGGAAGCCGTCGAAATGATGCAGGGTTCGGCCTTCGACTTCGAGCGGGGCGACGACGGGAATCTCGTTTTGTGCGAGCGACCGCGTGAAGGCGTGCTCTTCGAGAATGGCCGCATCCGTCCATCGCCGGGGACGGTAGAACTTGGCAATCAACGGCGGGCCGTCCTCCATCCCTATCTGATAAACGCGGTTCTCGTAGCTATTGAGGGCGAGCAGGCGCCCGTCGCTATAACTGCCGAGTTGCTCGACGGCGGCGATGACCGTGTCGGGCAGCAGGGCGGCGAAGGGATGCGGATGCCCAGGGGTGTCGTTGGGGAGATCGGTGTTCATGGGTGCTATTGTGCCCAAAGGCTGCGGTGCTGGTGTGCGGAGCCGCCTATATATAGCGCACGCGCTGGCTAGTGCCGGGAGGTCAGGGGAAAATGCCGCACCTTCAAAATAGTTTCACAAAGTGCTTGCGTGTCGTAACGAAGGTCATTAATATCTCGTCTCTCGCAACGACAGCGACGCAGCGAAAGCAGCGACGAAGTTGAAGCGACGGGCTG
>NZ_CABPSB010000042.1 GCF_902459655.1 Pandoraea anhela
TAATATCTCGTCTCTCGCAACGACAGCGACGCAGCGAAAGCAGCGACGAAGTTGAAGCGACGGGCTGCAAAGCCCGGTGGCCAGGGGTTTTCGAGCAAGTGAGTCGCTACGGCGACGAACGAAAGAAGCGAAAAAAACTGTTGACGACGACGAGAAGCTGCGACATAATCTCACTTCTCTGCTGCTGATGCAGCAACGCAGAAAACAAAGCAACGGCGCGGTAAGTCAGCGACGAAGCCAAGTCAGATGCGATTGATCTTTAAAAATTGAACAACCGATAAGTGTGGGCACTCGATGAATAGTGCGTCTGCTTCGGCAGATTAGCTTTAAATTTATTGAGGCTCACATAGTAATAGGTAAGTTAAGTAATTAACTTGTCAGCATACTTTGAGAGCGACCGGTTCTAGCGATTTATCGCGAAAAACCGAAAACAGTAACAGGTTTAAACTGAAGAGTTTGATCCTGGCTCAGATTGAACGCTGGCGGCATGCCTTACACATGCAAGTCGAACGGCAGCACGGGTGCTTGCACCTGGTGGCGAGTGGCGAACGGGTGAGTAACATATCGGAACGTACCTTGTAGTGGGGGATAGCTCGGCGAAAGCCGGATTAATACCGCATACGCTCTGAGGAGGAAAGCGGGGGACCTTCGGGCCTCGCGCTACAAGAGCGGCCGATATCAGATTAGCTAGTTGGTGAGGTAAAAGCTCACCAAGGCGACGATCTGTAGCTGGTCTGAGAGGACGACCAGCCACACTGGGACTGAGACACGGCCCAGACTCCTACGGGAGGCAGCAGTGGGGAATTTTGGACAATGGGCGAAAGCCTGATCCAGCAATGCCGCGTGTGTGAAGAAGGCCTTCGGGTTGTAAAGCACTTTTGTCCGGAAAGAAATCCTCTGGGTTAATACCTCGGGGGGATGACGGTACCGGAAGAATAAGCACCGGCTAACTACGTGCCAGCAGCCGCGGTAATACGTAGGGTGCAAGCGTTAATCGGAATTACTGGGCGTAAAGCGTGCGCAGGCGGTTTTGTAAGACGGATGTGAAATCCCCGGGCTTAACCTGGGAACTGCATTCGTGACTGCAAGGCTAGAGTATGGCAGAGGGGGGTAGAATTCCACGTGTAGCAGTGAAATGCGTAGAGATGTGGAGGAATACCGATGGCGAAGGCAGCCCCCTGGGCCAATACTGACGCTCATGCACGAAAGCGTGGGGAGCAAACAGGATTAGATACCCTGGTAGTCCACGCCCTAAACGATGTCAACTAGTTGTTGGGGATTCATTTCCTTAGTAACGTAGCTAACGCGTGAAGTTGACCGCCTGGGGAGTACGGTCGCAAGATTAAAACTCAAAGGAATTGACGGGGACCCGCACAAGCGGTGGATGATGTGGATTAATTCGATGCAACGCGAAAAACCTTACCTACCCTTGACATGTACGGAATCCTGCTGAGAGGTGGGAGTGCTCGAAAGAGAGCCGTAACACAGGTGCTGCATGGCTGTCGTCAGCTCGTGTCGTGAGATGTTGGGTTAAGTCCCGCAACGAGCGCAACCCTTGTCCTTAGTTGCTACGCAAGAGCACTCTAAGGAGACTGCCGGTGACAAACCGGAGGAAGGTGGGGATGACGTCAAGTCCTCATGGCCCTTATGGGTAGGGCTTCACACGTCATACAATGGTCGGTACAGAGGGCTGCCAAACCGCGAGGTGGAGCTAACCCCAGAAAACCGATCGTAGTCCGGATCGCAGTCTGCAACTCGACTGCGTGAAGCTGGAATCGCTAGTAATCGCGGATCAGCATGTCGCGGTGAATACGTTCCCGGGTCTTGTACACACCGCCCGTCACACCATGGGAGTGGGTTTTGCCAGAAGTAGGTAGCCTAACCGCAAGGAGGGCGCTTACCACGGCAGGATTCATGACTGGGGTGAAGTCGTAACAAGGTAGCCGTAGGGGAACCTGCGGCTGGATCACCTCCTTTCTAGAGCATGCACTGGAAGTTGAGTGTTCACGCTTATCGGTTGTTGACTGCGTAGATCTAAGTCGGGTCTGTAGCTCAGGTGGTTAGAGCACCGTCTTGATAAGGCGGGGGTCGAAGGTTCAAGTCCTTCCAGACCCACCAAGCTTTTCACCACCGCCTGATTAAGTCGAGTGGTAACACGGCTTGATTGGGGGATTAGCTCAGCTGGGAGAGCACCTGCTTTGCAAGCAGGGGGTCGTCGGTTCGATCCCGTCATCCTCCACCAATTCCCTTAGGTCTCACATCGATGTCAGTCAAAAGCGCTTTACGTCTGTAGTAAATCCCCGTGATGAATTACAAGCTAAGTGAATGCTTTTGAATGACAGCAATGTCATGCAGTATTTGTTCTTTAACAATTTGGAAGAAGAAGTAGTACAACGGAAGCGCGTTAGAGATGGCGCGTGGAAATTGTACGGGTTGTGATTGTATCAACCAGTATTTAAAGTGATCGAAAGATGACTTGGAATACGGCACAACGCGAATACTCAACCTATGAAGAATGTGTCGAGAGACGCACTCGTTATAGGGTCAAGCGAATAAGTGCATGTGGTGGATGCCTTGGCGATTACAGGCGATGAAGGACGCGATAGCCTGCGAAAAGTTGTGGGGAGCTGGCAAATAAGCATTGATCCACAAATGTCCGAATGGGGAAACCCGGCCTTTTAGGTCATCCTAGACTGAATACATAGGTCTAGCGAAGCGAACGCGGCGAACTGAAACATCTAAGTAGCTGCAGGAAAAGAAATCAACCGAGATTCCCAAAGTAGTGGCGAGCGAAATGGGACCAGCCTTCAAGATTTAGCACCGGTGTTATCAGAACGGAATGGAAAGTCCGGCCATAGTGGGTGATAGCCCCGTATGAGAAAACCCTGGTGTGGAACTAAGCTTGAGAAAAGTAGGGCGGGACACGTGAAATCCTGTCTGAAGATGGGGGGACCATCCTCCAAGGCTAAATACTCGTAATCGACCGATAGTGAACCAGTACCGTGAGGGAAAGGCGAAAAGAACCCCGGGAGGGGAGTGAAATAGATCCTGAAACCGCATGCATACAAACAGTCGGAGCCTCGTAAGGGGTGACGGCGTACCTTTTGTATAATGGGTCAGCGACTTACATTCAGTGGCGAGCTTAACCGAATAGGGAAGGCGTAGCGAAAGCGAGTCCGAATAGGGCGTTCAGTCGCTGGGTGTAGACCCGAAACCAAGTGATCTATCCATGGCCAGGTTGAAGGTGCGGTAACACGTACTGGAGGACCGAACCCACTAACGTTGAAAAGTTAGGGGATGAGCTGTGGATAGGGGTGAAAGGCTAAACAAACTTGGAAATAGCTGGTTCTCTCCGAAAACTATTTAGGTAGTGCCTCGTGTATCACCTTCGGGGGTAGAGCACTGTCATGGTTGAGGGGTCCATTGCGGATTACCTCGCCATAGCAAACTCCGAATACCGAAGAGTGCAATCACGGGAGACAGACATCGGGTGCTAACGTCCGGTGTCAAGAGGGAAACAACCCAGACCGCCAGCTAAGGTCCCTAAATATTGCTAAGTGGGAAACGAAGTGGGAAGGCTAAAACAGTCAGGAGGTTGGCTTAGAAGCAGCCACCCTTTAAAGAAAGCGTAATAGCTCACTGATCGAGTCGTCCTGCGCGGAAGATGTAACGGGGCTAAGCAATATACCGAAGCTGCGGATGCGAGCTTGCTCGCATGGTAGGAGAGCGTTCTGTAAGCCTGTGAAGGTGTCTTGTAAAGGATGCTGGAGGTATCAGAAGTGCGAATGCTGACATGAGTAGCGATAAAGGGGGTGAAAGGCCCCCTCGCCGTAAGCCCAAGGTTTCCTACGCAACGTTCATCGGCGTAGGGTGAGTCGGCCCCTAAGGCGAGGCAGAGATGCGTAGCTGATGGGAAGCAGGTTAATATTCCTGCACCGTCGTATGATGCGATGGGGGGACGGATCGCGGAAGGTTGTCCGGGTGTTGGAAGTCCCGGTCCCTGCAGTGGAGAAGGCGCTTAGGCAAATCCGGGCGCGTAATTCAAGGCTGTGGGGCGAGCGAACTTGTTCGCGAAGCAATTGGAAGTGGTTCCAAGAAAAGCCTCTAAGCTTCAGTCATACGAGACCGTACCGCAAACCGACACAGGTGGGCGAGATGAGTATTCTAAGGCGCTTGAGAGAACTCGGGAGAAGGAACTCGGCAAATTGGTACCGTAACTTCGGGATAAGGTACGCCCTTGTAGCTTGACTGGCCTGCGCCAGGAGGGTGAAGGGGTTGCAATAAACTGGTGGCTGCGACTGTTTAATAAAAACACAGCACTCTGCAAACACGAAAGTGGACGTATAGGGTGTGACGCCTGCCCGGTGCCGGAAGATTAAATGATGGGGTGCAAGCTCTTGATTGAAGTCCCGGTAAACGGCGGCCGTAACTATAACGGTCCTAAGGTAGCGAAATTCCTTGTCGGGTAAGTTCCGACCTGCACGAATGGCGTAACGATGGCCACACTGTCTCCTCCCGAGACTCAGCGAAGTTGAAGTGTTTGTGATGATGCAATCTACCCGCGGCTAGACGGAAAGACCCCATGAACCTTTACTGTAGCTTTGCATTGGACTTTGAACCGGTCTGTGTAGGATAGGTGGGAGGCTTTGAAGCAGGAACGCTAGTTTCTGTGGAGCCGTCCTTGAAATACCACCCTGGCTTGTTTGAGGTTCTAACCTAGGTCCGTAATCCGGATCGGGGACAGTGCATGGTAGGCAGTTTGACTGGGGCGGTCTCCTCCCAAAGTGTAACGGAGGAGTACGAAGGTACGCTAGGTACGGTCGGAAATCGTGCTGATAGTGCAATGGCAAAAGCGTGCTTAACTGCGAGACTGACAAGTCGAGCAGGTGCGAAAGCAGGTCATAGTGATCCGGTGGTTCTGTATGGAAGGGCCATCGCTCAACGGATAAAAGGTACTCTGGGGATAACAGGCTGATACCGCCCAAGAGTTCATATCGACGGCGGTGTTTGGCACCTCGATGTCGGCTCATCTCATCCTGGGGCTGTAGCCGGTCCCAAGGGTATGGCTGTTCGCCATTTAAAGAGGTACGTGAGCTGGGTTTAAAACGTCGTGAGACAGTTTGGTCCCTATCTGCCGTGGGCGTTGGAAGTTTGAAGGGGGCTGCTCCTAGTACGAGAGGACCGGAGTGGACGAACCTCTGGTGTACCGGTTGTCACGCCAGTGGCATCGCCGGGTAGCTATGTTCGGAAGAGATAACCGCTGAAAGCATCTAAGCGGGAAACTCGCCTTAAGATGAGACTTCCCTGGGAACTCGATTCCCCTTAAGGGTCGTTCAAGACCAGGACGTTGATAGGTCAGGTGTGGAAGCGCAGTAATGCGTTAAGCTAACTGATACTAATTGCCCGTGAGGCTTGATCCTATAACCAGTGTGTTTTTCCTGGTGTGAGTATCGCTGTGCCGATACAACTCACAACCCACAGTTGTTGTACTACGCTTCTTCCGAATTGGTTTTGCTGAGCCACGCTCAGCAGAACATACAAGTTATGCCTGATGACCATAGCGAGTTGGAACCACCCCTTCCCATCCCGAACAGGACCGTGAAACGACTCCACGCCGATGATAGTGCGGATACCCGTGTGAAAGTAGGTAATCGTCAGGCTCCCCTTAAAAACCCCTTGTAGCCTTAGCTGCAAGGGGTTTTTGCTTTG
>NZ_CABPSB010000043.1 GCF_902459655.1 Pandoraea anhela
GTTCTTATTACCCTTCTGAATGTCACGCTGATTATTTTGACTTTGAGCGTATCGAGGCTCTTAAACCTGCTATTGAGGCTTGTGGCATTTCTACTCTTTCTCAATCCCCAATGCTTGGCTTCCATAAGCAGATGGATAACCGCATCAAGCTCTTGGAAGAGATTCTGTCTTTTCGTATGCAGGGCGTTGAGTTCGATAATGGTGATATGTATGTTGACGGCCATAAGGCTGCTTCTGACGTTCGTGATGAGTTTGTATCTGTTACTGAGAAGTTAATGGATGAATTGGCACAATGCTACAATGTGCTCCCCCAACTTGATATTAATAACACTATAGACCACCGCCCCGAAGGGGACGAAAAATGGTTTTTAGAGAACGAGAAGACGGTTACGCAGTTTTGCCGCAAGCTGGCTGCTGAACGCCCTCTTAAGGATATTCGCGATGAGTATAATTACCCCAAAAAGAAAGGTATTAAGGATGAGTGTTCAAGATTGCTGGAGGCCTCCACTATGAAATCGCGTAGAGGCTTTGCTATTCAGCGTTTGATGAATGCAATGCGACAGGCTCATGCTGATGGTTGGTTTATCGTTTTTGACACTCTCACGTTGGCTGACGACCGATTAGAGGCGTTTTATGATAATCCCAATGCTTTGCGTGACTATTTTCGTGATATTGGTCGTATGGTTCTTGCTGCCGAGGGTCGCAAGGCTAATGATTCACACGCCGACTGCTATCAGTATTTTTGTGTGCCTGAGTATGGTACAGCTAATGGCCGTCTTCATTTCCATGCGGTGCACTTTATGCGGACACTTCCTACAGGTAGCGTTGACCCTAATTTTGGTCGTCGGGTACGCAATCGCCGCCAGTTAAATAGCTTGCAAAATACGTGGCCTTATGGTTACAGTATGCCCATCGCAGTTCGCTACACGCAGGACGCTTTTTCACGTTCTGGTTGGTTGTGGCCTGTTGATGCTAAAGGTGAGCCGCTTAAAGCTACCAGTTATATGGCTGTTGGTTTCTATGTGGCTAAATACGTTAACAAAAAGTCAGATATGGACCTTGCTGCTAAAGGTCTAGGAGCTAAAGAATGGAACAACTCACTAAAAACCAAGCTGTCGCTACTTCCCAAGAAGCTGTTCAGAATCAGAATGAGCCGCAACTTCGGGATGAAAATGCTCACAATGACAAATCTGTCCACGGAGTGCTTAATCCAACTTACCAAGCTGGGTTACGACGCGACGCCGTTCAACCAGATATTGAAGCAGAACGCAAAAAGAGAGATGAGATTGAGGCTGGGAAAAGTTACTGTAGCCGACGTTTTGGCGGCGCAACCTGTGACGACAAATCTGCTCAAATTTATGCGCGCTTCGATAAAAATGATTGGCGTATCCAACCTGCAGAGTTTTATCGCTTCCATGACGCAGAAGTTAACACTTTCGGATATTTCTGATGAGTCGAAAAATTATCTTGATAAAGCAGGAATTACTACTGCTTGTTTACGAATTAAATCGAAGTGGACTGCTGGCGGAAAATGAGAAAATTCGACCTATCCTTGCGCAGCTCGAGAAGCTCTTACTTTGCGACCTTTCGCCATCAACTAACGATTCTGTCAAAAACTGACGCGTTGGATGAGGAGAAGTGGCTTAATATGCTTGGCACGTTCGTCAAGGACTGGTTTAGATATGAGTCACATTTTGTTCATGGTAGAGATTCTCTTGTTGACATTTTAAAAGAGCGTGGATTACTATCTGAGTCCGATGCTGTTCAACCACTAATAGGTAAGAAATCATGAGTCAAGTTACTGAACAATCCGTACGTTTCCAGACCGCTTTGGCCTCTATTAAGCTCATTCAGGCTTCTGCCGTTTTGGATTTAACCGAAGATGATTTCGATTTTCTGACGAGTAACAAAGTTTGGATTGCTACTGACCGCTCTCGTGCTCGTCGCTGCGTTGAGGCTTGCGTTTATGGTACGCTGGACTTTGTAGGATACCCTCGCTTTCCTGCTCCTGTTGAGTTTATTGCTGCCGTCATTGCTTATTATGTTCATCCCGTCAACATTCAAACGGCCTGTCTCATCATGGAAGGCGCTGAATTTACGGAAAACATTATTAATGGCGTCGAGCGTCCGGTTAAAGCCGCTGAATTGTTCGCGTTTACCTTGCGTGTACGCGCAGGAAACACTGACGTTCTTACTGACGCAGAAGAAAACGTGCGTCAAAAATTACGTGCAGAAGGAGTGATGTAATGTCTAAAGGTAAAAAACGTTCTGGCGCTCGCCCTGGTCGTCCGCAGCCGTTGCGAGGTACTAAAGGCAAGCGTAAAGGCGCTCGTCTTTGGTATGTAGGTGGTCAACAATTTTAATTGCAGGGGCTTCGGCCCCTTACTTGAGGATAAATTATGTCTAATATTCAAACTGGCGCCGAGCGTATGCCGCATGACCTTTCCCATCTTGGCTTCCTTGCTGGTCAGATTGGTCGTCTTATTACCATTTCAACTACTCCGGTTATCGCTGGCGACTCCTTCGAGATGGACGCCGTTGGCGCTCTCCGTCTTTCTCCATTGCGTCGTGGCCTTGCTATTGACTCTACTGTAGACATTTTTACTTTTTATGTCCCTCATCGTCACGTTTATGGTGAACAGTGGATTAAGTTCATGAAGGATGGTGTTAATGCCACTCCTCTCCCGACTGTTAACACTACTGGTTATATTGACCATGCCGCTTTTCTTGGCACGATTAACCCTGATACCAATAAAATCCCTAAGCATTTGTTTCAGGGTTATTTGAATATCTATAACAACTATTTTAAAGCGCCGTGGATGCCTGACCGTACCGAGGCTAACCCTAATGAGCTTAATCAAGATGATGCTCGTTATGGTTTCCGTTGCTGCCATCTCAAAAACATTTGGACTGCTCCGCTTCCTCCTGAGACTGAGCTTTCTCGCCAAATGACGACTTCTACCACATCTATTGACATTATGGGTCTGCAAGCTGCTTATGCTAATTTGCATACTGACCAAGAACGTGATTACTTCATGCAGCGTTACCATGATGTTATTTCTTCATTTGGAGGTAAAACCTCTTATGACGCTGACAACCGTCCTTTACTTGTCATGCGCTCTAATCTCTGGGCATCTGGCTATGATGTTGATGGAACTGACCAAACGTCGTTAGGCCAGTTTTCTGGTCGTGTTCAACAGACCTATAAACATTCTGTGCCGCGTTTCTTTGTTCCTGAGCATGGCACTATGTTTACTCTTGCGCTTGTTCGTTTTCCGCCTACTGCGACTAAAGAGATTCAGTACCTTAACGCTAAAGGTGCTTTGACTTATACCGATATTGCTGGCGACCCTGTTTTGTATGGCAACTTGCCGCCGCGTGAAATTTCTATGAAGGATGTTTTCCGTTCTGGTGATTCGTCTAAGAAGTTTAAGATTGCTGAGGGTCAGTGGTATCGTTATGCGCCTTCGTATGTTTCTCCTGCTTATCACCTTCTTGAAGGCTTCCCATTCATTCAGGAACCGCCTTCTGGTGATTTGCAAGAACGCGTACTTATTCGCCACCATGATTATGACCAGTGTTTCCAGTCCGTTCAGTTGTTGCAGTGGAATAGTCAGGTTAAATTTAATGTGACCGTTTATCGCAATCTGCCGACCACTCGCGATTCAATCATGACTTCGTGATAAAAGATTGAGTGTGAGGTTATAACGCCGAAGCGGTAAAAATTTTAATTTTTGCCGCTGAGGGGTTGACCAAGCGAAGCGCGGTAGGTTTTCTGCTTAGGAGTTTAATCATGTTTCAGACTTTTATTTCTCGCCATAATTCAAACTTTTTTTCTGATAAGCTGGTTCTCACTTCTGTTACTCCAGCTTCTTCGGCACCTGTTTTACAGACACCTAAAGCTACATCGTCAACGTTATATTTTGATAGTTTGACGGTTAATGCTGGTAATGGTGGTTTTCTTCATTGCATTCAGATGGATACATCTGTCAACGCCGCTAATCAGGTTGTTTCTGTTGGTGCTGATATTGCTTTTGATGCCGACCCTAAATTTTTTGCCTGTTTGGTTCGCTTTGAGTCTTCTTCGGTTCCGACTACCCTCCCGACTGCCTATGATGTTTATCCTTTGGATGGTCGCCATGATGGTGGTTATTATACCGTCAAGGACTGTGTGACTATTGACGTCCTTCCCCGTACGCCGGGCAATAATGTTTATGTTGGTTTCATGGTTTGGTCTAACTTTACCGCTACTAAATGCCGCGGATTGGTTTCGCTGAATCAGGTTATTAAAGAGATTATTTGTCTCCAGCCACTTAAGTGAGGTGATTTATGTTTGGTGCTATTGCTGGCGGTATTGCTTCTGCTCTTGCTGGTGGCGCCATGTCTAAATTGTTTGGAGGCGGTCAAAAAGCCGCCTCCGGTGGCATTCAAGGTGATGTGCTTGCTACCGATAACAATACTGTAGGCATGGGTGATGCTGGTATTAAATCTGCCATTCAAGGCTCTAATGTTCCTAACCCTGATGAGGCCGTCCCTAGTTTTGTTTCTGGTGCTATGGCTAAAGCTGGTAAAGGACTTCTTGAAGGTACGTTGCAGGCTGGCACTTCTGCCGTTTCTGATAAGTTGCTTGATTTGGTTGGACTTGGTGGCAAGTCTGCCGCTGATAAAGGAAAGGATACTCGTGATTATCTTGCTGCTGCATTTCCTGAGCTTAATGCTTGGGAGCGTGCTGGTGCTGATGCTTCCTCTGCTGGTATGGTTGACGCCGGATTTGAGAATCAAAAAGAGCTTACTAAAATGCAACTGGACAATCAGAAAGAGATTGCCGAGATGCAAAATGAGACTCAAAAAGAGATTGCTGGCATTCAGTCGGCGACTTCACGCCAGAATACGAAAGACCAGGTATATGCACAAAATGAGATGCTTGCTTATCAACAGAAGGAGTCTACTGCTCGCGTTGCGTCTATTATGGAAAACACCAATCTTTCCAAGCAACAGCAGGTTTCCGAGATTATGCGCCAAATGCTTACTCAAGCTCAAACGGCTGGTCAGTATTTTACCAATGACCAAATCAAAGAAATGACTCGCAAGGTTAGTGCTGAGGTTGACTTAGTTCATCAGCAAACGCAGAATCAGCGGTATGGCTCTTCTCATATTGGCGCTACTGCAAAGGATATTTCTAATGTCGTCACTGATGCTGCTTCTGGTGTGGTTGATATTTTTCATGGTATTGATAAAGCTGTTGCCGATACTTGGAACAATTTCTGGAAAGACGGTAAAGCTGATGGTATTGGCTCTAATTTGTCTAGGAAATAACCGTCAGGATTGACACCCTCCCAATTGTATGTTTTCATGCCTCCAAATCTTGGAGGCTTTTTTATGGTTCGTTCTTATTACCCTTCTGAATGTCACGCTGATTATTTTGACTTTGAGCGTATCGAGGCTCTTAAACCTGCTATTGAG
>NZ_CABPSB010000044.1 GCF_902459655.1 Pandoraea anhela
GATGTCTTCTTCCATCGCCTTGCTCATCGTCTTTTCCTCGATTATGACTTGAGCAGGTTTTCACTGGGTCAATACAGGTGCGTCAATCGAACTCGATCGTGCACTCACTCAACGGATATAAGCGACCGTCTTAAACAGAGAAATTATCGCCTTTAATCCAGCCCAGTAGAGGGTGCAACGCCTGCGCACCAACTTCGATGTCCGTCCGCCAGCCATCAAGGTCACCATGGTAGCTAATTGCGTGAAATAGCTGACCACTAGGCAAGGTGATCTTACAACCTCGCTCGTTAACTCCCCCGCACTTAGCATTCGGGGGATTAGTTAACTCCGTAATTTTTCTAAACTGCTTTCGAAACTTGTTCTTACCATCGTCAGCAAAACAGGGAAACTCCGTACCGTCTACAGCAACAGACCACGGAATCATCCGCGCGTCTTTCCTCTCAAGCCTTCCTTCTAGAATCTTCTCTATGCATTCTAACTGGCTGGTCATTACTTTTTCCCTCGTCACTTGGTAGGTGCAATCACGAATTTCAGGCGGGGATACAATAATATAAATCCGTAATTTTTATCGTTCAAGGCAGCGCAAGATCGATCATATCCCCCAGCACATCCGTCATAATTTCCGAGAATAAATCATCAACGGATCTTATAGTCACGAGGAAGGGAAATTTTTAATTTCAGAAAAATCAACTTTCCAAATATCCAGCTCAAACAGTTCGCCATATTGATCTAGATTGATTGCAGCAGATATCGGCACATTATCCAAATCTAAATATTGCTTCTCAACCAGCTCGCAGTCAAACTTTCGTCTCCCCCCCTCATCCCAAACAAACTTAACACTACCCATTCCGCCATCCGACATAGGCTCAACCAAGGCACCTCGCGCGGATCGAATTAAATTCTCCATTCTTAATCTATCGATTTTTGCCGAAGAGATTAAATCAATCACCAACAAATACTCATTATCGGATATTTTTCTACGCGTTCTCATTACAACCTCGGAAAAGTTATCCTTCCAACATTTATACTTCCATTTGGAAATTTGAATGCACTGTAATTAAATTCAACCCCATTTACAAAAACCTTACCTTTATACAAACCCTCCGGCAACATCCCACCAATTCTGCCCAGATCATCCGCAACCGATTGTTGAACTGCTACGGCATCATGACCGCCATCGATTACGTGACGGAACGCATGGTCATTTTGGTTTTTGTTAGAACCAAACTGAACATTTGATCCGCCAGCGTCACTTTTCCCAATGCCAGAAGAGCCCTCAGCAGAACCATTAGCCGCATTTTTTCCGCTCCCACCTTCGTCCTTGTTCGAGAGTATCCAGGTTCCAGGGGCCCCTATACCACCGCCAGCGACCACCGGCGGTGCAACCACGCACTGACCGTTTGGCGCACAACTTACCAACGGAGGCGTTACCGTAGCTCCCCCACTCGCCGGGGGCGTTTGATCATTGGCTTGCGTAAGCGGATTCGGGTCTGCCGGTGGCCTCTCCCCCGACTGTTGTCGCTGTGCGAGCAAAAACTCTCGCGCGACCCACGCGCGCAGGTCCGACGGGCCGTTCAGGAGCGAAACTATGACGCTCGCGATCTTTGACGTAAGACCAAGGCTTCCGGGATGCTCCTCAGCATTGTTCGTCGCTTCATTCTGTGCCCAGAACGCTCCAGCGTTTGCATCTGCGCCAGCAGTGCCTGCACCCATTGCCCCGGCAAGCCCCGCCAACGTCGTCAGCGCAGCGCGTTGCGCCGCATCCAACGGCTGACCGCTATTACCCAAGGCGCGAATCAAATCGGGCATCAAAGCAGCGCTGACACTTGCACCGATGGCTCCCCCCGCACAATCACTTCCCGATGCCGCAGCACCAGCACACCCTAGAGCAGCATGGGCGGCCACGTAAGCTAGTCCACCGGGTAAGCCCTCACCAAATTTCCCCGCCGCGTCTAAATCACCAATCTGGAACGCAAGCGCAGCACCGAGGTTATTGATCCCACTCGCCTTCAACGCATCAAGGAAACTCCCTCCCTGAATCGTCGACTGCACACCCGCCTGAATCGCCGACTGGCCGAAAATCGCCAAACCTTGCGAGAGTAGTTTGTCCGCCGTCGTCGCCGCTGCGTTTCCTGCCGTACCGCCGACATAGCTTGGATTGACGCCCGCCAAGCTACTCAAACTGGTGCTCGAACCGCCCAACGTGGTAACGCCCAGCCCCTCACCCGCTGTGTACGTTATGCCGTTCAACAATCCCGCCGTAATCGCGCCAGACAATCCGCTCGTGACAACCGAACCTAAGTTAATCGATCCCGTCGTCGCCAATTGCGTGAACGCGGAACTCGTCATCGCCGTCAGCCCTGCGCTCAATGCGATGTTGCCTAGCCCTGCGCCAATCGCGATGCCTTCTGCCGTCGTCCCCGCCGCGGCCATCATCGTCGCTGTGCCCGCCGTCGCGCCCGCGAGGTTACCCACCATCGCCGAGAACATCGGTCCCAACACCGCCGACATAGCGACGGCTGCGACGATCATCCCAACCTGCTGAATCCCGAAGCTACCGCCCTGCTTGACGAAGTCCGTGTGCAGATCGTTTTGCAGCGTCTGCTGGACGAAGTTGTCACCCAACTGCGCCGCCACGCCCGCGATGAACGCTTGTGTTGCCGCATGGTCGACTTCGCCATTCGGGTCCAGCAGTTGAAGTGCTCCACCAATCTGGTTGAACTGATCGACGTTCAGCGTCAGCCCACCCGCTGCTGCGCTCATGAAGCCGCCCGGTTGCACCATCGTGCCCGTCGTCTTCAGGTAACCTGCGTCCTTGATGTAGCTCCACAGTTCGCCAACGTCCACCACGTTCGCGCGGTTTGTCAGCGTGCCGGTGTTCACCGTCAAACTGCCGCCCGAGGTGATCGAACCCGTGTTCAGGATGCTGCCACCCGCCGCCGCGCTGCCGAAGTTCAGCGACAGGTCGTTGCTCGCCAGAATCTGGCCGCCCGCCGACAGCGCTGTGAAGTTCTCCGGCAAATACACCTGCGGCATCAGTGCCGTCACCGTCGGGCATTTCGCATTGCCCGTTGCCGCGCATCCCGGCTCAGGTACCGTCTGCTCGACGTACCACAGCATCGGTTGCGATAACCCCGCAATCTGCTCAGGCGTGAGCGCTTGGCCCAACTGGATATTGTTCGTCTTCGCGTATTCCACCGCGTTGCCGTATAGCACCAGCTTCTGCTGGTCGTTCACCGTCAACTGTGACGTGCTGTCCGTCGACAAACCGTTGATGAAGCTCGCCTTGCCCGTTTGCATCAGGGCCGCTTGCTGGAGTTGAATCGCTTCTTGTTGAGGCGAGAAGTAGAACGTCGTCGTGCTCGGTTGCAGCGACGCAGGCAAATTCGACAGCAACACCTGCGGCGATACCGGATCGAGCGTTGCACCCAATCCGCCCACGATGTAGCTCGGCCCGTTCTGCTGGCCCGTGGTGCCCGTCAGGATCGACGACCCTGCGCCGCCCAGGCTCGCCGGGATCGTCAGATTCAGACCGCCGTTCGCCGGAGCCAGACTGATCACCTGCGGTGCATTGCCCACTTGCGGCGTGTACGTGTTGGCTGTCGTGATGCCATTGATCAGGCTCGTGCCCGTGAGCGACACCGACTGACCCACCACGTTACCCACGTTGACGATCTGGCCGCCCGACGTCACCGTCAGGTTTGGCGCCTGAATCGTCGCGGCGATGTTGCCCACCGGCGTCGGCGGATTGATGACCCCACCTACGCTCGTGTACGCGTCGCCGTAGAGCGACGTACATTCCGCAGCACTGCCGCAGCTCCACACGTCGTGACGTTTGTCGTCACTGAACATCCCCGTCTCTTGCACCCAATGCGAGTGCCAGTAGGCGTTGAGCGTCTGCGCGCTGTTCACCACCGGGCCGCTGACGTTGATCGTCGCGTTAAGACCCGCCGTAATCAGACTGCCGACGTTCGTCAGCGACCCCGCGTTGATCGTCAGATTGTTTCCGGCACCGATGATCGACGAGTTGCCCGACTGCTGATCGACGTACGCCTCGCAGTAGCTTTCCTTGTAACCGCCCGCCGTCATGCAGCCCGAATACTTTTCGAGCTTGCCGTAGTTCTCGTGCACTTGCACCGGCGGCGGCAGCGTGTTGGTGATGCCGCCCGCGACGTTCAACGTCAGGTTGTTGCCAGCGAGAATGTTGCCCGACGTGTTCGTCAGCGAGTCCGCCGCCGTCGTGCCAGTGGCGGACGAACCGACACCGCCGATCACGAGATCGTGACCCGCGATGAGATCGCCGTATTTGTTGTTGATCGTTCCCGCCGCAATCGTCAGGTTGTTGCCCGCGATGATCGCCGCGTTGTTCTGCGCGAAGGTGAACGATGTGGTGTTCGGGTTCTGCCCGCGAACGTCGTTGCCCCAGTAACAGGCGATGTTGCTCGTGCCCGGCGCGCATTCTACGCTCGAAAACTAGTGACTAGGATGCCCCTCGTCTGACCACATCAAGCGGGAAGATGTCATCTCTGTTCACTGAGTAGGTTCACTTCCGCAGCTTAAACTACGGGACTGGGTTAACTTCAACTAAAAACACCCCATCATCCGTATCAATTTCACAACCGTCAATTAATACAATCTCAAAATCTTCCAACCTTAATTTAAGATCTCCTTTGAATCTATACGGAAACTCTTTTTTACAGCATGGGCATTTCGCATTACTCCAAAGCGAGTACCTTTGCGCCGCCCCCGGAATCTCAGAAAGAAAAACATCAATAGCATTCAGCACCAACTCTTCTGAAGCTCCCTGCTTAACAAGCGAGTCAATATTTTCAAAACATTTCTTACGAACCAGCACATCATTGTTCTCATTGGAGTAGAAATGCAGCTGCGGCTCTGCCATGCCTGATATCCACGAATATGCCACTTCATTCTGGCAATGCGGGCATCTTGTGATTCGACCGGTAAAACTTCGCTTCTGAATCATGATATTACTTGACCCTCACAATAATCTGCCGAATACCTTGACCGCCAGCGCTAGGGATCGAGTCAATGACCAATTCCGCGCCGCCTGGCAGCCCTTTTCCGCCACCTAGGAAATAGTTATTCCCAGACAAGGGCGAGCGTGGTGCCCGATTCCCTATATTGTCAACGATTGAGAGAACATTCGAAGACTGACCTGCCCCCGGTTTTAGTCCGAAACGCTTTTAGAGTCCGAGGTTAAAAACTTCTGTTCTTCATGCGCCCGAGCAAACTGCTCGGGCGT
>NZ_CABPSB010000045.1 GCF_902459655.1 Pandoraea anhela
AAGCGCCGATTTTCTCGGTGGCCGATTACGGTCTGGTGGGCGATCTGTTCACCGTCGTGCCGGAACTCACGGGCGCGTTGTAAGCACATCGACGTCTCGATGATCGAGTCAAGAACAAGGCTGCGGAGTGGAGCGCGCAGCTGATTCTCCTGGAACATTGGACTGCAAGCGCCAGGTACTCGAATCCGGGCAGACGCCGTGCGGCGTGCCTCGCCACGAATCAACGTATGGGCGCATGGGCACCAAACTTGCGTTGCACGTATGCGCCGACCACCGGTCTCGTAACAGGTAAGCGTGCTTCCTCGCCCGGATCCTGACACGTGTGAACAGAAAAACGCCTCGACGGCCACTGAGCCGTCGAGGCGTTGCAAAGGTGGTGAAGGTGGTGAAGGTGGTGAAGGTGGTGAAGGTGGTGAAGGTGGTGAGGGTCACTTCGCGCAGTTGAACCGAGACGCTTGCGATCCCGGGAATGCGCGAGAGCCGTTCCCCTGACATTACAACGGCGGAACCACGCCGTCCTTTTCAACGAACAAGACCTGCGCCTCGATCATCCCTTGCCCACGCACCAGCGCCACCATCACAACCTTTTTCCCCGGGACGAGATCGGATTGCGTCGCCGGTGCAAAGGTCACGACAGGCACATTCGCGGGCACGTGGATCGTGTTTCCTCCGCCCTTGTACGAGACTGTCATTTCTTGACCGTTGTTGCCGGAGACGATCGTCTCGACGTTGGCGTTCGTCATCGTACTCGTCGGACCGAAGTCATAACGGAAATGCCCCTCCTTCGTTCCTCGCGCAGACTCGGGAAACACGAGCACGGCGCTCGCCACCATTTTTCCATCTTTGTGCGATGTCGCAGGCAAACCAACATAGGTTCCCACCTTGACGTCGGAGAGTGGAATTCGCTTAAGCGCGGATAAGGTCGCGCCGGGTCCGACCTGTACAGCGACCGTTTGCCCACCGGGCCGATGCACTTTCAGCACATCGCCACCGAACGAAACGATATCCCCGCGAATGCGCTCCACCTGCGGCGCCTGAGCGAAGACCGAGCCGGACACGGCGAACGCGGCAAACACGCACCACCACTTCCTGAGCATGGACATGACAACCTCCTTTATTGATGTGACGAGACAAGGCGCAGTCAGGCGAATCAGCGGACTTGCCGCGCTGCCGCAATGATCGCTGCGGCAACCTCGTCAGGCTGCGAGACCATCGGAACATGACTCGTCTCCAGAGAAAAAACCTTCGCGCCCATTTGCTTCGCCAGCCGTGCCTGTAGTTCCGGCGGCACAACGTGATCCTTCGTCGTCAGCACGTACCAAGACGGCTTTTCATGCCATGCCGCATGCTCGATCTTTTCCGTGACGCACCCTGAGTACCAAGGCCCCTGCGTTGCGGCGAGCCATCGGGCTTCGTCAGGCGTTACGTCCTGAGCAAACTCCTCGGCGATCGCTTTGTCGGACAGCGTCAGATAGCCCGCGGAATCCTTGTGTATTTCAGCGGCCCAGGCGGGTGCGGGCACGTCTTTCTTCATTTCATTTGACGACTGTCCGCTATCGGGCGCGAACGCCGCGACATACACGAGCGCCTTCACCTGATCGTCGTTGCCCGCTTGCGTGATCACCGATCCTGCCCAGGAGTGCCCGACCAGAATCACCGGCCCCTTTTGGCGGTGAATTGCGCGCGTTGCCGCCGCGACGTCATCGGTAAGCGACGTCAAAGGATTTTGCACCGATGTGACGTGCAACCCTTTCTGCTGCAGCAGCGGGATCACCTTTGCCCAGCTCGACCCGTCCGCAAACGCGCCGTGAACCAAAACGACGTTTTTTCCAACCAGATCGGCGTCCGGCGCCGCTTGCGCAGACGCGGCGAATGCGAGTGCTCCGGCCACCGCCAACGACAATTGCTTAAGGATGTTCAAAGTCATGTCTCTACAAAAAATAGTGATTGCGATGGCGAGCCAAGGCTTGCACCATCGGGATTGCCCATCGGTTCGCGGCATGCGAACGCGCTGTGCTTGCCAACTACTGCAATATTCCTCCGGTCAGGAAGGCCCCGAGTCCGGAGACGGAATGCGCTTAACACGGTCGCTCAAGCTCGCGTGCCGCCATCGCCGCGGCACGTTCGCACGCGGCTTGCCTGCCGATCCTGTCCGTCTGCGCACCGAGAAGCGTCTTCTCCACAACGATCGATTCGATATCCGTGACGCCGATAAACCTCAGCCACGCGTCGAGGAACGGTTGCTGAAAATCGGGCATGCCGGCTGGCGTGGCGGCATCCGTTGCGTAACGCAATCCTTTGGCGTAGACGACGACTGCTTTTTTGCCCGTCAAAAGGCCGGTAAGACCACGTTCGTCGTACGAGAACAGGAGACCTCGATGCGACACCACGTCGATGAAATGCTTCAGCTTGTACGGGACCGAGAAATTCCACATCGGCACCGAGAACATCAGGACGTCTGCGTTGTGCAAGCGTTGCGAAATTTGGCGAAAAACGTCCCAGGCTCGCTTTTGGGCGTCATTGAGCGATGCGCCTTCGAGGTCTGCGTACTTGGCCTCGAGCGCGTCGCCGTCGAGCTGGGGCAACTCGGCAGCCCAGAGATCGAGCACCTCGACATGCCGATCGGGGCCGGCGTTACGCCACGCGTCCATATACGATGTGGCCACCTCGATGGACGCTGAGCGCTTTTTACGCGGAGAAGATTCGATATGTAACAGGGTCGGCAAGGTACGACTCCCACACAGGTGAATGAGTCGTCATCAAAACATAGTTAGATTCGAAATAAAAACGAAGTATCATCGCGATATTCATGACGAATCGCACTGTGTGCGAGGTGCCCTTGTGTTTGAAACCGTCTTACTCCGCTCCTTTGCCACGGTGGTTCAGGAAGGCAGTTTCACGCAGGCAGCGGTACGTCTGAACCTGACGCAATCGGCGGTGAGCGCACATTTACGGCGTCTCGAGCAGCAAGTGGGGCACGATCTGCTCGCACGCACGACGCGCTCGGTCACGCTGACGGCCGATGGTGAGACGTTGCTCGGTTATGCCCGCGCGATCCTGGCGCTCAATCGTGAGGCGCGTGCGCAATTGCTGCGCGGCCCCAAAGCGGGCACGGTCCGCATCGGCGTTTCCGAGGACCTTGCCAACGTCAGGCTGATGAACGTCATGCAAGCGTTTGCGGCACGCCATCCCCGTGTTGCGTTCAGCATCAGGGTCGGCATACCCGGCGATTTGCTTCAATCGATGGATGACAACGACATCGATATCGTCGTGGGTGGTCGCTGCCAGGATGTGCAGCCGGCACGCGTGCTGTGGCGGGAGCCGTTGATCTGGGCTGGTGCGGACTGGATGTCGATCTCGCCAAACTTGCCGGTGCCAGTTGCCTTGCATCCCGAGCCCTGCCCGTACCGGGAAGCGGCGCTCACAGCGCTTGCCAAAGCGGAAGTCGACTATCGAATCGTTATGGTGTGCCCGAGTGGCACAGGCCTGAGTGCCGCGGCGCAAGCCGGTTTCGCGTTCGCGCCGATGGCGCACTCGCTGCTCTCGCACGGCTTGCGGGTAATTTCGCCTGACGAAGGCCTTCCGGCATTGCCCGATGTCGAGTTCACGCTGTTCAGCGCCCCCGGCCCGTCAGAAGAGGTGGCGGATCAACTAGGTGACGCAATTGCGCTCGCTTTCGGCCATCAGGCCTAGATCTGATCGCGTCGACCCGGAGGGGTTGTGCCTGGCGACGTCTCCCCCAATTGAGGCACCCCGCGCAGGTCAAGGTGTTCGAGTATTTCGACTCTCCTTACTTAAAGTCTTTGCTAAATCGAAAGCAATACCAACGCACTAAGGTCTCAGTGGTAGCATGACATGCCCCCTTCAATCGGGCCAATGGGCTTCTAGCAAAGTCCCTTTAAACCAACTCCTGGAAAGCGGTAGGAGC
>NZ_CABPSB010000046.1 GCF_902459655.1 Pandoraea anhela
TTTTAGTCCGAAACGCTTTTAGAGTCCGAGGTTAAAAACTTCTGTTCTTCATGCGCCCGAGCAAACTGCTCGGGCGTCAGGTTGCCGAGAGAGCTGTGAGGCCGCTCTGTGTTGTACTCGATACGCCACGATTCAATCAAGTGCTTGGCGTGACGCAGCGAGACGAACCAGTGTTCGTTCAGACATTCGTCGCGGAACCGCCCGTTGAAGCTCTCGATGTAGGCGTTCTCCACAGGTTTGCCGGGGCGGATGAACGACAGCGTGATGCCGACCTCGTACGCCCAGGCATCCAGTACCTTGCCAGCGAACTCCGGCCCGTAGTACATGCAGAATGTCAGCCATCAGGGGTAACGGGCATCCTTTGGATTGCCCGTTCACCGCCCGCCGGAGGAAACCGAAATGGCCGACTTGCTGGAAGGTACGCTGCCCCTGAACCTAATTGCAATCGACATCGCCCGTTATTCGAACGCTGTGTTGATCGAGTTGTCGGACGGGAAGCGTCAGCGCTTCCGGATGACCAACAGCGCTCCTGACTTCGACCGGCTGTTGAGTTACCTTCAAGCGCTACCCGGCAATTGCCGGGTAGCGCTTGAGCCGACCGGCGACTACCATCGCCCGCTGGCTCACCGCCTGCTCACAGCTGGGCACGAGGTGGTCAGCATCAATTCCGTGGCACAGGCGCGGTATCGCGAAGCGATGTTCAACTCTTGGGACAAGAACGATCCCAAGGACGCGCAGGTCATCCTGGAAATGCTCAGGCGTGGCACATATCAGCGCTACGTGGACCCGCAGATCGCCGGCCATCATGACCTGCAAGAACTTGCAAAGACCTACTACCAAGTTTCCCGCGCACGCACCAAGGTGCAGCACTCTCTGATCAACCACAGCCTGCCCCTGTACTTCCCGGAGATGCACCGCTACTGGTGCACCACCCGCAACGAATGGTTCGTGCGTTTTCTGCTCGAGTTTCCGACGCCGACGCATGTACGCGCCCTGGATCGCGAGAGCTTTGTGGCTGCTGCATGGGATCTGGTCGGCCGCAAGGTGAACAAACGCGCCAAACTCGAAGAGATATGGGAAACAGCTGCACACACCGCTGCCTTGCCTCACGCGCCGGATTGCCTGGCTGTTGAGACATTCCGCATTACCCTTCGCCGGTACCAGGAGCTCAACGTACTGCGAGCGGCAATCGAGGCGCGCGCCGAGGCGGAGCTTCACGACAATATCGACTTCGCCCATCTGAAGACGCTGCCTGGCATTGGCTCGGTGATCGCCATGACTATCCTCGCCGAGGCCGGCGACCTGCGCCGCTTCGGTCACCACCGTCAGTTCCTGAAGTACTGTGGATTCGACTTGGCGAAGATACAGTCGGGTACCCAGCGGGGGCGCGAGCAGCTCTCCAAGCGCGGCAATGCACGATTGCGGCTGGCCTTCTGGATGGCAGGCATGGCTGCCGTGCGCATGAAGGAGAACTCATTCCGCTCGAAATATGAACGTTACATCCATGCAGATCCGGACGACGCTGACCTCAAGCGCAAGGCACTTACCGCCGTGGCAGCGAAGATGGCTCGCGTGGCTTACAGCATGATCAAGAAGAACCAGCCTTACAGGCAGTTCTTCGAACTCGGTTTACCCAGTGGATCGATCCCTCTCTCGGCTGCCGTTGGGGCGCAGGCGACCCCGTAGATAATGCTCGGACCTTCCGCTGGGGCTTCTATGCTGTTTTAGGTACGGTGAAGATCACGCCGTGTGCGATGAATCTTGTGTCCACTATGGTCAGCAAGTCTCCCCCGATGCCGCGGAAGACCACTGGTTGGTTGTCGTCCGCTCTTTGACAGCTCGCGCACTGCATCTCGCCGTGTGCGTGGCACCGCTTTACCTTGCGTTGCACATTCCGCTTGCATTTAGAACGTTGTCCAAGGTGATGGATAACGGCAATCCGCGCATCTCCCGCAAACGCTCCAGCACTTGCCTCACGCGCTGCCCTGGCAGTGAAGTGTCGACCTCGATGACAAGGCATTCACGCGTGTAATCGTCGACTACATTCAGGCACCGAAACCGCCGACCGTACGCCAAGCCGTCAGAGACGAAGTCCATTGACCAGCTTTGATTCGGTCCTGTTGGTAGCGGTCGAGGGGTCCGTTCGACTGCGGCAATGCGCTTGCGCCTTCGTTTGCGCACGCTCAGTCCCGCCTGGCTGTACAGCCGCCAAACCCGCTTGTGGTTCGCCAGCCAACCCTCCCGACGCAACAGCACGTGAATGCGGCGATAGCCATACCGGCGCTTCTGCGCCGCAATGGCCACCATTCTGCTCGTCAACTCCACGTCGTCGGTTCGGCTCGACTCATAACGGAACAACGACCGCGAAATTCCCACCAGCCCGCAAGCCCGGGTGACACCCATCGCGCGCTCGGTCATCAACGTT
>NZ_CABPSB010000047.1 GCF_902459655.1 Pandoraea anhela
CTTCTTCATGTTCGTCTTCTTCTCCGAAAACGAACTTTACTAGAATCCGGCTGGCCCTGTTTGCAGGGGGCATGTCACTCGCACACCGGGCCAACCGCGCGCAACATGGCTACATACCCCCGGAGTGCGCTTATGAAACCGACCCGCCGTTGTTTTGCCTGTGGCAACGCTTTTCACCCTCTTCTCCAGGTGCCCAATCAGCGATATTGCTCGGCGCCGGGGTGTCAGCGCGAGCGCAGGCGGCGCTGGCAACGTTAGCATCTGCTCAGCGACTCCGACTTTCGCGACAACCACTGTTGCAGGCCCTGTTCAGAAGCCTGAGATTCGGCCGATATATCGGGATATAGTCACTGAGTCGCCAATCTACCAATTATGCAAGCCGAGTCACATTGGTTCGTCAAGGACCTTCTAACAGTCATTACCCTGCTCGGTGTCTTCTATAACATGCAAGAAGGTCGAGACAGCAACCCCATCATACATAAAGCGATTTCAGTAATTGAGAACCGGTACGACCGACTCAACACCTGGATGATCCAGTCGTCCGAATCGCAGATTGTTGCGGGGTTGTGGGTTGTGACCAAATGGGTATGCATCACCTGCATGGTCCTATTGATGGCTGGCGCGAAAATATATCCCCACCCCACACAGGTCTACAGGTCTCTTGCATATGCTGTCGTCGGTTCGCTATTCATCTTCTCCGTTTGCAACCGGCACCTCGCCGGCGACCGACATTTCGATTGGAGGCCTCTTAAGTGGGGAGTGCTTGCGGCGTTGCTGCTTCTCGTAACATCCGCATTTTTTCAATTTTCCGACACAGCGATTGCGCGCACGGTTTCAACCTCGCTAGAGCAAACACCATTGAACTGGCCATTTTGGCTTGAGAAGGCCTATCTTCCCCTCATCATTGGCGGCACGGGCGCCGTAGCGCTTGTTACCATCGGTCTCACTTTCGTCGTCGCACAGGCTTTGCCCTCTCTTCTCGGTCGACTCGCACTCCGACTAACGTTGCGATCAATGAAGGGGCTGGCCACATTAATTGCCTGGCTCGATCCGCAACGCAAATTCGCATGGTTCATGTTTTTCGTTTGCGCGGGTATGCAGCTCATATCCAATCACTTATAGCCAAGCTGACGATATCGACCGTGCTCTGTTCGTTTCTCATTCGGACGCTTCGAGGACGCCCTCCTTCACCCGTACCGCTTCCCTGATTGGCCTCTCGCAATTAGTCAACGAATCTCCCACTCCTTTGACTCAGGGAAACGAGATAGTGGTCGGAAGCGAGGACATACGCCGTGCAACGAACTCGGTCAAATTCTCCTGCAGCCAACTGCCGAGCCGGCTCGGAACGTCGTGGGTTGCTTTCAGCGTGGCGGTTCCGTCGCTATAGATAAAGTCTTTGTGATTGCGGACCAAACGACCGGCACATACGACATCCACAAGAAACATGTCCCCCAAGTAGCAGCTCCGTATGTGTTCTCGTTGTGCTTGGTATACATCGATATACGTCTTTCTTTGCGTCTCGATCTCGTAAATCTCTGCCGCAAGGAAGAGCAAGAAGAGTCCATCTCGGCATTTCCGGTAGGTCAACGGATCGCTGATGGCCAGGCGAAAGCAATCGACCGAAAAGTCATTCGATTTCCGCGCAACCAGAAAGAAGTGCTCGTAGTCGTGCGCGTCAAAATCCAGAATGTCTCCGATCGCATCTAGTTCGTAAAAATCGGGCCAAACTGGAAGTATCACATTGAGCTGCTCTCCGTTAGCGCCGGCGCGCGCTACGAGATCATACGCACCACGCAGGCTACGTCGCCAGTCAGTCGTTTTCTCCATGCCGGGAGCACCACTGTATATGTGGTCGTACGCGCCTTCAATCCAATCACCGCTGACCCAGAACTGTTCGGCGACGTATTGGATCATTTCTCTGCTGGAGGCTTCGGCGAGGCTCAGACTGTTCGAGTAGATAGTGCGAGTCATGCCGAACGACTGCAGTGCCTGCACTGCGTCGGTGGTCCTGACATCGTGCGCTGATAGAAGGCTGCGCAGATGCTGTCCTGGCCGATCAGCGTCAAGCAAATAAGGGCGGATTGCAGATCCAATTTCCGCCTCCAGCCTGTTGCACGCAGCTTCCAGCTTTTCCGAATTCGCCTGTGCGACCAAGATCCTAAACAGATCCCCCAAGTCGTAAATGTCTCGATCCGGATCAAAATCAAACGTCCCCCTCGATCTGGTGATTTGCTGGTTATCGTAGTTTTTTTGTTTGTCCCGAAGAGCGATGAATTTCAGCGCCGAATACGTCCTTGTATTGACCCAGTGAAAACCTGCTCAAGTCATAATCGAGGAAAAGACGATGAGCAAGGCGATGGAAGAAGACATC
>NZ_CABPSB010000048.1 GCF_902459655.1 Pandoraea anhela
GCGGCCAGAATCGCGATGATAACGACGAAGGCAATCGGGAGGTTGTCCATAATTTCCTCACATCCGAGGGATTTGGCTGGAATTTCCCGAATTATAGATCAACGTCGCATTCATAGACCACGTTGCGTACCCTAAACCCATGTTTCGGCGCGACTTTTCCCCATCCGCGGCGGCTTGAGCCGAAAGTCAGTTTCCGGGCCGGTGGGTTTGATCCCTTGGCGATCGCCATCAGATCGTCTCGGAATACCGTCATCGGGTCGTGGCCATGGCTCGCATAGAGCAGCCAGATATGCAGGTCGGCACCGAGCAAACGCAGCACCATCCAGCCAATGCGTTCGCCGTCGACGGTAAGCAGGAACAATACGGCGTCGCCGGCCTTGCACGCGGCGTAGGCATCCTCTGGGATAAAACCGTCCGGCGACTCCACGCTTGCGATCTCGGAGCGAATTTCGGGCCATACCCGGGGCAGATCGGTGGGTGCGACGGCAGTTAGCTTCCTGTCAGGCATCGACATTCCTTCCACGTTCCCGGTGTGCCAGCAGCCACGCAGATCCATCCGGTGACGACATACTTCGCGCCGCTCGCGCCCAATTCCGCCGGCGCATCGTTCTTGACGAAATCGCCTTGAGCATATGCCGTCGTGGTGCCGGCAGCAGGCGGGCCGCTGGCCCTGTTGTTCGTCGCAGACGCTTGACCGGTGCTCAATTCATTGATTTGTCGGATGACCGGCCGCATGGCATCGCCCAGCGCCTTGATGAGCGTCGCAATATTTTGAGGTGTGCCGAGGTTCCATTGGGGCAATTGCATTACAGGCTCCCTGCGGGCGTGATGCGCGGTACGGCGCCGAGTATTTCGTGGTCACCGGTGAAATTGAGTGTGATCTGGGCGTATCGACAGTCGAAGTCGCATGCGAGCTCGCCATCGTACAGTTCACCGACGGTTTCCGGTATTGGCGTCTCGCCGAGCATGCGAACAGATTGAGCGCTCCCCGTGCAGGTCGCAGGAGCCTTGACGAATCTCGGCACAACGCCCTGAACGCTCATGTTTTGCAGGTCGTCGCCAAACCATCCGCTGGTGATGGAACTCGACTGCGAAACGCCTGAGAGCGATTGCAATTTGTGGTTCGTGTCGACGAGGGCCGGGATTTCAGATGCTTGGCTCCAATATGACGAGTTGTACGGTACGTTCGGCAGTGTGTCCCACGTCGAGACGCCCGGAAGCGTCCCCAGATCATCCCAGGTAATCTGTCCTGAAATGTAAATGACTGAGGCCTCGATCTTCGCATCCGCGCGCCCGAACTTTCCCCGCCGATAGTTATAGACGAGGCATTTATCCGGTTTTCCGTCGGATGACTGGGTCGAACAGAAGTACCAATAGATCAACGAGTTTTCTTTGTCATGCCTGCTTTCAATGCGGTCACGGTAGAGTTTCGACCAGTTGGCATACAGCCAATCCTTCACGTCGTCGCCGATCGGGTCGACAGTAGCGCCGTCATATGAATAAACCTGTGCGTCGCTGCCGATGAAAATATGCCGCGTGCCAATCGCCACGACCGCCTCCTGACACGGCGCCCCGACTACCTGCGATATCTGATTGAACGCCCAGATTGTCGGCGGCCCCTGAAACGTTCCGTAGAACATCGAGTCGGTCTTATAGGCCACGATGTTCGTACCCAGTGCGCGACCGGCGGTGATTCCGCCGGGTGTGTCGATAATGATGCCGTTGGCTGCCTGGGTCGCCTGCGATGGCACCCAATCATCTTGGTTGTAAAGCGCGCAGCACGCCCAGCCATGCGGCCGGTGGCCGTTTATCGAATCTGTGGTGTCGAAGGCAAATACGAAGCCCTGAGTGACTTCGATAATGCGTGCGACCGGTGCGCTCGCAATG
>NZ_CABPSB010000049.1 GCF_902459655.1 Pandoraea anhela
CGCGACTTTCAGGCCCTTGATCGTCAACAGTGCGCTCATCAATGGCCTCCCGAACCCAGATACGCTTCAATCACCGCAGGATTCTTCTGCACATCCTGCGGCAAACCTTCGGCAATCACCTTGCCGTAATCGAGCACCGTCATGCGGTTGCACAACCCCATCACCAGCTTCACGTCGTGCTCGATGAGCAGGATCGTGCGGCCGTCGCTGCGGATCTTGTCGAGCAGACCGCGCAACTCGACCTTCTCCGTCGCGTTCATGCCCGCCGCCGGTTCGTCCAGCGCCAGCAGCTTCGGATCGGTGGCAAGCGCACGTGCGATTTCCAGACGACGCTGGTGGCCGTACGAGAGGTTCGCCGCCGTGTAGTTGGCGTACTTCGCCACGCCCACGTATTCGAGCAACTCCATCGCGCGATCGCGAATGGCGCGCTCCTCGGCCTTCGCGCCCGGGTAGCGCACGATGGCGCCGATCACGCCCATCTTCGTGCGCACGTGACGCCCCACCATCACGTTCTCGATGACGGTCATGCCGCCAAACAGACGAATGTTCTGGAATGTGCGTGCAATACCCGCCTTCGCCACTTCGTGCACGGCGGTGGGCTTGTAGGCCGAACCGTCGAGCTTGAACTCGCCCGAGTCCGGGGTGTAAAGACCGGTGATCACGTTGAAGAACGTGGTCTTGCCGGCGCCGTTGGGGCCGATCAGCCCGTAAATCTGCCCCGGCTTGATCTCCAGGCCCACATCGGTGAGGGCCTGCAGACCGCCGAAGCGCTTGTTCACGCCCTTGACGGACAGAAGAATTTGTTCGCTCATGTTCAGGTCATCTCCCTCGGCTTACAGAGTCCGCTCTTCCGGACGCGGCGACGGCCACAGGCCGGCCGGACGGTACAGCATGATCAGGATCATGGCCAGACCGTACAGCAACTGCCGGATCACTTCGGGATCGACGATGACGGTGCCGAACAACTTCATCTGCAACGGGCCCATGGTCGAGCGCAGAATCTCGGGGAACGCCGAGAGCAGCACACCACCCAGGATCACGCCCGGAATGTGGCCCATGCCGCCGAGCACCACCATCGAGAGCACGACGATCGACTCCCAGAACGTGAACGACTCGGGCGAGACGAAGCCCTGGAACGCCGAGAACATGCCACCGGCCACCCCACCGAACGACGCACCCATCGCGAACGCCAGCAGCTTGATGTTGCGCGTGTTGATGCCCATCGCCTTGGCGGCAGTCTCATCCTCACGCACGGCAATCCACGCCCTGCCCATGCGCGAGTGTTGCAACCGTACGCATACGAATGCGATGAGGACGGCCAACGTGACGAACAGGTAATAGTGCAGATAGACGGGATTTGCCTGCCAGCCGAATATCTCGTGATTGCTGAAGAAATTAAACCCGAAAAGCGAGATCGGCTCGACCCCCGTAATCCCCTTCGGTCCATTGGTGATGTTCAACGGGCTATCCAGGTTGTTCATGAAGATACGGATGATTTCGCCGAAGCCCAGCGTCACGATGGCCAGATAGTCGCCGCGCAGGCGCAGCGTCGGCGCACCGAGCAGAATGCCGAACACGGCAGCGACCG
>NZ_CABPSB010000050.1 GCF_902459655.1 Pandoraea anhela
CCCCCAAGAGTTGGACATAAATCCAGCCCTTGGGGGTTTTTTCATGACGAAGTACGACGAGGCATTCAAGCGTCGCGCGGTGCAGGAGTACATTGATGGTCGGGGAGGCTATCGAGATCTGAGCCAGAAATACGGGATAGCGCGTACGGCACTGCGACACTGGGTCAGCGCGTATCGTGAGCATGGCGACTCGGGGCTTCGCAAGAAGCATGCGACCTACAGCGCCGAGTTCAAAATGTCGGTGCTCCAGCACATGTGGCGTCACGAGTTGTCGTGCCAGCGTACCTGTGCGGTGTTCGATTTACGCGAAGCGAACAGCGTGAGCCGCTGGGAGCGCCAGTATCATGAGGGTGGTTTCGACGCTCTCAAGCCGCGCCCCAAAGGCAGGCCACCCAAGATGTCCCAATCCAAACAATCCCCTGAACCCACCGCGCCGCTCGAAGAACGCTCGCGCGAAGACTTACTCAAAGAAATCGAATACCTGCGCGCGGAGGTGGCGTACCTAAAAAAGTTGGACGAATTGCTCCGGGCCAAGGAGCAGGCAGCGCCCAAGAAAAAGCGCAAGCGGTGAGCGTGCTGCGCGAGCGTCACCCGCTCGGGGCACTACTGAAGATCGCTGGCTTGGCGCGCAGCACGTTCTATTACCAGATGTCGGCAGCCAAGGCGGAAGATCGTCATCAGGCCCTCAAAGCCAGGATCGCCCAAGTCTTTGATCAGCATAAGGGACGTTACGGCTACCGCCGGGTGACGGCCACGCTGCGCCAGAGCGGCACGCCGGTCAATCACAAGACGGTGCAGCGCCTGATGTCGGTGCTGCGGCTCAAGTCGCTCGTGCGAGCTAAGAAATACCGATCCTATCGAGGGGAAGTGGGCTGTGTTGCCCCCAATCTATTGGCGCGTCGGTTCGAGGCAAGTCGACCCAACGAGAAGTGGGTAACGGACGTCACCGAATTCAACGTGGGCGGCAAGAAACTGTATTTGTCGCCGGTGCTCGATCTCTACAACGGCGAGATTGTGGCTTGGCAAACCAGCGAGCGAGCCGACTTTGCGCTCATTCAGGGGATGCTGGACAAGGCTTTTCGACGCTTGTCCGAGCGGGAGAGGCAAATGCTGCATTCCGACCAAGGATGGGCCTATCAAATGCGAGCCTATCGAGAACGGCTGGCTGCCCGAGGCATGCCGCAGAGCATGTCGCGCAAGGGCAATTGCCTCGATAACGCGGCAATGGAGAGCTTTTTCGGCACGCTAAAATCCGAATGCTTCCGGCTCGCTCGTTTTGATAACCTCGAACAGCTTCGCAGGGCCATCGCCACCTACATCCGGTATTACAACCATGAACGCATCAAGCTCAAGCTAAAAGGACTGAGTCCTGTGCTGTACAGAACTCAGTCCTTAATATCGTAATTTCCCTGTCCAACTTT
>NZ_CABPSB010000051.1 GCF_902459655.1 Pandoraea anhela
TGAACTGACCCCGTAAAGTTGGACGGGAAAGTTATGCGGTTAAGGGCTGGGTTCTGTACTGCACAGGACTCAGCCCATTTAGCTTGAGCTTGATGCGATCGTGGTTGTAATAACGGATGTACTCGGCAATCGCTCGGCGTAGTTGATCAACGCTGTCAAAGTGCGCCAGGCGAAAGCACTCGGATTTGAGCGTGCCGAAAAAGCTCTCCATGGCGGCATTATCCAGACAATTGCCTTTGCGAGACATGCTCTGTGACATGCCCCGTGCGGCAAGCCGTTCGCGATATGCCCGCATTTGATAAGCCCAGCCCTGATCGGAATGAAGCATTGGCGCTTGGCCCTCGGCCAAACGCACAAAGGCCTTGTCCAGCATGCCTTGGATGAGTGCAAAGTCAGGCCGCTCACTGGTCTGCCAAGCCACGATCTCGCCGTTGTAGAGATCTAAAACCGGCGACAAATATAGCTTCTTACCGTCAACGTTGAATTCCGTGACATCCGTCACCCATTTCTCGTGGGGTCGTTTAGCCTCGAACCGACGAGCCAGTAGATTAGGCGCGATACGCCCGACCTCTCCCCGATAGGAGCGGTACTTCTTGGGGCGCACAAGCGACTTGAGTCGCAGTAGTGCCATCAAGCGTTGCACCGTCTTGTGATTCACGGCAGTACCGTTCTGGCGCAGCGTGGCCGTCACGCGGCGGTAGCCGTAGCGACCCTTGTGGTACGCAAAGACCTGCGCGATCTTCGCCTTGAGCACGCTATGACGATCTCCGGCCTTGGCCACCGTCATCTGGTAATAGAACGTGCTACGCGCTAAGCCAGCAATCTTTAACAGTGCCCCGAGCGGGTGATGCTCACGCAATGTGCTCACCGCTTGCGCTTTTTCTTTGGCGCTGTGTGCTCCTTGGCCCGCAGCAGTTCGTCCAACTTTTTTAGGTACGCCACCTCCGCGCGCAGGTATTCGATTTCTTTGAGCAGGTCTTCACGCGCACGCTCGTCGCCGGGCGTCGTCGGCTGGGGTGGCTGTTTGGGTTGGGACATCTTGGGTGGCCGGCCTTTACGGCGAGGCTTGAGAGCTTCGAAACCACCCTCATGATACTGGCGCTCCCAACGGCTGACACTATTGCCTTCGCGTAAATCAAACACCGCGCATGTGCGCTGGTACGACAGCTCGTGATGCCACATGTGCCGCAGCACCGACATCTTGAACTCGGCACTATAGGTTTCGTGCTTCTTGCGAAGCCCTGCGTCGCCATGCTCCCGATAAGCATTCACCCAACGCCGTAGCACCGTACAGCCAACACCGTACTTCTGGCTTACATGCCGGCTGCCACGCCCACCGTCTAGATATTCACGAACTGCACGGCGCTTGAACGCCTCGTCGTACTTCGTCATGCAAAAA
>NZ_CABPSB010000052.1 GCF_902459655.1 Pandoraea anhela
CTTCTTCATGTTCGTCTTCTTCTCCGAAAACGAACTTTACTAGAATCCGGCTGGCCCTGTTTGCAGGGGGCATGTCATGAGTATCCTAAATTGCGTCCGCCAACTGTTGTTCCCGGATTTTGCGCAACTTTGTACCTGCGTTCTTTTACACGATTTTGTTCGTTATCCGCATCTTCGTATAATGTCATTAACATTATCGAAAGGGACGAAAATGGCGATCCGAGGAACAACCGAGGAGGAGTTGTTTCGCATTCTCAACGAAGAACTGAGCGCGTCGTCTCCCGTCACCTCGCCGGAGCATTTGTTCGGTCGAGAGGCTGCTCTTGAAAGAGTTCGGACCAGTTTGGCGATGCGGGGCCGGCAGATTTTCATTCATGGGGACCGTGGTGTCGGAAAAACCTCGCTAGCTCAGACCGCAGCTTTCCGTTTCCAGTCAGCGGATTCTCAACCTGTTATTACTAGCTGCCATAAAGCATCCACTTTCGAGTCGGTCATGCAGGATGTGATCGTCAAGTTGAGGGGCGGAAATCCGTACGAGTCAAAGCGGACCCTATCGTCTCGGTTGACACGGAATCTGGCTGCAGCGTTGCCACTTAGCTTCCTGTCAGTGAATGCAACGGCGACTAAGGATACGACCAGTCAGACGGAGGAAGCACTCTTGCCGCACATTCGTGATGCGAATGCTGCCGTAACGCTGTTGCTTCACGAAGATGATCGTGGATTGAGCAAGCAGCCAATCGTTGTGATAGATGAGTTTGATTTGATGAGCACCGTGGAGCGCTCTCATTTTGCCGACTTGTTGAAGCAACTGGGAGATCAGCGAGTTCCTATCAAGTTCATTTTTTGTGGCATCGGAGATACCGTCGACGATCTGCTGGAGGCTCACGGCTCCGCGAACCGCTATTTCGACGGCGTGAAAATTGAGCGGCTGAACGTTTCTTCACGCTGGGACATCATTGACAAGTCCGCCACCGCTCTAGGCCTTTCGGTTGATGATGAAGTGCGCCACCGTATTGCGGCAATAAGTGATGGTTTTCCGGTCTACATCCATCGAATTTGCGAGAAACTTTATCAGACCGTGTTCTACGATGAAGAGATTGTCGACGTTGTCGGTATTTCTCATTTGGACACTGCCATCGTTGAGACGATCATCGCGATCGAGCACTTCATCAGAAAGCCATATGACGCCACCCTGCTTCGTACCGACGGTGAAACGTTGGAGCTCGTACTGTGGGCACTAGCGGACCATAGTGATCTCACCCGAACACAGCGAAGCATTTTCGACTCGTATTCTAAGATTCTGGAAAGGCTGAGCTTGCCTGTATTGACCCAGTGAAAACCTGCTCAAGTCATAATCGAGGAAAAGACGATGAGCAAGGCGATGGAAGAAGACAT
>NZ_CABPSB010000053.1 GCF_902459655.1 Pandoraea anhela
CATGGCCCTCGCCCCGCAAGACCCGAACGCACCGGAATTCGTGCGCCGTTACGTCAATCTGGCCGACCCGCGTCTGGGCGCGCAGGCGCTCGTCGCCAGCGACGAATTCTTCGCGGCCAAAGAGCGCATGCTCAACCCGGAGCCTGCGGTCTTCATCCCCGGCAAGTACGACGAGAACGGCAAATGGATGGACGGCTGGGAGACGCGTCGCAAGCGCGTGAACGGCTACGACTGGTGCATCGTCAAACTGGCCCGTCCGGGCGTGTTGTTCGGCGTCGATCTCGATACCAGTCACTTCACCGGCAACTTCCCGCCCGCCGCCTCGCTCGAAGGCTGCTTCAGCCCCGACGACACCCCCTCGGACGCCGCCGAGTGGTTCGAACTGCTGCCCTCGACCACCCTGCAAGGCAACTCGCATCACTACCACGCGATCACCACGCAACGCGCCGCAACGCACGTACGCGTGAACCTGTATCCGGACGGCGGTCTCGCGCGTTTGCGCCTGTACGGCCTGCCGCAGAGCGACTGGGCCAGCCGCTCGCGCGATGCGCTGATCGACCTGATCGCGATGGAGAACGGCGGCTACGTGGTCGCGGCGAACAACCAGCACTTCGGCCTCGCGTCGAACCTGCTGATGCCGGGCCGTGGCGTGAACATGGGCGACGGCTGGGAGACGCGCCGTCGGCGCGAGCCCGGCAACGACTGGGCGATCATCGCGCTGGCGCAGCCGGGCGAGATCGACAAGATCGAAGTCGACACCGCACACTTCAAGGGCAACTTCCCCGACCGCTGCTCGATTCAGGCGGCGTACGTGACGGGCGGCACCGAACAGTCCCTCGTCACGCAATCGATGTTCTGGCCGGTGCTGCTGCCCGAACAGAAACTCGCGATGGACAAGCCGTTCCACTTCGAAACGCAGGTGCAGAAGCTGGGCGCGATCACGCACATCCGCTTCAACATCCTGCCGGACGGCGGGGTCTCGCGTCTGCGTCTGTGGGGCCGGTTGAGCGACAAGACGGCGTAAAGCACAAACACAGGCAAGACAAGTCGAAAGGGGAAAGGCGTCCCTCTCGTTGTCTCATTGGCGCGTCGTGGCATGGCAGGCGGCGGTTGCCGCCGTCGATGCGACCTGCGAGAGGGCGTGCAAGGCATGAGTGGAACAGAAAGCACAGGAGAGCGTGACATGGCGGGACCGGCATTGAAGATCGAGCGGTTGACGCGAGAGGCGTTCGCGCCGTTTGGCGATGTGATCGAGTTGGCGGGCGCAAAACATTTCGCGATCAACGGCGGCACGACCGAGCGATTTCACGATCTGGCCACGGTGGATCTCGGTCCGCAGGGCGGGC
>NZ_CABPSB010000054.1 GCF_902459655.1 Pandoraea anhela
CGGATCGTTCTTCGCCGCCGGGTTCACCACGTCGTTCGCGCCGAGCACCAGCACCACGTCCGTCTGGCCGAACTCGCCGTTGATCTCGTCCATTTCCAGCACCTGATCGTAGGGCACCTCGGCTTCGGCAAGCAGCACGTTCATGTGGCCCGGCATGCGGCCCGCCACCGGGTGGATCGCATAGCGCACGCTCACGCCTTTCTCGACCAGCTTGTCGGTCAACTCCTTGAGCGCGTGCTGCGCGCGGGCGACGGCCAGACCGTAGCCCGGCACGATCACCAGCGATTCGGCGTTGCTCATGAGGAACGCGGCGTCGTCGGGCGAACCGGACTTCACCGGACGTTGCTGCTGTTCGCCACCGGCCGCGCCCGCACCGGGCGCAGCGCCGAAGCCGCCCAGGATGACGTTGAAGAACGAGCGGTTCATCGCCTTGCACATGATGTACGACAGGATCGCCCCCGAAGACCCCACGAGCGAGCCGGCGATGATGAGCATCGGGTTATTGAGCGAGAAGCCGATACCGGCGGCCGCCCAGCCCGAATACGAGTTCAGCATCGACACCACGACCGGCATGTCCGCGCCCCCGATCGGGATGATGATGAGCACACCCAGCACGAAGGCGATGGCCGTCATCAGGATGAACGGCAGCCAGCTTTGCGACAGGAAGAAGATCACACCGAAGCCGAGCATCGCGATGGCCAGCAGCAGGTTGATCGTGTGCTGGCCCGTGAACTGCACCGGCGCGCCCTGGAACAGACGGAACTTGTACTTGCCAGAGAGCTTGCCGAAGGCGATGACCGAGCCGGAGAACGTGATCGCCCCGACGAACGTACCGATGAACAACTCGATCCGGTTGCCCGGCGGCAGGGCCTCACCGGCGGGCACGATGCCGAACGCCGCCGGTTCCGCCACCGCAGCCACCGCGATACAGACAGCGGCCAGACCGATGAGCGAGTGCATCGCGGCCACGAGTTCCGGCATCTTCGTCATCTCGACCTTGCGGGCGACATAGGCGCCGATGCCGCCACCGACGACGAGGCCCGCAAGAATGAGCCCGAGACCGGAGAAATTGCCCCCCGAGAGCTTGCGCAACTCGAAGATCA
>NZ_CABPSB010000055.1 GCF_902459655.1 Pandoraea anhela
TTATCCTTCTTCTTGAACATCTCCAGCATGCGCTGCGTGACGAGGAAGCCCCCGAACACGTTCACGGCGGCGAGCGCTACGGCCACGACCCCCATCGTCTTGCCGAGGCTGCCCTCGGTCAGTCCGGCAGCGAGCATCGCGCCCACGATCACGATGGCCGAGATGGCGTTCGTCACGGCCATGAGCGGCGTGTGCAGCGCGGGCGTGACGTTCCACACCACGTGATAGCCGACGTACACCGCCAGCACGAAGATGATCAGGTTGATCACCGTGTGATTGATCATTTCCATGATTTCCCCCTTATGCGGCGCGCAGCACTTGCCCGTCGCGGCACATCAGACATGCGGCGACGATATCGTCGTTGGTATCGATGACGAGCTTGCCTTCCTTGTCGATCACCAGCTTGAGGAAGTCGAGCACGTTACGAGCGTAGAGCGCAGAGGCATCGGCGGCGACCATGCCGGCGAGGTTGGTGTATCCGGCAATCGTCACGCCGTGGACCTTGACGACCTCGTCGGCCACCGACAGCGGGCAGTTGCCGCCGCCGTTCGGGCCGCGCCCGGCCGCCAGATCGATGATCACGGCGCCGGGTTTCATCGCCTTGACGGTGTCTTCGGCAATCAGGGTCGGGGCGGGGCGGCCCGGGATCAGCGCGGTGGAGATGACGATGTCGGCCTGCGTGAGGCGTGTGTGAACGAGTTGCGCCTGACGCGCGAGCCATGCCGCGGGCATCGGACGCGCATAGCCGCCCACGCCCTTGGCGATCTCGCGTTCCTCGTCGGTCTCGAAGGGCACGTCGATGAACTTCGCGCCGAGCGATTCGATCTGCTCGCGCACGGCCGGACGCACGTCCGACGCCTCGATCACCGCGCCCAGGCGTTTGGCCGTCGCGATGGCTTGCAAGCCCGCAACGCCCGCGCCAAGCACCACCAGCCGTGCGGCCTTGACCGTACCAGCCGCGGTCATGAGCATCGGCATGAAGCGTTGATACAGGTTCGCGGCGAGCATCACGGCCTTGTAGCCGGCGATGTTGGCCTGCGAGGACAGCACGTCCATGCTTTGCGCACGCGTGGTGCGCGGTGCGGCTTCGAGCGCGAAG
>NZ_CABPSB010000056.1 GCF_902459655.1 Pandoraea anhela
AGGATATGCGAGTAGTTGCCCGCGATCGACACCACTTCGTCTGCGATGTTCTCGGCAAGGCCCTCGCCGAAGTACGGCGCATCCGCCAGCAGCACCTTCTTCACGCCCGCGATCTGCGCAGCCGCGTCAGCGGCGGCTTTCGCGTTCGACCCCGCGACCAGCACGTGCACGTCGTCGCCGCATTGCAGCGCGGCTGCTACGGTGTTCAGAGTTGCGGCCTTAATCGTGTTGTTGTCGTGTTCAGCCACAACCAAAACTTTCGCCAGATTGCTCATGTCTCGTCGTCTCCCTTAGATGACCTTGGCTTCGGTCTTGAGCTTCTCGACGAGCGTTGCCACGTCCGCCACCTTCACCCCCGCGCTGCGCTTGGGCGGCTCGGCCACCTTCAGCGTCTTCAGGCGCGGGCTCACATCCACCCCGAGATCCGCCGGCTTGAGCGTCTCCAGCGGCTTCTTCTTCGCCTTCATGATGTTGGGCAGCGTCACATAACGCGGCTCGTTCAGGCGCAGGTCCGTCGTGATCACCGCCGGCAGCGACAACGAAATCGTCTCGAGCCCGCCGTCCACTTCGCGCGTGACCTGCGCACGATTGTCCGCCACCGTCACCTTCGAGGCGAACGTCGCCTGCGGCAGCTTCGTGAGCGCCGCGAGCATCTGACCCGTCTGGTTGGAATCGTCGTCGATCGCCTGCTTGCCCAGGATCACCAGTTGCGGCTGCTCCTTCTCGACGATGGCCTTGAGCAGCTTGGCCACCGCCAGCGGCTGCAACTCGTCGTCCGACTCGATCAGGATCGCGCGATCCGCGCCGATCGCCAGCGCCGTGCGCAGCGTCTCCTGCGACTGCGCAACCCCTGCCGACACCGCGATCACCTCCGTCGCCACGCCCGCTTCCTTCAGACGCACCGCCTCTTCCACCGCGATCTCGTCGAACGGATTCATCGACATCTTCACGTTCGCGATGTCGACGCCCGTGCCGTCGCTCTTCACACGAACTTTTACGTTGTAATCCACTACCCGTTTGAC
>NZ_CABPSB010000057.1 GCF_902459655.1 Pandoraea anhela
GATGTCTTCTTCCATCGCCTTGCTCATCGTCTTTTCCTCGATTATGACTTGAGCAGGTTTTCACTGGGTCAATACACCTATGCAGGTCGTTTTGGTAGCTTGCTCCGAACCTACGAGCTCATTGGCTATTCGCCGGACAGAGATTACCGCTACGTAGAAATAAATCGGCGTCTCCGTGAGCTTCATCCTCAGGTTGTCACTCAGGCTGAGGACGCAATGTTAGAGGCGGGAGCACGTGTCGAGAAGACGGAGAGGTCGGGAATATTGCGAGTGAACGAAGAGTTCGACGTCTCCCTAGTCTTATCTCGATGTCGACAGACGATCGCCGGAAGAAATCGGTGGGTTATTCGGTTCGACAATGCACTGCATCCTGACATCACAGTCGCAGTTCGTATGGAGCAAGACGCCGAGTCGATACGAGATTACTACCTTCTTCCGGCATTCGGTGTATGCATGGACTGCGTTCGATTGGGCGATTTCAACGACTTCGGTTTTGATGCATATCGGTACAGTGACCTCGGGGTGCTCTGTCACCTTGCAAAGCGTGTGCCCTTAAAGGGGGTTCGGTATGAATGACCGCATTGACCATTTGGTTTCTTCGCTAACGCGCAGCAATGAGATCACTATGATTCCCATCACGAAACTGCGCATTCTCAACCCACGAACGCGAAATCCGTATTTCTTCTCTCAACTCGTTGAAAACATAGCTTCTGTAGGGCTCAAGCGACCAATAACCGTCGCTGTTGGCGGGCGGGAAACAGACGGCGAATGGTACGAAGTGTTATGTGGTCAAGGTCGGCTGGAGGCGCTGAAAGCTCTGGGCGAAAGGTCGATCCCTTGCTGTGTGGTCGAGGCAAGTGACGTCGATCGCTATCTGATTACTCTGACTGAGAACATCGCTCGTCGACGGTGACATGCCCCCTGCAAACAGGGCCAGCCGGATTCTAGTAAAGTTCGTTTTCGGAGAAGAAGACGAACATGAAGAA
>NZ_CABPSB010000058.1 GCF_902459655.1 Pandoraea anhela
CCGGCGACGGCGTACGGCAAGAACATCGCCCCGCGCGTGGCCGCGCTGCTGGACGTGGCGCAGATCTCGGACATCACGAAGGTCGACAGCGCGGCGGCGGATCGCGACGTGTTCGAGCGTCCGATCTACGCGGGTAACGCAATTGCGACGGTGCAGAGCACGGACAAGGTGAAGGTGATCACGGTGCGCGCGACGGGTTTCGATCCGGCGGCCGCCACGGGGGGCAGCGCTGCGGTGGAAGCCGTGGCCGCTACGCCGGATGCGGGGGTGTCGCAGTTCGTTGGCCGTGAGGTGACGAAGCTGGACCGTCCGGAGCTGACCTCGGCGAAGATCATCGTCTCGGGCGGTCGCGGTCTGGGCAGCGGTGAGAACTACACGAAGGTGCTGGAGCCGCTGGCGGACAAGCTGGGCGCGGCGCTGGGTGCCTCGCGTGCGGCGGTGGACGCGGGCTACGTGCCCAACGACTACCAGGTCGGGCAGACGGGCAAGATCGTGGCGCCGCAGTTGTACGTGGCGGTGGGGATCTCGGGGGCGATTCAGCACCTGGC
>NZ_CABPSB010000059.1 GCF_902459655.1 Pandoraea anhela
TGATGTCTTCTTCCATCGCCTTGCTCATCGTCTTTTCCTCGATTATGACTTGAGCAGGTTTTCACTGGGTCAATACAGTTATTGGGCGACGAGTCCACGAATCCTCCGATCGACCTAAAGTCGGAAATTGTCTTTTTTAACGCGGTAGCGCATCAATCTAGCACTCTACATAGCCCAGATCTCGCCCTAGTCTGTGCTACAAACAACGGGCATCATTCCAGACCTCTATGAATATCAGGTGAAATTTTTGATCTGCATTGAGAAATCCGGACCACCTGCAGTGTTAGTTTTTCGGCAAACTTTACCCATGGAAAAAGGAGGGGTTTGCCATGAAACGCAAGCACTTTTCAGTCGAACAGATTGTTGCAGTACTGAAGCAAGCGGAGTTGGGCATGCCGCCGGCCGATCTGATCCGGCATGTCGGCATTTCTGAACAGACGTTCTACCGATGGAAAAAGCAGTATGCCGGTATGCAGTCGGATCAGGTGCGCGAACTCAAGCAGTTACAGGAAGAGAACGCGCGGCTCAAGAAGTTGGTGGCTGA
>NZ_CABPSB010000060.1 GCF_902459655.1 Pandoraea anhela
CGTCACGATGGCCAGATAGTCGCCGCGCAGGCGCAGCGTCGGCGCACCGAGCAGAATGCCGAACACGGCAGCGACCGCCGCGCCGATCGGGATCGTGAACCACACGGGCACATGCAGCCCGCCGGGGAACAGATGCGCGATCCACTCGAATTGCGACGTCAGGTGCGGAGAACTCAGAAACGCCGTGACGTACGCGCCCACGGCATAGAACGCGATGTAACCCAGATCGAGCAGGCCGGCGAAGCCCACCACGATATTCAGGCCCAGCGCGAGCATGATGTAGAGCAGCGCGAAGTCCAGCACGCGCACCCAGTAGTTGCCGCCGGCGTAGCCGACGAGCACCGGTGCGATGATCGCAGCGATGAGGAAGAACGCCAGGCCACGGTAGGCCTTGCGGGTCGCGGCGGCCGCCGAAATCTGCGTGGCCACCGGCGTTTGCACGGGTTGATTCATGATGTCGATCCTCCCCGCTTATGCACGATCGGCCACGCGCTCGCCGAGCAGACCGCTCGGACGGAACACCAGCAC
>NZ_CABPSB010000061.1 GCF_902459655.1 Pandoraea anhela
ACGACGATCGACTCCCAGAACGTGAACGACTCGGGCGAGACGAAGCCCTGGAACGCCGAGAACATGCCACCGGCCACGCCGCCGAACGACGCACCCATCGCGAACGCCAGCAGCTTGATGTTGCGCGTGTTGATGCCCATCGCCTTGGCGGCGATTTCGTCTTCACGGATGGCGACCCAGGCGCGTCCGATACGCGAATGCTGCAAGCGCACGCAGACGAATGCGATGAGCAACGCGAGGAACACGAACAGGTAGTAGTACATGTACACCGAGCTGACCTTGAACCCGAAGAACTCGTGCGCCTTCGAGAAATCGAAGCCGAACAGCGAGGCGGGCTGGATGCCGGTGATCCCCTTCGGACCGTTGGTGATGTTCACCGGCCGGTCGAGGTTGTTCATGAAGATACGGATGATTTCGCCGAAGCCCAACGTCACGATGGCCAGATAGTCGCCGCGCAGGCGCAGCGTCGGCGCACCGAGCAGAATGCCGAACACGGCAGCGACCG